>CAWDGB010000027.1:0-129358 GCA_963801715.1 uncultured Actinomycetota bacterium | reverse complement strand
CTTAAGACGCTGCGTAACCACACACTGTGACGAGTCCGGTCCAGACCAGGCTCGGAACCTCCCCCAACTTCGTGAAGGCATGCACTATGAGGAGTAGGCATGCCAGAGAGACGACGGGAAGTTCGACGCGGAGTTCCGCGAGGGCGCCGTGCGGCTGGTGCACGAGACCGGCAAATCGATCGCGACAGATCGCTCGTGATCTTGGGATCAACGAGGGCACGCTCGGGCTGCTGTTCGTGACCGGGCCGGCCGCAATGGCGCCGACGGTCTGTCCTACGATGATCTTGCTGAGCTGAAGCGGCCGCGCGCGGACGTCGCCGAGCTGCGGATGGAGCGCGATGTGCTAATAGGCTCCGTCGAAGCACGGGCGCGGGGATGTTGCAGACGTCTGGTGATGTGTTAGCCCATCGAGGTTCTTGCTTGAGACGGGCGTTGTCGGCGTGTCCGGTCCGGCTTCGGCGCTGTGGGTGGCCCAGGGTCGGTTGCGGTTCGAGCCCGCCTGCAGGATGACGTCGTCGATGTGCTGAGCCGTGAGCTCTCTGCCGGTGCCGACGCCCATCTCGAAGCGACCGTCGGTGAGCACCGACAGCGAGTGCGCTTCCCATCCGGTGCTCCAAGCCGGGCGCAGCGGGGAGGCATACATCCACGTGCCCACCCCGCAGGTCGGCCAGGGGCGCCGCGACGGCCAGCGTGGGGCGAGGCGCCAAATCCGCCATTGCGAGACGTCGGGCATCAGGAGCGTCGAGTAGCCGCTGTTGGCGATACGGCGTACCCGGTCTCGCCACGTCGGCAGGTCAGTTGTGAGCGGGACGACGACCCCGGATCGGAATGGTCTCGCTCCGCCGGTTGCCGTCGTGCGGGTCATCGTTTCTATCCTTTCGTATCGGCCCTAGCCTTCTGCCGGGTTCCTGCACCATTCACGAACGGGCTCCGGCGGTTTCGACAGCACAGGTCGAAATGTCTTGGGCCGGGGTGACATTCGGGCGGTCGCGTTCGTGGATGTGGTCAGCGGCGCGAGGGGCGCCGCTGAACCCAGGGGGACACCCTGGCCCTCACAGCCCCCCAGGGCTGGGACGATCTCGGCACCAGTTGGCGGCAGTACTGCTTCCAGCAGTTGACGACCGACCTGTCGCGCGACCCCGGGCGACAGCGACTGGGTCGCGTCCACGATCGCCAACGCGTGCTGGGCGGTCGCGATCGCGCCGGACTCGGAGATCCTGCGCCAGCTGGGGCAGCTTCCGAAGCTGCCCGCCGCTGATCTGGGAGGTTAAGCAGGGAGGGTTGGCCGACGAGAACGCGGCAGTTATTGCCGGGTGGTTACCACTTCCCGCACCGCCTCGGCCCGGGCAGCGCTACTACTGCTTGTCAAGCTTCCAAGAGGATTCCAAGAGGATTTTGAGCGGCTCATGATGCACTAGCGCGGGGCGGTTTCGACGCGAGCCAGACCCCGGGTATGCGCCTGTGTGTGACGCCTGCGCATATCGATCCCTTTTTCGCGGGAGGCTCCCATGTCGCGTTGCGGTCGGGTTTGCGCAAAGTTCTGTTCGCTTCGGCGGCTGGCGTGATTGCGCTGATGCTCGCAAACACGTATCAGGCCGCCGCGATCACGAACGGGCGACCGGATGGAACGGCCACCCTTACGTCGGTCTCCGGCTGTTGAACGTCGCCGGGCACGATGTCGCTGTCGCGATCGTGTCGACAGGAGGCGGCCACTTCTGCGCGGGCGCCAACCCCAACTTCAACTACCGCCTTGACACGCCGTCGGCTCAGGTGTTCCTCTCCCAATTCGTGACATAGAGGTGATGGCAGATGAGTTCGGTCTGTCGTTGAAGACATCGACATCCATGGCCGGCGTTACTCGCCGGCGCGGCGGTGATCTGCACGGCCGCCGTGACGCAAACCGCCTCGGCCACGTCGACGACACCCCCGGGGTGCATCACCGCGCCGCCGGTGCGGGGACCACGATGATCGAAGGGGGCACCGGAGGGACCAGCCCGGTCCCGGTCACCACCATGGTCGCCTTCCACGCGACCGGCAACGGCGGAGACTTCGAATGCCTGGCCCTGGCGCCGCCGCAGCCCACCGGCACGGGCAGCGGCGCGTTTACCACCAACGCTATGTATGTCACCGGACCGGTCAGCTCGTTGGAAGTCAACGGCGACGCCGCGGTGCTCCGCGGCGTGGCTACTGTGACCGGCCTGGGCGCCGGGCAGCACCAAGCGTTCACGGTGACCATCACCGACGGCGGCCCCGGCGCGACCGTCGTCCTGACGGTTTCCGGGCTGACATTCCACGAGATTCTCGTTGATGGCCATTTCAGCATCGGCTGACTGCGCCCGCCACGATAAGAGGCAACTAGTGCCGAAGGGGAGCGATGAAGACACGATCCCGCACTTCTCGCATTCGCTACTGCCGCTGCTCTACTCGCGGTCGCACCGGGTCGCGCCACAGCGGATCCGAACAATGCGAGCGGCACGTGGGAGCTGCACGTCGAGGTGCCGAACGTCGCGATGGCGTCGAATGGGGACACGCTCGCAATCACGGGCATGGGCGTGTTCTCGACGCACCCGAAGACGGTGACGGCGAGCGGCGAATTCACCCACGACGTCGCCGGTGGGGCATGGCCACGGGCACCTGGACGGCGACCGATCTGCTGAGCTTCCAGTTCTACGGCTGCGGTGTCGTCCCGTCGATCGGGGTCACCACCCCGCCGGACTCGTGCGGGGGTGCACTGAAGATGCGGGTGGTGTTAACACCCGCTGGAACGAGCCTGACGATCCCCGGGATCATTACGGTCTTTTGCGTCATCGGGCCGCAGGCGCCGCCGCCGCACGACAACCCGACGCAGCCGGGCGAGGAGGGAATGACAGCGGTCGTTCCCGGGATCGCCAACTTCAACAAAATCGTGTCGGGCATGAACGTGTACGTGCAGACGTCATAAGACGGCTAGCCAGCAGCCATCATCGCCATCCTCGCGCTCGCAGCTAGAGGACATGCTGCCGCTGCCAGTGCCGGAACCTCCGACAGCTCGTGTGGTATCTTTCTGAATCCCCGGAGCACGGCTTGCGCGGCGCCACCTGCCCGCTCGCCGAGGGCAGAGAAAGACTGCAACAGAAAAGAGCAGATCAACCACTGGGAAAGGAGGCAGCATGCAAATTAGAACACGCTACTGGGGTCTCGGGGTGTTGGTGACGCTCGCCGCCACGGCGGCGGCGCTGTTCGCGGCACTGCCGTCGTCGGCCTCCGGCAGTGCTCAGCATGTCCGCTGGGACATCGTCAGCACGACCGGGGTGCCTCCCGGGCCCCTCAACCCCGGCGGACACGCCTCTGCGACGGCCCCTAATGGGGGCGACACGATCACGCTCACCGGGTTCGGCACCTTCGTCGCACCCGGGGGCGGAGGGTCGAGCGCCGCGACCGGAGGAGGCACCTGGGCCACCTCGAGTGGCGGAAGCGGCACCTACACGGCCACCGGGCTGGTCAGCTGGGTCAACGCGGGTCCACAAGGCCCGACGACGCCACCGTTCATCGACAATATCGATCACGGGACGAGGGTCAACGGCACCGCCGTCCTCAGGGTCGCGTTCTCCGACGGCAGCGACGGCGTCTTGACCATCGGCTGCCACGGACCCGGCGCGCCGCCCGGAATCTTCGAGGGCATCGCGACCACGAAGGGTTACACGACCTACTACAACGTTCCGGCCCCTGTTCCCGGCGTAGAATGCGATGCCCGCACGAACTTCCACGTTCGTTAGGACGCGAAAGGACGACCGGGCGGGAGGCGTCCACCGCCTCCCTCCCGGCCCGGCAAATGGCGAACAAGCGGAACAGAGTGTTGGATGACGCGTCACCACGAACAGCCGGCAACCCACGGACATCCGCGTGCTTCGCTGTCAGACGTCGGCCTGTCTCGCCGACACTTCCTCGCCGCCGCCGCCGGAGTGGGCGGTGCGCTCCTCCTGCTGCCAGGGCTTTCCCAGACGGGCTCCGCCGCCCGCCGGGTCGGATCGACCAGGTCGGGCGACAGCGTCGTCGTTTCGTGGAACGAGGCGTTGCTGGAGGGGGTGCGCGGCTCGAAGCTGGGCCCGCCGATGGTCGCCCGAGCGCTCGCGATCGGGCACACCTGCATCTACGACGCCTGGGCCGCCTACGACCACAAGGCGGTCGGCACCCGCCTCGGCGGGTCGCTGCGCCTGCCACCCGCCGAACGCACGCTCCCGAATATCCAGCAGGCGATCAGCTGTGCAGCCTACCGGGCGGCCTGCGACCTGTTCCCGGGCAGCATCTCGTCCGTCTTCGATCCCCTGATGCAGACCCTCGGCTACGACCCCGGCGACCTGTCGACCGATACCTCGACGCCGACGGGGGTCGGCAACGTCGCCGCCCGGGCCGTGCTCGACTTCCGCCACCGCGATGGGGCCAACCAACTCGGTGACCAGCCGGGCGGCATCCCCGGCGTCCCCTACTCCGACTACACGGGTTACACACCCGCGAATGCCCCGATGGACATCCGCTTCCCGTTTGATCCGACGACCGTCCACGACCCCAGCACATGGCAGCCGCTGCGCTACGTCGACGGCAGCGGCAACGCAGTCGCGCAGGGGTTCGTCGGCGCCCAGTGGCAGCAGGTCGCCCCGTTCGCCCTCAGCCCCGGCTCGCTGCGCTCAGCGGACGGGCCGGCCAGGTACGGATCGGCGGACTACCGCGCCCAGGCGCAGGCTCTGCTCGACCTCAGTGCAGGGCTCACCGACGAGCAGAAGATGATCGCCGAGTACTGGGCGGATGGCCCCCACTCCGAGCTTCCGCCCGGGCACTGGAACCTGTTCGCGCAGTCCGTCTCCCGCCGCGACCACCACGGTGTTGACGAGCACGGGATCGAGCGGGACGTTAAGCTCTTCTTCGCGCTCACCAACGCAGTCTCCGATGCTGGCTGCTGCGCCTGGGACAACAAGCGGGCCTTCGACTCCGTCCGACCGATCACCGCCATCCGCATGCTCTTTGGCGGTCGGCCGGTCAGAGCCTGGGCCGGCCCCTACCAGGGCACGAAGCTGATCGATGGCGCCGCCTGGATTCCCTACCAGCCGACAACCTTCCCAACCCCTCCCTTCCCCGAATACTCCTCCGGGCACAGCAACTTCAGTGCCGCCGGCGCCGAGATCCTGAGGCTCTTTACGCGCAACGACCGCTTCGGCGCCTCGGTAACACTCCCGGCAGGCAGTTCACGCGTCGAGCCCGCGGCGGTGCCGGCGAGCGATCTGACGCTCTCTTGGGCGACCTTCTCGGAGGCGGCCAACCAGGCAGGCGTCTCACGCCGCTACGGGGGCATTCACTTCGAGCAGGGCGACCTGGACGCGCGCGCCACCGGGCGGATCGCCAGCCGGGTCGCCTGGGAGAAAGCCCGGGACTACTGGCACGGCAATTGATTGCCAGCCGGGACGACGAGCTGGCGGTCGCCGAAGCGTTGAACACGAACGCAGATCCCTCAATGCGCAAGTAGTCGTGCTCCTGGAGCGCGGCCGCGAGCGCAACGCGCAGGGGTAGAGGGACAACCCAGCATGGCCGTGGTAGCAACTGGATCGAGACGACACTGAATAAGGCGCTCGCGGAGGGCGACGCCGAGGAATCAGCGCCACGCGCCGGCCAGCGACGCTCGGTGCTTCGGCCCTGATCCTGGCAATTCTGATCGCTAATGGCGCGCTTGCTTCAATCAGAGCGAGGCAGGCTGACGCGATCACCCGACGCGCCAATTGTCGCCGTCTGCGGATCGTCCGCCAGTCGGCCGCGGTCTTGGCTCCGCGCGGTAGGGGCCTCGGCGGCACGTGCCCTGCGGTCAAGGACGCCGTTGCTGATCGTTCCCGCGACCGCGAGCACGGATACCGAGCCGGTCACAATCACCGACGCCAGGCGATCGTCTGCCGCTGCGAAGTCCCGGGGAGCTATGCTGCCGAACTCAGCACTGGGCGAGCCGTTGCCGCACCGAGAGGCTTAGTGTCGCCTCTCCGTGCGCCGTTGCTGAGAACCGATCATCGATCGAGATCGAAAACAATCCCAGACCAGCAGGTCAATGTCCGGGTGCTCGGCTCGCGGCTGGACGAACGGCTCTGGCTTGGGCATCAGCCCTTGCGCTTGCCCTTTGCCGCCGCCTGGGCAGCCACGCACTCGGCGTGGTACCACCGATGATTTCCGTTTCACTTCGTCTTGCTGGCCATCTGGTTCCAGTACCCCTTGGTGCCGCAGATCTCGCACTTCTTCCAGCTAAGTCCCGTCGCTGCTGTCCCTTTCACGATGCGAGGACGAGGACGAGGAGGCTTACGAGGAGCCCGCCCATCACTGTCCAGAAGATCACGGGAATTGTGCGGTCTGTCATGGCGCCGCACCCGGCATCCCGCGTAGCCGCAGCGCCGAGAACTGCTGCCGAGAGTACGACCGCCGCGGTGGCGAGTAGACGGGTTTCGTGGTGGACATGGGCCGTTGCCCTTCGGTGGCAGGACAAAACGCTGGCCTCTGCCAGCGCCAAGTTGGAGGGGTGCGCGGGCGGCGTGATCGGCGCTGCTGCGCCCGCCCACATCTGTCGTATTCACATAAATTAAACAGTTGGACTGAGAGCTAGCCATAGGCAAGCTGATAATTAGCAATATGCGAGCAAAGAGTCAGCTCAGACTTGATAACGGGTTCGGCTGCACGAGCGTGCGTCAGCAGGCCTGGTGCCGCCGCTAGGACTGTGGTCGTTCTCGCAGTACGGCTGCCCTAGCAGGCTGGCGGCGCCGGACAGCACGGCGTGAGCGATGGCCACGCCAACCTCCCGAGTGGCTTCCTCCGGCGCGGCGCCGAGCGATCCGCACGCAGCCGTTGGGTCGAACCGGACGGAGGTCCTCTCCGCCATAAGCCGATACGTGATCCCCCCACCGGACCAGGCCGCCGTCGCGGTCGCGCTGTGGGTGGCCGCGAGCCATGCCGGCCGACTCGATGATCATCCTCGGGCCGCCCCGGTCCGGCAAAGGTTTGCACCTCGCTATCCCGATGATCCTCGACGCGCCCGGGCCGGTGATCTACACCCAGCCGGAATCTTAACGTCAAACCTACAAAAGGCCTCGAATCTGTCAAGATTCGAGACCTTTTGTCCTGGTAGCGGGGGCAGGATTTGAACCTGCGACCTCTGGGTTATGAGCCCAGCGAGCTACCGAGCTGCTCCACCCCGCGTCGGTGCCAGCAAGTCTAGCCGGGCCGATCGACCCACGCCAAGCTGCGGGCGGCGGCGTGCGGCCCACGGTCGCCGACCCGGCGGCGTTCAGATCACCTTGTCGGGGATGGCGTCGGCGCGGCGGTCGTCGGGCCACGCAGGGCGAGATATTCCTTGGTGAGGCGCTGGACCGCCGCTTGGGCCTCACCGATCCTCGCGAGATCGCCGCTCTTGTAAGCGTTCTGCAGCTCGGTGAAGGCAGCGTCCAGCTGTTTGAGCACGACGTCCGCACCCCCCGACGCCGGCGGGGAGGCGGTCGACGGCGGCGGCGAGGCGCGCGGTCTGGTCGGTGTTGGCGTTGCGGACGGGGTTGGCACCGCGCCACCCGGCGAGGCGCTTCGCAGCGGTGGCACCTGGCCGACCGGACTGAGGTGGGTCAAGGCGTCGGTCACGCTCGAGCCATACCCGAGTTGGTCACCGTAGGCGACGAGAATCGCTTGTAGCAGCGGGAATCCTCCCCCGGCCCGGGCGACGTATAACGGCTCCACATAAAGGAACTGGTTGCCTACCGGCAGGGTGAGCAAGTTGCCGTGCAGGACCTGTGACCCGCCCTGATTGAGCAGAGAGATGTCCTTCGAGATCGCCGGCTCCGAGCTGAACCGGTTGAAGACCTGGGTCGGTCCTTGGATCGCCGAATCGGTGGGCAGCCGGAAGACCGTCATCTTCCCGTAATCGGCGCCGGCATCGCTGTCGACCGTGATGTAGGCCGCCAGGTTGTCACGGTTGTTGACCTTCATTGGCGAGGTCAGCTGGAACTCCGATGTCGTGCCGTTTCCCAGCGGCTTGTCGGCAACGAGGTAGTAGGGCGGCTGGTCACCGCTGGCCGCGGTCGGGTCAGTCGGCACCGTCCACTGGTCGCGCACGTTGTAGAAGGTCACCGGGTCGTCGACGTGGTACTTGGCGAGCAGTGCTCGCTGGACCTCGAACAGATCCTCCGGGTACCGCACGTGATCACGCACGTCCTGCGGCATAGCGGTCTCTGGCTGGATCAGGTTGGGAAATGCCTTCTTCCAAGCCTCCAGCACGGGATCCTTCGGGCCCCACTGGTAGAGGTGAATCGTGCCGTCGTAGGCGTCCACCGTTGCCTTGACCGAGTTGCGGATGTAGTTGATATCGCTGTCCGGCTGGGTGGCGGTTCGGTTCGTCGTCGTCAACGAGTCGGTCGTGAGGCTGGACAGCGACTGGCGCTCCGAGTAGGGGTAATTCGCCATCGTTGTGTAACCGTCGACCATCCACACGATTCGGCCGTTGACGACGATGGGATACGGGTCGCCGTCGACCTTGAGGAAAGGTGCAACCTTGAGGACCCTCTGCCGCGGGTCCTTGTTGAAGATGATCTTCGCGCCCTTCGCGCTCACGGCATCATTCAGGAGGAAGTTGGTCTGCTTGTAATCGACGGCGAGGGCGAGGCGGGTGAAGAAGCTGCCGAGTGGGACGCCCCCCTTGCCCTCGTAGTGGCTGGTGGAGTCACTGCCGTCGTACTCACGGCTCCCTGAGGCGCCGACGATGGAGTAATCGGTGCTCAACTCGCCGAAATACACCTGCGGCGTGGTGATCTTGAGAAAGCCGGTGTCGGGAATGCCGCCCTCAGCGAAATCATCCTTGGTGTTGACACTTTCGTTCGCCTTAGCGGCGACGAAGCCGTAGCCGTGGGTATAGACGGTGTGCTGGTTGATCCAGTTCGTCTGATCGCCCCGGAGGTTGTCTGCCTTCAGTTCGCGCACCGCGACGACGTAGTCCCTAGTCGCACCGTCAACGGTGTACCGGTCGATATCGAGCTTGTCGGGAAAGCCGTACTGGTTCTTGATCTGCTGCTGCTGGGTAAAAGTCGGCTCAACGATGTTCGGATCGAGGATCCGGATGTTGGAGATGGTGGTGTTGGCCTCGCTGAGCGCGGTCTTCTCGGCGGGCGTCGCGGATTTCGAGTAGTTGTTGACGTAGGTGACGGTTCCGGCGCCGCCGGCCGCCGCCGTCTGGATCCCGTAGGCGTCTCGCGTCGCCTGAATATTTCGGGAAATATAGGGCTTTTCCTTGTCGCTGGCGTTCGGCTTGACGGAGAACTGCTGCACGGCCGCGGGATAGATCCCGCTGATCAGGATGCTCAGGATGAGGAGCACACCGAAACCGATCGCCGGTAGCCGCGCACTCTTGAGCCACATGCTGGCGAGCACGGCGACGGCGATGATGACCGCAATCCAAAATAGAATCGTCTTGGCTGGCAGGGACGCGTTGACGTCGGTATAGGACGCGCCGGTTACCCGGCCGCGATCCGAGTACACGAGCCCGTAGCGGTCCAACCAGTAAGCGAGGGCCTTGAAGACGATGAAGAGGAAGATCAAGATCGTGATGTGCCGGCGCGCGGACAGCGTGATCTTCGGTCCCGGCGTCTGCAGCCGGATCGCGCCGTACAGATAGTGCACCGCGATCGAGAACACCAAGGCGAAGAACACCGCGGTGAAACCGAACCCGAGCAACAGCCGGTAGACCGGGTAGTCCCACGCGAAGAACGACAGATCCCGCCCGAACTGCGGATCCTTGACACCGAAGCTGCCGCCGAACCGCCACAGCATCCAAGTGCGCCAGTTGCCTTGTGCGGCCAGGCCGGCGCCGAGGAAGGCAATGACCATGACGAGGATCAGCACCAGCCGCTTGCGGGGCTCGAGGGCGACCCGGTAACGCTCGAGGTTCTGCTGCTCGGCTGAGAGCGGGCGGAATGGCGGTCGCAGGACGTACGCCACAATCATGTTGCCGCCGATCATCGCGGCCATGAGCAGCCCGAAGATAGCGAACAGCACCGCTCGGGTGCCGATGATCGCGGAGAAAACGCCGCGGAAGCCGACCTCGCCGAACCACAGCCAGTCCACGTAGATACCCACGAGCGAGTTACTGAGGATCAGCACCACGATCACGATCGCCAGCACTGACAGGATGATCTTGGCGCGCCGCGACAGCGCGAACGAAGGGAGATTGGGCGGCCGCATGGCCACTGGGCGACTCCTCGGATCGTGATCCCGTTGCCCAGCGCATGGACGTGCGGGACGTGCTTGACCGCTGGTGGCCGGCGGCGCCCATGAGCTCCGCCGATTCACCCGCACCCTCAACGTACCGACTCCAGCGCGGGTTCCGCCCGAGCGGCCGGCGGCCACGCAAGGCGTCGCTTCCGGCTCGAATCACGCTCGGGGCTGAGCCCTCCAAGAGACCACCAGCGGCCAATACCTGGCGCACGCCCTAGCAGTGTGGAACCGCTTGCCCCTTCTGCAGAGCTCCCAGATCCTGCACAGCTTGGTGCAGGTTGCTGACCTTCACGACGGACAGACCGCTCGGTATCGCGCCGGAGACGTCTTTGCAGTTGTCCGATGGGGCCAGGAAGATCGTCGCACCCGCCCGGCGGGCCGCAATCATCTTCAGCTGGATGCCGCCGATTGGCGCGACCGTGCCATCCGGGCGGATCTCGCCCGTGCCGGCGATGAAGCGGCCGCTGGTGAGGTTGGTGGGGCCGACCTTGTCGATGATTCCTAGCGCGAACATGAGCCCGGCCGACGGCCCCCCGATCTGGTTGGCCAGGCCGAGATCGACTTCGAACGGCGCGAAGCACCCAGGCGATACGGTGATGCCGATCCGCGCACCGGTGCCGTTGTCCTGCGGTTTGCTGAGCTGAATATTGAAGGCCTTGCGGACGCCGGCCCGCGAAACCACCACTGTGACGGTCTGCCCAGGGTGCTTGGTCGCGAGCAGCTTGGCCAACGCGTCCTGGTCGGCGATTGCCTGACCGTCGACGGAGATGATCTCGTCGAACGGTTTGAGTATTCCCTGAGCGCCGGATTTGTCGAGAATGCCGACGACGCCGAGCCCCCGCGGGTACCCCAATTCACAGAATGCCGCGGCGGTGGCGGAGCTCTGCGAGTCGACGAATTGCTGAGCGTCGCGTTGGTTGACCTGCTCCTCGGACTGCCCTGGTGGGAAGTACGCCGATCGCGGGACGACCACGCGGTCACCCTGCAGCCAGCCGACCAGGGCGTCTACCGCGGTGACCCGGTCCGGCGTGATGCCCACCGTCGTCAAGTTCAGGTGTCCGCTGGTCGGATTCGAGGAACGTCCCTTGATCACGATGATCTGCCGCCCGTGATCGTCCGTGCCGAGCGTGTTCAGTGTCGGCCCTGGACCGAGGATCACATAGGGCACTGGCATGAAGAGCGCCACGAAGAACAGCACGAGAAACAACACGCCGGCGACGACCAGGGCCCGGACGCGTCGACTCACCGGAGCACCATATATCGGCGATTTCTGCGCTTCCTGAGCGTCGAGGAGCCTCACGAGTGACGTTCGCCATCGGCGCAACGGCGAATGCTGCTTCGCGGCACGCTGGTCGGCGCCTGTTCGTCATCACTACCGTGACAGGTATGGGTGGCGGCAACCTTCCTTTCGGCTTCAGCCCGCGCGATGGCGAGCCGGAGCATTCTGACGACGTGACCGGCAAGATCCCGCTGTTTGCCGAGTTGCAGAAGCTTCTGTCGTGGTCCGGCGGCCCGGTCAACTGGGATCTGGCCCGGCAGATGGCGATCTCCGCGATCGCTGGCGACTACCGTCCGGTGAGCGCGGCAGAAACGGCCGCTGCGCAGCGACGCCATGCGACTCGCCGACCTCTGGTTGGATGCGGTGACCGATCTGCCGAGCGGGGTGCGCTCGGCAGAGGCCTGGAGCCGGGTCGACTGGATCGAGAAGACGCTGCCGGTCTGGGCCGCGCTGTGCGATCCGGTCGCGGCTCGTGTGGTGAGCGCCATGACCTCGGCCCTTCCGCAGGAGGCAGTGGCCCAGGCCGGCCCCCTCGGCAACGTGATGCACCAGTTCGGTGGCCTGATGTTCGGTGCGCAGGTCGGGCAAGGCATCGCAGGAATGGCTCGTGAGGTCGTGGGCAGTAGCGACATCGGGCTGCCGCTCGGGCCGCCGGGCACGGCCGCACTGCTCCCGCAGAATGTCGCAGCCTTCGGCGACGGCCTGGCCCAACCGGCTGACGAGGTGCGCCTCTACCTCGCGTTACGCGAAGCGGCCTACCAGCGGCTGTTCGGCCACGTGCCGTGGCTGCGACAGCGACTACTCGACGCGGTGGACAGCTATGCCCGCGGGATCAAGGTCGATCCGTCGGCAATCGAGCGGGCAGTCGGCGACATCGACCCGTCGAATCCGGAGAGCTTGCAGAACCTGCTGTCCGGTGGCCTGTTCCAGCCGGAAGAGACGCCCGAGCAGCAAGCGGCCCTACGGCGCCTGGAGACGCTCCTCGCACTCGTCGAAGGCTGGGTCGACACCGTCGTCGGCGCCGCCGCCAGCGAGCGGATGCCCGGCGCGGCCGCCTTGCGGGAAGCAATACGGCGCCGTCGGGCTACGGGTGGTCCGGCCGAGCAGACGTTCTCGACGCTGGTCGGCTTGGAACTGCGTCCCCGGCGGCTGCGAGAGGCTGCGGCGCTCTGGTGGGCCGTCACCGAGAAGCATGGAGCGAGCGCCCGGGATGGCATCTGGGCCCACCCGGACCTGCTCCCGAGCGCCGACGATCTCGACGACCCGTTGGGGTTCGCCGACACGGTGGGGGCCGATCTGCTGGTCGAACTCGACGCCGCGCCCACGGATCCGTCCTTGCCGCCGGCCGCCGACACCCCGCGCGACTCCGGCGAGGACGAGCCTGAGCAGGGAACCCCACCCGGCTAGGGCGGCTAAGGCTCCCCGGTGCTGGCCGCAACGAGGGAGTCGACGTCATCACCCAGGTCCTGCTGGAACGGCAGCGCCGCGCCAGCGGACAATCCGTCGAGGTAACCGCGGGCTCGCTCCGCCCGCGGATAGCGCGCCACGAGTGACCAGAAGGCCGCGTCGTGACCGGGTATCCGCAAGTGGGCGAGCTCATGGACGAGGACGTAATCAAGCACCCAGCTGGGCACACAGCGCAATCGCTCCGATACGCGGATCGAGCCTTCCTCTGGCGTGCATGAGGCCCATCGAGTCCGCATGCTCGCTACCCACCGCACACTGGCCGGCGCCGCCCGACCGTCGAGGTAGCGGTCAGACAGCGCGCGGCATCGCGCCTCGAGCGCGGCGTCACTCCGACGGGCGCCCCGCCTGGGGCCGACGCTCTCGGAAGAGGTGAGCCGGCCGACCATCTCCGCCACCCATCGAGCCTCCTGCGCTCGGCTGAACCGGGCCGGGATGAGCACCACAATGCGATCGCCGTCGCGATATGCCGATACGGTTCGTCGTCGGCGGCTGCTGCGGCGGACATCGACGGCCGGGTCGGCCGCCGGCCTGGGCACGGCATTCGCATCAGGCACCCACTCACGCTAACGGTGTCCGCGGACACCGCCCGCACGACCTGCCGGGGTTGCCGATAGCCATCTCCACAAGGCCAGGCCGGGTTATGCGCACCCTGTCCACAGCCTGGTCCACAGATGTGGACATCGACTTGAGGGTGACGCACTGCGAGATTTTGCTTACGTTAGGCAAACAAACGGTCCGATCCTGTGGACAACCAGATCGACGTGCCGCTGAATCTGCCACCGTGTCGGCGTGACGTCGGGCTTCGCACCGTTAGCTGGATACGTGCTGAACCCGGCTACCCGCGTGCTGTGGCGCTCGCCGTCGTGCATCCAGCTGGAACTCGGTCGGCGTGCGGTCATGCTCGAGGGGATCGACGCGACCGCAATCCGCGCGCTCACCGGCCACGCAGCGGACGGCGAACCAGCCTCGACGTCCGCGAAACCCTTCGAGTCGGCTGTCGGCCCGCTGGCCGCAGCGGGTTTCCTCATCCGTCCGAACCCCGACGCGCCGTCGATCGCCGTACCGCGCCTCGCTGCCGATCTGGCTGCACTGCGGGTCCGGCACGGACACCAGGCCGAGCAGATCCTGGCTGGTCGCCGGACGTCCTTGGTCGTGCTCCGCGGTACCGGCCGGACGGTGACGGTTGTCGGTGCGCTCCTCGCCGCGGCCGGTGTCGGACATGTCGCCGTTCATGCCGAGGGCGATGCGGTACTGGAGCATGCCGCGCCGGGCGGCCTGTTGCCTGACGACGAGGGATTCCGGTACGCCGCCGCGGCAGCAGGAGCAATTCGCCGAGCCGCTCCCGAATGTGACACGAGACCGGTGGCGGACGGTCGCGAGCCCGATCTCGTCGTGCTGTCCGCCGATCAGTCGCTCGACGCCGACATCCGGGACAGCTTGCACGCCCGCGGGGTGCCACACCTCGTGGTGGCTGGCGGCGCCGACAGCGGCGTCGTCGGCCCGCTTGTCCGCCCTGGTCGGACCAGCTGCCTGCGGTGTGCGGACCTGCACCGTGGCGAGCGGGACGGCGCGTGGCCGGCCTTCGCGGTCCAGTTGGCCCAGCGTCCGCGGCATCCTGCTCCCGACGACGTCATTCTCGCGACCGTCCTCGGCGCGCTCGCGGCGGCGCAAGCGCTGGCCCATCTGGACGGCGAGAATCCGGCCACCCTCGACGGCACGCTAGAGGTGCATCCACCTCATTGGATGGTGCGTCGACGCGGCTGGGCGCCCCATCCGGCCTGTCGCTGCGGCAGCGCAGTCGCTCCGCTGGAACCGCCCGGCACAATGACCACATGAGCACCGTTAAGGTGCCTCAGCGAGCGTGGCGAGGTCGCAGCGACGACGCGGAGCGGTCTTGTGGGGTGACAGATGCCAGGCGAACCACGGTATGGGGCGTGTTTCGTGAGCACCACAGTGTTGTCGGGTAGTCGATGCCCGGCCACGAACCCCAAGCGCAGGCTGATCACGTGACCGATATCCCGCAACGACGCGTGGCGCGGACGGCGAGGCTGGCATCGCTACCGCTGGGTGTCGCCGGCCGAGCCACGATGGGACTTGGTAAGCGACTGGCCGGGCACTCGGCCGAGGCGGTCGCGGCCGAACTGCAACAGAAGACGGCCGAGCAGCTGTTCGCGGTGCTCGGCGAGCTCAAGGGCGGCGCGATGAAGTTCGGGCAAGCGCTGTCGGTCTTCGAAGCGGCGGTGCCTGAGGACCACGCCGCGCCTTACCGAGAAGCGTTGACTCGGTTGCAAGAGGCGGCACCGCCGATGAGCGCCGATGTCATGCATCGGGTGCTGGCCGAGCAATTCGGTCGTAACTGGCCAACTAGATTCCAGGACTTCGACGACGAGCCGGCGGCGGCCGCCAGCATTGGTCAGGTTCATCGGGCGGTGTGGGCGGACGGCCGGCCGGTGGCCGTGAAGATTCAATATCCGGGGGCGGGGCCGGCGGTGATCGCCGACTTCACGCAGCTGGCTCGGGTCGGCCGGCTGTTCGCGCGGCTATCCCCCGGGATAGATGTCAAGCCGCTGCTCGCCGAACTGCGCGAGCGGATCATGGAGGAGCTGGACTACACGCTGGAGGCTGACGCGCAGCGCGGATTCGCCGCCGCATATGACGACGACGAGGAAATCGCCGTCCCGCGCGTCGTCGCGAGCGCGCCGAAGGTGATCGTCAGTGAATGGATCGACGGGACGCCGCTGTCGCAGATCATCGCCCACGGCCGTAGAGCCGCCCGGAATCGGGCTGGATATCTGCTGGCGTTACTGCACTACTCCGCTCCGGAGCGGGCCAGGATGCTGCACGCCGATCCGCACCCCGGCAACTTCCGCATCCTGTCTGACGGACGGCTCGGCGTCGTCGACTTCGGAGCCGTCGCTCGTTTGCCGGACGGCTCGCCTGAGCCGCTTGGGCTCATGACCCGGCTGGCCCTGGAGGGCCGGACGGGCGAGCTGATGGCGGCGATGCGCAGCTACGGCTTCATCCGGCCGGGAATCGAGGTCGACCCGCAACGGGTACTGGACTACCTGCGGCCGATCCTGGACCCGCTTGCCGTCGACGAATTCACCTTCACCCGCGAATGGATGCGCGCCCAAGCGGCCCGGATGGGCGATCCGCGCAGCGAGGAAGCGCGGGTGGGTCGGATGTTCAACCTGCCGCCGTCCTACCTGCTCATACACCGAGTGACGCTCGGATCACTTGCCGTGTTGTGTCAGCTCGGCGCGACCGCTCCGTTCCGGGTGCTGGCTGAGCGGTGGCAGCCGGGCTTCGCGGAGCCGGTCGGCTGATCGAGCCCGGCTCGAGCGCCACGCGCCGGCCGGGGTGGGGTGACATTGGCTAGCCGTCACTCCCACCATTCCGCGTCGAGCTTGGCCTCGATGGACCTCACATAACGGCGCGTGCAAGCAGCACAGATCCACTTGATGTATTGCCCGTCCGCGCCCTCCACGAGATCGGCGCACCAGCCGAGCGGTGGGTCTCCGTCGACCTTCCCGTCGGCGATGCGCCCGCACATTGCGCAGACGGCAGCCATCCTCCATGCGTAGCGCGGTCGCCCGAGGAAGTCCAGCAACCGCGGGGTCCTGCGCCGGAGGTGACGTTGTCCTCCGGCGCAGGACGGGCCGTTCAGTGCGCGATGTCGCCGGCAATCGACGCCGCCGACTCGGCGGCGCGTTCGTAGCGAGCGTGTGCCATGCGCGCCATTCTCTCGCGGCGGCGCCAACGGCGTGCCGAGGAAGCCTGGCGGACCATTCGCGAGTGTTCGGCGCTGCGTTGCGCCTCACGCATTCGCTCGCGAGCGAATGCTTCGTTCATGCTGATCATGTCAATGCTCCTGAAGTCGTCGTGTGTTGTGCTCGGTGTGGCGGTCATGCCGTCACCGGGCCGAGGTCCTTGCAGTCGTCGTTCATGCGGCAATCCCCCGATCGGTCTTGCGCGGACGTCCCCGGGGACGCTTGCGCGCGATGATCTCGCCTCGCTCGAAAATCTGACCGCCCCAGACGCCCCACGGTTCGCGCCGCTCGATGGCGCCGCGAAGGCAGGCGACCCGGACCGGGCATTCTGCGCAGTACCGCTTGGCTTGCTCGAGTTCGCCGGGCGTCTCGGCAAACCACAGGTCCGGATCCTGCACCCGGCAGGGCAGATCGTCCGGACTCAGGCGGGAGATCGGATCGAGCGTCCCGAGCGCAATGTTCTGCTCGCCCGGATCACTCCGTTCGGTCGTGTAGCAAGTCAGCACGTCGGGTCACCTCCTTCGACTGATCGGGTATCGGGTCGACGGTTGACGGTTGAAAACATTGAGGCCGCGGATCCCTTGTTGGGAGCCGCGGCCTCGAGAAGAGCCGGGATGCTGATCGGTGATCAGCGGAGTACCACTTCTCGAGGCGGACTTTCCTGGTTAAGGGCAAACCGGTCCGTACGGCCCTGGGTCGGCATGGGCACCACGGGCCCAGCCAGCGGCCAGACCTGCGGCGTGACCCCGCCACCGGGGACGCACGGACGGAGACAACGGCAACGCACGATCAAGCCCGGAGTTCTTGGGGCGTGCGGCGGCCACCCGACCGATGCTGGCAATGATCATCTGCGGCCACCTCCTTCTGCGTCCAAGCTTGCGCAACATGCGCAGCGTTCTCCGTCTTTGCCAAGCTAACTGCCTAAGGGGGTGCGAGGCAATCGGATTAATTCCCTAGTTCAGGGGTTCGCGATTGGCAGAATCAGCCTGTATCTATCACTACGTTGACCGCTTCGGGATCCGCACCAGAGAGCACTGCGAGCAACGGCTCACCGTACCGGTCCAATTTGGCCGGCCCAATGCCGGAAACGCGCGCCAATTCAGATCGATCCGACGGTCGGGAATCCGAAATGGCCACCAGCGTCGCATCCGAGAAGACCACATATGCGGGCACGCTCAACGCCTCGGCCTGTCGCTTGCGCCAGGCGCGCAGACGGCCGAACAACTCCGCGTCGTCCGCCTGCGGCCGAGATTTCCGTTTGGCGGAGGGGGTGTTTGCGAATGCAACTGGGCGAAGACCGTCGAGGAAACGGCTCGGCCGCCGACCGCGACGTTGCCCCGGGCTACGCGCCAAGGCCCACGACAACCCCAGCCGCTCACGGGCTCGGGTCATGCCGACGTAGAGCAACCGGCGCTCCTCGGCGACCTGGTCCGCGGTACTCGCGCGCTGAATCGGGACGGTGCCGTCGGTGAGTCCGACAAGGAACACCGCGGCCCATTCCAGACCCTTCGCGGCGTGCAGCGACGCGAGGGTGACACCCTGCACCGTCGGAGCGTGTTGCGCGGTCGCGCGCTGATCGAGTTCGGCCACCAATTCAGGAAGGTGCGCCTGAGCATCCAGCGCCACCAGGTCGTCGGCCAAGCTCACGAGCGCCGCGAGGGATTCCCACCGCTCCCGGGCCGCGCCGCCGGGTGGTGGATCGTCTGGATGCCAGCCCACACTCGCCAGGACACCGCGCACGGCCTCGGGGAGCGTCGCCTCGTCGGCCTCCGCTCGCGCTGCGCCCCGGAGCAGCAACCGAGCCTCGCGGATTTCGGGCCGGTCGAAGAACCGCTCTCCGCCGCGCAGGACATATGGCACCCGGGCCTCGGCCAACGCCTGCTCGTAGACCTCTGACTGGGCATTGACCCGGAACAACACCGCAACCTCGGACGCCGGCATTCCGGCGCGTCGATCAATGCGCGGCACCGCGCCGCGACGTCAGCGGCCTCAGCCGGCTCGTCGTCGAACTCGGCAAAGGTTGGCGGCGGCCCGGGCGGCCGCTGGCCCACTAATCGCAGCCGCGGGTCGCCACCACTCACCCCGCCCGTGGCAACGAGCCGGTTGGCCAGTTCCACCACCTGAGGCGTGGACCGGTAGTCCCGGTGCAACCGCACGACGACAGCGTCGGGGAAGCGGCGGGTAAAGGACAGCAGGTGCTCTGGTGTCGCCCCGGCAAACGAGTAGATCGTCTGGTTGGCATCACCGACGACGCATAGGTCGTCCCGCCCGCCCAGCCAGGCGTCGAGCAACCGCTGTTGCACGGGCGACACGTCCTGATACTCGTCGACGACGAAATGCCGGTACCGAGATCGGATCTCTTCGGCGACGTCGGCGTACTCCTCGATCGCGCCGGCCATGATGAGCAGGAGGTCAGCGAAGTCGAGCTGACCGATCCGGCGCTTGGCCGCCTCGTACTCGGCGTAGACGGTAGCAACAGTCGCTGTACTCGTCGGCGGCTCGCGGCTAGCTGACGCAGCCCGGACCGGGTAGTCCTCAGGCCCGACGAGAACCGCCTTGGCCCACTCGATCTCCGCGGCGAGATCCCGCAGCTCGGTGCGGTCGGCTCGAAGCCGTACCCGCGACGCGGCCGCGCTAACCAGCCGGAGCGGGTTGTCGACGACCTCGGGCATCGCCCCACCGAGCACGCGGGGCGCAAAGTACGTAAGCTGCCGCAGCGCGGCGGCGTGGAAGGTACGAGCCTGCACGCCGTCAGCGCCGAGCCGACGCAACCGGCTGCGCAGTTCCCCCGCGGCCCGCGCCGTGAACGTGACCGCGAGCAGCTGGTCCGGCGGGACGGCCCCGGAGCGCACGGCGTATGCGATGCGGTGCGTGATGGCTCGCGTCTTGCCCGTACCCGCGCCCGCCAGGATGCACACCGGGCCGCGAACCGCCAGCGCCGCCTCGCGTTGCTCGGGGTCGAGGCCGTCGAGCACGGAAACTGCCGCAGCGGTCATACCCCGATCCTTGCAAGCGGGTCTGACCGTAGCCGAGACCGCCCGCCACGCTTACCTGCCGAGCGCGGCGATCAACTTGCGGGCGACCGAGAACGAATTCGTGTTGGAGTCGGCGATGAGCACGGCCACGGCTTCGTGCCGCTCGGGAACGACCGCGAGAACCGATGAGAATCCTGGCAATAGCCCGGTATGACCCAGGCTGTCCGGACCGAGCTGCTCGCCGAATTGCATGGTGCCCAGCCCGTAGGCCGTATACGGCGTGTTGGGTTTCCCCGTGTCGGTCGCGAGCGGTTGGGTCATCTGGGCGACGAGTCCGGGCTCGAGTAGCCGACCTCCGTATAGCAAGTAGCCCCATCGCGCAACGTCGGCGGCATCGGCAGCGATGCCGCCCGCGGTGACCAACGCGCTAGGGACGCAACGTACCGGGAGATAGCCGTCGAAGGTTGCTGGCACCTCATCGTGCTTCGGCACCGCGACGGGTGGAACGGGACGTTCGGTGTCCTGGACTACGGTGCGAGTCAGGCCGGCAGGATCGATCAGATCCGCCCGGATCGCGGCGACTGCGGTCTTGTGCGAGACGGCCTCGATCAACAGCCCGAGCAGCAGGAAATTCGTGTTCGCATACTCGCTCGTCCCGCCCGGAGCCCGGCTGCTCTTCGGCGTATACGACAGCGTTTCGGTCATCGTCCAGTGCCGATGCGGCTGGGCGAGGAACGGCTTGTCAAGGGTGCCTTCGGCTGGATCAGACAGGCCACTTCGCATGCTCAGCGTCTCGCGTACGGTCGCCCCGTTCGCGGTCAGGGGATGCTTGACATAGGCCGACATCGGATCGTCGAGCTTGACCTGCCCGGTTGCGACCAGATGCATCACCTCAGCGGCCGTGAACGTCTTGGTGATGCTGGCGATCGCTAGGTCCGTCTCAGGCCGCAGCCGCCTTCCCACGCCATCCTGACCAGCCGCACCGGCCCAGACGCCACGATCGCTGACAACCGCTGCCGTCAGGCCTGCGGCTGTCGTGCTGTCCGGAAGGGAGGCATTGTCGGCGACAATCCTGTCGAGAACGGTCTGTAGGGCCGTCACGGTCGCGGCCGGCAACGGATTGGCCGGCGCGGCCGGGAACATGGCAGCTTGCGACGGCGAACTGGAGGGCGCCGAGCCGCTCGGCGGCGTCGTCGCGGCCTGCTTGGTGCACCCAGTCGCGGCGACGGCGAGGAGCACCGCGACCGCGAGCCCACTGCGCCAGCGAGAACCCCAAGCCATCGCGGATCTCATCTCCTCGAACGAGGTCGGCCAACAGTACCGGTGGTTCAAGCCTCATATATAAGGAGTGACGAATGAGTAATTCGCATACAGCCAAAATTGGCGACGGATTCTGCGACAGTAGCAACGGGAATTGACGGTATTTGCGACGCGTTGTCGGCTGTTGTGACGGGTATGGGATATCAGGCAATTTCCGCCGGACGCCTCCCAGACATCATGGCGGATAGGCTCGTGTCCATCCGGACCGATCATCCGTTGCGGGTGGCGGTGGACGGTCCGCGGGCCGCGCTGCCGTTTGCCCTCGCTCGTAGCCTCGTCGAGCCGCTGCGCACGCGCGGACGGGCTGCCGAGATCATCGACGCGGAGACGTTCTGGCGCGACGCATCCCTGCGCTACGAATGGGGTCGCACGGACCTGGAGGCGTATGCGCAACGCTGGCTCGATGCGGACGCGTTGGGGCGGGAGGTTCTCAGCCCGCTCGGACCGGGTGGCACTTCGAGCTTTCTGCCTGCGCTGCGAGACCCGGCCACGAACCGGTCGGTTCGCGCCGCGCCGGTCACGGTGCCGCTCGACGCCATCGTGCTGATCGCCGGCGAGCTGCTGCTTGGCCACGGCTTGCCATTCGACTACACCGTCCATCTCGCGGTGGATGCCGGCGCCCGACAGCGATCGACCCCTCCGGAATGGCAGTGGACGCTTCCGGCGCACGATTCGTATGACCGCGAGGTGCAGCCCGCCGAACTCGCTGACATCATCGTGCGCTGGAACGACCCGCGGCACCCGGCAATTCGAATCGTCGATCAGGCTCCGATCTCGCCCGACAACCAGCAGTCGATGAGGTAGCGCGAGATCGACAGCTTCGGGGAGATGCGCTGCAGGACGACGCCCGGCTCGTCCTCGCCGGCCGCATCCGTGCGCGCCGCCGCGCGGGCAACCTCCTCGCGAGTGAACCAGCCGGCCTCGACTACCTCGACGGCGTCGACCTGCAACGTCGGATCGCCATCGACGCGAGCGACGAATCCGACCATGAGCGACGACGGGAACGGCCAGGGCTGGCTCGCGACGTAGCGCACATCGGTCACCCCGACCGCCACCTCTTCCCATACCTCGCGAGCCACCGCACCCTCCAGCGATTCGCCCGGCTCGACGAAGCCGGCCAGCGTGGAGAACCGCCCCTCGCCCCAAGCCTGGCCCCGGCCCAACAGGCATCGGTCACCGCCGTCGTGCACGACCATGATCACAGCCGGGTCGGTGCGGGGAAAGTGCTCGCTGGCGTCGTTGGGGCAGACCCGAATCCACCCGGCCTGAGACTCGACGGTGGGAGTCCCGCATATCGGGCAATGCGTATGCCGGCTGTGCCACAACTGCAACGCCACTGCCGAGGTCAGCAGGGCCGCATCCAGGTCGTCGGCGGCTGATGCGACCTCCCGGAGCGTGCCCCAATCGGCAGAATCATCAGGGGCCGGCAGCGTGATGGAGAAGTACGGCACCTTGTCGACGACACCGAGCAGCCGACGCGGAGCGTCGACCGCGCTACTGGAGGCCGGGTCGGTGAGCCGCAATTCCAGGCGATCGTCGGTGCCTCGGATCAGCGGCGACCGCCCGTCTGGAGCGACGACGATCACCCGAGCTCGCGACCAGGCGTCGGCCAGCCATTCCGCGTCACCGCGACGATAGGAGACCCGGTCATAGGACATCCGCGCGAGGGCCGGGCGTTCTTGCGTCAAGACGGTTGCCCGTCCGGCACCACCCTCGTCAGCGCTTGCAGGGGCGTCGCGATGCTGGCCGCATCGCCGACCACCACCGTCACGAGCCGCGACGGAGCAAAGAATTCGGCGGCCGCCGTGCTGACTTCCGCGGTGGTGACCTTCGCCAGCCGTCGCGGATGCTCGATCATCCAGTCCAGACCCAACCCGTTGCCGAGCAGACTCGTCAGCGTTGTCGCCAGTCCGGCTTGAGTGGCTGTCGACAGCGCAAGCGTGCCGATCGCGTACTGCCGTACCGAGTCGACCTCGCCGTCGGTCACGGGCAACGCCGAGATCTTGCCGAGTTCATATGCCGTTTCCAGCAGGGCCGGCGCGGTCACCTCGGTCGCGACATCCGCGTCGAGCACCAGCGCCGAGCCGAGCACATTGTGTTCGATCCGGCTGTGCGGGCCGTAGGTATACCCCTTGTCCTCGCGGATGTTCTCGTTCCATCGCGAGGAGAAGTAGCCGCCGAAAACGAGATTCGCCAATTGCAGAGCCGGATATGCGTCGGCATCACGTCGAAGCGCGACACCGCCCAGCCGCAAGGAGGATTGCACCGAGCCCGGCCGATCAACAAGGACGACCGGACCATTCTCGAGGGATGGCAGGGCGGGCACCCGCTCGGCTCGGCCCGTTCCGTCCCAGCTCGCGAGTGAATCCGCCACCACGTCCAGAGCCCGTGCGAGCGAGACGTCACCCACGATCACGAGGACGGCGCCGGCCGGCCGGACCAGCTCGGCGTGCAGCCCAACCACCTGATTGCGCGTGACCGTTGACACGTCGGCGACCTGCGGGAGCTGCCGAGCGTAAGGATGCTCGCCGTACATCCGGCGCGCGAGGGACTCGGCGGCGACGACTCCGGCCCGCGACCTCGCGATTGTCAGCCGCTCGACCAGACGCGCCCGCTCGCGCGTGATCTCGTCGGCCGGATACCTGGCGGCTGTGAGCACGTCGGCCAGAATCGCCAGTAACGGCGCGAGATTCGTTGCAATCGCATTGCCGGACAGGAGCAATCGGTCGGCGTCGACACCTGCGGTCAGGTCACCACCGAGTGCCTGTACCGCCGCCGCTAGACCGGCCCGGTCGTAGCGATCTGTGCCGGAAAGGACGGTGTCGGACAGCACGGTGGCGCGGGCCGAATGCTTGGGTTTGGCTGACAGGAAGGGCACCCGTAGCCGCACCTCGACGAGGGGAACACCGCGCTTGCGCACGACGACTACCCGCAGCCCGTTGTCGAGGGTCCGTTCGGAGCTGCTCGGCTTACGCGGTCGGCTCGGGCTCGTCAGCGGCGGTACGGGCTTCGGCCCGGCTGCCCGGCTCTTGGCGGGACTCATCGCGCTCCCCCAGCGATCAGCTCGACGACAGCGCGCCGCCCGGGACTCAGCGCGGCCGCGGCCGCCTGCACCTCCGCCCCGGTCACGGCGGTCAGTAGGTCAGGCAGCTCCGAGATCAGCTCAGCCCGACCGAAGATCAACTCAAACTTGGCGAACTCGAGAGCCCGCGACAGCACGGCGTCCATGTCCCGGAACAAGACGCTGACTATCCGGGTGCGAACCCGGTCGAGCTCCCCCGGTTCGAGGCCGTCTGCTGCAACGCGGGCCAGCTCCTCGTCCACGACCGCGAGTATCCGCTCCAACGATTCAGGATTCGGGTAATGCGCGGTGATGGTGAACGCCGTTGGGTCTCGCTCGTCGAAGGGATCCCCAAATTCACCGAGGTACGCGGACACATCGGTGACCAGGCGATCCCGGTGCACCAACCGTCGCTGCAGCCGGGAGGCGTCACCTTCGGTCAGGATTTCGCAAAGCAGTACGCCAGCCAGATGATCGTCCAGCTGCGCTACCGGATCCGGCACTCGATAGCCGATAGCGACCGCGGGGATGGGTGCGTGCGCGTCCGTGGTTACGGCGCGGCGTTCGGACGCGAGTGGTGGCTCGCCGAAATTTGGCCGCACGGGCCTGCGTCGCTTGGGAATCCCCCCGAAATGCTTTTCGATGAGCGCGACCGTCTGGTCGACGTCCATGTCGCCCGCCACCGCGAGCACGGCATTGGCGGGCGCGTAGTAGCGGTGGAAGAAGTCCGTCGCGTCATCGACCGTCGCGCTTTCCAGATCGACGAAGCCGCCATAACCGTTGTGCGCGTTGGGAAAAGTGTCGAACAGCACGGGCGGCAGCTCGAGCCAGGGGAACCCCCCGTAGGGCCGGTTGAGAACGTTGACGCGAATTTCCTCCTTCACCACGGCGATCTGATTGGCGAGATTCTCCTCAGTGATCCGAGGGGAAAGCATGCGGTCGGCCTCGAGGAACAAGCCGCGCTCCAGGGCATTGGACGGCAACGCCTCGAAGTAGTTGGTGTAGTCGAAGTGGGTGCTGCCGTTGAACATTCCACCGGACGACTGCACGTAGCGGAAATGTTCGAGCTTCTCGAGATTCGCCGAGCCCTGGAACATCAGATGCTCGAACAGATGGGCAAAGCCGGTGCGGCCCTCTGGCTCGGAGCGGATGCCGACGTCATAGAGCACGGCGATGCCCACGACGGGAGCCGATCGGTCGGGCGCTAGGACGACCCGCAAGCCGTTGGACAACGTCACATGGTGCAGGTCGAATGAGGGGCTGGGTAATGAGGCACCGTCGGATCGGCGGCGGGAGACGGCTGCAGGCACCGATCCACCTTACGGGTGCCGATGCCGGTCGGCGCGTCAGCTGACTGTGATGCTCTGGATGACCGCCGGCACATCCGCCCACAGGTTCGACACGATGTCCGGAATCGTGACGTACCAGACCGCGTCGAGGCCGTTGCCGCTGTCGATCACCGCGATCCAGAGCCGTTCCTTCGTGACCTTCAGTTTGCTGGTCTTCACGTACGTCGGGTTGAGGGTGATGGTCGTCTGCACGACATGGGCCGGCCGGCCGTCGATCGTGGTATCCGCACTCGAGTCCTGGGTGGGCGTCGGATTGGTGCCGTAATCCGTCTTGGCCAGGCTGGCCGAGATGGTCTCCGACAGCTCACGCAGTGTTCCGTTCTGGCCGGGTGGCAGCACGCCGGAGCCCTCACCGAGGAACCAGTTGACGTCGACCTCTTTGGATAGCTCGAGCGTCCAGGTCTCCGAGTTGTCCGTCTTGAGATCGGGCGAGATACACGTGTAGCTCAAGCCGGCCTTCGGGTCGGTGGCCTGCGGGCAGCCTCGCGCCGTGGCCCCGCTGCTCGGGCCGCTAGGGGTGGAGTCCGATGGACCGGAGGATGGCGGGGCTGAAGGGAAGTCGGGCTGGCGCGACGGACCCGACGCGCCGGCGCGGACGCCGCGGCCGCCAACCTCGGTCGAGCAAGAGGCCACCAGCACGGCCGCCAGGCAGCCGACCGCGACGACGATCCACCGACGCGTCACCGAGGAGTACCCAATCCGGCGCGGCCGAGACGGGCGTATCCGGCCCAGAGCAGAGCAGCAGCCTCTGCGCCGCGGTACAGCATCGACAGATTCACCTTCTCGTTCGGAGCATGGATCTGGTCATCGGGGAGGCCCACTCCCAGAAATACCAGCGGCACGCAGAGACTTTGCGCAATCGCTGCTTCTGGCCCGCTGCCGCCCTCTCGGGTCGGCAGCACCGGGAGACCGTCAAACGCCGCACTGATGGCCTCGGTAAGTACCCGGTAGGCCGGGGTGTCGATCGGCACCAGGCACGGGGCGACACCCTCGCCTTCCCACTCGACCCGGGACACAATGCCATCCGGCGTCTGCGCGGCGACGAACGACTCGACCGATTGGCGGATTGCGGCCGGGTCCTGGGCGGCCACGAGCCGGAAGGACAGCTTTGCTTGGGCGTCGCTCGGCACGATCGTCTTGTTGCCGGCACCCTGATACCCGCCACTCAGGCCGTTCACTTCGGCGGTTGGCCGGGCACCCACACGCTCGAGCGTGCTGTAGCCCGTCTCGCCGGCGAACGCGCGGGAATGCGCAACGGCCAGATAGTCCGTGGGGTCGTACGGCACCCGCCCGAACAGCCCGCGCTCCTCGTCGGTCAACGGCACGACGTCGTCGTAGAACCCCGGAACCTGCACCCGGTGGTGTTTGTCGTGCAACCGGCTGACCAGTCGTGCGATCGCCGCGGCCGGGTTCGGCACCGCCCCGCCGAAAACGCCGGAGTGCAGGTCGAGATCCGGGCCATGAAAGAACACCGTGCACGCGACCACTCCTCGCATGCCGGTGACCGCACTCGGGTGGTCAGGCGCGATCATGCCGGTGTCCGTGATGACGACGACGTCGCAGTCGAGCCGATCCCGGTGCTCCGCGAGCAGATCCGCGAAGTTCGGCGACCCGGACTCCTCTTCACCCTCGACAAGCAGCTTCAGGTTCACGGCTGGGCTCGTGCGCCCGGCGGCGGCCAGATGGGCCCGCACGCCCAGCAGATGGAACAGCAGCTGGCCCTTGTCGTCGGACGCCCCCCGCGCGCGAAGGACGTCGCCGTCGACGGTCGGATCGAATGGGTCAGAGTGCCACAGTTCGATCGGGTCGACGGGCTGCACGTCGTGGTGCCCGTAGACCACGACGGTCGGCGCGCCGCGATCATCACTTCGCCACTCGGCGAACACTGCCGGTAGCCCGCGGGTCGGCCAGATCTCGACCGTCGGGAAGCCGGTGCGCTCGACCGCGGCGGCGAACCACCCGGCGTTGCGGGAAACGTCAGCGTGGTGCTCCGGTTGTGCACTGATGCTCGGTATCCGCAGCCACTGATCCAGATCCCCCAGCAGGTCGGCCCGGTGCTCAGCGACGAAATCCCGCTCGAACGTCATGCTCGGACGGTATCGCGGTTGGGTGTTTGACTGGGACGGCATGCTCGTCAGAGACGGAGGCAGGGATGGCCGAGCGAGTCGACGTGGCCGTCATCGGCGGCGGACTCATGGGCGCGGCCGCGGCGTGGGCGGCGGCGCGGCGAGGCCTGTCGGTCGCGCTGCACGAACAGTTCGAGCCCGGGCATACACGGGGCAGCTCGCACGGCAGTGCACGCATCGTGCGGCGTGGCTACAGCGATGCGCTGTACACCCGGCTGACCGGCGAGGCGTTCGAGCTATGGCGCGAGGTCGAGCTCAGGGCCGACGTTCGCCTGCTTCGGATGGTCGGCGGAGTGGATCACGGGCCGAACCGCACCGCGCTGGTCGCGAGTCTGCTCGCCGCGGCCGGGATCCGGCACGAGATACTGGCTGCGGCTGACGCGCAGGAGCGGTGGCCGGGCATGCTCTTCACCGGACCAGTCGTGTATCACCCCCAGGCCGGGACGATGGACGCCGACCGAGCAGTCGCCGCGCTCCTGGACCTGGCCCGGCGCGACGACGCGACCACCGAGCACGGGAGTCGCGTCGCGGCAGTCGAGGCGGTGCGCGACGAGTACGCAGCGGTGCAGCTCACTGATGGCCGCGAGTTCGAGGCGCGGTGCGCGGTAGTGGCAGCCGGCGCCTGGGTCGCGCCATTGCTCGGAGGCCCGCTCAGGCTCCCGCCGCTGACCGTCACCCAGCAGCAGGTGTTCCACTTCCCGCGGCGCGACGAAACAGCGGCGCCCTGGCCGTCGGCGATCCACCAGGACGCGATGGAGGTCTATCACCTGCCGGGTGGTCGGGACGGCGGAACCGGAGACGCCCGGAAGGTCGCCGAACATACCCATCGCAACGTGACGACCGCCGAGCGGAGGGACGGTGTGGTCGACGCCGGCGCTCGCGACCGGATCGTGCGCTACGTGACCGACTGGTTGCCGGGGCTGGAACCAACCCCGCAGGGCGAGACGACGTGCCTGTACACCTCAACCCCCAGCGAGGACTTCCTGCTCGATCGGGTCGGGCCGATCATCATCTGCTCGCCGTGTTCCGGACACGGCGCGAAGTTCGCTCCCTTGATCGGGGAGCTGGTGGCCGGTCTGCTCACCGGCGATCGGCCGGTGCCTGATCGCTTCCGGCTCGGCGCGCACACCAGCATGTCGGCCGTGGCTAAGGTCTCGTTGTAGGTCATGATCGCAGCGATGCGGTGGTGACCACGTCTTCGGACGCCAGTATCGCGCGAGGGAAGTCGTTTGCCGTGGACCTCACCTCACCCGCGCTGCCCGATCCCGCACTGATCGTCCTCGTCGGCGCCTCGGGAGCCGGCAAGTCGGCCTGGGCAATCGCGCGTTTTGCCCGTCGCGAGATCGTTTCATCCGACGAGTTGCGGGCGATCGTCGGCAGCGGGGAAAGCGACCTCTCCGCCACCGACGACGCATTCGCGCTCCTGGACACCATCGTCGCCGCGCGGGCGCGGCGTCACCTGACGACGGTTGTGGACACGCTTGGCCTCGATCGAGCGCGCCGCCGCGAATACCTGAGCGTCGCTCGGGGGGCCAGATTGCCGGCGGTAGCCGTCATCTTCGCGACGGACGCGGCAGAGTGTCGGCGCCGTAATCGGACCCGGGATCGTCCAGTTCCGGCGGATGCGCTTAGCGCCCAGCTGCGGCGGATGTCCGATATCCCGGCTGAAATCGCCGACGAAGGATGGGATCTTGTGCTTCGGGTGATCGGCCCGACCGCGCAACCATCGAGTCTGTCTCGCCCGCCCGTGGCCATCGATGCGCCCGACACCGAGTTGCGGTTCGTGCTGCAGATCGCCCGTTTCCCCTGGGGAGCCGATCCCGCGGGCTGGTTGAACGCAATCGCGCAATCCGCGGCGGACGCAGGCTTCTATGGGCTGGCCCTGATGGACCACCTGATCCAAATCCCGCAGGTCGGCCGAGCCTGGGAGCCGATTCCGGAGCCCTGGGTCACGCTCGGGCTGCTCGCCGGCCTCCCCACATCACTGCGGCTCGGCACGTTGGTGAGCCCGGCGAGCCTGCACTCCGCCGGACGGTTGGCCAAGACCGCGGCGACCCTCGACGTGCTGACTGGGGGCCGAGCCTTCTGCGGCGTCGGCACCGGCTGGTGGGCTCGCGAGCATGCGGCATTCGGGATACCGTTCCCGGCCACCGACGACCGGGTCCAGCGACTGGAGACGACGCTGGAGACAATGCGTGCGCTCTGGAACGCCGGCACCAAGGCCTACCACGGTTCCGGAGTGTCCTTGCCGGAGACGACCTGCTACCCAAGGCCGATTGGTCCACTCCCCCTCATCGTCGGTGGAAAAGGCGCGCGGGTGCTGTCAATCGCCGCACGGCTCGCCGACGCCTGCAACGTGCCGTCGGATCTCGATTCGGTGAGCCGGGCCGTCGCGGCAATGGGCGACCGCGAGGTGACTGTGCTGGATATCCCCGTTATGGGCCAGGACCGCGAGCAGGTGGCCACGCTCATCGAACGGCTGCGTGGGCGGCGCTCGGCCGCCGACTATGCGCAGCGCCATCACGCCGCGACGATCCCCGACCATGTCACCCGCTACCGGGATCTCGCCGCGCGCGGAGTACGCATGGTGTTCCTAGCGCTGCCCGACCTCGCCGGCCCGGACGAGGTCGCGCGAGCAGCACGGGTGGTCGCCGCATTCCGATGAGCGCCGTGGGCGACGGATCGGTCGTCGCCGCAGCGGATACGCAGGGAGTCCCGGCACGGACCGTAGGCACGGCGCTAGCTCGCGTCCCGAACGTCGAGACGCACAGCGTCTTCGTTCCGACGGAAGGGTTAAGCCCGCAGCTGTCGCTGGTCTCGTTCAAGTCGCTCACCGCGCCGCAAGATGAGAAGACCACCCAGCTGGTCAACGAGCTGCGCAACGATGTGCTGCCCCCGCTTTACAACGGAACTGGCGATCGCGTCTACGTGTTCGGGATGACCGCGACCCAGGTGGACTTCACGGATGTGCTGAGCTCGAAGCTGCCGCTGTTCATCGTCGCCGTCGTCGGGTTGTCATTCCTGCTGCTGCTGATCGCCTTCCGCGGCATGCTCGTGCCGCTTGCCGCCGCAGCGATGAACCTGCTGGCGGCGGGCGCCTCGTTCGGGATCGTCGTCGCGATCTTTCAGTGGGGCTGGTTCGCCGAGGCACTCGGCATGGGCAAGGGCGGCCCGATCGAGGCCTGGGCCCCGGTCATGGCCTTCGCGATCATCGTCGGCCTCTCCATGGACTACCAGGTGTTCCTGGTCAGCCGGATGCACGAGGAGTGGGTGCACACTCACGACAACCGGCGGGCGGTCAAGGTCGGCCAGGCCGCGACCGGTGGCATCATCACCGCGGCCGCAGCGATCATGATCGCGGTGTTCCTCGGCTTCGTACTCGACCCGAACCGTGCGGTCAAATTGTTCGGAGTTGGCTTGGCCGGCGCGGTGCTCATCGACGCATTCATCCTGCGCACCATTCTGGTGCCGTCGCTGATGCACATTTCGGTCGCGCCAACTGGGCGTTCCCTCGATGGCTCGACCGCATCACCCCACGGGTGTCCGTGGAGCCGGCCGACGATGTCGGCCCGTCCCCGGATCCGCACGACCCGCCCGAGCGACTGCTGGCGCAGGTTTAGAGACCACGAACCGGCGGCGGTCCCGGGGCACGCGGGACCGCCGCTCTCGTATCGCTTGCTCCCTCCCTGGAACACGCCACGGCAGCGACACGTTGAGGAAGAGTCAGCCAGCACTCACCGGGACGGGCAGCACATGGGACCAACGGGACTCGAGCGGGTCACCGCACGCTATGAGGGCGGCCCTGCCGTACTCGACGACGTCACTCTCCTCGCCAATCCCGGCGAATTGTTCGTGGTCGTCGGCCCGTCGGGAAGCGGGAAATCGACACTATTGCGAGTCATTGCCGGAATGACGCGAGTAGACGCCGGTGAGGTGCTGATCGACGGCCAGCGGGTCAACGGACTGCCGGCGGAGCAGCGTGACGTCGCGATGGTGTTCGAGTACAACCGGCTGCTTCCGTTCCTGACCGTCGCGGACAATATGGGCTTCGGCCTCGCGGTGCGTCATACCCCGAAAGACGAGGTCGCGCACCGCGTCGAGGAGCAGGCACGCGGGCTGCGGCTGACCCGGTTGCTCGGGCGCAAACCGGCGACCCTATCGGCCGGCGAAAACGGGCAGGCCGCCATAGGTCGGGCGTTGGTCCGGAAACCGTCAGTGTTTCTGCTCGACGAGCCACTCTCGCACCACGACACCGTCGAACGCATAAGGATGCGTAGGCAGATCGCGGACACCGTTCGCCGGCTGGGCGTGACGACTATCTACGTCACTCATGACCAATCGGAAGCGCTTGCCATCGCCGACCGGATCGCGGTGCTGCGCCCGGGATCCGTCGCCCAGATCGGAACGGCCCACGAGCTTTACGCGCGGCCGGCCGACGTGTTTGTGGCCGATTTCATCGGCGGGTCCCCTATCGGTCTGCTCCCGGCCAAGCTGGTCGAGTCCGGCGGGCAGGCGGGTTTCCAGGTGGGAGCCCGCACCCTGCCGCTGTGGGGGCCGGTCCCCCCAGAACTGCTCGCCTGCGTCGGTCGCGATGTCCTACTTGGATTCCGTGAGGAAGACATGATCGAGGCCGGCCGGGACGCGGACCCGGGCCGGGTGGCGCTACCGGGCATCGTCCGGGGCGTCGACTACACGGGGCCGTACGCGGTCGTGACCGTCGAGCTCGCCGTGCCGGCCGCCATTCGACCAGGCGAGCCCAGGACCGCAGAGGGGGCACAGGCCCGGGTCCGCACTCGTGTCCCGGGCCGGGAATCACCCCAGGTGGGCGCCAGCGTTCAGCTGGAGATCGACGCCACCCGGGCGCACGTTTTCGATCCGAGAACGGGAATCGCGTTGCATCATCCGGCGGCCGGATACTGACCGGGTGTACGTCCCGGACCACTTCGCCGCGCCCGGCGACGCCGCGGTCGCCGAGTTGCTCGCCCAGCACGGCGCCGCTGATCTGATCACGGCGACCGATAGCGGGCTGCTGGCGACGCTGTTGCCATTCATCCACGATCCGGACCGGGGCCGGCGCGGCGCGCTGCTCGGTCATGTCGCGCGTAACAACGATCAGTGGCGTCGCCCGGCCATCGGAGAGGCGCTGGTGATCGTGCGCGGGCCGGACGCCTATGTGAGCCCGACCTGGTATGCGAGTACCGCCGAGCACGGCCGGGTGGTCCCCACCTGGAACTACATCACGGCGCACGTGTACGGCAACCTGATCGTGCACGACGACGTCGCCTGGCTTTCGGCCCTGGTTCGGCGGCTGACCGAAAAGCACGAATCCGGCAACACGCCGCGGTGGTCGGTGGATGACGCTCCGGGGTCTTACATTTCCGGCCAGCTCCGGGCGATCGTGGGCTTGGAGATCGCGATCACGCGCGTCGAGGCCAAGTGGAAGCTCAGCCAGAATCGCTCGGCTGCGGACGCCGAGGGCGTCGTCACGGCGCTACAGGCTGGGACGCCGGCCGATCAGGCTGTCGGCGAGCAGATGCGCCGGCTGCCTCGCCGCTGATCAACTCCCGCATCCCGTCGGCGTCCAGCAGGTCCGCCGGGGCGATGGTCTGGCCGGAACGAACGTAGTGGAACGCAGCCCGCACCTCACCAACGCGCGCGTCCCCGATGCCCTGCAAACGAGCCCAGGCGAGCCGGTAGGCGGCGAGCTGCACTGCCGCCGCGACGGCGTCGGCGCCCGCGGGCCGGGTGCCGGTCTTCCAATCGACCACGGTCCAGCCGCCGTCGGCATCGGCAAACACCGCGTCCATACGCCCCCGCACCACGACCGGTCCGATGGTCATGTCGAACGGCACCTCGACCTCGTACGGCGTCTTCTCCGCCCACGGACTCGCCTCGAAGGCGCGCCGTAACTCCGCGAAGTCGGCATCGTCGGCGCTCTCGTCGGCTGCGCCGGGCAACTCGTCGACGTCAAGCAACGCCTGCGCCGACCATCGCCGCTCGAGCCACGCGTGGAAGGCCGTACCACGACGAGCGAGCGGGGCCGGCTTGGCCGGCAGCGGGCGGCGCAGCCGCCGAGCCAACTCGTCGGGGTCGCGGCGGAGAGCAACGAGCTGCGACACGGAGAGGTGGGCCGGTAACACGACATCGATGCTCGCCGTCGCCGACATCGCCGCGTACTCAGCGAGCAGCAGGTCCACGTCACGGCGCCACCCGGCGGCCCGATCCTGCCGATCGCCCACCAGCCCAGGCAGCATCTCCGTCCGCCGGGCGGCCGCCTTGGAGGTTCGCGGACCCTTCCGCATGGCTGCTCGAACCAGCTCCGCGCCGGCTTCCACGTCTGCACGCCGATCGCCAAGGGGGTCAACGGGCCATACCGCCTCCCGCGCGGAGGTCAGGCGTGGGTTGACCGCTCCTTCCGGCGGTACGAACCATTCGTCGACCTCAGCCAGATCGCGAATCTCGACGAGGAATGCCGAGGGCCGGCGCGGCGCCTTGGCGTTATCCCACGCGTATCCGGAGGCGAGCAGCATCGAGCGGGCCCGAGTGACTGCGACATAGGCCAGCCGCCGTTCCTCGGTGCGATGTCGCTCCCGCACCAGCGTGGCGTGCTGGTCCAGGTGATCGGCAAACTGGGCCCGGTCGGCGGCGGTCACGTCAAGCGCCGGCAGGTCAGCTCGGTCGCCTCGCAGCGGCGTTGGCAGCAAGTGGCGTGCGCGGGCCCAGTCGACGGCCCGAGGCTCGGCCGGAAACACCGTCTCCACCAGCCCTGGCACCGCGACCAGATCCCACTCCAGTCCCTTCGCCCCGTGCACGGTCAGCACCTGTATCCGCTCAGCGGCGACCACGGCCTCACCGGCCTCCAGACCGTTCTCCTCGACCTCAGCGGCGTCCACGAAGGCCAGGAAAGCACCGAGCGTCGCCTCGTCGGCGTCTGCCGCGAACCGAGCGGCCTCGTCGAGGAACCGGTCGAGGTGGGCTCGTCCCACCCGCGCCCGGTCGGCGCGGGCCGCTACCTCGACGCCGACGCCGGTGACGTGCTCCACCTCGGCGACCAGTTCCGGCAGCGGGCCACCGAGCCGTCGACGCAGGCCTCGCATCTCGGCCGAGAGCGCGGCCAACCGGCGGTATCCGTCCGGCGAGTAGTCGGTGGCCGGGCCGAGATCGTCCAATGCCTCGACCAGACTTCCCTGATCCGCGGCGTCGCTGGCGGAAACCTGAGCCGGACTGGCGGAGAACTCCGCTGCGGGAGAGGTCTCGGCGGCAACGGCCGCTCGCCCTCGGGCCAGCCGGCGGCCGCGCCGGGACAGCGCGGCCAGGTCGGACGCACCGATTCGCCAGCGGGCGCCCGTCAACAACCGGGCCAGTGCTGACCCGGATCGGTGGTCGGCCAAAACGCGCAGTGTCGCCACCACGTCTGCGACCTCCGCAGTCGTGAGCAGCCCGCCCAGGCCGACCACCTCGACCGGCAACCCGGCATCTAGCAACGCCTCGCGTAAGAGCGGTATCTGGGCTCGTCGGCGAACCAGGACGGCCGCTGTTCGACCACCAGTCGGCCGCGTCCGCCACTCATCGCCCAGCCGTCGGGCAAGCCAGGCCGCCTCGTCCTCGACAGTCGGCGTCATCGTCGCGAGAATCCGGCCCGGGTGGGCGCTGGGACGGGCCCGCAGCCTGACTCCAGCGCGCTCGGTGGCCGTGACCCCGCGTGCGATGACGTTGGCTGCGGCCAGGATTCGCTCGTCGTTGCGCCAGCTGGTGGCCAGCGGGAATTCGATCGCCGCCGATCCGTCGGCGTGCGGGAACATCGACGCGAATCGGCCGATGTTTCCGGCGGCGGCTCCCCGCCAACCGTAGATGGACTGGTGCGGATCGCCGACCGCCGTGACCGGATGCCCCCGGCCGAACAGACCCGCCAGCAACGTGACCTGAGCGTGCCCGGTGTCCTGATACTCGTCGAGCAGCACCGCCGAGTACCGCGAACGCTCCGCGATCGCGACGTCAGGTACCTCCGCGAGCACTGCCGCCAATGCCATCTGGTCGCCGTAGTCAACGCCGCCGAGCTCATGCTTGGCGCTGTCGAATGCACGCACCAACGGGAGGAGCGCCAGGCGATCGCGCTGAGCCTTGACGTACCCGCCGGTCGCCTTCGGCGTGGCCGACCGAGCGGATCCCGACGGCAAGCGGTCCCAGTCGGCCAGCGCCGTGGAAGCGAACCCGACGACCTCGTCGGGAGCAACGAGGTGATCGGCCAGCTGATCCGCGAGGCCCAAGACGTACTGAGTCACGGACGCCAGCGCCCCGATGTCGACGGGCAGCTCGCCACCGTAACGGCGCACGACCGAATCCGCGAGCTGCCACCGCACCGCTTGCGACAGCAGCCGAGGACTCGGCTCTCGGCCCAGCCGCAGCGCATGTTCGCCGACCAGCCGCCCGGCGTACGCCGAGTACGTCAACACCGTCGGCTCGCCGGCCAGCAGCTGGGCCAGATAGCCGGTGTCATCGTGGGCCGTTTGCTCGACGACCGCCCGCCACTGGGCAAGTCGGTGGCGGACGCGTCCGGCCAGCTCAGCCGCCGCCTTTCGCGTGAACGTGAGCCCCAACACCTGGTCCGGCGCCACCATCCGGTTGGCAATCAACCAGACCACCCGCGCGGCCATGGTCTCGGTCTTGCCGGACCCGGCCCCGGCGATGACGACGCACGGCGCCAGCGGCGCCTCGATCACCGCCACCTGCTCATCGGTAGGAGCCGGCGAACCGAACAGCTGGGCCAACCGGCGAGCCGAGATGGTCATCGGGTCACCGGTCGGCCTTCGTCCATCAACGGACAGCTCGTCTTCACGTCGCACTTGCCGCAGTAAGAGTTCTCTATCGCGCGGAACCGCCCCCCACGCATGGCGCCCGCGACGTATGCGACCTGCCGGGCGATCCACAGCGGATCGTCGTGCTCCCCGAGCGGGGATTGCTGCTGGTCCTCGTAGTTCTTGACGTCGCGGCCGAGCTGTACCAGCCGAGCACCGCCTGTCTCCTCGCCAGCGGCCACGCCCGCGAAGCCACGATGCGAAACCGCGAGCTGATAGGCGCCAAGTTGTGGATGAACGGCGAGTTCCTCGGCGGTCGGCTTGGACTTTCCGGTCTTCAGGTCGACGACGACGGGCCGGCCGGCTCGATCACGTTCCAGCCGGTCCACCCGGCCACGTAGCCGCGCGTCACCGACCACGACGTCGAAGTCCCGTTCCACCGCAATCATGCTGAGGTCCGCTCGGGTGTCACGCAGCCACGCGACAAGTTTCGCCAGCATCGTTCTCGCCCGCAGCCGCTGATGCTCAGCGAGCCATCGCGCACCGAAGTCCAGCCGGGACCAGCGGGCGTCAAGCAAGGCCTCGAGCTCGGCAAGGTCGGCGTCGTCGGTCGCCGCCGCCGAGACCTCGTGGATCAATGTCCCTAACGTCTCCCGGATCTGATCACCCTCGCGGGCGCCAAGCTGCTCGAGCAGCGCCCGCAACTCGCACCGCAGGAAGGACTCGATGCGCGACGGGCTGATCGGAACCGGAGCGGCCGGGTCAGCGACCGGCCCCTCGTCCGACAGGGCGGCCAGCCCCCACCAGTCGTCTGGGTGCGCACCCGCCACACCGGCTGCGGCCAATCGTGCCAACTCCGCCGCGGCGTCGGCGCGCTCCGCTGCCTCGAGCGTGTGGTCGCACACGGCCGCGCGCAACTCAGCGACGAGGCCGGGTAGATGCATGCCCCGACCCGAGGTGGCGAGCGGACGCGGCCCGTCCAGCGGATCCAGCTCGTCGAGGAATCGCGAGGGCTGCTCCTCCTCCCCCGACACGGCGGTCACCAACAGGCGGCGACGCGCCCGAGTGACCGCTACGTAGAACAGTCGCCGTTCCTCGGCCAGTTGGGGGGCGACGGTCGACACGCCGGCCGCGTCCCGGCCGGCGAGGACATCCACGAGCACATCCGAACCGAGCAACGAGCCCCGGCGGCGCAGGTCCGGCCAGCTGCCCTCCTGCACTCCGGCGACACACACCAAATCCCATTCCAGGCCCTTGCTGGAGTGCGCGGTTAGTACGCGCACCGCCTCAGGACGGCCACTCGCTGGACTGGACCACTCGCCGGGAACCTGCTGCGCCATCAGGTGTTCGTAGAAGTCCCGCGCTGAGGCGGCGGGTAGCCGATCCGTGAACCTCGCCGCGGCGTCGAACAAGTCCACCACGGCATCCAGGTCTCGGTCAGCGGCTGCGCCCGTCGAACCACCACCGCGACTGTCCGCATCCCAACGCCAGGCCAACCCGCTCGCGTCCCACAGTGCCCAGAGCACATCCTCGGCACTGCCTCCCGCATCCATCGCGACGCGGGCCGCCGCCAGGACCCTCGCCAATCGTTGCACCGGCCTGCGGACGTGCTCGGCCAGGACGGTCGCGCCCGACAGATCCCATACGGCACCGGCGACCACGTCGTCGTTAGGCTGCCGGCCGGCTCGCGCCAGCCGGTGCAGCTCGTCTCGGAGCCGCCGCAGCTGCAGGGCGTCCGCACCGCCGATGGGGCCGAGTAGCAGAGCCTCCGCGGCGTCATCGTGCAGGTCGTCCGGGTGCAGTACGGCATGGAAAGCGGCCAGCAGGTGGGCGACGGCCGGCTGCTCGGCAAGTGGTACGTCGGGGCCAGCCACCGCCACCGGCACCCCGGCGGCGATCATGGCCCGGCGGAGCACGGCCAGGGTCGTTCGGGTGGAGCGCACCAGCACGGCCATCCGTGACCATGCCAGGCCATCCTCGAGGTGCGCGCGCCGCAGCGCCTCGGCCACATAGGCGGCCTCTTCGGCGGCGGTGCGGAGCACGGCGACCAACACTGCGCCGGGTGGTAACCCGGGCCCGGCGGAAATCGCCCGTTGCCGGGCCGGGCCCGGAAGCCGGGCCGCGATACGGCGGGTGGCGGCCAGCAGGGCTGATCCGGAGCGGCGGGATGTCGGCAGCATCACCACGGGCACGTCACGCTCACCGCCGAATCGGGCCGGCATCTCGCGCACCGCAGACGCGTCCGCGCCGCGGAAGGCATAGATGGACTGGTCCGGATCGCCGACGACGACGATTTCGTCGGCACCCTCCGCAACCAGACCAAGCAGGTCGGTCTGCGCGGGATCGGTGTCCTGGTATTCGTCGACGAAGATCCGCCGACGCCGGCGGCGCTCATGCGACAGCAACGTCGGATCCGTACGCAAGACATCGACAGCCGCCTGAATGAGCTCAGCTGGATCCCACGCCCCGGGACGAGCGAGCGCGGTCACGTCCAGGTACTGCTGCAGGAACGATCCGGCGGCCACCCAGTCCGGACGACGCTGCCGGCGACCGAGTTCGGCCAGCTGTGGTCCGGTCAGCCCCCGCTCGACCGCACGGAGCAGGAGGTCACGCAACTCCGCGGCGAAGCCGCGGGTCCGCAACGCTGGCCGGAGCTCCACCGGCCAGGAGTGGCTGCCGCGTTCCAGGTCACCGTCGATCAGCTCGCGCAGCACGAGGTCCTGCTCGGGGCCGGACAGCAACCGTGGCGGGGGTGCCCCTCCATCCACTGCGGCCATCCGGAGTATTCCGAAGGCGTAGGAATGGAATGTGCGAGCGATCGGCTCCCGGACGGTGCGGCCGAGCCGCGCGGTGACCCGGGCTCGCAGCTCGGCCGCGGCCCGCCGGCTGAACGTCAACATCAGCAACTGCTCGACGGGTATCCCGGCTCGAACCCGCGCGGCGGCAGCCTCGACCAGCGTGGTCGTCTTGCCCGTTCCCGGTCCCGCGAGCACGAGCAGCGGACCACCCCGGTGCTCGACAACGAGACGCTGGCCCGCGTCCAGCTCGGGTGGCCGCCGCGGCAGCGCAGGCGGCGACCGGACCAGCCGGTAGCGGGGGACGTCCACGCCGACATCCCAGCATGTCGCCACGACAGTTTTCGCACCCGCCTGCGGAGTGATCAAGAACAGAACATTTGGGCTAGGTACGGGTTACCGCCCGTCCCATCGGTAGCGCGCGAGGTCGATTCGGTCGCCCACGAAACGCACGCCCTCGCTGAGCAGCCGCTGGCGCTGTTCGGCATACAGGCGATCGGCGCAGCGGCCGTCCGCGCGGACGACCCGGTGCCAAGGCACAGTTCCGCCGTCGAACGAGAGCACCCGACCCACCTGCCGCGGCGCGCGAGTCCCGACGTATTCGGCGACATCGCCGTAAGTCATGACTCGACCGGCCGGGATCGACTCGACGCAGTTCAGGATGCGCTGAGCGAGCGAATCCGGTGGTGCCGGGTCGCTCAGCGCGGGTGCCGTCCGGTGAGCGCGACCAGCTGGGCCTCGGAGCTCGCACCCTCGCCGACCGGTACCGCTGGGCCGAACGCGCCGGTCGCGGCGAGGTCACCGTACCCCTTCACGATCCCGAGGACGTAGACCACCTGATCTTCGGGAAGCGGATCCAGTACGCCGACTGCTGTGCCCAGATCCCATGAGTGGACGGTGACATCGACCAACATCTCGTCGAGGTACGCAGGCACCGGAGTCGGGCCCCGGGACAGCGCGACCATCCGGTCCATCGCCCCCGGCTCAGTCCAGGCCGTGGCTGCGTTCGTGGAAGCTGTTCTCCACAGGGAGACCCGATCGCCGCTGGCGCTCGTCTTGGCGCCTTCGACGATCTCGTTCGCCGCCTCGAGCCCATGACCACCCAGCAACGGCGCCACCCAGAGGCTCTCGTCGATCACATGATCGGCGAGCGTCACCACGCTCCACTCCGTGCACGGCGTTGACCCGTTCCACTGATCGTTCCCGACCCGATCGAGCCGGTCGCCGAACTCACGCAGGCCTTGCAACATCAACGCGACAGGATCAGCCATTTCGCAGTCATACCCTCCGAAGTGCTGCGCCGGTAGCCCCTATCAGTACGAGGGCAGGCTGGGATCGATCTGATTCACCCAGGCGGTGACACCGCCCTGCACGTGCACCGCATCTCGGAAGCCGGCCGCCTTCACTGCTGCCAACGTCTCGGCCGAGCGCACGCCAGTCTTGCAATACATGACGATCTGTTTGTCCTGCGGCAGCATGGCGAGTGCGTCGCCACGCAGGATCTCGTCCTTGGGGACGAGCGTCGCGCCCGGAATCCGCACGATCTCCCACTCCGCCGGCTCACGAACATCCACAAGGAAGATCGGCTTGTCGGCGTCGATGAGGTCCCTCAACTCCGACGCGGTGATGGTGGAACCGATGGCGGCCTGCTGCGCCTCCTCACTCACGACGCCGCAGAATTCCTCGTAGTCGATGAGTTCGGTCACCGTCGGGTGTTCCCCGCATACCGCGCAGTTCGGATCCTTACGCACGGTGATCTTGCGGTACTCCGTCTCCAGCGCGTCATACACCATGAGCGAGCCGACGAGCGGCTGACCGATTCCGGTGATCAACTTGATTGCCTCGTTGACCTGAATGGAACCGATCGACGCGCACAGCACACCCAGGACACCACCCTCAGCGCACGAAGGCACCATGCCGGGTGGCGGCGGCTCGGGGTACAGGCATCGGTAGCACGGGCCTTGATCGGCCCAGAACACCGACGCTTGGCCGTCGAAGCGGTAGATCGACCCCCACACATACGGCTTGTGCAACAGGACGCAGGCGTCGTTGACCAAGTACCGCGTCGCGAAGTTGTCGGTGCCGTCGACGATGAGGTCGTACTGAGCAAACAGGTCCATCGCGTTCGAGGAGTCCAGCCGCTCTTCGTGGAGATTCACGGTGACGAACGGGTTGATCTCCCGCACCGAATCCCGAGCCGACGCAGCTTTCGATCGGCCGATGTCACTTTGACCGTGGATGATCTGACGCTGCAGGTTCGACTCGTCGACCACGTCGAATTCGACGATGCCCAGAGTGCCCACGCCGGCCGCGGCGAGGTACATGAGCGCGGGCGACCCGAGGCCGCCGGCGCCGACGCATAGCACCTTCGCGTTCTTGAGCCGCTTCTGCCCGGCCATGGCAACGTCTGGAATGATCAAGTGACGGCTGTATCGGCGAACCTCGTCCACGGAGAGGGACTCGGCCGGCTCCACGAGCGCTGGAAGCGACACGACGGGCGGTTCCTTTCGGCGGGTATTCAACCTTTGAACAACCCCGATCATCCCAGCGTCATTCCGGTCTGGCGACCGCAGAGCGCGGACTATCAGGTGCCTGCTTGCTCGACGCCAGGGGCATCCGAGGCGCCCGGCGGGTAGGGCCACGGATTGGCCTGACAGGTCTTGCCGTTGGCCGCTTTGAGGCTGATGGTCTGCTGCATCATCACCGGCGCGAGCCCGTTCTTGAGGCAAGCGTGAGCGTGACTGTGTCCAAGGGCATGCCCGGACTCGTGGTTGACCATGTACAGGTGATAAACGGCGATATCGCCGAGATAGGCCATATCGCCGCGAATCCAGCGGGCGACGTTCAGCACGACTCGCTGGTCATGGGTCGGCGCATAGCAGGATGTTTCGATCTTCAGCTCGTACCCGCACAGAGCCCGCACGGTCATGGCCGAGGTCAGCGTGATGTGAAAGTCCGCTGCACCGCCGTCGACACGCTGCAGTGCCACCCCGCTGCCGTTTCCGGTCCAACCATGCGGGTTGTTCAACGCGGCCTGCACGGTCGCCGCGAAGGTGGCTGGATTGACACCGGTCACGCCGTCCTCGATGTCGATCGTGTAGCGGTGCAGGGTGCCGTGCCCGACGACCGGGCCCGTGCCGGGGACCACGTGGAAGGTGCCTTTGCCCTGCTTGGCGTAAGGCGCACCCGGAGGTAGGGCGTCGGAGGCGAGTACTTCGTGTTGCCCGGCTGAGCCAGCCTTATCCGGCATGAGCGGGGTGTCGGTCGGTGCCGCTGGCGGTTTTGCCGCGAGTGTTTGCCCGGAGCCGACAGATGACGCGGCGGGGTGGGGCGGCCCGCCCGGCTCACTCATCCTCATGAGGGCGACGATCGTGATGACAACCAGCAGCGGTAGTGCGTAGGCGCGCCACCCGTAGTCGCGGACGAAAGCGCGCAGGCGACCCGGCGAGCGGCGGCCGGGCGGGCCGGCATCGTAGGAACTGGGGGGATTCGGGGTACCACGATCGGCACCGGCTACGTCCGCCCAATCGTCGCGTGGCATGGTCGCCAGGCGTGATCGGGTCGATTCCGGCACCGACAAAGCCTCCCACAACCGGTCGAGCCTGGCGTTATCGTGTCCGCGGGCGCGCCGCGATGTCACGGCCGGGTGCCGAGCGCGTCAGGTGCGTCGTCGAGAAGGGCCAGCACCGCGCGAGCGACCGTCCGTGGCTGTTCCATCTGGGCGACGTGTCCCACATCGCGGATCACTAGCAGCCGCGCGCCCGGAATGACCGTCGCCGTGCGTGCGGCGCGACTGACGTTCACCAACCGATCGCGATCACCCCAGATCACGAGCGTCGGCGCCTTGATCGTGCCCATACGCGCCCACATGCGGCTGGCTCCCGGAGCGAGATAGGACGCCACGAGTCCTCGCAAGGACCGTACGAGAGCGTCGCTCGCCCACCCCAACCGAGCGCGGTAACGGATCTCGGCTACCGCTTCGGCCAGGCGTTCAGGCGGCACGGACGTCGGGTCAGCGAGACATAGCCGAAGCATCCGGCGCACTCGGGTCTCGGGGCTCGCCTGCTCGAGCCGCCGGAGTACTGCGGGGCCCAGGCCGGGAAGCATCATGAGCGACAACACCGGATCCTGACGCCGCATCCGCGGCCGAAGATCCGGCACCGCGGGGGAAACGAGCGTCAGGGTCCGCACCAGGTCCGGCCGGCTTGCAGCGACGACGATGGCGATGGCGCCACCCATGGAGTTGCCAAACAGGTGTACTGGGCCGCGCCCGAGATGCTCCAAGTACTCGGTCACCGCCCCAACGTGTGAGCGCAGTGAATAGTCGTCGTCCGGTGGTGGGAACGACCGGCCGAAGCCGGGTAAGTCCAGTGCCACACCGGCGAGCCGTGGCGACAGCAACCCGGCCAGATCGGTCCAGTTCGTCGACGACCCTCCCAGGCCGTGGACGTAGAGGGCCGGCTCGGCATCAGGGCCGCCCGGAGTCGCCCGTACGAACAGCTCGTATCGGCCCACCGAAACCGACGCGCCGGGCCACGGCGGAAGGATCCGATCGTGGGCTGTCAATGGGGTATCGGCCAACCGGGCGGTCCGCACCGGTGCCTCGGTGAGGCGAACTCTCGACGCACGGTTCGGACCGAGCATGACACCCGACTCTACGGCGACTTCGGCAGTGAGCACTGAGCCCGACGCCGGCATCGCAGATCACCGGTGATCCAGCGGCGACCCAGACCCGGCCAACGGAAGTGGGATCGGCCCGGTCAAGAGCCTGCGCCAATAGGAACTGCCGGCCTGCGCAGGCTCAGGCTCTACGCCGAGCGGCGCCGAGCCGTCGCCTTGCGAGCTGAGGTGCCTGACTTCGCCGAGGTCGCCTTGGCTGCGACCTTCTTGGCTGGTGCCTTCTTGGCCGCAGTTTTGCTTGCCGGCGCCTTTTTGGCCGACGCTTTCTTCGCGGGTGCGGTCTTAGCGGATGCTTTGGCCGTATTGGTCTTCGCGGGCTCCGTCTTCGCCGGCGTTGTCGCAGTCTCGCCGCGACTGCGCTTGGCGGCCTCGACCGAGGCGCGCAGCGCCGCCATCAGATCGACGACATTTCCGGCCGTGGGCTCGGCCTGAGGTGTCTCGACCACCTCACGCCCTTCGATCTTGGCGTCGATCACTTGCTGCAGTGCTTCCCGGTAATCGTCGCTGTAGGCATCGGGATCGAAATCGCCCGCCATGCTCGCGACAAGGGACTCCGCCATCGCGCGCTCTTGCGGTCGCAGGTCGACATTCTCGTCCAGGAAGGGAAACGCGGCTTCCCGCACCTCGTCCGGCCAGATCATCGTCTCCAGCACGATCACACCGTCGCGCACCCGCAGCGTCGCTAGCTGCTCCCGGTTTCGGATTGCCACCTTGACCAATCCGTACATGCCGCTTTCGTCGAGCGCCTCGCGCAACAGCAGATATGGCTTGACCGCCGGGTTTTCCGGTTCCAGGTAGTAGCTTCGCGCGAAGTAGATCGGGTCCACCTGCTCTGCGGGTACGAATTGCAAGACGTCGACAACCCGCGTGGAGGGCAAGGGGAGGTCGGCGAGATCCTCGTCCGTGAGGACGATCGTGTCTCCGCTGGGCAGCGAATAGCCTTTTGCGATATCGCCGTAGGCGACTTCCTCACCATCGGCCTCGGCTACTCGCCGGTACCGAATGCGAGACCCGTCACTGCGCCGCACTTGATGGAAGCTGATGTCACGCTCCTCGGTGGCGCTGTACATCTTGACCCCGATGCTCACCAGGCCGAAGGAAACCGCGCCCTTCCAGATCGCTCGCATTGCCTCACCGTCCTGTCAACGCGGCCACGGACCCTCATCATCGCCTGTTTCGGCGCAATTTGCCGCTCATTAGGTGCGAACAGGGCAGGATTGGCCCTGTGGAACCCATGCTCGCGACGCCGGTCGAGGCCTTGCCGAGCGGGTCAGGATGGCGCTACGAGTTCAAATGGGACGGCGTTCGGGCGCTCATCGAGGTCGATGCAGGTGTCGTGCGCATCCGCAGCCGCCGGGGCAACGAGGTCACGATCGCCTACCCGGAGCTGGCCAGCCTTGGGGCCGGGATCGACGATGCCCTCGTTGACGGCGAGATCGTCGCCTTCGATAGCGGCCGACCGTCGTTCGGCCTCTTGCAGACCCGCATGCATGTCCGGGTCCGAGCTCAGGCGATCCGGCTGGCGGCGACGACCCCGGTGACCTTCATCGCCTTTGACCTACTACGGCTCTATGGCGTCAACCTCGTCGAGCGCCCGTTGTCGGAACGACGGGCGACGCTCGAGCGAATGGTGGACGACCACCCGAACTGGACGCTGAGCCCGCTGTTCGATGACGGTCCCGCCACCGAAGCGGCTGCGAGGGAGCACGGTCTGGAAGGAGTGGTGGCCAAGCGCGACGCGAGCAAGTACCGAGCTGGGACTCGCGGATCCGACTGGCTGAAGATCCGTTTCCTGCTCCGCGACGAGTTCGTCGTCGTCGGCTGGGAGGCCGATCGCGACCGCCCCGAAACGCTCAGCTCGCTGCTTGTTGGCTACTACGACGGTACCGAGCTGGCATTCGCCGGCAAGGTCGGCAGCGGTCTGACCCAACGAACGGCCAGCCAGCTCCGCAACACCCTGGTTCGCGCCGCCGGCTGCCGGCTCGCGACACTGCCCGAGGCGTCGCCAGGGCGGATCGTCACCTGGGTTGAGCCGACCGTCGTCGTTGCGGTCAGCTATACCGAATGGGCGCCCGACGGCCGGTTGCGGCAGCCCGTGTTCTCCGGTCTGCGACCGGACAAACGACCAACGGAGGTGCACCGCGATGGCTGAACGGGTTTCGGTAAAAATCGAGAATCGCCAGTTATCCCTGTCGAATCTCGACAAGGTGCTCTACCCCGTGACCGGCTTCACCAAGGGCGAGCTCATCGATTACTACACCAGGATCGCGCCAGTGCTTTTGCCGCATCTCACGGACCGCCCGTTGACGATCAAACGATATCCCAACGGGGTGGACAAGCCTTTCTTCTTCGAGAAGAACGCCGCACGTGGCACTCCGGACTGGGTGCGCACCGAATCGCTTCCGGTGCCAGGTTCGACCATGGACCGCGAGCGCATCGACTTCATAGTCGTCGAGGAGTTAGCCACCCTGGTGTGGCTGGCCAACTTAGCCGCGATCGAACTCCACGTGCCGCAGTGGCGCCTGCCCAAGCGGGGAAAGGCGCCGCGCACGGACATCATCGTGTTCGACCTCGACCCGGGACCGCCGGCGGACATCACCCAATGCTGCGAGGTTGCCCTGTTGCTCCGAGACATTCTCACATCCGACGGCCTGGATCCAGTCGCGAAGACCTCGGGCAACAAGGGCATGCAAGTTAGCGCCGCGGTGTCGGTCCGCGACCCCGAACGGACATCTACCTATGCACAGGCCGTGGCCCGCACGTTGGAGCACGCGCACCCAAAGCTTGTCGTCTCTCGGATGGCGAAGAACCTGCGCGCCCGCAAGGTGTTTGTCGATTGGAGCCAGAACCACCCGGCCAAGACGACAGTATCGCCGTACTCGCTGCGAGCGCGCGAACGCCCGACAGTGTCGACGCCGCTCAGTTGGGAGGAAGTCGAGGCTGGACCTCCGTTGTCCTTCACGGCCGGCGACGTGTTACTTCGTATCGAGGACGACGGCGATCTGTTCGCGCCGACCCTCGACGACACCGCCCGTAGCGTGCTCCCGAAGCGGGACGTTACCGATGAGTAGGCTTCAGACGAAGGAAGTGGCACGACCAGCGGAGGACCGTCGGGATGACGACAGCTGTCGATGCCGGCCGCGGAGGCCGGCTGCCGCGCGTCGCGCGGCGTAGACAGTTGCTCGCAGCCGCCCAAGAGGTCTTCGTCGCCCAGGGCTACCACGGCGCCGCCATGGACGACATCGCCGAACGCGCCGGCGTGTCGAAACCCGTGTTGTATCAGCATTTCCCCGGCAAGCTCGAGCTGTACCTGGCGTTGATCGACGCTCATACCGACGCGCTGGTCGCAACGATTAAGAATGCGCTGGCCGCCACTGACGACAACCAGGAGCGGGTGCACGGAGTCCTCGCCGCCTACTTCGACTTCGTCGACGGGGCGACTGGCAGTGGCCCGGGCGCCTTCCGCCTTATCTTCGAGACCGATCTCGGCAACGAGCCCGCGGTGCGCGAGCGAGTCGAACGCGCCGATCGAGCGATCATGCGCGCCGTGTCCGACACAGTCTCCGCGGACACCGGGCTGTCCCGGCCGCAGGCGGAACTCCTGTCGGTGGCGCTGACCGGGGCCGCGCAAGTGGCCGCGCGGTGGTGGCTCGACAATGATCGCCCGGTGTCCCGCGACGTTGCCGTGAGTCTGATCGCATCCCTGCAATGGCGGGGCATTTCGAATTTCCCGCTTCATACAGGCGGGGACGACGGCTGACCAGATGCCGCCATTTCCTCCCCGTCGTCGGTAGGACAACGCGCGTTCGCTCACGGCGCAGCCACCGGCCACTAGATCGGCACATGACCTCGGCTAGCGTGGAAACGTTGGCGTCGAGTGACCAGCTGGAGGTCGTCGGGTGGAGGTCAAGATCGGCGTGCTGCACACGCCGCGCGAGATCGTGCTGGAGACCGCGCTGACCCCCGAAGAGGTCGAGTCGACGGTGACGACAGCGCTGAAGAGCGTCGACGGCGCACTCAGCCTGACCGACGAGCGCGGTCGGAAGGTCATCGTTCCGGCAAATCTCGTCGCTTACGTCGAGATCGCGCAGGCCGACGCCCGCCGCGTCGGATTCGTCGCGGGCTAGCCGGACAGGCCCAGTTCCCGCATTCGGCCGGCATGCCGATCGGTGATCCGTGAGATTAACGCCGCGACCCCGAGTAAATCCCCCGTGCCGGCGACGAGCAACTCCGTGAGCGCGTCCCGCTCGGCCAGCACGTGCTGGGTCTGACTGATGGCCTCCCCTACGAGCCGACGACCCCACAACGAGAGTCGGCCCGCGAGCGCTGGTTCGCTGGCGATGGCAGCTCGTACCTCGCGGACTGCAAAGGCTGAGCTGCCGGAGTCGGCCAGCACCTCGAGAATCAGCGCGCGGGTAGATGGATCCACGAACTCGGCTATCTCCCGATAGAAATCCGCCGCGAGACCATCGCCGACATACGCCTTGACCAGCCCCTCGAGCCACGTCGACGGTGACGTCATCGCGTGGAAGCCGTCGAGGGCCGGAACGAAAGGCGCCATCGCCTCTTCGGGAATGGCTCCGAGGTCGATGATCCGGTCGGCGAGCAGCCGGTAGTGGCCGATCTCGACTGCGGCCATCCCACACAGCGCCGCCCGGCCGGAGAGCGTTGGAGCCATGCGAGCGTCCTCGGCGAGCCGGTCGAAGGCCGTGAGCTCGCCGTAGGCGAGCGCGCCCAGCAGATCGATCAGCGCGGTGTCGTCGGGCACGGCGGCAGGGTATCCCGAACTCATCGTTAGACTGGGTCCAAGTCGTCGTAGCCCCGGCGCGCCGGCGGTCACGTCGTGTTGACCGTGTCTCGTCTCGGCCCGGCGGCGCGAGCCGATCCATCGATGTCAGTCATGTCAGCTCGGCCACCCGGGCAGCCGGCAGATCCGAGCCGGCCGGCGCACCGGCCGAACGGATTCTAGGGACCCGATGAACGAGAGCACCGCGGAAGGCCCGGCCCCGCCTGAACGTGACCCCGACGCGCCCGCCGAACCACTGGCTCCGCGGGCTCCAGTACGTCAGGACAGTCCGGCGTTCGCGGACTTTGCGGTACGACCGGAGATCGTCGCGGCGCTTGCCGCCGCCGGCATCGTGCGTACCTTCGCGATCCAGGAGATGACGCTCCCCATCGCGCTGGCCGGATCCGATCTGATCGGGCAGGCGCGAACCGGCACCGGAAAGACGCTCGGGTTTGGGGTACCGCTGCTCACCCGGCTTGCGCTGCCGAGTCCGGCCGGCGCACTCCCGCAGGCACTCGTCATCGCCCCGACCCGAGAACTGGCGATCCAGGTATCCGGTGATATCGCTGCGGCCGGCGCCGGCCTCGGTGCCCGCGTCGCCACCATTTACGGTGGCCGGGCATACGAACCGCAGACGCAAGCCCTCGATCGAGGGGTCGATGTCGTCGTCGGCACCCCAGGGCGGCTCCTGGACCTGGTCGAGCAGCAACACCTGATCTTGGATGCCGTCCGCATCCTGGTACTGGACGAGGCCGACGAGATGCTCGATCTCGGTTTCTTGCCGGACATCGAGAAGCTGCTGACGATGTTGCCGGCCCGCCGCCAGACAATGCTGTTCTCCGCCACCATGCCGGGCCCGATCGTCGCGCTGGCTCGCACATTCATGGATCAGCCAGTTCAGATCCGCGCCGAACAAGGCACCGCCTCGCCGGCCACCGAACACGTCGACCAGTTTGCGTACCGGGCGCATGCCCTGGACAAATCCGAGTTGCTCGCTCGCATCCTGCAAGCCCGCGGTCGCGGGCTGACGATGATTTTCACCCGCACCAAGCGACAGGCCGCCAAGGTCGCTGACGACCTGCTCGCCCGAGGGTTTGCCGCGGCCGCCGTCCACGGCGACCTCGGCCAAGGTGCCCGAGAGCAGGCGCTGCGCGCGTTTCGATCCGGCAAGGTCGATGTGCTGGTGGCAACAGATGTCGCCGCTCGTGGCCTCGACGTGGACGGTGTCTCGCACGTCATCAACTACCAGGCGCCGGAAGACGAGAAGATCTACATTCACCGGATCGGGCGCACTGCGCGCGCGGGCGCCTCTGGCACGGCCATCACGTTGATCGACTGGGAGGACGTCGCACGATGGCAGGTTGTCTGCGACGCACTGGGCCTCCCGTTCCATGAGCCGGCCGAAACCTATTCGACGTCCGAACACCTCTACCTCGAACTCGACATCCCGGCGGACGCTGGCTCCGTCCTGCCGAGGGCCGATCGCACCCGAGCGGGCCTATCGGCTGAACAGGTGGAGGATCTCGGTGGACCCGACGCCAGACGCCGTCGATCCGCCCACCGGGAACACGAGGAGCGGCCAGCGCGTCCGGCTCGACCGACACGGACACGCGTGCGGCGCCGGACCCGTGCCGGTCAGCCCGTCGAGGTGTCCCAAGACAACCCCGCGGCACCGGCACCGCAACCGTCTGAAGCCGCCGGGTCGCCGCCTACGAATGGCCAGCCCGACGGACGTCCCACATCGGACACAGCGGAGTAGACGACAATCGGGCCGGTGAGCGTCGAGGACCAGCAGTCCGCGGGTGCTTCGGAGCCCGCGGCTGCGGCGGGGCCCGCGGGGGCGACGGAGCCCGCGACCGAATTGCCATTGACGCAGTACGTCACAGCGATGCGCCGACAGCGGCGGTGGTACTTCCTCATCGTCGGCGGCATCGTCGCCGTCGCCGTCGGGGTCGTCGCCATCGTGATGGCGACGAGCGAGATCAGTCACGTGCAGCTGCACACCGCGCCGTCGGGGGCGCCGCAGGTGCCGCAGGGTCAGCTCAATCCCACCCCGAAGGTCGCGTGGCAGTCGAGCGATGCTACTGCCATCGGCGAGCCGTTCTACCAGGGAACAGTCGTCACCTCCTCGGCTCATGCCGCCATCGGGCGGAACGCGCTCACCGGAGCGGTCAGGTGGTCCTATACCCGGACCGACCGCGTCGTGTGCACGGTCACCCAACAGCAGGGCAAGACGTTAGCGATCTTCGCCAAGGACGGTAATTGCGACGAGTTGACAACGCTCGACACCGCAACAGGCAAGCGGCTCGGCGTCCGCACCCTCGTCGACAACGGCCACCCGGTCTTCACCGCGCTACCTGACACACTGGTCATCACGACACCCGAGGCCGTGCATGCGATCGATCCGGACTCCGGATATGACCGGTGGCTGTACGAGCAGCCCGACGGTTGTCGCACGACCGGAGTTGCACTGGGCTCGGGCGGCGCGTTGATCGGACAGCAGTGCGCAGACGGCGACCACCTGCTACTGCGCGACCGATACGCCAGTTCCGATGACAAGAACACGCAAGTCAAATGGCGCCTGGCCGGCGTGGACTCAATACCGCTCGCGGCGGAAAGCACAGCCCTCGCGCTCGATCCGTCGACCGGCGATCTGGTGAGTTACGACCTCGGCCGGGGATCGGTCAAGTCCCGAACACCGTTGTCCCCGCGGCCGGTTCCCTCGGCGCCGGTCTCGCAGCTGGCCACCACGACGGCAGAACTCATTCAGATCGGGGAAACGACTTACACGATGACGCCGACCGGGGCTGCGGTGCTCTGGACAGCCAGTACTAGGGGCCTGCCCACCGTGACTCCCGGGGAGGCCGAGGTACAGCCGCCTCCGCTGGTGGGCGCCACCGTGCTGGCCGCGTCCGCGCGCGGTGTCGTCAGCTTGGACGGCAGCACCGGATCCGTGCAGCGCACGTTCTCCGTTCCGGCTCCGCCCAGTGGCAGCCGCGTCTTTCCCGTGGGCACCGGGTTCCTCGTTGCCGGATCTACAACTGCGGTGTACCAGTGAGCCGAACGAGCGAGCTCACCTCGCGGGCTGCCCCGGCGGGGGTTGAGCTGCCGGGTTTCACGCTGGCGGCACTGCGGACGGGCGAGCAGACGAATCCGCCGGTCTTGCTGGTTCCGGGCTGGACTGGCAGCAAGGAGGACTTCGGCCCGATTCTCGAACCGCTGGGCGAGGCCGGTTTCTGGGTCACCGCGATCGATCAGCGCGGGCAATTCCGGTCCCCGTTCCGCCCCGATGGCGACTACTCACCGATTGCCCTCGGAAACGACCTTCGGCTGGCCGCGGCCGCACTCGGTGGCGGTGTGCATCTGGTCGGGCACTCGTTCGGTGGACTGGTCGCGCGAGCTGCGGTCCTCGATGACTCGGATCTGTTCCGCTCCCTCGTGCTTCTGGATTCCGGTCCCGCGGGCATCGACGATGGCCGCAAGGAGCGCCTCGACCTGATGCGGCCGGTGCTCGCGCAATACGGGTTGGCGGCCGTTTACCACGCGCTGGTCCAGCTCGACGCGAGCGAACCCGGATACGAGCCACCGACCGCCGAGGAGGCGCGCTTCATGGGCGAGAGGTTCCTGGCGAGCGACCCACAAGCCCTCATTGGCATGGCCGAAGCTCTGATCAACGAGCCGGACCTGGTCGCTGACCTGGCTGCGGCCGATGTGCCGATCCTCGTCGCCTGCGGAGTGGACGACGACGTGTGGACCGCCGAGATCCAGGCCGCCATGGCCCGCCGGCTCGGCGGCCGGTACACAGCCATCGCCGGCGCGGCGCATTCGCCCGCGGTCGAGAACCCGACCGAGACCATCGCTGCGCTGGTCGAATTCTGGCGCTCGGCCGAAAACCACGGATGATCGAAGAGTGAACCCCGACCTCGGCTACTTCGGACCGGACAGCGTGACCTGGCGGGTGCACGCCGAGCCTGTGACGATGATCGGCGGCGGCCTACGCGCCTTGCTCCTGCAGGCGCTGCACCCCGAGGCGATGGCGTTGATCAGCGCTCGCTCCAGATTCCGGGAGGAACCGTGGTCCCGGCTGCAACGAACAGCCGAGTACGTCGCCACAGTCAGCTTCGGTACGACGGCTGAGGCCGACGCCGCGATGGGTCGGGTACAGGCCGTGCACGCCCGGATCGGGGCGACCGACCCAGCCCAGCTCGCCTGGGTTCACGCCTGTGAAGTCGACTCGTTTCTGGTCGCCGCCCGCTACAGCGGCCTGTCGCTGCCGACGCACGACGCCGACCGATATCTCGGCGAGCAGGCCCGCGTGGCCGCAGGCGTCGGGGTACCTGACGAGCTGATTCCGACGACGGCTGATGAACTGGCGGCCTTCATCGACCGGATGCGGCCCCACCTGGCGCTGACCCGGCCGGCCATCGATGCGGCGCGAGTGATCCTGGTCCCGCCCCTTCCGGTTCCGCCGCGTTATGTGTTACCTGCGCGGATTGGCTGGACCACGGCATCCTCCCTTGCGGTCGGCATGCTGCCGGACTGGGCCCGGCGGATGTATCGTCTGCCACCGCTGCCGGGGAGACGCGTGGCAACGACCGTGGCGCTGCGCAGCGCCCGCGCGGGGATGACGCTCCTGCCGGACGAGTGGCAACACGGACCGCATTACCGTGCTGCGCGACAGCGGGCCGCCCTCGCCTCTTAGAGTTCAGGCAAATCACTTACGTGCCACTTACTTGTCGTTGCCGCCGCACAGGCGTCTCATAGAGGTATGCGCGTAGCGCAATTGGGCATGGTGGGGGTGGTGGCCGCCTCGGTGCTGGTGCTTGGAGCGCAGCCTGCTCAGTCAGCACCTGCCCTGCACTTGTCGTTCACTGAAGCGACCTATGGCCAGCTCGCACCCAGCACGGCCCTGCTCGCCACAGGGCGGGCGGACCAACAAGTGACCACCCGGGTACATATCGACCAGTGGTCGCCCGGACCTACGTCCGTTCTCGTGCTGATCGGCCGGCCCGGCACCATCGACGATGCCGAGCAAGATGCGGATCTACCAGCCAATGCCGTGTTGCGCCCGGGGAACCAACTCGTGGCCGACGCCGTCACGTCCGGGGTTGTGACGACCCGGTTCTCGGCCTCAGCCGACGGCCAGTATCCGGTGTTCTTGCTGCTGTCTGGGCTGGAGGACGCCTGCGGCTCGGCCAACATGGTTGACCCACCCGTTCAGCGCTCGGTGACGCAGATCGGCGTGATCAACATCCGCGGCTGAGCCACTCCGGCGCCGCGTATCAACAAACATCCCCCCGTCGTATCAACAAGCATCCGCGCGTCCTCTCTTGGACATACGCGTCCCACGCGTCGCGACAGCATCACCTGGTCGAATGGGGCCCGCCATGACGACAACTACGGTCGGCCAGACCGACACGACCCACGACCGCTCGGCCCAGACCGCCCGAGCCGAGACCGCGCGGCGGCTCTACGAGGCCGAGTGGGCCCTGCACTGCGCACATCAGACCGGCATCGATGCCTGGATCGCCGCGGCCAGCGACCACCTGCACGAGGCTGTCCGCGAATATCTGCTAGCCCGCGCCGGGGCCTGACTCGCGCCACGGTGGCCGTGACGATGGCGAGCGGGCCTAGCCGATGATCGCCGGAGAGCCGAGGCCACCGGTCGCAGCGCCGTTGGGTTCAGGCAGCCCGGCCCATGGCTCGCGGTCGGGAGCGGCGGCCCGCCCTTCCGGACAGTGCTTGCGGAAGTCGCACCAGGAGCACCCTGGCCCCGGCGCGGGCGGAAAGGTGTCGTCCGGGTGGGCGCCGCCGTGCCAGGTGTCGGTCGCAACGATGATGTCCTCGGCCGTCGCCTCGGCGCGGGCCACCTGCCGGGCGAGCGACTCGTCACTGTGCTCCGCCCCCGCGACCAGGCCGGTGGGCAGGTGGTGCAGCTCAACCCGGCGACACGGACGTCGCAAGGTTCGCGCCGCGGCGAGCGCGTAGAGGGCGAGCGCCTGGGATGACCGCGCTTGGTCGGCGTCGGGCGCGTGGCGGCCTGTTTTGTAATCGACGATCACGAGCTCGCCGGCCCGGTCGTCGATGCGGTCCACCCGCCCGCTCACCGCGAGCCGCTCGGTGACTGTTGCCACCGTCCGCTCCACCCCGGCCGGCTCATCGTCCGGATCGATGCCGCCGAGATAACGCTCAACCCAATGACTTGCCCGAGTGCACCATTCGCGCGAGTGCGCCTGGTCGCGAAAGCCATCCGACTGCCAGTGCCGCGCGACGAGCACGGCGCCCATTGCCGCCGTCCGCTTCGCTCGAGGCGACATCCACCAGCGATGTAGCGCGAGGTGTACGACCGCGCCCAGGGTGTTATGCCCCCAAGGCGCCCCCCGGCTCGGGGTGGGTCGATCGAGATAGGTCATGCGGTAGCGCCGCGGACAATCAAACGCAGCAAGCCGGGACGGCGTCGCCGCGAGCAGCCGACGCGGCATCGATCCCAGCGTCAGCTGCTCTGGCTCGGCCACGGCGCGCCTACCAGCCTCCTCCGCCGCCATCGCCGCCGCCGCCCCAGTCGCCGCCGCCGCCGCCCCAGTCGCCGCCGCCGCCCCAGCCGCCGCCGCCGCCGCCCCAATCGTTGCCGCCGCCGCCCCAGTCGGAGCCGTTGCCCGAGTCCTGTGCGGAGTCACGTCCGGCGTCATATCCGCTGTCGTACCCGGCGCCGTATCCGCCGCCACCCCAGCCGCCGAATCCGCCGGTCAGGACGCTGCCGATCAGCAGCGTCTCCCAGAACGGGAACGAGTACCAACCGCCGGGTACCCCACGTCCGCCGCCGTAGTAGTACGGCGCACCCGGGGTGTAGTCCGGGTAGCCCTGATATGTCTGACCCTGAACGGTGACGTCCTGAGCCTTGGTGAGCTGATCGCCACGAGGCTCCTCGATGGGCGGCAGCTGCGGCCCTGGATCCAGGCCGAGTGCCTTGCGAGCCGTCACCGCGGCGTATAAGCCCTCCAAGGTGGTTCGTCGCGCAGCTGCGTACTTCTCGACCGAGTCGGCCGTGTCCAGTTGCGAGCCGGCCGAGTTGAATCGCTCGGCCGCGTCCGCGACGGCCTGCCGCGCCGTCGCATCGTCCTTCGGATCCAACGTGTTGACTTCGTTCGCGAGGCGATCGTAGTAGGGCATCACGTTCGCCTTGGCCGCTTCTAACTGCCTCTTGAGCTTGCGCTTGCGGTAGAACACGACTCCTCCTACACCCGCCGCGCCCAGGACGCCGAGGCCGACCAACCATGGCCACACCGCCGCCCCGCCACCGGATTCCCCGCTCGCGGTGTCCGTGCTTCCGGTGCCGCTGCCATTAGCGCAGACCGGTCCGCCCTTGAGGTTGTTCGCGAACTCCACGAGCGTATTGGTCAGGTCTCCGTTCGTCGCCTGCAGGTTGGCCCGGGTGTCGCTGTAGGCCTTGCCCATTTGCGTCTGGGCGAATCCTTGGCAATACACGCCGGACTTCGCTTGGTATTTATTACCGTCAAAGACAACTAGGGTCTGCTGCGGGCTTATTGCCGCGTGCAGGCGATTCACCGCGTCCGGTCCGTTCACCGTTGACGGAAAGATCGCCGCTTTGACCGACGAGCCGAAGGCGTTTTGCACCGCGGACCGGTTGTCGACCCGTCCTTCGGCTCCCGGAGCAACGTACACGGATGAGCTCTGCAACGTACTTGTCGCGTCGTCAACCGGGTCGGCCGACGCACCTGGAGCCACCAGGAGCAGCACGGCAAACGCGGCTAACACGGCAAATGCCGCCGAGATTCCGCCCAGCACCACGCGAAATCGCGACATGCCGCCAGCGTAATGCTTCACGTTATAGAAACGATCGGGGACGATGCTGTGTTCCGGGCGAGCAGATCCGCATAGGCCTCGGCAGACGTGGTGCAAGCGCCCATCCGGACTGCCTTGTTTCGGCCGTGATAGTCGGACGATCCAAGTGGAATCAAACCGAGGTTGGCCGCCAAACCCGACAGGTGGGCCCGGTCGGCAAGGGAATGGTCAGGGTGGTCGACCTCGAGACCGTCCAGTCCGGCCGCCGCCATGTCAGCGATGACCTCATCACCGACGACGGTTCCCCTACGGCGGGCGAGCGGGTGCGCGAAGGCCGTGACACCTTCGGCAGCGTTGATCAGGCGAAGGGCGTCGAAGACGTCCATGTCCGCCTTCCGCACGTAGTACTTGCTCCGCGATGACAACAGGTCGGCGAAAGCCTCGTCGACCGAACCCACCACGCCGGCTTCAACGAGCGCCTGGCCAATGTGCGGCCGGCCCACGCTGCCGTCCCCCGCCAGCTCGGCCACCCGCTCCCACGTGACCGGGATGCCATCGGCGCTCAGGTTGTTCACGATGGCTTGACCCCGGCCACGGCGGCTCTCCCGCAACCGCCGGCGTTCAGACTGCAGTTCCTCATCGTCGGGGTCGTACAGATAGCCCAGCAGATGCAGGCCGATTCGCGCACCATTGGCACCAAACCAGGCGCATGAGAACTCGGTGCCGGGAATCAGAGTGAGGCCAGTAGGCAGCGCAGCCGCCGCCTCGGCCCAGCCGGCCGCTGTGTCGTGATCTGTGATCGCGACCACATCGAGGCCCGCAGCCTTGGCTTGTCCGACGAGTTCCGCCGGCGTGTCCGTGCCATCGGATGCGGTGGAGTGGGTATGCAGGTCGATCCGCACACGGCGAGAATACGGACTATCGCAGAGCGCACAGCCCGAGGCCGCACAGCCCGACGGGACACGCTCGCGGCGCGGCCCCGTCCACCACCGCGCGAGCCCGCCCATTCCACAGCCCGACGCCGCACACCGCACAGCCTGAGGCCGCACCGCTCGAGCCGCACAGGCCCGACCGGGCGCTCGCGGGGGACGCCGCACGTCCCGCGCTACTCACGATCGTCTGCGAATGGCTCCACGGGGCCTCTGCGCGCCTCCATGGAGCCTGCCTGCGAACCCCGGACCATGGAGCCCCGCGTCCTTCCCAGAGCTGGCTCGGTTCGTCGTGGCGGGCTGTGGCCGGTCGTTTAGACGCAAGAAGCCAGCTATCCAGGACCGGTTCGCTATCTATGCCCTTCGTAGCGAGCTCTCGCGCGATTCGCCCAGCCACTGCACGACAAGGCCGTGGTGAAACCCGGCGCTGATCCGCGACGACCTCGAGCGCGACAGAGACAGAGTCAGGATTCGGGCGGAATCCTCGGCAACGGCGAGGTCGTGCGGCTCGATTCGGTGTCATACCCACTGGGCTTGGTCGGGCTCGCGGGCGCGATGGGCCACAAGCCTCCCGTGCCGTCGTCCTGCGTCTGTACCGCATACCGTCCGAACAGCAACTCCGATACCTGGTGATAGCGCAAGTTAGGGTCTGGCAGGTAATCGATCCGGCTTAGCGCCTGCTCCTGCCCCGCCGACTCGATGATGAAGGAGCCGTAATCGAGCAGCCGGCCGAACGCGGTCTGTTCGTAGGTCAGGTCGGTCACCTTGACGAGGGGCATGATCGCGACTTTGCGGGTCAGGATGCCAGTCACGAGAAGCACCCGCTTATTGGTGACCACGAACCGTTCCACGTACCAGTCAGCGACGATCCACGCGAACCAGGCGAGGGTGATCACGAAGAAGGCGACCAGCAGGCCCCGCAGCAGGGCGACGCTGTTGACCAGCCACAGGATGAGTAGGCCGGCGAACCACAGCAGCGCCAATCGGCCGCCAGCGGACGCGAGCGAGACCCAGTGCCGTCGGACCGAGAAAACCTGGTCCTCGCTCCGCAACAGATAGCGATCAAGCTTAGCCATACATCACAACCTCAGAGGCTCTGGACGAAGTTCGAGAGCCCGTTGAACACAAACAAGATGGCGTTCCAAATATTGTTCGCGATGGCCGCAGCGGTCTGCGGTGCCGTGACGATGAAGAACAACAAGAAGATGACGAGGGCGATCCACAGGAACTTGCTCAATGTCACGCCGACTCCGATCCCAATTTGCGCACACGTCGTCGGTTTTTCATACCTCATGAGCACGCCGTCGCGAGTGCGCCGCGCCGACGCCAGAATATCGCTATGAAGCCTGATCGGCAGCCTTGTGCCGGTGGAGTCGTCTTCGACGACCAACGCCGGTTGCTCCTGATTCGCCGGGGCCAGCCGCCGGCGCTCGGCCTTTGGTCCATTCCAGGTGGGCGCTGCGGACCTGATGAGTCTCCCGAAGACGCGTGTGTACGCGAGGTCCTGGAGGAGACCGGACTTCTCGTCAGGGTCATTCGGCACGTGGGACGGGTCGATCGCGGCGGACCGCCAGGACTGATATACGTGATCGACGACTTCCTCTGCGAGGTGATGTCAGGCGTCCTGCACGCCGCTGACGATGCCTCGGACGCACGTTGGGTCAGTCGCGCAGAGTTGGACACGCTCGGGCTATCGCCCGGACTCCTCGACGCGCTCGTCGACTGGGGCACCGTGCCTGACTGACCTCATCCGCATCCGCGACCGAGGGCCATCATCGACGCGGTTGCGGGCGACTCGGCTGCTCACCTCCTCGCGCCTCGATGTACTCACGGGTCGGGACTAGCACCTTGCGCCGGAAAACGCATACAACGGTCCCGTCCTGCTTGTAGCCGATGGTCTCCACATGGACGACGCCGCGATCGGGCTTGGACCTCGAGGGCGTCTTTTCGAGCACCCTGGTCTCGCCGTAGATCGTGTCCCCATGAAACGTGGGGGCAACGTGTCGCAGCGATTCGACCTCGAGGTTGGCGATAGCCATCCCGCTGATGTCGGGAACCGACATGCCCAGTAGCAACGAGTAGATGTAGTTACCGACCACCACGTTCCGGCCAAAATCTGTGGACTCATGTGCGTAGTGCGCATCCATATGCAATGGGTGGTGGTTCATCGTGAGCAGACAGAAGAGGTGGTCGTCGTACTCGGTGACGGTCTTGCCTGGCCAGTGTTTGTAGACCGCGTCGACCTCGAACTGCTCGTAGTACCTCCCGAACGGCATCACGACCTGCCTTTCAGCTAAATTTCCGTCTACCCTCTGGTTGTCTACTCGGCATTCTGCTCATGTCGCTGTTCGTCGCGACCTCCGGCTCGATGCGACACCTAACGGGCCCCGGCGTGCTTTCGCAGCACAGACGAGCGATACCGCCGCCCCGGTCCGATCTTCGGGCGCCACTTGCCTCGAACCGGGTAGCCGCCGACCGTCGCCTGTGATTCGAGTAACACGACACCCGCGCTCGCCCAGCGCGCCGCCGAACGCACGAAATCGGCAACCATACCTGCTCGCATCCCACATGTCTGCGGCTAGCGCACCCACTGCGACCTCTCAGCTCAGCGTCGCAGCGAAAGCGCTCGCCACAGTTATCGGCCATCCGCCCATCGCGTTTCGGCTCCGATCGGCGCCTTCTCCGGAGCAACGGCCACGGTTGCTACCGGGCTCGGCTACCCGATCGTGTTGTGGGTCTTCGAGTTCAACCAGCATCGGGAGTCTCCACCGTCAACCTCGATCCAACGGTGCGCGCGACGCCGCTCAGGGTCGATCATCCTCGGCCACGACGGCGGACGCTGAATTGCGAGGTCGGTGTCGAGGTCCTTCCTCCTTTCATTGACGCCATATGTGGCCGGGGATTCGGAGTCGTCGCGTTCTCCGACCTCTTGGTTGCCGGGCAGGACTCGATCTCCGGCAGGACCATCCGACGACGCTGTTGCCACCGTTTGGCTCTGTCATCGCCGGCCGGGACGGAGTCCGATGGCATGGTCAGCGGAAGGACGACGCTATCTGCGCCTCGACCTCCGCATAGGCTGACCCGGCGCGACCAAGGAGCTGACCGATGCCGTCGAGCGCGTCCGATAGTCCTCTAGCGTGCTGGTCGAACTGATCAAAAAGAGCACTGAATTGCGCGGCGGCGGTACCGGACCAATCCGCCCCGAACAGCGGCCCCAGCTGCCCGCGGAGGCTTTGGTGCGCACCACGCACATCTGACGATGTGCGAGCAACTGTCCCGCTCAGAGCCTGCAACTGCTCCGGTGTGACCTTGAGTGCTGTTGGCATGAAGATCCCTCCAAGCGTTTGGTCGGGCGACGTGAGAGTCGCCAGCTGATGAGTCGATGCGATTAGCAAACGTAATCATGCGAAGCATCGAGGACGATGATCAGATCCAGCCTGTGGATGTCCGCGAGCGTTATCCACAGACATCACTTGAGTGCCCCGCCGGATGACGGAGCGGACGACACTCGATCGCGTGCGAGTCAGCCTGTCCATCAGTGATCCACCTCGTCCGCTCCGGGACGTGCAGATCACTGCGCCCGAAGGAACACGGCTCGCCGAACTGGTCAACAAACTGACCAACGAGCCAGCGGCGACAGTCCGCCCGTCCACGGTATGGAGTGGATGCTCGCGTCTCGAATCGACTGCCCCCCTCGGCGGGCCCGGTCTCCGCAACGGCGACATACTCCGGTTCGGTAATCCGATCGGACAGGATTCGACAAGCAGCGCGCCGCTTCAAGTGGCTGTTGTCGGTGGTCCCGATGCAGGCAAAGTCGTGCCCTTGACCAGGAGCGAGACGGTGGTCGGTCGCGCTAGCATCTGCGATTTACCGCTGTCCGATCCCGAGGTATCGCGTCGGCATCTGGCTCTCACCGCGACCACGTCTGGCATTCGAGTACGTGATCTCAGATCGACGAACGGCACGCGAATCGAAGGACAGTGGATCGAGGCGTCCGAGTCAGCGGCATCGATCGGGGACACCATTCGGCTCGGCGACTCGACACTCGTTGTGACTTGTGCATACGAGGGCCCGGCTGCGTTGACTCCGGCCGCGGACGGCACGTTGTTGGTAAATCGGCCACCGAGCGCAGTTGCCGAAGCCAGCGTCGGCGAGATCGACTATCCCGACGACCGCGACAGCCCCGGCTCACCTCAAATACCGTGGCTAGCCGCGTTGCTGCCGGCCGCGCTAGGTGTCGCCCTCGCCGCGATCTTCCACGCTGCGCAGTATCTTGCGTTCGCTCTCCTCTCACCGGTGATGCTGGTGGGATCGGCCGCCGGTGATCGTTGGCGCTGGTGGCGCGGACGCCGTCGTGCCGCGGCACGACTGGCGCAACAGCAAACGGACGTGAATCGCCGATGTGCCGAGCTGTTGATCGCCGAAACAATTACTCGACGCCGATCTCATCCAGACCCTGCATCCGTACTACGAACGGCGTCCATACCCGATTGCCGAGTGTGGGAACGGCGTCTGAATCAAGCGGAGTTCGGCACGGTTCGCTTAGGACTCGCCGACCTAGCCTCGCGACTATCGGTGCGGCGTGGTGGGAATCCGGTTTCTGCCGGAGTCGTCCGGAGCGTGCCTTTCACTGCAGATCTACGGGCGGAATCCATTGGGTTAGTAGGTCCCTTCCGGGTGGCCCGGTCTTGTGCGCGGTGGCTGATAGGCCAACTGGCGGTGGCACATTCACCTTCCGACATCAGCTTTGCTTTCCTGGTCAGTGACTCGAGCGAGGAGGCCTGGACGTGGACCCGCTGGTTGCCGCATGACCGCTCAGTGGCAACGTCGCCATCCGAACATGCCGCGACGACTGCAGCGCTTCGGAGTCTCGTCGACACCCGGCTGACCGACCGTGGAACACGGACAACGACGACCTGGTCAGGGCCTTGGACCGTGCTTGTTGTGGACCCGAGCGGAGATCTCGCCGACGTGCCCGGCCTCGCCAGATTGCTCGCCGATGGCGCCCATGCAGGTGTCAGCGGGATATGCGTGGACGATCGGATTCGAAGACTCCCGGCCTCGTGCTCAACGGTCGTCACTGTCGACGATGTGACTGGGACGAGCCTCGTCGTTAGCCAGCCGGCCGGTTCTGTTGTGCGAGGCGTATCCGCGGATCAGGTGACGACCCGCTGGGCGGAGCGCGTCGCGAGGAGGCTGGCGCCGCTCGCGGACGCAGGCGCCGACACATCCGCGATAGTTCCCGCGACATGCTTCCTGTTCGATCTACTTGGGCTCGATCGAGGAAATCTTCGGTCGGCGATCATCGAGCGCTGGCGCTCAGGAATGGGACGACCAAGAACCGCCGTCGGACTCAGCGCACACGGACTCGTTGAGCTCGATCTGATCAGCGACGGGCCGCACGTTCTCGTGGCCGGCACGACCGGCTCAGGCAAGTCGGAGTTCTTGCGGTCGTTGGTCGCCGGATTGTCAATCGCCAATGGACCCGGCGACATCGCTTTCCTGCTTATCGACTACAAGGGCGGCGCCACGTTCGCTGACTGCAACCGGCTGCCACATACCGTCGGCGTCGTAACGGACCTCGATGCACACCTGACGAGGCGCGTCTTGCGATCGCTAGACGCAGAACTACGTCGGCGGGAACTCCTGTTCGTACAGGTCGGTGCCCGTGACGTCGATCAGTACCGGAGGACGATTACACCTCACGCTTCCCTACACCGCCTCATCCTTATCGTCGACGAATTCGCGGCTCTCGCCGAAGAGTTGCCGGACTTCTTGGATGGCCTGATCGATATAGCACAACGAGGTCGATCCCTGGGCATACATCTGATACTGGCCACGCAGCGACCCGGAGGTGTCGATTTCCCCCGAGATCCGTGCGAACACAGCCCTTCGCGTCGCTTTGCGTGTCACCGATCCTCACGAATCTTCCGATGTCGTAGGAACAACCGCAGCTGCTGCCATAGACAAGAACCGGCCCGGTCGCGCATGCGTGCGCACCGGATCAACGGTGATCGAGATGCAAACTGGTCGCGTTGCTGATATGGCGCAATCGATCCAGCGGATACAAGTTGAGTCACTGGATCATTGGGGCCATCCCATCGCGACGGTCCCATCCGATCTCGGCCGGACCGACCTGCAGTTGTTGGCCGACGCCGCACAGGAAGCAACCGTCGTCACAGACGCGCGCCTACCCAACCCGCCCTGGTTGCCACCGTTGCCGGACACACTGCCAATCGATGTCGTCGAAGACGCGGGCAGCCCCGAGCTAGTACCCGTCGGAATGGTCGACTTGCCTGACACGCAACAGCAAATGCCGCTCCTGATCGATTTGAGTCGGGCCGGTCCGTGCCTCATGATCGGCGGAGCGGGCTCGGGCCGGACCACTTTCCTCAATACCGCCGTCGCAGCTGCCGCGAACCGCCTAGCGAGTGAGTCGCTGCAGGTATACGTCATCGACTGTGCCGGCGGGGGCTTGCGGGCACTCGTCGATCTTCCCCACTGCGCTGCGGCTCTCTCGAGAGACGATTTCGACGCGATCGAGCGGCTCATCGAGCGCATGACCTTGATCGCGGCCGAACGGCGAATCGACCACGCGAATACGCAGCCGGTCGATTGGCCAGGTATAGGAGCTCAGGACTCACAGCAGCGCCTCTTGCTGGTGCTGGACGGCTGGGAGGGCTTTGTCTCAGCCTCCGAGGAACACGACGGAGGCCGGACCGTCGATGTATTCCTGGGCCTATTGCGCGACGCGACGTCCATCGGAATGACTGTTCTGATCGCTGGCGACAGGACGACGTTGGCTCCACGCCTGGCGGGCATTGTGAGTCGTAGGTTCCTGCTCAGGCTCGTGGACCGAGCTGACTACGCCTTGGCCGGAATACCGGCACACCGCGTGCCGCTGCGTATGCCGCCTGGGCGAGCGATCAGAAGCGATGATCACGCGGAGGTTCAGTTCGCGGTACTCGGACGCGATCCGAGCTATCCCGAGCAACGCCGAGCGGTCGCTGAGATTGCCGCAGTGACGAAGCCCAGGACGATAGCCCCGGTGATCACCTTGCGACCGTTGCCGCGCCGGGTGCGGCTCGCCGCTTTGGACCCAGCCGAGCTGGGGCGGCCGACGCTAGGTGTTGGCGGCGACGGCGCCGAACCGATACGGCTCGACCTGTTCGCCAGCCCCGGAACATTCCTCGTTGCCGGGCCACCACGCTCCGGTCGGACTACGGCGCTGACCGTTCTCGGCAAGCAGCTGGAATCGGCGAACATCGAGATTCTGGTGGTCGCTCCTGCGCGATCCGAGCTCGCGCAGTACGCGCACTTGGCGGGTGTTCTCGTCTGCGACGTCGATGCAAGCGCATATTCTCTGACGGTCGCGCCGCGTGCGACGGAGAGTAATCCTGATCGACGACGCCGAGATGTTCGTCGATACCGCAGTCGGAGAAGCGGTGACGGATATCATGCGTCGAAGCGATTCCCACCAGGTCGCCGTGGTGGCGGCACGGACTGACGATCTCGCCGTCTCCTATCGCGGACTGCTGTTCGAGGCTCAGCGCGGCCGAACTGGACTGATACTTCAGCCGGCCGCAGCCGACGGGGAGCTTCTTGGTGTGCGTCTTCGGCGCTCTCGGACGAGCGCGCTTCCGGGGCGTGGCGTACTGGTGGGGAATCTGCCGCGCCTGACTGGCCTGGCAGTGTCCGGTGGCCTGATACCTGTACAGGTGGCCACGCCGTGATGCCGGACAGAACAGCTGAACGGCGGCGGCGAACGCATAAGGAAGCGCACTTCTCACGCGCGAGAGCCACCTGGCGCCGGCTTGTCCGGCTGAAGTCACGCCATGTGTGGATAACGATGATCTGTCGGAGGCACAAACGTCTCTTTGATGACTCGCGGGGATACCCAACGCAACAGGTTCCAGATCGATCCGGCCTTGTCGTTCGTCCCCGACGCACGAGCGCCGCCGAAGGGTTGCTGGCCTACAACAGCACCCGTCGGCTTGTCATTGACATAGAGATTCCCAGCGGCAAACCGAAGCGCGTGCGAAGCCTCGAGAATTGCCGCCCGGTCCCGGCCGAATATGGAGCCGGTGAGCGCGTATGGCGTCACCGATTCAAGTTGATCAAGGGTTCGTCTCCACGCTTTGTCCTCGTAGACGTGAATAGCCAAAATGGGGCCGAAATACTCCTGGATGAACGCCTCGTGCGTTGGGTCACTGATCGTAGCGACCGTGGGGCGCACGAAGTAACCCGTGCCGTCATCGGATTTGCCTCCAGCGAGCACGGACGCGGACGGCTCCGCATGCAACCGATCGATCGCGCTGGTGAGCCGATCGAACGCGCGCCGATCAATGACCGCTCCACCGAAGTTGGTGAAATCCATGACATCGCCGTAGCTCAGCGATTCGGTAATCGCAACCAGCTCATCACGCACGCCTGCCGTCCCACAAGGACTGAGGAACATATGCGCGAGACGCGGCCGAGCACTTCTGTCCCTGGTACTCGAAGGCACCGCGCACCAACCCGGTCACGAGCGAGGCCGGATCAGCCGACGGGTGAGCGATGACGAAGTCCTTGCCACCGGTCTCACCAACGACACGCGGATACGATGCGTAGGAGGATATCGACGCGCCAACAGCCCCCCACAACAATTGGAAGGTCGGCGTCGAGCCGGTGAAATGTATGCCGGCCAATGCGCGATGCGGCACGGCGACTTGGCTCACGGCTTGACCGTCGCCTGTCACCATGTTCAGCACTCCCGGGGGCAGCCCAGCGGCTTCCAGCAACCTCATGGTCCAATGCGCAGCCAGCTGCTGAGTGGGAGAGGGCTTCCACACGACAACGTTGCCAAGCAGCGCCGGGGCCGTCGGCAGATTGCCACCGATCGCAGTGAAATTGAACGGCGTGATTGCCAGCACGAAACCCTCGAGCGGGCGATAGTCCATGCGGTTCCAGGTAAGGCGCGAACTCGTTGGCTGGTTCTGCAAGATCTGCCGGGCAAAATGCACGTTGAATCGAAGAAAGTCGATCAACTCACACGCCGAATCGATCTCCGCCTGCTGCACCGACTTCGACTGGCCGAGCATCGTGGCGGCATTCAACGTGTCCCGCCATGTCGTCGACAGCAGATCCGCCGCGCGAAGGAAGATCGCCGCGCGCTCATCGAATGGAAGGTCGCGCCAAGCCGCGGCCGCGCCCAGAGCGGCGTCCACGGCGTCGGCCACATCATCCGTCGTCGCCTGAGCAGCTTGACCCAGCACAGTCGAGTGACTATGCGGAGCGACGACATTGATCCGACCACCGGCCGCCATACGCTGCTGACCACCGATCGTCATCGTCAGGTCGATGGACTGGCCGGCCAACTCCCGAAGTTTGGCCTCAAGCGACAACCGCTCCGGTGTGTCCCGCCGGTAGGTGTGAACAGGCTCGTTGTTCGGTATGGGCGGAGCGGTGACGGCATCCATGGGCGGCCTTTCGCCAAACGGTCCAGGGGGCATTGGGTCGCAACGCACCGCCCGGATCAGCTGGGTGGTGGGCCGGGCGGCGGATCCGGCTGCCCGTGCCCACAGGGGACATCGACGATCGTCCCACCATCAGTGAGATGCGCCCAGCGAAAGCTCGCAGGGGCTTTCCTTGGCCAGCTCAGATCGTCTCGATCAGGATCGGAAGTTCCTGACTGGCGTACCACGAAAGCCCGAGACCCTCCGCGTCATCGACAAGGTCTTGCGCGTCTAGGTCGCCGAGATCCGCAGCCAGCACGGCAGCCGCGGCAGCTGCGACGGTGCCCTCCGACTCGGAATCGTCTACGTGGGCGGCAGCGACGCGATCGAGTGTCACCGGAATCCCTACCTCGACCACACCGCGGTCCCGATCGTCGCGAATCGTGACCGACGAATCGGGAACATCAGCGGCTAGGACAACTCGGCGACGCGGGGCCGTAGGGTCGTCGTCCAACGCCCGGAGCGAGCTGCGCGCCGCCTCCATCGTTGCCGCATACTCCAGCTCCTCGATGTCATCGTCGTGATACCAATCCCGAAGCCCGGGGGTGACCGCAAACGCCGTGAGCGGGCTGCCGTGGACAGCGCCGTCGGCGAGGAGTTCACGCAGCCCAGATAGCGTCGACGGCAGATACACCCTCACTCGCGTGTCTGCGTGGAGCACCGTGCCGACCGGCCACTGCGCAGTCCCACAAGCTGTGCCCGAAGCTCGACGGTCGCGGACTGCATTGCCGTTTCAAGAACGGCAGTCCGTCTTCGGGGGTCCATGAGGTTCGCTCCGATGAGCTCAAGATCCTCCGGGCCGGGGCTCACGAGCAGAACGTGCTTGCCACTCGCCCGCAGCCGGGCAACGTCGGCAAGGATGCCTCGGGTTATCGCCCGGCGAATCGACCGTTCGACTCGCGCGACCGGAGATCGGGGTCGATCGAGCTCGACGGACGCCATCGGGGCCAGCACGTAAACCTCGTCCACAGGCTGATCGACGAGAAGGTCGGCCGACGCGTTCGACGCCGCACCGCCGTCGATGTAGGGGTGCCCGCCGATGCGCATCGGCGGATACCAGGCCGGAATCGAGCAGGACGCGACCACGGCGTCAGGAAGCGAAACATCGGGCGCTCCGTGCGGGCCGACCTGATCGCGGCCGAACACCACTCGGCGCCCTGACCAGTAATCGACCGCGACGATCCACGGGCGAGGCTGGATCGGCCAGCCACCCGCTCGCCCGGCGCCCTCGGCGATACCAGCCACCATGTCGGCAACGGGCTGGAGGCTGCCGCGCCCAGTCGGCAGGGCGCCCGTCAGGGTCAGCAGGGTCCGGGACCGACGCGGGTGGCGGACTCCTCCCAGGAGCAGGCGCGGCGATCCGAAGCCTAATCCCGGCCGCGGCGGAAGACCGCGACCGGTCGTGTCGTACTCGAACGCGATCGGTGGATCGTCTGGTGCTGGAATGCCCTGATGGTGCCGACGCATCTGATCAACGGACACAGCGCATCCGAGAGCCGCCGCGGCGACCGCGCCAGCTGAAGTACCGACGACCAGCTGCACATCCCGCGCATCGAACCCAGCCTCAACCTGCAGCGCCGAGAGAGCTCCGACGATCCAGGCGAAACCGAGGACGCCGCCTCCACCCAAGACGAGGGCCCGACGCGGGCCAGACGGTGCACCGCGCAGAACGGTCATCGGGTCGAACCTGAGCGAACTCACCGCTGGCTCGCCAGTGGTTGCGTTCGCCAACGTCCGCGAGACCTCGGAGGACTCCACGCCGACGTCGCAGTCGACCACCTCATCTTCGGGTAAGTCGCCAGAGCCGGCCGACTCGCACGCTGGCGTCATGGGTCGTCCTCCGCTGAGGCATCGGGTGCGCGACGGGTCGCACGCTCCGACGTGGTGCCTGCGCCGGTCGCGGGTTCGGATGCGGTGCTTGGGCTTGGGCTTGTTGCGCGTTCCGAGGCAGTGCCTGACCGGGTTGCCCGCGTCGATGCGGCTCGGATGCCGGACGGACCGGCCGTCTGCCGGTTCACGGATCGCTTGCGCGGCGCCCGTGGGGATGCGTCGCCGGGCGGCGACCTCAACGACCCGGGTCCCGGACCGTCGCCGTCGCCGTCGCCGTCGCCGTGACCTACCGTGGCACCGCTTCCCGCACTGGGGGAAGCGGACAGTGCGACTTTCCCGCGGGTGGTCGCCTCACGAGGTTGCGCGAGCGCGTCTGACACGGCCGGCTGGCTCGCCTGGGCCCCGGACAGATCAGACGGCTGCGGCGCGCCTGGTTGGCGCCGCTCATGCTGCGCCGACTCGGATGCGTGCGTGACGCCCGGGCTGGTCGCGTCGGTCGACTGGCGCGTTGATGTGGCGGCAACCCGTCCGGATTCGGGGGCCACGGCGGGCGACGCCGACGCTCCGCCGTTCTCGCGGTGCGTGGCCAGCGTGTCACTAGCGGCGACAAGTTCAGCGAGCGATTCCTCGATCAGGGCCGCTAGCACATCGACGTCCGGCATCGCGTCACGGTCGGCATTCAGGCCGTAATAGACCCCGCCGTTGTATGACGTCAGGCCAATCGACACCGCCTGCCCTTCAGCCAGCGGCACGATCGGGAAGATCTCCAAGAGCCGCGCTCCCGCGGCGTACAGGGCGTATTGCGGACCGGGCACGTTCGTGACGACGAGATTGAACAGACGGCGGGTAAGGCTATTCGCAGCGCGAGCGCCCAAGGCATGAAGGGTCGGCGGGGCGAACCCGGACAGCGCCACAAGCGCCTCGGCTCCGACGGATTGGCCGGACTCCTTGTGCGCGCGCATGGCATAGCTGATCTGCGCCAGCCGTAACACCGGATTGGGCTCCCCGACGGGGAGGTCCACAAACACCGCGGAGATCCGATTGCCGAGGGCACCCATCTCGGAGTCCGACCGCACGCTGACCGGCACCATCGCTCGCACCGTGGTTGACGGCGTCACCGACTCACCGCGGAACAGCAACCAGCCCCGCAGCGCACCAGCCACTGTCGCCAGGACGATGTCGTTGATCGTTGTCCGGGTCCCGGTATCCGATTGCTGGGCGCGCACTCGCTTGTAATCCGACAGGGAGGTTATGGCTGTGCCGTAGCGGCGTTGCTGGCCGATCTGCGCGTTCAACGGCGTGTCGGGAGCGGCCCGAATCGCCAGTCGAGCGGCCGAGACCAGTCCTCCGACTACGCGAAGCACCTGGCCAGTAGTGGCCCGGAAATCGTTAGCGCCGAGCCGGAGCGTGTCGACCAGGGCACTCGGCCGGTGCACCAGATAGCACACCGCGTCGGCCAGAAGGCTCAACGAGCCCGGCTCAGGCTCGGGCATCCATAGATCGTCGGGCATCTGACGGCCTGGTACGGATGCATCGAGAATGACCTGGCCAATTTCGATGGCGCTCACGCCGTCGACCATTGCGTGGTGCGTCTTGGTGATGATCGCGATCCGGTTGTCGCGGAGCCCCTCGACGAGATAGATCTCCCACAGCGGCCGATGCCGATCGAGCGGGCGTGACTGGATGCGGGCACAGAATTCCCGCAACTGCTGGTCCGAGCCCGGCTTGGGTAGGGCCGAGCGTCGGACGTGAAACGAGATATCGAACTCTGGATCGTCCACCCACACCGGGTTGGCTAAGTGACCCGGGACTGTTCGGATCTTCTGGCGATACCGCGGAACGAGCGCGATGCGTTGCTCGATCAACTCGACCAGGCGCTCGTAGTCAAAGGCCGCGCTGTTGCCGCTCCGCTGGCCGCGCCTTTGGTCAGATTCCGCCTGATCGGGCGGTTGGAACACCAGGAGACCACCGACATGCATAGGCGTCGTGCGGCCCTCGAGGTAGAGGAACGAGACGTCTAGTGAGGACAGTCGGTCGGTCACGCGATCAGCGCCCGCTACCGACCGGTACACGGCGGGTCATAGCTCCCAAGACTACGCAGCTAGCCCACCCGCAATAGGCTCCACGGTTGGCCGCGTCGAGCATGATCCGGGCCGGTGGCCGATGACGCTGACGGACACCTCGCCACCACTACCTGCGTGATCGGCCGGGTCGCCGGTGTCGAGGCACCGGTATTCCGGCGAGAGCGCCGGCAAGGGTGATGACCGACTGCCGCAGTGGGCTCGCCGGCCGGACCTCGCCCAGCGTCTTACCGGCGGCGAGCGCGGCATCGAGCGACGCCTGGTCACTGGGCAGCAGGGCTGCCGGCGTGCGCCCGGCGAACCGGTCCAGCGCAGTGATGAGCTCCGTCGCAGGATCACCGGGTACTACTGATCGCCGAACCTTGTTGAGCACCACCCACACCGGTGCAGCGACCTCCGTGTCACGAAGCTCTGACAAACCCCGCACGAGACGTTGGACGCCGATCGGATCAGCGCCGCCGACCGCGAGGATCACATCGGCTGCATCGAGCACGGCGAGCGTTGCTCCGTTGCGCCGGGGAGCCATCGTGTCGAAGCTCAGCTCCTCGTCGGATTCGAGGCAGAAGCCGCAGTCGACGACCGTGTAGTCCGCGAAACCTCGGGCGGCTGCCAGCACCGGCTCGACAGCGGTCGCCCGTAGTTCTGGCCAACGCTCTGACCGGGTAACGCCAGTCAGCACCCGGAAGCTCGGTGTGACGGCCCAGCACAGGTCAGCCAGCGTCTCGGAATCGAGCCGGCTCGCGGTGGACTGCCGGCAGGCGGCCGCGAATCCGGGTGACTCGTCGAGCAGCCCGAGCACCGCAGCGACGACCCCGCCGTACACGTCGGCGTCGACCAGCAGGCTGGACGACCCGAGCCGGGACAATTCATCGGCCAGTGTCACCGCGACCGTGGTGCGCCCCGGCGCGCCGGTCGGTCCCCACACCGCCACGACCGATCCACGCGTGGACGGCGCGCCGTCGGTGTTCGGTGAGCTATCAGATGCGATGGCTGGAGACCTCGAGACAAGGGGATCACCGAACCCGCGGGCGGCGCGCCTGCCCTTCGCTGCGGCATCCCTTACTGCCACGGCATCGCCGATGACCGTGGCGACGACGGCGGCATCTGCGTCATCCGGCACGACGTGGGAGATGCCCAGAGCTCGGACCCGGTCCTCGGCCGTCGTGTCGTCGCGGCGTACAACGGCAACCGGAGCGACTCCGGCAGCGATCAGGCGGTCGACGGCGTCTGCGTCGAGGCGACGCAGCGACCCAGCAACGAGCGCGGCGCGCGCCTGACCCGACAAGGCCACGGCGAGCAGGTCCACGATGTCAACGCAGCGGCGCACCACGGTGACCGGATGATCGCCGCGCTCGAGGTCCACGACCAGCCGTGCCTCCCACGGCGCACCGCCGGCGGCGCAGAGGACGGGCAGCTTCATGGCTTCTTGGCGCAGCTGTCCAGGGACGGCAGGTCATCGTTTGGATCAGTGGTTGCCGTCCCTGACAAGATGCCGGCGCGGATCACGGCGCCGTCCAATGCCAGCGCGGTGATGACCCGCCCCGCGAGCGGCGGTGGCACGCGGATCACCACGCCCTGAGTACTGCCGCCGGAAAACGCGCCCACGCCGGTCGACTGCACGTCCTGCACGGTGACGTCGGCCAGCACCGCAATCGCCGTGCACGAGCGGGTCGACACCCACAGTTGAAGCCGCTGACCCCGCTGCACAGGTGGCGCATTGGCGGACGCAAGCGGGACGGTGATCGTCGTGGCCGCGTCGGTAGCAGCCAGCGCCGCCCGCGGAAGCAGCTCTCCCGCCGTGACCTGCCGAGTCACGGATTGGCCGAGCACGACCGTCCGTACCGGCAGATAGGCGCCGCCGCCAGCTGCCAGTCGGACGTGCACTTCGGATAGGTCGTCGGCGCCCAGCACCGTTCCGGGGGCAAGATCACGCGAAGCCGCCCACACGGCGTCGGAGGCGTTCGCATTGCTGATCACTCGGGCGCCGACGATTACCGAGCCGAGAACCAGGACCACGCCGGCCGCCAGCCGGAGGTCGAGCCATTTGGGCGCTCGGACGCGCCGTGGCGTCGGGGACGTAACAACCACGGCAGACATCGTGCATGACTCGGCGCAGTTAGACGAATCCGCTGGGTTGCAGTGTGGACAACTAAGCAAGCACGCTCACGGGCTGAGACACTGTCTGGGTGAGCCTGACGCGCCACGCGAACCCAGCAGACGGTGGGGCATGGGCACGGAACGCTTTCTGACCCTGGCTGACGTGGCGGACGTGTTGAATATCTCGGCGTCCCAGGCGTATGCGCTCGTCCGCAACCGGGAACTCGAGGCCATCAAGATCGGCGGACGCGGTCAGTGGCGAGTCGAACGAGCGAAGCTTGAGGCCTATATCGACCAGATGTACGACCAGACGCGGCAATTCCTCGACGAGCACCCCTTCGTCGAGTCCGACGAGGGCGCGCCGGATGGCGCAACCCGCACGGAGTAAGCGCGAGCGCCGACACTGGCCTCCGGCCCGAAATGCTCCACGCCTAAAGCTGTCGACGGACGAGCACGATCGCCTGAACCGGAAGGAGGAGCACGTCGCGCACCTCGGCAGCTCGGCGGGGTTCGCCGGCCGGATGCTCGGCGAGCTCTACGAAATCGGCGCCGACCCGGTCGAGGGTGCCGATGACCGTCCGCCCGTCCGTCAGCCGAACCTGCACTGTCGACCGGTCGCGCACAAGCCCCCGGAGCGCGATGCGGAACGTCAACCGGGACTCCACGACGCTCTCCGAGCCCGGTACCGCAGCCGAACGGCCGAGACCCGACAGCTCAATGACGGCCCGGAGCGACACGAGCGCTTCCCGTCCGGCGCCTTCGTCGAGCAGCAGCCAGTCTGAGCCAGACCGACGCACGATGCCGTCCACGGAGGTTCCGGCCTGGCACCTGACCCGAATCACGCCACCAATCGACGAGCGCAGCCGATCGACGACACGGAGTGCACCCGACTCGATCCGGATACGCTCCTCTACCTCCCCGGCTCGCTCCGCCGCCTCGAGGGCGACAGCCTGCGCCTCGAGATCGGCGAACAGCCCATCCCAACGCGTCACTCTGGCGTCCGGGCCGGAGCATGGATCGGACCCGGGCGATCCGCAAGGCGGCCGCCGGCAGCTCCGGCGCGCGCGGCGATTGCCGCGGCCAGAATCGAGATAGCGACCTCGCCGGGGGTATTCGCTCCGATATCCAGGCCGGCCGGCCCGTTGATCCGCGCGAGCGCGGCCGGATCCACGCCGTGCGCCGTCAGCCACTCCGCCCGGGCGGCCTGGGTATGCCGGGAGCCCAACGCGCCGATATAGCCGGCGCTGGTGGCGAGCGCCGCCCGTAGCGCGCCGCCGCTGATCGTCAAGTCATGGCTCAGCACGACAACGACGTCACCGCGTGACGCGGTACTGCAACGCTCGGCTGCGTCCTGCGTCGAGTCCACGACGATGCCGGTCCAGCCCAGCACCCCCGCGGCGGTGACCAACGCCTCCGCCAGCTGGCCGCCACCGACCACGACCAGCGCCGTCGGTGGCCACATCGCGGCGACGAATGCGTCGCCCGATCCAGTTGTGAGCACGGCCGTCCCGGCCACGCCGCGGTTGAAGAACTGGCGCACCGCATCGTCAGCTGTATCGAGGGTGGACGTCAGGATCGCGTCCGTAGCACCGACTGTCTCCCCGTCGATCCGGGTTACGAGGCACACGGGCGCCCGATCGGCGAGCGCCGTCCAGGCCGGTTCCGGTATCTCCACCGCCGGTTGAATGAGCAACCGGGCCATGCCCCCGCACGCGAGACCGGCGCGGACCGCTGCCTCGTCGGAAACGGTGACCTCTTCGAGCCGGGCACCGGCACGTGGCTCGGTTAGCAGCTGCGCAATGTGCTCCTGACCAGCCCCGGAAAACAGCTGACCTATCGGCGGTTGATTCGCAGTCGCGGCCAGGACTGAGAGTGGCTCACGAGAACTGAACCCGCGCGTCGAGATCACCCGGGCCAGCGATACCGGGAGGCCGCTCGCGCGCCACCGTTGCACCTGTTCGGCGATGTCGAACATCGCGGCCCCCTTCTAGGCACCGTCAAGCATCCGACTCCCGCGTCATGCGCGGGAAGTCTCCAGATACCCCAGATCGTCGCAGGGGCCGCGATCTGAGTCTTGTCCCCAGGAGCCTCCTATCAGCCTTGACCGCATCATAACTCCTCTGTATGAAGGCAAACACAGGTAAACACATGCTAATGGAGTCTTGATGAAGTCTGCGATTCGGGTGGGCAGCGTAGTTCTCGCGGACGTCGCCGCGATCGGCATGCTGTATCCGGACTGGAGCTCCGTCGCCGCCGGGATGCGTGAACCCGGAGCCTGGCTCGAACGCGCGGGCGCCGACACAGTCGTCGGCACCCTGGCCGCGACGGGCTTGTGGGTCGTATCCGTGTGGCTCGGCCTGGCATTGCTCGCCGTGCTCGCCGGATCATTGCCCGGTACTGCTGGCGCGATCGCTCGAACCCTCGCCAACGTGGCCGTGCCGGCAACCCTGCACCGCGCCATCGCCGGCGTCCTCGGCATCGGGATCCTCGCCGCTCCGGCCGCCGCGCTGGCGTCGCCCGTTCCGTCGCCGACCAGTTCGGCGAGCTCAGTGAGCGCGGCACCGACGAGCCCGTTGTCGGCACCGTCCTGGCCGTCCGCGTCGGCAGGGAGCGCGCAACCGACCGTTGCGACACCAGGCTGGCCCATCGACGGCGAGCCGGTACCCCGTCCGGAGGGCGGGACGGCGCCACCGGCCGCACGGGACGACCGTCGGAAACCACCCGCCGCGAACGAATCAGTCGTCGTCCGGCCGGGAGACAGCCTCTGGGTGATCGCGGCGACTCGCCTCGGCCGACCAGCTTCCAACGATCAGGTCGCGGTCGCGTGGCCCAGGTGGTACGCGGCGAATCGGGTCGAGATCGGTTCGGATCCCAGCCTCATCCGGCCCGGCCAGATCCTGCATGCGCCACGTCCGGCTGAAGGATCCCGATGACCGCCGCCTCCCCACCTACGTCACCCGATCCGTCGGTCAGACAGATCACGTTGCGGGCCGCGCCGCGCCGCGAACCGCCGTTCGACGATGAATTGCCGGCCCGTCATCTGCGCCTCATCGGTCCGTTCGACCAGCCGCTGCCTTTCCGTGAGACGCCGGTTCGCCGGTCCCCCGACGTGTCTGCGATCTTCGCGCCGAGGCCGCGCCGGCACGGGGACCTTCCGGATGCATTGGCCTTCGGTCGGCGACTCCTGATCGCGATCATGGAGGCGAAGTCGGGACGCCGGACGTTCCATCAGCTGGCCGCCCATTTGAGTCAGGGCGTCTATTCCGGCCTGGTCAACGACATGACGCGACCGGAACGCCTGCGTTCGTGGCGAGGCCACATCACCATCCGCTCGGTGCGCGTGTGCGAGCCTGCGGACGGCGTGGCAGAGCTATCCGCCGTGGTGCAGGTGGGGGCTCGCTATCGGGCGGTGGCCGCTCGACTGGAAGGACTCAACGGACGGTGGCGGTGTGTGCGGCTTCAGCTCGGCTGAGCTACCTGAGCGGTTGATCAAACATCTCAGCTTGGCCTGACGAACGGCGCGACCTGACGACTCACCCCGCGCGATCGGCGATGAGATTGTCGTCAGCGCTTGCGTCGACGCTGATTGCCGCGCGCGGACCGGTTCCCGCGGCTGCCCCGGTTCGGATTGCTGCGGTTCTGTTGGCGGCGTGCGGTGCTCGATGTTCCGCTGGACCCCCCGGACGAGCTCTCGTCCTCGGAGGTCATCCGCACCTCCGGCGTATCCGAGCCGAGCGTCGGTGAGCTGTAGATGAGTGGTCGGGCCGACGTGTCTCGTTCCAGGCCCTTGGCGTTGATGTGTGGTGCAGCACCCGAGCGACCGTTCGGCGGCGCACCGTTCGGCGTGGGCGACGCGCCGTCGTGTGCGCGTTGGGCGGCGGCCAGCAGGGCCGAATCCAGATGTGCATCGCCATCGACGGCCCCATCGCCCTCGGCGGGGGTGTCGCTGGGTATGAGGGCCCGTTCGTCCGCGCCGCCGCCTGGCGCGGCGGAGGTGCCGTCCTCGATCTCCACTTCGAGGTTGAACAAAAAGCCGACCGACTCCTCCTTGATCGCGTCCATCATCGCCGAGAACATGTCGTAGCCCTCGCGTTGGTATTCGACGAGCGGATCGCGCTGCGCCATTGCGCGCAGTCCAATGCCCTCCTGGAGGTAGTCCATCTCGTAGAGATGCTCGCGCCACTTGCGGTCGAGCACCGAGAGCAGCACCCGGCGCTCCAACTCCCGCATCACGTCCGAGCCGAGGTCCTCCTCGCGCGCGTCATATGCCGATTGCGCGTCCGCGACGAGCTCATCGACGAGGAATTCCCTGGTGAGGTCGGACTTCTTACCGCCGGCCTGCTCGATGGCCTCCTCGAGCGAGAGCGACACGGGGTACAACGTCTTGAGCGCAGTCCACAGTGCTTCGAGCTCCCACTCCTCGGCGTACCCAGAAGCCGTTGCTCCCTCGACGTACCCACGGACGACCTCGCCGATCATCGGCCGGAACTGGTCGGACAGGTCGGCGCCGTCGAGCACCTGGCGCCGCTCGTCGTAGATAACCGTGCGCTGCTTGTTGAGGACCTCGTCGTACTTAAGGACATTCTTGCGGATCTCGAAGTTCTGTTGCTCGACCTGGGTTTGCGCGGACTGGATCGACCGCGAGACGGTCTTGTTTTCGATCGGGGTGTCCTCGGGCAGCCGCAGGAAGTTCATGATCGCAGCGACGCGCTCGCCGTTGAAGCGAACCATGAGGTCGTCACCCAACGACAAGTAGAACCGCGACTCCCCGGGATCGCCCTGCCGACCGGATCGGCCTCGCAACTGGTTGTCGATGCGACGAGACTCGTGGCGCTCGGTGCCGAGCACATACAGGCCACCGAGGTCGACGACCTCGTCGTGCTCGGCGCTGCTCTCCGCCTTGGCCTTCTCCAGGGCGTCCGGCCACGCCGCCTCGTACTCGTCCGGAGTCTCGTCGGGGGTAAGACCCCGGTCCCGCAACGCCAAGTCGGCGCTGAATTCCGGGTTGCCACCAAGCATGATGTCGGTACCGCGACCGGCCATGTTGGTGGCCACGGTCACCGCTCCCTTGCGGCCGGCGTTGGCGATGATCGCCGCTTCCCGCGCGTGGTTCTTCGCGTTGAGTACCTCGTGCGGTATGCCGCGGCGCAGCAGCAACGACGAAAGCCGCTCGGACTTGGCCACGCTCGCCGTACCGACGAGCACGGGCTGACCGGCCTCGTGCCGCTCCGCCAGGTCATCCACGACAGCGGCGAACTTGGCGTCTTCCGTCTTGTAGATCAGGTCGGTCTCGTCGTCGCGAATCATCGGCATGTTCGTCGGGATCGGCACGACGCCGAGCTTGTAGATCTGGTTCAGCTCGGCGGCCTCGGTCTGTGCGGTCCCGGTCATGCCGGCAAGCTTGGGGTACAGGCGGAAATAGTTCTGCAGGGTGATCGTCGCAAGGGTTTGGTTCTCCTGCTGGATCGCCACGCCCTCCTTGGCCTCGATGGCCTGGTGCATTCCCTCGTTGTAGCGGCGTCCGTGCAATATCCGGCCGGTGAACTCGTCCACGATCATCACGTTGCCTTCCGTGACGATGTAGTCGCGGTCGCGCTTGTAGAGCTCCTTGGCCTTCAAGGAATTGTTCAGGTATCCGACGAGCGGTGTGTTCGCGGCCTCGTAGAGGTTCTCGATCCCGAGTTGATCCTCGACGAACGCGACGCCCTCTTCGGTGACCGCGACCGTCCGCTTGCCTTCCTCCACTTCGTAGTGCCGGTCGCGCGTCATCCGAGGGGCCAACCGGGCAAACTCCAAGTACCATCGCTGGTTTTCCTCAGCCGGTCCACTGATGATCAAGGGCGTACGTGCCTCGTCGATCAGGATGGAGTCCACCTCGTCGACGATCGCGTAGCTGTGTCCCCGCTGGACCAGATCGTCCAGGGACCAGGCCATGTTGTCGCGCAGGTAGTCGAACCCGAATTCGTTGTTGGTGCCGTACGTGATGTCCGCGGCATACGCGAGCTTGCGTTTGTCCGGCGGGAGCTCGGAGAGAATCTTGCCGACCGACAGCCCGAGGAACCGATGCACCCGGCCCATCCAGTCAGCATCCCGGGCGGCGAGGTAGTCGTTCACCGTCACGATGTGGACGCCATCGCCCGGCAGCGCGTTCAAGTAGGCCGGCAGCGTCGACACGAGCGTCTTGCCCTCGCCGGTCTTCATCTCAGCGATGTCGCCCAGGTGCAGCGCTGCGCCGCCCATGAGCTGGACCGGATAGTGGAACTGGCCTAGGGTCCGGCGCGCCGCCTCCCGAACGACGGCAAAGGCCTCGGGCAGCAGGTCGTCGAGCGTCTCGCCGTCGCCGAGGCGCTCGCGGAACGTGTCTGTAAGCGCGCGCAATTCGGCGTCGGACAGATCGACGTAATCCTCTTCGAGGGTCTCGATGTGGGCGGCGATGCCCGCCAGTCGTCGGACCATCTTGCCTTCGCCGGCGCGCAGCAGTTTCGCAAGGACCACGTGGTCATGGTACGGCCCGAATCGAGTGGTCACGGATTGGTCACAGGATTGTCGGCGCAGCGACGACGCTTAGACGACCCTTACCCCCGCCTCTGCGAACCAGCGCAGGCCAGGCGGTCGGCCACCTCGCCACCACCACTGGGCCCATGCTCGGCGTCGCACCTGCGCAACAGCCGGCCGCCGACCGGGCGTACCCCTCGCTCGCGCTCGTGTCGGCGGCCACTCCCACCCTGCTGCCTTTCACCCTTAAGACGCGTGCGGTCCGCGGACTGATACATCTTTCTTGGATCCGACTTTCCTGCATCCGACGACGTCCACCGGCTCGCCCAGGTCTGGCAAGCTCTCGACCATGGGCCAGTGGAACGGGGTGGAACTCGACGATCTCGTGCTGACCAGTGCGAGGCTCGTGCTGCGTCCGTGGCAGGAGGCCGACGCCGCGGCGATCACCGCACTCATGGCCGACCCGGCGATGCTCACGTTCGTGCCATTTCCCAACCCCTACACGCACGACGACGCGGTCCGTTACATCACCGAAGTAGCCATGGTCGGCAGAGCTTCCGGCTCCGCCGTCGACTGCGCGCTTACCGAGCGTGGCTCCGGCGAGGTCGTAGGTGCGGCGGGCCTGCGAGCTCCCGGAACCCGGACGACCGCGGCCGAGATCGGCTACTGGGTGGGGACTGCCAGCCAGGGGAACGGCTACGCCTCCGAGGCGGCACGCAGCCTCGCGGCATGGGCGTACGAACGCGGTGGCGTCACCCGAGCAGAGATCCGCTGCGCCGTCGGGAACGTTGCCTCAGCCAAGGTGGCGCTGAACGCGGGATTCCGCTTTGAGGGGATCCTGCGTGGCGACGCCGTCACCCCCGACGGACCCGCCGACGACGCCGTTTTCGGCCGCATTGCCACAGACCGCGGCGACTCGATCCCCCCCGCCCTTCCGCGTCCGCCCGCAGGCGGAATCACGGATGGCGTGCTCTTACTGCGCACGCTGACCCGCGCCGACGCGCCGGCCCTGATCGAGCAGTTGACGAACCCCGAGGCGGTCCGTTGGCAGTTCAACGACAGCGTGCCTTCTGATCCAACGATCACCGAGCAAGCCGCCCGGTCGGAACTGGAGTGGCTCGTCGGTCCGCTCGGCCGGCTCACGATAGTCGAGGTCGCGAGCGGCGACGTCGTCGGGACGATGGTGCTGCGCAATGTCGGGCCGCCCCAGATCGCTAATCTCGGATACGGCGTGCTTCCGGCCTACCGCGGACGCGGCTATACCTCCCGGGCCCTGCGACTACTGACCGAATGGGCCTTCGGGCCAGGAGACTTCGCTCGGCTGGAGCTTGGCACCAAGCCTGGCAACGTCGCCTCGCAAAGATCCGCCGCAGCGGGAGGCTTCGGATTCGACGGCATCCGGGATAGCCGCCTGCGCAATCGGGACGGCACGTTCAGTGACGAGGTTCGCTACGCGCTGGTCAATCCGCGGTATAAGTCGACTGGCACCAGGCGGGCGACGTCCGTCAGTCGGTCAACCTGATCAGCCCGTAGTCATAGGCCCGGCGACGGTACACCACGCTTGGTCGACCAGTTTCCTGGTCCGCGAACAGGTAGAAGTCATGACCGACGAGTTCCATTTCGAACAACGCCTGGTCGACAGTCATCGGTTTGGCCGGATGTTCCTTTTCACGAACGATGCGACCCGGACCGTCATCGGCGTCTTCGGCTGACGCCGGCACCGACTCAGCTACTACCTCCGCCGAGGAGTCCGCAGTGGCTGCTGTCGCCGTGGCCACGGACGTGGGAGTACGCCGTCCGTAATGCACTCGACGACGATCAGCCGCCTGACGTAGCCGCCGTTCCAACTTCTCGATGGCGAGGTCCAGCGCCCGGTAGAAATCTGCGGCGCAGGCCTCACTCCGGACGACGGGTCCGCGGGTTCTGCACGTTAGCTCCACATGCTGGCAGCTGTCGTTCTGCCGCCGGTTTCGTTCGTGGTGCAGTTCAACGTCAGTCCTGATGATCTTGCTGTCGTAGCGCTCGATCCGGACGAGCTTCTCGGCTACGTGCTGCCGGAAGTGGTCGGGAACCTCAACATTGCGCCCGCGAACGACGACCTCCATGCGAATGACGGCAGTGCCCATTCGTCCTCCACCAGGCTCTTCGGCGCTCACTCACAACCAGCACGGGCCGGCAGTGACCGCGCTGATTCGGCGTGAGACACCTGGTCGGTCAGTTCGTTCACGCTAGTCCCGCGTGCTGTGAGGTGGCTAGCCACCTATTGAGGACACTTCGGGTCACCGCGTGGCGTCGCTGCCACGACCGCCGCGCCTGACACGTGCCAGCCGGCTTCGGTGAGGGCTCGCGTTGCCTCCCGCACGGTCGTGCCCGTCGTAACGATGTCATCGACGATCACCGCCGAAGGACGGCCCCCGCCGGGACAATGCCGTGCCGCCATTGCTCCGGCCAGGTTCGTGCCTCGCTGCGCGGCGCCGAGACCAGCCGAGTCCCGTACCGCGCACTGCAGCGAGAGCAGTGCGTGTACGGGCAGGTCGAGCGCTCGGCCGGCCTTTTTGGCCAGCCGTAACACATGGTTCCCACCTCGCTGCCGAGCTATGGATCGCGCACTCGGCACCGGAACGAGGACAATTCCGGCGGGAGGGGCACGCTCGAACGCACGGACCAACGCGGTTTCGAGCAACTGCGCGAGCGGCTCGGCCAGATCGCGTTGCCCCCGCTCCTTGTACCGGATCAGAGCGGTCCGCAACACTCCGGCGTACCAGCCGTAAGCCACGACGGGAACCGGCACTCGCATCGTCAGCGGACGGGCGCAGGCCTGTAGGCAGGCGGCACAGAACGCACTTCGGCTCGCACCACACCCCACGCAGGCGACAGGGAGGACCAGGTCGAGGAAAGCACCCACCCAGGAAGTCGGAGCAGTCACGCCGTCAATGCTCGCCTTGCCGCACCGCTCGCCGCAGCTCCGAAGGCGGCCCTGTGGATAACGTGGTCGTTATCCACAGCTCTATTCCAGATAGATCGGGCTGCTTCCTCGCACAAAGGTAGTGTCAATGCCACCAAACGGGCTGGTCCAGGCATTGGACCGCTGAATGAATACACCGCCACCGGAGGCGACCCACGGCAATTCGCCGGACGCGGCGGCGATGGACTCCGGCGGCACCGGAAGATTGCCCGAAGGACGCTTGCTAAACGCGGAACCATCCGACTGCACTGACCAAACGCCGGACCCAGAAGCATCGGTTCCGGTCACGTAGAGCGTCGTCCCGTCGTTCCACGCAGCATCAGTAACTTTCATGTCAGAGGGGGTGACCAGAACCAAATTGTCGATGCGCACATTCGAGCCATTGCGCTCGACTGTGCCAACCGCGCATTGCGAGAGGTGTCCAGCACCGCCGATCACAAGCGCGATCCGAGTCCCGTCGGGACTAAACCGGACGGAAGTGATGGGGCCAGTCAGATTGCCTCGGGTAATCGTGACCTGGCTCGGCGTGCCGGACGTGGACACGCGCAGCAGTGTCGTGCCATATCCCAGCCAGACCTCTGATAGTCCGGGGGCCCAGGCCGGTCGGCTCATCGGTCCGGCGGGAAGGCGCACAGCGTGCAGACCTGCCTTGCGCGACCCAATCAGCAGGGTGGACCGGACCGATGATCCAGCGACGCCTGCCGCCCGGAGATCGGAAGCGGCCGGATCTCCGGCGAGCGAAATGGAGGTGAGGCCGTACGACCGGTGACCCAGAGGTCCCTCGAGTAATTTGCCGGTCTGGTCGGCGACCATGCCAGCATCGGTCACGTAAAAGGCGGGGCGATCATGAGAGACACCGGACGCTGACTGGAAGTCGGTTTCGCTGAATGGTCCGGTGATCCCAGGTATCGACACCGGCCGGCGGTTGTCGGTAATCGTGATCAACGCGTTGTTGAAAGTGAAGGCAACCTGTGTCGCGAGCCGTCGGCGGCTGTCCGGGTCGAGTCGGCTGCTGCCGGGGAGCTCGACGACGTACAGCTGGGAGGTGGCATCGACGGTCACGGTGGCGTTCTTCGCGATCACGGCATTCGGGATCGAAAGGACCGCAAGCTGCAACTCCGAGCGAGGCGGCGACAGAAGCTGATCGAGCAGCCAGGTCGCGAGCGATTGGTCGGACAGCGGGGAGTAGCGGGGATCCGGAACGAGGTGTTTCTGGGTGAGGTCGAAGTAGTAGAGCGGGTGCATGCGGTAGGCGCCGAAGTCGGACAGCTGGATGACCAGCCCCGGTGACAGCTTGTCGATACGCCACTGTCCGTTGAGACGCTTCATGCCGAAGCTGCGCTGGATGCCGGAGTCGGCCTCGGTCCGATAGATGCCGAACTGATCGATGGCTCCTACCTGGTCCGCCGTGACCGTGACGGCACCGGTGGACGGATCAGGAAGCCTGACCTGATAGGCATCCACGACTGTAACGGCGCTGTCATCCCAATTGTTGCGGGCCTCAGGGGTAAGGAATCCCTTGGCGGCGTTGTGGTCGGGGAGGCTGCTCACATTCGCGGCGAGGAAGTCCAGCACGATCGCCCGCGGGTCTTCCCCAGGCTGGGGAGTGGGCGCCGAAACTGGGGTTGCGTTCGATCCCCCGATCGCACGCACCCGCTCCGGAGCTGACCTCTCGGGGACGCCGGCACAGGCGGTAAGGGTGACGGTCAGTGCGGCGAGCACCGCGACGAGCGCCCCGATGTGCGTCTGACCGGAGCGCGCCCGCAGGGCGCTTCCGCGGATGCGCGTGTGGCCGGAGGGCGCCTTCCTGGCGTGCCCGCGGAGCTGGTTCGCACGAGAGCGCGTCCTCATGATGCACTCCCTGGCACGTCAACCATGGAATCCGGCTCGAGTGGGAGCGGCGAGGAGGAGAGCACATCCCCAGCGTTGCGCGGCAGCGTGAGCCGAAACTGAGCGCCGACCCCCCGCTCACCCCACGCTTGCAACCAGCCGCCGTGCAGCCGGGCGTCCTCGAGACTGATCGCCAAGCCAAGCCCCGTGCCGCCGGTGAGCCGACTGCGCGAGGGATCTCCGCGCCAGAAACGGTTGAAGACGAGTCCCGCCTCCCCTCCGCGTAGACCAACGCCGTAGTCGCGGACGGTAACGGCGGCCGAGTGGTCGTCGGCCGAGATCGTGACGACGACCGGCTGTCCCTCGCCGTGATCGAGGGCATTGCCAAGCAGGTTACGAAGGATCCGTTCCACCCGACGGGCATCCATGGCCACCGGAACCGCCTGGGCCGGGGCGTGCAGGATGATCTCACTTCCCTGCCGCTTCGCGAGCACCTGGCTTGCGTCGATTGCCGTCGCGGCCACACCGCAGAGATCCGTGACTTCCATCTCCAGATGCGCGACGCCGGCGTCATACCGCGAGATCTCGAGCAGGTCCGCCAGTAATGCCTCGAAGCGGTCAAGCTCCGTCTGCAGCAGCTCGGCGGACCGGGCGAGCTCGGGCGGGAAGGCCTCACGTTGGGAGTGCAACAGCTCACTGGCCATCCGAATCGTGGTCAGCGGGGTGCGCAGCTCGTGGGAGACGTCGCTGGTGAACCGGCGTTGCAGCCGGGACAGCTCCTCCAGCCGGCGGATCTGCCGCTGCAGGCTGCCGGCCATCGCGTTGAACGACTCACCGAGCCTCGCGATGTCGTCGGTGCCGCGGACCGGTATGCGCTGAGCAAGGTCTCCGGCCGCAAGGCGTTCGGCCGTCTTCGCCGCTACCCGCACCGGCCGGACGACCTGCCGAGTCACCAACAGGCTGATCGCGGCGACGAAGAGAACCAGACCAACGCCGGCCAGAAGCACCGTGCGCTGGACCAGCGCAATCGTGTCGGCCTCGGCCGAGAGCGGGAACAAGTAGTAGAGCTCGAACACGCCGTTCTGGGTGGTGACCGGCTCGCCCACGATCGAGTCCAGGCACGGTCTGATCGGTGGATCCGTTCGGCTGCGGAATGGGTGCGTACTCGACCGCCAGGTTGTTGTCCTGCACAAGGGTGCGCAGCGATTTCGGAATCTCGGGGGAGTTCTGTGAACCGGCCGACACGCTGGTGTTGGCCGACTCGATGGTGATCGTGAACAGCCCGGCCTGGCTCCCGGTCGCCGCGAGCTGGGACTGGGCGCTGGTGACGGCCGCGTTCTGGCTGGGGATGTCGCCGGGGCTGACGTCGGCGAACACCCGTCGGACCGTGTCCAGACCGGCAGTCGTCTGCAGGACGGCAGCGGTCCGCTTTGCCCGCAGCACGCCAGCGCTGATCTGGTTGACGAGGAAGATGCCGATCAACAGCACGCCGACACCGGTGACCACCACGGTGGTCGCACCCACGCGCAGCTGAAGCGAATGCTGCCACGCGCGTCGAGCAGCGCGTCCACCTCGCGCGGTTCGTTCTCCGAGCACCCGGAGCAGCTGCCAGGCCCGGGCGCCCACCCAGCGAGCCTGCGCGACCACCGCCGCGCGGACACCCGTCCGCGGTGGTGCTGATCCGGGCTTCGTCGGGTGGCTTCGGCTCAGCCGGAGGCACCGGTCGTGGCCGGTCCGCGAGCCGCGGGGTATCTGGCGCCTGCCCGCTGACGTCCGGGCGCGCCGTCGTTCGCGGACCGCTCATGGTGGGCCGGCTTTGTACCCCACGCCGCGAACGGTGAGCACGACCTCGGGACGTTCCGGATCCCGTTCCACCTTCGAGCGCAGGCGCTGCACATGCACGTTAACGAGCCGGGTGTCCGCAGCGTGCCGATAACCCCAGACCTGCTCGAGCAGCACCTCGCGGGTGAAGACCTGACGGGGTTTGCGGGCCAGCGCGACGAGGAGATCGAACTCGAGCGGGGTCAGGTTGATTGGGGAGCCGTCGCGAGTTACCTGGTGCGCGGGCACATCGATCGAGACCGGCGACTCGGCCGGCCCGATGGACAACGTCTCGCTGGCGACGTCCTCATGATGGCGCAGCCGAGCTCGCATCCTAGCGACAAGCTCCTTCGGCTTGAACGGCTTGACGACATAGTCGTCGGCCCCGGATTCCAGACCGAGGACGACGTCAATCGTGTCGCTCTTGGCTGTGAGCATGATGATCGGCGTACCGCTCTCCGCGCGAATAGCCCGACAGACATCCAGGCCGGACATGCCGGGCAGCATGAGATCCAGCAGAACGACGTCGGGTTTGGTGTCCCGGAATGCTGCGAGTGCGCCGGTGCCGTCGCTGACGAAGGACGGATCGAACCCGTCGGATCGCAACACGATACCCAGCATCTCGGCCAGGGCGGAGTCGTCGTCGACCACCAGCACGCGCGGCTTCATGCCAACATCGTGACATCTCTACTTCGGGAATGCCTTCTGACGTGACCAGGCGCGGTCCAGGTCGTCAGGCGCGTGCCATCATGCCGGTGCGCCTGCGCTCTCGCTGCTCGACGAATCGACTGGCCTGCGCGTCCAATCCGGACAGGAACTCGGCGAGCTCCTCGCGCGCCCGCTCGCCAACCGGGCCCAGGTCGTCCCGTTCAAAGACCCGCCAGAAACGCAGTATGGGCGTGACCACCTCATCGTGATGTAACCGCAGGTCGTAGATGCCGGCCATGGCAATGGTGACCGCGTTTCGGGCGAAGTCCGGCATGCCCGAGCCCGGCATGGTAAAGCCGACAACCTCGTCCCGGATGGCGGCCATCGTGGCGTCCGGTGCCCGGTCGAACGCGGCCGCCACCAGGTTGCGGTAAAAGATCATGTGCAAGTTCTCGTCCGTGGAGATCCGGGCGAGCAGCTGGTCGGCAATCGGGCATCCGCTGGACTTACCCGTATTGCGGTGCGATACCCGGGTGGCGAGCTCCTGGAAGCTGACGTAGGCGATCCCCTGCAGCAGCTGCTTGTTACCGGAGCTGTACCCGGCAGCCATATGGGCCATCCGGAGTTGCTCCAGCCTGACCGGATCGACCCCCCGGGTCACGACGAGATAGTCGCGCAGCGCGATGCCGTGCCGACCCTCCTCGGCAGTCCAGCGGCCGACCCACTGGCCCCAGGCGCCATCCAGTCCGAACCGGTTGGCGATCTCGCGGTGGTAGGAGGGCAGGTTGTCCTCGGTCAGCAGGTTGACGGTCATCGCTGTGCGGGCGACCGGATCTAGGGGCGAGTCTTCCGGTGTCCAGTCTTCGCCGCCGAGGAAGGCGAAGTCACGACCGCGGCTCCACGGAATGTAGTCGTGGGGCATCCAGTCCTTGGCTGCGTCCAGATGGCGATTCAGGTTCATCTCGACGACGGGCTCGAGCTCGTACAGCAGATTGGTCTGAATGTCGCCCATGGCCGCAGGGTAACTTACGCAAGCGTAGGTTACGCAACCGTAGGTGCCGAGCCTGGCAGCGGTCAGCTGCCGGGCCCAGCATCCCCGAGAAGACGGTCACGCGGCCAGGCCTCCGCCGATTTTGACTCAGTGGCAGTGGCGCTTCCGGCTCCGAGACCGGCCCTCAGTAGCGGTAGTGCTCCGACTTGTACGGCCCAGCGACGTCGACGCCGATGTACTCGGCCTGTGCCTTGCTCAGCGTGGTCAACTTCGCGCCCACGGCGTCGAGGTGGAGCCGGGCCACCTTCTCGTCCAGGTTCTTGGGGAGCACGTACACCTGCTTGTCGTACTGGCCCTTCTTGGTGTGCAGCTCGATTTGCGCGATCGTCTGGTTGGAGAACGACGATGACATCACAAAGCTGGGATGCCCCGTGGCGTTGCCCAGGTTCAGCAGCCGCCCCTCGGAGAGCACGATAATCGTGTGACCGTCCGGGAACCGCCACTCATGCACCTGAGGCTTCACCTCGGTCTTGCGGATTCCGGGAACCTTGGCCAAGCCGGCCATGTCGATCTCGTTGTCGAAATGCCCGATGTTGCCGACGATCGCCTGGTGCTTCATGGCGGACATGTGCTCGGCCAGGATGATGTCCTTGTTCCCGGTGGCCGTGACGAAGATGTCAGCCTTGCCGACGACGTCGTCCAGCGTCACGACCTCGAGTCCGTCCATCGCCGCCTGCAGTGCGCAGATCGGATCGATCTCGGTCACCACGACGCGGGCGCCCTGGCCGCGCAGTGATTCGACACACCCCTTGCCGACGTCGCCGTAGCCGCAGACGACTGCGAGCTTGCCAGCGATCATCACGTCGGTACCGCGGTTGATGCCGTCGATCAGGGAGTGCCGGCATCCGTACTTGTTGTCGAACTTGCTCTTGGTCACCGAGTCGTTGACGTTGATCGCCGGGAAGAGCAGAGTGCCGGCCCGCGCGAATTCGTACAGGCGATGTACCCCGGTAGTCGTCTCCTCGGTGACCCCGATGATGCCCTGGGCCATCCGCGTGTACTTGCCGGGCTGCTCGGCCACTGATCGCCGAAGAACGTCGAGGATCACGCTGTATTCGTGCGAGTCGTCGGCATCCGGCTGCGGGACGACACCGGCCGCCTCGAATTCGACGCCCATGTGGACGAGCAGGGTGGCGTCGCCACCGTCGTCGACGATGGAGTCAGGTCCGCGGCCATCCGGCCAGCTGAGCATCTGCTCGGTGCACCACCAGTACTCCTCCAGCGTCTCGCCCTTCCAGGCGTAGACCGCGACCCCCTGCGGGTTGTCCGCCGTCCCGTTGGGGCCGACGACCACCGCTGCGGCCGCATGGTCCTGGGTGGAGAAGATGTTGCAGCTGACCCACCGGACGTCGGCGCCGAGGGCGACCAGGGTCTCGATGAGCACCGCGGTCTGCACAGTCATGTGCAGGGAACCTGCGATCTTCCGGCCCTTCAGCGGCTGCTGCGGGCCGTACTCCTTGCGCAGCGCCATCAGCCCGGGCATCTCGTGCTCGGCCAGCTGAATTTCCTTGCGGCCGAACTCGTAGAGCGACAGGTCGGCGACCTTGAAGTCGTGGACGGCGCCAGCCCTGTCGGGGGCGAGGGTCACGGTCATACTTTCTCCCATTTCGGTCGGCGGTACTTCCATCGGGTAGTCAGACTCGTAGGCGGCCAGTCGGCGGTAGATGCCGGCCTCGGGCGGGGCAGCGTGCCGGTGGATCGCCCCGAACCATGCATCAACGGCGCGCGCGACCTGTGGGTCGGTGCGCATTCGCCGTTCGAAGGCGATATCGGCGATCGTGAGGCCGTGTTCGGCCAGCAGATCGCGCAGACCTTGCAAGCGTTCGATCTGGCGGGGCCCGTAGTGCCGATGGCCGCCAGGAGTTCGCAGCGCTGCGACGAGGCCCGCCTGCTCGAGATAACGGAGCATGCGTTGCGACCACCCGGTCGCCTCGGCGGCCTGTTGGATGGTCATCGTCTGCATCGCTCGAAACTCTACCACGACCGTGTCAGATTTTGGCTAGCCGCCTACCCGAGACGTCGTGAACGCCACTAGCTGCCGGTCGTTGCCCGGAAAACGGTCGCGCGCCCGACCAGCTGCAAAGCGTGTCCCGCGGCCACGAAAGCGGCGGCACCCTTCGGGAGGGAGCGATGTTCTCGGTCAACCGTGATGTATGCCTCCCCCTGGGTACATAGCAGAACCTGCGGACCAGCAGGAGGAATTCTGGTCAAATCCGAAAACTCATGGATGGACAGCTGGAATTCGGGGATCGACGGGTCGTACCAGGACTCCTCGTCGATAACGTGCGGTCCGCGTACCGGGTGCGGCATCGCCTCGAAATTTGCCACCGCGAGCAACTCGGGCACATCGACGTGCTTGGGCGTGAGGCCGCCCCGCAGCACGTTGTCACTACTGGCCATGACCTCGACGGCGAGGCCGCCCAGGTAGCAATGCACCGTGCCCGGTGGCACGAAGACCACATCCCTGGGGGCCAAGCGGACGTAATTGAGCAGGGCCACGAGCGCCACGCCGATGTCGCTCGGAAACTCGTGAGCGACGGCGACGATCGCGTCGGCATTGTCGGACCATTCGCCTCCTAGCGCCGAGAGCCGTTCGCAGCCGCGGGTGAGCCCATCGACGATCGCGCGGGCTCGATCCGGTTCCTGGTCCAGGAGGAGCGCGAATGCGCGTCGGAGCCCGTCGGCTGCGGACAGCACGGCCTCGAACGGCGCCAACTCCGGCACCGCCAATGCCTCGAGAAAGCGGAGCGTGTCCGGCGTCGGGCGGAAGCCGCAGAACGCCTCGAACGGGGTGAGTGCACACACCATCTCGGGCTTGTGGTGGGGATCGGGGTAGTTCCGACGAGGATCGCTGCGAGGAATGCCGCGCGCCTCCTCCGCCGCGAAGCCCACCTCGGCCTGCTCGCGCGTCGGATGGACCTGGATCGACAGTGCCTTGGCCGGCGCAATGACCTTCATCAGAAAGGGCAACTCTGCCCCGAACCGCGCGAGAATGTCCGGGCCAAGCAGCTGCTCGGGGCGGGCGGCGATGACCGAGGCGAGATCGCGTCGGGTGCCGACGATCGTGGCTGGACCGCGGGGGTGCGCGCCGAGCCACAGCTCAGCGGCGGGTGCCCCCGTCGGTGGCCGGCCGAGCAGCTGGGGGATGGCCGTCGGTGACCCCCACGAGTAGTCGCGCACCACGCCTTCCAGGGGGAGCAGGGCGGAATACGGCAGCGGCGAGCTCGTCATGCGACGTTCCCGCCCGGCCGGTCCGCACTCGCCTCGGCGCGAACGTCGTCGACGGCCCTGGCGGCAGAACCACGGTCGACGTCGGGCTCGAGGTAGATAACTCGGGCCGATGGCACCGCCGCCCGAACTCGTTGCTCTGCGTCGTCGATGGCCTGGGCTACGTCAGCCAGGGTTGCGCTCGGTGACATGGCGAGTTTCGCGCCGATCAACAGCTTCCTCCGGACCGAGATGCATTGTGCGCAGGTGAATGATCCGCTCGACGCCGGGCCCGATCAGGTTGGTGGCGATCGCCTCGACCGTTGCCGGTGAAGCCGATTCGCCCAACAACAGGCTCTTCGTCTCGATGACCAGAATGACAGCGACCGTGATGAGCAACGCGCCGATGCAGATCGTGCCGATGCCGTCCCAGACGCCGTTGTCCGTGACGGTGGCCATCGTGACTCCGAACAGGGCAAGCACCAATCCGACGAGCGCGGCGACATCTTCGAGGAGCACGACTGGCAGTTCCGGCACCTTCGCTCGTCGAATGAACTGCGGCCAGCTGCTGTCCCCTTTGAGCGGCCGCGATTCGGCTACCGCGGTCCGCAACGAAAACGATTCGAGGACGATCGCCAAGGCGAGCACGGCGAACGCGACGATGGGCGACTCGAGCGGGTGCGGGTGCAATATTTTATGGATGCCCTCGTACAGGGCAAACAGTCCGCCCGCCGAAAACAGCATCAGGGCGACGAGGAACCCGTACACATAGCGGTCCCGCCCGTAGCCGAATGGGTGTTCCGCGGTGGCTTGCCGCCGGGATCGCTTGCCACCGATCAGCAGAAGTACCTGGTTGCCCGAGTCGACGAGCGAGTGCACCCCCTCGGCGAGCAGCGAGGTCGAGGCGGTGATCGCGAATGCGACGAACTTGATCAGTGCGATGCCCAGGTTGGCGCGCCAGTGCGGCGATCACAGCCCGGGATCCGCTGCCGCCGCTCACAGCGCAAGCTCACCTGGTCTGGGCGGCGAGGGGTCGATGCCCATGCCCAACGCGAGATAGGCCGCGGTGAAGTCCCCGAAGGCCGAAGCCGCCCCGAACCGAACCAGCGGCGGACCGAGCGGCACGTCCACGGACGACGAGCGTAACCCGCGCTGCGACGCGATAGCGTGCAGCGCATCGGCTGCTCGCCGGGCGACGAGGTCGGTCGGGTCGACGTGCTGCCAGCTGGCGGGCCGCTCGCCGGGACCGGGCTGCTCGGGGTCCGGCTCGTCACCGATCGTCAACAGCCGGGGCCGGGTTGGCGCATCCGCTATCCGGTCCCGGAAGAAGTCCGGTGAGCTCGTCTATCGCGTCTGGTGATTCACCACGCAACAACGAGCCGGCGATGGCAACCCCGTCGGGCAGGGCGACTGCGACTGCGGGGACTCCGGCGTAGAGCTGCACAGCATCGCGCGTCAGACGAGCGGCAACGCTCGCGAGCGGGCCGGCTCCGGCGATTAGCGGCAACGTCTCGGCGAATTCCACCGCCAGCGCCTTGGCTGGGTTCGTGAATGGATCACCCTGCGGGCGGCAGGAGGCGGCGACCTCATCGAGAGCGTCGGCGATCGCCAGAAGCAGCTCAGGCGGGCCATCCAGGACGCCCATCTCATGTCCGGCGAGCAACAGCGGAGCGAGGATGCTCCACCGCGCGGCGCGCGGATGCCGATCGGAGGCGATCTCGGCAACCGCGGCCCGGCTGGCCGCGGCGGCGACCGGCGAGCCAGCAGGCGCCGCAATTGCCACTGCCAGTCCGCGCTGCGCGGCCTCGGCCGCAAGCGCGGCCAGCCGTGGGTGGTGGCCATCGAGCGAGCCGATGAACATCGCGTCCGCGGGTCCCGCCCAGCGCGGTAGCTCCACGCCGCTCCAGGTCACGGCCGGCGCGGCGAAGCCCGCCAGCCGGGCGAGCACTTGACCGCTCCCCGGCGCTGACGTATCGGTCACGACCAAGACCGACCGCGGTGCGTGCTCGGCTTTGCAGTCGGTCGAAGCCTGCCTCCGGTGCTCGCTCGACCGCCTGACGCACCTGGGCGCCTGCGGTTGCCAGCGCCCACAGCAGACCACCCGGATCGCGTCGGGTAAGTAGCTCGGCGTCGTCGAGGACGGCATCGTCGAAGCTCATCGGCTCTTCGAGTCATCCGCCCTCGGCGGCGACGCCCAGGCCGTGCGGACCTGGAGTGGCCTCGTCGAGCAGTAGCACCGGGATCCCGTCGGTGATCGGATAGCTGGACGCACAGTAGGTGCAGACCAGAACCGGCGCGCCGTCCCTGGTTTCCTCCCGCAACGGCGCGTGGTCGTCGCTCGGGCAAGCGAGAATATCGAGCAGATCAGGCTCGATAGGCATGATCAGGCACTCCTGTCGGGCTGTCGGTGGCGCGGATGACGGTGAGGGCCTCGTCCCGGACGCCGCTCATCGCCTCGACGTTCGGACCCTCGACGTTCAGTCGCAGCAGCGGCTCGGTATTCGATGCTCGGACGTTCAGCCACGTCCCGTCGGCGAGTTCGATGGTCAAACCGTCCAGATCATCGGTCCCGGTGGTGCGTTCGGCGAATGTCGACCGCACCGCTTCGGTTCGCTCCGCCTGCGCGATGGCGTCGGCCACCGTCGAGTTGATCTCGCCAGAAGCGACGTAACGCTGGTAGCGCGCAGTAAGCGCCGACAGTGGCGCGGATTGCTCGCCGAGGGCCGCCAACACATGCATGGCGGCCAACATGCCGGTGTCGGCGCGCCAGAAGTCGCGAAAGTAGTAGTGCGCGGAATGCTCACCGCCGAAGACCGCTCCGGTGCGGGCCATCTCCGCCTTGATGTAGGAGTGGCCGACTCGGGTGCGCCGCGGCACGCCACCATGCTCTCGGATGATCTCCGGCACCGCTCGCGAGCTGATCAGGTTGTGCAGGATCGTTGCGCCGGGGTACTTCGCCAGTTCCCGAGTCGCCACCAGGGCGGTTACGGCACTGGGAGTCACCGCTGCCCCGCCTTCGTCGACGACAAAGCACCGATCAGCATCGCCGTCAAAGGCGAGTCCGATGTCCGCATCCAAGGCGACGACCGACGCCTGTAGGTCTCGAAGGTTGGCCGGATCCAGCGGGTTCGCTTCGTGGTTCGGGAAGGACCCGTCAAGTTCGAAGTACAGCGGCTCGATCTGCAGGGGCAATCCGTCGAGAACGGCGTCACCCAAGACGGCGGGCACGGTAAGGCCGGCCATGCCGTTGCCCGCGTCGACCACGACTCGCAGGGGCCGAATCGAGCGGAGATCGACGAGTGACCGCAAATGCCGGGCGTAGTCGGCAAGCAGCTCGACCCGCTGCGGGCCGGGGCCACCGCCGGAGGTCGTCGTGCTACCCGTGTCCAGGTATGCCTGCGCCCGATCGCGGATATCGCCGAGTCCAGACTCCAGGCCTACCGGCACGGCGCCCGGGCGGCAGAGCTTGATGCCGTTATAGCGGGCCGGATTGTGGCTGGCCGTGAACATCGCCCCGGTGAGGTCGCGCTGACCCGACGCGAAGTACAACACGTCGGTCGACGCGAGACCGGCGGCCAGGATGTGCGCGCCGCGGCTGGCTGCACCAGCGGCGAATGCGGAGCTAAGCGCGGGACCGGAATCCCGCATGTCGTGTGCGGTCACGATCTGATCCACGGCCAAGACATCGACGGTGGCTGCGCCGAGTGCATATGCGACGCGGTCGTCGAGCTGGTCCGGGACGATGCCGCGGATGTCATACGCCTTGACGACGGCGTGCAGATCCGGCATCGCGCCAGACTATCGGGGCAGGCTCACCGGGGCGGCGGCACTACGCGCAGATGGCCTCGGCTCCCCACCGCGCCCAGCGGGTCTGACGTGCGCCGCCGTCGCCGCTGAGAACGCTGCCGGCGGATGCGGCAACTGGTCGACGCGGGCCGCCTCGCGGACGGCGTCGGCGAGCGCCTCCAGATCGTCAGCCTGCGGGATCGGCGAGGGGAACTCGCCTGCGTGGCGAACCACGTCCCAGCCCCGAGGCACGGTGAGCCGCACGGCATGCTCCTCACACAGATCGTAGGAGTGCGGTTCAGCGAAGGTGGCGAGCGGCCCGACGACGGCGGTTGAGTCGGAGTACACGTAGGTCAACGTGGCCACCGCGGGTCGACCACAGCCGGTCCGACTGCAGCTGCGCACGCGCCTCACAGTCGGCGACGATAGCCCCCGACACGCGCTCGGTCCGGTTGCTGGGCGCAGGTTGCGTCTCGTGTCGCCGATGACGGCAGGTTCGAAGCTCATTCGCGGCATCGCAGACCCGCCTGCGCTCAGTAGGCTCACTTCTCGTGCAGCGCGATGAGCCGACGCGTTCCGGCGTGTCCCCCATCGGGCGTCAGCGGCGCCGGCGGGATCGACACGGCCGTGGGCTGCGTGGCGCGATCGCGCCGGTCGGGATTCCGATCGCCCGCAGCTCCGGTGACCACTTCGACGAACTGGTGCTGGACGCCGTCGACGAGCTCGAGCGAGCCTGGGCGAAGGAACTCGCCGCCGTTGAGTTTGCTGTCGAAGACGTACCTCCCGCCGCGACGACCGAGGCCGACATCGAGTTCAATCCGGAGGTGGTGGCCGACGGACCAGTGCCGCTTGGTCGCCTCTACCGCGGTGGCGTCGAATCCATCGAAAGCCCGGTGATCGTCATCTATCGCCGGCCCGTCGAGGCGCGGACGGCTGATAAGTCCGAGCGGGCCGATTTGGTGTTCGCTGTGGTCGCCGAGCTGGTCGCCGAGCTGCTCGGACGGGACCTGGACGAGATCGACCCGCCGTAGCGGTCAGATGGCGCGTCGCTTGAGACGCCGCCGCTCTCGCTCGGACAACCCGCCCCAGATGCCGAACCGCTCATCGTGCTCGAGGGCGTACTCCAGGCACTCATCACGCACCTCGCAGCCGACACAGATCCGTTTCGCCTCCCGGGTCGAACCACCCTTCTCCGGAAAGAACGCCTCCGGATCGGTTTGCGAGCACAACGCCCGCTCCTGCCAGCTTTGCTCGGCCGGAAGGCCGAAGATCGCCGTCAGATCCGCTCCCACGAGGTCGTGGATTCCCTCCATTGCTGCGGCCTCCTCGGCTGTGCCGGTCCCGCTACCAGCCGTGCTCAACGGTGACACCAAGCGGCAACGTATGACATCGAGAGAATTACACCCGTGTCGTTACCTATTAGTCAAGCCGACATCTGCTACATGGCGCGGCGAGCCGCCCGCAACCCCGCTTTTCGTCACGGAGCGGACTATCTAACGACGACTCACCGGACGGATGGGAGAATTTGGGCGTGCAGGCGCCGGATTCCGACATCGTCGCCTTGGCGCGCGCGGTCGAGACGTGCTGCCGGGTCAACCGGTCCGTCGGCTATGGCTCCACGCGGGCCACGCGCGACCATTTCGACACCTACCGGTTGGCGTCCTCGCCTACCTTGCTTCGCGCTCTCGCGGAGCTCATGGCCACCCTGCTCCCCCCGCATACCGAGGTCCTGGGCGGTCTCGAGCTCGGCGGTCTCCCGATCGCCGCCGTGTTGTCCCAGGTGACCGGGTTGCCCGGCGTCCTGGTCCGGGCTCGGCGTCGGCCGTACGGGTCGCAACGCTTCGTCGAAGGCGTCGACTGCACGGGTCGGATGGTCGTCCTCGTCGACGATGCCGTGTCGTCTGGTCATCAGCTTCGCAACAGTGTCGCCGCGCTTCGCCAGCTGGGCGCCACAGTAACGACAGTGCTGTGCGCGATCGACCGGCTCGAAGTCCCGCGGACAGTGGGTCAGGACGTCGAGGTCCGGGTGGCCTTGTCCCGCTCCGTACTGGAACGGGTACGCCTGTCCTCCTGAGCGGTCGGCACCGGGATCGCCGCCGCGGCGACAAGCGCGTCGACCACTGCTTGCACGACCGGCCGGGACCGGGCGCTGGCCCGGGTCACCACGCGCAATCGCCGGTGCAGACCGGCGGTGTGCAACGGCCACGTCCGCACCGATGCGATATCTGTCGCTACCGCCATCCGCGGCAGCACGGCGACACCGTGACCAGCGGCAACCGCCCGCACCAGCAGGAGCATGTCGTCCGTTTCCCAGCGGACGCGCGGATCGAAGCCTTCCGCGCGGCACGCCGACCGGACGGCAAGACCGCAGGCAGCGTGTTCTGGAGGCATCACCCAGTCCAGATCCGCCAGGGTGCTCAACGACCCATCGCTCGGGGCCGCATCCGGCGCCGTGACGAGGACCAGCGGCTCAGCACACAGGTCTATGGCGACAAACTGGTCGGGCAACGCCAGCGGCACGTAATCGTATTCGTCCACGATGGCGAGATCGACGTCGTCGACGGCGAGCAGGTCGAGGCTGCGCGCCGGTTCGGACACGATCACCGTCAGCACCACGCCCGGGTTCCTCTGACCTAGAGCTCGCGCGGCGGGAGATACCACCACGGCCGCGGCGCTGGCGACGGTGGCAACCGACACCGGCCCGGTCAGCGAGCCGGCGATGCGGTCCAGGTCGGCTCGGGCCGCGGCGAGCACGTCGAGCACCTGTCCGGCCCGCGCGCTGAGCGTGTGACCGGCACCGGTGAGCACGACGCCGCGGGGCGAGCGGTCGAGCAGCGTCGTGCCGGCCTCTCGCTCGAGCACCATGAGCTGTTGTGAGATCGCCGACGGTGTCAGCCCGACGGACCTGGCCGCGGCCGCGATGCTGCCGCGGAGCGCAACTTCGCGGAGCAGGCGCAGCCGGCCGACGTCGAGCGCATCGCTCCCAATGGTCATAAGCTAAACTTACGGCACTGTCAGACGCTTCGTTAGCCAAGCTACAGCTTAAGTCATTCGGAGGTGGGTCGTGATCCAGTCCGTTCGGGTTATCGGGCTGGGCAAGGTCGGCGAGCTGGTCGCCACCTTGCTGAACGAAACGGGCTTCGAGGTGCGCGCGTACGACGCGCTGGCACGAACCGACCTGCCCTTTCCGGCTGCCGCCCTCGACGTCCGCGATCCGGTTGGACTACGAGCAGCGCTGATAGGTGGCGACGCCGTCGTGTCCTGTCTGCCGTACACCCTGAACCTCGGGGTCGCGGAGGCTGCACACGAGACCGGGGTCCACTACTTCGACCTGACCGAGGACGTGTCGACGACCAATCGAGTCAAGGAGCTCGCCGACAAGGGCGGCGGTCTGGTGTTCGCCCCACAGTGCGGCCTCGCGCCAGGCCTGATCGGCATGATCGGGGCGGCGCTGACCCAGCACTTCCATGTGATTCGCAGCATCGAGCTGAAGGTTGGCGCGCTCCCTCGGCATCCCACGGGACTGCTGGGTTATGCGTTCAACTGGTCGCCCGAGGGTGTCGTCAACGAGTACCTCAACGACTGCGAAGTGTTGCGCGGCGGGGTTCGCCAGATGGTGCCAGCCATGACCGAGTCCGAACGGGTCGTCATCGGCGGCATCGAACTGGAGGCGTCGCTGACCTCCGGAGGCCTCGGCAGCATGTGCGAAACGTATGAGGGCCGGGTCCAACGCCTGGACTACAAGACCATGCGCTATCCAGGGCACTTCGAGCTCATGCGGTTCTTCTTCGACGAGCTCGGTCTTCGCGACCGTCGGGCACTTGCGGGCGAGATCTTGGTGAACGCCAAGCCCCCCGTCGACGACGACGTGGTCTACCTGCACGCGGCCGTCGAGGGCCTCGCCATGGGTATTGGAGACACCGCGGCCGGTCAGCTCACCCGCAAGCAATACGTCCGCGCCTACCAGCCGCTGGAGATCAACGGCCGGTCCTGGCGCGCGATCTCCTGGACGACGGCCGCGTCCACTGTGGCGGTGGTCGAGCTGGTCGCGTCCGGTCGGCTGCCCAGCTCAGGGTTCCTCGCCCAGGAGCACATCCCGTTCGAGGCCTTGCTGGAGACCCGCAATGGCGCCCGTTTTGCCGAGCTCGGCGCTGTCTGAGCACACCGTTTGGAGGACCACGACGTGACCACCTTGCCTCGTCACGAGGACCTGATCGCCGAGACCAGCGACATCTTTGCTCGCCTGGGCGTATCGCTACCGACCACCGGGACGTTCGCCGCGCGATCACCCATCACCGGCGGTGAGCTCGCGCGGATCCCGGAACACACCCCGGACCAGGTCCGGGACACGATCGCCGCCGCGGCCGAGGCTTTCGCCACCTGGCGAACGGTGCCGGCCCCAGTCCGCGGCCAATTCGTCCGCGAGCTCGGGGAATTGCTGCGGGAACACAAGTCCGAGCTCGGCGCGCTGGTCTCGATCGAAGCGGGCAAGATCCGCTCCGAGGGGCTCGGCGAGGTTCAGGAGATGATCGACATCTGCGACCTCGCGGTGGGCCTGTCCCGGCAACTGTTCGGCCTCACCATCGCATCCGAGCGACCTGGGCACCGGATGATGGAGCAATGGCACCCCCTGGGGATTGTCGGTGTCATCAGCGCGTTCAACTTCCCGGTAGCGGTCTGGTCGTGGAACGCCGCGCTCGCCTTCGTCTGCGGCGATCCCGTTGTGTGGAAACCGTCCGAAAAGACGGTGCTCACCGCGCTCGCCTGCCAAGCGCTCGCGGCCGAGGCAGCGCGCCGGGTCGGGGCGCCAGCCGCGGTGTCGTCAGTCGTCATCGGCGGGCCGGCGATCGGGGAGGTCCTCGTGGACGATCCCCGCGTCGCCCTGCTGAGCGCGACCGGCTCCACCCGGATGGGCCGGGCGATCGCGCCCCGCGTCGCAGGGCGCCTCGGTCGGTTGCTGCTGGAGCTGGGCGGGAACAACGCGGCGATCGTGGGGCCGTCCGCCGACCTGGATCTGGCGGTACGGGGCATCGTGTTCGCGGCGGCCGGCACCGCCGGCCAACGCTGCACGACATTGCGGCGCGTCATCGTCCACTCGTCGATAGCTGACGAGCTGGTCGACCGCATCCGCGCGGCCTACGCGACGTTGCCCATCGGGTCACCACTGGCCGCGGGAACCCTGGTCGGACCGCTGATCGATGCGGCAGCGTATGAGGGCTACCGCACCGCGCTCGACAAGGCGGAAGCTGACGGCGGCGAGATCGTGATCGGCGGCGAGCGGGTGCTGGCCGACGAGGACGCCGGCGCTTTCTACGTGCAGCCGGCCCTCGTGCGGATGCCCGGCCAGACCGATGTGGTGCGTTCGGAGACGTTCGCGCCGATTCTCTACGTCATGACCTACGACGACTTCGACCAGGCGTTGGCGATGCACAACGACGTGCCACAGGGACTGTCGTCGTCGATCTTCACGCGGGACGTTCTCGAGGCGGAACGATTCGTGTCCGCCGACGGCTCGGATTGCGGGATCGCGAATGTCAACATCGGCCCGTCCGGAGCCGAGATCGGTGGTGCGTTTGGCGGGGAGAAGGAGACCGGTGGTGGCCGGGAATCCGGCTCCGACGCGTGGAAGTCATACATGCGCCGGACGACGAACACGGTGAACTACTCGACCGAACTGCCGCTCGCGCAGGGCGTTGAGTTCGGCTGAGCCCCGCGCGCACAGCTGACTACGTCGCCGGGCGCGCGCTGATGGGACTGGCGAGGCTGATGCGTGCCTCACCAGTCCCATGCGTCACGGTCCTCCGCCCGATGGGACGGGGGTCGACTGATTCGCCGACGTATCGTCTGTCCGATCCTTCGGAATGACGATCCAGGCGACGAGATAGGCGATCAGGCCCGCGCCGCCGCCAGCGATGGTCAGGACGACGGCAAGCAGCCGGATCAGCACGGCGTCGACGCCCAGGTATCGGGCGATTCCTCCGCAGACCCCGCCGAGCACCTTGTCGTCGGTACTTCGCCGCAGCAACCGTGGCTGCGGCTGAGCCGCGAAGGGAGGCGGCGGCGGTGCGTCGTACGTAGTGGTGGTGAGTTCAGGATTCGATGTCATGCCTCAAGCGTGCGGCAAGCGGTGGGCTCGGCACATCGGGTGCAGCCCGGACCGCGCCCTGATATCAACGGACTCTTGCCTCAGGGATCGCGCCGCGGCCAGCCAAGGCAGAGCGCCCCGGGTTTAGGGCCCGGGGCGCTCTGTACGCGGCTTGCCGTCGATGGGCCCGCCAGTATCAGTGCTTGAACGCGTCCTTCACGTTCTCGCCGGCGTTCTTCACATCGGACTTCGTCTGGTCGGCGCGGCCCTCGTTCTTCTGGCGCTCGTTACCGGTGACCTTGCCCATGGCTTCCTTGGCCTTGCCCTCAACGTCTTGCATGGCGTTCTTGACCTTGTCGGTGCCGCTCACAGTTGCTCCCTTGATGCGTCGGTTCCGCACGTTGCTGTACGGGCCGTACGTCCGTTAGGTACCCAATCGCGGCGGGACGATAAACCCTGCGGTCACGCCAGCCTGGTGATTTCCACGGTGACCGCCAGGTCGGATTCGGCCGGCCCCGCCACAATGCCCTTGATCGGCGGCACGTCGGTGTAGTCCCGGCCCCGGCCGACGATCACGTGGCGCTCGCCCACCTCGGCGTCGTTGGTCGGATCGTGCCCCGTCCACTCGCCGAGCCACCACTCGACCCACGCGTGGCTCTCGCCGACGACCGGCTCGCCGAGCTCCGGCTCCTCGGCCGGGTGCAGGTAGCCAGACACGTACCGAGCCGGGATGCCCACCTGGCGCAGGGCACCGACGAGCAGATGCGCGTAGTCCTGGCACACCCCACGCCGGGCCCGCCAGGCTTGCGCGGCGGACGTCGAGACACCGGTAGATCCCGGCTGGTAGGTCATCTCGTCGTAGATGTACGTCGCAAGGGACAACGCTGTCTCGTGCGGGCTGTGCGCCGCCGCGAGATCGGACGCCACCAGCTGCAGGTCGAGCTCAGGTGCGCTGCTGGGCGTTGGAGTCAGGTATTCGGCGAAGCGGTCGGCGACCCAGGCGGTCGCCATGTCCGACCAGCTGGTGGACAGCTGCGCTCGTGGCCGTCTGGTGTCGTCGACCTCGACGATGCTGGTGGCGTCGACGGTGAGCACGCGGTGTTGATGCTGGGACTCGAAGACCCGGACGTGCGTACCCCAGTAGTCGTCGTACTGGAACTGCCAGGTGGCTTCGCTTACGTGCAACACCGATTCGAGTGGGGTCTGCCACTGCGTCCGCAATGGCGTAAGGCGCACCTCGTTGAACGAAGCGAGGACTGGCTGGGGATAGGTGTAGCGCGACAGGTGTCGCACCCGCATTCGAGATGTCACGTCACCCCGCCGATCAGGACACCATCCACGACGTCACGAGACCGTGCGGGAAATACCGCCGGGTCACGGCGTCACTGGCCACCGAGCACGCGCTCTGCACTCGCTCCATCACGTTGTAGAGGTCGTCGAACAGCGCCGCCCGGGGCGCGAACTCGAGCTCGGAGCGGATCATGCCGAGAACCCGTTCCGCCTCGCTCGAGGCGGGGCCGCGTGGGTCACCCAGCCCCCCCAACGTGGCCAGGCAACGTTCGGCCGTGACGAGCGCGCGCATCGTCGACCGAGGGAACAGCGGGTCTAGCAGGAGGAACTCGGCCGCTCGGCGATCGTCGACCGCGCCCCCGGAGCTGCGCAAGAACGCCTGATAGGCGCCGCAACTGGACAGCAGGGTGACCCACGACGGCCCGTGGTCCCCAGCCAGCGCCCGGGACGCCACCAGCCTGGCGGTCATGTCGGCCCGCTCCAGGCTGCGCCCGAGGTTGAAGAAGCAATACGCCTCGTCCCGCGAGAGCGTCGCATCGGCGGTGCCGTTGATCGCCGCCGCGCGCTCACGCACCCAGGTGAAGAACGCGTGGGGCCGAGCGCGACGGCTGGTGCGGCCCGCGTCATGCCAGGTGACGTTGATGCACTCCCACAGATCGGTCGATATCACTTCGCGGGAGCGCCGGGCGTTCTCGCGCGCGATCGCGATCGAACCCAGGATCGATGCCGGATTGGCTTTGTCCCACGCCAACAGGTCGAGCACGTCTGCGGTATTGACGGGCCGAACAGCCTCGGCGCCCATGGCCGAGAGCAACGAGGCGCAGACAACGTCCTCGGGCGCCCACGGATCGTCCAGCAGCAGGGTGAGGTGGACGTCAAGCATCCGGCTGGTGTCCTCCGCACGCTCGACGTACCGGCCGATCCAGTACAGCGATTCGGCTATGCGGCTCAACATGTGACGGCCGCCGACATCTGTTGCTGCTGTTGCTGCTGTTGCTGGGATTGCATCGGCATGTCGGCCGGCTGGTCCTGCACGGGCAGCGGTGGGATCTCGCCCGGCGGCGGGGCCGACGGACGCGGCGTGGCCCAGCGGCTCCGCTCCCCAGCAAGCACCCAGGTGTCCTTCGATCCGCCACCCTGGCTCGAGTTGACGACGAGGGAGCCCTCGACGAGGGCGACCCGGGTCAGGCCGCCCGGAAGCACCCACACGTCATGGCCGTCGTTCACCGCAAACGGTCGGAGGTCGACATGCCGGGCCGCGAGGCCGTCGCCGGCGAGGGTAGGCACCGTTGACAGTTGAACAACGGGCTGCGCGATCCAGCCGCGCGGGTCGGCGCGTAGTCGCTTAGCCAGCCGATCGAGCTCGCGGGAGGAGGACTGTGGGCCGATCACGAGTCCCTTGCCGCCCGCACCGTCGACGGGCTTGACGACCAGCTCCGGCAGCCGGTCCAGGACTTCCCGCAACTCGCTCGGTTCCTCGAGTCGCCAGGTCTGGACATTGGGCAGTACGGGTTCCTCGCCGAGGTAGTAGCGCACCAAGTCCGGCAGGTAGGTATAGATGAGCTTGTCGTCCGCCACGCCATTCCCCACAGCGTTCGCGATCGAGACATTGCCGGCACGAGCGGCGGTCAACAGGCCGGGGCAGCCAAGGACCGAATCATGCCGGAACTGCACGGGGTCGAGGAATTCGTCATCCACGCGCCGGTAGATGACATCGACCCGCCGCTCACCTCGGGTGTCCCGCATCCGGACCGTGCCACCGCTGCAGATGAGATCCCGTCCCTCGACCAGCTCGACGCCCATCGCCCGAGCCAGCCAGGCGTGCTCGAAGTACGCCCCGTTGAAGACGCCCGGTGTGAGCACTACAACGCATGGATCGCTCACGCCGGCCGGGGCGGCCCGCCGCAACGCAGCCAGCAACCGTTGCGGGTAATGCGACACCGGCCGTAGTCGGAGCCGGCCGAGGATCTCGGCCCATTGCGGCCGCATCGCGCTGCGATTGGCGAGCACGTAGCTCACACCGGATGGGACTCGCACGTTGTCCTCGAGCACCCGGAACGTGCCTGACTCGTCGCGGATAAGGTCGATGCCGGCGATGTGCACGCGCACGCCATTCGGCGGCTCGATGCCGTAGACCTGCCGGTGGAAGTGCTTGGAGGACGTGATGACCCGGCGGGGTATGACGCCGTCCTCGACCGCTCGGGCCGGCCCGTAGACGTCCGCCAGGAACGCCTCCAACGTCTTGACCCGCTGACGCACGCCCGACTCGATGATCTGCCAGGTGGCGTCGTCGATAACCCGCGGCACGATGTCGAGCGGGAATGGCCGCTCCTCACCGCCGACGTCGAACGTCACGCCCTGATTGAGGTAGGAACGGGCGAGGGCGTCCGCGCCGCTGCGCAGCTCTTGGGTGCCGGCATTGCGGATCGAGTCGAACAGCGCTCGATACGGCGCCCGGGCGGATCCGGTCTCGTCGATCATCTCGTCCCACGCCGGGCCGCGGCGGTAGCCGTCGAACACGTCGCCCATTCTCGAGATCGTATGGCCGAAGTTTGTCGGCAGCATTACCGCATTTGCATCGGACGGTGGGAATGTCCTCAGGCGCCCACCCGACGGGCCGCGAGGTCGATGAGCTCGTCCGGCTGAACCGCCGCGACCCGGATGTGGTCGGTGCCGGCCGGCCCGTAGAACTCTCCCGGCGACACGACGATGCCGGCCTGCCGAGCCAGGTCGAGCGCCGCATCCCACGCGTCGCCGCCCGGCACTGCGACCCACAGGTAGAAGGCGCCGTCGGGACGGGATGTCGGGTACCCACAGGCGCCCAGGACGTCCCGGAGTCGCTCGAGACGCCGGACGTATCGCTCTCGCTGGCGGTCGACGTGCGCGTCGTCGTCGAGCGCCACGATCGCGGCTTGCTGAACCGGTCCGGCCGGCATGAGGCCAGCGTGCTTGCGCACTTCCCGCAGATACGAGACAAGCTCCGGGTCGCCCGCATAGAAGCCGATGCGGGCGCCGGCGAAGTTGTCGCGCTTCGACAACGAGTGCACGGCAAGTACACCGGCAGTGCCTGACCGCAGGATCGTCGTCGGCCCGGCCGCCCAGCTGAACTCGGCGTAGCACTCGTCCGACAGCACCGGAACGCCGCGAGCCCGGCCCCAGGCCGCCGCCGCGGCCAAGTCGCTGAGCTCACCGGTCGGGTTGCCCGGCGAGTTCACCCACAGCGCGAGGGCGCGGCCGGCATCTGCCTCGTCGATATCCGCGAGCCCTGGGTAAGGCACCGCCCGCAGGCCGGCCAGCGTGGCCCCCATCTCGTACGTCGGGTAGCTCACGTTCGGGTAGAGAACCGTGTCGCGAGACGGATCACGCAGGTGTAGATAGCCCGGCACTGAGGCGACGAACTCCTTGGTCCCGACGCACGCGGCGAGCTGCGTGTCGGGGTCGACGGTCGCGCCGAGGCGCCGCTGCATCCAGCGAGCCACGGCGGCGCGCAGCGCGGCGGTACCGATCGACGGCGGATAGCCGCGGGCCGACGTCCCGAGCGCGAGCGCCTCGATGACCTCGGGCGGTGGCGCGTCGCACGGCGTACCGATCGAGAGGTCGACCGCTCCGCCGTCGTGGATGGCGGCGACCGCGGCGATCTCGCCGAGCCGTTCGTAGGGGTAGGGCGGGGGGACGAATCCGGTCACGGGCGGTTCCCGTCAAGGTGGTCGGCGAGCAGCTCGGCCAGGTGTCGACTATGCGCGCCGGCCAGGTGCTCGAGTTGGGTGCGGCAGGAGAACCCGTCCGCGAGCAGTACGACGTCGTGCGGCGCGCCTCGGACGGCCGGGAGCAGGGCGGTCTCGGCGACAGCCACCGACACCTCGTAGTGGCCTCGTTCGACGCCGAAGTTGCCCGCCAATCCACAACATCCGCCCACGGCAGTCACCTCTGCGCCAGCGCGCGTCAACAGGTTGCGGTCGGCCTCCCAGCCGAGCACGGCCTGTTGGTGGCAGTGCGGTTGGGCCAGGCCGCGCACCCCGGTCAAGTCCGGTGACCGCCAGCGCGGCGAGGCGGTGAGCACCTCAGCCAGCGTCCGGACCTGGGCCGCGACGTGGCGCACGTGACGGTCATTCGGCAGCAGGTCAGCGGCGTCCGAGCGCCACACCGCGGTGCACGACGGCTCGAGACCGACGACGACCGCCCCGTCGGTGAGCAGCCCGTCGAGCGCCGTGGCGGTGCGACGCAACTGCTTGCGCGCTCCGTCGAGTTGCCCGGTCGAGATCCAGGTCAGGCCACAACACAAGGCGGCCGAGGGAGCCCGCACCGAATAGCCGGCGTGCTCCAGCAGCCGGACGGCCGCCTGCCCGACCTGCGGCGAGAAGTGGTCGGTGAACGTGTCGACGAACAGCACGACCGGATCACCGTCGGCAGGCGCATGGCTGGCGAACCACTGCCGGAAGGTGCGGCGCGCGAACCTCGGGAGCGGTCGCCGCCCGTCGACGCCGGCCATGCGCTTGGCCAGGCCGGACCCCGGGCCGCGGAGCGAGGCGTTTGCCAGGTTGGGCGCACGGGATGCGACCCGGGCCCACCGGGGTAGCCAGCCAAGCGCGTAGTGCGACCGTGGACGCGGGCGGCGCCGGTAGCGCTGGTAGAGGACCTCGGACTTGTAGGTCGCCATATCGATCCCGGTCGGGCAGTCTGACACGCAACCCTTGCAGGACAGGCATAGGTCGAGTGCCTCAGCCACTTCGGGCGCCCGCCAGCCACTGACCAGCGTGCCGTTGGCCATCTCCTGCAATACCCGAGCTCGGCCCCGGGTGGAGTCCTTCTCATCGTGGGTGGCGAGATAAGACGGGCACATGACGCCCCCAGCGGCGGTGAAGTCAGCGCGGCACTTGCCAACGCCGACACACCGGTGAACGGCGGCCATCAGATTGCCTCGGTCGTTGGGGTAGGCGAATGCAAGATCGCGCAGTGCCTTCGCCGCTGGCAACCGAAGGTCGGCGTCAAGCCGGGCCGGGCGAACGATCACGCCGGGATTGAGGAGATTCTCCGGATCGAAGATGTGCTTGACCGCCGCGAAGGTCTCAATTGCCGCCGGCGAGTACATGATCGGGAGCAGCTCGCCCCGAGCCCGCCCGTCGCCGTGCTCGCCGGACATCGAGCCGCCGTGCGAGGCGACCAGGTGCGCCGCGTCTTCGACGAATTCCCGCATCGCACCGGTCGCCGAGCGGAGCGGGAAGTCGATGCGAGCGTGCACGCATCCGTCGCCGAAATGCCCGTAGGTCAGCGCATCGAACTGGTAGTGGGCGAGCAGTGCCTCGAACTCGCGCAGATACCTCGCCAGCCGGCCCGGCGGGACCGCAGCGTCCTCCCACCCCGGCCACGCGGCGGCGCCGGCCGGCGTCCGGCTACCCAGTCCGGCACCGTCCTCCCGGATTCGCCACAGCGCGGCGGCGGCCGCGTCGGTGACGACAGCGGCGTCCACTGCCCCGGCCACCGCAATCAGCGCTCGCCCGGCAGCGACAGCCTCCGCCACTGTGGTTCCGCCGGTCTCGGCGAACAGCCAGCCGCCGCCGCGAGGCAAGGCGGGCACTACGCCGCCGCCCCGCCGTGAGCGGACGACCTCCACCAAGCGGGCGTCGAGGCCTTCGAGGGCTAGCGGTCGGTGTGGCAACAGGGCCGGAACCGCCTCCGCTGCGGACGCCATGTCGGGGTAGCCGAGTACGACTAGCGCGACCGCCGCCGGCGCCGGCGCGAGCCGTACGGTGGCTCGGGTGACCACGCCGAGCGTGCCCTCGGACCCGACGAGAAACCGGGCTACGTCGAAGCCTTGCTCAGGCAGCAAGTGTTCGAGCGCGTAGCCCGAAACCTGCCGGCTGAACCGTCCGAACTCGGTGCGGATCATCCCGAGCCGATCACGCACGATGCCGTCGAGCGCCGCGAGCATCGGCACTTCTGGCTGTTCCCGCGCGGGGAAGCCATCCCGGCCGTAACCGCGGGCGGTGAAGCGAACACCGGTCGCGGTCAGGACGTCAATGTCGACGACGTTGTCGGCGGTGCGTCCGTAGCCCAGCGCCCGAGAGCCACACGCATTGTTGCCCAGGCTGCCGCCGACAGTGGCCCGGGCGTGCGTCGATGGGTCTGGGCCGAATCGCAGTCCGTGTTCGGCCGCTGCCGCCGTGACGCAGTCGAGGATCGCGCCCGCCTCCACGCTCGCCGTGCGGGAATCCGGGTCGACGGCGAGAACCCGATGGAGATGCCGAGAGAAGTCGATCACGAGGCCGGAGCCGATCGCGTTGCCGGCTATCGACGTTCCGGCGCCGCGGCAGGTGACGGCAACGCCGAGACGGCGGCATACCGAGAGGGCCGCCTCGACCTCGTCGGGATGGCGCGGGAAGAGGACCGCGCCTGGGACGACCCGGTAGTTCGAGGCGTCGGAGGAGTATTCCGCCCGCCGGCGGGTGGATACGTCGACGTCGCCAGCGCCGGACCGACTCAGCTCCGCCGCAAGGTGGGCGGACGGGACGGCGGTCACCCGGTCATTGTTTCGAATCAGTGTCCCGCGGTCGTGCGGCGGGTCGTTCGGCGTCGTACTCGGGAGGAGCGGTGCCGTCCAGGGCAAGTGCCACGGCGGCCCGCGCGCGAGTGGACCGACGACCGGGCACGGCGGGCGGCAAGGCGGCGACCGGAAGCCTGGCGAGCATCTGCAGGCCGCGCAGTCCGGACCCGGCTCGCGGCCTGTGGCACGACCTGCTCGAGACCCCGTCGATCGCGACGATCACCCGGATGCGCCCAGTCCGACGACGCATGCGTCAGCTGTCCGGTCTCCGGGCAGTGGTGGCAACCCGGGCCAGGCCGCCACCACCCATGGATCGTCGTCCCACCCGACGCCGACTACCGTCGGCGCCTGGTGGGGCTGCCGACTCACAGCACCTTGGACAGGAATGCCTTGGTCCGCTCGTGCTGCGGGTTGGCGATCATCTCGCGAGGATTGCCCGCCTCGACGACGACGCCGCTGTCCATGAATATCAACTGGTCGGCAACCTCTCGCGCAAAGCCCATCTCGTGCGTCACGACGATCATCGTCATGCCGCCTTTGGCGAGTTGCTTCATGACGTCCAGCACTTCACCGACCAGCTCCGGGTCGAGCGCGGACGTCGGCTCGTCGAAGAGCATCAGCTTGGGGTCCATGGCGAGCGCCCGGGCAATCGCGACCCGTTGTTGCTGCCCACCGGACAGCTGCATCGGGTAAGCGTGCGCCTTCTCCGACAGCCCGACCTGAGCCAGCAGATCGCGGGCCTTCGCCACCGCCGCCGCCTTCTTCGTCTTCTTGACCTGGACCGGCGCCTCGACGATGTTCTCCAGGGCCGTACGGTGCGGGAACAGGTTGAAGTGCTGGAACACCATGCCGATGTCGCGCCGCTGCCGCGCGGCCTCACGTGGGGCCAGCTCGTAAAGCCGGCCGTGCTTCTCGGAATAGCCCACGAGCACCCCGTCGACATACAGCCGCCCGGCGTTCACTGTCTCCAGGTGGTTGATGCAGCGCAAGAACGTTGACTTGCCCGAACCCGACGGGCCGACCATGCATAGCACTTCACCCCGGTCGACGTTGAGCGTGATGCCGCGCAGGACCTTGAGCGCACCGAAATTTTTGTGCACGTGCTCCGCGTGCACCATCGGGCGATCGGCGCCGTTCTCGGTGGCGGTTTCGCTCATCGCTTCTCCTGCGATTCCATTGATTCCACCTGGGCATTGGCCAGAGCTTGGAGTTGCCGGTTGGTGAGGGTTCGCGACGAACCGCGAGCGAAGCGCTTCTCCAGGAAGTACTGGCCGATCATCAAGATGCTGGTGAAGAACAGATACCAGGTGGCCGCCACCAGCAGCAGCGGGATCGGCCGGAAGTTCGCACCCGAGATGTCCCGTGCCCTCGAGTAGAGATCCGTCGTGAGCGGTACCGCGGTGACCAGCGACGTGGTCTTGAGCATGCTGATCACCTCGTTGCCGGTCGGCGGGATGATCACGCGCATGGCTTGCGGCAACACCGTTCGCCGCATCGTCTGCGACCAGGTCATGGCCAAAGCGACCGAGGCCTCGGTCTGCCCCTCGCCGACCGAGCTGATGCCGGCCCGAACAATCTCCGCCATGTAGGCGGCCTCGTTGAGCCCGAGGCCGATGACCGCGAACGTGAACGCGGCGTCAATACCCTGCAGGTTGAAATCCGCGAGTCTGACGGCGAACGGGATCCCGATGTCGACCTGGCGATAGATCGAGGTGAACAGTCCCCAGAACACCAGCTGCACGTAGACGGGCGTGCCCCGGAAGATCCACAGGTACACCCACGCTGTGCTCTTCAGCACCGGGTTCGGCGAGAGCCGCATCACGGCCAGCGTGACGCCGAGAACGATGCCGAGGAGCATGGCCAGCACGGTCAGCTCGAGCGTGACGACCGCTGCTTGCGAAATTCGCTGGTCGAACAGGTATTTCCGGTACGTCGACCAGTCGTAGGCGTCGTTCGTCGCCGCACCATAGATGAACAACCCGACCAGAATGATCACGATCGCCGCCGCGATCCAGCGGCCGTAATGGCGCAGCGGAATGGCCTTGATGACTTCCGGTTCGGTCGCTACGGTGCCGGTGGTGGTCATGGCCGTTAGCTTGTCGCGCCGTTAATCTGCGCGGACTTGATGGCTCCGGCCTCGACCCCCCACTTCTTGGTGATGTCGAGGTACGCCCCGCTGTCGATCAGCGACTGAGCCGCCTTCTGCAACGCCTGGGCGAGGGACGAGCCCTTGGCCACCGGCCAGCCGTACGGGGCCGAGTCGAAGATCTCACCGGCGAGCTGAATCTTCCCCCCGCTCTGCTTGACGGCGTAGGCCGTCACCGGAGAGTCGGCGGACATCGCATCGACCTTGCCGAGCACGAGCGCGTTGGTGGCGTCGTCCTGCCGGTCGAACTTGAGCTTGTTGATGGCCGGCTTGCCTGCGGAAACGCACGCCTTGCTCTTCGCCGGAATCTCGTCGGTGTCCTCGACCGTCGTGGACTGCACGGACACCTTCAGGCCGCACGCGTTGTTCGGGTCGACGGTCTTGCCGGCCGGCGCCGCCCATTGGATGCCCGCGTTGAAGTAGTCGACGAAGTCGACGGTCTTCTCCCGTTCCTTGTTGTCCGTGAACGAGGACATCCCGACGTTGTAGGTGCCGGCCTGGATAGCTGGGATGATCTTGTCGAACGCAGACTCGGTGTACTGGGCCTTGAGGCCGAGGACCGTGGCGACCGCATCCATGAGATCGACATCGAATCCGACAATCTTTCCGCTCGAGTCCTTGAACTCGTTCGGCGCGTACGGCGGGTTGGTGCCCACGATCAGCTTGCCGGTGGACTTGACCTTGTCGGGAACGAGTGCCGCTATCGCGTCGACCTTGGCGACGGCAGCGCTTGACGAGCCGCCGCTGCTGCCGCCGCCACCGGCGGGAGGCGTCGACGTTTCAGTGTTGCTGCTACACGCCGTGAGCACCAGGGCACTCACGGCGAACGACGCAATGATGATGGACAGAACACGCGAGTGTTTCGACACCGAGGGGCCTCCAGAGTGCGGTGGATTGGCTCAATCTAGGCCACCCGACGACGACGGAACCCGATAGCGCGCTAACCGTTACCGCCGGGTTATCAGGCGGGGACTCGATTGACTTCCGCCGGGATCGGTCGAGCGCCGCGAACGGAGCGCGTCAGGCGTGTGCCTGCTGGCCCTTCCCGAGCACAACGACACCGCCGTCACTGACGTGATAGCGGGCCTTGTCGGCGTCCAGGTCGACACCAATGTGCGCGCCCTCCGGGACAACCACGTTCTTGTCGAGAATCGCGCGCCGCACGACAGCACCCGGGCCAACCTGCACGTTGTCCATGAGGACAGAGCCCTCGATGAACGCGCCGGCGTTCAGCCGGACATTCGGCGACACCACGCAGTGTCGGACCGTGGCGCCGGACACGATGGCTCCAGATGACACGATCGACTCCTGCGCGAGGCCACCCTCGACGAACTTCGCCGGCGGCAACTGCACCTGACTGGTGTAAATCGGCCATTGCGCGTTGTACAGGTTGAACACCGGATGTACGGCAATGAGGTCCATGTTGGCCTCGAAATAGGCATCCAGCGTTCCGACATCGCGCCAGTAACCGCGATCGCGGTCCTCCGAGCCGGGCACGTCGTTGTCCTTGAAGTCGTAGACGTGGGCAGCCTGCTTCTCGACCATCATCGGCATGATGCTGCCGCCCATGTCATGCGCCGAGTTCTCGTCCTGGGCGTCTTTCTTCAGGACCTCGACCAGCGCGTCAGTCGTGAAGACGTAGTTGCCCATCGAGGCGAACGTTTCGTTCAGGGTTGTCCGGCAGCCCCGGCGGGTCCTTCGGCTTCTCGAGGAACTGCTTCACGGTTCCATCGGCCTCCGCATCGATCACGCCGAACGCGGACGCCTCCTTACGCGGCACGCGAATGCCGGCCACCGTCACGCCGGCCCCGCTCTCGATGTGTCGCTCGACCATCTGGCGGGGATTCATCCGGTACACGTGGTCAGCTCCGAACACCACGATGTAGTCGGGTTGGTCGTCATAGATCAGGTTGAAGGACTGCAAGATCGCGTCCGCGCTGCCCGTGTACCACCGCGGTCCGAGTCGTTGCTGCGCGGGGACAGGCGTTACGTAGTTACCGAGCAGGGTCGACAGCCGCCAGGTGGTCGTGATGTGCCGGTCGAGCGAATGCGACTTGTACTGGGTCAGGACGCAGATCCGCAGATAGCCGGCGTTGACGAGGTTTGACAGCACGAAGTCGACCAGACGATAGCTCGCGCCAAAGGGCACCGCGGGCTTCGCGCGGTCAGCGGTCAGTGGCCAGAGCCGCTTACCCTCGCCGCCGGCGAGGACCATGCCCAACACCCGAGGCTGTCGCGCCATGGGCTCACCCTAGCGGGCTAACCGAACGCCTCCACAGGGGTACGTGAGCGCTTCCGGTGACGATACGATCCCGCCATGCACGTCGGCATCTTGACCCGAGAATACCCCCCCGAGGTATACGGCGGCGCGGGAGTCCATGTCGAATTCCTCGTGCGCGAGCTACAAAAGCTCATCGACGTCGACGTCTTGTGCTTCGGCTCCCCCCGAGAAGAGCCGAACGTCTACGCCTTCACGACCCCGGAGGGACTGCGCGGAGCCAACGCGGCACTGCAGACGCTGGGGGTTGACCTCGAGATGGCCGAAGCGGCCGCAGGCTTGGATCTCGTCCACTCACACACCTGGTACGCGAATATCGGAGGACGTCCTCGCAAGCAAGCTGCACGGAATGCCGCATGTCATCAGCTCCCATTCCTTGGAACCGGCGCGACCATGGAAGGCCGAACAGTTGGGCGGCGGCTACCGGATCTCCTCGTGGGCCGAAGAGCAGGCCTTCGCCACCGCGGATGCCATCATCGCCGTGAGCGCCGGGGCGCGGAGCGACATCCTCGAGACGTATCCGTTCGTGGATCCGACCCGCATCCACGTCATCTACAACGGCATCGACACCTCGCTGTACCAGGCGACTCCCGGTGCCGACGTGCTGGCCAAGTACGGCATCGACCCGAACCGGCCTTCGGCAATCTTCGTCGGCCGGATAACCCGGCAGAAGGGTTTGAAGCACCTCCTGGCCGCGGCGAGCAGCTTCGACCCGTCCATCCAGCTGATCCTGTGCGCCGGCGCGCCCGATACGCCAGAAATCACGGTTGAGACGGAAACGATGGTCGCCGACCTGCAGAAGGACCGCACCGGCGTGGTGTGGATCCGTGAGATGTTGCCCCGTCCCGAGGTGATTGCCCTCCTGAGCGAGTCGACGGTGTTCGTGTGTCCATCGATCTACGAACCGCTCGGCATCGTCAACCTGGAGGCCATGGCCTGTGAGACCGCCGTCGTCGCAAGTGCCGTCGGCGGCATTCCGGAGGTCGTGACCGAGGGCACCGGACTGCTCGTCCCGTACGACGAGCGTGACCCGGAGGCCTACGAAGCCGGCCTGGCTGATGCGATCAACCGAGTCGCTGGAGATCCTGGGCTGGCCCGGCAGATGGGGCGCGCCGGCCGGGAACGCGCGGTCAACGACGTTCGGCTGGGAAGCGATCGCCGCTCGCACCGTCCAGCTCTACGACTCGCTGCTTTGATCAGCGGCGGAACGTAGCCAGGGCAGCACCGCCGCGGCGGTTTGGCTACCCGGTGTCACTTCGGTGAAGCCCGCATCGTGCACGACGGGGAAACCGGCCGCGAGCGCCCGGCGCCATGCCGCGGGCGTCGCCGTGCGGACGGCGAGGTTGAAGTCCTGGCCTGCCCACGCGTCTCGGTCAGCGGGGCCGGACGCCCGCCATCCGAGCTGCGCGGCGTGCGCGGCCTGGGCCATTGCTTTACCGGCCGTCAGCTCGAGGTATGGCGACAGCAGAACGAGCGGAGTGCCCGCTTTGACCGGCGCGGGCGCCGGATCGTCAAGCTCCGTGCCGCCGACCTGCAGCCGGGCCAGGTCGCGCGGCCATTCATCGACCGGAATTGGCGGGAAGACCCGCACCTCGGCCGAGCCGTTGCGCACCGTGAGGCCGGGCAACGCCTCGGCTCGGCGCCACTCCGCTCCGCGGGCCCGCCGCACGACCTTGCGGATGCGCTGACCGTCCCAGGCGCTGACCGCGTCGACCCAATCGGGCGGAGGTCGGGTCAGCATCAACAGCACGCCCCGCGCCGCCGCCTCGAGAGCGTCCGTTCGTGTCGGCGGATCGGTTCGCTCGATGCGCACGACGTATGGCAAGACCAGCTCAGGATGCGGTGTCACCGGCTGCCAACACGGCCTCTTCGCGCGAGCGCCGACGCGCCTGCGACGTTCGCTCGCTCACTGCACCAGGCTCTCGACCCAACGGATCAGCAGCCGGGTGCCGAACCCGGTCGCGCCCTGGGACAGCACGCCGGCATCGACAGCGGCGCGAGCGGGACCGGCAATGTCGAGATGCGCCCACGGCACGGAACCGGCAAAAGGCCGGAGGAACAGTGCAGCCGTGATCCCGCCCGGGTTGCCCGGCGCGTTCTGGGCGTCGGCGACCGTCGACTCCAGCAGCTCAACATGATCCTCGACCAGCGGCATCCGCCACAGCGGCTCGCCGGCCGCCGCGCCGGCAGCGACGAGCGCAGCCGCCAGGTCGTCGTCCGTGCTGAACAGCCCCCCGGTGCGCACGCCCAGGGCTACCTTCATGGCACCGGTAAGCGTGGCGAGATCCACCACCGCAGTGGGCCGCAGCCGGGCGACCGCATAGGCGAGCGCGTCGGCGAGCACAAGGCGGCCTTCGGCGTCCGTGTTCTGCACCTCCGTCGTCCGGCCGCCGTAATGCCGGATGACGTCGCTCGGGCGCATCGCCGAGCCGGACAGGCTGTTCTCGGCGGCGGGAACGAGGACGGTGAGCCGGACAGGAAGTCGGCGGGCAGCAACCGCCTGGAGCGCGCCGAGCGCCGCTGCGGCACCAGCCATGTCCGTGTACATCGTGCGCATGCTGTCGCCGGGCTTCAGGTTCAGCCCACCGCTGTCGAAGGTGATGCCCTTGCCGATGATCGCGAGGTGGGCCGGTCCGGAATTCCGCGGCCGCCACGCCGCCCGGATCAGCCGCGGTGGCGACATGGATCCGGCACCGACCGCGAGGACTCCTCCGAAACCCTGCGCGGCGAGCCAGGTCTCCTCGTGCACGTCCACCTGGACGCCGAGCGGCGTGAGGACCGCCGCCGCCTGCTGCCCTAGCCAGTCGGGCGTCTTGACCGAGGATCGGGCGTTGGCAAGATCCCGGGCCCACACCGTCGCGGCCGCCAACGCCCGGGCGCGGTCGATCGCTTCGCTGACGTCGTCCGGCGCGCCGGGTGCCAGCACCTCAACGGCCGCCAGGTCCGACTCGGTCGCGGAGCTGCCTTCGAGGGTGAATCGGTACGCACCGAGCACCATTCCTTCGGTCAGTGCACCGACTTGATCAGCCACGAGCCCGGGCACCGCCACGGTGAGCCTTGGGCACCGTGCGTTGCGAGCCAGCCCGGCGCCGGCAGCGCGCATATCGGCGGGCTGCCCGGATCCGATCGCCACCAGCAAGACACGACGAGGGCGTTCTGCCGGCAACGGGATGTCCCGCACCTCGCCCGGCGGTCCGGCCGGACCGGACTCCGCCGCAAAGGTCGCTACTGCCGTGCGCACGGCTTCGGGCAGGGTCACGTCCGGCACGCCATCCAGCAGCGGCCCGTCGGGTCCGAGGCAGAGGGCCAGGACATCGGCCTTCGCCGACTCGCGCACCACGATGTCGATCACGACTCCGGTGGAACCTCCCAGCGTAGGCAGCACTCGGCCCCGGGTCGCGCCGCGCTATCGAGGCGCGGAAGCCACCGGGGCCGGAGCGGCGTGCGGGCGTCAGACAGGCTGCTCAGCCAACGGCTGACTTGAGCGCCTCTCCCAATGCGCCCGCCTCGTCAGCGGACATCTCGACGACGAGGCGGCCACCGCCCTCGAGGGGCACGCGCATGACGATGCCCTTGCCTTCCTTGGTGACCTCGAGCGGGCCGTCGCCCGTCCGCGGCTTCATGGCCGCCATGAGTGCCTCCTCACGATGCCGCACCAGAAGCACTTGCCCCCGGCGCTACCTTCCAACCTCGTGTCCAGCCGATCGCGCGAGACCGGCGGGACGTCTCGTCCATTCTCCAGCATCGGCCGCTCGGCTGCAGCCCGGGTCACCGATTCACGACCGGACCGTGCCCGCGCGGTAGTCACAGCGGGAGCCGCCGGTTAGCGTCGCAGCAAGCCCGCCCGCGACAGGAGCGACATCGTGACAGACGTATTGCTCGTCGACCGTACCGACGGAATAGCGACAATCACCCTCAATCGTCCCCAGTCGATGAACTCACTGTCCGTTGAGCTGAAGCAGTCATTGCTCGACGCATTGCTAGGTATCGCCGCTGACCCGAGCGTACGTGCGGTCGTGATCACCGGAGCCGGTCGTGGGTTCTGCGTCGGGCAAGACCTGCGTGAGCACCAAGAGCTGCTCGCCGCCGAAGACCCCAGCCCGTTGCACACCGTTGTCGAGCACTACAACCCGATCGTCACGGCCTTGGTCGAGATGCCCAAGCCGGTGATCGCCGCCGTCAACGGCATGGCCGCGGGAGCGGGAGCGGGCATCGCGTTCGCCGCCGACTTCCGTATCGCCAGCCAGTCCGCCGGCTTCCTCATCGCGTTCGCGAACGTGGGCCTGTCGTTGGATACCGGCACGTCATGGACCCTGCCGCGGCTTGTCGGTTACGCGCGCGCGACCGCCCTCGCGCTCCTCGCCGATCCGATCAGCGCGGATGCGGCGCTGGAGATGGGGCTGGTCAATGCGGTCGTCGAGCCCGACCGGGTGCTTGCGGCTGCCACCGAGATCGCGGCCCGGCTCGCCTCCGGACCGACGGCGGCGTACGCCGCGATCAAGGCCTCGCTGCGGTACGGGGCGACCAGCACGCTTGCGGAGGCGCTCGCCAAGGAAGCCGAGCTGCAACTGCTTACCGGAGCCACCGAGGACCATCGCATCGGCGTGGCTGCGTTCGTGGCAAAGCAGAAGCCATCGTTCATCGGGCGTTAGTCACACCGGTTCGCGAGCCAGCAGCCGGCGACGTGATCGTTCACGATGCCGGTCGCCTGCATGAGGGCGTAGGCGGTGGTCGGGCCGACGAACCGGAATCCCCGGCGGCGTAGCTCTCGCGCCATCGCCGTCGAGGCTGGGGACGTCGAGGGGACGTCCGCAAGCGTCGCGGGCTGCGGGTGATCCGGCGGAGCGAAGGACCACAGGAGCCAGTCCAATCCCTCCGGGACGGCGTCGAGTATCCGACGGGCATTGCCGATCGTCGCTTCGATCTTTGCTCGATTGCGCACGATGCCGGTGTCAGCCAGCAGGCGGTGCACGTCGTCGTCCCCGAATCGGGCGACAGCGGCGATGTCGAAGTCAGCGAACGCCACGCGGAATGCGGGTCGCTTTCGCAGGATCGTCAGCCACGACAGGCCCGACTGGAAGGCCTCGAGGGACAACCGCTCGAACAGCGGGCGGTCACCGTGCAACGGTCGGCCCCACTCGTCGTCGTGATAGGCCAGGTACTCCGGCGCCGAGGTCGCCCACCCGCAGCGGACGCGGTCGTCAGCGATCATTCGGGTCTGACTCGTCGGCGTCGTGACCGGGCTGGGCCCACGGCCGCTCCGCCGCCGTTGGCCTGCTTGCCGGCTGGACCGGCGGCACCGTCGGGCCGGCCGCTCCCACTCCGCTCGGGACACTCGAATCGTCCGCAGGCGGCTCCGGCACCACACTTCGACCGTTGCCCAGTCGCTCGATTTCCTGGTCCCGGGCCCGTAGCTCGTCGGTGAGCCGGTCGAGGAGCAGGTCCGTCTCGGCGAACCGATAGCCGCGCAACGCAACCGGCAGCCGTAACCTCGTCACGTCATCCGGCCGGATGCGGCCGCGTGGCAGCTCCGCCCAGGTGCGCGAGTCAGGCGCCGGCGCGGCTAGCTGCTCTCCGCGCGGAAGGAAGTACACGGCGGCGACGAACAGGATGCCGATCACCAGGACGGCGAGTAGGCCGTAAAGGAGGAACGTCAACACCCGTCGATCGTGACATGCACGGCTGGGACACGGAATGTCAGCCTATTCGGCGCTCCAGTTCGGTGAACGCGTCGTCCACGGAATCCGTCCGGTACAACACGTCGACGGCGGACTGGCGGACGAACCCACGCCGGATCAGATCGCCCAGATACGTCCACAGCGGGTCGAAGAAGCCGTCGGCGTCCAGCATGACGACGGGCTTGCCGTGCATGCCGAGCGACGCGGACGTCCAGACCTCGAGGAGTTCTTCGAGGGTGCCTAGTCCGCCGGGTAGCGCGAGGAAAGCGTCGGCCCGATCGTCCATGAGCCGCTTGCGCTCGCGCATCGACTTGACGACGACAACATCAGCGTCGTCGGCATCTTCGACGTCGACGAGTCGGTGCGGTATGACACCGAAGATCCGGGCCCCGCCGAGCCGAGCCGCCCGGGCGACTCCACCCATCATCGAGACCCGCCCACCGCCGTAGACGAGCGAGTGTCCGCCGGCCGCCAGCCGACCACCGACCTGCTCAGCCAGGGAGACGTACGAATGCGGGATCAGCTGTGACGACGAACAGAATACGCAGATAGCCGCCATGTCTACGGCTACTCGGCGTCGTGACCGTGCAGCCGTTGCGCCTGCTGGTACGCCCGCTCCTCGGCCTCTGCCTGTACGGATTGGGCCGACGCTGCGGCCACAATCGTGGCCACCGCTTCGGCTACGTCATCCGTGAGCGTCAATAGCTCCGGATCCGCGGAGCTGATCTTGCCGGCCGGGAGCACGGTCGACGTCAGCCAATCAACCAGTCCCTTCCAATACTCGCGGCCGAAGAGGATCACCGGAAACCGAGTGACCTTGTGGGTCTGCACCAACGTGAGCGCCTCGAACAGCTCGTCGAGCGTGCCGAAACCACCGGGCAAGATCACAAATGCCTGCGCGTACTTGACGAACATCGTCTTGCGGGCGAAGAAGTACCGGAAGGTGATGCCGATATCGACCCAGTCGTTGAGTCGCTGCTCGAACGGCAGCTCGACGCCCAACCCGACGGACACTCCGCCCGCCTCAGACGTTCCGCGGTTGACCGCTTCCATAGTTCCCGGGCCGCCGCCGGTAATGACTGCGAACCCGGCTCGGGCAAGTGCGGCGCCGAGGGCGAGGCCGGTCGCGTACTCCGGGTGGCCGGGGGCAGTACGCGCCGACCCGAAGACCGAGACGGCGCGCGGGAGCTCAGCCAGCAAGCCGAATCCTTCGACGAACTCTGACTGGATGCGCAGAACCCGCCACGGGTCGGTGTGCACCCAATCCGAGGACCCTCGCCGGTCGAGGAGTCGCTGATCGGTCGTCTCGGCTCGAATCTGATGCCTGCGGCGCAGCACCGGGCCGTTTTGGCGCTCGGCCGGACCTGGTTCGCGCGCATCACGGGCTGGCCGCTCGTCGATGCTCATCTGGGCACGGTAGCTCGCCCCGTGCCCTGGGCCTCGCTCAGGAACGCGACCAGGGCCGCCTCGACTTCCGCGATGCGCGCCACCTCGACCGATTCCTCGCGAGTGTGAGCCAGGTTTGGGTCGCCGGGGCCGAGGTTCACGGCCGGGATCCCCAGCGCGCCGAAGCGGGCCACGTCCGTCCATCCGAGCTTCGCGGTCGGCGGTGATCCGACGGCTGCGACCAAGCTCGCGGCAAGCGGGTCGGTGAGGCCGGGCCGGGCTCCCGGTGCGGAGTCGACGATCGACACGTCGTATTCCGGAAACATCTCCCGAACGTGCGCCTCCGCTTGGGCTTCCGTCCGGTCCGGAGCGAACCGGTAGTTGACTGTGACGGACGCCTCGTCCGGGATGACATTGCCGGCTACGCCACCGGCGACGCCGACCGCGTTCAGGCCCTCCCGGTAGGCGAGCCCGTCGACCTCAACGGTGCGCGCTTGATACTCCGTCAGCCGGGCGAGAATCGGCGCGAGGGCATGCACAGCGTTGTCACCGAGCCAGGATCGGGCGCTGTGCGCGCGCCGTCCGGCCGTGCGCACGACGGCCCGCAATGTGCCCTGACAGCCGCCCTCCACCCGGCCGTCGGACGGTTCGAGCAGGATGCCGAGGTCGGCCTGCAGGACCTCGGGTCGCTCGCGGGCGAGCCGCCCCAGGCCGTTACGCGCCGCCTCGATCTCCTCGCAGTCGTAGCAGATCCAGGTGACGTCGACGGTTGGCCGCAGCGCACCCGTTGCGATCAGGTGTGCTACCCGCAGGGCGACCGCTACCCCTGACTTCATGTCGGACGTCCCGCAGCCGTAGAGCCGGCCATCACCACGATGCGACGGCACATTGTCGGCGATCGGCACGGTGTCCAGGTGTCCGGCCAGGACGACCCGGCGGCCTCGGCCGAGCTGGGTACGGGCGACCACGACGTTGCCCGTGCGCTCCACGTCCAGCGGGGCGCAACCACGAAGGGCAATCTCGACCTCGTCGGTCAAGGCTTTCTCGTCCCCGGACACCGACGGCACGTCAACCAACGCCGTCGTGACCTGCACGCCGTCGGCGCTGAGATCGAGCATGACAACCGACGCTACCTGTCGTGCTGGCCGCGACTGGGCGACCGGCTGGCCTCGTGTCGGTTGCGCAGCACCGCTTTCACTGCACCGATTTGTATTGTGGGCCCGTGAGTTCGACCGCCTGGGGCTACGGCCTCATGACCGCCGTCGTCGCCGGGGCCGCCGAGGGCGCCATCCTCGATACCTGGTATCCCGAGCCTGCCCTCGGTCGGCCATCCACGGCCTCCGTGCCGCCACCGGGACTAACGGCGCTCACGGGCACTCGGGAGAGCGCGAAGGATCGCGGCGTCAAGCTCGCGGTCGTGCTGACCGAAATCGATCTCACCCGTCCGCCGGCCGACGTGCCCGATGCCTACCTGCGCCTTCACCTGCTCTCACATCGGCTCGTGCGGCCGCACGGTCTGAACCTCGACGGGATCTTCGGTGTCCTCAACAACGTCGTCTGGACGTCCGCCGGACCATGCAGCGTCGACAGCTTCGAGCTGACCCGCCTGGCGCTCCGGCGGCGTGGGCCGTTGCACGTCTTCGGCGTCGACAAGTTCCCCCGCATGGTCGACTACGTGCTGCCGAGCGGGGTGCGGATCGGCGACGCGGACCGCGTGCGGCTCGGAGCGCACCTGGCTGAAGGCACCACGGTCATGCACGAAGGCTTCGTCAACTACAACGCCGGAACATTCGGCGTCTCCATGGTTGAGGGGCGTATCTCAGCCGGTGTCGTGGTCGGTGACGGCTCCGACATCGGCGGCGGGGCATCGATCATGGGCACGTTGTCCGGCGGGGGTCGGCAGGTGATCTCGATTGGCGAACGATGCCTCGTTGGCGCCAATGCGGGAGTCGGCATCTCCTTAGGTGACGACTGCATCGTGGAGGCCGGGTGCTACATCACCGCGGGGGCCAAGCTCACCCAGCCGGACGGCTCGCAGGTTCGCGCGAGCGACCTATCCGGTCGATCCGGTCTGTTGTTCCGACGTAATAGCGTGACCGGCGCGCTGGAGGCGCTCCCGCGATCTGGCGAGGGTGTCGCGCCTGAACGCGGCGCTACACGCCAACGCGTAGGCTCGCGCCGCGCCTGATGACCCCGAGTCAGCCGATCCGAGCCCCGTTCACCTCCATGGCCAGTGTCGCCCGACGGGGAATCATCGTCATTCTCGTCCTCGTGCTTGCCGCCACGGGCATCTATTTCGGTGCTCGATACCTCTGGTCGGTGGTGCAGAAGCGCACCCAAGCTGACTCTTGCCGCGTGGGCGATTTCGTGGTGGATCCGGACCAGGCCGCCATCGCATCAACGATGGTCGGTGTCGTGCTGCAACGCGGCCTGCCGGAACGAGCGGCAGTGCTCGCCCTCGCTGCGGGCCTTCAGGAGAGCAAACTGAGCAACCTGCCGGCCGGATCCGGCGACCGGGACTCGGTCGGCGTACTGCAACAACGCCCGTCGCAGGGCTGGGGCACCGAGGAACAGCTCAACGACGTGCACTACGCCACCGGGGCCTTCCTCGACGCCTTGGTCAAGGTCACGAACTGGCAGACCCGCCCCTTGACGGAGGCCGTCCAGGCGGTTCAGATATCCGCCGTCCCGGAGGGCTACGCCCGCCATGAGCCGGAGGCCCAGGCCCTCGCCGACGCGCTGACCGGAAAGACGCCCGCAGGGATTAGCTGCTCGTTCCGCGCGCCCACGGAGGTCGCGTCAACGAAGACGATCGCGGCGAGCGTGACCGACGACCTGCCTGTCAAAACCCCGACCACCACCGATCGTACGGTCGCCGTGCCGGGCGCGTCGTGGGCGACCGCCGCCTGGTTCGTGGCGAACGCCGACCGGCTGGGGATAGCTGAGGTTGCCTATGCGGCGCGGACGTGGAAGCGCGGGCACGGCTGGACTAATTCACGCGCGCCGTCGGACACAGTCGTCGCCACCCTGCACCAGACCTGAGCCCCTGGAGGGCAGCTAGCCGGTCAGTGGTCGGATACCTGCGGCGGCAGGTTGGCGATCAGATCCGGGTCCTTGTCGACCTTTCCCACCTTCGCGGCGCCGCCCGGAGAGCCCAGCTCGTCGAAGAAATCCACGTTGGCCTGGGTGTAGTCGTGCCACTTGTCGGGCAGATCGTCCTCGTAGAAGATCGCCTCCACTGGGCACACCGGCTCGCACGCGCCGCAATCGACGCATTCGTCGGGATGGATATACAGCATCCGGCCGCCCTCGTAGATGCAGTCGACCGGGCATTCCTCGATGCAAGCCTTATCGAGCACATCGACGCACGGCTCGGCGATCACGTAGGTCACAGGTGCGGTCCTCCGGAGGGACAGGTCGAGCGGCCATGTCCGAATCTAGTATGCCGCCCATGCGGGCGGACTGGGTGGGTCGTCGGGTGGTGGTACGCCACGGCGGCGAGTCAGCCGAGCCGCCCTACCACGACATTGTCGGCGAGTTGGTCGAAATCACCGCAACGCACGCAGTGGTTCGCCGAGCCGACGGCGAGCGACGACGACTGCCCCTCGACCGGGTCGTGGCCGCGAAGGTCGTCACCGCCTCGACTCGCGACATCCTTGCGATTGAGGAGGTATGCGCTCGCGGCTGGCGGGCCATCGACACGACGTGGTCGCGGGGCTGGCTGCTCCGCGCCGATCACGGATTCACCCGCCGGGCCAACTCGGCGTTGCCGTTGCGGCCGATTCAGGGGTCGCTCGACGAGGTCGTCGCCGCGGCGCACGACTGGTACGGCGCGCGAGGCTTGCCGCTCCGGGTCAGCTGCCCGTTACCGGCGCGACAGGCTCTGGACGACGCCTTGGCCGACCGCGGCTTCTCTGCGCCGGTCGACGTGGATGTACTGGTCGCTGCGCTACCCGCGGTGCCGCCGCCGACCGAGCCGGTCGAGATCGCGCCCGTCCCATCCGCGGATTGGCTGGCCGGCTACCACTATCGCGGCGCAGCGGAAGTGCCCGACTACGGGCGAGCGATCCTGACTCGGCACGACCGCGTGGGCTTCGCGACCGTGCGTCGCGGAGGCGCGGTGGCCGGCGTAGCTCGCGGCGCGGTCGATGGTGATTGGCTCGGCGTGACCGCAGTCGAGGTCGATCCCCGTGTCCGCCGCACCGGGGTGGCAACGTCGCTCCTAGGTGCACTTCGCGACTGGGCCATGCGTGAGCACGGGGCGTCGCGCAGCTATGTGCAGGTCGAGACCACCAATGACGCGGCGATCCGGCTGTATGCCGGCCTGGGCTACTGGCACCACCATGTGTACCGGTACCGCATCGATCCCCGCTCGAATGGCGCGCCCAGCTGACTAGGGCGTGCCCGATCACTATCCCGCATGACGCCACCGACCAGCCAGAAGCTGCTCGTCATTTCCTTCGACGATCCGTTGAAGGCGCAGGAATTCCTGTTGGTGGCAGCCCGCCTGCAGAAGGACGGCGACCTGCAGCTCCATGACGCCGTGATCGTCAATCGGACGGCGGACGGGAGCTCGCGGGTGACCGAGACCACCGATGTCACCCCGACCCGGGGGGCCCTCGGCGGTGGTGTCTGGGGGCTGCTCCTGGGCACGCTGTTCGCCGGACCGCTCGGTGGGCTGGTCGTCGGCGCGGCGAGTGCGGGAGGCGGCGCCCTCTACGCGAAGCTTGTCGACACCGGCATCAAGGACAGCACTGTCGCCGAGCTGCGCACTGCGGTGCCACCCGGGCGGACCGCGTTAGCCCTGCTCGTCAGCCACGTGTCGCTGGCCGACCTGCAGCGGGAACTGGCTCGCTTCCCCGGAACGGCGCTCGTCGAGACGGACCTGCCTCCGGCCGCGGTGTCGGCTGTCCAGGAGGCACTAGCGGAGGCCAATCGCCAGCCATTCACCGACGCGTCGGGGTGGCCACCTCCGACTGGGCCGGCGGACCCGAGCGGGAACGCCTCGCCGTCAGCGCAATCGTGATCGCACCCGCTGTTCCGCCGACCAGGACGAGACCGTAGGACACCCACTCCTGGGTGCCGCTTCCGCCAGGGAGCAGCACATCACCCTCGGGGCGGGGCAAGCTCAGCAGCAGCACGGTGAGCAACCACACAACCACCGGGATGGTGGCCGCGACCGTCGCGTCGATGAATCGTCGCGCGATGAGGGGCAGCGCGACGTTAGTCACGACCGCCAGGACGAGCGTGATCGGGAACAGCCATCGCCCGAGGTAGAGCGGGGTCAGCAACACCTCGATCAGTCCGGCGAGCAGCGCCGTCAGTCCGCACAGGACCATTCCCACCGCCGCGAGCGCCGGGCTCTCCGTCTGCCTCTCGCGAAGGCTCGGAGGCTTCGGCCCTCCCCACCGGTCGCTCGAGCGTCATATGGTCAGGCCACCGAACAGATCGCACTCCCAGCCGTCGTCGTCGCGGTCCGCGCCGAGCTGTCCCGCGCACCAGCCGGAAGTACTCGGTCGACTCGATCTCGCGGCCGAAGTGGTTGGACAGCGCGAAGAAATCCCCGTCGACGGTGACCTGAGTCGCATGCTCAGCGAGCGCGCGCATCTTGGCGTCCCCGAAGCCCGCGGCGTGAACCGCCGTCGTCACCTCATCGTCCTCGACTCCGAACGGCAGATCCTCGATATTGTCTACGCCGAGGAACGGCTTGCCCGCCGCTCGCATCGCCGCCTGCTGGCGGCGCAGGACCGAGCGAGGTGCGGCCGTCCAGTACATCTTCATCACGCGCCACGGCTCGCGCGCCACCTGGTCGTACGCCGCGTCGGCTGCGGCATCGACGGCGGCGGTGGCGACCCGGTGCGCCATGATGTGGTCGGGGTGCCCGTATTGGCCGTTGGGGTCGTACGTCACCAACACCTGGGGCCGCACTTCACGGATGACGTCGACCGCCGCCGCCACTGCCGCGGCAAAGACCGCCTCGTCCTCGTCCGCCCGCCAGAACGCCCGCGGATGGTGGTTCGCCGGGGTGCCCATCATCCCGCTGTCGCGGAAGCGCCCCGGGCCGCCCAGGTATCGGTGGTCGGTAATGCCGAGTTGGCCCATCGCCGCGGCGAGCTCACTGATCCGGTAGCCACCAAGCTGATCGGCCTGATCACTCGCCAGCTGGGTGAGCGCCGGCACGAGGATTTCGCCTTCCTCACCCAAGGTGCACGTCAGCAGCGTGACGCCAACCCCCTGCGCCGCGTAGTACGCCATCGTCGCGCCGGTCGTGATGACCTCGTCGTCCGGGTGGGCGTGCATGAGAAGCAGCCGACGGGACGGAATCACCGTCCGAAGGTTACGGGACGTTGGCCGTCGCTGGCGTGGGGATGTCCTCGCCGACCACCTCGGCCCGCACCTCGGCGAAGTGGCAAGCGACGAAGTGACCGTCCCGCTTGATCTCCAACTCGGGGATCTCAGCCCGGCAGCGTTCCTTCTGGACGTCGCTGAGCTCCTCGCGGTACTTGGGGCACCGCGTGTGGAAGACGCAACCGGACGGCGGGTTGATCGGGCTCGGCAGGTCGCCGGTGAGCAAGATGCGTTCGCGCCGCGCTTCCTTGTGCGGGTCCGGGATGGGCACCGCTGACATCAGGCCATGGGTGTACGGGTGCATCGGCTCGGCGTAGAGCACGTCCCGATCGGTAAGCTCCATGATCTTGCCGAGGTACATCACCGCGACCCGGTCGGAAATGTGCCGGACCACGGACAAGTCGTGAGCGACGAAGACATAAGCCAGGTCGTACTCGCTCTGCAGGTCCTCCAGGAGGTTGACGACCTGGGCCTGGATGGATACGTCCAGCGCAGACACCGGCTCGTCGCACACGACCAGCTTCGGCCGCAAGGGCGATCGCGCGCGCGATGCCGATGCGTTGCCGCTGCCCGCCGGAAAACTCGTTCGGGTAGCGGTTGTAGTGCTCGGGGTTGAGGCCGACGCGCTCCATGAGCGTCTGCACCTCGGGCTTGATGCCCTTCTCCGTCTTGACCTTTTGGATTCGGAAGGGCGCCCCGATGATCGCGCCGATGTTGTGGCGCGGGTTCAGCGACGAGTAAGGGTCCTGGAAGATCATCTGGATGTCTCGCCGGAGCGGGCGCATCTGATCCCGGTTGAGTTTCGAGATCTCCCGGCCCTCGAATCTGATGGAGCCGCCCGTTGGCTCGAGCAACCGGGTGATCACCCGACCGGTCGTCGACTTGCCGCAGCCGGACTCCCCCACCAGGCCGAGCGTCTCGCCGGCGCGGATTGAGAAGGACACGCCGTCGACCGCCTTGACCGCTCCTACCTGCCGCTGGAAGAGAACGCCCTGCTTGATCGGGAAGTACTTCTCGACCCGATTCACGCTGTCACACGTCTCAGCAACCACGCCGAGGTCGTGGGTGATGAACAAGGAGACCGCGGACTCGAACTCCTTCGTGAGGTCCTTTATCAGCTCGAGGATCTGCGCCTGCACGGTGACGTCCAGCGCCGTGGTCGGCTCGTCGGCGATGAGCAGCTTCGGCCCGCAGACGAGCGCCATCGCGATCATGGCGCGCTGCCGCATGCCCCCGGAGAACTGGTGCGGGTAATCGTCGTACCGCGACGCCGGGTTCGGATCCCGACCCGGTCCAGCATCTCGACCGTGACCTTGCGAGCCTCGCGGCGCGACACCTTGTTGTGGACGAGGTAGGCCTCGCTGATCTGCGCGCCGACCCGGTAGAACGGGTGCATCGACGAGAGCGGGTCCTGGAAGATCATTGCGATCTCCGCCCCGGCGCAGCGCGCGCATCTCGGGCTCGGAGGCGGTGACAAGGTTCTTGCCGTTGAACCAGATCTCGCCCGTGATCTCTGTCCGCGACCGGTACCCCGCGGAGCAGGCCGAGGATCGCCTGGCTGGTAACGGACTTACCCGAGCCTGACTCGCCGACGATGCCGAGGATGCTGCCCCGGTCACGTCGAAGGAGATGCCGTCGACGGCCTTGACCAGCCCGTCCTCGGTGGGGAAGTGGACGCGCAGGTCGCGGACCGAGAGGTACGCCTTGGACTCGGACCGGCTCTCCGGTACGAACTCGATCGCTGCCGTTCCCAACGTCACCTCACTCGGGTCGCTCACGACAACCTGACTCGCGGGTCGACGACTGCATACAGCACGTCCGCTATCACGTTGGCGACGACGAGTGCGATGGCGGCGACATCAGTCAACGCCCAGGATGACCGGCAGATCCTTGGTGCGGATCGCCGGGATCGATAACCAGCCGAGCCCCTTCAGATTGAAGACTGTCTCGGTGATTACCATGGCGCCGATCAGCGTGCCGAGATCGATCGCAAAGATGGTGACGATCGGTGTCAGCGACGCACGGAGACCGTGCTTGACGACGACGGTGCGCCGCGGCAGGCCCTTCGCGCGGGCGGTGCGGATGTAGTCCTCACTCATGGTTTCCATCATGGTCGCCCTGGTCAGCCGCGCGTAGAGCGCGGCGAACGCACCCGCCAGCGCGATCCACGGCAGGATCATGCTCTTGAGCCACTGCAGCGGATCTTCGGTGAGCGGTGCGTAGGTGACGTTCGGAACCATCCCCACGTGTAGACGAACAGCAGCAGCAGGATCGGGCCGGTGAAGAAGATGGGCACCGAGACGGCGGTGAGCGTAACGATCATGCCGACCCGGTCGAAGAGCGAACCGGGCGCAACCCGGAGATCGTGCCGACGAGCAGACCGCCGAACAGCCACAGGATCGACGCGCCGACAGCGAGGCTCAGGCTCACCGGCAAGGCCTGCCAGATTAGCGTGCTCACCGGGGTGTGTAGCTTGAACGAGTAGCCTAGGCACGGTACGTGGCACGTCGTCGTCTCACCCGTGCCGTTGGAGATCGTGTGCGGGTGGAAGATGTTCGACAACCAGTTCCAGTACTGCTGGAACAGGGGGCGGTCGAAGCCGAACGCGTGCTCCAGCTCCTTGAATTGGGCACTGCCCTGCGGCGGCGGCTGCTTGGCGATGTAGTAGTAGACCGGGCTCTGATGGGTCAGCGTCGGAGCAAGCTGGAAGATCGCGAACGTCACGACGCTGACGATCCAGACGACGACGGCCGCGCCGAGCAGTCTGCGAATGATGAAGCGGATCATTCCTGTTCGCTGGGATGCCCGGCCCGTCGCGGGTCGGGCATCCCAGCACTCACCTCTCTATCAGGCGACCGCCAGGTCGCGGATCAGCTGACTCCGATGTTCACGAAGTCGTAGATGCCGAACGC
>CAWDGB010000026.1:0-7599 GCA_963801715.1 uncultured Actinomycetota bacterium | reverse complement strand
CATAGATGGGTGACCCGGTCGCCCAGGCCGTCTACACCGTAGCAGCCAGGCTACGATCGCCGGCCGGTCTGAGTCGCCGACGATCATCAGGCCGAGCGAATCCCAGCGCCACCGGCCGCGCAGCGCGCCCGGGTCAGCCCGCTCGGCGATGTTCCTCGATGTACTCCAGACGTTCTACGTAAACGCCGCTGAGGTCGACGGTGTCCATGGCGTAGAGCTCAAGATCTTCGTCGTCGATACGGACCGCCGAATCCGGCGGACGGTCCAACGACGACCCGGTGGCGTCCACTTCCGATGGACGGTGCGCGGCGCGCAACTGACGAGCCGCGCGGCGCTCCCGGTCACGCAGCGCCTGCTTACGCAACGAATAGAAGTATCCAGCCAGGCCGAGCACGAACGCTCCGGCGATAAACCAGCTCGCCCCTCCGGTCACAGCCGCCAGGAGCACGGTGATCACGCTGCCGACACCAAGCACGGAAAGTGACCGGCGTCGTCGGCGCAGCATGGCTTCCCGCGGCACAGATATGTCGGTCTGGTGGACGGATTTCATCGTCGCCTCCTCGGCGGCAAGAGCGGGCCCTCGGGAGGCGTATGCAAGTGCGCGGCGTGAGCCTGCAGCCCCAGCCGCTGACCATTGACGGCGCGAGTGCGCTGCGGGCGACACCGCCTGGGCGGGCTCGACCCCGCGTCCGGTGCGGGATTGCGCCCGCGTTCGAGCCGCCTTGTCGCCGCGGTGGACGATCATCGGCACCACCACGACAAGCCAGAGCACTGTGAGGATGGCGACTGTCATGAACGGCGACACCGTCGCACCTCCAGTCACACCCGTCACACGCCTTTCAGCCACGGTAGCCAGCGAGTCCCTGCCGACGGGGAACGTGACGCGGCGTGTCGAAGGCCTGTCGGTTACGGTGGGGGCGGCAGCCGAGGTAGTCGAGCGATCATGCTCATGCCCCGTACTTCCTCGACCGTGATCGCGAAGCCGATGTGATCACGCCAGCCGCCGGCGATGTCCAGGAACCGCTCGTAGTACGCCTCACGACGCAATCCGAGCTTCTCCGCGACTCGAAGACTCGCTGCATTCTCCGGACGGATGTCGACTTCGACGCGATGCAGGCCAACCGTGGTGAAGCAATGGTCGATAGCTAGAGCAAGGGCCGTGGTCGCAATTCCACGCCCGGCCACGGCGACGTCCACCCAGTAACCGACCGTGCAGGAACGCAAAACACCATGCACGATGTTCGAGATGTCGAGCTGGCCGGCGACGCGGCCGCCGTAGGTGATCACGAACGGCAACATCGTGCCGTTGCGAGCGGCCTTACGCAGCGCAGAGACCATGGGCGCCCATGCTGACGGCGAGCTTCTATCGGCCCACCGAACTGGCGATGTCGGTTCCCAGGGCGATAGCCACTGCTCGTTGCGCAACCGCACCTCGCTCCAGGCCCGGGCGTCCCGCAGCCGCGGCGGGCGTAGCACGATCGGACCTGCCGATAGTTCGGCCGGCCATCCGGGGCGCGGCCTCATCGCCATTTCAGCGCTGGGACAGCAACAACGGAATCACCGTCACTCGCGACCCGGAGACAACCTCGGTGACCTCCTCGTCGATGACCACCAGGCAGTTCGCAGAAGCCATCGCGGCGATCAGATGGGAGCCGGGACCACCGACGAGGGTCACGCTATACCCGCCGCTCGCCTCGCGATGCAGTACACCGCGGCGATACTGCCGGACGCCAGCCGGGCTCTCGATGCGTTCGAGAGCCGCCGCCTGCACCGTGGCGCGTTGGATCGATCGTTTGCCGAGCAGCTTCCTAATAGCCGGACGCACGAAGACCTCGAACGACACCAAGGCACTCACCGGATTCCCCGGCAAACAGAAGATCGGCACGTGGTCGCCGAGATGGCCGAAACCTTGCGGCTTTCCGGGCTGCATCGCGACGCGCGTGAACGAAACCGTGCCGAGTTCCGAGAGTGCCTGTTTGACGATGTCGAACGCGCCCATGCTCACGCCACCGGTCGTCACGAGTACATCGGCGCGCAGCAGCTGACTTTCAAGCACGTCCAGCAGCTTCGTGTGATCATCCGGCACGATGCCGACCCGGTATGCGTCCGCTCCCGCGTCCCGTGCAGCCGCCGCGAGCAGATAGGAGTTTGCGTCCGGCACCTCGCCGAATCCGATCGGGTGTCCGACCTCGACAAGCTCGCTGCCGGTTGACACGACCAACACCCGGGGACGGGGACGAACAGCCACCCGATCCCGCCCGATTGCTGCAAGCAGCGCGATCTGCTGCGGTCCCAGGGCCGCGCCGGCCGCGAGCGCCGGTGCGCCAGCCGGGAGATCCTCACCGGCCCGTCGGATGCTCGTGCCCGAGCGCGCCGACTGCCGGATCGCCACTTGGGCCAGACCACGGTCCGTCCATTCGAGTGGGATCACCGCGTCGGCTCCGGACGGAATGGGCGCGCCGGTCATGATGCGCATCGACACTCCCGCGCCCATGCCAGACATCGCGCGGTTCCCCGCCGCCACATCGCCCACTACGGGCAGCGTGATGGGCTTGTCCTCCTCCGCGCCCTTGGTGTCGACGGCCCGGACCGCGTATCCGTCTACCGCGGAGTTGTCGAATCCGGGCAGCGGGACATCCGTTATCACGTTCTCGGCAAGGATCAGGCCTTGCGCGTCCATGAGATTCAGCTCGATCGGATCCAACGAGCCGATGCCGTCAAGCACGATCGCCAGGTGCTCGTCAACCGTCCGCAGACGATCATCGCGCTCAGCCACGCAGTGATACCCCCATCAGTCTCAATGCCGTTGCTGCACATGATCCCGCAGCTCGGGGAGAACTCGCACCGATCTCGGGGTGTCGCCGGGAGGACCTCGGTGTGTGTCGCTTCGCCGGTCTACGGCCTGCCAGGCCGAACCGATGGTCGAACAGGCTCGAGCCGGCGCTCACCGGGACGGTGCGGCCGTCGGCCGGGATCTCCGGACCCGAGCACGTCGCTGTCGTACGGCGGCTGGCCTACGCCGAGACTCGGTGGCGTTCCACCGGACGTTAGGAAGCGGACCGGTCAGTGAGGTTGCGCATGAGGTCGATGAACGTGCTCGCGGTGGTGCCGGTGACGATGTCGAAGCGGCGAGGGTCGTGTAGACGTGCTTGTCGGCGGAGCTGGGGTCAGCACACCGCGCTGATGGGCACCGTGCGACGGAACGGACTCGATGGTTATCGTCGGGGTTCGCGCCGGTGTCGGGTGTACCCCGCCGACCAGCACGCCGCCGACCAGCACGCTGCCGGTGAGCGCGGTGCAGCTGCGCCGGTGGCGGCGCCTTGAGGAAGTCACGGCGATTGACTGTCATGGCAAGAACAGGCCTTCATGGTTGGACGGATGGCTCGCCCGGGCGGCCGGTCCCACCGAGTCGGGCTCGGGCATCACTGGTAGCTGGGGTGGGACTTCGAGGCGATTGGGTACCGACGCCAGCGGCTCGAGCACCGCCCGATCGCGGCGTTGACCCGTTGACGAGCCCGCAGCGGCACTTGGTCAGCGAATTGCCACACGCCGTTTCGATTTCGGGTGCCCAGCAACACGGTCTGCAGGGCCGACAGTTCCTTGGTAACAGTCCGCAATAGCGTCGGTGTACGGGTAGCGATCAGGGGGGAATGTGCCGAGGCGATTCCGGGAGACTATGCGCTGTGGACGTCACGCAACAGAAGCAGAGGTTGCGCGCCGTCCATCTCGCGGCCCGGTCCGCCCGATCAGCCGCCGACCTTGCCGAAGCGCGCTCTGCCATATGTGCGCACGTCGTGACTCGGTGCGCCGAATCCGCCTGGGGTTGCATCGCCGCATACGAGCCGTTGCGCACCGAACCAGGCTCGACCCAACTTCTGAGCTCGTTGGCAACGCTCGGCGTGCGCGTGTTAGTCCCGGTACTGCTCCCCGACCGTGACCTCGACTGGCGCGAATGGCGTTCGGACGAGCCCGCGCTAGGCACTGAGGGAATCGCCTCGGCCGATTCTGTTCTCGTTCCCGCACTCGCGGTCGATCGGATGGGGGTCCGGCTCGGTCGAGGTGGCGGATCCTACGATCGCGTGCTGCGTCGCATCGCCTCGGGAGTTCCACGAGCAGCCCTGCTGTTCGAGGACGAGTTCGTCGAACGCCTGCCGGCCGATTACTGGGACGTGCGGGTCGCTTCTGTCGTCCTGCCCTCTGGATGGCATGACATATCTGGCTGAAGCGTCCGTTCCTGCTGGACGGGGAATACCCGAATGCCGCACCATGGTTAGCAGTCTCAGTAGTCGAGTGCCAATTGCCGGAGGACCGTGCGCCGATGCCCACCTATCAGTACGCGTGCACGAACACCTCGTGCGGCAACCGGTTCGAGCTCGTGCAGTCGTTTGTCGACCCATCGGTGACGGAATGTCCAGTCTGCGGTCAGCCGGTTCGGAAGGTATACGGGTCCGTTGGTGTGGTGTTCAAGGGCTCCGGCTTCTACCGCACCGACAGTCGCGCTGAGAAGACAGCCGCAAATGGCCACAAGTCCGGTGACCGCGAGGCGACCAAGACCGACGCAGGCGGTTCGGAGTCGTCGTCGAAATCCGACACAGCGGCGGCGACCGATTCAAGTGGTTCATCGAATGGCAAGTCGCGTTCGTCGCCGCCCGACTCCGGATCGGCACGTTCCGCTGGTTCAGGCAGCGCGGCCAAGACCGCAGCGACCGCCTGAACTCGCGTTGTAATCGAAGAGACACGCGACCGAACGTAACGCCGAGATTGATCGCGGTCCCGACGAAAAGGGACCTGTGGACGAACTACCCGGTTATCCACAGACCGCTGCGCCATCAACCGTGGCTAGGCCGCCCGACCTACCTTTTGGCCATGAGGTTCTCCCGGCTCGCGGATCTAGCTGCACGTCTGAGCGGCTGGCCACGCCGAATCATCGCGCTGACGTTTCTGTTGCTCGCGGCTGGTGCGGCGCTTACGGACCGCGCAGCCGCGCCGGCGGCGGTTCGCGTACCCACGACGCCGGTCGTCGTTTCATCGGCTGACCTCGCGGTCGGCACAGTCCTGCGAGCTGACCAGCTGCGCGTTGTTGCGTGGCCGACCGAGTTGCGTCCCGCCGGTGCGTTTGTCCGCACCTCGGATCTCACCGGCCAGCGCTTGGCTGGCCCCACTCGCTCCGGCGAGGCGGTGACTCGAACCCGCCTCGCCGGGCCCGATCTCGCCGCCGGTCTGCCCAACGGGTTCATAGCGACCCCAGCACCGGTATCCGCCGGCTCAACAACGTTTGTGCACCCCGGCAATCGAGCTGACCTGATCGCGCCAGCCGCCGATAGTGCGACATCCAAAGGGCCGGCCCACGTCGTCGCCGATCAGGTCCTGGTTCTGGCCGTGCTCCCACCCGACGATGGGCCGAGTCCGACGGCGTCCACAACCATCATCGTCGCGGCTCGGCCGGACGTCGCGGCGCGCATAGCGACGGAAACGTCCGGGCCCCTCGTTGCTCTCGTGCGGGGCCCGCCGTAGGACACCGATCAGGCGAGTTCTCACTCGTGATGCGGCGGGCGCTCTCGCCTGTACCACTCCCCGTCCCGCTCCTGCTCCTCTGGGTCGTCTCCCCAACCGACCGATCGCTCGTCGGTGGTGATGTCCGGGAGGACCGGAGCATCCGAGGATGAGGATGGTTTCTCGCACCGATCGTCACCCTTTCGGCCAGAATCCACGACCATAGTGTTCCCCTCTCGGCGCGGCACCGCCCACTCGTGGTAGGTCAGGCGCTTCGGGTGATTGGATGTCACTGTCAGGCCCTAGCGATGAGGAGTTGATCGACGTGACCAGCGGCGACGGAAGCAGCGCGGCGGGAAAGGCGAGCGGGGGCGGCGCCGATCAGGCCAAGGCGAAGGCCAGCGAGCTCACCGACCAGGCCAAGCAGCGGCTGGAACAACTGCGAGAGAAGGCCGGCCCCTATTTGGATCAGGCCAAGGAGCGCGCCGGCGGTCTGAAGGAAAAGGCCGGCCCGGTAGCTAACCAGGCGGCGGGCAAGGCAAGCGAGTTCGCCGGCAAGGCCGGCGGAGCCGCCGCGCTCGGCGTCGAGAGTGCTTCGGGAGCACTCGACCGGGCGACCCGCGGTAAGTATTCAGACAAGATCAAGTCGGTCACTGACAAGCTCGGGCAGATGCTCGAGCGGGGACACCAGCCCGACAACCACGCTGCTGCTAAGGACCAGCCCGCTACGCCCGATGAGCAGGGCTGAGCCGCGATCTAGTGAGTGTGACCGTTCGATTCTGGGCGGGTGCCCGGCGGGCAGCCGGGCACGCCGAAGAATTGTCATCGGCTCGAACCTTGCACGAGCTGCGCATCGACTTAGTGGCACGACCGGAACTGTCTACGCTAGTTGCGGCATCCTCGTTTCTTGTTGATGGCCGCACCCACGCGGCCGAGGACGCGATTCCCGATGGTGCCGTTGTCGACGTGCTACCGCCATTCGCAGGTGGCTGATCAGCCAGGGGTTGTATCGCCATCGGCGACGTCCGTGATGTCGTAGCTGACTACTAGAGGCCGATCATCGGCAGCCGACTCTATGGGCAATTGACCCACTCGTCGGTGCCGTCGGCGAAGACCTGCCGCTTCCAGATCGGAAGCCGATGCTTGATCTCATCGACCAGACGGGCACAAATGTCGAATGCCTCACGGCGATGCGCGGTACTCACGGCAGCTACCAGTGCCACATCGCCTACGGCAACCCGCCCGACGCGATGGCTGACCGCCAACGCCTCGACCTGGGGCTCGCTGGCGAATTGATCGGCTAGTTCCCGAAGGACGTCCTGTGCACTGGGATGTGCCTCGTACTCCAGCTCGACCACAGGCCGTCCGTCATCGACATCACGGACGACTCCACAGAACACGACCTGTGCCCCAGCGCCGGACCGCGCCACAGCGCGCTCATGGGCCGCGACATCGAGCTGCTCCGTCGAGAGAGTGACGAGGCGCACTGCCGTTGTCACAGTCCACCTCCGTGATGGTGATCCCCACCGGCTATTTGCTCGACCGCATGGTCGAGCAATGGGACCAGCACTTTCATCCCGTCTCGTACTCCTCCGGGTGAGCCAGGAAGGGTCACGATCAGTGCCCGCCCCATTGTCCCGGCCACTCCACGCGACAAAACGGACGTAGGCACCACGTCACGTGACACCAGGCGCAGCGCCTCCGCGATGCCGGGCACCTCACGATCTAGGAGCGGACGTACCGCCTCTGGCGTGACGTCCGTCGGCGTCAGCCCGGTACCGCCCGTGGTTAGCACGACGTCGGCGCCGGACCTTAAGGCACTGCCGATTGCCCGCTGGATAGCTTCGATCTCGTCAGGGACAACCTCCCGATGCACGACGACCGCGCCCGCGTCCTCTAACAAGACGCGCAACAGGTCGCCGGAGTCATCCGGCCTTTCGCCAACCGCTGACCGATTCGAGCAGGTGATGACCGCCGCTGAAGTCACGTGGACGCCTCACCTGGGCGACTCCACTCACCGCTCCTGCCGCCAGACTTGTGCACCAGCCGAATATCAGTCAGCTGAGCCGCGCGGTCCACGGCCTTCACCATGTCATAGAGGGCCAG
>CAWDGB010000025.1:0-21095 GCA_963801715.1 uncultured Actinomycetota bacterium | reverse complement strand
CCTGCGTCGACGACCGCCACCTGTGCGCCTGCGTCGGCGAGCTGGTAGGAGACCTCGTCTTCTGTGAGCGCCGGATTTACCGGCGTGAGCGCCGCACCTAGCAACCAGGTGGCATACAGCGTGATGACGAGTTCCACCCGGTTCGGCAGTACGACGGCAACCACATCACCCCGGCCCACCCCCAGCGCCGCAAGCCGGCGCGCCGTCACGTCAACCGTCGTTCGAAAGCGGTCATGGTCCAGCCGTACTTCGAGATCGGCGACCGCATCGCCGGTCAGCTGCACGTCGTAAGTCGGACGAAGGTGGGCAAGGGTCATAGTGATGTCACTCCTGAGGCCGCGGCGCTTTTCGACGAGCGCGAAGGGCGTCCGATGCGCTTGCCGGACTACACATCGTCGTAATCGAGTCCGGAACCACGCCGCTACGTGCACGGTACACAACATTCCGCTCCGGATTTGTATCAGCCCTGTTGGCTTGTCCCCGCCCACGCCGACCCGGAATCGGTGATGGCGCGGGTCCGGGCGCTCCGCTGAATCAGGGCGGTCAACGGCGGCCCGAAGACGCGACCGTCGTCAGGAGGCGGCCTGACCATCGAGGTGGCTCGCTGGGAGGGTGGATCCGCCGGTCGTTCCGTCGTCGTGGCTATGGTGAGCCGATGGCCAAGGAACTTGTGACCGAGCGTCTGCTATTGCGGCCATGGACCATTGACGACGCCGCCGCCGCGCTGGGCTCCTACGGCGACTCCCAGGTCGCACGATGGCTGGTTCCGACCATGGACCGGGTTCCCGACGAGGCCGCGATGCGACTGGTATTGCAACAGTGGATCGCCGAGGATGCCCGCATGACGCCGCCGGCCGGCCGGTGGCCGTCGAGCTGCGCGAGGACCGCAGCCTGGTCGGCGGAGCGACCCTCTTGCCGCTCCCGCCCGATGACGAGTACGAGGTCGGCTGGCAGCTTCGTCCTGATGCGTGGGGCCACGGCTGCGCGACCGAGACCGGCCAGGAGCTGGCGCGGTGGGCATTCGAGCAAGGCATAGAACAGGTCATCGCGGTCGTGCGGCCAGCGAACACGCGAGCCATGGCGATGGTCCGCCGCCTGGGCATGGAGTGGGTCGGCGAAACTGACAAGTACCACAGCCTGCACTTGCAGGTGTATCGCCTGCGTCCCGCGGATCTCACGCCACCCACGTACCCGCATCGGTAGCCGATTAGAACCGATAGTGAGTGTCAGCGACCCTCCCGCCGATGATCTCGGACTTGATGCTCAATAGGGTCGGTACGTCCGAGATCATCGACTCGAGGGCTCATAGTCCACCCGGTGACGGCGAGCACGGCGTTGTATCAGCGCCATGGCAGTAGCACCGACAGCCACCGACAGCACATGCCCGGTCGAGGTCATACCCGGGGCGATCAGAAACGGAACCAGCACGCAGACACTGACGCTCAGCAGACCCACCAGCCTGGCCCAGCCGGTCAGTACCAGGACGCTGGCGGCGAGTACGGCATACATAACGTACGACACACCGACATCGGGTCGCTCGGCCGAAGAGGCCGTCAGCGAATGCCACCGCGCACCCAGGTCAGCGCCGTACTCGGTGAGCAACGTCGCCATGACCTGACCGGCCAGCGCGATGACCGCGGTCCAGAACGCCCCACCGTCCGCTCCAGCACGGCGAGGCTGACCGCGACAATGAGCAGTTCCGGCAGCAGGTTGCCGGTTACCACGAACATGCTGACCAACATCGCCGCCACCGGGTGGTGGGCAAGGTTGTGCAGGTTGGTCGAGGCCCACGCCACCACAGGATTGACGTCGCTGGGATGCGTGCGCAGGAGGAGTGCGGTTATCAGCAGAAGCAGGACCATGGCGGTCGCCAGCGGAGTAACCGTCGGCCAGGGCAGCAGCCGCGCTGCATTCCGCGCGAACCCCGCTCGGTTCCATCTCGAGCGTGTTCCGCGGCGGCCGCGGCGCGCTGCGCGCTGCGGCGGCGCTGCGGTTGCGCTCACGGCCACAACTCCAGTAAAGATCACTCGGCTGCGGATGTGCTATGCGGGACCTGTTCGCGCGCTGTGCGGCGCCCGCCGAACCGCGCGTCGACGTGGGACGTGCCAGTCCTCGATGAACCATACCCAGAGTCACGGCCGGAATCGAAAAATGCCGAAACATTCGCGCGATATTCGTAGGGTGGCCGCATGCGTGCCGCAGTGATCACTACACTTGCTGGCCCGGCCGGAGTCGAAGTCCGCGAGGTGCGGGAACCGAACGCGTCCAGCGATGAGGTGCTGATCGACGTCGTGTTTGCCGGCGTCGGTTTCCCTGACCTACTACAGACGCGTGGCGAATATCAACAGCGTCCCGACCTGCCCTTCATCCCCGGCTTCGAGGTGTCTGGGATCGTGCGCTCCGATGTCGGTCGGTTTCGCGCTGGAGACCGGGTGGCCGCCATGCCGATGCTGGGCGGCTGGGCCGAGACCGTCGCGGTTCGCGAAGACCGGGTGTTCCCGCTTCCGGCCCATGTTTCGTTGGACAGGGGTGCGGCCTTACCGCTGAACTACCTGACCGTGCACTTCGCATTGACCCGCCGGGCTCAGCTGACCAGCGGTGAACGCGTCTTGGTGCACGGTGCGGCGGGCGGTGTGGGGACCGCGGCGTGCCAGCTTGCGAGGGCATACGGTGCCGTAGTCATCGCGGTGGTGTCCGGAGCCGAGAAGGGACGAATCGCGGAAGCTGCTGGGGCCCACGAGATCGTGCCCGTCGATGGGTTCCGCGAAGCGGTTCGCCGTCTCACCCGCGGCGCCGGCGTGGACGTCATTGTCGACCCGGTCGGCGGAGACAGGTTCCTCGATTCGCTCCGTTCGCTGGCCAGCGAAGGCCGTCTGCTCGTACTCGGCTTCACCAGTGGCACGATCCCCACGGTCAAGGTGAATCGATTGCTGCTCGGCAATACTGCGGTGATCGGTGTGGGCTCGGCTGAGTTGTGGAACCGGGAGCCTGGATATCTCCGCCAGCAATGGGACGACCTAATTCCGCTCACGGAATCGCGAGCGATCGACCCCTTTGTCGGCCGCGTATTCGCGCTCGACGACATCGCAGCCGCAATTCGGGAGCTGGCTGAGCGCCGAGCGGTCGGCAAGATGCTGATCCGACTTCGCTAGGGCCTGTCCCCCGCGCAGTCGAGCCTCGGCGCTGATAGTGCCTGCGTCCGCGTACGGTCGGTTGGGTTGTTGACGACTTGCGCGGTCGCCTGAAGACTTTCGACGCAGGTCGCTGAAGCGTTGGAAAAGGGGTGCGCCGTGTCGGCTGATCGCGAGCGGGCGCCCTGGCTGCCGCCGCGGTGGTTTGTCCGCCTCGCCTGGTCGACCCACCGCGCCGTCTATCGGGTGACCGGTGGCCGGGTGGGACTGTGGCGACCGAAGGGCAACCGCTGGGGCACGATGCGGTTGACCACCACTGGCCGCCGCACCGGCCGCGCGCGCAGCGTGATGCTCGGCTATTTCGAGGACGGTCCGGACCTTGTCACCCTCGCGATGAACGGTTGGGCCGACGGCGAGCCGGCCTGGTGGCTGAACCTGCAGGAGCGCCCGGACGCGACGGTGGACCTACCCGGCGGTACGCGCGACGTCACCGGGCGGGTAGCTCAAGGCGACGAACGGTCACGGCTGTGGGCGCGGTGGCGTGAGATCGATCAAAAGCTGGACGGGTACGCAGCGCGGCGCTCGTCGGAAACCGCGGTCGTCATCCTTCAACCGCGTGTCGGCTCCGCTGCCTAACGACCCCCAGAGAACTACTGCTTACGCACGTCGGAACATCGTCAGACCTTCGGCAATCAGAACTGCACGCCCCGCGACAACGCCCCGTCAGCCAGGATGTTCGCGCCGCTCGTACGGCTCGACGCCGGGCTCGACACGAAAACGATAGTGCGCGCGATCTCCTCCGGCGTGCCCATTCGGCCAGTCGGGTTCAGCGCCATCGCGGTCGAGAACAGGTCGGGTAGGTTCTGCTCGATATCCGCCCACACGCCGCCTGCGAAATAGGTGTTGCCGGGCGAAACGGAGTTCGCGCGGATGCCCTTCGCAGCCAGCTGATGAGCCAAGCCCTGCATGTAGTGGGTCAGCGCCGCCTTGATCGTCCCGTACGGACCGGCCGCGAAGTCGATCTCCCGTCCGGACACGCTGGACACGGCGAGGACGGACGCGGCGGGGCTCGCCTCGAGATACGGCATCGCCGCGTTTACCATGCGCACCGCCGCCATCAGGTCGACCTCGAACGACGCGGTCCAGTTCTCCGGCTTGTCCTCGATCGCGATTGCGCTGACGTTCGAGACGATGATGTCGATGCCACCCAACGCCTCAGCGCTGTTGATCACCCAAGCAGTGAGCGCGTCGGCGTCACCCACGTCGAGCGCGGTACCGAGCGTCGTCGCACCGTCCACCGACAGCGCGTTCTGCGTCGCCTTGACGACGTCTGCGGTCCGCGCGCAGAACGCGACAGACGCGCCTTCGGCGAGGAAGGCCTCCACCGTCGCACGGCCGATGCCGCGGGTGCCGCCCGTGACCAGCGCACGGAGTCCGGACAGTTGCAGATCCATGGCAGGAATCCTTTCGATTCAGCTTATTCGAGCGGCACGTTCCCGAAGATCGCGATGTAATCCACCGAACGCGGCGGCGGCAGGTAGCAGGGACTTGCGGACCTTGGCGACGACGCTGTAATTGGCGTCCACGACGTTCGCGAGTGGTACCTCGGAGATCTGCGACAGCAGTTGGTAGCCGTCCATCTTGTCCAGCCCGTACAGCTCGCCCAACCAGGTGACCATCTCGACCTGCGACACCCGCCATGCGTCTTCCAGCGGACGGCTGGAGCCGACTGTCATCAGGCACTGGTCGTCCTCGAGGCGGGGCCACCCGGGCGCGGCGCCCTTGACCAGCTCGACGATCAGCGTCGTGGTCATGGCGCCCTCGACTGCGGTGCCGCAGGACTCGCCCTCGCCCTGGCGATAGTGACCGTCGCCGATCGAGAACAGGGCGCCGGCAACGTTCACGCCGAGGAAACAGGTCGTGCCGGCCTGCATCTGCGGGGTGTCCATGTTGCCGCCGAACCGGTCGGGCACGAGCGAGCTTCGGACCTCGTTGCCGGCCGGGGCCACGCCGACCGTCCCGAGCATCGGCGCGAGCGGAAGGTCGACGCTGAACTCGCCGTGCCGAGCTTCGAATCGCAGCGTGCCCCGTGCGCGGTCGAGCTGGTAGATCCACGTCATGTCCGGCAGGGGATCCTGCAGGGTCGCAGTGCGGTCGGTGCTGGTCAGCCCGCCGAAGAACGGGATCGTGGCCGACGCCGCCCAGTCGCGCGCCGGCTCGATGCTGACGAAGTGCAACGCGAGCGCGTCGCCGGGCTCCGCACCGTCGACGTAGAACGGCCCGGTCTGAGGGTTCACGAAACGCAGGTCGATCTTCTCGCTGGACAGATCGTTCACGCTGCGCAGCACGCCGCCGAAAGCGTCCTCCGACCACAGTCGAAGCACACTGCCGGGCGTGATCCGCCGGATCGGTGCCGCGCCACCGAACGTATAGGCGAGCTGGTCAGCGGTCGGCGTGAAGTCGATAACGTCCAGGGTGTCGGCCATGGTGGGTCCCTGTCTGGCGGGCGGTCAGGGCAGTTTCACGTGCTGCGATCCGAGCTCGTCGATGCTGCGCACCCCGAGCAGTTGCATGGTGCGGCGGAGCTCAGCGGAGAGAATCTCAGCGGCGCGGTCTACACCGCGCTCGCCGCCGGCCATGAGACCGTAGAGATACGCGCGTCCCACGAGCGCGATGCGCGCGCCGAGAGCGATTGCCGCGACTACATCGGCACCGGACATGATCCCGGTGTCGACCCACACTTCGGCTTGTGAGCCTACGGCCTCGACCACGTCCGGAAGCACCCGCAGCGGGATCGGTGCGCGGTCGAGTTGCCGACCGCCATGATTGGACACGAGCACGACGTCGGCGCCGGCAGCGACCACACGCCGGGCGTCCTCGACACTCTGGATGCCCTTCACGACGAGCGGACCGTCCCACGACGAGCGCAGCCATTCGAGGTCGTCGATCGTCATTGTCGGGTCGAACAGGAGGTCGATCAGCTCGGCGATCGTCGCGTTCCACGAGCTCAGCGAGGCGAATCTGAGCGGCTCGGTGGTCAGCAGGTTGAACCACCACTCTGGATGAACGAGCGCGTTCAGTACCGTTGTCGCCTTCACCTTCGGCGGGATCGAGAAGCCGTTGCGGGTATCGCGCAGGCGTGGCCCGCCGACCGGGACGTCGACCGTCAGAATCAACGCCTCGTAGCCCGCCTGCCGGGCGCGGGCGATGAGATCGGCCCCGGCCGCGCGGTCGCGCCACATGTAGAGCTGGAACCATTTGCGGGCCTTTGGTGCAGCTGCGGCCACCTCCTCGATATTCGTCGTCCCCATCGTCGAGAGCGCGTATGGGATCCCGTGACGTTGCGCAGCGCGCGCCACGGCGCATTCGCCTTCGTGATGCATCAACCTGGTGAACCCAGTGGGCGCGAACGCGAAGGGTTGCGCGGACCGTGATCCGAGGACGGCGGTCGTCGTGTCGACGTCGGAGACGTCCCGCAGTACCGAAGGGTTGAACTCCAGGTCGGCGTACAGTTGCCGTGCTCGGCGCAGGCTGATCTCTTCCGACGCGGCGCCGTCGACGTAGTCGAACACCGCCGTCGGGCAGCGGCGCCGCGCGATCGTGCGGAGGTCGTGGATGTCGACAGCGTTGGCGAGTCGCCGGCGCGTCGGGCTGAGCTCGGGTCGGCGCAACGCGATGAGCGGCGCGACGTCCGACCACCGAGGTACGTGCCGCCGGGGCGTGCTCGATGACCTCATGATGGCCACTCTCGCCTATCCGGTGGGGTCCTGACCAGTGCCGCCGGCGGCTTCCATGTGGGGTTACTGTGCCGCGACGAGCGGGCATTGATCAAACCACTCGCGCGCATCTAGCGCATGCAACAGCACATCCCAAGAACATGAGACAGATGACTTAGTGACCAACGCCTCACTTCTCAGTTGCCTCAGCGCGGCAACGGTCCTCTCCATCAAGTAGACATCTTCACGCAGCCCAGTTGATCAATCCCTGAGCGGCCTGCCCCCGATCTGGCTTATCCGATCGGGGGCAGAGCCTGTGTTGTGGTCGCAGGTTAATGACTCTGCGCATAGTTGCAATAGACCAATAGTGGACTCAGTGCACACAGCGGATGCGCGCTTATGTGCGACCCAGCCCAGTACCCGACCTCGGGCGTACGGCGAAGACCGACATCGTCGTGGTCAGCCGACGATTCGGCCGATCGGGCTCTCGGTGAGATGCGCCATGAGATCGCGGGCATCGGCATAGGTGGCAACAGCACCTGCATCGGCGAGTTCCTGCTGGCTAAAGATCCCGCTCGCGACACCAATACATGCCACGTCAGCACGACCGGCGGCTTCGACGTCCCAGACGGCGTCCCCGACGAATACGCTGCCCGCAGCCTGGAGCCGAGCCGCTTCGAGCGCCGCGCCGATCAGATCGGGGTGGGGTTTCGACGCCGAGACGTCGGCGGCGCTGGTGGCGGCAGTGATGTAGTCGTCACAGTCCAGCACCCGCCGCATCTCGGCCAGGTCATCCGGTTTGGCCGACGAGGCGAGCACGACGACCCCGCGGTCGGCGCAGGCAGCAACCAGCTCACGCGCGCCTGGCAACGGCTGCAGCCGTTCCCAGTAGGTCCGATACAGCACGCTATGCGCGGCCGAGATCTCGTCCGCGTTATCTGGTGCCTCACCGAGAACGTGCTCGATCAGCACGTCCGAACCCATGCCGATCGCCCGGCCGAGAGCGGGCATCGAGACCGGCCGCCCATACTGGCGGAACGCTTCCCACCAACAGACCGCGTGCACATAGGAGGTGTCGACGAGGGTGCCGTCGACGTCGAAAAGGACGCCGTGACGTCCGCTCGTGGGGGTCATAGTCGGCGGTGCGTGGTAGGCATTCGTGGCTCCTTGGCCTGGGATGTGCGGACGTCGCGCAAGCCTGCGACCAGCCGCGTGGTTGAGCCGTGGCTGCTGACGCAGAGCGGTGCGGGCGTTACCGTAAGGCCTATCGTCCTTCGAGGCCAAAGCTGAGTGTGATGAGCGGAACTGACGAAGCCTGGGCCGCGGCCCAAGATGCGGCTGCCGCTCTGGGCCCGGAATCGAACGTCTTCGCGCGACTAGATCCGGTGGGATTCGGGTCGGCCACACTTTCTGCGCTGGCGGATGCGGCCGCCCGTCCCGGTGACGTGATGGTTGCGGCTATGCGGATGGGGATAGATCTGGCCCGGGTCGGGCCGGCTGCCTTAGCGCGCTTCGCGCAGCTTGCGATCGAGCCGCCGCTGCCCGTAGATAGCAAGGACAAGCGCTTTGTCGATCCGGCGTGGCAGGATAACCCGGCGTTCTTCGCGCTGTTGCAAGGCTTCCTGGCAACGAGACGGTTCGCCGGCGAACTGATTGGATTGTCCCGGAACGAGGCGGATCGGAAGAAGGCCGAGCTGGCCATGTCACTGGCCTTCGACGCGCTGGCGCCGACGAACTTTCTCCTCACGAATCCGGCTGCGCTCAAGCGAGCGGCGGATACCGGAGGAGTGAGCGTTGCCCGAGGTCTGGGCAACTTCGTCACAGACCTGCTGACCAACAAGGGGCGCCCGCGGCAGGTGGACACCACGCCGTTCGAGTTGGGCCGCAACCTCGCCGCTACTCCGGGACGGATCGTCTATCGAAGCGATCTGATGGAGTTGATCCAGTACCTGCCGCAGACGGATCAGGTGCATGCGGTTCCGTTGCTGGCCAGTCCGCCGTGGATCAACAAGTACTACGTGATGGACCTGGCGCCCGGTCGCAGCTTTCTCGAATGGGCCGTACAGCATGGCCGGACAGTTTTTGCGATCAGCTACCGCAATCCAGACGCGAGCATGCGCGATACCGGCATGGATGACTACCTGGTGCAAGGGCCGCAGACGGCCCTGGACGTCGTCGAGGACATCACCGGCAGTTCCGTGATCGACGTCGTCGGGCTATGCCTCGGCGGAGCCTTGACCGCGATCAGCGCGGCCTATCTGGCGCGGATCGGTGATTCCCGGGTCGGTTCCCTGACGTTGCTGAACACGCTGCTTGACTACGCCGAGCCGGGCCAACTCGGTCTGTTCACCGACGCGAGGACAATTGCCACTGTCGAGCAGAAGATGGCCCGTACCGGCGTCCTACCCGGCGACGAGATGGCCACCACGTTCGATGTGCTCCGGGCGAACGAGCTGATCTTCAACTATGTGGTCTCAAACTGGCTGCTGGGCGAGACCCCGCCGGCGTTCGACATTCTCGCCTGGAACGCGGACAACACCCGAATGCCGGCCAAGATGCATTCCTTCTACCTGCGGTCGTTCTACCAGCAGAACCAGCTCGCCCGGGGCGAGCTGGAAATCCTAGGGGAACGGCTCACGCTGTCCGACATCAAGAACCCGACATACATCGTCGGCGCCATCAATGACCACATCGTGCCGTGGACAAGCTCCTATAAGTCAGTCCACCTGCTCGGCGGTGATGTGCGTTTCATTCTCTCCAGTGGCGGACACATCGCCGGCATTGTCAATCCGCCAACCCCTAAGGCGTGGTACGAGGCCGGTTCGAGCCAGCCGTTGACGCCGCAAGCGTGGCGCGCCGACGCCGCCCGCAGCGCCGGTTCATGGTGGGAGGACTGGACTGATTGGTCCATTGCTCGCGCCGGTGCCACGGCCGACCCGCCCGCCGTCGGAAGTAGCAGCTATCCTCCCCTCGGTGACGCGCCCGGCGAGTACGTCCGCGGTTGAATCCCTAGAGCCTGCCCGAACGGGCCACGCGTCACATGTATTGGCCGCCGTTGACCGAATAGATCTGTCCGGTGATGAAGGCAGCGTCCGGGTCGGCGAGGAACTCCACGACGCGGGCGACTTCGTCAGGTTCGCCGAGACGGCCGACCGGGATCCTGGTGACCACCTTGTCCATGGCTTCCTTGGGGACGGCGGCGACCATTTCGGTGGAGATGTAACCGGGAGCGACGGAGTTGACAGTGATGCCCTTGCGGGCGGTTTCTTGCGCCAAGCTCATGGTGAGCCCGAACAGTCCAGCCTTGGCGGCAGCGTAGTTGGCTTGGCCGATGTTGCCGGATTCGCCGATGATCGAGCTGATGTTGATAATCCGCCCGGACGCGCGGTCAAGCATGTGTTGCAGGATGGCCCGGGACAGGTAGAAGGCGCCGGACAGATTCACCTGCACAACCCGATCCCATTCTTGTGGGGTCATTTTGCGCACGGTCTTGTCGGCGGTGATGCCGGCATTGTTGACCAAGATGTCCAGCTTGCCGTGGGTGTCGAGGACTTCTTGGACGACCCTTTCACAGTCGTCCACCGAGCCAATGTTGCCCTGGTGCACCGACGAACCAGGATGCCTCTCGCGGAATCGTTCAGCGGCCTCCTTATCTCGCGAATACCCCGCCGCCACCTCTACGCCGCGCGCGCTGAGACGGTCGCTGATCGCTAACCCGATTCCTCGCACGCCGCCGGTTACCAACGCAACCTGTCCGGTCATGTCTGCCATTGCAGTGACTCCTTTCAGGCGGAAACGCGGAAGATGAGAGCCTCCCCTTGGCCGCCGCCACCGCACAGACCGGCAGCACCAATCCCGCCGCCGCGGCGGGCCAGTTCGAGGATAAGGTGCAGGGCGATGCGGGTACCGCTCGCCCCGGCCGGATGGCCGATGGCTATCGCGCCGCCGTTGACATTCACGTTGGCCGAGCCGACGCCGAGGTCGCGCATGGACTGGATGACCACGACGGCGAAGGCCTCGTTGATCTCATACAGATCGACGTTGTCCGGAATGAGGTTCTCTCGTTCGAGCGCCCTGCGGATCGCATTCGACGGCTGGGATAGCAGCGACGGATCGGGGCCGGCCACGGTACCGTGCGCGCCGATCTCCGCCAAGATCGGTGCGCCCAGCTGCTCCGCTTTGGCCCGACTCATGACAACTACCGCTGCGGCGCCGTCCGAGATTTGGCTGGCCGAGCCGGCGGTGATGGTGCCGTCGGGGCCGAACGCGGGCGTGAGCTTGGCCAGAGCTTGCACGGTCGTACTCGTCCGGACCCCTTCATCCTCAGTGACGAGTAGTGGCTCGCCCTTGCGCTGCGGGATCGGCACCGGAACGATCTCGCCCTCGAACAACCCGTTCTTGCGCGCGCTGATGGCTCGCTCGTGGCTCATCGCCGCGTACTCATCCTGCTCGGTGCGAGTGATTGCCTTGCCCTTGCTGTAGAACTCGGTGGCGGTGCCCATCGAGAGTTGGTCGAACGCGCAGAACAGCGCGTCGTGCAATGTTGCGTCGACAAGCGAAGCGTCGCCGTAGCGGTATCCGGACCGAGCCCCGGGCAGCAGGTAGGGGCCCTGGGTCATGGACTCCATGCCGCCGGCGACGACGACCTCGAACTCGCCGTAGCCGATCAGCTGATCGGCCAAGGCGATCGCGTTCAACCCGGACAGGCAGACCTTGTTCAGGGTTATGGCCGGCACGGTCATCGGGATGCCGCCCTTGGCCGCCGCTTGGCGCGCTGTGATCTGACCGGTGCCGGCCTGGATGACCTGACCCATGATCACGTATTCGACCTGGTCACCGGTGATTCCGGCTTTGTGCAACGCGGCCGAGATAGCAATTCCACCAAGGCCGACGGCCGGGATGTCCTTGAGGGCTCCAGACAGCTTGCCGATCGGCGTCCGAGCGCCGCCGACGATGACTGATCCTGGCATCGTCGCCTCCTACTTCCACTGCCGGGTGCGACCGAGTCAACCACGCGAAGGTGAGAGGCTTTCAACCGGAGCGCCACTGGTCCGCTCGATGATCATTCGAACCGTGCCCCTGCTCGCGATGGCGCAGGGTCGATGCTGTGCACCTGACCGCTCGAATGCGCGTAGTATCATTCGCATTGATCAAAGTTTAGTTTACGGAAAGGGTTTGATCATGGATCTGCAAGAGAACATGCGCGCAGCGAATCAGCGGACTCTCGAGTGGGTGACGTCGATGCACCAGAGCATCCTCGACGCAACGAAGACCTACGTTGCCTCGTTTGCGAAGAGTGCGCCGGAGTCGCAGACGTTGCCGGGGCCACACGTCGCCAGCGTGCCCGATCTCAAGCAGCTCATAGAGGACTCCTACGACTTCCAGGCGCGCATGCTCGAGGAGAACAAGAATTTCTCACTTGCCCTGGCAGACGCATGGGCTGCTGCTGGGCCGAGCAAGGACGCCGATCAGCAGCCGGAGCAGTAAACCCGTGACCGGAGAGCGGCGGACGGCACAGGTCGTCCGCCGTCGAACCTTGGCTGGGCCTCGACGTTGGTCCCGGCCGACGCCTCCAAGGACCTCGTGTGCGAGACGGTAGCAAGTGACGGACACAATCGACCCATTCTGGCAGGAGCATCTGCGGCAGTTGGGAGAGTTCATCAAGGCACAGCGCGCGCTCAATCAGCTTTCTCAGCGAGAACTCGCGCGATTGGCCGACCTGTCAGATACCTATCTCAGCCAGCTTGAGCGCGGGCGACACGAGCCGAGTCTGAGCGTGTTACGCGCTTTGGCCGACAGCCTCGGAATCCGCCCGGACGAGTTGATTCTCTACGCAGCTGGCGTTCCGATGCGAAACGATCCCGTCACTACGGAAGAAGTCATCAGAGGCGACACCCGCCTAACGCAAGCTCAACGAAGCGCACTGTTGGGCGTGCTACGCAGCTACCTTGACGTAAACCGTAACGGGGCTACCGGATGAGCTATCGGCGCTGACGCGCCGCGGTGCCGGCTTCGCGGGCGCCGCCCGGCTAGAGACTCTTGGCCAGCGCCTTGATCGGCATCTTTAGGTCCCTGAGCATCGTGAGGTCCTGCCGAGCCGGCCGGCCGAGTGTTGTCAGGTAGTTTCCGACGATCATCGCGTTGATGCCGCCGCGGACCCCTCGCTCAGCCAGGTCGCCAAGCGTGATCTCCCGCCCGCCGGCGAAGCGCAAGATCGTTCGGGGCATTACGAGCCGAAATGTGGCGACTGCGCGCAACGCGTCGACGGCCGACATCGGCGTACGGTCGCCGAACGGTGTCCCAGGACGGGGATTCAAGAAATTCAAGGGCACTTCGTCCGGGACCAACGCGGCCAGTTCGACGGCGAATTCGGCCCGCTCCTCAAGCGATTCCCCCATTCCTACGATGCCACCACAGCACAACTCCATACCGGCCTTGCTGACCATCTGGCAGGTGTCGAGCCGCTCATCATAGGAATGTGTAGTTACCACGTACGGGAAAAAGGACCGTGCGGTTTCCAAGTTGTGGTTGTAGCGGTGAACGCCGAGCTCGACAAGCTCGTCGACCTGTTCCTGAGCGAGGATGCCGAGCGAGCACGCGACATTGATCTCGACCTCGTCCGAGATCGCTTTGACGCCATCTCGAATCTGTGCCATGAGCCGTTCATCCGGGCCGCGGACCGCAGCGACGATGCAGAACTCTGACGCGCCCATGGCGGCAGTTTCCTTCGCCGCCTTTACGAGGGCGGGAATGTCCAGCCAGGCCGACCGAACCGGCGAATCGAAAACGCCCGACTGCGAACAGAAGTGGCAGTCCTCTGGGCAACCGCCAGTCTTTACCGAGACGATGCCCTCGACCTCGACCTCGTCCCCGCACCACGCAAGGCGCACCTCATGGGCGAGATCGAGCAACTCGTCGACCCGCTCGTCAGGCAGTCGGAGGCACTCCGATGCCTGTTCGTGAGTCAAGCCCACGCCATCCTCGAGTACCTGCGTCCGCGCGATCTCAAGAATCACCTGTCAGGTCCCCCTCATCTCGTGCGCTAATGGCCGGCGACGCGGCAACAGAATTTGGCCGGGTCACGCCCTGGCCTCCCAGCGCGGTCCCTAGAGCCTGGTGGGCGAGATCGAGATCGGCACTGGTCAAGTTGGCCCGTGCGGTCAGACGCAGGCAGGACCGGCCGTGCGGGACGGAAGGCGGTCGGAAGCATCCCACCCGAACGCCACTCGCCAGGACCGCCGCTGCCGCCTTGACGGCCCGCCGCGGCTCCCCTACGACGGCTGGTACAACAGCCGCGTCCGGGTCCGCCGTCTCGATGCCCACGCGGCGAACAATGGCCGCAAGTTCTTGCGCGTTTGAACGGGCAGCTGACGCCAGCCCCGGTTCGTTCCGCACTATTCGCAGGGCGGCCAATGCTGCACCAACCGACGCTGGCGCAAGTCCGGTGTCAAAGATGAAAGGCCTGGCCACGTTGATCAGCAGTTCGATGACATCAGGTGCGGCCACTACCGCCCCGCCCTGCGCCCCCAGCGACTTGGACAAGGTGACCGTGCGGACGATGTCCTCCTCACCAGCCAAATCGGCCGCGGCAACAGCCCCTCGTCCCGTCTTGCCGACGACCCCCAGAGCATGTGCCTCATCGACCACGAGCAATGCGTCGTGCTGTCGGGCAATCGTGTGGAGCTCGCGCAACGGAGCAAGATCACCGTCCACGGAGAAGACCGCGTCGGTCACCACGACGGCATAGCTCGTGCTACGAGCAGCCAACGCGGAATCGAACTTGTCCACATCTCGATGCGGGACCACGACTATCGTCGACCTGGACAACCGGCAAGCATCGATTATGGACGCGTGATTTCCGGCGTCGGACACGATCGTGACGTCTTCGCCACCAAGCGCGGTCAGCACGCCGAGATTAGCCAGGTAGCCGGAGGAAAATACCAGTGCCGAGGGGCCGCCGGTGAAGTGGGCCAACTCCGCCTCGAGCTCCTGGTGCAGTGCCGTAGTTCCGGTCACCAGACGCGAGCCGGTGCTGCCGGCACCCCATGTCCGAGCGGCGTTGGCCGCCGCGTCCGTCACGCGGGGATCGTTTGCGAGGCCGAGATAGTCGTTGCCAGCCAGATCAAGGATCGTCTCACTCTTCAGACGAGGATGCAGGGTCCGCCGGAGGCCGGCCTCGTCTCGCCCGGCCACGGTTCGGCGAACTCGCTCCAGGCTCACCCCGCCACTCCCTTCGCTTGCACGCCTCGGACCTCGACGCCCTCTGGTTCCGACGGGCGCCGCGGGGGCGGCTTATGGTAGCTCCGGCCGCCCCGCCGGCCGGCACCTGACGAGCTCATCGCTCGAACGGCGACGGACCCTCGTCACCGCGTCGTCAGGGATTGGATGCCGAATGCAATGAGCCCTTCGACGGCAGAACCGACCCCGCTGAACCCCGACCCAGTCGTCTGTCCGCGCAGGTGCCGAAAGTGGATGCCCTCCAGCACGGTCGCCAGCTTGTAGCTCGCCAGGCCGGCATAGAACCCCATGTGCTCGAGCGTCCGGCCGCTGGTGGTCGAATACGCTTCGAGAAGGTCTGATCCGGTGAGAAACCCCGGGGCGGCACAGGCGTCGGCGAAGGTGCCCTCAAGGCTCGCGAGCTGCTCATAGGCCAGGATCAGTCCAACGTCGGTCAGCGGATCTCCCAGCGTGGCCATTTCCCAGTCCACAACGGCAGCGACCTGATCGGCATCATCAATGAGCACGTTGTCGAGCCGGTAGTCGCCATGAACGATCGCTGCGGGCGCGTCGGTGGTTGGCACATTCTGCACGAGCTCGTCGTACAGCTCATCGGCGCCCGCCAAGGGCCGGCTGTACGACGCATCGAGTTGTTTCTTCCAGCGGCGCACCTGTCGGGCGAGGAATCCCTCGGGTCGGCCGAAGTCACTCAGGCCGACATCGCTCGCCGCCACAGCATGGATCGCCACCAGCGTCTCGACGAAGTGTCGTCCGATTGCCGCTGTCCGCACCGATCCGACCCGCCGAAGATCGTCCGCTGACCGATAGATCTGCCCTTCGACGAAGTCCATGACGTAGAACGGTGCGCCAATTACCGATGGATCCTCGCAGAAGTGACGGACGCGCGGCACCGGCACGGCCGAGCCGTACAAGGCAGCCTGGATCCGGTACTCACGGGCCATGTCGTGCGCTGTCGGCAGGACATGCCCGAGCGGTGGACGGCGCACCACAAGTTTGTGCTCTCCGTCGGAGATGACGTAGGTCAGATTAGACAAACCGCCCTCGATGACCGCACCGTCAATAGGCCCGGTAGGAAAGGGGCGAAGAACCCCATCGAGATAGCCGGAAAGCCGGTCGAGATCAAGACCCGAAAGCTGCCTCATGCCCGTGCCTCGTCGATGCGGTGCTGTCGGGTGTGCATCACACTCGATCAGCCATCCGGCCGGGCGCACGCAGATCGATAAGCCGGTGCTGCGCCAGCAACGCCAGCTGCTCGCCGGTCGTTGGATGCATGACGTGCGCACTCCGCCCGGTTGTACCTGACTATTCAACAATCCAGGCTACGGCTGCTACCTACAGCCACCGGACCGGGGGCTGTTTCACGCGCGCCACAAGCGAGGTTCCGGTCGGGTCATCACGATGATCGGCACGACGGCGTAGGCGGACAGCCGGCTGAGCGACATGGCGTTCGGCCACATCGTTTCGCTTAGGGCGTGTCCGCAGTCCCTGTTCGTCGCGAGCGGCGGTCGGGCGGCGGCTGGCAAGGCGGAGGACGAGAGCTGTGGCGGAGTCACTGGCCGAGGACGACAACGCAGCCAGACGCCGATCCAAGCGTCGCGCAGCAGAGCGTGGGATTGCGGGACACGCCGCCCCTAAGCGCCCGATAGGCGCTCACCGTGCTCAACGCAACGAGCGGTCCAGCCGCCCGGCGTTATCTGCACGACGATCCGCCGGCCGCACAGCGCACAGTACCGGGGCGGCTCCAGAGCCCGTGCTGCCGCGCACACCTGATGCACGCCCGGCTTTCCACACCGGTCGCAGTAGATCACCTCCTCTGGTACCAACCTTTCGAATGTGCCGCCGAACCATGGCGCGAGGCTGGCTCGGGCGCGATCAGCGAAGTCTCGCATTCGCGGCAGACCTTCGGGCAGCGCACCCGAAAGCGGGACACCGGCCACCGCTTGCAGGTCCGCGACGTTGCATCGCTCGGCTAGACCCGGGACGGTCGGCCATGAGCCAATGACTAATCCGGCAAGTTCGATGCCACGGGTTGCCATCGCCTCGAGCGTCAACGCCGTAGCGTTCAGGGTTCCCAACGCCGCGGTGGTGACCACGACGGCGGGCGCGCCCAGTTTGCCGGCGAGATCCGCGATGGTCCAGCCGTCGTCGGCGTATCGGACAAGCAGGCCACCGGCGCCTTCGATGAGTACTAGCTCGCGGTCCAACCCGAGAATCCGCTGCACCGCGTCGCCGAGCGCAAGTGCCGGGCGGCCGGACCGGGCGGCGGCGCGCTCGGGTGAGAGTGGATCGGGGTAGCGGACGAATTCGTGCAGATCCTGGATCCCGGACAGGCGACTGACCTCGGCGAGGTCGCCGTCTTTCCCCGGCCGTACTCCGGTCTGCGCTGGCTTCACCACCGCGACCTCGCCGGAGGCGCAGGCTGCCAACGCGGCCGTCACCACCGTCTTGCCGACGCCGGTTCCGGTCCCGGTGACGATCAGCCGCATGACATCGCCGTCGGAGCCAGCCGACCGGAGTCGTTATAGCGGACGCCCAGGGGTGCTTCAGGTGTCGGATGGCCTGGTGACCGCGTCGACAGCTGCCGCAACGCCGATGCAGATTCGGGCGATGTCCTCATCGGTGCAGATGTACGGCGGCATCGTGTACACAAGGTCTCGGAAAGGCCGCAGCCATACCCCTTTTTCTACCGCTGCGGCGGTCGCTCGGGCAACGTCGACCGACCGGTCCAGCTGGACGACCCCGATCGCACCGAGCACACGCACGTCCACGACGCCTGTCCGTCCGGCAAGGTCAACGAGACCCTCGTGCAGACCCGCCTCGATCCGGTTGACGTCGCCCTGCCAGTTTCCCCGGAGCAAGAGGTCGATGCTGGCGCGCGCGACCGCAGCCGCGGCCGCGTTTCCCATGAAGGTCGGCCCGTGCATCAGCGCGCCGCCCGGGCCGTTGCTGATCGCCTCCGCGATCCGGGAGGTGCACAACGTCGCGGCCATCGGCAGGTAGCCGCCGGTAAGCGCTTTGCCAACGCACAGTAGATCCGGTTGCACATCGGCAAGATCGGCAGCAAAAAGGCTGCCGGTACGACCGAAACCGGTGGCGATCTCGTCGAGCACAAGAAGTACGTCGTGGCGGTGGCACAGGTCGCGAAGCACTTTGAGGTAACTCGGGTTGTAGATATACATGCCGCCAGCGCCCTGCACTACGGGCTCGACGATGACCGCGGCGAGCTCGTCGGCGTGTTGTTTCACCAGCAGCTCGGTGTCCGCCGCCCAACTCTCGTCGACAGGACTCTCGACACCGGGCGGGGGGCGTCGCACGAAGACCTGCTGCGGAAGGACCCCGCTGAACAGGTGGTGCATCCCACCGACGGGATCGCCGACGGACATCGCCGTGAACGTGTCGCCGTGATAGCCGCCGCGCACAGCGAGTAGCCGGCTCTTCGCTGGCCGTCCAGCCGCCTGCCAGCACTGAACGGCCATCTTGACGGCAACCTCGACCGCCACCGATCCCGAGTCGCAGAAGAAGACGTGCTCCAGCCCGGCCGGAGATATGGCGACCAGCCGCTCGGCGAGGCGAACCACTGGCTCGTGGGTCAGACCCCCGAGCATGACGTGCGCCATTCGGCCGAGCTGGTCGGCCAACGCAGCATCGAGCACAGGATGCTGATAGCCGTGAATTGCCGCCCACCAGCTCGACATTCCATCCACCAGCTGTCGACCGTCCGCCAGCTGCAGCCGCGTACCGTGCGCGCGGTCGACCAGATACGGTGGCGAACCTGGCGGAATCGGCGCGTACGGGTGCCACACATGCCGGGCATCCAGCCGTTGCAGCTCCTCGACGCGATCGGTCACGGTCGCATCCTCCTCTGGCGACGCGGCGAGGGTCGCGCACTAGGGTCGGGCGGCCTCGGCTTCGCTCACCAGCACCTCGAGTAAGCCGGTGCCCAAGTCATAGCGACATCCGATCACAGGAAGGTCAGCCGGTAGGAACGGCGAGCTGCGAACACGCTGCACGTCTCGGGCCAAGACGGTGTACTGGTCTTCAATGACCCCGAACTCGATGCTGCGTGTGTCCAGACCAGAACTCGCCAGTATGGCCGCGTGCAGCTTTTCTTCAGTCTGCATCGCCATTCGGCAATCGGTGTGCGCGACGATCATGACCCGCTCGACGCCTAGCAAGTGGACGGCAAGGACCAACGTCCGCAACACATCGTCGGTAACGCGCGCTCCCGCGTTGCGGACAATCTTGGCGTCTCCCCGTTGTAGGCCCACCATGGCGAGCGGGTCGATCCGCGAGTCCATGCAGGTAACGATGGCCAGGCCGCGGGCGGCGCGTCCCGGCAGGCGCGGATCGGCGTAGCTCGTTGCGAAGATCCGGTTCGCCTGCCATACGTCGTCGAATTGAGACGCCATGAGACTTCGATTCCTCACCGGCCTGCCGCATCAGATGTTGACCGTCGGGCTGAAGTGCTCGCTGCTCGGGGCTCGATCCCGCGACTTATCCGGCAACGAGCGGTCAGCCATCGGCGGCATGGCGAACATACTCGCAAGGGGTGGAGCCGGGTCCGGCCGCGGGCCGCTAACGCAATTCGTGGGCACGTAGCCACGCTGCAGCTCGGCTGGGCGATGCTCGGGCAAGCCAGGCGTCTTGAACATGCTCAGTCAACTCGGTCCGCGATAGCTCACGGATCCGGGTAGCGCGAATGAGCACGGAGGGGTGCCCATCGAAGTGAGCTGTCGTGAAGAAGGGCGTGGACCGGTCTTGCACCAGCGCCTGCTTGTCGGCCTCCGAAGCGACCCAGAAGACGATGACGTCGGGGTATCGCTCACCCGTGCGCGGGTCGACAGCGTCTGGCCGCGGCGTCCGGAAGAAGATGAACGACTTGCCCCCGACTTGGTAGATTGCGTTGTCCTGCGATCCGTGGATGACCGTGACGTGCGGCATCGCCGTCGCGAGGGTGTGGATGTTCTCGACCCGAGCCCGCGCCGCCACCGAATCAGCGTATGCGGCTGCTAGTGGTCTGAATCGGCAGGTTCGGTGCAGGCTCGGTGAGGTCGATGTCGAATGTGTGGCGCAGACCTTCTGAGCCTGCGTCGGTGATCTCGACAGCTCGGGTGCTGCGGCTGGATCGGATCCAACCGAGTTCGGTGAGACGCTCGAGAAGGCCGCGGCCGAGGCCGCCGGAGAGGTGGTGACGTTGTTCGGTCCAGTCCACGCAGTAGCGGATAACGCGGCGCCGAGGCGGGATCCTTGCGCCGAACCGATTCAGGAACTCGACTCCGGTCTCGGTCAGCCGGTAGTCGTATTCGCTCCCGTAACCGGCGCGCGGGTCGACGTCGTCCGGGTCATGGTGACCGTTGCCACCGGTGAGCCACCTTGCATCCAGAAAGCTGTGCATGACTGCGGTGCCGAGACGGCCGGCAAGGTGGTCATAGCACGTGCGGGCGCGGCGTAACGCCGCGGCACTTGTATCTTGACGCAAGGACCGGATCGGCACGACCGGAGCGAGCTGACCGAGCGTTTCGATGAGCTGGGCGACGGCCGGGCCGGCGAGTCGGTAGTACCGATAGCGGCCATGCCTCTCGACCGCGAGCAACCCGGCACTGGTGAGTTTGCCGAGATGGCTGCTGGCAGTGGCGGCGGTAACGCCAGCTTCCGTCGCCAGCCGGCTGGCCGGCAGCGCGCGACCGTCGTCAAGGGCGAGCAGAATGCGGCAGCGCCCCGGATCGGCCAGTAGTGCGCCGACCGCGGCGAGATCGACATCCCCACCGGCGCGCGGGCGCGGTGCCGGCGGTACGGCGGCGGCACTGGTCATCCCTCGACGGTAGGCCGCTGACGATTCGACCGCGGTCGCAGCGTCGAAGCCACCCGATCAGGCATCGCCTCCGGCACCGGCGGATACCGCTCGGCGAGGCCGGCAGCGTCTGCCGGCCTCGCGTTGTCGGGGCGCTCGCCGATCGCCACCTGACCGATGGACTGCGCCTCAGGCCTGATCCTGTCGATATCGCTTGCC
>CAWDGB010000024.1:0-129114 GCA_963801715.1 uncultured Actinomycetota bacterium | reverse complement strand
CCGTGGTGGGCCCCATATCCGTGCCATTGTGTCCTGCTGCGCACGCGATCCGGGGCCAGCCGCCAGACTCCGCTGGTCATGGATGACGGAGCCTCCGCAAGATTCTCTGTGTCTGCCGTCCAGGCGTGACATGACGATCGCTTTTGTTGCGATCGGTACGGATTCGTGGGTCGGCCTGGATGCCTGTGGCCTTCCGTTTCCGCGAATGCTGCTCGTAGCATCCCTACGGTGGGCGGGGCGGCAGGATGTGCGAACGTGGTTCGCTGATGTCGCGGATGGTCGGGTCGGTGGATCGGGAGTCGGCCGAGTGGCTGCGTGACCTCACCGGGGGGCGGCGCGAGGCCGCGCAGGCGCGGCTGCACGCTGAGCTTGTTCGTGTCGCGCGGGCCGAACTGCGCCGGCGGGCGGGGCGCCTGCCGGTCTCCGGTCCGGAGCTGGACGACCTGACGCACCAGGCCGCGGCGGATGCGTTGCTGGCGATCATCGCCAAGCTCGGCCAGTTTCGTGGTGAGTGCAGGTTCACCACCTGGGCGTACAAATTCGTGATCTTCGAGGTTTCCACCAAGGTGGGACGGCATTTCTGGCGCAACCCCACGGTGTCGCTCGAAGCCGAGGACTGGGATCGGCTGCCGGACCGGTTCGGGTTCGACCCGGCCCAGGAGTCTGAGTCGCGTGAGTTCGTTTCTGCGGTGCGCCGCGCGGTGGATGACGCACTGACCGAACGGCAGCGACGGATCTTTGTGGCGATCGTGGTCAACGGCGTGCCGCTGGATGCCCTTGTCATTGAGCTTGGCACGAACCGTAATGCGATCTACAAGTCGTTGTTTGACGCCCGGCGTAAGTTGCGGGCCGCGCTGGTCGCTAATGGTTATATGGATCCGAACACACCGGGGCGCTCATGAACGGCTGGTCAGAACTGGACCGCTTCTTGCAGACCGACCCGCGTGATGTCGGCTGTGCCGAGGCGATGCGGCTGCTACACGTGTATGTCGACCTGGTCGACCAAGGCGCCGAGGCCGAGCTGCGCTACCCGGGCATCGCAGCGCATCTGCGTGCGTGCGGGCCCTGCTCGGAGGACTTCGAGGGGCTGCTGGCCGCCGTCCGGGACACCCCCTGACCGGGTGCCCGTCGCGGTGACATCACCAAGCCAGTAGTCGATTCTGCGGCGAGGTAGGTAAGAGCCCGCGCCGGCGTGACGCTAATCCAGATGTCGGCTCACCGGCGCGCCGATGTTGCGGCTGGCTCGAATCCAGGTTTCGGAGGCACTTGCCATGACGCGTTCTTCGGTCTGCACCGTCTGCTGTGCGCGGTGATCGACGTGCGGGAGGAAGCGATCCGGCACGACCAGCGGGTAAGCGGCATCGGCGTGGAGCTGCCGCTCAGCGTCGAGAGCGCCCTCAGCGTCCGGAGCGCCGCGATCGCGATCAGCTACCACGGGGTCAGGTATCTGCCGGTCGTCGACGACGGGCGCCTGGTGGCCATCGTGGCCTTTCCCGAGGCGGGCGCCCTTGCCCGCATGGCGATCCCGCCCCGGGTCGGACACGCGACCCGCAGACGCAGCCACCAAACCCGTGGGCAAAGCACTGACACACACCTGCCCGAGGACCGGTCGCCGCAATCTTTTCGACATGCCACCGCGGTCACCACCGCGGGCTCGCTGCCTGCTCAGGAGTTCCCCGTGAGAATCCCCGCCCGCGACCTCGCTATCGGAGACGTCCTCCAGATCAACGACTGGCAGCTGCACGTGATCAACATTGAGCGCGATCAGGCCATGGCCGTGCTCACGGCGGAGTTCGATTTCCTGATCCACTTCGCGCCGGAGGACATCGTCCAAGTCCACGCACGGGCGCAGGCAGCATGAGGCCCTATCACACCCCCCTCGCCCCCTTCCGGCCCAGCAATCGCCCGTGGGCCGTCCACCGAGAAGCACGCGTGAGCAGCAAGCGTCGTGATCATCCCAATCGGTGCCGTCAGCATGTCACCCTGCCCAGCGGTCGCCGTCATTTGGGATCAACACCAGAATCGAAGCCATCCGACCGTGTGCGGCCGAACCGGTGCTGTCAATCAGCCATAGCCGTCACTGGGCCGAGCAGACCACGCGATCAACACGCCAGCAACGAAGCACCATCAGTTCCCCCGGATCCGTCCTGATCGACGCGTGCCCGTCCGCTGCGCTGCGGCGGTGGACAGCTCGCATCGAGCCGGGGCTCCCTCCTGTCTGCGTCACCCCGACCCACGTCTGCGGCCGTTGCGCCGCGCGAAAGGAGAACCCATGAGAACGTTATCCCGCAGAACGGGATGGCTGCTGGCATTGACCACGGTCCTGGCAGCCGCAACCGCGGTGGCCACGACTCAGGCGCTCGCCCAGGCCGACGATGCGCCCGGTGCGGCGCGTGGTCTCGGCCAGCTCACCGGGTTGCTGCCGCGCGATCATCTCACGGTGGAAAGCGCGCTGCAGGTCGACCTGAGCAAGCAGACCGTGCGACTGCCGCTTTATCCGGGTAAGGCGAACGGTCAGACGGTGTGGTACGTGCTGCTGGATTCCTCCGACGCCGGCCTGGCGCACGACCTGGGCATCAACTACGCACCGAAGCTGGCGAACATCGGCATCGGCTGTCCGGACTGTGTCCAGACCGTGACTCTCGAGTCGCCGACGCCGGCACAGAACCCGTTCGGGCCTGCGGTCGTCGACTTCCACGGCGCCCCGGACTTCAGCCCGACCCGCGTCGCCACGCCCGGACCGGACGGATTCCCGCTGGCCGCGTTCCAGCCCGGCGCGGTAGCCGGTCCCGGCTACAGCCCGTTCGTCAAGATCGCCGGGTCGGACGTGGTGTACAGCGCGCCGATCGTGGCCACCGGCGACGGACCGTTCGACGTTGTGCACCACACCAACACCGGTGACCGGGTCCTCGGCGTGCACATCGCCGGGCCCTCCGCGCCCGGACAGTTCGCCGAGTCGTGGGTCGACCTGCTGTTCGTGAAGGGCTTCGACGCCGGCCAGCCGATCGTCTACATCAGCACCGACGCCGGGCAGCCGCTCACCGCGGTGCTGGAGCGATCCACCTACGTGCCGGCGCTGGACCGGGCCGCCTACAACGGCGGCGACGACTTCCTCGGCTCGGCCCGCGAACGACTGTTCGGCTTCGTCAACGGACAGACCGGCGCCGACAACAAGAACGCCCAGGGGTTCATCCACCTGATCAAGGATGGCCACGCCTCCGAGGACGCCAGCGCCGGCAACACCGCGCTGATCGACGCGCTGCGCAACGGCGGCGACCTGCTCAACGTCTTCGGCGACTTCCCCACCCTGACCGACCCGCGCCACGCCCAGGCCTACAGCCCGCTCTGGGATGCCCAGCTCGGTCAATGGACCGACAAAGCCATCAGAGAGGGCCTGAACACCAGGCAGATCGACGAGGTGCAGGTGTTCAACCTGGCAGCAACCCGACCCGACCTGATCACCGGCCCCGGCGGCGCCCCCTACGGATCGGCCGGCGTCGACATCAACTGCGCCGTGATCGGCTTCACCGCCAAGGCGCCAACAGCCAACCTCGCCGACCCCGTCCCCGGATCACAATTCCCACCCCGCTAACAGGAGACCCCGCTCAGCGGCGGACCCAACGGGTCCGCCGCTGACCACTGGCACAACCGCCGTCCGCGTCGTCGACCGTCCGCAGGGACAGTTCCGGCTCATACGCTTCGGCCGGGCGTAGTGGATCTGCCGCCATGGACACCGCTGCTGACCATCCCGGTCTGTGCACCCCACTGCGGCTAGCTGCGCCAGTGTTGGCCATCCGCTTGCCGCGCGGGATGAAGTCGTCTTCCCACGCCGACTTGGTCGGTGGTCCTCCCGTCCGCGATGGGTATTCGCACTCGATCTTCGTCGGCGGCTGTTTACCAGCCCAGGCCGCGTAGGCGAGGGCATCCTCGTAGGACACGTGTGCGACCGGGTGCAGCTCCTTTCCGCCGAGCGCGCCCCCCGGTCCTCCGGTGCCCGCCAGTTGCGCCCGACCGACGTCTCCGCCGGCATCTGAACTGTCAGTAGCGTCTCTCGAGCTGCCCCGCCTCCGCGAGATGCTCCCCTGCTTTTGTCGTGATGCGACCGCTTCCCCCGGCGCCTTGACGTTCTGAGGATCGATGGAGGTCAGCTGACACCAAACGCTTCGCCGCCGCTGCCTGTCGCCACATCGAGTTGACGCCCGGTCTGGTCGGCGCAGCTCGAACCGTCCGGTGACCCGAACAGCCGTAGCGTTGGTAGAGCGCACGAGCGCGTCGCCGCCTCGAGGTAGGCCGGGGCGCCGTCGCAGTCGAGCAACCGCAGGTTGGCGCTGAGCAGCTTTTGTCCGTACCCGTGTGCGGCGTGCCGGGGATCCGTGCCGAGCAGGCTGAGGTAGAGTGGTGCGCCTGTCGGCCGCGGGTTTCGAACTGCTCAACACCGGAGGATGCGGCCGGCGCCCGTTCCAAGGGAGTCTCGGAGCAGAGCATCGAGCGCCGCCTCTTGGCGAGGCGGTCAGCTCGACTCGCCCGGAGGGCAACACACGATCGTTGCTGGATCGCCTGGGGTGACCCAAACCCACTCGAAACGCAGCACACCTGACAAGGCGTGCGCAACTGCCCGTCGCTGCTCGCTGGGTGCGTGATGACACGGACGCCGACGTTCCCCAGATCGGTCGCTGCCAACACGTCGGTCAACACGCCGGTGATGCCTGCTGCGTCGGCCACGTCGCTACACGCGGAGCACTGTCGCTGATGTCGGGCAGAGTATGAGCGGTCATGGTCTCCTCGGGTTCGCGTCGGAGGATGGTCGGCGCCTCCCTACCAAGGAGTCAGCCCCGTCTGCGCCTCGTTACGCCGCTGATCGCCTTCGCTCTGTGCTGATCTTCGGAGCTGAGGTCGGGCGACATCCGCCTCGATGGGTCGCGATCATCTGCCGCAGTCGGGTCATCTGGTCCAGGTCCGGGGAAGTCCTTCTTTGGCACAGCAGCTCTGAGCGTCGGTCTGTGCTCAGCAGACGAGACGCGCATTCCTGATGCAGCAAGGTATTTCCAGCTGCTGAAGATGCTCGTCGGCGGCCAAGAAGACCGGGCCTGCCGCGCTAATTCGTCGTCCGCTCGGAATTACTCGGTGAGGCGCGTCATGATGACCGATTTGAACGGTTCGATTGGCGACCGGCGCCCTGCAGATCGGGTCGTCGAGCCTTCTGGTCGAGGCAAAAGACTTGCCGTGGGTGTCCTCGCCGGCCGATCCCATTTGTGAGCACGGTGAGCGCGGGGGAACTACCCGCACCAAGTTGGAGGAGCAGCTATGGGTCAGTACCTATTGTCCACTTTGCGGTGGAGGATGAGATCCCCGAACGCCAAGGGCGCCGGAGGAGATGCAGGCGTTCATGCAGCGGGTTGTTGCCGTCGTGGCGGAGATGGAGGCGAGCGGCACGTTCGTCTTCGGTGGCGCACTGCATGACCCTCGGTGGCGACGTCCGCCGTGTCGATGATTGCGATCTGGTCAGCGGAGGGCCGTCTCGTCGAGACGAAGGAGCATACTGCCGGGGTCGCATCATCAATGCGGACCACCTCGTGCCGCGTTGGCCTGGGGCGGCAGGTCGGGGAGCGATCGACCCCGATCGAGGTCCGCCGCTTCCGAGCGACGGGGCGTGTCCGGGTGTGAACGGTGGCATCGTCACCGACGGCGAAGCGGCGGGTGTTGATCGCGTCTTCCGTGTGCGTACGGCCAGGCGGTTGCAGGTCGTCCGCGTGCTTGGCGACATCGGCTTGCTGACGCCGCGTCCGAGGCGTTCGTCAGATCGCTGGCGATCGGTCGACGACGCGAGCGGATACCGGAACGGACACGACCAGGTCGTCGACGGGTTCGCCGCGCCGATCAAGCAAGGCCGCCACTCCACCAGTGATGGCGGTGAGCACGACATCGTTGATCGTCGCCCCGTGCGCGCGGCGGTGTGCCGCAGTCCGGCCAGGTCGGCCCGGGTAACAGCCAGCTGCCGCCGGCCGCCGGTCGGTGTGTTGAGCGTGGTGTCCGGCGCACGCCCCGCCGCTGACGGCTTGAGGTCCGTAGCGGCCTGACGCAGAGTCGGCACGACCTCGCTTAGGCGGGACAGCACCTCGAGGTCCGCGCCAAGTACAAGATCAAGGCCGCCAGGATCCCCTATCGGGTGCCGGACGACGCCGACCTTCCTGAGCGACTCCGGTCGGTCCTGTTGGTTCTGTACCTCATCTACAACATCGGACTCGACGGTCCGGAACGCGCGCCGCTGCGGGGCGAGGCGATCCGGCTCGCGGGCTCGTCGCGTTGATGCCTGACCAGCCCGAAGCGGCAGGGCTGCTCGCGGTGATGCTGCTCAACGAGTCACGGGTGCCGGCCCGCGCCGGAGGACGGGGAGTCGACTCTCGTCGCGGGTCGAGCTGGGCGCGTTCTTGCCTGCTTGCCGAAGCAGTTGGGCCAGACCGCGGTAGCCGAGGATAGTCGGCGCGACCTACTCGGCGACCGGGATCCTGAGCGTTCCCGATCGGGACCTTTCGTGTCGCGAGCCGGCGGGATTTATCGACCACGCAGCTTGGTGTGGCGCCCGGCGTTACAGTCAGCTCCGGGGCCGGTGTCCAGGGGGGCCGAGGTGACGATTGGTACGCCAGAGGTCGTCATCGCGACCAAGCTGTTCGCCCCGAGTCCGCGCCATCAGCGAGTCTCCCGCGAACGGCTGCACGGCCGGCTGCGTGCCGGCCTGCGGGTGCCGCTGACCCTTGTCGTCGCCCCAGCTGGCTGGGGCAAAACCACAGTTGTGGCGGAGTGGCTACGCAATGACGACGTCACTGCCGGTTGGGTGTCCCTGGACGCCGGCGACAACGACGTGAAGAGGTTCTGGCGCTACCTGCTGCTTGCGGCTAATCAGGCCAGCCACGAAGTTGGGACAGCTGCCCTGCGCCGCCTTGACGGTGCCGGTGCCGATGTGTTCCGCGATGTGCTGCCGAGCTTCATCAACGACCTCGCGGCGTCGTCTGACGACTTGCTCGTAGTCCTGGACGACTACCACCTGGTCAACAATCCAGAAGTCCACGACTCGCTTGCAGTGCTGCTCAATCGCGGGCCGCCCCAGCTGCACCTTGTGCTGATTACCCGAGCGGACCCAGCGTTGCCGTTGAGCCGGCTGCGGGTACGAGGCGACCTTGTCGAGGTGCGCGCCGATCAGTTGCGCTTTACGGTCGAGGAGGGCGCCGGCCTGCTGAATGGCACGCTTCGTCTGATGCTTTCGTCGCAGGATGTGCTGCGTCTTGTCCAGCGCACCGAGGGCTGGGCTGCCGGTCTCCAGCTCGCGGCACTGCGGTTGGCTGATCGTACTGACCGCTCGGAGTTCATCGAGCGTTTCACCGGCGCTGATCGGCACGTCGTCGACTATCTGGGGGAGGAGGTGCTGCAAAACCAGCCGCAGCACATTCGTGACTTCCTCCTGCAGACGTCGGTGTTGAACCGGCTGTGCGCGCCGTTGTGCGGCGCCCTTACCGAGCGCAACGACAGCGCAGAGTTACTCGACGAGATCTACCGTGCCAATTTGTTCCTGACACCGCTCGATGATGCGAACGCGTGGTTTCGATACCACCATCTGTTCCGCGGCATCTTGCGTCACGAACTGGCGCGAACGTTGCCCGAGCAACCGCCGGTGCTGCATCGTCGGGCGGCAATGTGGTTCGCCGCGGCAGGCGACCTCGCGGAGGCGATCGGCCATGCGCTCGAGTCGGGGGACACCGAACTGGTCGCCGGGCTGGTGGCGCAGGGTTGGCAGCAACATTTCAACGCCGGCCAGATGCGCACCGTGCAGATGTGGCTGGACGCGCTGCCCGCGGAAGTCGTCGCCGCTAACGTGCAACTATCGGTGGCGCGGGTGTGGCTGGCGATGGATGCCGGGCGACTCGATGATGCGTCGGCCGCGCTCGCTGCGGCCGAGCGCAGTGTGGGGCCGGACGTCCATCTGCAGCTGCTGCGGGCGCTACACACGTACAAGGCCGGGGACGTCGGCGCTGCAGCCGGTCTGCTGCGCGCTATTCGCCGGCCGGCGGAAGAGCCGTTCCTGGCGACGGTGCATAGTCTGGTCACCGGGATATCCGAGTTCTGGCTTGGCGACGCTGAGCTGTCGGCCACCCAACTACGCGATGCCGCGGAAGCCGCGCGGCGCGGCGAGAATCGGCTGGCCTATATCTATGCCGTGGGCTGCCTTGCCTTGCTGGCGGTGGAGCGCGGTGACTTGCCGTCGGCCGAGACCCTGGTGCGTGTCGCAGACAGCGAGGTCAAGCGGACGCTGAGCGATGCCCACTTTGTCGCCATGTTTCCCGCGCTTGCCCAGGCTCGACTTGCGGCCGCTCGGGCGGAATGGGCAAACGGCCTACCTGCCGCCCGTGCGGCGATCGAACTGGCCGAGCGTGGCGCCGGTCGAGCTGAGCTGGGCGCTGCGCTGCTCACCGCGGCGATGATCAGCCGCTGTTATGCGCCGTCAGGCGAGCGTGATCAGGATGGGAATCGGTGGCTGGCCCGGGCGAGGGCTGTGCTCAAACAGTGCCAAGATCCTGGGGCCGTCCTGCGTGCATGGCTGGCCACCGAGCAGCGAGCTACTCGGGCGGCCCAGCCGGCAAGGGGCGTTGTGGATTCGTTGACGGAGCGGGAGTACGCGATTGTCCGGCTGCTCCCAGGACCGATGTCCCAACGCCAGCTAGCCAGCACGCTGTTTGTCACGCCCAACACGCTCAAGACCCACCTGCGGGCCATCTACCGCAAGCTAGGCGCAGAATCCCGCGGCGAAGCGGTGATCCGGGCCCGTGAGCAGGGCCTGCTGTAACGCGACAGCCACCCGCCGTCGGCGACGAGCACCGCGCCCGTGACGTAGGAGGCTTGCGGCGAGCACAGCCACACGGCGGCGGCCGCAACCTCGTCCGGCTCGGCCATGCGACTCAACGACATGGCACGCAGCAGCTCGTCGCTCAGCCTGGATGTCATCCCGGTCCGCGTCACGCCCGGGGCCAATGTGTTCACCCGAATACCTGTCGTGCCTAGTTCCAGCGCGGCGGTGCGGGTCAGACCGTTCACTGCGTGCTTAGTCGCAACGTAGGGCCCGTTGTTCGGTATCGCGGCCGCGCCGAGCATCGACGAGGTATTGACGATGGCTCCGGATCTCTGGCGGCGCATCTGGGCGATCTCGGCCCGCATGCAATGCCACACGCCGATGAGATCGACCTGCAGCACCCCCAGGAACTCGCCGGCGGGGTAGTCATCCAGTGGCAGGTAGGGTCCGGCGATGCCGGCATTATTGTGCGCTGCGTCGAGCCGGCCGAATCGCGCGACTAGTCGTGCAACCGCTGAGGCGATTGCATCCAGATCGGTAACGTCCGCCGCGATGGTTAACGCGTCGGCGCCGGCGTCGCGAATCTCGGGGCAGTGGCCTCGAGTCCGCACTTGTCGATGTCGATCAGCGCAACGGATGCCCCCGGCAGCTAAGGCCACGGCGCAGGCCCGGCCGATGCCTGATGCCGCTCCGGTGACGAGCGCGGCCTGTCCGGCCAGCTCAGCCCCCCGGACCTGATCACCCACCGTGATAGCCCTCCAGGACGGTGCGCAGCACGCTGCGGCCGCGGTGCAGCAGGACGCGCTGGTTTTGCTGCGACAGCTCAAGGGCGGCGCATACTTCGTCGGCGCTCATCCCGTGCACGTCGCGCATCGTGACCACGAGCCGCTGCCGTTCCGGCAGGCCGTCAAGGGCCTGATCGACAACGTTCAGCGTCTCGCGGGCCAGCGCCCGCCCTTCGGGCTCGTCCCACCGCCGGGGTGACCCGGTGGATGTCCAGTGCCCGGGATAGGCACCGTCCGGCCCCTGGAACCGCGCCGGGTCTACGGCTGGTAGACGGGCTTCGGCGCCCGTCAGTCCGGCCGAGGCGACCATGCGCGCTTCGCGCACGCCGCGGGTCTTTGCTCGGTTGATCAGGATAGAGAATGTCCAGCTGCGCAGGGACGACCGGGCCTCGAAGCGAGCCAGACCGTTGATCAGGCCGAGCCAGGTGTCTTGTACGACGTCCTCCGCCGACTGCCGGTTGGCGACGAAGCTGCGCGCCACCCGCAGCATCACCGGCGACCACTGATCGACCAGGTGGGCGAAGGCGGCTTCATCCCCGGACCGCAGGCGGTTGAGCAGGACATCTTCGCTGTCGACGCCTTGACTGCTCGCGGCGGTGCCTGGACCTGTCTGCTCGATGAGCTCCGACATGCCGACCCCCTGATGCCAATTCACCTGGGCTAGAGCCTGCCGCAGCCGGTCCGCCGCTGCCTCCCCCCGGCGTGAATCTCACCCGGGTGAGATGACCTTCCGGGCGATGACTCACGGAGTCTCGCCCTGCACCCTGGTGGCGTGGCGCGACGCTTCTACCGGATCAGGATCCGAGGCACCCTGAGCGACCGGTTCGCGACAGTCTTCGACCCGATGCACGTTGAGTCGGAGCATGGCAACACAGTGCTGTCCGGCGTGTGCGTAGACGCCTCAGCGCTGTACGGCGTTCTCGACCGGATACGGGAGTTCGGACTGGATCTGCTCGACGTGGAGTCGTTCCCGGTCGCGCCGGCCGCGTTCCTGCCGTAACGATCGGTCAGCGCAACGTGGCCGCGGCGACTGGGACCGTGAAGGCCCGGCACCAGATCAGCACCGTCGGCGGACGACCGAGCTGCACATCAGCCGGAACGGGATAGTTCTGGTTGCCTCGGCTGCCGCGCAGCCGGTTCAGTCGCGTTCCGCCGTCGGGGTCGCTCCGGTCGTGCGTCGGACCGACGAACGCGCTGGCGATTGCCGATACCGCGACCCCGGGTTTCCAGGCGAAGAAAATCGCAGCCCCGAGCGCAGCCACGCCTGGACCACAAATGAGCTGCGCGGCATGCCTGCCAGCCGGCGGGCGGCTCTCTCGATGGTCGTCTGCGTGACCAGGAGTGCCGGACCGCCTGAGAATCGTTACGGCCGGACGGGAAAGTCACGGAAAGCCGCGAGCAGGTCAGCCTGCGCGGTCTCGGACAGGCTGTCGAGCGGTACGTGGCCCAGCGCCTGGATCGTCGTGCGCATCTGTCGTAGATACTCGTCGCAGCCTTCGCACAGCGGCAGATGCGCCTCGAGCTCGGTGCGGGTCGTCTCGTCGAGCTGCCCTTCCAGGTAGTCGGTGATGAGCTCGACGACCTCTTGGCAGCGGATCGTCATACCAGGTTCGACGCTCATGGAAAGGTCCAGCCCTTCAAGTTCACCGGATGATCTCGGCTACCTGTGCCAATTCTGGACGTTGGGGCCGAGGTCATCGCCCGAGGTCACGCGGTGGCGCGGCGCTGCGCCTCGGCGATCGCCCAGGCGGCGTTGACCAGGCCGATGTGGCTGAACGCCTGCGGGAAGTTGCCGAGCAGTTCGCCGGTCTGCGGATCGATCTCTTCGGCGAGCAGTCCGACGTCGTTCACGAAGGCGACCGCTTTCTCGAACACGGCTTTGGCGCGCTCGACCTGACCGGACTGGGCCAGCGCCTGGGCGAGCCAGAAGGTGCATAGCAGGAATGTTCCTTCCTCGCCAGCGAGGCCGTCCACGCCCTCCTGTGTGCGGTAGCGGTACACCAGTCCGCGTTCGTCGGTCAGCCGCTCGGCGATCGCGTCGATCGTGGCGAGCATCCGCGGGTCGTTCGCGGGTAGGAATCCGACGATCGGCATCATCAGGTTCGACGCATCCAGCGCCGTCGAGCCGACGTACTGCGTGAACGCGCCAGCCTCGTCGCTCCACCCGTCCCGGACGACGGTCTCCCAGATCTCGTCCCGGCTGGCCTTCCACCGATCGACCCGGTCGCCGGCGCCTAACAGGTCCGCCAGGGTGATCGCCCGGTCGAGCGCCACCCAGCACATGACCTTGGAATACAGGAAATGCTGCGGGTCGCCGCGCACCTCCCAAATGCCCTGGTCCTTCTCCCGCCAGCGGATCGCCGCGGTATCGGCGCAAGCAATCAAGAACCTCTTCGTGTCGTCGTCGATCTTCCCGATCTGGTCGGCTAGCCGGTGCGCGGCACCGAGCAGCTCGCCGTACACGTCGATCTGCTGCTGGCTCCAGGCGCCGTTCCCCACTCGGACGGGACGGCTGTCCCGCCATCCCTCCAGGTGCGGAAGTTCCCGTTCGGTCAGGTCATGTTCGCCGCCGACGCCGAACATGATCTGCAGGCCCTCGTCGGGGCCCACCCCGGATGCCGCCGCGGTCGCCATGAAGGCGAAGAAGTCCTCGGCCTCGTCGGGGCAAGCGGCCACCCATAACGCCTCCATGGTGAAGCTGGCAGTCCCGCACCCACGAGTAGCGGTAGTCCCAGTTCCGTTCACCGCCGACGCCCTCGGGTAGTGAGGTGGTCGCCGCGGCGACGATCGCTCCGCTGGGCTGGAAGGACAGCCCCTGCAGCACCCGGCCGCTGTGGTGCACCAGATCGGCCCACGGTCCGTCGTAGGCCTGATGCAACGCGGACCACGACTGCCACGCGCCGATGGTGTTGTCGACCTGTGCGGCGAGCTCGTCCTGCGACCAGATGCGCGCCGGTGTCTGCTCCAGTGTGGAGCGGTGTAACGCGAAGTACGCGGTGTCGCCGGCGTACAACGTCGTCGTGCCGTGAGCCCGCGACCTGGCTATCTCGAGCTTCAGGGGAGTGGTCAGCACCAACCAATCCGCACCACCGCGAGCGGTGATCCCGCCGTCCACTACTGACAGCAGCGGCACAACCAAGCCATACTCCGGCCTCGGCTCGTACGACACGTCCAGCTCCACCTCACCGGCGGTGCAAGCCACCCGGCGCACCAACAGATGCGGTACGTCCCGGCCGAGTCGGTGCCCACCGTTGTCCGGCCCCATCGCCAGCAGGTCGGTGAGGGCGACGGTCCCGGTCTCGGTGGTGAACGTGGTCTCCAGCACGAGCGTCCGGTCGACGTAGCGGCGGCTGCTGCGCCACTCACCGGCCGGCTGGATCTGCCAGTGCCCCGCGGCCTCACCGAGGAGCCGTCCGAACACGGACGGGCTGTCGAAGCGGGGAAAGCTCAACCACTCCACCGAACCGGCTGTGGTCACCAAGGCGCTCGAGTGGCGGTCAGAGATCAGCGCGTGATCGGCGATAGCCGTCTGGGACATGGCGAACTCCTCACTGGTCTGTTGCTGTGCAGACTCGCCAGCGGCGCCCGCGTTACACGAGGACGCCGGCGTAACACCCGCGACGTCGGCGAGACACAAGGGAGCGATACGCCGGATGAGGGAGCGCACATGAATTACGACGTCGTGGTCATAGGAGCCGGCCCGGCGGGTGAGGTGCTGGCTGGGCGCTGCGCCGACGGTGGATTGTCCGTGGCCCTGGTTGAACGGGAGCTGGTGGGCGGCGAGTGCTCGTATTGGGGCTGCGTGCCCAGCAAGACGTTGATCCGCCCCGGCGATGTGCTAGCGGCGGCGCGGCGCGTCCCCGGCGCTGCAGCCGCCGTGACCGGCGAGATCGATCTCGTCGCCGCCTTGGCCCAGCGGGACTACATGACCAGCAGCTGGAGCGATGAGGGCCAGCTGCCCTGGCTGCGCGACCATGGGATTGAACTGATCCGGGGGACCGGCCGGTTGGACGGCGCGCGCACCGTAGTCGTTACCGACGGCGGCGGGCAGCGACGGGTCACCGCGCGGCGAGCGGTGGTACTCGCCACCGGGACGCGTCCGGCGCTGCCGCCGATTCCCGGGCTGGCCGAGGCACAGCCGTGGGATAACCGCGACGCGACCGCGGTGAAGGCGCTGCCACGGCGGCTGCTCGTGCTCGGTGGCGGCGCGATCGGTGTGGAGATGGCCCAGGCCTACCGGCGGCTAGGGTGCGAGCAGGTCAGCGTCATCGAGGTGGCCCCTCGGCTGCTGTTCCGGGAGGAGCCGTTCGCCGGAGACGAGGTGCAGGCCGCCCTGCAGGCCGAGGGCGTCGCCGTCGTGCTGGGTGCCTCCGTGGAGCGGGTGCATCGAAAGCGGTCGGACGGTCCGGTCGTGGTCGAGTTGACCGGTGGCCAGCATCACGAGGCAGACGAGCTGCTCGTCGCGGCCGGCCGCCGGGTCGCAACTGAGGAGCTGGGGCTGGACACCGTTGGGCTTACCGCGGGCCGGTTCGTGACCGTGGACGACCAGCTGCGTGCCGTCGGCGTGGACGGCGGCTGGCTGTACGCGATCGGCGACTGCAACGGGCGCGCACAACTGACCCACATGGGCAAGTACCAGGGCCGCATCGCGGCTGATGTCATCCTCGGCAAGGACGCCCGCGACCGGGCCAGCGGCAGCGTCGTACCGCGGGTGACGTTCACCGATCCGCAGGTCTGCGCGGTGGGGCTGACGGAGGCCGAGGCGCGGGAGCTTGGCCGGCCGGTCCGCGCCGTGACCTACGGGACCGGCGATGTGGCCGGTGCCTACACCCAGGGCAACGGCATCAAGGGAACCAGCAAGCTCGTCATCGACGAGGCGCGGGGCGTGTTGGTCGGTGCGACGTTCACCGGACCCGGCGTGCAGGAACTGCTGCACTCAGCGACCGTGGCCATCGCCGGCGAGGTTCCCCTCGACCGGCTATGGCATGCCGTCCCCTCCTTCCCGACGATCAGCGAGGTATGGCTGCGCCTGCTCGAGACCTACGGATTGTGAGGCCGCCGCCATGATGCCGGACGTGTCATTCCTCAACCTGTTCATCGTCTGCCTCATCGCCGCCGCGGCTCCGCTGGCGCTCGGCTTCGCGCCACGACTACGACTGCCGTCCGTCATCCTCGAGATTGTCGCCGGCATCGTGCTCGGCCCGTCGGTGCTGGGCTGGGTGAAGATCGATCTGCCCGTGCAGATCCTCGCGCTCATCGGGCTGGCCTTCCTGCTGTTCCTGTCCGGGCTGGAGATCGACGCGCATCGCCTGCGCGGGCGGTTGTTGCGGTTGGCGCTGCTCGGCTATCTGATCACCCTCGCCCTCGGTGTGCCGATCGGCCTTGGCTTTCACGCCATCGGCTGGGTGCGCAGCCCGCTGTTGCTGGCGATCGCGCTGTCGGCGACGTCGCTGGGGCTCATCGTGCCCGTGCTCAAAGACGCCCGCCAGTCCGAGGGGGAAGTCGGGCAGACAGCCATCGTCGCGGCGACCGTCGCCGACTTCTCCGCCATCCTGCTGCTGTCACTATTCTTCTCCGCATCGGGCGGCAGCACCGGCAGCCGGCTCGTGCTGGTGATCGCATTCGCCGTCCTGGTCGGGATCACCGGCCTCGTGGTGTCTCGTGCCGGCCGCTCGATGCGCCTGGGCGCGGTGCTGCTACGGCTGCAAGACACCACAGCGGAGATCCGGGTGCGGTTCGCGGTCGTGCTGCTCATCGCGTTCACCGCACTGGCCGAGCGATTCGGGCTGGAAAGCATCCTCGGCGCATTCCTCGCCGGCGTCGTGGTCAGCATCGTCGATCGGGACTCCGCGAGCCATCCGCGCTTCAGGACGAAGCTCGAGGCAATCGGATTCGGCTTCCTCATCCCGGTATTCTTCATCAGCAGCGGCATCCGGCTCGACCTCAAAGGGCTGCTCGACAACCCCTCCGCGCTGCTGCGCGTGCCGATCTTCCTGCTCGCGCTGCTGCTCGTGCGCGGCATTCCGGCGCTGCTCTACGTCCGCGGGCTGGGCCGCCGATCTGCCATCGCGGCCGGGCTGCTGCAGGCCACCTCGCTCCCGTTCATCGTCACCGCAACGCAGATCGGCGTGCAGCTCGGCCGCATCTCACCGGTCACCGCGGCGGCGCTCGTATTCGCCGGGCTGCTGTCGGTGCTGATCTTCCCGGTCACGGCGTTGACGCTGCTACGACGCAGCGACAGGGCGCCGGTCGGCGAGACCGATCGACAACCCGTCACTGCTACGACCATGTGAACCCGAGCCAGGCCACTCCGTCCTCCGGTTGGCCAGCTCCCAGCATGATCGACCGAGCGGACGCGGTCGTCGGTCGCATCCGCTAGCGGCCCACACTCGGCGACGGCATCACCGAAGACGAGTCACAGCTGGCAGCATGCACCCATCGCCCGCCATATGAAGGCGCTCCGCTACGAGGTGACTCCGCCCGGCTTGCACACACGCTGGTGTAGTTCGACATTCCGTACCTGGACCCGGTTTTCGTGGCGCCGGAGACCCTGCATGTAGCCGTCGGGGGGGGTTGAACCAGATCGAGCCGCCCTGCTGGACCACCACGTCGTTGGGCGAGTTGAGCCTTTAGGCCGTGCCAGGCGTCGATGGACGTGACGGTCTAGCCAGTGTGGTCGAGTCCGCTCAGCCGGGCTTGGTCGGCGCGGCCCCTGGTCGCAGATGATGAGTGCCGTCGAGGTCGCGGTCATGCCTTGGGCATCACTCGATGGTGACACGGTCCGGTTCCGGAACGCTTCACCTGCGTCCGCCGCGCGGCACAGCGGTGAAGTACAGCGCGTCCTCTCGGCCGGTAGACCGGGGCCCCGTCGACTTCGATCGGTCGATCGGCAACCGGTAGAGCCGTGATCGGATCAAGCGCCCGATGTCGTGAGAACCGGCAGCCCGGGCGCCGGCGGCTGTGCGTCCAGCGTGCTGTGTCCCAGCCGCTGGGCGATTGTCTCGGATACGCGCAGCGCGTTGGCGATGATCGTCAGGGTCGGGTTCACCGCGGTCGCGGATACGAAGAAGCTGGAGTCGGCGACGTAGAGGTTGTCCAGATCGTGCAGCTTGCAGTCCAGGTCCAGCGCGGACGTCGCCGGGTCGCTGCCGAACCGGATCGTGCCGTTCTGGTGGGCGACCCCGCCGATGCCGAGCTGGCCACCGGCGTACTGCCGGTTCTCATATACCTCGTTGCGGCAGCGCATCGTGTCGAGCAGGCCCATGAACTTCTCCCGCAGCCGTTGGTGCGCCTCGAGATTGGTCGGGGTATAGCTCAGCCGGATGTTCCCGTCCGGGCCGAGGGTCACCCGGTTGTCGGGTAGCGGCAGATCTTCGGTGGTGAGCCAGAAGTCGATCGAGTGGCGGGCCAGGTCGGCCGGGTCGGCCGCATCCGGCACGTCGAAGCCGACCAGCACGGCGTCGCTCTTGCCGAGCATCTGCATGGCGCCCAGCGGGTAGGGCCAGTCGCTGTCGGGGTCGCGGAAGTAGAAGTCGTTGATGCCCAGCGTCTTCTGGAACTTCGTCGGGTTGGGCATGGTGGAGAACGCGATCAGCGACGAGTTGTTGTGCAGCATCAGATGCCGGCCCACGACGCCGGACGAGTTCCCGAGGCCGTGGCGATGCCGGTCGTTCGCGGATCGCAGCAGTAGCGCCGCGGAGTTGATCGCGCCGCCCGCGACGACCACGACGTCAGCGGAGTAGGTCTCCACCGCGCCGTCGCGTTCAACGACAACCCGATTCACCGAACGTCCGGACGGGTCAGTGTCCAGACGGGTGACGAGCGCGCCGGTGAGCAGAGTGACGTTCGGGTAGCGCAGCGCCGGCTGCACGCAGATGACCTGAGCGTCGGCTTTTCCGTTGACCAGGCAGGGGAAGCCGTCGCAGGTCGCGCACCGCACACAGGCCGAGCGTTCCGGCGCGGACTCGTCAATCAGGATGCCGTTGGGCAGCGGGAAGGGATGCAACCCGGCGGCGGCCAGATCGCTGTTCAGCTGGGCGATCCGCGGCTCATGGCTGATCGCCGGATACGGGTAGGGTTCGGTGGCCGGCGGCTCGATCGGGTCGGTGCCCCGCTCGCCGTGCACCTGGTAGAGCCGCTCGGCCCGGGTGTACCAGGGTTCCAGGTCGGCATACCGAATAGGCCACTCGGGTGAGATGCCGTCGACGTGCTGGATCGCCTCGAAGTCCCGCTCCCGGAACCGGAACAGGATCGCCCCGTAGAACTTGGTGTTACCGCCCACGTAGTAGTTTTGCTTGGGGCTGAACTGCTTGCCGTCGTGGTCGGTCCACTTGCCGGAGTTGTGGTAGCGCCCTTCGGCCCACACGGCAGCCGGGCTCCAGTTCTCCGCCTCCCGGGGCAGCCAGCCGCCGCGCTCGAGAAGCAACACCTTCGCGCCCGTGGGCGCGAGCGCATACGTTACGGTGCCGCCGCCGGCTCCCGAGCCGATAACGATGACGTCGTAGTGATCGGTCATGACAGTCTCCTTAGACGATGGCCAGCGGAGCGATCCACGCGCCGGTAGCGCCGCGCAGCTTGGCGTGGGAGATGACGAGAAGGAATTCGACGAGGCCCTCGCGGGCGATCTCGGCGAGGCGAAGGTTCTCCACTACAACGACGCCGTGCCGGGTATTGAGCGTCTGCGGAACGACGAACGGCTCGGCCGGATCTTCGGCCGGCACCGGCCCGTAACTCCACGTGTCGCACCCGGTCAACGCAACGCCACGTTCGACCAGCCAGCCGGCCGCGGCCATGCCAGGCCCGGGCTCGCCCTTGCCGTAGCGGACGTTGTCCAACCCCCACAGCGAGCCCCAGCCGGTGTGGAAGAACACCGCGTCGCCGGGCCGAACATCGACCCGCGCCGCCTCGATATCCGCCACGGTGATCACGTCCCCGGACCCGAGCCGGTCCACGCCACGGACCGCCGCGACATCGACGAGCACGCCCCGGGTGACGATCTGCGGCAGCGTGTCGACGCCGAGCTTGTTCGTGCCGTGGTCCTCGGCGATGTCGGCCAGCCGGTAGCCGTTGTACGTCCGGTCGCCGACCTGCAGATGGTTGAGGGCATCCATATGTGTGCCCATCTGCTGGGTCGCGGTGACCTGCTCGACGATCCAGTTGACGCTGTTGCGTCCCCAGCCCGCCGGGCCGGCGTCGGACCGGCGGCGGTTGATGTGGTGGTAGTTGGTCGTCAGGTACTGGCGGAACGTGCGGCCGGGGAAGGCGGGGATGTCGGCGTGAAGGACATGTGCCAGGTCGAAGACGACGCCGCGGCGTACCAACCCGATCGCCTCGAGCACCTTCGCCGGGGTGATCTCGTTCAGCGCGCCGGCCTCGTCATCGGGTCCGTACTTGGATGGCCACCACGTGTCGCGGCCGACCCGCGTTTCGGTGCTCGTCACTCGGACGACCAAGTGGTCTCGAATGACGGGAACAGCGTCAACCCGCCGTCCACGAAGATGGTTTGGCCGGTGATGTAGGCCGCCTCGTCCGAACACAGGAACGCGGTGACCGCGGCCATCTCCTCCGCATCGCCCGCGCGGCGCATAGGAATGTGACTTTCGACGGCCTGGCGTTTGACCGGGTCGTCGATCCACGAGCGGTTGATCGGCGTCACCGTCGCGCCCGGGCCGATTCCGTTGACCCGAATGCCCCGGGCGGCATACTCCAACGCCAGGGTGTGGGTCAGGTTCTGCATGCCACCTTTGGACACCGAGTAGCCGACGAAACGTGGTTTCGGAATGACCTGGTGCACGCTCGACACGTTGACGATCACGCCGCCGCGACCGGAATCCAGGAACCGGCGAACCGCCTGCTGCGCACACAGGAAGGCGCCACGCAGGTTGACGGCGAGCACCTTGTCGAAGTCCTCGACCGCGAGCTTCTCGGTGTCCTCGGCGATCTGAATGCCGGCATTGTTGATCAAATAGTCGATCCGGCCGTAGTTGGACTGCACCTGCTCGAACATGGCCGCCACCTCGTCCTTACTGGAGACGTCGGCCGCGACCAGGATCGGCTTGGTACCCGCCTCGGACATCTGCTTCATGCAGATGTCCACGCCGTGTTCGATCGACTCCTTCGTCTCCTCGGCGCCTTCCGGCCGGCCCACGTAGTTGATCGCGACGTCGACGCCTTCTTGGCCGAGCCGGATGGCGATCGCCTGCCCGATGCCCGAACTGCCGCCAGTGACGACGGCGACCTTGCCCTGCAGCCCTTTCATGGTTGTGCCCCTCATGTCGGATGTCCCCCGGCGTCGCGCATCGGTGTCATGCGAGATCTCGGGCTTGTCGCTGTGCTGTCTCGCTTCCGGCCGAGACGTTTCATCCGCGGCGGTCCAGGTACAAACACACTGCTTCATGGCCCGCGCCGCGGCCGGTCGTCGGAGCTCGGGGATGTAACGCCGAGGGCGCTAGGCGGACTACACCCGCATGACTCCATCGACTGCCGCCGAACGCGACCGTCTGCGCGCTGAGGACAGCCGCAGCGAACCCTTGCGAATGCGGGCCCCGTACACCACCGGGCGGCATGGCGCACACCGCGCCAGGACCACAGCGCAGGCGACACGGCCTGGAAGTACTCCCGGCACGCGGCGGCGCATCACGATCTGCTCGCCCAACCCGCCCGCGGCCGAAGCCCGGCCAGTCTTCGGCGACCGCGATTCCAGACCGACCCGGCGTGGCACGTACTCATGCCGCCTCACGAAAACTTCCGCCGCGAGGCTAGACCGTGGCATCAGGGCATTGCACCAGACCGGACAGACCTGGCTGGTCGGCGACCTCCTCCGCAACAGAAAGCAGCAGCCATGACTATCACCTCCGCCACCGACCCGTTGGCCGCGACCCGGGACGGCTGGCATCGCGTCGCCGAACATGTCGTCGCGGCCGCCCAATTCGCTGACACCGGCAAGATCGCCCTCCGCTCGGTCCCGGGCGGCTTCCAGACCACCTGCCCACTGCGCGGCGGCCGACAGCTCAGCGTGAGAGGCACGCAGCTCGTCGTCACCGACGTATCAGGAAGCCGTTCGACACTCCTGACGACGATCGCGGCCGCCGCGGACTTCGCTGGAATCACACCTGGCATGCCCGTCACCGTCTACCCGCCCGCGACGCCACTGCAGCCGGACGAGCCGCTCTACATCGACCCCGGCAGCACCCAGCGGCTGGCCGCCCTGTACGAGCTTGCCGACGCGGCGCTGCGGCGCTTCGCGTCCGACGTCGAGGCGGGATCACAGCAGCCCGTGCTGTGGCCAGAACACTTCGACATCGGCATCACAGTCAATGCGGTGAACTACGGCGCATCACCCGGCGACGCCAACCTCGCCCAGCCATACCTCTACATCGGCCCGCACGCCGGGCCGCCGGTCCGCGACGCGTTCTGGAACGCATCCTTCGGCGCAGCCCGAACGATGCACGAGATCCCGTCAGTCGAGGAGGCCGTCGCGTTCTACCACGCCGGCCGCAGCCGGCTCAGCACGTGAGCCTGGCCGTAGATACCGGGCGATCGCATCGTTCACCGTGCAGGGACGGCGGCGCTAAGAGCGACTGATCACGATCAGGCTGACAGGCCACAGCCATGCCGGCGCCGCGCCAAGTCAAGAGGCTGCAAGGTCGGGCGCTGGCGTAGCGACATACACGGCCCGGTCGCGAACTACGATGCCCTGTGACGCGACCGCAAACTCCGCCGAGGTGAACCAGGCCAGGGTGCGAGTGATATCCGTCGTCTCCAACTCCACGAGCGCGCCACCAGATCCGTCCAGGTCCCGGTAGATGCGTTCCGAGGTGACGGCGAACCCTCGACGAATCTCGCGGCAGGATTCGTGGGCAGACCTCCAAGCATCGAAGTCAACCGGTGTTACTCGAATCAACACGCTGGTCATGGCCAGCCTCCGTAGTGGTCGATGCGTCATCGCGTAGCTAGTGGGTGGTTCGCCGAGTTCGGCGGACGCCGCATACACGACCCAGTCCTTAGTCTCCGGACAGTCGGCGGTGTTACACGCCGCAGTATCGACGGCGATGGCCCGCTCATATGGGTTTCGAGCCGCCACGATGCCACTGGCTGACGGCACCGATTCGGGTCAACTGCTGAGCGTTTCTGCAAAATCGGGCCGTGGGTCGAGCGCGCGCCGCACGGTGAGGATCGGCGCGCTGACGACCGCGACCTCGGCCTAACCATCGACGGTGACGCCGGTCAGGTCCGTCGGGTTGCCGGATTCGGCGATTTCGAGTGCTCTCGAGCGTCCCCTTGTTGGCCCGTGATCACGGCTGGCGTGGGCGCGGCCTGTCAGCCGAGGAGCGCCCGGTCGAGCCGTCCACGGCGGAAAGGATATCGGCGAGAATCGCCAGTCCCTCGTCGGCTTCCGCCTCGGTCAGGGTCATGGGCGGGGACAGCCGAAGCACGTTGCCGTACAGGCCGCCCTTGCCGATCAGCAAGCCGCGTTGTTTTGCCAGCTCGTGCACGGCGCTGGTCGCTGCCCGGTTCGGAGCTCCGTCTGGGGTGATCAGTTCGATACCGATCATCAGCCCCCTGCCCCGCACCTCCCCGACAATTGAGCAGTGCCTGGCGGCGTCCCGCAACCCGCCGATGAGTCGGGCGCCGAGCTTGGCGGCGTTGCCTTGCAGGTCGTGGGAGAGCAGGAACTCCAGCGCCGCGCCCCCGGCCGCGGTCGACAGCGGGTTGCCACCGAACGTGGAGATCGAGTTGGCGGTCAGTGAGTCCATCAGCTCGGGTCGGGCCACTACGCCGCCGATCGCCAATCCGTTGCCCAGGCCCTTGGCGAAGGTCATTGCATCCGGTGTCACGTCGTGCGCCTGGATGCCCCACAGGTGTTCGCCGGTGCGGCCCCAGCCGGTTTGCACCTCGTCGGAGATCAGCAGGATTCCGTACTCCTGCAAGACCTCCTGAAAGGCGTGGAACAGGCCGTCCGGTGGTGAGGCGAACCCGCCCACGCCTTGGACCGGTTCGACGATCATGCAGGCGATGTCGCCGCTGGTCGCGGTGTCGATGACATCACGCAGATCGGCGACGCAGGCGGCGATGTAATCCGCGTCGGAGTAGTCACGGAACGGGCTGCGGTAACGGTAGCCGCCGTGCACGTAGCTGACCTTGATCGGTGACAGGGCGGTGGCCGACCAACCGCGGTTCCCGGTGACGCCGATAGCGGCGTGCGAACGCCCGGCGTAGGAGTTGCGCAGAGCGAGGACCTGGTGGCTGCGACGGTGCTGGGTGGCCAGCATCAGCGCGGTGTCATTGGCTTCGCTGCCGGAGTTGGTGAAGAACACCTTCGCGTCGTCGATGCCGGACAGGTGCGCGATCCGCTCGGCCAGTTCGACCTGCCGTCGGATCAGGTACAACGTCGAAGTATGCAGCACCCCGGTGTTGATCTGGGCGCGCACAGCGTCGGAGATCTCGGCGATGTCGTAGCCGATCGCGTTGGTCAGGATGCCGGCGAAGAAGTCCAGGTATGCCGTGCCGTTGGCATCGAAGACGCGTCGCCCCTCGCCGCGCACAATCTCGATCGGCTCGTCGTAGTACAGCATGAGCCAGCCGGGCATGACGGCCCGGTGACGCGCCAGCAAATCCGTCTCGGTCATGGCGACCACTCTTGCCTACCCATGGCCCCACCGTCGAGATACAGAACGCATCGTCTGCCTCGACTGCGTGGACACTTCGGCTCATTGTGGGAAGTTAGTTTCGTGGTTGCCTCCCAGCCCGGGGCCGCTTCCGACGGTGACCGAAGTTGCTAGGACCGTCGACGATCATGTCGAGGCGGGTCTACGGCAGCACGCTCGGTCTGCGCCCGACGTCGCGTGTCGTTCGTTCATCTCGGCCGATGACGACTAAGCGATGCCCACGGCCACAACGGCAATCCCGCCGTGGAGGCCGCTACGCTGCAGCGGTATGAGCGTCCTCAACGCCGCCGCCCGCGCGGTGATCGCTAGCGGCAAGCTCGCCCATCTGGTCACCCTCAACGGTGATGGCAGCCCCCAGTTGAGTGTCGTGTGGATCGGGCTGGACGGTGACGAGATCGTCAGCGGACACCTGGACGACCGGCAGAAACTGCGTAACGTCAGGCGCGATCCCCGCGTCGCGCTGTCGCTCGAGACCGGGGTCGTGAACGCGATGGGGCTCGGCGAGTACCTGGTTGTGCGCGGCACCGGCCGGGTAACCGAGGGCGGCGCGGCAGAGTTGCTGCAACGGCTCGCTCACGTCTACCTCGGGCCCGATGTCAGGTTCCCGCCCGGCACTGACCACCCGCCGGGGATGATCTTGCGCATTCGCCCCGAACATGTCGGCGGGATCGGCCCGTGGACGGACGGTTGAGAACGTCGCCCATCCCGATCGAGTAAAGCCCCGTGGCGTCGAGGGAAAGCTCCCGTTCGCGACATCCGTGCTGGTGCGGTGAGGTCGCTTACGCGAGGAGAGCGAGCGCGTCCGCCGATCCGCGCCATGCACCTCCGTCGCGACAGACGAAGTCGATGTCCAGCGTCGCCAGTAGGTTCTCAAACCCCTCGCCGATGGGCGCGTTGAACAGTGCGAGTAGCCGAGGGTCGAGCCTCCCCACCTCTCGATAGCAGAAGTGCCGGTAGGTGAACAGCTGACCGATCGCGTCGCGAACAGCTGGTTCGGCGTTTAGGCCGACGGTCTTGGCCTCGACGAGCCATTCCAGGGGTCTGTCGACGACAACCAGGTCGCGTGGGTGGACATTGGTGAAGGCGGTCCGTCCGGTCGCGCGTACGGCGTCGCCGAACTCCTTGATGAGTGCCTCATGATTACGGCCGCGTCGCTCCGCCGGCGCTGGAATGTTCGCGACATAGTCAGCGGCATCCTTGGGCTTGAATTCTGGGGTCACGGCTGGTTGCACCTGCCGCTGCTGCACCGACCTGGCACTCGTTCGCACCCGGCGATTGGCGGCTAGCTCGTCTTTTAGCTCCACGCAACGGGAATATAGAGCGGCGAACTCGGCGAGGTCTGTCGCCAGCGCGGCGTTTTCCGGGAGATTCGACATGGAGTATTTGACCGCGGCGATGCTGCCGGCCTCGTATGCGCGGGGGACAAAACGTGTCGCACCAAGCTCGATCGACCCCAGGGTGTGCGCCTGCAACAACTTGTCCATCAGCTGCCGGAGCAATGTCGTCTCTACTGCGATCTCGTCGATGGCCGCTACTTCGGCTGCCCGGCCGTTCCGTCCGTCTGCCTTAGCCGCCCGAAGGTGCTGCGTCGCGCCCTGGTTCATCGACAGATACACCGCGTCCATCCTGCTCGTGAACAGATACACGACGTACAAGCCATCCGTAGCCGTCGTCGTCACGTTCTCGTCGAGCAGAGCGATCCACGGCACGACCGGGAGACTCGGACCGCTGCCACTGACCAGAATGGCCAGCCCGACCGGGAACTCAGCCGGTGGGTCTGCCGGAATCGACCGCAGGTGCAACTGCGCGGGCTGGTCCTTGCCAGCGCGGTGCGAATAGCCGGCGACGCCGCCAAGCGCGGTACGAGCATCCACAACCGACGACGCTAGGGCCAAACGGGTGCGGTGCGTTGCACATTCGCGCGCGGCGAACTCAGCCGCCCGCGGGCGATCGGCTACCGGGACTGTGTGCCGGCAACGGCGCGCGGGAGGTAGTCCCTGTCCGTGGCTCGGCGCAGGTCCCACAGGTCGGCGGTGGCGGTTGAGGTCTGCAGTTTGTAAGTCCAGAAGAACCAGCCGACGGCTGGCCGCCACGCCCGCAGTTGTGCGTCTGCGAGCGCGCGGTAGTAGACGAGCCTTTCTGCCTCGGGTTTCTGTTCGGCGCGTGGAGAGGAAGTGTCCAGACTCCATTCGCCGACGATGACGGGGACATTCCTCGCCAGCCGCCGCACCGTCCTGGTGAACTCACCAGCGATCGTGGCGAGGTAATTGTCGAGGTCGCCGTCACCGACAGCCATGGTGTGATGCATGAGGTACAGGTGGGTGTCGACAGCGATGCGTCGGAGGGCCGGGTCGGTGAAGAAATCGGACCATTCCGCACTTCGGAAGCCATCGTGGAAGACGACTCGCACCGTGGGAGCATGCGAACGGATCCTGCGGTAGGCGGCCTCGTAGAACGTCTTGAGGAAGTCCGTCGGGACGGGCTCTGAGCCTCTCGCGTACTCCGGGTCGGCAGGAGGGTAGCGCTTGGGAACGTCGATGAGATCCCACATCTGCGCCGAGATGGGTTCGTTGAGCACCTCGATACCCCACAAACTGGGATGGTTCCGGTAGCGGCGGGTCAGTTGCTCGAGCACGTCAAGGACGAGGTTGACGTGCTCAGGACTGCGGTGCCACTTGCAGACGCCGCACAGGCCGCCGCCGTCGTGGCCGTTCTGGCTGTCCGGCACCGTGTGCAGGTCGAGGAGCACCGCGATTCGGTGACGCTCAGCCCAGGCGAAGGCGCGGTCAAGGTGATCGACGCAGCCGAAGTAGGGCTGGTGATCGCCGAACACGAAGTAGGGGACCGGGATCCGCACGGCGTCGATGTGGCGGCTGGCCAGGTCCGCGAAGTCCCGTTCGGTGATGAAAGAGTCGCGGTGCGCGCGAAGAAGTTCCCGTTGCCCGCGATCGCTCAGCTCGGTCCACAGATGGGCTTCGTCCTCGGCGGAGGTGCCGGCGAACAGCGCGGGGGTAATCCACTTTTCGAGCACCAGCCAGCCACCGAGGTTGACCCCGCGGATCACGGGCGATCGCCGTGCCGAACCGGACGCCTCCGTGACGGTCGGTCGGCGGTCGAGGTAGGTCGCGACGTAGACCAGCGGCGCGTTCCAGCGCACGCAGATGTCGTTGGTGACCTCCGACGTCGGCTCGTCGAGATAGCAGCACTGGTAGCGGCAACCCGATCAGCCGCGGGTCATAGGGGAAGTCTGGGTGCGGCTTGGAGTTAGCCCCGCCGGCCAACGCCCCCGGCGGCGGCGGCGGAAACGCCGGGTCGAGGTCATGGCCGAACTGGCGGGTCCGCTGGTGCCGGGTGTCGTCGACACCGTAACCGGTGACGTAGCTCTGTCCGAGCGCGTTGCGGCCGAACAGATAGTCCACGCCGGTGCTCACAGCGTCGGAGAATCGGCGGTCCCCGGTGAGCAGGTCCGCCGCCACCAGCACCACCAGGTTGTTGAGCAGGCGGCCGTTGGACCCCCAGTCCCAACCGTCGACCGGAGCATAGGGCTGTCCCCACGGCTGCCGGTGCTGCCAGGTCGAGCAGCCTGACCGCCATGGTCCACGACGTTGGCAGCCACCTGCTCGTGGCCGGGCAGAGAACGGCCGAGCAGGGCCAGGTCGACGTGCGCGGGAATGGCGACGCGGTCGAAATCAAAGCCGCCGAGGTCGACCGGGTCCGCGCTGTGCCAGGCGGAACGCAGCATTTGCTCGCGGTAGCCGGCGTCTCCGGTGGCGAGCCACAGCTCGGCCGCCGCCCAGTAGAAGTCGTCGCCGGGCTCCGCGTCTGCGTACGGGCCACCGCCGAACCGGGCATGGTCATCGGGCGCGAGCAAGCCGGGATGCCGGTGGGCCGCGATGTGCGCGCGTCGGGCCGCGGCCAGCAGTCGGTCGGCGTAGGGGCCGTCCACGGCCCGGAACAGTCGCGCCCCCTGCGCCGCGGTCGCCGCCAGGTGCAGGCTGGCGCTGGTCGAGGGCCTGTGCAGGACGCGCCTCGTCGGGTCCTCGTGCGGCCAGCCCGGCAGCGGCGACCACTCCGTTCCATGCACCCGGTGAAACGCCATCCCGGCCAGCGGATCGGGCGCCGGCACCTGCATCCGCAGCATCCAGTCCAGCTGCCACCGACACTCCTCCCGCAGCGCCGCGTGCAGCGCGGGGGCGTCGGCGTCGAGCGCGGTCAGCAGATCGATGGTGCCGAGCAGCTGCCACAGCGCGATGCCGCCGCTGGTCACGTACTTGCCGTAATCGCCGGCGTCGTACCAGCCGCCGGAGACATCGAAGTGGCCCTCGCAGCGCCATCCGGGGTACAGCCGTTCAGCGTCCGGGCCCGCCCAGCCCGGCACCTCCGTGTCGCCGCGGTTCGGGAACAACCCGACATGCCCGGCCGGGCGGGCGTAGCCGCCGGCCACGTCGTCCGACACCGCCGCTCCGGATCGCAACAGTGTCAGCACCCGCAAGGCGTCGAGCCCCAGCTGCCCGTAAGGCACATTGCCGATCCGGAACGGGTGGCTCGCGTGCGGGCCGACCTCGAGCCGGAAGCCTTCGCCGCGATTTGGCGTGGCCGAGAAGTCGAGGACATGTAGCGACTGGCCCGACGTGTCTTCCGGCCGCACCGGCCACGGATCCGACCGCCCCTCGAAAACGACAGCGCCGCTCGCGTTACGCAGCCGCAAAGATCATCGGCTGCTCGGCGCTGTCGACGACCGTCGCCGTCATCGGCCGATCCGGGCAGATAGCCCAGCTGGTTGACCCGAACCGCGGGCCGGTCATCCAGCACGCTCGTCAGCGACCACACCGGCCAAGGCATGGGGCCAAAGTTATCCGGACAGCCCGCCGACCGATGCAGCATGTTGAATCTGCGCCCCGAAGCACAGCGCAAGGGTCCCGCGAGCCACCCACAGCGCGGTTCGGGTTGCTGATACTCGCCAGGACGTCAACACTCCTGCGTTTCGGCGCGGCGGACGGGTAGCGCGCCGAGCGCAGGCATCCTGCGGGTCATCAGATCGACGGCCGGCCCGAGCACGGCGATGACGAGGAGCGTCCCAGGACCGATCGCAGCGCCGAGCAACCAACCACTGAGCGCACCGGTGCCCTGCACGATGGTGTAGCTCCAGCGAAAGGGTATTGGCGGGTCGAACGCCAACGCCGCGGCCTCCGTTGGGCCAGCCCCCGTTCCGCTGCCGAGGTATCCAGCGACACCGGCCGAGAGGATGACGAAAGCGGCGGCCAATGCGACGACGCGCGACACCAGAGCCTGCGGAGCGGAGACCATGCTCAGCACCGCGGACACAGTTGCGCCGACGACCACCGGCTGAACGACCGTGCCCAGACCGGGCACCAGTCCGCGCCACCACGCCAGCGCCACCAGCACGATTCCGAGGGCGCAGTTCACCGCGACAAATGGAACATCGAGGGCGAGCGACAGCCCGTTGACGAACGTGGAGTACCCGTCCGAGCCGAGCGCCGCGAGCAGCAAAAGTGCAACGCCGACGCCAAGCACGACGCATGAGATGATCAGCTGCGGCAGGCGCGTCCAGCGATTCGCTGATCGATCGGCCGACCTCACAACCACCAACCGACTCGTCCGTCAACGTGTTGTCCACCCTGTGGCCCGTAGACATAGACAGGCGTCACCCGCATGAGGCCGCAACCCGCAACGACGGCGCCGGCATTCCCCACCCGGCGGTGCGATGCCATCGTTGCGCTGCACAGCTACCCGGGCCCGGCGCTCGCGTTCGGCCGCGGATGGGTCGACGGTCGGGGACACGACGGACCCGCGACTTGACGACCGGTCAGCAGTGACGGTCGGCCCCCCCGTGACCGGCCCCGCGCCCGCGAGCCGGGGTCGCGCCCGACATCTTGCCCATGCCATAGGTGCCGCGCAGAAGGTCCGGCGTGTTCAGACTTGGGCTGGCCTGCCAGTCAGACACGAGCATGTTGGCTGGGCGCTCTCGGCTGGTCGTATTCGCTCCGCAAGTACCTCGCCGATGTCGCCTGGCGCTGCCAAAAGCGCTGATTGGGTAGGTTTGGGCTGACGATCTCTTGTGGTGGGCTCTCGTCTTCGCGTACGTCGTGCCGCGCTAGCCACGCGAGCCCGGCGAGGAAGACGATGGTGGCAACCACCACGATCATGAGCAGCAGGCCACCAAGCGCTGCCATTTTGATCATCTCTTCTCTATCGAGCGCGGACCTTGTCTTACTTACCCAAGGCGCGCGCATTGCTCACATCTCAAGCGATACCGAACTGAGGATCGGCTCGCACGTTGCCGAACCGGCGCATTCCGTCAACACGGTGCCCCCCAGCTCCCTGGTCGCGCCGTACAGCCCATCGACCCTGTGCCGCCGGTCTGCTCGCGAATCGCGACCGCCGCCTGGTCAGCCGGCAGGGCCGAGGCCGGGCGTCGGACGGCCGGCCCGGGAGCGCCGCGAACCAGCCGGCGACCACGATCCTGAGGATGTTGTGGAGCGACGCTTCGCGGTCGTCGCGATCGTTAGCGGGGTGTGGTCCAAGCAAAGGCGCCGTCATTGACCGTCATCCGCCGAGGATTGGCGACTGGTCCGTCAACGAATCGGCTGGCCGACTGCGAGGAGGTTTCCTTCACTGTCGCGAAACCATGCCGCGCGTTCGCCGATCGCTCGAGCCGACGGATAGTTTCCTTCGACCGAGGCGATGCCCTCGGAGGTCTGAAGTCCTGGCGAGTCGTACTCTTCGAACACCACGCCGCGGGCGCGCAGTTCACGCATTGTTTGTTCGAGGTCCTCGACTTCGAATGCGATCTGTGTGTGCTCCCCAGAGGGTCGCCCTGACGACTCGAACAGCGCAAACCATCCCTCACGGCACTGGTAGCGAAGGCCACCAGGCCGCTCCTCGTCGGGTTCGAGGCCGAGCTTCTCGGCGTAGAACCTCCGAGCCCGGTCGAGGTCCTGGGCCGGCAATCGGGTAGCGACGCGACCGTCCCGAAGGCCGCTGCCAGCAAGGCGCGACTGAGCGGGCCCCTCGCCGGCTGGCGCTCGGGCTGGGCGGTGTGTGTGGATGACCTGAAATCTCAGGTGGGTAGCGAACTGCGATTCCACCACCTCGGTGGGTTCCAGCTCGATCCGGTGGGTGAGGTTGTCGAACAATCGGGTACCTGCACCGAGAAGGATTGGGGCCACGTGGACGTGGACGCTGTCGACCAGTCCGGCTTCGAGTGCCTGCTGGATCACGCTGGCACCGCCCATGATGTGGACCTTCTTCTCATCGGCTGCGGCCCGGGCCAGGGCGACAGCCTGCTCGATCCCGTCCGTGACGAAGGTGAAGACCGTGCGTCCCTTCACCACCACGTCGTGCGGGCGATGCGTGAGCACGAACACCGGCATCTCGTAGAAACCGTCCTCACCCCATCCATCCGTTCCGTCGTAGACCTTGCGGCTGGTGATGACGGCCCCCGCGCTGGCGAACAGCGCGTCGTCAAGCAGCCGCGGTCCGTCTGGGTCCCGCCAAATCCAGGCGTGGAGTAAGTCGCCTCCTTCACCCAACCGAGCCCCCTGCTCGTTCGGTCCGGCAATGAAGCCGTCGACCGACATCGAGATGCCCACTTCCACGACGCCCATCGTCGGGCCCTCCATTTCATGTGCGGTGATGGAGCGGTCTCTAGGTACGACGGGCCCTGGCTCGATAACTCATCGGTCTGCGTATACCGCTGCCTTGCTGCCTTGATCACAATGGGCTGCCGTGCGGCGGGCGGATGGGCGAGCCGCGAGCGCGGCGCAGGCTGCGGGTCGGCGGCGGGCTTGGAGCTGCTCAGTTGCCTACGTCGTCCGAAATAGGGCCCTTCAACTCGAGCACATAAATGATCTTGAAGTGTCTGTTTCGCTTGCGGAGCAAGGCTTGAGGTCGTGCCATCGCCCAAGCCCACTTGGGAGGCAGCCTGCGTTGGTGGTTGGCCGTAGCCTCCCGGGCATGACAACCGCGGTGATGTTTCGCTCCATGCGCTGGATGCCGGCCGTTGAGCTAGCCGCCGGCGCGTTGCGTGTTGTGGCGGCGTGGGCATGACGGGGTCAGGTCCGGGCGGCCCGGGTGAGTCGATCAACTGGGAGGAGGAAGCGGAACGGCTTGCCTCGCGGGCCCTGGCCGCGGGAGATGCCACCGGCTGGTTCGACCAGCTGTATGCCGCTGGGGCCATTGGTCGCGTGCCGATGCCATGGAGCAGGCGTGACGCGCACCCGCTTTTCGTGGACTGGGCGCAGCGCCGCGCCGTCCGCGGTGAGGGACGCCGCGCGGTGGTGGTCGGTTGCGGGCTTGGCGCCGATGCCGAATACACCGCCCGGCTCGGGTTCGACACCACCGGGTTCGACGTCTCCGCCACCGCGATCCGACTCGCCGGGCAGCGCTTCCCGCACACCATGGTCCACTACCAGGTGGCCGACCTGCTCGCCCTGCCGGCGGCCTGGGGGCGCGCCTTTGCTCTGGTGGTCGAGATCATCACCGTGCAGGCCCTCCCGGACCCACCGAGACGCCAGGCCATCGAGAACATCGCCGGCCTGGTTGCCACCGAGGGCACCCTGCTCGTCCTCGCCGCCGCTCACGACCCCGACGTGCCGGTCAGCCCGGTTCCGCCCTGGCCGCTACGGCAGAACGAGATCGACGCCTTCGCTACCGACGGCCTGATGCCTGTGCGCGTCGAACTGCTCCCCGCACCCGGCCGACCCGGCGAGAAGGGCTGGCGGGCGGAGTTCCATCGGCCAGCAGACAGCACCCGATGACGCCCGCGGTCTTGCAGCAGCTGTTACGCGGTCACGCCCGCCAGTCGATCATGGCCTTGAGCGCCGGCGGCGGCGCCTTCATCAGACCCGAGTCCACGCCGATGGTGGGGCACAACCGTGATCTGGCTGCGCAGGAGGGCCGCCAACGTCTCGTCGCTGACCTGCCCGAGCTGCGGTCGCTGACACAGCTGCAATGTTCGATACCGTCGACACCGACCGCGATCGCCTGCTCCACCGCCGCAGTGCCATGCGCGTGAGCGGTGACGGGCCTACCGGCCGCGTGGGGTCGATGCACGATGAAATGGCGCGAGGTGATGGTCATGAAGGCGATCGTGCAGGACACCTACGGGTCGGCCGACGTGCTGGAGGTCCGCGACATCGCACCGCCCAGCATCGGCGGGGAGGATGTGCTTGTCCGCGTCGTCGCCGCCGGGGTCGATCGCGGAGCCTGGCATTTCATGACCGGCGAGCCGTACCTCATGCGGATCCTCGGATTTGGGTTCCGCTCCCCGAAGATTCCGGTTCCCGGCACCAACCTGGCCGGCCGGGTCGAGGCGGTCGGAAAGAACGTGACCCGATTTCACGTCGATGACGAGGTTTACGGAACCTGTCGGGGCGCGTTCGCCGAGTACGCCCGGGCGTCGCAGGCCAAGCTGGCCTCGAAGCCGAACAGCCTCACGTTCGAACAGGCCGCCGTCGTGCCCTACGGAGGCTTCGCTGCGTGGCAGGCGGTGCATGACCGCGGCCGCGTCGAAGCAGGGCAGCAGGTGCTCGTTGTCGGCGCGTCCGGCGCCGTGGGTTCATTCGCCGTGCAGCTCGCCAAGGTGTCCGGTGCCGAGGTCACCGCAGTGTGCAGCACCCGCAACGTCGAGATGGTCCGCTCGCTCGGCGCCGACCATGTCGTCGACCACACCCGTGACGACTTCGCCGACGGCCGCGTGCGCTACGACTGCATCATCGACGTATTCGGACGAAACTCGGTATCGCGGCTGCGCCACGCCCTCAGGTCCCGCGGCCGCCTGGTCATCGTCGGCGGCGAGGGTGACCGGTGGATCGGCGGCATTCAACGGCAGTTGTGGGCCACCCTGCTCTCGCCGTTCGTGCGGCAGAAGCTGGGCACATTCGTCGTCAAGGAACACGCTCGGTATCTGCTTCAGCTAAACCCTCTCCTCGACGCCGGACAGGTCACGCCCATCCTCGATCGGACCTACCCACTGACCGAGACCGCTGACGCCGTCCGCTACCTCGAAAGCGCACGCAACACCGGCCGCATCGCAATCACGATCTAATTCGTGGGACAGCCGACCGGTCGCGTAACATGCCGGCTCCGCGTGGGTTGCCGCACCGAACGCAACCTAAAGGCGCACGCGACCGGGCACTGGGACCGTGCGAGTCCATCGGTGTGTGGCGACGCCGGCCCACCACTGGCCCAGTCGCACCCCACGGACGCTACGACCGAGTCGAAGCATCCGCCCATCAGTTTCATTCAGACGGTGTTGCGCGCGGAGGGGACTGCCCCCGACGACTCCATCTTCACGCAATGCAACCGGGCCGCGGTCGCGGTTGAAACCTCCCGCTCGCTGACGACGTTACGATGCCTCCCGGTCACGCGGTGCGGTGCGTGGCTGCCGGATGTCGACGGCTAGGGCTTCAGTTGCGGTGCGCCGTTGATTGCGCTCATTCCGTCGAGCTCGGTGTTGTAGATATGGGCCGACTTGATGATGAAGGTCAGTGCGCCGACCGGCGTGCCCAGCTCGTCGGCGACGCGGTGCTGGATTTGCGCGAGCTCGATCAGGTTGGCGTAGCCCTTGGTGCCGAAATCGATCCCGTGTGCGTAGGCCGCGAGCTGCAGCGCGCCGTGGTTGATCCAGAAGTCGAGGAGGCTGACGCACGGGATGTAGCGGGTGTCGGTCAGCGGCTGGAAAGTGGTGATGGTGGCGTTGCGGGTGCGCGGGTCGTCGCGGAGTCGGTCGACGACCCAGGCGAGCTGGTTCCTGCCGCTGTGCGCGTAGTCGTAGAGGCGGGTGGCGTAGCTGTCGGCGTCGCCGAGTTCGGCTACGCGAGTGTGGTCGTGAAAGTTCGTGTGCATCCAGGCCAGGTGTTCGGCGCTGGCGAATCGGTCGATGAGCGGGTCGGTCGGTTGTGGATGGTCGACGACGAGTGTCAGCTGGAGCACTTCGAGCATGGGTTCGCCGTCCCAGCTGCTCGCGGTGCCTAAGGACAGGATCGATTCGGCTGCCGCGAGCCATGCGTGGCCGACGGTGTCCCGTCGCAGGACGTGACCGTCTCCTGACCCTTGTTGCGGGGTCTGTTCCGCGGGTGTGGTCGAGCCGTGCGCTGCGGACGCCATGTGCGGTAGGGCTGCCACCATCACTCCTCGTAGTAGCGGTCTGCGGCCTCGAGCGCCTCGTCGAGGATCGCGAGTCCGGCCTTGACCTCCTCGGGTGTGGCGTTGCAGGGCGGGACGACCTGGGTCCGGTTGAAGTAGGTGAACGGCCAGACGCCCTGCTTGTTCCAGTGTGCCGTGAACTCGGCCATGGGCGCGGGGGCTGCGCCGGCGGCGTTGAACGGGACGAGTGGGTGATGGGTGTGTCCCGGTCGCGATGCAGTGCGTTGAGCGATCGGCTATCGGGTCCCCCTCATGAAACACCTCGCGGCGCCCCTGAGGTGTCGGTGCTGACCGGTCGGCGCGATGATCGCATCATGAGGACCGTCGTCGCGAAGGTGGCCCACCAGATCCCCGGACGGCCGCCCCTGCAGCTGGCCATCGGCGAACGGGTCGAGGTCGGCCAGCGGGATACCGAATGGCCGGAGTTCGTCTTCGTCACCGTCGCAGACGGATCCGGGTGGGTGCCGGCGCGACTCCTCTCCGCGTCGTCGGGAACCGCGGTCCTGACGACGTCCTACGACACCACCGAGTTATCGACGCATGTTGGTGAACTGCTGGAGGTTCTCGCCGAAGACAACGCCAGCGGCTGGCTGTGGTGCCGCTCGGGCGGTGGCCGTGAAGGCTGGGTGCCGATCAATACGCTTGAAGCCGCCGCCCTGAACCTGCCACCGTGACGACGTTTCCCGATAGCGGATCCGCGGACGGGAACGCCGCGGTGCGGCGCTCCGCGTGGGTGGCTCCGACCCGTCGTTGTCGACTACGCCTGCAGCAAGTATCCGGATCCGATCCGAGCAAGCGTTTAGCTTGCCGTCATGCGACTTCTTCTCCTTGGTGGTAGTGCCTGGCTCGGCCGGACGACCGCGGCAGTCGCGGTCGGTCAGGGCCACGAGGTCACGTGCCTCGCGCGGGGAGATTCGGGCGAGGTGCCGGGGGAGGCCCGGTTCGTGCGCGCCGATCGGGACCGGGCCGACGCGTATGACGGCGTCGCCGGTGAGCGGTGGGATGCGGTGATCGACGTGGCCCGGCAGCCGGGGCACGTCCGCCGGGCCGTCGCCATCCTCGAGTCCATCGTGGGGCGCTACCTGTTCGTCTCCAGCGCCAATGTGTACGCAAGCCACCGCGAGCTCGACCAGGACGAGGACGCGCCGCTGCTGCCGCCGCTCGCGTCGGATGTCATGGCATCTATGGAGCAGTACGGCCAGGCGAAGGTCGCGTGCGAGCAGGCGGTGACCGCAGCGTTCGGCCCGGATCGCACGCTGATCGCCCGAGCGGGATTGATCGGCGGTCCGGGCGACTGGTCCGGCCGCTCGGGATACTGGCCGTGGCGGTTCGCCCGGCCCTCGAACCCCGGCCGCGCCGTGCTCGTACCGGATGCGCCGGAACTACCGACGGCGGTCATCGACGTGCGCGACCTTGCCGCCTGGCTTGTCACCTGTGCCGTGGCAGGTCGGACCGGTGTCTTCAACGCTGGCGGTATCCGGATGCCGTTAGCCGACCACCTCACCCTCGCCCGTACTGTCGCCGGGCATACCGGCCCACTGGTGAGCGCGTCGACCGAGTGGCTGCTCGAGCACGGAGTGCAGAACTGGAGTGGACCGACGTCGCTGCCGCTGTGGCTGGACGACTCTGACTGGTACGGCGTGAGCGCACTCGACACCAGCCGCGCCCGGGCCGCCGGACTCCTGACCCGTCCACCGCAGCAGACCCTCGCCGACACGCTCATTTGGGAGCTGTCACGTGCACAACCGGGCCCGCACGGCGCCGGCCTCACCGATGAGGAAGAACGAAACCTGCTCGACGCCCTCGCCACAGTTCGATAACCGACCGTCCGCGGGACAGCTTCGATGCTCGCGAGCGAATCCTCGCTGCGCCGTTCGTCGGTAGCGATGCTGCTCGCTGCGGGTGTCGCACGGCGCCTGCCTGATGGCCTGAGTTGGTCTGTGTCCTAGACGCGGCCGACCGCCAGCCGGCGAACTTCTGCGCGACCTCACCCTCAACCCAACCGCGATTACCAACCCATCGGCCGACCGCCAGGACCCCGCCCAAAACGACCCTGAAAATGCAACGATGTCTCAACACACCTGCCAACGATGTCCCGAGACCTCACAGGGTGCCCCCGACAGGATTCGAACCTGTCTCCGCCGCGCCGCCCTGATCGGTAGGTGGAATCCGCCCTGGAACCGCGCCCGACCGTTCGTGGCATGGCGACTCATCCGTGCGCGCTAGTCCGGACCGCTCGGCCGCGCAGATCGACGGGTAGCGAGTGGCGGCAAACGTGAAGTCCAGCGCCCTCATCGCTTGGTGACGGGCGCGGCGCTTACGAAGGATGACGTAGGTAGCGGTGCGGTGCCTGGAGGAAGGCGCGCCATGACAGTCGAGGTCTGTGTCGTCGTAATTCACCGGCTGGATGCCGTCTTCGTCGAGCTGCGCCTACCGGATGAGGCGGTAGTCGACAAGCAGATGGCCGGTCGGTGACGTCGCGCATCGGATCGATTCGAGCCGAGTCGACGGCAACCCGTCAAGCAGTCTTCGTCCGCGCGCCGACAATCCTCGGCGCGATCACCAGTCTGAGCTCGTCGACGACGTCCGCGGCAAGCAATACCTGGGCGACCGAGATACTGGCGTGGACGCCGATGTCGGCTCCGGGCCGGTCCTTCAGGTCTCGCACGAATTCGACCAGGTCGCCGTCGACGACGGTCGCGTTGGCCCACTCCCGATCGAGTGGTGCAGAGGTCGCGACGTACTTCGCGACCCCGTTGATGAAGGTCGCGAATGGCTGGATCTCGCTGGCCGGCCAAAACCGAGCCCACTCGTCGTAGCTGCGCCGGCCGAGGATCACCGCGTCTTGCGTCGCGATCACTACGGCGAGGTTGGCGTCCATCGCGTCGTCCCAGTCGGTGATGAACTCATCCGGATCCTCGGCAACGCCGTCGAGAGACAACAACTCGTACACGACGATCTTTCGCACGTTCGACACCCCGGTTAACATCGACCCGCTCAGCCGTCGGCTCGTGCATTCAAGTCGGCAGCACGATCAACCGCGACGGCGTAACGATCCTGCCACGAGCCCCGACATCGGCCGGGACGGCTGGGAACTTGTATCGGTAGTGGAATATGCGTGCTCCGGCCGGCGAGGTAGGCCCGCGCAGATCGACGGCGATGCGCGCAGCGTCCGCGGGAGTTCAGGGCTGGCTTGCCTGACCGCTCCTCGCGTGCTCGGCGCGAGGGGTGCTCCTGGCCTTGTCGCCCTCGGGTTGGGCTGGTGCTCCGGCGATGATGCGGGACATCGCGGCATTGTTGTCGCCTCGCCACCAACCGAGCGCTTCGATCCACCAGGTCGCGCCGGCATCGGCGTAGCGAGCGATACGTTGGGCTTGGTCGGGACCATCGGTGGCGCCCTCCAATGCAATGTCGAAGCCACCGGGCGCGAGTCGCCGCACGAACGACGCAGCTGCCGCGAACTGCTCGATCGTTGCGCCGTCGCTGCGTTGGTCGGCGAACGTGGGCATTGCGCCGTCGAAGCGCGCTGCTCTGCGAAGTCCGGGCTTGTGCGGCCAGCGTCCGCCGCACCAGATCGGTATCGGTGGCACCGCCCACTGCGACCACAGTTCGACAAGGCGGTGCAGGCGCTCGTCCAGGGCGCGGCCGCGTGTCCGAAGGTCCGGATCGAGCCCGAAGTCGGTGTATTCGCGATCCATCGACCCGATGGTCGCAAGCACAGTGAGGCGTCGTCTCGACAGGGCATCGATGCCCGCCGCATCTTGAGCGATGTCCTGGACCTGGCGCCGCGGCAGTGCGACGGTGAGGATGATCCGGACGCGACTGGTGCTCGCCGCAATCGCCGCAGCGGCAACGACCGGACTCGCGACCGGCCAGCCGGACTCGTGATAGAGCACGTGATCCCACAGGTGCACGCCGTCCCAGCCGTGCTGTTCGGCGGCGACCGCCAGGTCCACCAAGGTGTGAACGTCTCCGAATCCGCCGACCGTGGGCAGGCCGACCGCGTAATTCATGACCATGGCTTGGACCGTAATCAATACCCGCCGCTATGTGTCGTTGCTTCTCTTCCCTCGCCGCGACAGAAGGCCGGACGAATCGGATGCAGTGATGGCGAGGCATGTGCGGGGTGCGTCTGGTCGAACAAGAGCTTTGCGGCGCCAACAAGATCAACCTCGCAGCTTCCCGTCAGCACCACCGTCGTCAACGACCCCTGACGTAAGTAACGATCTGCGCGCCCACCTTCAACGCCTTCACCGCGCCCCGATCGACGGCTCAAGCGCCCCACTTTGTCAGCGCCGTGTCGGTCGCTTGTGGCCCGGCTCAAGCCTCGTTGTGGATCGCGATGCCATCGGCTGGTTCGTGTGTGGCGGCCCAGCTGGCGAGAAGGCGGAGGGCGTCGTCGTCGGGTGAGCCCTCCGCGGCGGTGTACACGATAAGTGTCAGTCCAGGGTCGCCGGTCAGTTGCATGACTTCGTACGACAGGCGCAGCGCACCGACGACGGGGTGCTGGATGTGCTTGAGTTCGGTGCGATGTAAGCGCACGTCGTGGGCTGCCCAGCGGAGGCGGAACTCGTCGCTGCGGGTGGACAGCTCGCCGACGAGGTCGGTGAGGCCCTTGTCGAACGGGTCGCGGCCGGCATCGGTGCGCAGCATGGCGACGGTGTCGTCGGCGACGCCTGCCCAGTTGCCCCACAACGTGCGTGCGTGCGGGTGCAGGAAGGTGAACCGGGCGAGGTTGACCGGTCGCGCTGGGTCGGTGAACACGGGTGCGTAGAGTCCCTGCGCGAGCGGGTTTGTGGCGAGCACATCGAGGCGGCCGTTCTGGACGATCGCCGGCATGTCGGTCATCCCGTGGAGCATGCGGGCGATGCTCGGCCGGATCCGCTGCGTTCGTGACTGGCGGAGGCGCGCCACGACGAAGCGAACATGGCCACCGTCGATCAGTGACTGTCACCACAGCGGCGACCGCCGGATGATCGACTAACGGAAACTGTCCACGATCCTTGACATGGCCCACGAGCTGTGACCTGAGTGTGACGGCCACCCAAGGCGCCCAGCGCCGGCCACCCTCCCGGCGGGGCCCCGGACGTAGAGCGCGTGGGCGGCTAGCGGACGGTCAGTGAACCGTGGAGTGGCAGGTCACGCGACGAGTTGCCCACCAGGACGCGGTATTCGCCCGGCTGGACGGTCCAGCCGTTCGCGGCGGTGTCCCAGATCGCGACCGAGTCGGCGTTGAGCGTGAACGTCACGGTGCGGGTCTGGCCCGGCTGCAGGGTGATCCGGGTGAAGCCCTTCAGCTGTTTGGGTGGCTCACTGGTCGAGGACGGGAATCCGAGGTAGAGCTGGGGGACCTCGGTGCCGGCCAGTGCGCCGGTGTTGGTGACCTTCGCAGTGACGGTCCACGCCTGCTTGCCGGTTGCCTGCACGGACAGGTCACTGAACTGGAATGTCGTGTAGGACAGCCCGAAACCGAACGGGAACAGCGGGTGTTGCCCGGTGGCGTCGTACCAGCGGTAGCCGACGAGCAGGCCCTCGTCGTAGTGAACGTCGCTGCCGTTGCCGGGGTACTGCAACGTTTCGCGGGTCGGGTCAGCCGGACCCTGCGCGTTGCTGCGCGGGAACGTCACCGGCAGCTTGCCGGAGGGGTTGGCGTCACCGAACAGCACACGAGCCAGCGAGGTGCCGGTGTTCTGCCCGCCGTACCAGGCTTCGAGCACGGCGGCGACCCGGTTCAGCCACGGCATGAGCACCGCGCTCGAGGTGTTCAGCACGACGATGGTGCGCGGGTTCGCCTTGGCCACCGAGGTGATCAGCTTGTCCTGGTCAGCGGGCAGCGCGAGGGTGCTGCGGTCCATCCCCTCGCTGGCCACGTCGGACGCGACGACGACGGCAACGTCGGCCGCGCGTGCCGCGTCGACCGCCTGCGCGATGAGCAGATTCTCCTGCGGCTGCCAGCCCAGATGCAGACCAGGGGTGACCGCGAACAGATCGACGGTGACCAGGTGCTCTTGGTAGGGGGTGACCTCGACGCGGATTGAGTGCGCTCCGGCGGCCAGGTGGATCAGCCCGTTCTGCAGCTTCTCCCGTGCCGGCAGGAACTGGACGACGCGCTTGCCGTCGATCCATACGGTGGCGAATCCGCCCGCGTTCAGGGAGAAGCGGTAGTCGCCGGTCGCCGGCGCGCTCAGCCTCCCGACATAGGCCGCGGACCACACGCTGTGCCCCGAGACGGCTGCCGGATCGCCGGTGATGTCAAGATTCGGCACGGTCTCCGTGGCGATGGGCGCGCCGGACAGATCCGCGCTGGGGTAGTAGGTCGCGGTCAGGCCGGTGCCGAAAGCCGAGGCGGGGACGGCGTCGAGGGCGCCGGTGCCCAACGTGCCTTGTGCGTGGGTGACCGTGACTCCGGTGGCCGCCGTCCGCGCGCGAATGCCGTCCAGCGCGGTGACGATCGGCTGCGACGCGATCACGGCGGCCGACCCGCCGGCGGCTGTCTGCGGGTGCTCTTGTGCAGCGTCGCCGATGACCGCGACGGAGTGCAGCGACTTGGCGTTCAGCGGCAGCGTGCCGTCCGCGTTCTTCAGCAGCACGGTGCCGGCCGCACCGATCGTGGTGGCCAGCCGAAGGTGCTCGGGGCTGCTCACGTTGGTGTCCTTGACACTCGCCGGGGTGGGCAGCGGGTGGTCGAACAACCCGACGCGGAACATCGCGGTGAGGATGTTGCGCACCATGGTGTCGAGCGTCGCTTCGCTGACCGCGCCGCTTTGCACCGCTGCCGTCAGCTTGCTGTTGAAGTAGGAACCGAACAGCTGGTCTATCGGCGTCGGGTTGGTCTCACTGCTGGCCCCTGGCATCTCCATGTCCAAGCCGGCGTTGGCGGCGGCGGCCGTGCTGTGCAGCGCGCCCCAATCCGACATCACGAATCCGTCGAAGTTCCAGGCCTCGCGCAGCACCCCAGTCAGCTCGTCACCGTTCTCGCACGCATATGTGCCGCCGATGCGGTTATAGGAGCACATCACCGCACCAACGCCGCCCCGCGTCACGGCCGAGCGGAACGCCGGCTGGTAGATCTCGGCAAGGGTGCGCTGGGTCGCGATCACGTTGATGGAGCTGCGCAAGATCTCCTGGTTGTTGGCGACGAAGTGCTTGACGGTGGCGATCACGTGATTGCTTTGGATACCGCGGATCTCGGCGGTGCTGGCCTGCGCGGTGAGGTACGGGTCTTCGCTGAACGTCTCCGGCGCGCGGCCCCACACCGGCAAGCGGAGAATGTTGACCGTCGGGGCGAGTGCGACGTTATTGCCCTTGCCGGCCTGCTCGGCGCCGTACGCCAACCCGTAGCTGCGGGCCAGCGACGTGCTGAACGTCGACGCGAGAGCAGCCGTGTCCGGCCATTGGGTCACTCCAGTAGAGCCGTTGCCGACGCCAACCGGAGAATCCGCCAGGTACAACGGGGGGATGCCGAGCCGCGCGTTGCCCGGAACGACCCCGGCATAACCGGCCCCATTGAACGGCACCGGGTATCCGGCGCCGTGCACCATCGCGATCTTCTCCTCCAGCGTCATCCGCGCGAGGAGCGCAGCCGCCCGATCAGCCGGCGACACTGACGGCCCCAGCGCGGATCGCGCTGGCGTCGCGGAACCGGGCGCAGCGGCCGCGACCACAGCGAACGCACCAACGACTACGGCGGCGACAACGACACTGACACGGCGCTTGATCTGCATGGCGACTCCAGTAGGCCCCATGACCACGAGCGCGCGATTACGCGACCTCGCCCCGTGGGACTTACTAAACTCCATAACAAGTAATTGGTCAACGAAAACCCCCCGGGAACCGCGGCCCGGTCGGGCCGCGCCGTCGCGAACCTCACACTGCCGCGACCATGCGTGAGTGCGAACCGACTCGCGTCGATCTTGACGCGCGGCAGCTGGCGACGGCCACCGAACGTCCTGGTGCACAGGATTGGGCAGCCTAGGTGCGTTGTATTGTCGCCTTTTCCCATCCTGGTCGCCTACCAACGGGCGGGTTTGCCACCAGCGAGCTGTACAGCACTCGCGCGACCGCGGTGAACGGCGCGAGTCGTGTTCGGCTCGCTGCCGGCGAGGACCACGATGCGTCGGCTTGTGCGAGGCGCAGCTGCGGTGCCGACACCGTGGCTGGTTCCGGTGGCGACCACGACCCAATTCGCGGTCAGTCACCAGAGCTACTCCAGTAACTCGCTAGTGCAAAGGTGCAACCGCGCCCATTGGAGAGGCGGGAAGAACAAGGTTTGACTGGTAGCTCTCCCGAAGCCCGGGACACACGATCGATCGGTGACCCCCACACTAGAGGCCTAGACACTGCACTGGACCGTACAACGCCGCCCGGAATGCGGAGACACCCGGACAGCCGGTGCGCGGGCCGGAGGTGGACAAGATGAGGTCCAAGCTCGCTGAAGTCGCCGGAGACGAAGGACGGCTCCTATATTGTGCGTCGCCGCGGGGCGCGTTTCGTGATCGATAAGCGGAACCGAAAAGTGAAGGCGCCAGGCTCAAGTGGGTGTATCCGGCATCGAGGACTCCCTCGGCGGCCAGCCGGGTTAATCCGACGCTGCCCTCGTCGTTCTGATCACATGCGCGATGGCACAGCGTCGAAGGTGCGGCCGTTGCTGCTTGCCGAGCTTGTCGAGCTCGGGTCACCCTGTTCGCGGGGGCTTTCGCCAGCTGGGGAAGGAGCGGCCCATGTCAGCGGGCTGGCCGGCGGTTTCATACGACAGGTGGGCTGCCACGTGTGACACGCTGCACGCGCATACCCAAGTGCTGGGCAAGCTCGCTGCGGGGCTGGCGCCCCCCGAGCCGCAGCTACAGCACGCGGCGCTGCGGCTGACCGCGCGGGGCTGGGAGACCGCACCGCTGCCCGCGCCGGATGGGTCCGGGTCGCTGGTCGTGGCGTTGGACTTGCACGCGCACCAGGCGGTGGTGGAGCACAGCGGCGGCCCGGTCGAGCGGATTCCGCTCACCCCGAACCGCGCGGTCGGAGACGTGACAGCGGAGGTGCTTGCCGCGGTCGCCCGGGTCGGTGGCGCGGTCAAGATCAACCCGGTGCCGCAGGAGGTTCCGTGGACCGTTTCCCTGGATCAGGACTACGAGCACACCAGCTACGACCCCGAGCGGGTCGGTGACTATTTCGCTGCCGCCACCCAGGCGGCGCTCACCCTCGCGGCGTTCCGTGCACCGTTCCGGGGCCGGTCGACACCGGTCAACGCGTGGTGGGGGACGTTCGACCTGGCGGTGGCGCTCTTCTCGGGCCTGCCGGCCGACGCACCGTCGAACGACTTCATCATCCGCAACGCAGCCGACGCCCAAGCGATCGAGATTGGCTGGTGGCCTGGAGACACTCGCCACCCAGGAGCGGCCTTCTTCGCGTTCGCTCACCCCGCCCCGCCAAACTTTGCACACGGACGTTTGTCGCCGGCCGCTGCCCACTGGGACCACACCCTGGGCGAGTACATCCTCGACTGGGACGACGTCCGCGCCGCGGCCGACCCCCGCGCGGCGGCGCTGGAGTTCGCCCGCTCCGCATTCCGCCACGCCTGCCTGATCTGCGGATGGGACACCAACCTGGCCGCCACCGCCGACAGCAAGCCACCCCCACTCAGATAAAGATCACCCCGAGCAGCACCGGCGGAAAGCCACGCGATTTGCGCACACGATCCGGGGATCTGCCCCAGGTCTAACAACACGTGCGTGATACTCCGCAAACAGTCCGCACCATCTCCACAAGGGCCCCGCTGTTGATCACCTGTGGCCAACGGCGTTCAACATCATCCTCACCGCCCGCGAGCTCCATGCTGCCGCTCCTGCCATGCCCACCGATGATGATCGACGGACCCGGCTTTGCACCGGCTGGGCAAGGCGGCCGAATCCGTCAGTCGGTAATAGCGGCCCTCGAATGAATAGGTCCTGCCGAGCGGGGTTACGGCATAACCTGTCGATGATGGCGACCTGCTCGATCGGTCGGTCGACCCGCTCCCGCGGCTCAGGAAACGGAATGCCATACGGGACGCGCTCGGCATGCAACCGTCCGGCGCCTATGGCCAGCTCGACCCAGCCGCCGCTCATGGCATCGACCTGGGCAACTTGGATGGCAAGCGGTCCCGGCAGCCGGAACGTCACTGGACCGAGCAAGGTACCGCGCGATAGATCAGCACGGTCAGGTCATCGATGTTCTGGTCTCGATGCGCCGCGAGGACGCTGCCGCGAGCGTTCTTCACCCGTGCGCTGAGATGCCGCCCGGCTCCGGGTGCAGGTCACCACCGACCAAGCACAGGTCTACCCCGCGTCATCGACGAGCACGCCGCCGGTTCTCGCCACGTCCTCGAGCGGTACGCGAACAACGTCGTAGAAGCTGATCACGGCCGCCTTAGCTACGGCGCGCAAGGCGACGCGGCCACTGAGGCGATCCTCGTACTGACCGAGACGACCACCGCGGCCGCCGGCGCATCCACCGCGGCCGAGTCCGCATCGCCCAACAACACCTCGACACCTGGACGGCGACCTGGTCACCGGTGTTCGCCGGCAGCGACCTCGACCCGCGCCGGATCGCGGCCCGGCCGATCGTCTTCGGCTCCCGCGTCCAACGGGTCACCGACGCCCTCGACGAGCCCGCCCGCCAGCTCGCCGCCGCCGCCCGCCCCGACGCGGCCGCCCGGCTGTGCGCCGCCGTGCTGGCCCGCGAGCGGTACCACGCGGCGGCTGCGGCCTGCCACCAGACCCCCGCAACCTCCAGCAGCGCTCCCACCTGCCCGTCTACGACACCGGCGCCGCCGGCCAGCTCTCCGAGCTCATCGAGCGGGTCGAGGTCGGCCAGCACCGGGTCCGATCCGTCGACCAACGGATCGAGCGGCTCACAAACGACCTGGCGATCACCAGCCACCCCGCCCCGGGGGCGCTGCTCCAGCACGCCCACACCGGTTGGGTCACCGAGCAGGCAGCCGCCTACCAGCAGGTGGCGTCCCGAGCATCCAGTCCGGTCCGGTCACTGCGGAATGACCCGGCCCCGATCCACCACGTCGACCACGGCCCATCCCTCGGACGCTGAAGAGCTCGCCAGGCATGTCCAGGGCAGAGCGCCGGATGACCTCGTCTTCACGGGGGTCCGCGGCCAGGGCGCCGATCTTTCGGCGCGCGGCCTTCGACCGCGCTGCGGCCGCTATGAGCATGCCGGGCCTGCACCCTCACGAGCTTCGGCACACCGCTGCGAGCCTCGCGATCGCTTCGGGCGCGGACGTGAAACTCGTCCAGGGAATGCTCGGCCACAAGTCCGCCACGATGACTCTCGACCAGTACGGGCACCTGTTCGACGACCGATTGAAAGACGTCGCCGACCGTCTCGACGCCGCCGCCCGGGCAGCTGATATGTACCCGTTGTGTACCCGACCCGAAATCGTGGATCTTGACTCGAAGCGCGGAGAGACTACAGCCCAGTAAATCCGGGCCTTTCAATGGGGTGCCCCCGACAGTGTCTGAGTTCATGACATCGTTCACAGCTGTCGCGGGACATCGTTCACACCTGAGTGAAGGGGTGAGCGATGGGGATGCCGCAGCTGATCGTGACCGCGGTGCTGGTCGAGGGGCGGAGCAAGAGCGAGGTCGCGCGGCGGTACGGCGTGTCCCGCCGGTGGGTGATCACCTTGGTGCAGCGGTATCTGGCCGAGGGCGACGTGGGGCTGCACCCGCGGTCGCGGCGACCGCTGACCAGCCCGTTGCAGACCCCCCGCGTGGTCGAGGAGGAGATCATCGCCATCCGCAAGGAGCTCGACCGGGGCGGGCATGAGGCCGGTGCCGCGACGATCGCGTTTCACCTCGCCCAACGCCACGGCAGCACCCCGGCGGTGTCCACGATCTGGCGGATCCTAAGCCAACGCGGATTTGTCACCCCGCAGCCGCACAAGCGGCCCAAGAGCAGCTACCTGCGGTTCGCCGCGGAGCAACCCAACCAGCGGTGGCAGGCCGACATCACCCACTGGAGGCTGGCCGACGACACCGGCATCGAGATCCTCAACCTACTCGACGACCATTCCCGCTACTGCCTGGACAGCCACACCCGGCGGGTGTTCAAAAGCCCCGACATCGACCGCCGATTCCGGCGCGCCGCAAAGACCTTCGGGAATCCGGCCAGCCTGCTCACCGACAACGGCGCCGTGTTCACCGGCCGATCCCGCGGCCACGGGCGGGTCGCCCTCGAGGTCACCCTGCACGAGCGTGGCATCCGCGTCCGGCACTCCCGGCCCTACCACCCGCAGACCTGCGGCAAGGTCGAACGATTCCACCAGACCCTCAAGAAATGGCTGCAGCAGCAGCCACCAGCGCCCACCACCGCCAGCTACAAACGCAACTGGACACCTTCCGCCGCTACTACAACCAGGTACGACCCCACCGGGCCCTCGGCCGGCGAACCCCCGCCCAGGCCTACACCGCCCGACCTAAAGCCGTGCCCACCGGCACCCCGCTACACGCCGGCCACTGGCGCATCCGCCACGACCGCATCGACCCCTCCGGCGTGTTCACCCTGCGGCACAACAGCCGACTGCACCACATCGGCATCGGCCGCCGCCACGCCGGCACCGACATCCTCGTCCTGATCCACAACCGCGACATCCGCGTGCTCACCACCGACGGCCAACTACTCCGCGAACTTCTCCTCGACCCCAGCCGCGACTACCAACCACAACCCAAACCGTGAACCATGTCCCAAGACACCTGTGCACGGTGTCCCGAGACATCACAGTGGTGCCCCCGACAGGATTCGAACCTGCGCTCCCGCCTCCGGAGGGCGGTGCTCTATCCCCTGAGCTACGGGGGCCGCAACCAGGAGAACGCCGTAGCGGCGCCGTGCGAACCGGTGCCAGCCTAGCAGTCGCTAAGCCCGGAACTCCGGTCCGCCTAGCGGCACCGATTGCCTGCGCAGACGCTTGGAAAGTCGATCCGCGTCAGTCAGTGGGTAGGGGGAGCGGGGAGTGGAGTCGCGCCACGCTGGCGGAGAAGCTGCTCCATCTGAATGATCTCCCGACTTTGCGCCTCGACCATCTTCGACGCGAGCAGCCGGACATAGGGCTCGGTGGCGTGCGCGGCGGCGTATTGCGCCATCGGCAGCCCGCCCTGGTGATGGCGCAGCATCAGCTGCAGGAAATAGATGTCGAGCGCCTTGCCGGTCAGCGTCTCGAGCTTGTTTATCTCGGCTGGAGTGGCCATTCCAGGCATGAGAGCGTCGGCGGTGAGCTGTTCGTGGCCACTCATCCACGCCATTACTGGCTCGCTCGAGGTGCGCGACAGATTCCAGACATCGAGCCAGCCTTGCATCTCGCCCAGCTGAAAGTATTGCTGGGTTTCGATATCCCGGGCCAAGATCTTGATCGACGGATCGCTGGTGTAATCACGGGCATAGTTGGCCATCTCTATGGCCTGGGTGTGATGGGTGGACATGTCGCGCGCGAATCCAGCATCTACCGAATTTTCCGTAACCGTCGCCGGTGCATTGCTCGATGAGCCGACGAGCCATCCGGTTGTGCCAGCGATGACGAGCGCAGCAACGGCCAGTACGCACACGAGAAGCACGGTGAGCGGACGGCGACGAGTCGGCGGCCTCATCCGGCTCAGCCGGCGCCTCGGTGTCCGCGACTGCGGTCACGTCGCTGGGGCCCACAACGGATTGCCAAACGTGCTCGGATGGGCTTTAAAGGTTGGCTGCGAGCAGTCCGCGCCGTACTCAGGTGTGGTCTTCGGGTTGTAACGCAACGCGTTGATGAACTGCTGAAGGCGCGGGTCGGTCGGCGAGTCGAGGAACAGCTGATAGCCCCACGATTGCAGTGAGATGTTCGTCTTCAGACCCGGGTACGGACTCATGAACATCCGGTCCTGCCCCGAAACATACTTGGCCAGGGTGTCGACATCAGCCTTGGGCAGGCCGGGCCGGTACGTGATCCAGACCGCGCCGTGTTCGAGGCCGTGCACAGCATTCTCGTTGGCGATGGCATTGGGATAGACAGTTCCGGTGCAGTCCACCCAGTACTGGCTGTGGTTGCCCCCGACGGGCGGAGAGGCGTCGTACTTGATCACACCCTGGACGTGGTTGTGATCGGGCTCCACCCGGTAGGTCACGCCGCTGATCTTGGTCGCATCGGCCAGTGCCGGCTGCTTATAAGGGTCGGTGTCCGTCGAGCTGCGGGTCACGGCGTAGGTGACCACCGCGGCGGCGAAGACGACGACCAGGATTGCCGCGATGATCAAGCCCCAAGGCCGCTGCTTCTGGTTGACAATCGACTTGCCTGGTTTGCGCGGAGGCGCCGGCCGTTGTCCGCTCGACGGACGCTTGCCTTCCGGGCGCGAAGCCGATGTGGTCGAGGCGCGTCCGGAACGGGCGCTGGAGGTGCCGGTCTTGGCGGATGGTCGTGACGACGTTGGCTTGCGCTGGGCCATGGACCTGCCTTCTGTGGCCTCCCATGACCGGGCACGACCAGGGAGCGTGACTATTTGAGTGTAGGCGGACAACCTGGGGGCCGCCCGTGAGCCCGGACCCTACGGCGCCAGCGATGTCCGCGCAGTGATTCCCGTGGCCGTCAAACCTGCGGTGTACCGCCCACTAGCATTCTGTGGGTGAACCCTGCGGAGCTGTCGGCCGCCGTCCAGGCAGCGGTCTCCGCATGCCTGCAGGCGGGAGACTTCGGCGGTCCAGCCGCCCACCGACGTGCTGATCGAGCGACCCGCGCAATCCGGACCACGGTGACTATGCCACCAATGTCGCGCTTCGCCTCGCCAAGTCCGCCGGCCGCACTCCGCGCGACATCGCCGAGGCCATTGCCACGCGCTTGCGCCAGGTGCCCGGCATCGAGTCGGTGGACGTCGCTGGCCCCGGATTCCTCAACATCCGGCTGTCGACGAGCGCACTAGGTCAGTTGGCTCGGGTCGTCGTCGAAGCGGGCTCGAACTACGGGCGGAACGACACCCTCGCCGGGCAGCGGCTCAACCTGGAGTACGTCTCCGCTAATCCGACCGGCCCGTTGCACATCGGCGGTACTCGGTGGGCCGCTGTGGGCGACGCGCTGGCCCGCATCCTCGGCGCCAACGGAGCAGCGGTGACCCGGGAGTACTACTTCAATGACCACGGCTCGCAGGTCGACCGATTCGCTCGCTCGCTGCTCGCCAGTGCCCGCGGTGAGGTGATACCGCCGGACGGATACGCCGGAGCGTATATACACGACATCGCCGCCCGCGTGGTCCGTGATCATCCCGCAAGCCCTCGGCTTACCGCGCGGCGACGCTCAGGAGGTATTCCGCCGCGAGGGCGTCGAGTTGATGTTCGACGAGATCAAGCAGTCACTGCACGATTTCGGCGTCGACTTCGACGTGTTCTTTCACGAAAACTCCCTCTATGAGTCCGGCGCCGTGGACAAGGTAGTTGCCGAGCTCAAGGAATCCGGGGCGCTCTACTTCGCTGACGGAGCGTGGTGGCTGCGCTCATCCGACTACGGGGATGACAAGGACCGGGTGGTGATCCGCAGCGACGGTAGCCCGGCCTACATAGCCGGCGACCTTGCATATTTGCAGGACAAGCGAGCGCGCGGATTCGACCTGTGCATGTTCATGCTCGGTGCCGACCATCACGGATACATCGGCCGGCTCAAGGCAGCTGCGGCCGCGCTCGGCGACGATCCGAACGTCGTGGAAGTGCTGATCGGGCAGTTGGTAAACCTGGTCAGGGACGGCCAGCCGGTTCGAATGGGCAAGCGGGCCGGCAATGTCGTAACGCTCGAGGACCTGGTCGAGGCCGTCGGCGTCGACGCGGCCCGTTATGCACTTGAACGGTCGAGCTCCGACGCGGTGCTCGACATCGACCTCGATCTGCTCGTCAAGCACAGCAACGACAACCCCGTGTACTACGTGCAGTACGCGCACGCGCGGACGAGCAACGTGCGACGCAATGCGGCAGGCGTCGGCATCGGGCTGGACGAGTTCGACCCCAACCTGCTCGATCACCCGGCCGACACTGCCTTGCTCGGTGCGCTCGGCGAGTTCCCACGGATCGTCTCGTCCGCGGCAGAACTGCGCGCCCCGCACCGAGTCGCGCACTACCTCGAATCGCTGGCGGCCACTTACCACCGGTGGTATGACACGGACGAGTGCCGCGTCCTGCCGAAGGGGGACGACCCCATCACGACAGCCAATCGCACTCGCTCGTGGCTGAACGAAGCGACTCGTACCGTGCTGGCCAACGGATTGCAGCTGCTCGGCGTGAGCGCTCCGGAGCGTCTGTGAACGGAACAAGGAACGGATCTAGCCAGGTCGGACGATGAGCAGGTCTGCACACCCGGCGGGGCCGCGACACGCGGATGTGCTGCCGGAACCGCATCCCTCGGGTGCGCCAGCGGACTCTGAACCAACTCGATGCGGCGATCTGGCCGATCTCAGCCGAGCGGGTCAGAGGCGAGATCACGCTCGCCGGTGTCCCGGTGACCGTATTTAGCCGAGCGGCACGGCACGCCTGTGGTCGTGATCGACGAGACGGATGTACGGCGGCGCGCACAGGACTACGTGTCCGCATTCGAGGTCGCATCCGGAAACAACGTGTACTACGCCGGAAAGGCGTTCCTCTGTACCACGATCGCCCGCTGGCTCGCGGAGGAGGGCCTGAGTCTGGACGTGTGCACCGGCGGCGAGCTGGCCGTCGCTCTTGCCGCTGAGTTCCCGGCAGAGCGGATCGGGGTGCACGGCAACAACAAGTCGGTCGCCGAGCTGCGTCAGGCCGTCGCCGCAGGGGTCGGGTCGATCGTTGTGGACTCGGGCACCGAGATCGCGCGCCTGAATGAGGTCGCGAGGGAGGCCGGGGTGCGCCAAGCGGTTCTGGTGCGGGTGACGGTCGGCGTCGAGGCACATACCCACGAGTTCATCGCGACCGCCCATGAAGATCAGAAGTTCGGCTTTGCTCTCGGTGAGGCCGCCGACGATGCCATCGCCGCTGTCCTATCTGCCGATTCGCTCGTACTGGCCGGACTGCACTCGCACATTGGTTCGCAGATCTTCGACACGTCGGGGTTCGAGGTCGCAGCTCACCGCGTCGTGGAGCTCGCGGCCCGAGTCAGGGATGCGCACGGCGTTGAGGTGGCGGAGCTGAACCTCGGCGGGGGGCTCGGAATTGCCTACGTGAGCAGCGATGATCCGCAGACGCCAGCGGGCATTGCGGATCGGTTACGGGCGATCGTGCATCGTGAATGCGATGCCGCCGGCCTGCGAGTGCCGCGGCTCAGCGTCGAACCGGGGCGAGCCATCGTTGGTCGCAGCGGTGTGACCGTCTACGAGGTCGGCACGGTCAAAGAGGTCGGTCTCGATGGCGGACTAATCCGTGCCTACATATCCGTCGACGGCGGGATGAGCGACAACATCCGGACGGCGCTCTATGACGCCGAGTACACCTGCGCCCTGGCCAACCGGTCGTCGACGGCGGAACCGAAGCTGTCCCGAGTCGTGGGCAAGCACTGCGAGAGCGGCGACATCGTCGTGCGCGATACGTGGCTTCCAGCCGATGTCGGCCCGGGTGACCTCCTAGCCGTTGCGGCCACCGGCGCTTACTGCCGGAGCATGGCCAGCAACTACAACCATGTGCCGCGCCCGCCCGTCGTCGGTGTCAAGGACGGCGGCGCCACCGTTCTCGTTCGACGGGAAACCCAGGACGACCTGCTGCGCCTCGACGCCGGGATGGCCGCGATCGCCGGAGCTCAATCATGAGTGACGCCTTGCGGGTGGCGCTGCTGGGCTGCGGGACCGTCGGATCGCAGGTCGCCCGGCTCATGAACGACCAAGCCGACGATCTTGCCGCCCGAATCGGACTTCCGTTGGAGCTCGTAGGGGTCGCGGTGCGACGGCCCAAACGGCACCCAGACGTGCCGGCTGACCTGCTGACGACCGACGCGACATCACTGGTGGAACGAGATGATGTCGATCTGGTCGTCGAAGTCATCGGAGGGATCGAGCCCGCGCGCACATTGCTGCTCACCGCTCTGCGCTCCGGGAAGAGTGTGGTCACAGCTAACAAGGCACTTCTGGCGGAGGACGGCGCGACGCTGCACGACGCGGCCGCCCGAGCGCGGGTCGACTTGTACTTCGAGGCCGCCGTCGCAGGCGCCATTCCTTTGGTACGTCCGTTGCGGGAGTCGCTCGCGGGTGACCGGATCACACGAGTGATCGGCATCGTCAACGGGACCACCAACTTCATCCTGTCTCGCATGGCTGCTGCCACCGGTACCGGCTTCGCCGAGGCGTTGGCGGAGGCGACTGCCCTCGGCTACGCGGAGGCCGACCCGACTGCGGACATCGACGGCTTCGACGCCGCCGCCAAAGCCGCGATCCTCGCGGGCCTCGCGTTCCATACCCGGGTTACGGCGTCGGACGTTTATCGCGAAGGAATCGGAGAGGTGACCGCCGCGGATGTCGCGAGCGCCAAGGCGATGGGCTGCGTCGTGAAGCTGCTCGCTATTTGCGAACGTACGGCCGACAGCGTCGCCGTGCGGGTGCACCCGACCATGATTCCCCAGCAGCATCCATTGGCTGGCGTCGGTGACGCATTCAATGCTGTCTTCGTGGAAGCCGACTCGGCCGGCTCGCTCATGTTCTACGGTCGGGGCGCCGGCGGCGCGCCGTCGGCTAGTGCGGTGCTTGGCGACCTCGTGGCGGTGGCTCGTAACCGCCGCAACGGCGGGCGGGGCCCGGGTGAGAGCGCCTATGCCGCGCTGCGTATTCAGCTCATCGGAGAGGTAATGACCCGTTACCACGTGGCGCTGGACGTTGCTGATCGGCCCGGCGTGCTGGCCGCTGTCGCGCAGGCATTCGCGGACGAAGAGGTGAGCATTCAGACGGTTCGCCAGGAGGGCCGCGACGATGCGGCCACCCTCATCCTCGTCACCCACATCGCCCCGGACGCTGCCCTCGCCCGGACCGTCGATCGGCTAACCGCGATGCCCATGATTCGGCGAACGCCAAGCGTCATGCGCGTCGAGGGCATGCCGGCCGAGTAGGCGAGCATCTGGTGCGGCACACATTCTGGCCCGGCGTCATCGAGGCGTACCGAGCCCGGCTGACCGTCACCGACGCCACGCCGGTCGTCACCCTGCTCGAGGGCGGAACGCCCCTGCTTCCCGCGGTGGAGCTGTCCAGGCGAACCGGATGCACTATCTATCTCAAGGTCGAGGGGGCCAATCCGACCGGCTCATTCAAAGACCGCGGGATGACGCTCGCCATGTCGAAGGCCGTCGAGGCGGGGGCCAAGGCGGTGATCTGCGCGTCCACGGGCAATACGTCGGCGAGCGCCGCCGCCTATGCGGTACGCGCTGGGATCACCTGCGCGGTGCTGGTGCCGAAAGGCAAGATCGCGCTCGGCAAGCTGGCCCAGGCGCTCGTCCACGGTGCCCGCTTGTTGCAGGTCGACGGCAATTTCGATGACTGTCTGGAACTGGCCCGCAAGCTCGCGATCGAGTATCCGGTGGCTCTGGTCAACTCCGTCAACCCAGACCGGCTCGACGGACAGAAGACCGCGGCGTTCGAGATCTGCGATCGGCTGGGTCGCGCACCGGATGTGCACTGCATCCCGGTCGGCAATGCCGGGAACATAACCGCCTACTGGCGGGGTTACTGCGAATACCACGCCGACGGCATCGTGGATCTGGCTCCGCGCATGTTTGGCTTCCAGGCGGCGGGCGCGGCACCGATAGTTATCGGTGCGCCGGTATTGCACCCGCTCACGATCGCCACCGCCATCCGCATAGGTAACCCCGCGTCGTGGACCCTGGCTGAGCAGGCCCGCGACGAGTCCGGCGGCCTGATCGACGCGGTGACGGACAAACAAATCCTCGAGGCATACCGGCTCATCGCCCGTTCGGAAGGGGTTTTTGTAGAGCCGGCATCGGCGGCCAGCGTCGCCGGGCTGCTGATGACCGCACGCGACGGACGGATCCCCTCCGGCTCCACCGTCGTCTGCACGGTCACCGGCAATGGGCTCAAGGACCCGGACTGGGCGATTTCGGGGGCACCGAAGCCGGTCACCGTCCCGGTCGACGGGTACGCCGCGGCCGTCCAGCTCGGACTCGCATGACGGTGCTGGCCCGCTCATGACGATGGAGATCGATGCCGGCCGGGTTCACGTCCGAGTGCCGGCGACAAGCGCCAATCTCGGGCCAGGCTTCGACGCCTTGGGACTGGCCCTGGACCTGCACGACGACGTGGTCGCGCGAGCCAACGACGAGCGTGGGGTGCGAATCGAGATAGCAGGCGAGGGTGCGCGCACCGTCGCGAGGGACGAGTCGCACCTCGTGGTCCGGGCCATGCGGGCAGCGTTCGACCGGCTCGAGTGCCAACCCGCGGGCATCGCCCTGCAGTGCGTCAACCGGATCCCGCACGGCCGCGGTCTGGGATCGTCCTCAGCGGCCATCGTCGCCGGCGTTCTGCTAGCCCGCACGATCGTTGCCGGCGGAGCAGCGGCGCTGCCGGACGTCAGCGCGTTGCAGCTGGCGGCCGACCTCGAGGGACACCCCGACAACGTCGCACCGTGCCTGCTGGGTGGCCTGTGCGTTGCCTGGTCCGACAACGGCGAGATAGCCGCGCTGCGGGTGCCAATCGGGCTCGCGATCCGACCGGTCGCGCTGGTGCCGCCGACGCCATCCTCGACCCGCCTGGCGCGCGGTCTTCTGCCGAGCCAGGTGCCGCACGCGGACGCGACGCGCACGGCCGCCCGAGCCGCGCTGCTGATGGCGGCGCTGGCCGGAGCGCCCGGCGGTGCGGGTGCCCTGCTTGCCGCAACCGAGGATCGATTGCACCAGCCCTATCGCGCTGCATCGATGCCGGAGTCGGCTGCGCTCGTCGCGGCCCTGCGCGCGGGCGGGGCGGCAGCAGTGCTGTCCGGGGCGGGGCCGACAGTTCTCGTCCTGGCCCGGGACGATGCTGAAGTCGCGCGGGTCATTGCCGGCACGCCATCGGGCTGGCGCGCGCTAACCTTGGCCGTGGATCTGCGTGGCGCGCAGGTCGTTGCACCACGCGAGCAGAAAATCAATGGCAAAACTTAGAGTAGACACGGGAACATCTGAGCGCGCCCCATTGTTGCCGAGGGTGAGTAGAGCGGTTACGCTCGTGACTGTCAGCCCCGACGCCACCCCCTTCAAGCGGGTCGTGCGAACGACGGATTGACGTTTCCACCGAACTTCCCGGCGCGCTAGGCGCTCGGGGAGCGCAACCGGCTGCAGCCAAGCCGGCCTACCACCGGTTCGCGGACGATCAGCGAACCACCTCGGAAGGATCCAATATCACCGTGACAGACACCCAGGAGCCGACGCGGGTCACCTCCGGTACCGGCTCGCAGCCGGTCGGGACGCGCCGGAAAGGCGCCTCGTTGGCGTCGATGCTCCTGCCCGAGCTGCAGCAACTTGCGGCTAGCCTGGGCATCAACACCACCAAAATGCGCAAGAGCGACCTTGTGGCCGCCATTCAGAATCGGCAAACCACGGTGGGATCGGCCGACGGCCATGCCACCGATTCGGTGACGATTCCCCCACAGGTGTTGCCGATGGGCGAGACGGCCGTACCAGCTGTCCTCCTTGCGGAAACCGCACCGCCGTCCGCGCCGGAGTCGCCGCCGGCGGCTGTCAACGGCGGCCCGGATCGGCGCACCGGTCCGCAGGAGCGGTCCGTTCCGGCGGATGACCATGCGCGCTCGCGCGGCTCGCAGCCCGGGGGTCAGCCACCGTCTGGCCAGCTGGCTGGCGGGGCCGGCCAGCAAAGTAGTGAACGCGAGGACGACGGAGACGGCGGTCGCCGGCGGGGCCGGCGCTATCGCGATCGCCGGGGCCGCAACCGCGACAGATCCGGCCAGTCGTCGAGCGGCAGCAGCCCGGATACCGAGCCGACCGTGTCCGAGGACGACGTCCTCATCCCGGTCGCAGGCATCCTCGACGCGATCGAGGAGAAGAACACCTGGTTCGTGCGGACTGCCGGCTACTTCGCAAGTCCGGAGGACATCTACGTCGCCAACTCCTACGTCCGCCGCTTCGGTCTGCGTCGTGGCGATGCCGTGACCGGCGCGATCCGACAACCCCGCGACGGCGAGCGCCGCGAGAAGTACAACCCGCTGGTCCGCCTGGACACGGTGAACGGGCGTGACCCGGAGGCGGCCAAGAACCGCGTCGAGTTCACCAAGCTGACCCCGCTGTACCCCCAGTCCCGCCTGCGGCTGGAAACCGAGCCCCACGTGCTCACCACCCGGGTTATCGATCTGGTGATGCCCATCGGGAAGGGGCAGCGCGCGCTGATCGTCTCGCCACCGAAGGCCGGCAAGACGATGGTCTTGCAGGCGATCGCGAACGCGATCACCGTGAACAACCCGGAATGCCACCTCATGGTGGTTCTCGTCGACGAGCGGCCAGAGGAAGTCACCGACATGCAGCGCTCGGTGAAGGGTGAGGTCATCTCGTCGACGTTCGATCGGCGTCCCCAAGACCACACGATGGTTGCTGAGCTGTCCATCGAGCGAGCGAAGCGCCTCGTCGAGCTGGGGCACGATGTCGTCGTCCTGCTCGACTCGATCACCCGCCTCGGCCGGGCGTACAACTTGGCCGCGCCGGCGAGTGGCCGGATCCTCTCCGGCGGAGTCGACTCGACCGCGCTCTACCAGCCCAAGCGATTCTTGGGCGCGGCGCGCAACATCGAGAACGGCGGATCCTTGACGATCCTCGCGACGGCGCTCGTCGAGACCGGCTCCGCGGGCGACACCGTGTTCTTCGAGGAGTACAAGGGCACCGGCAACGCCGAGCTCAAGCTCGATCGCAAGATCGCCGACAAGCGGGTCTTCCCGGCCATCGATGTGGATCAGTCCTCTACCCGCAAGGAGGAGATCCTGCTCTCGCCGGACGAGCTGGCGGTGGTCATCAAGCTGCGCCGGGTCCTGCACGCCTTGGACCCCCAGCAGGCCATCGACCTGCTGCTCGACCGGCTCAAGAAGACCCGGACCAACGTCGAGTTCCTCATGCAGATCGCCAAGACGACGCCGGGCCAGGACTGAGCCATCCCACAACCCCGACCGGCGAAACCCTCAGCCGACTAAATCGGTCATATCGCCTATATCGCTGCTGGGATAACCGGATGGCCACGATGTCCTCTCAAGGCGGGGTCAGCTAGGTAACGGTTGGGTATCGCTGGCCTGCGCATCTATCCAATTCGTCCTGCGGGTGAAATCGTGCATGTCGGTGTAAGCGGTGCCAGCCGCTTGCGGTCCCAACCGACGACGAAAGGGCGCGGGATGCGATATCGGAACATCGCCGCAGTCGCTGTCTCGACGGCTGTCGTGGCCAGTCTTGCGGCGGCGTGTAGCAGTAGCGGCGGCAGCAGCAGCAGCGGAGGTAGCGGGGGTGGCAGCGCCGGCGAGCGCGGGCCGATCACGGTCGTGCAGGGCAAGGACAACAGCAACGTGCTCCCGACCCTGGCCCAGATGTGGAACAAGGACCACCCGAACGAGAAGGTGACCTTCAAGCAGCAGTCCGACTCGGCTGACGACCAGCTGCAGGACCTGCAGCAGCACTTCCAGGCCAAGGACCCGAACTACGACGTCGTCAGCGTCGACGTGATCTGGACCGCGCAGTTCGCGGCGCAAGGGCTGGATCCAGCCGCTGAAGGACCAGTACGCGATGGACACCAGCAAGCTCCTGCCGGCGACCGTCAAGGCGGCGACGTACGCGCGGCACGCTGTTCGCCGCTCCCTTCGACTTCTGACGGCGGCATGCTCTACTACCGCAAGGACCTGGTGCCGACGCCACCGAAGACGTGGGACGAGATGATCGCCGACTGCCCGAAGGCGACGGCCGGGCATGGACTGCTACGCCGGTCAGTTCGCCAACTACGAGGGTCTGACGTCAACGCGGCCGAGGCGATCAACACCGCCGGCGGCGTCGTTCGTCAAGGAGGACGGCAAGACGCCGAACGTCGACACTCCCGAGGCGAAGAAGGGCCTCGACTTCCTGGTCAACGGGTTCAAGCAGGGCTACATCCCCAAGGAGGCCATCGGCTTCCAGGAGACGGAGAGCCTCAACGCCTTCCAGGCCGGCAAGCTGGTGTTCATGCGGCAGTGGCCGTACGCGCGTCGCCATCCTCAACACCGCCTCCAACTCGAAGGTCATCGGCAAGTTCGGCATCGCGCCGCTGCCCGGACTCCGGTCCGGCGACACGCCCGGCGCGTCCAGCCTCGGTGGGCACAGCTGGGCGATGAGCACCTACTGCAAGCACAAGGCGACGGAGCTCGACTTCATGAAGTTCGTCGAGTCCGACGAGGTGCAGAAGTACATGCTCACCCAGGCGTCGCTGGCGCCGGTCGTGACTGCCCTCTACTCCGACCCGACGCTGGTCGCCAAGGTTCCCGTACCTGCCGATCCTGCTGCAAGAGCATCCAGACCGCGGTCCCGCGCCCGGTCACCCCGTTCTACCCGGCAGTCACCAAGGCGATCGAGACCAACGTCTACGCGGCGCTGCAGGGCAGAAGTCGAGTGAGCAGGCCTTGAAGGACCTGCAGGCGGCCATCAACTCGGCGGCCAGCGGCGGCGGCTGAGCCGCACCCCAGGCCGGCCTCGGTGGGACGCGCTCTGAGCGCGTCCCACTGAGGCGCCTACAATCCGATCCGCTGGGACGTCGGTAGCCCGAGGAGGCTCCATGTCACACATGCAATCTGTGCCTGGGGGAGTCGAACAAGAAGCATTAGCTGAAGAAAAGGAGCTGGCAGAAGGCTATCGGCCGGAGAAGGGCCGGAAAAAGATCGCCACCGGCGAGGGTCGGCTGGCCTTCTTCCTGATGACTCCGACGTTCTGCTGTTGGCCCTCATCGTCGGGTATCCGATCGTCAAGGCGATCATCGACTCGTTCCAGAAGGACCCGGGCCTGAATCCGGCCACCGGCTTCTTCAACAAGGGCGGTCAATTCGCCGGATTCGACAACTACAAGACCTGGCTGCTGCAGCAATGCCCGACGCCGGGCGGCGGCACGGTCAAATGCCCGCCCGGCACGCTCGGCTCCGAATTCTGGGCTCGGTCGGAGTGACGGTCGGGTTCACCGTCGTGACGGTCGCCTTCGAGACCGTCATCGGCATGATCATGGCGCTGATGATGCACAAGGCGTTCAAGGGCCGCGGCGTCGTGCGCGCCGCGATCCTGATCCCGTGGGCGATCCCGACCGCCGTCACGCGCCAAGCTGTGGCAGGTCATCTACGACCCGGGCGGCATCGCTCAACAAGATCCTCGGCACCAACATCCAGTGGTCGGAGAAGTGGCCGGCCCGGATCGCCATCGTCATCACCGACACCTGGAAGACGACGCCGTTCATGGCCCTGCTCATCCTGGCCGGGCTGCAGGGCATTCCGGATGAGCTCTACGAGTCGGCGAAGGTCGACGGCGCCACCGCCTGGCAGCGGTTCTGGCGGATCACGCTGCCGTTGGTCAAGCCGGCCCTGGCGGTCGCGTTGATCTTCCGATCGCTCGACACGCTGCGCATGTACGACCTGCCGGCCATCCTCACCGGTGGCGCGAACGGCACGTCGACCCTGTCCATCCTGGTGGTGAAGCAGATCCAGTCCGGCCTCAACTCGGCGTCGGCGCTGTCGACGATCACCTTCATCTTCATCTTCGCCTGCGCGTTCGTGCTGGTGAAGCTCTTAGGGGCCAATATCATGCCGAGACCGGCGCCGAAGGCGAAGGGAGGTAGTGCGATGACCAGCTCAGTGCAGGCTCCCACTGCCACCGGTCCGGCGAGGCCACCGTCGAACAGCCGAAGCGGGCGTTCCCGTGGGGCGTCGATTGGCAGCTATGCCAGCATCGTCATCATCCTGGTGTGGTGTCTGGCGCCGTTCTACTGGATGCTCGTCATGTCCTTCCGGGACCCGGACTACGCGCTCGACACCACGCTGTGTCCCGAACCACCTCACGTTGTCCAACTTCAAGTACGCGTTCAACACGACCAACAACCACTTCGGCCGGTCGCTGGTCAACGGCGTCATCATCGGAGTGTGCGTCACGGTGCTCGCGATGGCCGTCGGTGTCTTCGCGGCCTACGCGATGGCCCGGCTGCGAATTCCGCGTCAAGTACCTCATCCTCGGCGCGATCCTCGGCGGCATCGATGTTCCCGGGCGTCGCCATCCTGACGCCGCTGTTCCAGCTGTTCTCGGACTGGGGCTGGCTGGGCACCTACCAGGCGCTTGATCCTGCCGCAGATCTCCGGTGCCCTCCCGTTCGCGGTGTTCATCCTGACCAGCTTCTTCACCGGACATGCCGTGGGAGCTGGAACAGGCAGCCCGGGTCGACGGGGCAACACCGGGGCAGGCGTTCCGGCTGGTGATCTTGCCGCTGGCTGCGCCGGCGCTGTTCACGACCGCGATCCTGATCTTCCTCGGCGGTCTGGAACGAGTACCTGCTGTCCAGCGTCCTGTACAACGGCAACGACAACGTCGCGCCGCCGACCGTGGCGCTGGCGAAGTTCACCGCCGGCCCGCACGTCATCCCGTACACGCAGACGATGGCCGCCGGCGTCGTCATCACCGTATCCCGCTGATCATCGTGGTGCTCCTCTTCCAGCGCCGCATCGTCAGCGGCCTGACGGCAGGTGGCGTCAAGGGCTGATCCACCAAGCGGCCGACCTGCAGCTCCGCGACGAGGGAATATCCCCCGCCGCGGAGCTGTTTCAGCGGTCGGTTTTGGTCGGTCTGGCCGTCGGCTGGCAGACTGAAACGGTACGAGACCCGGTTCCGGTTCACGTCGAGTCCACCATCGTGGCTCGGCGACCCGGCGGCCACGAGAAGGGATCCATCCAATGAAGACCGGTATCCACCCGGACTACGTCGTCACCGAGGTGACGTGTTCCTGCGGGAACACGTTCACCACCCGCAGCACGGCGAAATCCGGTCACATCCACGCAGACATTTGCTCAGCCTGCCACCCGTTCTACACGGGCAAGCAGAAGATCCTGGATGTCGGCGGGCGCGTCGACAGGTTCGAGAAGCGTTACGGCAAGCGCGTCCGCAGCACCAACTCCTAGCGTTCCGCAGCGCCCGCAGCCAGGCCACCCGGTCCGGCCGCGGGCGCTGACTCATGTTGCGATGCCGGAGCGGAAGGAGACAGGACATGATCGATCAGGCCGACGCCGACGGCGTCCTGGCGACCCTTGCCGCCGAGCACAATGAGGTGGAACGTGCGCTTGCCGATCCAGGCGTGCATGCCGACCAGGCTCGGGCTCGGACGCTCGGGCGCCGTTACGCCGAGCTGTCGCCGATCATGGCCGCAGCGGCCGAAGTGCAACGGCTACAGGGCGACCTGCGCACCGCGCTGGAGCTTGCGGCGGAGGATGACTCCTTCGCCGACGAAGCGGTGAGCCTGCGGGCCCAGGTCGACGCCGCGGAAGCGAAGCTGCGCGAGCTGCTGCTTCCCAAAGACCCCAACGACCGCAAAGACGTCATTCTCGAGATCAAGGCCGGCGAGGGTGGTGAGGAGTCGGCGTTGTTCGCCAGTGACCTGCTGCGCATGTACACCCGGTACGCCGAGCGGCAAGGCTGGGCCTTCGACGTGCTCGACCTGGAGGCAACCGACCTCGGCGGGGTCAAATCCGCGACCGTCGCCGTGCGGGCGCGCCGGCCGGACCAGGCCGTGTGGCGGCGTCTGAAGTACGAGGGCGGCGTGCACCGAGTGCAGCGGGTCCCTGCGACCGAGTCGCAGGGTCGGATTCATACCTCGGCTGCGGGCGTCCTCGTGTTCCCCGAGGCCGAGGAGGTCGAGGTCGAACTCGATCCGAACGACTTGCGCGTCGACGTGTTCCGTTCATCTGGACCAGGAGGGCAGAGCGTCAACACGACCGATTCAGCGGTTCGCATCACTCACCTGCCGACGGGAACAGTGGTGTCGATGCAGAACGAGAAGAGCCAGTTGCAGAACCGGGAGGCGGGCCTGCGGGTGTTGCGGGCTCGGCTGCTGGCGGCGGCTCAGGAGGAAGCCGATGCCGCCGCGGCCGACGCCCGCCGGTCTCAGGTGCGCACCGTCGATCGCTCGGAACGAGTGCGCACCTATAACTTTCCGGAGAACCGGATCAGCGATCATAGGGTGGGGTTCAAGGCTTACAACCTCGACCAGGTCCTCGACGGCGCCCTTGACGACGTCATCGATGCCCTGTCTGAGGCCGATACCGCGGCCCTGCTGCGCGGAGAACCAGCCCTGTGACCGCTCCCCGCACCCTGCTCACGGTCGCCGTCGAGACGCTCTCGACCGCGGGTGTACCTGCGGCCCGCGCGGATGCTGAACAGCTGCTGGCCGCCGCTCTCGGTGTTCCGCGCACCCGACTGGCCGCTGTCGAGACGGTCGACGCCGAGACGGCCGTGCGGTTCGCGGAGCTTGTCGCCCGCCGGTCGGCGCGGGAGCCACTCCAGCACCTCGTCGGCACCGTCGCGTTCCGCTACGTCGAGATAGCGGTGGGACCCGGCGTGTTCGTGCCGAGACCGGAGACCGAGTTGCTGGTGGACGCCGTTCTCCCAGTACTGCGCGCCAGCCCCCATCCGGTCGCCGTCGACCTGTGCGCTGGTTCGGGTGCGCTCGCCCTCGCCGTAGCCGACGAGGTGCCTTCGGCGACGGTGTATGCCGTCGAGCGCTCACCCAGCGCGCTCCATTGGCTCCGGCGAAATTGTGCTGGTTCCGATGTCCAGGTCGTTGCGGCGGACGTGGCCGATCCGGGCTTACTGCCTCAGCTGACCGACCGGGTCGACGCGGTGCTGGCCAATCCGCCATATGTGGCGAGTGACGAGGATGTCGATCCGGAGGTGCGCCATGACCCGGCTGACGCGCTGTTCGCGGGCCCGGATGGACTTGCCGTGTTGCCCGCCGTGGTCGCAACGGCCAGACGGCTGCTCCGCTCCGGGGCCGTGCTGTCGGTAGAGCACGGTGACCGAGCAGGGCACGGCCATCACTGCGTTGCTCTCGGGCGATGATGGCTGGCGCCAGGTCGTCGACCACCGGGATCTCGCCGGTCGCCCTCGCTACGTGACCGCTGAGCGAACGTGGCCGGTAGCTGACCGCCACTAGTGCCCTGCGCCAGCTAGCAGTTGCTTGCCGGCCCGGTGTGGGAGGGTGAGCCGGTGATCGACACCGATGGCTATATGCGTTTCGAGCGGGTCGATTCCGTGCGCGGCACCGAGCGTGGAGTGCTCGCGCAATTGCCCGGCGAGCAGCTGCGCATCGACGTCGTTCGCAACGACGTGGTTCGCTTCAAGATCAGCCGGGGCGGGATTTTCGACGATGCGCCGACGTTCGCGGTATGCGTCGACCCGCTCGCCGAGATGGTGGACTTCGCCGTGGACTATGCGGCCGACGCGGTGCGAATCGGCACCTCAGCGATGACTGTGACCCTGGGACTGGACCCGTTCCGTTTGGACGTGCACCGCCCCGATGGCAGTGCCGTGATCGAGACAGCGACAGACGCCGACGGTCGCTGCTGGCCCTACGCGACGCGGAACGACGCGTTCACCCTCCGCCGGCGCTGCCGCAAAGAGGACGCCATCTTCGGACTGGGGGAGAAGACGGGCCGGCACAATCGCAAGGGCCGGGACTTCACGTTGTGGAACACCGACGTGCTGGATCCGCACGCGGCCCGGGAGTTCGCGAGCGGGCGCCCGGCCGACGATCCGCGCGCGGACCCAACGAGCGTGGAATGGGATCCCTACTACGTGGCGGTGCCATTCTTCTACCACCAGACCTACCCGACCGGGACGATGGCGGCTTCGTTTGTGGACAACGGCTATCGCGGCCACTACGACTTCACGCAGCCGGACACCTATCGTGTGCAGTTCGCGGGCGGCCAGTACACCGAGTACGTCTTCGCCGGTCCGAACATGAGGGACATCCTCTCGAGCTACACCTGGCTTACCGGGCGGATCGCGCCGCCGCCGTTGTGGGCATTGGGGTATCACCAGTGCCGATGGTTCGACTACACCCAGGACGCGGTTGAAGCGCTGGCGGCGCGACATCGCGACCTTGATATCCCTTGCGACGCGTTCTGGTTCGACATCGAGCACATGGACGGGTACCGCGTCTTTACCTGGGACCGCACGGCATTCCCCGATCCAAGCGCGATGCTCTCCCGATTAGCCGATCTTGGCTTTCGGGTGATCACCATCGTCGACCCAGGAATCAAGTATGAACCGGGCTACTGGGTCTTCGATCAGGCGCGGGAACGCGATGCGCTGTGCCGGACGGAGGGCGGTGATCTATACATAGGCCAAGTCTGGCCCGGTGATACCGCATTTCCGGATTTTGTGACCGAGGAAGCTCGTACCTGGTGGGGAGAGCTGAACGCGGCCCACGTGCAGTCGGGGTTGGCCGGCATCTGGAACGACATGAACGAGCCCTCGACGGGCAGCATTCCGCCGCACCGGATGCGCTTCGACCGAGGCCGCTGCTCGCACGAGCGTTACCACAATCAGTACGCGTTGCTGATGGCGATGGGCACGTCGGCTGGCCTCCGGCAGGCGATGCCGGAGCGGCGCTCCTTTGTGCTCTCGCGTGCCGGCTTCGCCGGCATTCAGCGGTACGCCGCGAACTGGCTCGGAGACAACCAGTCGCGCTGGGATCACTTGTGGGTCAGCATGCCGATGGGGATGGGCTGCGGACTGTCCGGCCAGCCGTTCGTGGGGGCCGACATCGGGGGCTTCCAGGGCAGCTCGAACGCGGAGCTGTTTCTCCGGTGGATGCAATACGGCACGCTCACGCCGTTCTGCCGAAACCACTCCGAGATCGGCAATGTCGACCAATACGCCTGGTCATGGGGCGAGGTTGTCCAGGAGCTCGTGCGCGCCGCGATCCGGTTACGCTATCGCCTGATGCCCTATCTCTACGGCACATTCCTGCATGCCGCCGAAACCGGCGCGCCCATCCAGCGACCATTGGTCTTCGACTACCAGTACGACCCGACCGTGCGCGACGTCGACGACCAGTACCTGCTCGGTGCCGATCTCCTCGTTGCGCCGATCACGACCCCTGGCCAGACCGCCAGGCATGTCTATCTCCCGAGTGGACGCTGGTACGACTGGTACTCGGGCGAGGGGGTCAGTGGGGGTCAGTTTGTCCTAGTCCCGACGCCGATGGATCGGATCCCGCTCTATGCGCGCGGCGGTGCGGTCATCCCGATGTGGCCCGAGGCTCCGCCCAGCACGGACTATCACCCGACGGCGGTGGAGTTACATCTGTTCGTCCCGGACGCGGACGGCGCCCATCGGACCTTCCTGCAGGAGGACGACGGTCTGACGATCGCCGCCCAGGACGGGGCGATGTACCGCACGACGTTCGAGCTCAGCCGGCGCGGCTCGTCGGTCACGCTGCGGGCCGACGTGTCAGGTCGCGGGTTTCCCGAGTTCGCGCGCCGGGAATTCCGGCTGTTCGTCCACGGCGCGACGCCCGATGTGACTGTCGACGGCCAGCCGATGTCTGCGACTGAGGACTACGTCGTGATCCCTAATCCGGGCGCTGGATTCACCGCTAGCTTCGAACTCTGATGTTCCTAGGAGGTCCCCCGTGAGCGTGACATACGACTGCGCGGATCCGGATCTGCGCGATTCGGCCATCGCGGCCGCGGCGCGCACCGTGCAGTCCGGCCAGCTCGTCGTGCTGCCGACGGACACCGTGTACGGGATCGGCGCCGACGCGTTCGATGCCCAGGCCGTGGCCGATCTGATCGCCGCGAAGGGTCGCGGCCGCGACATGCCGGTGCCGGTTCTGGTCGGCTCGTGGGACACCATCGACGGGCTCGTGAGCTATGTTCCAGCCACTACCCGTGCCCTGATCGAAGCATTCTGGCCCGGTGGCCTGACGCTCGTGGTCGAGCACGCGCCGTCACTGAATTGGGATCTGGGTGACGCTCGCGGCACTGTTGCGGTGCGCATGCCCCTGCACCCGGTCGCGCTCGAGCTGCTCGAACTCACCGGGCCGATGGCGGTGTCGAGCGCCAATCGCACCGGCCAGCCTCCGGCCGTGACCGTGCAGGCTGCCCGCGACCAGCTTGGGGAAGACGTGCAGGTGTACCTGGACGGTGGGCCGGCAGCGGTCGGCGTCGCGTCCACGATTGTCGACGTCACGACCGACGTGCCTCGGGTGCTTCGAGAGGGGGCCGTGAGCATCGATGCAGTGCGATCGGTTGCCTCGACCGTCGTAGCCTAGGGCGGAGCAGGCACCTCGTCGGGTCGTCCGTCCTAGCGAAAGGCCCACAGCCCAGCTCGAACCGGTACCGTGGGGCCGCCCCAACCTGCTGATATCCGGTGCGTCCGACGCCCCCAGAGGAGTACCAGGACACTAGGTGCATCCCAGTCTGGAGTACGCGCTCGTCTGCTGCCTCGCCGCGGTAGGCAGCTTGTTGCTGACCCCGATCGCACGAGTGATCGCCATCCGATGGGGTGCGGTGGCCCGCCCTCGTGACCGGGACGTACACGCCGTGGCGACGCCGCGCTTGGGGGGCATCGCGCTGTTCGGCGGGTTCGCTGTTGCGGTACTCATGGCGCACCAGCTTCCGACGCTGCGCGCGACGTTCTCCGCCGGGCCCAATGTCGACTGGGTCCTGGTCGCAGGAGCCATGATCTGCGCGATCGGAGTGCTGGACGACAAGTACGAGCTGGATTCGCTGACGAAGCTTGCCGGCCAAGTCGCGGCCACGGGCGTCATGGTCACACTTGGGGGAGTTCAGCTAGCCGCGATCTATGTTCCCTGGGGCGACACCGGGACATTGGTGCTCGGCCGGGATGTCGGCATTCCCGTCACCATTCTGATCACAGTGCTGACCATCAACGCGATCAACTTCATCGATGGGCTCGACGGGCTGGCCGCCGGTGTCACCGCGATCGCATCGCTCGCGTTCTTCGTATTCGCCTATCACCTCGCGGTCATTGGCGAGGCCGACGTGTGGGCGGCCCCGGTGCTGCTGAGCGCGGCCCTGGGCGGTACCTGCCTAGGCTTCTTGCCGCACAACTTCGCCCCGGCCCGTATCTTCATGGGGGATTCTGGTTCGATGCTCGTCGGCCTTGTGCTGTCGGCGGCGGCAACGACCGCCACGACGAGCGCGGATCCCCAGACGTTTGGCCGGCTTCTCGGGTCGATCCCGCTCGCCCTGCCCCTGCTCATCCCGGTTGCCGTGCTGGCGATACCGCTCGTCGACTTGCTGCTCTCCATCGTGCGGCGAGTAGGCCGGGGACAATCGCCGTTCGCGCCGGACAAGCAGCATCTGCACCACCGAATGCTGCAAATGGGTCACACGCATACTCGGGCGGTGCTCCTGCTGTACTTTTGGTCGGCCCTGCTGGCCTTCGGAGGCGTCGCGCTGTCGATCATGAGCACGCCCTGGGTCGTGGTGATCTGCCTGGCGGTATTCGTTGTTCTCGGAATCGTGCTGTCCGCGCGGCCGGATTTGCTCTCTCATCACCGATCGGGGCAACCGGCGGTGGGGCCGCGGCACCGCGTGGGCGCGGGGAGGTCGTCCCGATGATGACGTGGGCTCGACGGGGGCGGCTGATTTTCTACGCGGTGGCGATCCTCGGCTCAATCGTCTTCTGGATCTGGGCCGACGAGGGTGGCCGGGCCGCGACGAGCTATCTGGCTGGTCTCGCCGCGGCGACCGCGATCTTTCAGGTCAGCGTGGCCGCCGTACGGCGGGCGTCGGACGCCTCGCCGAGCTTCGGGGTAGTCGTGGCCATGACCACGTACCTCACGGTTGTTGTGCTGATGGCCGCGATCGCCGCGCTACTGAGCCCCCGACTGGTCGACGGCCAAGCGTGCGCGACTGGACTCGTCGTCGCGGCCGTGTTGGGCGTCGCGCAGCAGTACCGCGCCGCCCGTCCAGATGCTTCGAATTGAGCGTCGTACTCGGTAAGGTTCGCTCGGAATGGGCACCAAGTCAGCACGGTCGGATAGCGGCCAGGGCGGTGCAGATCCGTGGGCGGCATTCGGCTATCTTGTAGCCGGAGTCGGTTTCTACGGCCTCGCCGGCTGGGCGCTCGGCAGGTGGTTGCACGTCGACTACCTCGCTCCGCTGGGGATCGTGATCGGCGCCGCGTTCGGGCTTTACCTGGTCTTCGCACAACTGGCTCGGATACCTCACGACGACTCGACAAACGACAGCAAAGGCAGCGACAGCAGAACCGACAGCGACAACGCTCCCCGCCCGATTGACGACGACCGAGGAGAGATCGCGTGACTCATGTCAGCCTTGACGGCATGGTCGGAATCGCGGCTGGCAACGGTTTCCAGTCACCGGGTCCATCGGATTTCGAGTTTCCCGACATCTTCAACGGCAATCAGGTACTGCTGGCGAAGAGTTCGTTGTTGCTCCTGCTGGGCGCGATCGTCGTAGCGGCCTTCTTCCTGATCACAACTCGCCGGATGTCGATCGTGCCGTCGAAGTCGCAGTACTTTTCGGAGGAGGCCTACGGCTTCGTTCGCAACGGCATCGCCCAAGACATCATCGGCGGCCGCGACTATATGCGCTTCGTGCCGCTGCTGACGACGATGTTCTTCTTCATTCTCGTCAACAACCTGTTTGGGCTCATCCCGTTCCTGCAGTTCGCCCCGTTCTCCCGCGCGGGCTTTGCCTACGCACTCGCTGGCATGGTGTGGGTGGTCTACAACGGCGTGGGCATCGCCCGGCACGGGTTCGGCGCCTACCTCAAGCTGCAGACCGTCCCGTCGGGCGTGCCGGTGTGGATCCTGCCGCTCCTGGTGCCGCTCGAGTTCCTGTCGAACTTGATCATCCGGCCGATCACGCTGTCCCTGCGGTTGTTCGCCAACATGTTCGCCGGCCACCTGCTGCTGACGCTCTTCGCCACCGGTGGTGCGTACCTGCTGTTCGACGCCACGGGCTCGTTCCTTGTGAAGCCGGCCGGCATTCTGTCGTTCCTTCTCGGCATCCTGGTCGGATTCTTGGAGCTGATCGTGTCGGTTCTGCAGGCCTACGTCTTCACCCTGCTTACTGCGACATACATCCAAGGTTCACTAGCAGCAGAGCACTGACCCATGTCCCAACCATCTCGGATCCCCGGCATCACCAGTCGCGCCCGCGACTGACAACGAAAGGAAACCCCATGGGTGGCACTCTGAACATGGTCGGCTACGGTCTCGCGGCCATCGGCCCGGGTATCGGTATCGGCCTGATCTTCGCCGCGTACATCAGCGGCACCGCGCGCCAGCCCGAGATGCAGAGCAGGTTGCAGCCGATCGCCATCCTCGGCTTCGCTCTCGCCGAGGCCCTCGCCATTATCGGCATCGCGCTCGCCTTCGTTCTCAAGCCATAGCCCAAAGTTCCCGACCGAGGCCAGAGGTCCGCCATGACACTCAACAACCTGGCAGCCGGGGAGGAGCCGAACCCCCTGGTTCCGCATCTCTCCGAGATCATCCTGGTGCTGATCATTTTCGGCATCCTCTACTACCTGATCTGGAAGTACGTCGTCCCTCGTTTCGAGGCGACTTTCGCGCAGCGGAAGGACACCATCGAAGGGGGCATCGCCCGGGCCGAGGCCGCGCAAGCCGAGGCAGCCCAGGCGCTGGCGGACTACCAGCACCAACTCGCCGACGCCCGCGGCGAAGCGGCGCAGATCCGCGAGAACGCCCGCGCCGAGGCGCAGCGAATCGTCGAGGAGCTGCGGGCTCAAGCGCAGGAGGAGTCGGCGCGGATCGTCGCTCGCGGCGACGAGCAATTGCTGACTCAGCGCGGCCAGGTCGTCCGCGAGCTGCGGCAGGAGATCGGCAGCCTCGCCGTCGAGCTGTCGGAGAAGATCGTCGGGGAACGACTTGCCGATGACGCCCAGGTGAGCGCCACGGTCGACTCGTTCATCGCCGACCTCGAGCGGCAGGACGCTGCGGAGCAGGCGAGATGATCCGCGGAGTCAGCCGCGCGTCGCTCGACACGTTGCGGGCCGAGGTAGAGCAAGGCATCTCCGATCTTTCCTCGACCGATCGCAGCGCGCTGTCCGAGCAGCTCTCGGCGGTCGGCGTGCTGCTGACCGCCCAGCCTCGTTTGCGGCGCGCGCTCGCTGACCCGTCGATGTCGCCCGAGGCACGCTCGACTCTCGCGACGACCCTCCTGCAGGACAAGATCGGTTCGAGCGCGATGGCCGTCATCCGGACCGCGGTACAGCAGCGCTGGTCATCGCCCTGGGATCTTGTCGACTCGATCGAGCAAACTGCCGATGACGTCCTCCTCTATGACGCCGAGGTAGCCGGGTCACTCGGAGAGATCGAGGACGAGCTGTTCCGCTTCGAGCGGATTCTCGAGGCTCAACCCCAGTTGACGACGCTCCTTGATTCGGCCGCACAGCCGCCTGATCGACGCGTCCAACTACTGCGCACCCTGGTATCCGGCAAGGTCACTCCGATCACGATGCTGCTGCTCGAGCACGCGATCCGCAGCGGCCGTCGGCACGGTATCGCCGCGGCCATTGGCCGGCTGCTCGAGGACACCGCGGCCCGGCGAGACCGATCGATTGCGCGCGTTATCTCGGCCGTGCCGTTGACCGATGCTCAGGAGAGCCGGCTCATTGCCGTGCTCAGCGAGTATTTCCGGCGCCGCATCTCGGTCCAGACCGCGGTTGAACCGGCCGTCCGCGGCGGCTTGATGATCCGCATCGGCGACGAAGTGATCGACGGCACCGTCTCGACTCGGCTGGCCCAAGCGCGCAATGCGGTGGCTGGCTGACCGGCAGATGACGATGATTCCGACGTACGAGACAGGATGAGCAGATGACAGAGCTGACGATTTCCGCGGACGAGATCCGCAGCGCCATCGAAGGGTACGTCGCGACGTACACGCCCGAGGCGTCGCGGGAAGAAGTCGGCGTCGTCGCGGAGACCTACGACGGCATCGCGATCGTCGAGGGTCTGCCGAGCGCCATGACGAACGAGCTGCTCCGCTTCCCCGACGGCACGCTCGGCGTCGCCTTGAACCTGGATGCGCGGGAAATCGGCATCGTCGTCCTCGGTGACGGGTCCAAGATCGAGGAAGGCCAACAAGTAAAGCGAACCGGCGAGATCCTGTCCGTGCCGGTCGGCGATGGTTTCATGGGCCGAGTTGTCAATCCGCTTGGCGATCCGATCGACGGTCTCGGTGAGATCGAGTCGAGCGAACGACGGGTCCTGGAACTGCAGGCGCCGTCAGTGGTGCAGCGGCAGGACGTCAGCGAGCCACTGCTCACCGGCATCAAGGCCATCGACGCGATGACCGCCATCGGCCGCGGCCAGCGGCAGCTGATCATCGGGGACCGGCAGACGGGTAAGACGACGGTCTGCCTGGACGCGATCATCAACCAGCGAGACAACTGGGCGTCGGGTGATCCGAAAAAGCAGGTGCGCTGCATCTACGTCGCGATCGGCCAGAAGGGCTCAACCATCGCAGGCGTGCGTCGCACTCTCGACGAGGCCGGCGCCTTGGAGTACACGACGATCGTTGCCGCTCCGGCGTCGGATTCCGCGGGATTCAAGTACATCGCGCCATACACCGGCTCGGCCATCGGCCAACACTGGATGTATGACGCAAAGCACGTGTTGATCGTCTTCGACGACCTGACCAAGCAGGCTGAGGCGTACCGCGCCGTATCTCTGCTGCTGCGTCGGCCGCCTGGTCGAGAGGCCTACCCCGGCGACGTGTTCTACCTGCACTCGCGGTTGCTCGAGCGCTGCGCGAAGCTGTCCGACGACCTCGGCGGAGGCTCGATGACGGGGCTGCCGATCATCGAGACAAAGGGCAATGACGTGTCGGCGTACATTCCCACCAACGTCATCTCGATCACCGATGGACAGTGTTTCCTGGAGACGGACCTGTTCAACGCGGGGGTGCGTCCGGCGATCAACGTCGGCATCTCGGTGTCCCGCGTCGGCGGCGCAGCGCAGACCAAGGCGATGAAGTCGGTAGCCGGGCGGCTGCGGGTCGACCTGGCCCAGTACCGGGAACTGGAGGCCTTTGCCGCATTCGGCTCCGACCTGGACAAGGCCTCGAAAGCGCAGCTGGATCGGGGCGCCCGGCTGGTCGAACTACTCAAACAGCCCCAGTCCAGCCCGTTCCCGATCGAGCGGGAGGTCGTCTCGATCTGGGCTGGCACGACCGGAGCGCTGGACGACATTCCGGTGGCGGACATTCGACGCTTCGAGCGGGACCTGCATGACTACATCCAGCACAACGCGAAGCAGATCTTCGACACGATCGTGGAGACCGGAACGCTACCCGACGACACGGTCGAGGAGCTGAAGAAGGCCGTGGATGAGGTCAAGCAAGAGTTCCGTACCTCCGAGCAGATCGCTGCCGCCGAGGACGAGGCCGAGGCCATGAGTGCGGAAGATGTCGGAAAGCACACCGTGACCCGCGTCCGGCCCGCGCCGCCGCCGAGTAGCTGAGTTCGTCATGGGCGCCCAACTTCGCATCTACCGCCGGCAGATCAAGGCGGTGCAGTCGACCAAGAAGATCACCAAGGCGATGGAGCTCATTGCCGCGTCGCGGATCGCGAAGGCGCAGGCTCGGGTGAGAGCATCCAAGCCGTACGCCCAGGAGTTGACGAACGCCCTCACGGCACTGGCCAGCACGGCCAATCTCGACCACCCGTTGCTCGAGGAGCGGGAGAACCCGCGCCGGGCGGGAGTCCTTGTGGTGACCTCTGACCGGGGCTTGGCCGGCGGCTACAACGCCAATGTGCTGCGGACCACCAACGAGCTCGTCGAGTTGCTCCGGAGCGAGGGTAAGGAAACCGACCTCTATGTCATCGGCCGGAAGGGGGTGAGCTACTACTCGTTCCGCAGGCGACCCATCGCTGCCAGCTGGACCGGATTCTCCGAGCAACCGGCATTCAGCAATGCCCGAGAAGCCGGCGACACGCTGGTCAGAGCGTTTCTTGCCGGGGCGGACGACGTCGAGGGCATCGCTGGGGCCGAGGGCGTCCAGGGTGTCGACGAGTTGCACATCGTTTATACCGAGTTTCGATCCATGCTGACGCAGACTCCAGTGGCGCTGCGCATCGCGCCCCTCGTCGTCGAAGAAACCGAGGCCGCTGACTACCAGGGGCCGTTGCCGGCGTACGAGTACGAACCGGACCCGGATGAGCTGATGAACGCCCTGCTGCCCAAGTACATCAACACCCGCATCTACACCGCGTTGCTGGACGCGGCGGCGGCCGAATCCGCATCACGCCGCCGGGCGATGAAGTCAGCGGCCGACAATGCTGACGAGCTCATCAAGACGTACACGAGGCTCGCCAACCAAGCCCGGCAAGCCGAGATCACGCAGGAGATCAGCGAGATCGTCGGTGGTGCCGACGCACTCGCCACGAGAGGGAGTGACGAGTGAGCCAGCACCGTAGCGAGCATCAGCGAGCGAGAGGCGGGGTCTCCACAAAAACGCGGAGCGTTTTCGTGGGGTGCAGGTGCGCTCGCGCGAACAGCACATCACGGAGGAGTGAGCGGTGACCATAGCCGACGAGATCGTCAGTCCGAGCGAGCATCACGCTGGCACCGGCCGCGTTGTTCGGGTCATCGGGCCAGTCGTGGATGTCGAGTTCAGCCGCGATTCGATGCCGGAGCTGTTCAACGCGCTCACCCTCGACATCGACCTGCCCGAGGTCGCCAAGAAGATGACGCTCGAGGTTGCCCAGCACCTCGGGGACGACGTGGTCCGGGCGATCGCGCTACAGCCCACGGACGGCCTCGTGCGGGGCACGGAGGTGACCGACACCGGCGGCCCGATCACCGTCCCGGTGGGAGATGTCACCAAGGGTCACGTCTTCAACACTCTGGGCGAACCGTTGGACGTCCCTGCTTCGTCCCTGGACCTCACCGAGCGCTGGCCGATCCATCGCGACCCACCGCCGTTCGACCAGCTCGAGGCCAGGACGCAGATGTTCGAAACCGGCATCAAGGTCGTCGACCTGCTCACCCCCTATGTCACGGGCGGCAAGATCGGCCTGTTCGGCGGTGCCGGCGTGGGCAAGACGGTGCTGATCCAGGAGATGATCTACCGGGTTGCCGAGAATTTCGGTGGCGTCTCGGTGTTCGCCGGCGTCGGGGAACGTACCCGTGAGGGCACCGGCCTCATCATCGAGATGCAGGAGACCGGCGTCATCGAGAAGACCGCGCTGGTGTTCGGCCAGATGGACGAGCCGCCCGGCACCCGGCTGCGCGTTGCCCTGTCGGCGCTGACGATGGCCGAGTATTTCCGCGACGTTCAGGGTCAGGACGTGTTGCTGTTCATCGACAACATCTTCCGGTTTACCCAGGCCGGCTCGGAGGTCTCGACCCTGCTGGGGCGGATGCCGTCCGCGGTCGGATACCAGCCCACCCTGGCTGACGAGATGGGCGAGCTCCAGGAGCGGATCACGTCCACTCGTGGGCACTCCATCACCTCGATGCAGGCGATCTACGTGCCCGCCGACGACATCACGGACCCGGCACCGCACACCGCATTCGCCCACCTTGACGCCACTACGGTGCTGTCCCGCCCCATCTCCGAGAAGGGCATCTATCCCGCGGTCGACCCGCTGGACTCCACGTCCCGCATCCTCGACCCGCGCTACGTCGGGGAAGAGCACTACCAGGTCGCGCAACGCACGAAGGAGATCCTGCAGCGCTACGCGGAGCTGCAGAACATCATCGCCATCCTGGGAGTCGACGAGCTGTCTGAGGAGGACAAGATCCTCGTCGGTCGGGCCCGGCGGATCGAGCGGTTCCTATCCCAGAACACGTTCGTGGCCAAGGTCTTCACCGGCCTGGACGGTTCCTTCGTGCCGGTATCGGAGACCGTCGAAGCGTTCAAGCGGCTTTGTGCCGGCGAATTCGACTCCTATCCGGAGCAGGCATTCTTCATGTGTGGTGGCCTCGAAGACCTGGAGCGCAAGGCTAACGAGCTGAAGCGGGCCTGACGTCATGGCCACGATGCACGTCGAGCTGGTGTCCGTCGAGACACCGATCTGGGCCGGCGAGGCAAAATCGATCTACGCTCGTACCACCGACGGCGAGATCGGCGTGATGCCGGGGCACGCTCCCCTCCTAGCGGTGCTTGAGCCAGGCTGGATAGTCCGGATCGAGCGGGACGGCGATACTGAACTGACCGTGGCGGTGCACGGTGGATTCATCTCGGTTCGAGCCGATGGGGTGTCAGTGATGGCCGAGATGGCCGAGGAGGCCTCGGAGATCGACGTGGCCCGGGCGCGGGATGACTTGCTGAAGGCCGAGGCCGACATGGGTCCCGATCAAGCCGCGGCGCGGGACCGGGCGCGTGCCCGGCTTCGCGCGGTAGGCGAGGACGTCTGACCGCATTCGGAAGGAGTTCCCGCGATGGCCGTCTTAATTGAGACGACCATCCTCGTGGTGTTCGCAATCATCGTCGTGGCGCTCGCACTGGTGGTCGCACGGCAGCGTTACATGCTCAAGAGCCAGGGCGGCATTCCACTCGCGGCGCGACGCGGCAACAGGTGGCTGTATGGTGTCGCCCGTTACGAGGGCGACGAACTGCGCTGGTACCGGGCGTTCGGCATCGGCACCCGGCCCACTCGGGTGCTTCGTCGCGATGATCTGCAGGTGCTCGGGCGCCGCGAACCGACCCGCATCGAGATGTCGTGGCTACCGGCCAGCGCGGTGATCGTCGAGTGCCGAGACGGCACCGGGGACATCGTCATCGCCCTCGCCGACGGTGCGTTCGAGGGCTTCATCTCCTGGTTCGAGGCATCCTCGCCGCGTATGTAGCCCGGGCTCGGAACGGTTGGGCCGCCCTGCTGCCGATGATCTCGGACTTACCGTGGCCCCAGGGCTACAAGTCCAAGATCACGAAGTCGAGGCGAGCAGAGCTACCTGTCGCCGCCGGGACGCCACTTCACGTCCCCGTCGGGGTTGGCCGCGCGCGCCAGAGATGAACAACAAGTCCGAGAGCCGGTTCAGGTAGCGGATCGCCTCGCGGTTGGTCCGCTCCGGATCGCCGTCGTACACAGCCCAAGCGCGCCGCTCGGCCCGGCGAGCGATCGTGCGGGCGTGATGGAGCAAAGCGCCGGCCGGCGTCCCGCCGGGGAGGATGAAGCTGTCCAGCTTCGGCAGATCGGCGTTGAACTCGTCGCACCAGCCCTCGAGCCGGGTCACGTACTCCGGCGTGATTCGCAGTGGGGGATAGGCCGGATCAGGCACAACCGGATTGCACAGATCGGCGCCGACATCGAACAGATCGTTCTGCACGTGCGCAAGCACCGCAGCGATCGGATCCGGCAGCGTTCCGAGCGCGAGCGCCACACCGACCGCGGCGTTGGTCTCGTCGCAATCAGCGTAGGCAGCCACTCGAACATCGGTCTTGGGTACCCGACTCATGTCACCCAGCGCAGTCGTGCCGTCGTCTCCGACCCGCGTATAGATCCGCGTGAGATGCACAGCCACCCCATGACGATAGCCTCTGCCTGTGCAGGTTCTGAGGGTCACGGGCGGGGCGCGGCTGGCCGGCGAGGTCTCGGTCGTCGGCGCCAAGAACAGCGTCTTGAAACTCATGGCAGCCGCGCTGCTTGCGCGCGGAGAAACCACGATCGGCAACCTGCCGGCGATCTCCGACGTCAGCACGATGCACGAGCTGCTGGGCCGGCTCGGCTGCGAGGTCACGGAGTCGGTACAGGGCCGGGTCGACAGCGTGCGAGTGCGGGTGCCGGAGCGCCCGATGTCCGAGGCGCCGTACGAGCTGGTGCGCAAGATTCGCGGATCGATCTGCGTGCTCGGACCACTGCTGGCTCGCACCGGTCGGGCAAGGGTGGCGTTGCCCGGAGGCGACGCGATCGGCTCGCGGCCGCTCGACATGCACTTTGCCGGTCTAGAACGGATGGGCGCGGACATCCGGACCGAGCACGGCTACATCATCGCGGAGGCGAGTGGGCTACGCGCCGCCACGATCTGGCTTGACTTCCCGAGCGTCGGCGCGACCGAGAACATCCTGACCGCGGCTGTTCTCGCCAAGGGGACGACCGTCATCGACAATGCGGCCCGCGAGCCGGAAATCGTCGATTTGTGCAAGATGCTCGTGAGCATGGGTGCGCAGATCGACGGACTCGGTTCGTCGACCCTGGAGATCACGGGCGTCGACGAGCTGCACCCCACAGCACACGTCGCCGTCGCGGACCGGATCGTTGCCGGTACCTGGGCGTTCGCGGCGGCGGCAACCCTCGGCGACGTAACGGTACGTAATGCCCACCCGGAGCATCTGGAGCTGGCGCTGGACAAGCTCGTGCGCTCAGGCGCCGACGTGGAGTTGCTCGCCAACGGCTTCCGGCTGCAGATGCACAATCGCCCGCGCAGCTTCGATGTCGTGACCCTGCCCTATCCGGGCCTGGCGACCGACCTGCAACCGCAGGCGATCGCCCTTCTGTCGATCGCTGACGGGACCGCAATGATCACCGAGAACCTGTTCGAGGGCCGGTTCATGTTCTGCGACGAGATCGCGCGGATGGGCGCCGACGTTCGCACCGACGGCCATCACGCGGTGGTTCGAGGCCGAGATCGGCTGTCCGGCGCACCCGTGCGGGCGACCGACATCCGCGCCGGAGCGGGGTTAGTGATCGCCGGCCTGGTCGCCGAGGGAGTGACCGAGGTGGCCGAGATCCACCACATCGACCGGGGCTATGTGCGCATCGAGGAGCAGTTGCGCAGCCTCGGCGCGGACGTCGTGCGAGCCGAGTCAGACGCGTTCGGAGGTTGACCATCCGCCGGCGAGCCAGCAGGCCTAAGATCGCGGCGTCAGCGAAGCAGGTCCCGCGCTCGGGGCAGATCGTCGTGGAAGACCAGCACATCGACGTCCCCGTTGCGCCGGTGCGAGATGGACGAGCGAATCCCAGCATCTCCCAGCACCGCTCGTAACGTCATCGCGTCGGACCGCGATAAGTCGGCGGCAAGGACGTCCAACATTCCGAGATCGGTCGACTCCGTGGCGTCCACGACCGGCCCGGTGCGCGGTCGCGAGGGCTTGAACACCCAGCGGGTGATGAGGGCCAGTACGCCCACGACCAGGATCACGACGACCAGGGCCGAGACGTCGGTGGTCACCGTTCCATGCTCGACCATCGACAGGCGAATCGCCACCACGGTATTTGGCCTGTGGTCCGCAGATGCGAAGTCGGCCACAATACCTACCAGGGAGTAACCCGCCGTGGCATGGTGAGTCACTCCCGCGGAGGTGGCCGGTGCCGTATCCGAACGACGCGTCACGTGACCGGCCCTGGGTAATGCGAACGTACGCAGGGCACTCGTCGCCGGCGCAGTCCAATGCTCTGTACCGGCGCAACTTGGCCAAGGGTCAGACCGGTTTGTCCGTCGCCTTCGATCTACCCACGCAGACGGGGTACGACCCCGATGCGGAGTTGGCCCGGGGCGAGGTCGGCAAGGTAGGCGTACCGATCGCCCACATCGGTGACATGCGGGCCCTGTTCGATGACATCCCATTGCAGCAGATGAACACGTCCATGACGATCAATGCTCCGGCGATGTGGTTGCTCGCCCTCTATCTGACGGCGGCCGAGGCGCAGGGAGCTGACATCGCGCAGCTGGCCGGTACCACCCAGAACGACATCATCAAGGAGTACCTCTCGCGGGGCACCTATGTGTTCCCGCCCGCGCCGTCTCTCCGGCTGATCACCGACATGATCGCTTACTCCGTGCACCACGTGCCCCGATGGAATCCGATCAATGTGTGTAGTTATCACCTGCAGGAGGCCGGAGCCACCCCGGTGCAGGAGGTGGCGTTCGCGCTGGGCACCGCGATCGCAGTGCTCGACGCGGTACGTGACTCCGGGCAGGTCGACGAGAAGGATTTTGGCGCTGTCGTAGGGCGAATCTCGTTCTTCGTGAACGCGGGCGTGCGTTTTATCGAGGAGATGTGCAAGTTGCGGGCGTTCGGCCGGCTCTGGGACGAGATCACGCAGGATCGATATGGCGTTGCGGATCCCAACCAGCGCCGATTTCGATACGGCGTCCAGGTCAACTCACTGGGGCTGACCGAGACCCAGCCGGAGAACAACGTCACGCGCATCCTCCTCGAGATGCTCGCGGTCACCTTGTCTCGCGATGGGCGGGCCCGGGCCGTCCAACTTCCCACCTGGAACGAGGCCCTCGGGTTGCCGCGACCGTGGGACCAGCAGTGGTCACTGCGAATGCAGCAGGTGCTCGCGTTCGAGTCCGACCTGCTGGAGTACGAAGACCTCTTCGCCGGCTCGCCGGTCGTCGAAGCCAAGGTCGCCGAGATCGCTGGCGGTGCCCGCGTCGAGATCGACCGCGTGTTGGCCATGGGCGGCGCGGTCGCGGCAGTGGAGTCCGGTTATCTCAAGTCCGCGCTCGTGAGCTCGCTCGCCCGCCGCCGAGCCGATATCGAGGCGGGCAACATCGTTGTCGTTGGGCTCAACCGGTTCGCTGAGTCGGAGCCGAACCCGCTACTGGCCGACATCGATTCCGCCATCCAGGCGGTCGACCCAGCCGTCGAGACTGCGGCGATCTCGGCCGTCCAGGCCTGGCGTGCGGCCCGGGATCCGGCGCCGGTTGCCGAGGCGTTGCTGGCCCTTCGGGACGGCGCCAAGACCGACGCGAACCTGATGCCGGCAACGCTCGCATGCGCGCGCGCCGGGGTCACCACCGGCGAATGGGCGGGCGTACTCCGGGAGGTTTTCGGCGAGTATCGCGCGCCGACCGGCGTCGCTCGAGCGGGAGGCGTGACCGACGCGTCGGCCGTGCGGGCCCGCGTACGAGAGGTCGGCGCCCGGCTCGGCCGGCCGCTGCGCTTCCTCGTCGGAAAGCCCGGCTTGGACGGCCACTCCAACGGCGCCGAGCAGATCGCGCTTCGAGCGCGGGACGCGGGCTTTGAGGTCATTTACTCCGGCATCCGGCTGACGCCGGGCCAGATCGTGAATTCGGCGATCGAAGAGGACGTTGACGTGGTCGGGCTCTCCGTCTTGTCCGGATCACACCTGTCGGTCGTCCCGCTCGTTGTCGATGGGTTACGGGCGGGCGGATTGACCGACGTGCCCGTGGTGGTCGGCGGGATCATCCCGGATGCGGACGCTCGGGCGCTCCGTGCTGGCGGGGTGGCGCGGGTATTCACTTCTCGTGACTTCGCAATTGCCGATGTCCTCGGCCAGGTCGTCGACGCGATCGAGGAGGCCCGCGGGTTGCCCGCGCCAACCATCCGCATGTCAGATGATCTTGGAAGCACCGCCGGTCCAGGCCAGTAAGTCCAAGATCACGACGGTTATCTAGGCTCGGCGAGCGTGCGGCTCGTCATCGCCCGGTGCTCGGTCGACTATCTCGGTCGGCTGACGGCACACCTCCCGCTCGCGACGCGGCTGCTGCTCATCAAGGCCGACGGAAGCGTGTCGATCCACGCCGACGACCGGGCCTACAAGCCGCTGAACTGGATGAGCCCGCCCTGCCGGCTGGAGACGGCGCCGGGCGTGTGGACCGTAACCAACAAGGCCGGTGAACGCCTGGTCATCACGCTCGAGGAGATCGAGCACGACTCCACGCACGAACTCGGGCCGGACCCGGGCCTGGTCAAGGACGGCGTGGAGGCGCACCTGCAACAGCTGTTGGCTGAGCAGATCCAGACCCTCGGCTTCGGCTACCGCTTGGTCCGACGGGAGTACCCCACGCCGATTGGTCCGGTCGATCTCCTGGTTCGCGATCCGGCCGGACTTGCGGTCGCGGTCGAGATCAAGCGGCGCGGCGAGATCGACGGTGTCGAACAGCTGAGCCGCTACCTCGAGCTGCTCAACCGTGATCCGCTGCTTGCCCCGGTTCGGGGTGTTCTCGCCGCGCAGGAGATCAAACCGCAGGCCCGCACGCTGGCGCACGATCGGGGTATCGATTGTCTCGTGCTCGACTACGACGCCCTGCGCGGCGTCGACGACGTGTCTCAGCGCTTGTTTTGAGTCGTTCGCGAAGGAGCCCTCATCGTGCCGACGTTCGATTCGCTGGATCCGGCGACCGGCAATGTGCTGGCCAGCTTTCCAATCGACTCAGCCGACGACGTACGGGCCGCGGTGTCACGGGCCCGAACGGCGGCGCACTGGTGGCGGGATATCGGCTTCGCCGGCCGCCGTCAGCGACTGCACACCTGGCGTCGCTTGCTCGTCGCCGGGCTGACTGACCTTGCCGATCTCGTGCATCGGGAGAACGGAAAACCAGTCAACGACGCGATCGGTGAGATCGCAGTCGCCGTCGCTCATTTGGCGTGGGCCGCCAGGCACGCCGAGCCCGTGTTGCGCCGCCGGGCGGTGCGGCCTGGCCTGCTGGCAATCAACCACGCGGCGACCGTGGAGTATGTCCCGTACGGCGTGGTCGGCGTCATCGGGCCGTGGAACTTTCCGGTGCACACCCCGATGGGATCCATCTCCTATGCACTGGCGGCGGGCAACGCCGTGGTGTTCAAGCCCAGCGAGTACACGCCCGCCATTGCCCGTTGGCTGGTGGATGCGTTCAGCCGGGCCGTTCCGGAATATCCGGTGCTACAGCTTGTCACCGGTCTCGGCGCAACCGGCGAGGCGCTCTGCCGGGCCGGTGTGGACAAGATCGCGTTTACCGGCTCGACCGCTATCGGCCGGAAGGTGCTGGCCAGCTGCGCGCCGACCCTCACACCGGTCGTGATGGAGTGCGGGGGCAAGGACGCTTTGATCGTGGCCGCGGATGCCGAGCTGTCAGCCGCCGCCGACGGCGCGGTGTGGGCGTCAATGGCCAACGCCGGACAGAGCTGTGTCGGCGTCGAGCGGGCGTACGTCGTGGCCGAGGTCTACGACGAGTTCGTGCGACGGGTGGTTGCGCAGGCTCGCGAACTGCGGCCAGGCACCGAGGCAGACGCTAGCTATGGTCCGATCACCATGCCGGCCCAGCTGGACGTCATTGCCGCGCATCTCACGGCCGCGCAGGCTGACGGCGGACGGGCGGTATTGGGCGGGACGGACTCGGTGCGCCCCCCGTTCGTCGCGCCGTCCGTCCTCGTCGACGTTCCCGAGGACTCGATCGCCATCACCGACGAGACGTTCGGCCCGACGCTCACGATCACCCGCGTGCGTGACGTCGACGACGCGGTCGAGCGAGTCAACGCAAGCCGGTTGCGGCTCGGCGCCGCGGTCTTCAGCGCGCGGCACGGCCCCGAGGTGGCGGCGAGACTGGCCACCGGCATGGTCACGGTCAACTCGGTGTTCACTGTCGCGATGACCCCGTCGCTGCCGTTCGGCGGGGTTCGGGACTCCGGATTCGGCCGGATCCACGGTGCCGACGGCCTTCGGGAGTTCGCGTGGGCGCATTCCGTGACCCGGCAGCGGGTTCCCCCGCTGATTGCCCTGACCACGTTTCGCCGCTCGTCGCACGCAGTTGACCGGCTGGCCACGCTGGTACGCGCCCGCTGGGGCCGCTGACCGGACACTAGAGTTCCCGCAGGAGGTGCGCGGCGCATGTCACGTGAGTTCACCAAGGTCGGCGTTGTCGGACTCGGCACCATGGGCGCGGGCATCGCCGAGGTGTTTGCCCGCAACGGCCTGCCCGTCGTCGCTATCGAACGCGACGAGGCCGCGATCGTCCACGGCCTCGGCCATGTCGAGCACTCGACCGCGCGCGCGGTCGCCCGCGGAAAGCTCACTTCCGCGCAGCAGCGGGCGATCCTGGAGCGGATCGACTGCGGGACCGACCTGGGGGCGCTGGCCGACGTCGACCTCGTAGTGGAGGCCGTCCCCGAACATCTCGACCTGAAACGGGCGATCTTCGCCCGCCTGGATGAGGTGTGCAAGCCGGAGACCATCCTGGCGACCAACACGTCTTCACTGTCCGTCACCGAGATCGCCGTCGCGACCCACCGACCGGGCAAGGTCATCGGATTGCACTTCTTCAATCCGGCGCCCGTGATGAAGCTGGTCGAGATCATCCGCAGCGTCGTCACCGAGCAGGATGTCGTCGATGACGTCGAGGCATTCGCGCAGAAGCTCGGCAAAGTCGACGTCACCATCGGAGACCGGGCCGGGTTCATCGCGAATGCGTTGTTGTTCGGCTATCTCAACCACGCCGCCGCCATGTACGAATCGCATTACGCCACCCGGGAGGACATCGACGTCGCGATGACGCTCGGGTGTGGCTTGCCCATGGGGCCGCTCGCCCTGATCGACCTGATCGGCCTGGACACCTCGTACGAAATCCTCGACACGATGTACCAGCAGACCCGTAATCGGCTGCATGCACCGGCGCCGATCTTGAAACAGATGATCACGGCCGGACTGCTCGGCCGGAAGGTCGGCCGCGGCTTCTACACGTATGACGCACCCGATTCTCCGACCGTCGTCGGGGATGCGACGGCGCCTGCGTGGGTGCCGGTGGCTACTGCGCGACGAGTCGAACGCGTCGGCGTCGTTGGCTCGGGCGTCATGGCGACCGGCATCGTCGAGGTGCTCGCCCGCGGTGGTTACGACGTGACGTTCGTCGCGCGAAGCTCCGGAAGAGCCGAGCAAGTCGGTGCCGCCGTGGCGCGGTCCATGGAGAAGGCCGTCCAGCGCGGCAAGCTGGACGCGACGGCCCGGGATGCGGCGATCAGTCGGATCACGTCTTCGGTCCGGCTCGACGATTTGGCCGACGCGCATCTGGTGATCGAGGCCGTGGTCGAGGACATCACCGTCAAGCAGGCGTTGTTCTCCAACCTGGACGAGATCTGCGCACCAGGGACCGTGCTCGCCACGACGACCTCGAGCCTCCCGGTCATCCAATGTGCCGCGGCGACGTCGCGGCCCGGCGACGTGATCGGCATGCATTTCTTCAATCCGGCGGCGATCATGCGGCTCGTCGAGGTCGTGTCCACGGTGTCCACGACGCCGGGCACCGAGGCCACCGCGCTCGAGGTTGCGTCCGCCATCGGCAAGCGAGCCGTGCGGTGCGCGGACCGGGCCGGCTTCATCGTCAACGCGCTCCTCTTCCCGTACCTGAACGACGCGGTAAAGATGCTGGAGGCGCATTACGCGACAGCCGACGACATCGACTCGGCGATGAAGGTCGGCTGCGGATACCCGATGGGCCCGTTCGAGCTGCTCGACGTCGTCGGGACCGATGTGTCGCTCGCGATCCAGCGAACGCTCTACCAGGAGTTCCACGAACCGGGCTTCGCACCGGCGCCCCTGCTCGAGCACTTGGTGACGGCGGGCCGGCTCGGCCGCAAGACCGGCATGGGTTTCCGCGACTACACCTGACCGCGGATTTCGCTAAGAGCAGGCTCTAAGTACCGTCAGTCCTGTGCCGCGTCGTAACGTGCCCAACCGACGTCGCCGGGCGGCAGATCCCCGGCCGGGGCCGGCCGCCGCCGGGCGACAACGTGGCGGGTCGGTCGAACACATTGCGCCCTGGCGCGGCGAGGACTGGGTGGTACGTGCGGTGCCAGGTACGGCCGAGACGACGGGCAAGGTCTACCGATGTCCGGGTTGCGACCAGCTGATTCCAGCCGGTAGCGCACATGTCGTCGTCTGGCCGGCTGCCGACCACGAAGCCGACGATCGCAGGCACTGGCACACACCGTGCTGGGCAGCGCGGGATCGACGCGAACCGGGCGTGGCGCGTACCCGGTCGGCTCCGCGGTATTGAGCTGACTGCGCGGGAAGCTACGCGACTCCCTCGATGACGCCGCGCAGCCGGTCGTGCAGGCCGGACAGGTCGGTGAGCACGTTGTCGCGGTGGGCGTGCAGCTGGTCGACCTCGATACGCGCCTGGGTCGTCAGCCGCTCGGCCTCGGCGCGGGCCTCGGACACCAGCCGGTTCGCCTGGGCCTGCGCGGCCGACACCAGCTGGGTGGCCTTGGCCTCGGCGGCCGCTACCTGCTCCGCCGATCGTTGCTGTTCTGCGGTTCGGCGCGCGCGCAAGGTGATCTCGAAGTCCTCCTGGACAGCAGCCCGCTGCGCCTCGCCCTCGGCGTCCAGGCGCTCGCGGGCCGCGGCCGACTCGGCTTCGAGCCGCTGTCGCTCGGCCGCCGCCTCCGCATCGAGTCGCTCCCGCAGCGCGGAGGCCTCGGCGGTCAACCGCTCCCGCTCGGCCGCCTCCTCCCTGGTGAGGTGAGCCTCCTGGGCCATGACGGCGGCGTAGTGATCGTCGGCCCGAGTGGTCACCTCCTGCTGATACTTGTCGGCCTGCTCGGTCACCTCCGATCGGTACCGATCCGCGTCCGCGACGCGTTGCCGGAAGGCGTCGTCGGCGGCAGCATGCTTCTCGTTCGCCTCGGCGAGCACCTCGGCCGCCTCCGTCCGGGCGCTGGTCCGGATCCGCTCGGCCGCCTCATCCGCACTGCGCCCAACGGCGAGCGCATACGCGTCCGCCTCGGACCGAAGCCGGGCGGCCTCCGTCCGGGCACTTTCGAGGATCTTGCGCACGCGAGGCTCGACGTTCTCCTCGTTGGCCGGCTCCGCCGCCGCCTGTAGCTGCCGTCGCAACGAATCGAGCTGCGCGTTCGTGCTAGCCAGCTGCGCCATCAGTTGCGCGACCGCGTCTTCTCGAGCGACGACGGTGGCATGCAGTTCGTCCTCGAGCTGCCCGACGTAGAGGTCGACCTGGCGGCGATCATAACCGCGCATCGCCGTGTCGAATCCGCGCTCAGCGAAGATCGGCAAGGTGTCCGGGGCATGGTTCTCGGCAGACATGAATCCATCGTCGCACTTCGAGCAACGGTCCAAAACCACACCCAGTGGCGTGTCTTAGAGCAGGTTCTAAGCATCCTCACGAAATCGGTTGATGTCGCTGGATGTGCCGGGCGCGCAGCTCGCTGTCGCGCACCCCGAGCCCCGCCTCGGGGGCCAGGCACAGCACGCCAACCTTGCCCTGGTGCAGATTGCGATGCACGTCGAACGCGGCCTGCCCGGTTTCGGGGAGCGGGTACACGCGGGACAACGTGGGGTGGATCCGACCGCGCGTGATCAGCCGATTGGCCTCCCAGGACTCGCGATAGTTGGCGAAATGGGAACCGATGATTCTCTTCAAACTCATCCACAGATACCGGTTGTCGTACTCGTGCCAGTAACCAGAGGTCGAGGCACAAGTCACAACCGTGCCGCCGCGCCGGGCCACAAAGACACTCGCCCCGAACGTCTCCCGACCGGGATGTTCGAAGACAATGTCAGGGTCCTCTCCTCCGGTCAGCTCGCGGATCCGCTCGCCGAGCCGCCGCCACTCGCGGGGTTGTTGAACCCCGTCCCGCCAGAATTCGAACCCTTCCGCTGTCCGGTCGATGACGAGATCGGCGCCCATGCGCCGGCAGAGCTCCGCCTTGCCCGGCGACGACACCACACAGACCGGAATGGCGCCCCCGTGGATCGCGTACTGGGTCGCATAGGAGCCGAGGCCGCCCGACGCGCCCCAGATCAGCACGATGTCGCCCTGCTTCATGTCCGCGCCGTGCCGGCTGACCAGCTGCCGATAGGCCGTCGAGTTAACGAGTCCGGGACAGGCTGCCTCCTCCCAGTTCAGGTGGGCGGCCTTGGGCATGAGTTGATTTGATTTCACCAGCGCCAGCTCGGCCAGGCCGCCGAAGTTGGTCTCGAAGCCCCAGATGCGCTGCTGCGGATCCATCATCGTGTCGTCGTGGCCCTGCGGATCCTCGAGTTCGACGGACAGGCAATGGGCCACGACCTCGTCGCCTGTCTGCCATCGAGTCACGCCCGGACCGACCCGCAGCACGACACCGGCGAGATCCGAACCCACGACATGAAATGGTTGATCGTGCTTAGCGGCAAACTCCGAGGTCTTCGCGTAGCGGCGCAAGAACGCGAACGTCGGCAACGGCTCGAAAATCGACGTCCATACGGTGTTGTAGTTGATGGCGCTGGCCATCACCGCGACGATGGCTTCGCCGGGCCCAATGTCCGGCGTAGGAACGTCCTCCAGGTGCAGGCTTTGCCGGGGATCTTTGTCCCGCGTGGGCAGACCTTCGAACATGCGGACCTCGTCGGCGCGAACGACGACGCCGCGGTAGGACTCGGGGACTGGGAGGCCGGCGAGGGCGCCCGGCTCGCCGGACAGGATCGCGGCGCGGATCTCGTCCATCTGGCCTCCGGGGGTCGCGAGTTGCCGAATGCTATGAGTCGGTGGCGGGCTCGACCAGTTCGACCAACACGCCGCCGGCGTCCTTCGGGTGGACGAAGTTGATCCGGCTTCCGGCCGTTCCCCGGCGGGGCTGGTCGTACAGCAAGCGCAGGCCGCGCTCGCGCAACGTCGCGGACGCCGTCTCGATATCGTCGACGGTGTACGCAATCTGCTGAATCCCGGGACCCTTCCGGTCGAGAAACGCCGCTATCGGCGACGTGGGGCTTAGCGGGGCCAGCAGCTGCAAACGGGTGGCGCCGTCACCGACGGCGAGCATGGCCTCCCGCACCCCTTGGTCCTCGTTGACCTCCTCGTGCACGCTGGTGAACCCGAACGTGTCCCGGTAGAACGCCACCGCGGCGTCGAGGTCGGGCACCGCAATACCCACGTGGTCGACCCGGCGATACCGGTACGTGGGCGGCATCGCCACATGATGACGTGTGACACGTGGTTTTGGGGTGGCCGGGTGCCCGGTCTCACACCCGCCGGAAACGGTCAGCCGTTTAGAGTTGGTACTTCTCACCAGCGATTTCTGGGAGGTGCTCCGCAATGGCTGGATCAGTAATCGTTAACGGCGCTCGGACCCCGATAGGCCGGATGCTCGGTGCCTTCAAGGACTTCTCGGCCGCGGACCTCGGCGGCGTGGCAATCACGGCGGCCTTGGAACGCTCCGGGGTGCGGCCAGACCAGGTGCAGTACGTCATCATGGGCCAGGTGCTGCAGGCTGGTGCCGGGCAGATCCCGGCCCGCCAGGCTGCGGTCAAAGCAGGCATCCCGATGTCGGTCCCGGCGCTCAACCTGAACAAGGTGTGTTTGTCCGGTCTGGACGCGATTGCGCTCGCTGATCAGCTGATCCGGGTTGGTGAGTTCGACATCGTGGTGGCTGGTGGACAGGAGTCCATGACCAACGCCCCACACCTGCTGCCCAAGTCCCGGTCCGGGTACAAGTACGGCGCAATCGAGGTGCTCGACTCGATGGCGTACGACGGGCTGACCGACGTGTTCGACCACATTCCGATGGGAGAGGCCACCGACCGGTACAACGCGAAGCTCGGCATCGGCCGCCAGGCGCAGGACGAGTTCGCCGCGCAGTCTCACCAGCGCGCGGCGGAGGCGATCAAGAACGGCTTGTTCGCCGACGAGATCACGGCGGTGACCATCCCGCAGCGCAAGGGTGACGCACTCGAAGTGACCGAGGACGAGGGGGTCCGGGCGGACACCACTGCCGAAGGCCTGGCCCGGCTTCGGCCGGCATTCGGCAAGGACGGCACGATCACGGCCGGGAGCGCATCGCAGATCTCCGACGGTGCGGCCGCGGTTGTCGTCATGAGCAAGGACAAGGCAGAAGAGCTCGGCCTGACCTGGCTTGCCGAGATCGGCGCGCACGGCAACGTCGCCGGCCCGGACAACTCCCTGCAGTCCCAGCCGTCGAACGCGATCAACAGTGCTCTGCGCAAGGCGGGGCTCACCGTGGCTGATCTTGACCTGATCGAGATCAATGAGGCGTTCGCGTCCGTGGCGTTGCAGTCGATGGCCGACCTCGGCGTCGGACCGGAGATCGTCAACGTCAACGGCGGGGCCATCGCCCTTGGTCACCCGATTGGTATGTCGGGCGCTCGGCTGGCGCTGACGCTCGTCCTGGAACTGAAGCGGCGAGGCGGCGGCCTCGGCGCTGCGGCGCTGTGCGGCGGTGGCGGCCAGGGAGATGCACTGCTCCTGCGCGTCCCGTGACCGTCGGGGTCCGCCGGACCGTCGACATCCCGGACCTCGTCGAGAGCGCGCGCGCAGCTGACCCCCGCGCGGTCGCGCGGCTTATCTCGATGGTCGAGAGCGACTCGTCGGCGCTGCGTGACGTTGCCCGCGTATTGGTCGGGCTTGCCGGGCACGCCCAGGTGGTGGGCCTAACCGGCTCGCCCGGCGTCGGCAAGTCAACGACGACGTCGGCGCTCGTGAGAGAACTGCGCGCCGACGGGCAGCGCGTCGGCGTGCTGGCCGTCGACCCGTCCTCGCCGTTCTCCGGCGGTGCCTTACTCGGCGATCGGGTACGCATGCAAGATCACGCGACCGACGATGGGGTGTTCATCCGCTCCATGGCGTCCCGGGGCCACCTGGGCGGCTTGTCCAGCGCGGTGCCGCAAGCGCTGCGGGTGCTGGACGCCGCCGGCTGCGACGTGATCATCGTCGAAACCGTCGGTGTCGGACAGGCAGAGGTGGACATCGCGTCGCTCGCGGACACCACCGTCGTGCTCCTGGCTCCCGGCATGGGTGACGGCATCCAGGCGGCTAAGGCCGGCATTCTGGAGATTGCGGACATCTTCGTCGTCAACAAGGCCGACCGGGACGGCGCCGATCAGGTCGTGCGGGACCTGCGATACATGCAGTCGCTAGGTGGCCGGCACTCGATGCCAGGAGCATGGCGGCCATCCATCGTCAAGACCGTGGCGTCGCGGGGGGAGGGGATCAGCGAGCTTCGTGCCGCGCTCGGGAAGCACCGCGAGTGGATGATTCGGCACGGCGAACTTGACCGGCGTCGAATCGCGCGGGCGGCTGCCGAAATCGAGGCCATCGCCGTCGCTGATGTCCGGGATCGGATCACGGCGGTACACGGCTCGGCGGCCTTGTCGGCGTCGGCAGCCCGGGTCGTGGCGGGGGAGACGGACCCGTACACGGCCGCGTCCGATCTGGTCGCCGCGCTCGCGAACTAACGCCGCCTGCGATCGGCGCCCGGATCAAGCTCGGTCAGCCCGAGCGCGAGGCCGCGCAGGCGATCGGTCTCGTCCTCGATGCGTTCCAAAGCCCAGGTGTCCGGCACCCCGGAACTGGCCGCCACGGCATCGGCGGCCGCCTCGACGAGCCGTCCATGCGCTGCGACACCGGCGTCGAGTCGGGTGACGAGGGCGGCGACAGCCGGGTCCGTTCGCCGTCCAGCGCGGCTCGTTCGCGCCGACGCTGCTTCGACCGCCACGACCCGGGCGGCGCACTGCCGCAGCGCGTTCGCGGCGTCGGCCGCGGCGACGGCCGTGTACGCTCCCGGCTCCCCGAGCAATCCGAGGAGCTGTCTGAGCGCGACCTCGTCTGCATCCAGTCGATCGATGGCAGCGCGGGCGGCCGAACCGCGCGCCGGCCGCACGGGTCGCGGCGCCGGAATCGGCAATCGATGCAGCTGCCAGGCGTGGCGCGATGCCGTCGCAGTGACCCAGGCGCCCCCGGCCGACACCGCGGCCAGGCATGCGCCTGCGATCGGATCGCCGGTCACGATGGCCTGCGCCGCAAGACCGCCCAGAACCGCGGTGGGAACGGCGCGCAGGGCCACGCCCCATCGTGCTCGACGCTGGCGGCGGCGCAGCCGTAAGCCTGGGTCCCGCATCCGGGCCAAGCTCACCCGAGCGCCGCCGGCCAGGTCGACCGCCCGCTGCAGTGTCGCGGTCGCACGGACCGGATTACGAACCACTGTCCGATCATGCCTGAGCGCGGGCCGCCTTACCACGGGGTGGTCGGTTGAGCGACCGCCCCGGCCGACTCTTCGACCTCCAGCAGCGACGCTTCGTGTTGCGCGCGCTGGTAAGCCGCGTGGCCGCCGCGAATCCCGAACAGGCGCTTCGACACGAGCAGGTACACCACCGCAGCGACGTTGACGATCAATGCGACGACGCGTAACCAGGTGATCTTCTCGGTGAGCTCGTACACCTCGAGCGGGATGAACAGCGAGGTCGCGACGACGGCGAAGTACTCTCCCCATCGTTTGAGCAGCCACAGGCCGAGCCCTTCGACGAGCTGCAGGACCCCGTAGAGGATCAGGAACGCGGCGACGAGGTTCAGTGTGGTCGGGCTGGCATTGAGCGCGTTCTCGACCGCCCGCACCAAGCCGGAATCCGACACGTTGAATTTGATCTGGTCGAAGAACGGCTTCAGCAGGTGCAGGTCCTGGTTGACGAGGTCTTTGATGCTGACCTGATTGCTCTCCAGCTGTAGGACGGCTATGCCGATCAGGAGGATGATGGCGCCGCGAACCCATCGTTCGATAGCCAGTGCGCGCAAGATGAACGCGGAGCGCAACGCCTTTCCGCGAAGCAGCATCGGCGCATGGTCGGCCGGACCGCTGCCATCCGGTGGGCCGAGGACGTAAGTGCCGCATCGCAGGCACCGCCACGCCTCGCCCAACGGCGTACTCGCTTCGAGCTTGGCCCGCAGAGGTGGCTCGTCTGGCGCGTAGGTCACGTGACCCTTGCGCGAGCACGTCCGCAGATTCCAATCCACTCCGGCAAGCCTATGGGTTGGCCCAGGTCGGGACGGCGGTCAGCCTTCCGTCGCTTCCGGCGCGTCGATGGTGCCAGCGGCGCGCGCCAGGCGGCCGCATCGGCGGGTCAGCGAAACGCGTCGATGCCCGTCAGCGCCTGCCCGAGAACGAGAGTGTGCACCTCGTGCGTGCCTTCGTAGGTGTACACGGTCTCGAGGTTGAGGGCATGGCGCAGTACCGGGTACTCCGTCGTGATGCCGCTCCCGCCGAGGATGCTGCGCGCCTCCCGGCAGATCTCCAATGCGGCGCGGACGTTGGCGAACTTGCCGAAACTCACCTGCTGCGACGTGATCCGCCCAGCATCCTTCAGCTCGGCCAACCGTCGTGCGGTGAGCTCGGCCTGGTTCAGCGACACGGCGAGTTCGGCGAGCTTGCGTTGCGTCAACTGGAAACCCGCGATGGGCCGACCGAACTGGGTCCGGGTTCCGGCGTAGTCGAGCGTGGCGGCCAGCGCATCCCGCGCCGCGCCGGTCACCCCGCAGACGATGCCGAAGCGCGCCTCGGACAGGCACCCCAGTGGCGCACGTAGCCCCCTGGCTTCAGGTAGCTGCGCGTCGGCCGGTAGCCGAACCTCGTCGAGGTGCAGTGAGCTCGTCACCGACGCCCGCAGCGAGAGCTTGTGATGCACGTCCTGAACCTCGAAGCCGGGCACGCCCGGCTCGACGAGGAAGCCGCGAATACCGTCGTCGGTTCGAGCCCACACCACGGCGATGTCGGCGACGGAACCGTTCGTGATCCACATCTTCGATCCGGTGAGCACCCAGTCCGACCCGTCACGCACCGCGCGGGTGCGCATGGAGCCGGGATCGGATCCGGAGTCGGCCTCGGTCAGGCCGAAACATCCAACCGCCTCGCCAGCAGCCATGCGGGGCAGCCAACGCTGTTTCTGCTCTTCGCTGCCGTATGCGTAGATGGCGTACATGGCGAGCGAGCCCTGCACGCTGATCAGCGATCGGAGCCCGCTGTCCACGGCCTCGACTTCCGCGCAGACCAGGCCGTACTGGGCAGCGGTCGAGCCTTGGCAGCCGTAGCCGGACAGGTGCATGCCGAGAACGCCGAGGTCGCCGAACTCGCGGGCCAGCTCTCGCGCCGGCAGGGTGCCGGACTCGTACCAGTCCCGGATGTTCGGCCGGAGCCGGTCGTCGGCGAACTTGCGCACCGTGTCACGAAGCAGTCGGTTGTCATCGGACAGATCGGCGTCGAGGCCGAGCAGGTCCAGGCGATCGAGCACGTCGGTCATGCCTGGCACGTTACGCGGGCGAGTGGGCGCCGAGGTTACCCTGCAACCGTGCCGTTGCTGCCGTTCGACCCCATCGAGCGCGCCGGGGTGCTGTGGGAGAAGCACTCGCCGGGTGAGCCCGCCGAGGTGTACGCAGCCATGCGGGCGGTCACCTCGATCATGCGGGCCCAGCAGGTGCTGATCGGCGAGCTCGACACCTTGCTCAAGCCGTACGGCGTCACGTTCAGCCGCTACGAGGCGCTCGTGCTGCTCTCCTTTGCCCGGGACGGCGCCTTGCCGCTGTCCAAGGTGGGGGAACGATTGCAGGTCCACGCCACGTCTGTGACCAACGTCATCGACCGGCTCGAGGGTGCGGGCCTGGTACGCCGAGAGCCCAATCCGCGGGACGGCCGCGGCATCCTGGCCGTGATCACCGAGGACGGTCGGCAAGTCGCTCGGGAGGCAACCGTCGCGCTGAACGAGGCCCATTTCGGACTCGGCGCACTCGGCGTCGACGACCTTGACTCGCTGTTCACGATCTTGCGCGGGCTGCGGGTGGACGCCGGCGACTTCGCCGACTAGCTGCGCCTCGGTTTGCCACTGCACGTCGGGCCTTCGGGCGGGCGAGCGACTGGCTGCCATGCCTGCTGACGGACATGGCAGCCAGTCGCCCCGGTCAGGGCGCCGTGGTGAAGCTGAAAATATCCGAATTGCCGAAGTTCAGGGGGCATACCTTCTGGACATCCGGCGCCGTCGCGGCGGCGCCGTTCTGAAGTGCCTGCCGGTACGCATCGATCGCCGGGCAGTCGGCAGCGTTTCTGGCGTCGTTCCACACCGCGACGCCATACGTGCGAGTCGCGGCCGCGTACACATAGTCACCGAGGAACTCATCGGTCAGGGCGTTCGCACTGCTACCGCGTGGATCTCCAGATTCCCCGCGATTCGCCGTAGTGAAGCTGCCGGTCGCTCCGGCGCCGCTCACCGAGGCGTGCAGGACGACGCCGACGAGGCTGCGCGGCGTCGGCCGTGGTTGGCCGGAATGGCGTCGTAAAAGCGTTGTACACGACGTACACGTCCGTGCCGTTGGGCGATATCGCTGGAGCGGTGTAAATGCCGCGGTCACCTGCGGTTTCGATCGCGCGCGGTGCCGCCCACGTGGCGCCGCGGTCGGTCGACTCGGTGAACAAACACGTCGGGCTTGTCGATCGTTCCGCTGACATAGCTCATGACGATGCGATCGGTCGCCCCAGCGCCCGAAGGAGCGCCATTGGCGATGTCCACGCTCGGTGCGGGAGCCAGGTCGCTGCGGGCGCCGGCTACGCCGTCGATGACCGGCCGTCCCTGAACGGGATCAAACACGCCCGGCTGGGTGACTGGGCCGGCCACCGGTCGCGGTGTCGACCAGGTCTGGCCCCCGTTGGCCGACTGGGACAGCAACTCGAACGGCTGCTTTCCCGCCGAGGACACTGTGCCGACACCGAACACGTAGGCGGTCCCGCGACTGTCCGTGCGGATCGTGCAGCCGTCCGGAGGGTTGCGCTGGCCGTTGTTGGCAGCCGCGCTGACTTGCCGTTGCGTCCAGGTGTTGCCGCCATCGTGTGAGGTGGCCACCTGAAGCGGGGCGGGGGCGGCGTTGCCCTTCTCCTGACCGCGGAAAGCGGCCCAGCACACGTACACGGTGCCGAAGAACGGGCTGCTCTCGGCGTTGTCGGCCCAGACCTGGGACTTGTCCGAGAACGTGGTGTTCGACTGCTTGGAAATGACGACCGGCGGCATCCAGGCGCTCTTGGTCCCGCTCGCCGCTGCGCGCACATCGTCGGTCCGGGACACCGCGATGGCCTCGAAGCCCTTGAACGCCGGACCCGTGGGGAAGTTCGAGGTCAGGTTCGAGTAGTACAGGCGGGAACCGTTCGTCCAGGAGAAGCCGTTTGGGCCAGGCTTCGGTCCGAACGCGACGCCGGGATCGCCGTCAGAGACCAGCCCGTTCTCGAAGTACCCGGGCAACGTGCCGATTGGTCCTACGCCGGGCTGACAAGGCGGATCGGTGTTTCCTGGCGCGCCGACGCAGCTGCGGGCGCTCCATCCCGTGTACGTCGGCTGCGTCCAGCTATGGCCGCTGTCGAACGAGAAGTAGACGCCGGAAACGCCTACTCCCGGCGTGAAGGGACACGTGTTGTCGGTCCCGGCATTGCAGGCCTCCATGTCGACCTCTTCGTTGACGCCCGCCGCCAGCACGGTCGGGTTCGACTCGTCCACCGCAACTGCCGGCTCGTTCTGCTTGTTCTGCGAGAACGGGCCCGGCGGGCTTCCGACCGTCACCAGTGCCTCTCCGGGGGCTTGCGCGGTGGCGACAGCCGGTAGGCCGACCCCGACTGCCGCTACTGCAGCAATCGCCAGAATCGACAATCGTCGAAGCATCATTGCTCCTCTCGCCCCTGCTGGCCCGGCCGGCGGTCGGCGCGCCGTTCCTCATCGTCGATCCAATACGCTGCTGAGACAAGAGGTAGTAAGCGCGCTTTTCGGCGCGGCATCTCGGCCACGATCGTGATCTCAGACTTACTGCTCTGGGACGACTACCAGTCCAAGATCATCAGCTGAGACGGTCTACCTTCCAAGATGAAGCAAGGTGCCTCGATCGCCGTTGGGCTGGAGGGCCTTCATGCGCGCCGACGCGGAGGTTCGCCGCCGCCTAACGCTGACCCGACCTACGACGCGGCTTTGAAGGCGGCGACGCCGGCAGCCCAGTACATCGGCGTCGAGAAGCTTCCGGAGATATCGACCGAGCTCGGTGAGGACAGCACCTGATACCCGGTCCGCAGCGTGGCGACGGTGCCTGTCGTGATCTGCTGCGGCTGGACCGTGTAGCCCGGTGTCGTGACGGTCATCGCCTGCGAGTTTCCATGCCCGGCCAACAGACCCACAACCAGATCGTGTGACCCTGTCGGTGTGAGCAACCCGGAACTCGGCGTAACGCTCGTGTTCGACGCTCCGACCGAGGTGTCCAGTGCACTTGTAGCTGCGATCCCGGCGAATTCCTGGACCTGGATGACGACCGACGCGGCCGAGGCGGTATGCACCGTGACTGTGGTCGCGGGTTTGGCGCCTGCCGCGTACCACAGCTCGCCCTCGGAGTTGTGACCGGCGACGAAGTAGCTGCCGATGCGCGTCCAGATGTTGCCGGCCGAGTCGGTGACCGACGTCAGGTGATTCGTCGCGCCGGTGTAGACGCTGGCCGACAACACCAGCAGATTCCCGGCTGACGTCGGGTTGGCAAGTGTCGCGGTGAGCGAGGTGGCGGCGCTCGTCTCGGTTCCGGCAGCGGTCTGCACCAGGCGCGGCGTGCCGCTGGCACCGGTCACGGTCAGCGTCACCGACACGCCGTGGGTGGCGGACGTGGCGGTCCCGGTCACGGTGATGGGATAGGTGCCCGGGGTGGTGCCGCTGGCTACCGTGATCGTCATTGTCGAGCTACCGCCGGCGGTCACCGAACTCGGGTTGAACCCGACGGTCACCCCGCTGGGTTGACCGGACGCGCTCAGCGTCACCGATTCCGCTGAACCACTGGTGAGCGCGGTGCTGATCGTCGATGTGCCGGACTGACCGGCGGTCACCGACACGGAGGTCGGTGACGCGGCTATCGAGAAATCGTTCTGCGCAGGCGCGGTGACGGTCAGCGTCACCGACACGCCGTGGGTGGCGGACGTGGCGGTCCCGGTCACGGTGATGGGATAGGTGCCCGGGGTGGTGCCGCTGGCTACTGTGATCGTCATTGTCGAGCTACCGCCGGCGGTCACCGAACTCGGGTTGAACCCGACGGTCACCCCGCTGGGTTGACCGGACGCGCTCAGCGTCACCGATTCCGCTGAACCACTGGTGAGCGCGGTGCTGATCGTCGATGTGCCGGACTGACCGGCGGTCACCGACACGGAGGTCGGTGACGCGGCTATCGAGAAATCGTTCCGCGTAGGCGCGGTGACGGTCAGCGTCACCGTCGTCGTATGCGTCGCCGAAGCACCGGTGGCCGTCACCAGAATGCTGAACGTGCCGGCTGGCGTTGAAGATGTCGTGGTCATCGTTATCGTCGACGTCTGACCGGAGGTGATCGAGGACGGGTTGAAAGACACCGTCGCTCCGCTGGGCGCACCGCTGGCCGTGAGCGCCACGCTCTGCGTGACGCCACTCGTGACCGCCGTACCAATCGTGCTCGTCGCCGACTGGCCCGCTGTCGCCGTGACGGAACCTGGAGACGCGCTCACCGAAAAGTCGTCGGCGGCCGTTGTTGTCACCGTCACGCTCGGCCCGGGTGGATTGGTTACCGGCGGAGTCGAGCGCCGTTACCTGATAGCTGTAGCTGGTTCCTGGCTTGACCGTGTTGTCTGCGTAGCTGGTCGCTGTTCCGGGCAATGTCGCCAGTGCCGTAGCGCTTGAGTTGCGGAAGACCTTGTACCCGGCGACGCCTACGTTGTCGGTGGCGGCGGTCCACGACAGATTTACTTGGGTGCTCGACGCGGTGGCCGTGAGATTCCCCGGGGGCGACGGGGGTGTCGTATCGCCGGCGCAGCCGATCTGTAGTTGTGGTGCCTGGCTCGCCGTGCCGGATTCCTTCGAGTAGTAGCGAGCCCCGTCCGAGTTGGGAGACTTGATGAGCATGCTGATTGTGCCGTCGCCGGTGATAAGCGGCGCGACATTGAAGAAATACGTCGTGTTCAGCGCTACCGCGGTGGCCACACTTGAGATCTTCGTCGCCCCGGCGGCCGGTGCCGTGTTCCAGGTAACGCTCGACTCGCTCCACGCGTTGCTCGTGCCGTAGAGATCACCACCGTACGGGGAGTTGTCATTCGTGGTGCTCCCGATCGTCATCCGCAGCTTTGCACTGCTGATTGAGCACCCGGCGGTTCCGGTCACATTGAATTTCAACAGACTGTTATTGACCGGACTGTTATCCACGGTCAACCGGCTCGTGGTGCCGAAGTTGACGGTCGGCTGAGAGGCATCAACGGTCGCGTCGTCGGTCGGCGCGAACGTCAACGAACCGCCCCCTCCTCCTGGAGTCGTCACCGACACCGCGGCCTTGGATGACTCGTTGCCTGCAGCATCCACGGCACTCACCTGGTAGGTGTAGGCGGTGCCCGGTGACGCCGTGTCGTCGGTGTATGTGGTCGGGGGAGTGGCGTCAGGCACGGTCGCGGTCGGCAGTTGCACGCCGTTGCGGTAGACGTTGTAGCCGATGACGGCTACGTTGTCTGTGCTCGCGCTCCAGGACAGATTCACTTGGCTGCTGCTCGGCGCGGTTGCGGTCAGGTTGCCCGGCTGGGACGGGGGTGTGCCGTCCGGGGCGCCGGTGGTCGACACCGTGGCGGGAGCCGAGGGCGCCGACGTGTTCCCGGCGGCATCGACGGCGACCACGGTGTAGCTGTAGGTGGTATTCGGCGTCGCTGTTGCGTCGGTGTACGAGGTGCCGGCCTGCTCGACGAGCTGCACGCCGTCGCGGAAGACCCGATACCCGGTGACTCCAACGTTGTCGGTCGCGCCGCTCCACGAGACATTGATCTTGCTGGTGCTCACGGCGGTTGCCGTCACGGTCGTTGGTGGTGTCGGCGGTTGGGTGTCAGCAGGACCGGTAGGGAAGTTGTAGGTCTGGACGTCGAAGGTGCGCCCCATCTCGTCGGTGGGCGTAACCGTGACCTGGCGACCGTTGACTGTCACCTTGGCGAAGCCGAAGACATGGTCGAGCGACAGCCCAGCCGGCGCCGCGCCGCAGTGCGAACCACCGGCACCGATGGCGTACGCGTCGAAGCTGCTGCATCCACTGACGGAGCCCATCGCGGCCCCGCCGTTGCCGAGCACGTAGCTGACGAGTCCAGCCGAGTCCGGCTTGTTGCGCTCGTAGCCATGCGCGTGCCCGTTGAACACTATGGCAACGCCGTTCTGATCGAGCAGTCCTTGCAGTGTCCCGGACCCGCCTTGCAGGAACGTGTCCGAGGGCTGGCTACTGGAGTCGGCGTACAACGGGTAGTGCCAGAAAGCGAACTTCAGCGCGTTCGGATGTGCCGCCAGATCGGCCTTCAGCCATTGGTATTCTGCGCTGTTGATCGTCCAGTGCTGATCGCGATCGTTCTGGTAGACGGTCGCGCTGCCGTTGTTTGAGTCCGACCATGCAGCGGTCAGCGCGTAAAACCGTGCCGGTCCTGCGTCGAACGCGTACCACATGCTCGGATAGTTGGTCGCGGTCGTGCCGTTAATCGACGGATACTGCTCCATCAAGTATCGACCGCCCGAGCTGGCCGCCGCGTTGCCTTCTGGCCAGTTAACGACTTGGTTGTTGCCGTTGGTGAATCCGTGATTGCCGGTCACGTTGAAGACGGGCAGCGACCGTCCGGGAACGGCCCAGAATGCCGGCGCGAACACGGTGCTCTGGTCGGCGCCGAGTTGCTGGAGGTCCCCGTACTCCGTCTGGCCGCCACCAGGGTAGGCAGTGTCGCCGGTCATTACCGCAAAACGCGCCCCGCTGACCGACATCTGCTGCAAGACGTTGGCCTGATCGGGGTTGCTGCCGTTCGTATACGCCTGGCCCCAGTCTCCGAACACGTCGAACGAGAAGGGGGTCGATGAGCCGCTAGCGACCTGAGAGGTAAAGACTGGCGACGGGTCGGAGCCGAGGAGGTCGGTCGAACCGAGGAATACGCGATAGCAGTATGTCGTGTCTGGGGAAACCGGAATCGTCGCCTTCCACTGATACTCGGCCTTCGAGATCACGGTGATGTTGGTCTTGGTCGCGGCCTGGGTATTTGCCGAGCAGGAGCCAGTCGGCCCCCACTGGATACTGCCCGTGCTGGCCGAGGTGTCGGTTGCCCAGTTGACGGTAATCGAGGCCTGGATGGAGTCGGTGAGATACGGATAGCGGGTCAACGCCGAGCTGGCCGCAGCGTCAGCGGTACCGCTGATCGCCGGGATCATCGCTGCAGCGACGAGTAGCACTACGGCAATCCGTCGAATACGTGCAGAGGTCGGCATACAACCGAACATGGCTCCCCCCCGGCAGCCTGCAGTCAAGGCGAGTGGGAAACCACTCGATCATCTCGTCTTCCGTAGCCTGGGCTGTAGGTCGTCTGTTGTCAAGTTCATGTGAAAGTGTCGACTCGGTGAGCCGCTACGGGTATGCGGGCCCGGCCATGCTCAGCTCGCTGATCACGAACGGATCCTGGGGTCGCTCAGCGCTCAGCGAAGTGGGTTTTGCCTAACTCAACCGGGCGGGCAGGGTGCAGCTCAGCCTGCGGGAAGAATCTTCCACGCCGGATGGATCTCCAGCCATCCGGTCTCGGTGTCAAGCACCCACGGGCCGATCACCGTGATTCGCGATTGCAGTGCCGGGGAAGGAAGCGGAATTCCGGGAACGATTTCCACGACGAGGTCGCTCTGCGTGCGATCGATGTTCACTTGGTTCAGCCACTTGCCATCGACCCCTGTCAGCGAGATGTGCAGGTCGCCGTCATGCTCCCGTGTGACATTCCACACCACTCCGGTCACGGCAACGCACGGATTCTTCACCGTCAGCCTGCCCGGTGAGTAAACCCCGACGAGCGGGTCCCCGCTATGGCAGAAGGTACGCAACTCGGGCGGCGCCAAGGGCGGGACTGGCTTTGCGGTCGAAGGCGCCGCGACCTTGGTCGTTTCCGACGCGTTCGGAGGAGGAACTGGAATGGCCGGGTCGTCGTGAGAGGAGCCACTCCGCGATTTGAGCACTATCACCGCCACGACGGCCACGATCAGCGCGAAGGCGGCCCACATGCCGCCATGCCGGCGCGTTTGTCGATGAGCCGGCAAGCGTGTGTCCTTCCCTCCGAGTAGTGCCACTCATGGTGTCAGTCAGGCATAACCACATTGACAGAGGCTCCCCGCGATATTGACAGAAGCCCCAGGATGTTGACAAAGGCCCCAAGATATTCGAAGAGCGTCCCCGATAGAGCTTCCCCTCCGCTCGGTGATGGTCGGTCGGGGACCGGCAGGGTGACGTTGCTGCACCCCATTTCCAGGCCGCGTGGCGAAAGACATAACTTTGGTTACGTTGTGTGCAACGATAATGCACTCGCTGCGACCATCCCGAGCGGTGGCGAACATCGCGGCCACTCCGGACGAGGTTGCGGCGACGATGTCAGGGGAGAGCCTAGGAACACAGCTCACGCTCAACCGTCCGCAGGATGATGGGTCTCGAGGGGAGGCGCAGTGCGAATGGATTGGAAGGCCGTGAGCGTGAACGCTGCACAGCACACCGGCCACGACGACATTGACTCACTCGCGCGGCGCATCTCGGCGATCCATCCTGACGTCGGGGCTTTCGCAACTATCGCGCTGGCGGAGATCCGGGGCTTGCGCGAGCAGCTGGCGTTCAGCCAGCGTGCCAGCGTCGGGCAGGAAGTGGCCGGCGCAGCAGCGGCCGCGCACCTTGATCGACAAGCTGCGCTGCTTCGCGAGCAAGCAGAACAGCTGGCTACGGCGTACGCACGACTGGCGGAGATTGCGGCGTTGTGTGATCTTGCGGACTGGTCATCCGACGCCGCAGGCGTGCACGCGCCTGCCACAGTGCTTGTTGACGACCTTCGTTCCGTCTTGCGGAAAATCCCCCGATCGGCAATTAGCCCGCACCTTCGTGATGAGTGACGTTTGCAGCGAGGTGTGGATCGGAGCGAATCTCGCGATCAGCTCTACCGCAAAGGCCAGATGGCCCACGGGAAAGCCTGACTACCGGACACAGGACTTGTCAGGGATCCCGCGTGGCGCAACGGTCAGTGAATGGTCGTTGAGTTGAACGTCGTGTTTGTGTCCACGGATCCGAACTGCTCGAGAATCGGACATAAATCGGAGTACATCGTGGAGAAACTTGGATTGGGCAGGCCCGCGGAGAGGTAGATGTGTCGCCGAGGGTCTGTACGAACGCAAATGCCTGCGGTCGCCATATTCGCCGAATTCCGGTTTCTCCGGGGCTGGCGCCGCCAAAGCGTTGAGGGCACCGCCAGCGCGCGTGGGATACGAGCGGCGATGATTCGAGGCGACCGGGATCGCCGCAGCGACAGACCATCGATACGTCAATACTTCCCTGGCCGGCTGAGCGGTGGGTTAGCCGGAGTGTTGTCACGGTCGGTCGGCCGCTGCGGCTGGTCACGCCGGCGACGCCAGTGGGCCGCGACGCCGAGGAGAATGACAAGGGCTACGGGAAGGCCGGCGAGCAGGACGAGATTGAGCCGATTCGGGCCGGACTTGGCGCCGGGCAGCGTGCCACTGGAGTCCACCGCCGATGAGGGAGTGGGAGGGTGGGTGTTACGCAGCTCGGCGAGCACGTCGAGATAGCGTCGGCCGTACTGACGGGACGGCTCGACATAGGTGTTCTCGCTGAATTCGTTCCAGCTGATCAAGCCCAGCGCGTCAGGCGAGGACCGAATCGCGTTGGCATATTCCGTGCGCAGCGTCGCCCCGTCATTGCGAGGCACGATGCTCGTGCCGCCGACCAGTCGGGCATCGAACCCGCTGGCAAACGGTGCGATCCAGTACTTGCCGTCGGCGTGGATGGCCGCGCTCATCTGGGAGAGCTTCGTGCCGTACGTGGGATTGGTGCTCGGGTTTACGGAGGACCAGTAATACGCGTCGCCGTCGGTCACGTCAGCGATTCGCTTGTAACCGTCGACGCTTTTCTCCGTCGACAAGACCAGTACGGCCGGACGCACCGCGCCTGTCACCCGGGCGACGTCGCTGTGCGAATACGCCCAGGTGCCGCTCCAGATCGTCAGTGGTTTGCCTCCCATCCGGTAGAAGACCGGGTCATGGGAAAACTGGTCGCGAAACGTCATGAAGTCGGCAGCGACCTTCGACACCGGAAGCGGGTGCCGGTTGAAGTCGAGCCCTTGGTAGATCATCGCCAGACTGAAATGTTCCTCCGCGGCCAAGCCGGCGAGTGCCCGCAGGCGGCGGGTGTTTGTCACGGTGTCCTTCCAGCTGACGATGAAGCCGGTTATCCCGACTCCCTTAGCCTGCTGGATCTGCTGACGCATCACCTGCGGGTCGTCACTGGAGTACCGGCCCACCTCTGGATAGTCGATTTTGGCCCGGTTCCAAGACGAGGGATCAAACCACTGGTAGTAGTAAGCGAACAGCGGCACTGGAGAGGCGGGCTGAGGGGTGATCGCCGCGACGCTTGGCTGACCGCCGACCCCAAGCAACTGCATCGTTGTCAGCAGCACCACGAGGCAGGTGCACGCCGCCAGCGATCGCCTCACGACAGTATGTCCTCGGGCTGTACGTCGAACGAGGAATCGCGGCGCAGCAATCGCCGGAGTTTGCGGACGGGCCGGTAGCGCCACCAGTGCCGGCCAATGGCTATCAGGGCAAGCGCGGCGACGAGGGCTGCTGCGATGAGGACCGCGATGTCTACCAGGCTGATGACGGCGACGTCGACGGTCTTGTCCTTGGACAGGGCGAACTGATCCGCGGCGACGATACCGTTGCCGGCCTTGAGCCGCACCGTATAGGTTCCGCGCGGGAGATTGGGCACGGTTGCGGTGTGGTGGGCGTTCAGGGTCACGGTCCGTTTGGAGCCGTCAGGAAACGTGACGATCGCCTGCTTACCCATCGCGGTCTTGAACAAAGCGTCGTGACCAGTGATGACCAGGTCGTAAAACTGGGTGATGAAGGTGGGTGCGTTATTGGTGGCTGGCTTGAACGTCTGCCGTCCTGCATCGACCACGTTCGTGCCGCTGACCATGACGCTTTGCAGCGAGTAGATCGCTGGGTCTGCAGTGAGCGCGCTGTGGTGGTAGGCCGGCCGCATGCCATCGAGCCACGCCGCCCCGGTCGGCGAGAGGTTGACCACCTGTCCGGTGTCGCTTTTGACGGTGATCGCGGAGATCCTCGACATATCCAGTGAGCTGCCGTTCACCTCCACGAAGCGGGGTGTGACCTGCTGTTGCACGGTGAACGCGGCGGTGATCGCGTAGTTCTGGCGAAGCGGGAGCGCCGTGACCGTATGCGTGAACGCCTGACTCGGGTTGCGTTGCCCGGCCCACCGACTGAACTGATATCGACGGTCGGTCACCTGGAGGCTGGTGTCTGTCAACGTAAGCGTGTGTGGGACGAAGTCGTGTTCTGCGGTGTAGGTGGCGCGTCCGTTGGCCGCGGTTACCAGCACGTGACCGTCGAAGGTGAAGTGCACGCCGGGCAGCGCAGGCACCGTGTTGAGCGTGAGGGTGATGGGCCACGGCTTCCGGTGCGGGTGGTCTCCTCGCGGCAGTACCGGACCGAGTGTCTTATGTGGATGAGGCCGTTGTGGGGCAGCGCCAGCCGGCGCTTTATGGGGGTGAGGTCTCCCCACGACGATTGAGGAACTCCGGGGCCGCTGCGCCGACGGCATCGTTGCGCCGCTAGTGGCTGGGGCCGGTGGCGTGATCGGGCCCGGCGCGGTTGTGGTCGGCGGTGGGGCCGTTGTCGGGGTGGGTGCTGGACTGGGCGCTGGAGTAGGCGTCGGCGTATCCGTCGGAGTCGGCGTCGGCGTCGGCGTATCCGTCGGAGTCGGCGTCGGCGTATCCGTCGGAGTCGGCGTTGAAGTATCCGTCGGAGGGTCACTCGGGGGGATGGAAGAGGCGATCGTCGTCGGGTCAGTCGGTGATGGCGACGGGTCGACTGCGAAGGCCGGGCTGCCCTGAGCCGTCCCGGTTCCCACCAGAAGTGCCACTATGCCTGCGATGCGCAGGATTGCTCGTCGGTTCATGGTTGCGCTCCCACCGTCTCGGCCTCACGAACGGCGGGTTCACCGGCGTTACCCGGGCGCCTCCGCCACGCGGGCGCGGCGATTGCGAACAGGACCAGGCCTAGCACCAAGAGCAGCGCCGCCCCGTAGCAGAAGTACACGAGCGCGACCGACACCAGCGGCGATTTGGCGGCCACCGGCTGGCCGAAATTCACTTGCGGCAGTCGTGGTGAGGCATGGAAATCGAAGGCGGGCGCGATCGAGTTCGCGGCGGCATCGCGGGTAGCGAGCGGGGCCAGCTGCCAGTTCTTCTCGATGAACGCGAGCGCACTGGTGTAATCCATGACAGTGTTCTCGATCTGCCCCCGTCGCGCATAGGGGCTGACCAGTAGCGCAGGTACCCGCATCCCGTAGCCGTTCCGGTCGACCTGGGGCGGCTTGACGTGGTCGTACCAACCACCGGAGCCGTCGTAGGACAGCAGAAAGGCCGAAGAGTCCCAATACTTGCTCACCATCAAGCTGCCGACAAGATCGGACACCAGCTTTTGGCCGCTGGCGATCGAACGGGCCGAGCGCTCGCTAGGGCCCGAGCTCGCGACGTAGGCGACCGCCGGGAGGGTCCCAGCATCGAGGTCTTTGTAGTACTGCGACATATCGGTGATGTGGGCGTTAAGAGCTGGATTGTCGACGAAGCGGGCGTAGTTCAACAGCGGTACCCGCACCGGCTGTGTTGTGGGGTTGGTCCTCGAGTTGGTGCGGAACGTCTGGTTGGGGTCATAGCCCTGGACGTAGAACTTCCAGCTGATATTGGCAGCCTGGAGCCGATCGAAGATCGTCGGCTCCTCGGAGTACGCGGCGTTCAGCTGCTGCGGGCCACCTGCGGGCGCGGTCTTGCCGGCGACCCAATAGGAGCGATTGGCCCGCACTCCGTCGTTGGTCGACGAAAAGAAATGGTCGAACAAAACGTAGCGAGCCGCGAGGTCCCAATAGGTGGGTAAGTCGCGCTGGTCGTAGTACCCCATCGTGTTCGTTCCGTCGCGGCCCTCGTCCTGATATGCCGCCACGAAACCGTCCATGGCACCCTTGTCGTATTGTTTGTGCAACTCTTCGGCGCCGGCTCCCAACATCGGGGGGACCTTGCCGTGCAGTGGGAACGGCTTGACGCAACCGGTGGCTAGGGCCCGTGACAATCCGTTTTTGGCACGTTTCTGCGGGAATTCCGTCGGCGCCAGGGTAGGTGCCGAAGTAGTTGTCGAACGACCGGTCGCCCTGCATCATGAAGACGAAGTGCGTAATCGGTGTTGTGGTATGGGCTTGCTCGGGCGAGGGTGCGGGCGTCGCGGGCCGGGCCCCTGCGGCCGGTGCACTGAGGAGGCTGACGCCGACCAGTAGGACGGTCACCGCGGTTGCGGCGCGAGACATCATGACGGCCGCACCCGGTAAATGACGATCACCGGCGTTTCGACGGCCGCGCCCGACTTTGCCTTGACGATGACAGTGGAGGCAAAGACCGAGATCCCGTGGAACTTGTTCACGAGCGTGGTGATCTTGGCACCGAAGGACGGCGACCGGTTCGCGGTATACGTGTCCCAGACCACGTACTGGAACTTGTGCTGCCGAACGGCTAGGTCCGGGTTGGGCACCGGAACGTAGGCCGGGTTGCGGTTGGCTGGGTCGGGACTTACGGACAGCGCGAAGACCCGGCGTTGTCCGTAGAACTCGAGGATGTTGGCCATCGACGGGCCTACCGCGAGAAGCTGGGCGTCTGCCGGGAGGTTGTTCTTCACCCATAGGCCGGCTTCGCGGCCCCCGGGCACGCCGCCCGTGCCCGCTAGGAACGAGCCGCTGGTGGACGGGTTGATGCGGGTCCAAGTCGGCACCAGCAGCGTGATGGCGACGCCGAGGGCCACGGCGCCCACGGCCAATCCGCCGAGCTGGCGGCGGCGCAGCAAACCAACCGTGGCGACCTGAGCGATGGCCCTAGCGGCTAGTAGGGCAGCGACGGGGGCAAGGGGCAATAGGTACTGGTAGCCCTTTACCGGCCACAAGGTGAAGAAGACCGCCGGCACCGCTATCCAGGTCAGCAGCAGCCGTTCGCGCCAGGTGTTCTCCCGGCGCATCCAGACGAGGCCGAACACCGCTAGGGCTATCGTCGCCCAGCCAAGAGCTGCGGGAACAACGCGGAGGTAGAAGAGGATCTCGTGGTTTGGCCGTCGAAACAGCTGCCACAGCAAGTAATGCTGGCCGGAATTGGCACGCCCGGATAACGACAGGGCCAATGGGAACGCGATGATGACCAGGGACATTACGGCCAGGCCCAAGCCGATGTGCCGGAGCCGCACGCGGACAGCGGGTGTCAACGCGAAAAATGCGTAAAGGCCTCCGACGAGCACGATGCTCGTCTCTTTCGAGAGTATGCACGCGCCCATCAAGCCGCACGCGGCAAGCATCCACGGCAGTGCACCGGATTCGATGTAGCGCACGACGCTGTACAGCACGAGGGTGGCGCATAGGGTCATGAGCCCGTCCAGCAGGACCTGCCGGCTAACGATCACGTGGTACGGCATGACGGCCAGCAGCAGGGCCGCTATAAGTCCGGCCGTGTGTCCGTACAGTCGCCGCCCGAGTCCATAGGTGGCGGCAACGGTGCCGACCCCGATCGCGGCCGTTACGGCGCGGGCTCCCCAGTCGCTGACGTGTCCGTGCATTCCGAAGGACAGCAGGATCTGCAGGAACAGCGGATGAGCCCTGAAGATGGGGAACATCGACCGCAGGACATCGTTGCCCGCAATGGACGCAGCGGTGCCGCTGTATACCGCCTCGTCGCTGTTGAACCCGATACGGTCCAACTGCCAAAAACGCAGGAAAGTCGCCACGGCGAGCACTGCGGTGACGGGCAAGGCCATACTCAGCATCCAGCGAAGCGGCAGGTGCCTTCGCTCCGCCTCGTCGGCCACCGGCCGTATGCGCCACCGCCCCTGTCCAGCGCTGTCCCGTGCTGGCGCCAACACCGACGTCAGGAAAGACGAGGCGGCCTCCCTCGTCATACCTGGGCCGCGAGCGCGGCCGGGTCGGCGACGCCCCTACGATCGAGTGCGCGTCTGCTAGCGTCTGCGGATGCCGACCCGAGCGGCCGGCCCTGGAGCAGAGCCGCGATGTCGCCGGCCCAGGAGAAGCTGTCGGATGCCAGCCTCCGCACCCGGATGTTTGCCATGGCCGAGGTCAGAATGGCGCGTTCTTTTCGGCGCAGTTCGTGGTAGTCGTCGGCGCCGATGACGATTGAAGGGGCCATCTGCCGGAACGGTGGGAAACCGTAGGCGTCGTCGGTATTGTCCACAAGCGTCGCGATGGCATCGACGTACGGCACGTCTTCCAGGACCGGCGCTCCACGCTCGATGACGAACAGGTTCTCGACGTTCGTGCTCCTGATGATGTTGCACTCAACCAGCCGGTCGACGTTGTACTTGGGCGGTGGCACGATCCGCTGGGTGAGCGAATTGAGGCCCATGATCGGGACGTTGAGCCCGGCGAGGACCATGCCGAAGTTGCGGCCCTCCTTCGAGTGCAGGCGACTCTGCACTTTCAGCCAACGCCATTCTGCCCGGGTCAGGTCTCCGGTCTGCACCGCCCGCAGTGTGTGATGGCTGATCGTGAGTGGCTTCGGGAAGCAGGTGGCGTTGCCGTGAGGGTCGATGATGGTCATGTCATCGGAGAGAAACCGCGCACCGTACTCACGGAGCAGCGTGAGGACGGTGCCCGTCTTGCCGGTGTCGGTCCGCGCCGAAAGCAGCAGCCCGCTGCCGTTGAGCTCCAGGCAAGCGGAGTGGAGCAGAATGACGCCTCGTGACACGGAAACAAACCGCAGGAGCGCTTCGATAACGTTGGTGTACAGCACGTGCGGGGAACGCGCGAGTGTCGGAGAGCAGGTGACTTCGACTTTGTCGCCGATGTTTACGCGGAAGTTCGCGCCGAGGCGTCCGAAGTGTTCCTGGTAGCTGACTCCGGGCGGCGACACATACTGGGTCATCAGGGCGCGCGTGCGCGGGGAAGCCCGACCGACCGGGCCGACTCGGACGCTCACGTCGACATCGTTACTCAGCCACTGGGCCCGGAAGTACTCGAGTTCCCTCAGCGGCACCTGGGAGCCGACCGTGACCACACCGTCGATCGCGTACCGGTACGGGAGGTAGCGACTGGTAGCACGTCACCGGCTTGGCCGCCCGGTGAGCGGCTCGGGGGAGGCCTGAGGAGGACGCCACCGCCGAACCGGCCATGGCGGCAGCACGCACTCCAGTGAGATCAACAGTGATCCTCATCGGCTGCTTCTGCACGCCGCTATCGTCGACCGGTGGAGCGTAGATGGCAGAGTCGGCAATCACGAAGCGAACCAGGAACATGAGCGCTAGGGTGATGATGTTGGCCACCAGAACATTGGCCCCGAAACCCTCGACCATCAGCGCCAGCAGTGGCAGGCGCAGCAGCAGCGCGAGACAGTTCATTATATAAAAGCGCACGCCGCGACCCAGGAGCGTTCCCGGTTTCGGGCCGCGGAACACCAATAGCTCGGTGAAGACGAAATTCCATGTCGTCGAGACACCCGTCGCCAGGGTCGCCGCGAGCAGATAGTGGTGGTTGAATGCGCGCTCGGACAGTAGCCACAGTGCGGCGGTATTCACCGCCACACCCGATGCGCCGACGGCCCCGAAAATGACGAGTCGGCGCAGCCGGGCAAGGCCGCCGGTGGCGGAAGACTTCCGCACCTGGCTCAGCAGCACCAGCAGCCGTAGTCGAAGCAGATGCCTGAGAAATCTGAGGCCTTCGCGTGCCGAGGCTTTGCTCTCCCCGGCCAGGCGGGTGCCGAAGACGAAGGGAACTTCGGCAACCTGGAGCTTGGGCTGGCGGACGGCTATCTCGAGCAGAATCTTGAAGCCAATAGGGTCGAGCTTGTCGAGGTTCAGGGCGCCCAGACGCACCGCGAAGAATCCCGACATAGGGTCCGACAGCCGGGCCAGTCGCAGCGGGAAGATCGCCTTCGTCAGGGTGGTGGCCAGGCCGGAGACGGCGCGCCGGTAACGACCAGCGAGTCCTCCGGCGTCCCCGCCATCCTGGTAGCGGGTTCCGGCTACCAGATCCAATTGCCGGGACTGGCCGATAGCCACTAGCCGTGCCGCCAGCTCGGGCGGGTGTTGCAGGTCTCCGTCCATCACGACGGCCCATGACCCGCGAGCGCATCTCAATCCTGCGACGACCGCGCCGCCGAGTCCGCCACGACGCGCGCCAAACGGACGATGAAGTAGCCGGACTGGCAATCCGCATTCGCGCGCAACAGCCCGGATGACCTCAGGTGTGCGATCGCTGCTGTCGTCGACGAACAGTACTTCGGCCCGGACATCACCGAGTTCGTCAGCGAGCCGGTCGAGCAGGACGGTGACGCTGCCCTCCTCATTTCGGGTCGGCACGATGATGGTGAACCACGGCGCCGTGTCCGGTGGAAGAACGGTCAGCTCCTCCGGGATTTCTGACCCCCCGGAGCGCGCCCAATCCGACCGATCTCCGGTGTCTGCACGAATGTCATCGGCGATTCTGGTCATAAGTTCCCCCCGGAGCTTCGATCCAGTGCGGACACCGGCAAGTGCGAGCTCACCGCACTCCCCGCGCGATGACGTTCTTGTGAAGATGGCCTGAAGTTAAACCAACGGTTACCATACGCGCAACTACAGATGAACATCGTCCGCGTGTCGTCCACGGAGGGGGGCGATGTCACGGTGGGGACTCTCATAAGACGATTGATTCCCCGCCTACCGAGCGATGTAACAGGCTGCTCCGCGGACTCCTGCTTTGCCTCGCCCAGGCCCGTGCCGGAACTTCCATGCCGACGCTCTGCTCGAACCGAGGAGAATACACGGCTCCCGTGACGGTCGCGCGCGAGAGATGCCGTTCAACCTGCTCCCGACGCGTCTGCGCGCCTGTATCCGTCCGCTCTCAACGCTATTAGCGGCCGAATTTCCAATGGGCGGTGCCGCCGTCATCACGCCGATGGGTGCGGATTGATTCGAGGGGCGTGCACACGGCTCGGCGGGAGCGGGCCTACATCTTCCTTCGTGGTGGCGACAGTCAGATGCGGGTGAAGCCGCCGTACCGAGGGCCCAATCGGCTGGTCCAGTTGAGAACGCGCGGACTACGGTTCTTTGTCAATGATCAACCAAACATCCGGCGCGTCGACGGGTCGAACTGTAGAGCGGGGCCGTCGGATGCCAACGGCGACGGCTCTGGGGCTCACACGCTACGCGCAGTTCTCCTTGGGCCACCCTCCGGCATCAGATCCGAAGACCTTGGACAATTGGCCGATTCGCCCAGCCGATAGCATAGTGCTGCGTGAGGCACCGCCTCATCGCCGTGGCTTTCACCGTCCTTGCGTTGTCCGCAGGGTGCGGCGGTCCTGCTCGCCCACCAAATGTGCCGATCTCGGCATCATGCGCCGCGCAGTCCGGGCCAGGCTTCGCTTGGCCTAGCACAATGCCAAGTGACCTACCGATGCCGCGCGGCGCGACACTGGTCTCGATCCGCAACTTGCCGAGCGGCTTCACATTGGTGCAGTTCACCAGCCCGCGGTCGGTTCACGACAGTTTGCTGTTCGCCATCGCCGTCCTCCAGTCGGCCGGCTATACGGTCGGTCGCGGGATCGCAGGCCCTGGGGAGACGAACCTCCCGTTCACCAAGGGTGGTAAGCCCGGCGCGATTCGGCTGGTCGCCGCCAATTCCTGCACGACGAGCTGGCAGATCCTGGCGTAGCGCGGGTGCTATTGGGCCACCGTGGGCAGGTGGGTCGAGAGCAGGTCATCCGTGACTGGACCGAATCGCATGTGATGGAAGCGGGCGAAATACATATCGCTCGAGCTAACGCCTTCTCTGGTGCCGGGCCCGAAACCGCGCTGGTCGCCGTTCGCCCCGATGATCGATACCGCCTCAACTGCGCTAAGCAGGGGATGGTCCTATCTTGCCCGACGACCGAGCCAAGGCGGCGGATACCAGCCTGACCGCGTCATAGGAGTATGTCGCCCAATCCGGAGGCTGGATAACCGGTCGCCCATCCGCAGACATGCCGACCTTGTCGGCTCCATAGCGATGCTCGTACGCGGCCCGGAACTGGTTGAACGGCGCCGGGCCCTGCTCGCTGGTGATTCGAAACGACACGAAGGTGGTGCCGTCCAGCCACTCGGGATGATCAGCGAGTTGCTGACGGACGAGTGGGTCCTCGCCCGTGGGCCCACTGAATACCGGGGCATTCCATCCTGCGGAGCGAGCCATTCTGATCACCTGGGCGATGTCCGGTGCACCTGCCCAGACGACCAGCGCTTGTGCCCCGGCGCGCCGAGCCGCTAGCACCTGGGCGCTGACATCCTGCGCAGCGGCAGGGAGAACGCTGCTGGCCACGACCGGGATACCGTCGTGGGCAAAGTTGGCCTTCAGCTGGGAAGCACCGTCGCGACCGTACGAAGAGTCGTCGCAGAACAGGGCCACCGATGATGTCTTGTCGGCAAGGTAGTCGGCAAGACGCCGGCTCATGTAGATGTTGGCCGGTGCGAGTCGGAAGATCGTGGGATGCGCGCGGGGGTCGACGAACGAGGCTCCGCCGTCGAGGACGACGAAAACGGGGAGGGAGGCGGGGTCGGTCACCTGGGAGACCCCCAGCGCCCCGGTGCCGTCGGTGACGAGCGCGGCGGCGCGCTCGGCCACCGCCCTACGCGCAATCGCCACAGCGGTACTCGGCGAGGCCGCGTTGTCCAGAACTTGCAGCCGGATCCTGCCCCGGCCGGTCGGCGAGTCATTGAGCTGGTCGACAGCCAGCTGAGCACCACGTTCGGCGAATTGGCCGACCCAGGGCGCCGTGGTCAAGGGCGCGGAAACGACGATCAGCGGGCCATTGCCGGCGGGAGGTACCGACGACCCGGCCCGCTCACAGCTCATGCACAAGACCACCGCCCCGAGCGCTGAACACGCAAACAAGAGGCGCATAGGCGTATATAGTCCCACGGCGCAGACCGGTGACGTCCCTTCGACGAATGCAGCCGAGGAGTGGAATGAACGTCCGGATGGCCGTGTGCGCCGCGTTCGTCGCGCTGACCCTCGCGTCCTGCGGTAGCAACTCTGCTCCTCAGAGCGGCGGCAGAACCGGTTCATTGTCAATCTCCGGCGCGTCCGCTGACACCGATCTGCCGTCCACCGGCGCGGCGTCCGCTGACACCGATCTGCCGTCCACCGGCGCGGCGTCCGCTGACACCGATCTGCCGTCCACCGGCGCGGCGTCCGCTGCTTGCGGAGATAAGATCACACCGGATCGCCGCTGCCACCCGAATGCTTCCGTCCGGCTTTCCGACCGTGGCCGGCTGGAGCGCGACGGAAGCGGTTCGGCAGGGAAAGACCCTCGTGTTGCGCGGTGCGGTTGGGGGAGATCCGCCCGACATCGTGGACATCCGGGATGCCGCCGTCGCGAAGCTCACGGCGGTCGGTTACGTCCGAACCGGGGGAGACCAAGAGCCAGGCTTCGAGGCGGACGCGGATTTCACGGGATCGCACCCTGGCAATATCAACGTCCGCGCGCTGTGCCGCGACTACCTCGTCGTGACGTACACCTTCGAGCAATAGCAAGCTCTCGCGGGGTCGTACCGTACGCGATGGGTCTTCGGCGGACTTAACCTAGAGCATGTGCTTGCGCAGGCGGCGGTGGTGATCGCCGCTGTTATATTGTCATCTCCCAGCGCTGCTACTGCCGACTTCATCGACCTGCCCCGCCCACAATCCGATCAGCTCAACGGCTTCGAACTGTTCGAGATGCTCGGTGTGTCTCGTGATCGTTTGCCCGCATCCACGGTCCCCGGATCTGTCACAAACAACGAGCGGGTGAATGTCACGGTGGCCGGCGATGGTTCGGTCCAGCAGGTTCGTGACCAACAGCAGATCGAGCTGAGCGGAGAAGGGGATTACCACGTCCGAGAAGCCGGGCCGGCTCGATCGGCAGTTGCGCTGGGCGGCGACGAGCCGCCGGTGCTCGATTTAGGTGACATCGTCTGGCAGGGATTCTCACCCGGTTATCGTCAACTCGGCGCAGATCTGACCCTCGATCCACACGTAGAATCCGCCCACCTGCCGCTCCGCATAGCGCTGTCGTTCGCAGCCGCGGCAGGCCACGGGGTTGCCATCGGTCCTTCTGCTCAGTTACCGGGGCCAGGGACCGTGACGCTCACGATCACCAACACCACCCGCCAAGGGACCGTGCTGCCCACCGCGGACGACGCCCCCGCCCGACCCATCGCCGCCGCGCTCGACAGTGCTCGGACGGCCGCGCGCAGCCCCTCTGCAGCGCGGTTGCCAACGATCAGAACCACCCTGCCGACGAAGCTGCTCGTTACCGGAGCGTCGACGAGGCATGCTACGCAGGTCGTCCCGTTGCGACTGCGTGGCGAGCTTCGGCTCACAAGCGTTGCGCGCTCAGTATCCGCGGCCCGCGTCACGCATCCGCTTGCGGTCGACATCGACGCCCGACTGCGAGACTCCATTACTTTCAACCTCGCCACTGATGGCGCCGGCACGCTTGAGCTTGACCTGACCGCTGAGCCGGTGCTGGACTTGCAGCCGCTCACGCCTCCGCATGGCGTCCGCTCGTGGGCGACCTGGGCCGCCGCCGGTCCGAGCGCCGCGGAACGAAAATCCGCCCTGGACCTTCTCGTCCAGACGGCGGCCATCGGCGCCCGTGCGGCGGCGTACAGCCCCTACCTCGGACCGCATCTGGGGCCTGCGGGTAGCACGGTCTTTCACTACGCCCTCGCCCCGGCGGCCTCGCCCGCTACGTCGACGCGGGCCTTGAGACCGAGGCCGGTTCCGATCGCCCTGACTGTGCTGGCCGCTTTGCTACTTGCGGGAGGTGGCGTTGTCATCTGGCGAAGGTCCTAGCTTTCTTGAACGACCCGCGCAGTGCGTCGCTAATTTAGGTCGGTATCAAGACCCAAGTAGACCTCACGTACTAGCGGCTCGGTACGCACGCGTTCAGGCGGACCTGTGGCAATGATGCGACCAGCATCGAGAACATAGACATAGTTCGCCACCGCGCCAACGAAACGCATGTCGTGTTCGACGATTAGGACCGCGGCCCCGCTGGCCGCCAGACAGCGAAGAACCTCGCGCAACCTCTCCCGCTCTGCGCCGGTCATGCCGGCGGCTGTCTCATCGAACAGGAACACCGACGCTCCGGTGGCGATCGCGCGAGCCACCTGTAGCATCTGCCGCTCACCGACTGTCAACCGGGCCGGGTCGGTAGTGGCCACCCCTTCCAGTCCGGTATCGCGCAGCGCAGCTGCGACGACGGCGCGAACTCGCTGAGCCTCGATTGCCGAGCGCGGCGTCGCCAACAACTGACGTAGCGCAGCTAGGCGCAATCGAGAACCTCCGCGAGCACCCACTGCGACCTGCATCGCAGGAGTCAGACTTGAGAGGATGACGGTGCGTTGCGGGGTGCGGACCACTCCGGCCAACAACCGATCCCGTACCCGGCGTGCTCGATGCGGCGTTCCGTTGATATGGATCTCGCTACGGCCGAGATCCCCGGCCAGGACGCCCAGCAAGGTGGACTTTCCGCTGCCGTTCGGCCCAACCAGCGCGTGCACCTCGCCGCCGCGCAACACAATGGTCACATCATCGAGCGCCTGAACGCCGGAGTACGAAACGCTCAAGTCCGCCGCGCTGAGCTCAACCCGCTCGTGGGCTGGCCCAGAGCGCTTTTCTGCAATCCCGAGATATGGCCGCCTCCGTGACGGAGCGATGTGACGCAAACTGCGGATGAGCCTTCGAACGGGCCCCCGCAGCAAGAGCACGCCAATAAGCAGGGCGGCAGTAAGTAGGCCGCGGACGTGCTCTGGACTGACATCGGCGGCGCTGGCCAACTCGTCTGCGACTGGCGGCAGCGCCAACAGGATCGTCGCCCCAAGCACGGGACCCCACCATCGGGCACCCCCTATCAGCACCGCGACGAAGAGCTGAAGCGAGAGCAGCGGGCTGATATCCGATGGTGAGATGACGCCGAGCAGCACGGTCGACCCAACACCGGAAGCGGCCCCGAGGGCAGCTGTGACCGTGAGCGCGGTGCGTCGGCGGGCCTCTACCGGTACGCCGAGGGACGTGGCCAGCCGAGCGGATTCGCGTAGTGCCGTGAGATCCAGTCCAACCGCACCCTTGTCTATCCGGACCAACGCGGCCAGCCCGAGAAGGCAAAGGAGCGCTGCAATGACAAGATTGACGTTCGTAGTCAATACGATCTCCACGCCGAGCGTGTGCGACACGAGGCGTTCCGGGACCGGCCGGGTGAGTCCCTCTGGACCGCCAAACACTGCCGGATAGGCCAGCACCACCCCCGCCGCAAGCCATGCCAGGGCCCAGGTCGCGAGAGCCAGATAGCTATCGTCCAGCCGGGAAAAGCTATAGCGCCGTCACGTAACCCAAGACTGCTGCCATCAGCACCGCAGCGGCGGCGGCGATGCCCAACGGTAGGCCCATGCCACCGGGACCGAGCAACCCCACGCCATAGCCGCCCACCGCGATGTAGGCACTCTGTCCGAGGACTGGCAGGCCGGCATAAGACACCGAGACCGACAGGCCGAGCGCCGCAAGCAGTAACCAGAGCGCCTGGGCGACGTCAACGGCGCTCACTGACGCACCGTCAGGTCGTCTTTGCTCGAATGCCCGGCGGCCGCAATGCGAGCAGCGCGAGGAGCAAGGCGAGTGGCGCGAGGTCATACCAACCAGGGCCGAGGGTGTATACCGCGAGCGCCTGAAGCAGGCCCACGACGAGACCGCCACCAAGGGCGCCCCGAAGCGACCCGAGGCCGCCGAGCAGTGCCGCCGCAGCGGCCGCCAGCCCGAGTACCGCGCCGTCGTCGACGGAGATCGCTCGGGCTGGAGCGGCGAGAACTCCCGCAATTCCGGCGAGCACACCGGCGACGCCGAACGCCCACATCACGACCCGACGCGCGGACACTCCGCACAGCGCCGCACCCTCTGGATCATCGGCCACCGCGCGCATGGAGAGGCCAACGCGCGACCGGACAAGCGACTGCTCAACGATCAGTCCGATACCCAGCCCGATGACCAGGACGACGATGGATCGGATCTGGACCGTGCCGCCCCCGGGCACGTGCACCAGTCCACCGGGCACCAGCTGGTCGAAGCGGAAAGGATCCGGTATCGCGTAGGCCTGCTCCGGGAACGCCAGCCCGAGAGCTTCCCGTAGAAGCAAGCCGGTGGCCAATCCTCCTGCGATCCAACCGAGCGCGTCGCCGGCGTGCCGATGCCTGCCCGGCAGGCTCGGCAGGTTCGGCAATACGACGATCAACGCGACCAAGCTGGAGAGCACCGCACCAGCCGCCACGATGAGTAACACGAACAGCACGGACGGCCCCAGTGCAAGAATCGCAACAATCGGTACACGGCCAAGCACGCTGAGCACGCCCACAAAGATCGCAGCAACGACAATGTCACCGTGGGCAAAATGCAATACACGCACTGTGCCGGCGACCAAAGAGAATCCGAGCGCTATCAACCCGAGGATCGCGCCTTGCGCCAGGCCGCCTAGCAGCACCTGCACCAGCACCCCGGACTCCACGAGGGGGAATATATTCGCAACTCAGGAGCTGGCTCATTCGGAATATAGGTAGCAGACCGCGCGCATCTGCCGCCGCGGTGTAAACATCGTGTTGGCTTTGCGCTGTGGGCTTGGCCAATCGCATTTTGTCCGGTAGGCAGTACCGGACAGTGCTGGGCTCGAGGGGACGGGGCCCGGCAAGCGCCCACGGGGGGCACCGGAGGAACTGTGCACCACCGTGCAGCCCAGACCCATAAGCTTCGTAGGCCGATCGGCATTGTGCTGACCGGAGGCCTGCTGGTGGTCGGGACCCTCATACTCCTGCTACCGGCGGGGCCCAGCGGCGCTGGTTCCGCATCGGGCTCCCAGGCGAAGGCTTCCACCAGCGGCGCGACCTCTTCGTCGACGCGCTCTTCGTCGACGCGCCGGGCGAAGATTGCTACTGTCACCGGCCGTGCTGCGACGAGCAGTGCTGCTACTTCTACCGGTGCCGCGTCGGCGTCGTCGCCCAAGCCGAAGGCCGCTCCCATCATCGGATCTGCGTCGGCATCGGCGGCCCCGCCGACGGCTGCTACCAGTGGCGCCGCCCGACCTCGCGTCTTCGCCTACTACTACCTGTGGTGGAGCATCAACCACTGGAAGGGTGCGCTCGGCTCGCATTATCCCTCGACGGCGGCACCCCTGCCGCTGCCCGCGCAGCTGGACGCGAACGGATGTCACCCGAAGAGCCTCTATTCCGGGAACACGCTGACGGACGTACCGCGGACGCTCTACAGCCAGGACAGTCCGGGGGTTATCGAGGCCGACGTCCGGGAGGCCGCCGCCGCGGGCCTCACCGGATTCATCGTGAACTGGGCGGGCTCCGGCGCGAGCGGGCAGACGTTGACCAGCACTCCATACAACGGGCGTCTGCAGCTGATGGTGAACGCCGTGCACAAGGTCAACGCCGCGGGCATCCCCTTCAAACTGTGGCTTAGCTACAAGGCCTCCGCGACCGTCTTGCCGCTCTCGCATATTGATCAGGATCTCAACTACATCCTTGCCAAATACGCGCATGACCCGGCCTTCGATCGTGCGCAATCACCCAGGCTCACGATCATCTGGCAGGGCAGTCGCAAGTACGCGACATCCGCGCTGCAAACGATCAGCGGAAAGTACCGGTCCGCCGCCCGCATCCTGGGCGACGAGTCAAGCTGGTCTACCAGCCGCGCACCCTATCTGGACGGCAACGCCTACTACTGGTCGTCGCAAAACCCGTATAGCAATCCGCAATCTTTCACGCAGCTGGCTGCGCTGGCAAACATGGTGCGCGTCAGCGGCACGAACCCGGACGGCACACGCAAGGTCTGGGTTGCCCCTCTCACCCCCGGCTTCGACACTCAACTCGCCGGCGGCTCAGCGTGTGTGCCACGCCGGAACGGCCAGACGCTAGGCGCACTGTTCACGGGAAACGCCGCGACGCACCCTGACGCCTTCGGATTGATCAGCTGGAATGAGGTCACCGAGGCCACCTACATTGATCCAATGACGCGGTACGGCTCGCAGAGCCTCACGGTGCTCAGCGGATTGATCAAGAAGGGCGCCTGATCCGTCGTTAGCTTCCACCGCGCGCTCAGCGCGGCAGATTGGAAACCGCCACCATTGCGGTAAGGTCATGCGGCTCAACTGTCGGCAGAGTCATGCCTACAGGAGGTAGCGGCATGGCAGGCTCACGAACAGAGCACGATATGACGTCAGTGTTGTCGCGAGCCAAAACGCCGCGTTTACGTATTCGAGTTGGTGTACGGAGCTTCCCGTGTGTCGCGAGCAGGCCGTCGGTTCGGCAGGTTGTTAACCGAGTAAGGTCCAGACGGTTTCAATGTCGATCGGCCCTGTGCGGCCATTGCAAGGAAGGGACCAGATATGTTCCTGAGGGGACGGACAGCGAGAGCGATCGCGGTGGCATCCATGGCGGCAGCACTCTGCGGTGCGGGCATGACAGCCGCGTGGGCAGATAGCGCCGCGCCGTCAAGCTGCTCAGGTGCCACCGTCCAGATCTCCGACGTGGATTTTAAGGTCGTGGGCGGGGACGTCGTCGTGACCTTCAGCCATACTCACACCGGTTGTCCGGCGACACTCCACGTGCACGAAAATCTGGTCGCTTCCCCGAAGGCTGGATCCGACCCCAACCATCAGCTGAATCAGGATTTCAGCATCGGGCCAGATGGGCCGACAAGCGTTTCGGTTCCGCTGCTGGCGTCGGCCGATAACAAATGTTTCGTCCAGGTAGATGTACATTTCAACGTCGACCAGAGCACCGGCGGGTTCGTTCCGACCGCGACGTGCACGACCCCTTCGTCGTCCCCACCGAGCACCTCACCGACGGCGACACCGAGCACCTCACCGACGCGGCGACGCCGAGCACCTCACCGACGGCGACGCCGACGCCGACGCCGACGCCGACGCCGACGCCGAGCACCTCAGCAGCGCCAGCGGCCGTAGTGACGCCGAGCCCGTCACAGAGTGCGCTTCCGCCGGTCACGATCGAAACGGGTCAGCAGCCGGCCGCTAGTCGGTGGCCTATGTCAAGCGTCGTAGTAGGCGCGATCGCAGTATTGCTGATACTCGCGGGAGGGTTGGTTCTGCTGGTGCGGCGCTGGGGTCATGCTTCGCCCAAGTAAGGCGCGGCTCGCCTGGCTGGCGGTATTGACGGGAGCAGCGATCCTCGTGTGGGCGTTGCTCCCGTCGATCCACCGGGTGCAGCACCCGGCATCGGCCTCTGTCGGGTCGGTGCCAATGTCGACTCCGACGACAGTCGTGAATAGTGGCAGCAGCCCCCAGGCAACGGTGTCCGTCACCAAGCCGGTGCCGCCCTCCAAGCCGATCTGGATGAAGTTCCCAAGCGTCGGGCTAACGTTGGCTCTCGGGGAAATGCAGGCGGTAAACGGAGTCATCAATCCGCCTAGCCCGGACATCGGATACTGGATATCGAACCGCGGTGTTATGCCCGCGAGCAACGCAGCAGGCTCAGTGTTTACAGCCTGCCACACGTGGGAGGACGGCCAGAAACCCTGTAATAAGCTATACAGCCCCACGGAGCCGAGCAAAACTATTCGGCCAGGCGCCACGATTGTCCTCAGGACGCAGACCGGAACACTGAACTACGTCGTCACAGACGTTCAAGCCGTTTCGAAAACTTCTGTGGCAGCAAACCGAGTGCCCGACGTCAAATGCAGCGTCCCGGATCACCTCGTTGTGGTGACCTGCGTGTGGCCCGATAACGGGGAGAACTTCATCATTACAGCTGTTCTGCAAGGCAAGAAATATGTGCTCGCTGACTGCTGACCACCTAACGTCGGAGTGGGACGCCTAACCCGCTCTGGCGGATGGCTTGGCGTGTTTCGGTACTCAGATCTCGGCAAGCTGGATCGCTGTCGTCACGGATCAACGCCGACGGCTCGCCCGGGCGTGGAGGAATCGGCGTTCTTGCCGCCGACGCGTACCGCCAGACCAGCCTCGTCATCGGCGTGGGGGACGGCGCCGAGAAACCTGCCAGCGAGCTGAGAAGCGACCGCCAGTCAGGCGCCGCTGTGGCCGACAATGGCGCGTGCTCCTATTTCGCCGTAGCAGGGTGATCCTGGCTGCCCTCGCCCTGCTGCTCGCCGGGTGTCAGAGCGGGCCGCATCGGCATCCGGCTCGGTCATCTGCTGCGAGCTCCCAATCACCCGTGGTGACGGCCGATCAGAGCGCGTCACCGCTTAGCACGCGGCCGGGCGCTGTCAGCGCAGTTCCGCACTTCGATCACATTGTGGTCGCGGTCGTAGAGAACCACAGCTATGGCGAAGTCCTCGGCACTGGTCGATCTCGGTTTCTTGACTCGCTCGCGGCGACCGGAGCGGTGCTGACTGAGTCCTACGCCGTCACCCATCCCAGCGAGCCGAATTACCTGGCCCTGTTCTCCGGCTCGACCCAGGGCCTGTCGGACGATTCGTGCCCGCACAGTTACAGCGGTCCCTAACCTCGCGTCGGCGTTGACCGCGGCCGGCAAGACGTTCACCGGATATTCCGAAGGGCTGCCCTCGGTGGGATTCACCGGGTGTGAGAGCGGCGCTTACGTGCGCAAGCACAACCCCTGGGTCGACTTTCCCGCTGTGGCCAGCGACCTCAATCAGCCGATGACCAGCTTCCCCACGACTTCACGCGACTGCCCACCGTATCGTTCGTCATCCCGAACCTTGACAACGATATGCATGACGGCTCAGTTCGCCAGGGCGATCAATGGTTGCAGACCCATCTCGGCGGCTACGCCCGTTGGGCGTCCACGCACAACAGCATGCTGATCATCACCGCGGACGAGGACGACCGCGGTCACAGTAACCACATTCCCACGATTGTGGTCGGGGCTCACGTCAAGGTCGGCCCCTCCTCCGTGCGTGTCGATCACTACGGCGTACTGCGCACCATTCTGGAAAGCCTTGATCTACAGCCGTTCGAGCAAGCCGTCACCGCCCAACCGGTCACCACAGTCTGGTCGAGCTAACCGTCACCGCAGCGCGCGGTAGCTCGCTGGGCTGCCTGGCCGTGAGCGAGCCGCCTTCGAGCGACCGTTCTCCGTCCAGTGCCAGAGGGCACCCTCCCAGGTTGACGGTTGGTGGCCAGATCGCGGTGCCTTTGACGGTACGAGGGCACTAATGGCTTGTGCCGGGGGCTGTTTGGCAGGCTCGGTTCTGGTAGCGGCTGGCGGATCAGTCGCTCTAGGGCGCTGATCCTCGGTGAGGTCTTGCAACAGACCGTGCGCCCGCTGGTGTCCGTGAGTAGATGTAACCGCTGCTGGGATGTCGTGCCCGGGCTTGTTCCGGTGAGCACTTGACCATTAGGACGCCGGCTGTCTCCTCCATGCTGCTGGTTCGTCCGAACGGGCACGTGGGAGGTTATGGATGTTGTTCGTCGGTGACGACTGGGCCGAGGATCATGTGCGCCACGAGGCGTCTCAAGTCGAGCGGACGTGAGAGACCTTCGTCGCCTGACCGTCGCAGCGGTCGGGTGAAGCTGGGGGCAGCCTGACCCGGGAGACGCTGGGGAGGGTGGGAGCAGCCCTGACAACGCCGGGACGGGTCGGCACTGCCAGACGGCGCGGGTCCGGTCAGCGAGACGGGAAGGTGCACGCGAGAAACCAGTGACTGACGCCCCTTAACGGCCCACCAGCTCAAATCTGCCGGATATGGGCTGGTCGCGGTGCGCATCCGCTGTCGCGGGTGGTGGAGAACTCCTTGGCCGCCATGTGATTACCGGCCGGCAGGCCACGGTGAATGTCTGCGGCGTAACCGTGGCGATACCGCAGGGGTAGAGCTGGGCGCCTCACCCGTTGATCGACTGAAGATGAACGTGGGAACCGTCCGGTGCCGCCGCCCTCGCCCCGCGCGGCCAGCGCGGAGGACGGGCAGGGACGTCGTCTGCTGAGGGCACCGGGCGGGGCGGAGGCTCCGTAGTAGTCCGGGGCCGGGAAAGCCGGCCGCATGGCGAAGGGAGCCAGCAAGTCAGTAGCGGACGTGCTGGAAGACCAGGAGAACGCTGGTGAATACGCGTGATCTGCCGCAGGTCTGGTTGCGGGCCGAGCGGCGGGTACTGGAGATCCAGACCAAGCTGCACCGTTGGGCGAACGACGATCCTCGTCGTCGGTTCGACGATCTGTACAACCTCGTCACCGATCCCGGCGTGTTGTTGATGGCGTGGGAACGGGTAGCGGGGAACACGGGTGCACGCTCGGCTGGAGTCGACGGGAGAACCGCCGCCTTCGTCGAGGACGGATCGGCGTGGAGAACTACCGCCAGCACGACACGCATCCGCTCCTCGACCGGCAACTGCGAATGCCCGCGCCGACTCATCAGCCAATCCTCGCAGCGGCCAGCAAAAGCGACCCTGCCAAAAAGTTTGACTCAGTAGATCCGTCAATGATCGAACAAACAGCAAAACCCCCAACTAAGTCCGCGACGCGCGCCGAGACTCCGGCCGGTGATGACAGACCGCCCACGCCCGGGGCTTGGCAACGTTCGCCTGCCCAACGTCGAGGCATCGCGGGCAAACTCGTACTGCGGCCTGTCCGGGCATTTCCCTCCCGCTCGGGCAGGCCGCCTGGCCCGTCCCTCCCAGCGAGGTGCATCAGGCCAGACGACATAGCCAAGACCTAGCCGGTCGTCAGCGGCGCAAAACTGCAACGACAACTACCTGCCAGACGAGCGCAGCTCGCGGTCCTTGCAGAGCTTGATGGCGAAGGTCAGACTGCTTCCGCGGCCCCCGATGGGCCGCACCGCCCAACCCGGGCCGACCAACGCAGGGCACGAAGAGACGCCCCGCTCCGGCGCCCCGGTCGGACCTCTCTTCTGCCGCCCTGCCCGGTCCGGTCAACCGTTATCCAGCACGGACGCGCCGACCTGCCTGGTTGCGCCGATGTAGCCGTTATCTATCGACAAGGTCGAGCTGACCTGCCTGGTCGCGGTCTGGGTGTCTGAGCTGGGCCAGGTTGCGCTGGCGAGGGCGGGCCCGGCGATAGGGCGCCAGCGAGGACGGCGGCGCCACCGGAGGCGATCGCCGTGACGCAATCATCGAAGGGCACGCGGCCGGGCCGCCTAAATTTCGAATAGTGCAAGCCTGACGCTTGGCGTGCCCGTCGTATTTCTTCTATTGCCAATCTCGGTGCTTTTTGCTCTATATCCCGGCCAAGTGGCTTGCTCACATCTGCATAAGGGAAACAGATCAACGAAATCAGGTGGGGTAGCCCGCGCACGACCCTTCCGATCGCAAAGCTGAATGTCAATCGCGCTCGATTCGAGTTGGACATCGCCTGCCGCGCTGACCATCCTCTCAGGTCAACGACTGCATGAAGCGCCTCAACGAGACTTGCGCGAATCGCGGCACGAGCATCCTCGGTGGCCTGCTTAGCCTGGTCGACATCCTTGGGCGGCGAAGTTCCAGGTATCGACGGCATCCAGCGCAGCACGCTTTACCGCCCTGGGTCGCCGACCTTCAGCACCGCCTCTGCGTCGATGCGCACGTCGATCTAGTGACCGATGTACTCACCGTCAGAGACTACGACGGCGCTTTCCCGCGACAGCCCTCTCGTCCGCCGCTCCCCGCCTCGCGAGGGCCGCATTCGGCTACGGGCCGAACTGGCATCAACGCCTCGGAGCTAGCTGGTACCGGTCGAAGCTGGCGACGGGGTAAGGGTGGGCGCTGCTCGTGGTCGCGGACGCGGTAGAAGCACGCAGGCGGCTCGCCGCCGATGGTCTTGGTGAACACCAGACGACCGGTGTCCGCATCGACGTAGTTGAACCCTCAGCTCGGGTTGCCTCAACCGCGCCGCTGGCCACGATCACCGACCGGTTCGTCCGTGACGTGCACCGTTTCGCCGAGACGCAGGCGATCCCGTGGGTGGACTTCGCCGGGGCAGCGCAAGCGCCGACCTGATGCGCGAGCAACTGGCCACATTCACCGCCGAGGAAGGGTGGTGTTCATCGACCGGGCGCAGGAGAAGGTCAAGCTGTTCCGGACCGAGAAGCGCCGCGACCAGCAGGGCAAGTCCTACCCGTGGATCGTGCCGGCGACCGGGGGTGGTGACCAGTTACTTCTACTGCGTCGACGCGGACTTCGGCCCGTTCTGCCTCAAGTTCCGCCAATCCGGACATAGGGGCCATAGCTCCGGCCGGCGCAGCCCTGAGTCCTCCACGGTTTCACAACGAATCGTGTGGGGAATAACTGCTACAGCTGCCGGATACGAACGCGAGCCATGGGACGTCCACGCTGCGCGGCCGGTCGCAAAGCAGTGCGAAAGGATGTTCGGTATGGGGAAACTTCGAGCCATGCACTGGCTCTTCGCCCAGGCATCAACCGGGATCAAGGACTTGCCGCGCAATGGCGCGTGGGTGTTGTCCAGAGTCGTGGAGTCACCCACCTCTGCTGGTGGCTCTGTGAGCGGTTCAGCCACCGATGCCGCCCGGCGCATTTCGGCTGCAGTGGCTGACGTGCTACCGGGCTCTCACGACTCAGTCGAAGTGCGTCTGAAGCGTGCAGAGGCGGCTGTGGCCAGAGCTAAGCAGGCCGAGCAGGAGGCGTTGGCCCAAGCGCGGAACGCCGACAACCTTGCGGAGGTTGCCAAGGCTGTCACCGAAGAGGGCCGACAACGCCAGCGTGAGGCGGCCCGTGAGGGCAAACAAGAGATCGATCGGCGTGCCCAGGAAGCTCGCCGCAGTCTGGAACACCAGGTGGGGCAGGAACGTGAGCAGGCAAGCCAAGAAGTCACCGATCGGCTTGAGAAGCTCAGGGCAGAAGTGGAGGCGCACACTCTTCAGGCGCGTCAAGATGCGGACGAAGCGGCAAAACGGGCCCAAGAACAAATCGCCCAGGCCCACGAGCAGATGACTGCCGCGCGAACGCTGGCCGCCGAGGCGACAAGGGGCAGCCCAAGAGGCTGCGGACCAGGCGCATCAGCAGGCCAGGGCCGTGGCCGAACAGGCCGACCTGAACGCAGGCAGTGCCGACCGAGCATTGGCGGACGCCCGGGGTACGGAGGAGTTGCTCGCGACGGAGACTGCTCGCGCCATCCAAGCAGAGCGGGAGTATGAGGTGCCGGAACGATTGGACGAGCGCACGAAAGCCGAGTTGCTCGACATCGCTCATCCGCTGCAGATTTCGGGCGTGGCACGCATGTCAAAAGAGCAGCTCGTCCGTTCTATTCAGCGAGCGTCTCGCGCGAAAGCGCGAACCTCAACAGCGACCCGATAGGAGTCATCAATGATGAGCCTGATCCGTCGAAAGAAGAAGTGGCAGCGCGTCGTCGAGAAGGTCGTTGCAGGGGCGACGGATAGCCAGGCAGCAAAGGCCGGCGCAGGCGCCCTTGCAGGGCTGGTGACGTTGACCGCGGCGAGTGCAGCCGTGTCCTCTGTGCGGCGAAAGAGTCAATCGTGAAACTGCGCAGTATGGCCGTCTTCGGCGTCGGATACGTGCTTGGCACGAGAGCAGGACGCGAGCGTTATGGGCAAATCGTTGCGGCTGCGCAAAACGCGTCGAAGCGGCTCGAGGACTACATCGCTAAGCTCGAAGCCTTCAGCGGGAAAATCGACAGCTTCAGCGGAAGACTCGACGAATTCAAGACGAAACTTCGCGACTATAGCGGCCGGTGACCGGTACGGAACTCGCACGGTGGTCGCGGCGCGTCGCAACCGAAACAAGGATTTGTCGGACGGGGTCGTCGTCGAAGCGTCCGTGATTGCCCGCCTACTTGGCATCAAACTGCTACGCCTCAACGCACATATCACGTTAATGCCAGCTGACCTCGAACCGATTGCCTATCTCGATGCCGCCGCGCCGCAGCAACATCCCGATCATCCCACAGAGGGTGGCCTCACCGAGGCAGTCAAGCTGCTGGCTCACGCATCACAAACGATGCACGACGCAAACGCACCACCTTCTGACGGCGCCACTCACGGTTTTGGTCATTTCTAGCCGCCGGGCGATCAAAACCGACCAAACCATCGCTAGCCTCCTGTAAACGAGGTTCTTTGTCCGGGTATCGGACACTAGATCGTCGATCACGATTGCTTTCGCGACACGCGCAAAAACGGTGCGCACGGCGCGAAAGATCACCGCAGGCAAGTCGGGCGCATCCAGGAATCGAGCTTGTGCGCCGTGACGACGAGAAGGTGACCTTCGGACCAAACGTCCTTCAGCGCATCGAGCACCTCCGACCAGTCCGGACTCCAGTCCTCAATTCGGTCCTACTGCCACGACTTGCGCTCGGCGACCTGGACAGCCGTTCGATATCGCTTGGCTTGGCACAAAGGTGGCTCGTGCCAGGTGAGGGCGAACGACTGCACCACCGAGTAGGAGGCCACCCGCGAGGCCATCGTGGTCCTCACACAGGCGGCGGCTGGCCGTGGCCGCCGCGACATCACCGGGGCCGAGGCAGCCCGCCGATGGCCTGCTGTGGTCTGCAGACGGCGACCATCCGATATGCCGCTTGACCTCGAGAGCGAAGTCACGTCCGGCCGGCGCATACCGATCTTTGAGGGAGTAACCGGCGGCCGTTCCTCGACGAACCTCGCCGCTGGGAGTCCGGCGGAGCTCGAGTTTGCGCGTCCTGTGCGCGACCGGCGATAGCAGGGCGGAGGCGTACTCCTCATCCCGCATCATCACCTGCCAGCACGGCACGGCGAATAACAACGGGCCACCAGGCTTGATCTGGACCGCCGGGTGAGTCGGATGAACCCGCCGGCGATTCAGCCCCCGATGCACCGATGCAGGTAGTTGATCAACGCGTCGAGCGTCTTCTTCACCGTACTGGGACTGGCACGATGATCGCGGAGCCGTCTTCTTGAGTTCGATCACCTCGGCTCGAAGCCCTTCCAGCTTCTTATGCCCCAGGCCGTCCCCACCTTGGGGAACCAGTCCTGCTCCTCCTCGTCCATGTGGTGGGTAACCGACTCGATGACCACCATGATCTTGGCGTGGAGCAGGTCGCGGTCCGGATCGAGCGCGGCAAGCTCGGAGCACCAGGTGCACGGTGACGGCCCTGCCGTGTACCTGGACACCACGACGATTTGGACGGCGATCCGCCTTGCGGCCGGCGACTCGTCGATCTCGCCGGCCTGACACTTATGGACCTTGACAAGGTGACCAGATCGGTCGTCCTCAACGACCGGATCTTCCATCTGCCCAACGAACACATCGACACTGAAGACCTCAATCGCCGGCTGGGTGACACGGTCTTCGTCCCGTTAACGCCCGTGGGAACGCATGACGAATTGGCTCGGGTGCTGTGGCACATCTGGTACTACGCCGCGTCGTGGGTGACGGGCGCGGCCGGCCCATCTGCAACCCCGGAGGCCGCCGATAGTCTGCACCTGATGGCTGACACTGCATCGTTCCACGGCTTGACGCTGGAGGCCGGCGACTGGTGGATCGAGCCTGATTCGATCGGTGGGTTCAGCAGCGTGCCGGCCGCACTCGTGCGCAACCTCATCGATGATCCGTACAGCCATCCGATGTCCGACCTGCTCCTCTGTCATTCGTCTACAAGATCGTCTACCCGAACGGCAAGATCTATATCGGCCAGGATCGGACCGACAACATCAACTACTTCGGCTCGGCGCACAGCCGACTCATCGCGGCCGACTTCACCCGCGAGCAGCGTCGGAGCTTCACCGGTGACGCGCGAGATCTTGTGGGAGTCCGAAACTGCGACGGATGCCCAAGTCACGGCCGTCGAGATCGCGATGATCAGGCGGTATCGATCGAACGAGACTGCTATCGGCTACAACCGTTGGCGGCGAGGGCCGCATCTGGTCGCGGGATCTGAGCCTCCGCCTTGAGTTTGTCTGGCTCTTGGGGTCCAACGACAGGCGGGTCTTCCAGTACCAGGCCGGGTCTCAGCCTTCGAGGACGGTGACCTTTCCGGAGGAGCCGTCCACCTCGAGCAGCGTTCCGTTCGGAATCCGGCTCGTCGCGTTCGGCACGCCGGCCGCACACGAAATGCCGAGTTCCCGGCTGACGATCATCGCGTGGCTGCCCATGGCACCAACGTCGACAACGACGCCGGCGGACACGATGAACAACGGGGTCCAGGAAGGATCCGCCTGCGGGGCAACGAGGATCTCGCCTGGCTCGAAGTC
>CAWDGB010000023.1:0-91697 GCA_963801715.1 uncultured Actinomycetota bacterium | reverse complement strand
GAGGGCGTGCCGTACGGCCTGAAGGACATCATCGCGACCGCCGGCGTACGCACGACCGGCGGATCGCTCCTCTACGACGACCACGTCCCGATCGAGAGCGCGTCGCTCGCCGACCGGCTCGCCGGCGCCGGCGGGATCCTCCTGGCGAAGCTCCAGACGTTCGAGTTCGCGTTCGGGCACGAGATCAGCCGGCCGTTCGGGCCGATGCGCAATCCGTGGGACCCCGAGCGCACGACGGGCGGCTCGTCGTCCGGGTCGGGCGGGGCGCTCGCCGCGCGCGAGCTCCCGCTGACCGTCGGCACCGACACGGGCGGCTCGATCCGGCTCCCGGCGAGCTTCTGCGGGATCACCGGCCTCAAGCCGACGTACGGCCGCGCGCCCCGGCACGGGGTGATGGGCCTCGCCTGGTCGCTCGATCACGCGGGACCGATGGCGCGCTCCGCTCGCGACGCCGCCCTGATGCTCGGCGCCATGGCGGGCTACGACCACCATCACGCGTGCCCGGAACGCCGACCAGTGCCGGACAGCCTCTCATGGAGATTCAGCACCGGTCGTCACCGCCCCCGCACGGAATCGCGCGGTCAAGGTCACGGGCGTTGGTGCCCAACGGCCCGCTCGCAAGGGGCCGTCCGACACGTGCCCCGACCGGCGCCAAGGACGACGCTGCTCCCAGGCCAGACAAGGCAACAAGGCAAGCCCAAGAAAGCAAGGGCCAAGGAGGTCCAGGACATGACTGGACGCGACTGCGCCAAGCTCGAGATCGTTCTCGCCATCGTCGGGCTCGTCTTCGCCGCCGGCGGCGCCTATCGCCGTTCATTCAAGGCCCAGGAGGGCTACCGATCCCTGAACGCGTTCAGCGCCGCGCAGAACGTCAAGCTCGCCTACAACGAGCAGGGCCAGCTCACCTCCGCCGGCAAGACCGACGAGGCGCACGGCGCATCATGGGCCATGCTGACCAACGACTGGGGCTACCCGGTCGTCGCCAGCGACCTCAACCCGAATGACCCGGTCGTCAACACCGGCCAGCGAGTACATGTTCCAGATGGCGACCGTCGCCGTACCACACGCTCAACGGCACCCAGACCGTCGTCCTCGACAAGGACTACACGGCCCCCGACGGCACCGTCTACACCGCGGGCACCGAGTACCAGGTCCCGGTCGCCGGCCGCTACTGGGCCGCACTTCGACCGCACCAGCCCGGTCGACGCCGCCGTCCCGCGCGCCAGGCCTGGACCGGCGTCGCCCACGCGCTGATCGCCGAGCTGGGCGTCGGCACCGTGACGGCGTCCGACCCTGCAGATGGGCCTCGCCCTCGCCGGCCTCTTCGCCGGAGTCGGGTCCGCGCTCGTCCTGGCACGGGCCTCCGCCTGGCGTCGGCCGCTCGGCCCGGAGACGGCGAAGGCGAAGGCCCCCGCGCTGCAGCCCGCCGGCCTCATCGCCTGACGCCGAATGGAGCCTGCTGGCTCCACCGACCCGGCATACGTCCGAGGGCCTGTCCGACGGGACAGGCCCTTCGCTGTCCGCCTTGTACGCGAGCAGGTGACCACCGGGTCGCCCGCGGCGAGGGTGACGGTGCCGGCGTCGAAGGCGCCGCCGTCGCCGTTGGTGCAGGTCCAGTCGGACGGCGTGTAGCCGGCCAGCGCGAGCTCGGCCAGGCTGTACGTGCCGGGCGCGACCGCGAGCGTCGCGGCGGTGTAGGTGAAGGTGTCGGCCGGGGCCTCGACGGCGGCCCCGAAGACGAGCGCGCCGGCGCTGGTGGTGATCCCGAAGTCGGCGACGATCGCCGCTGCCGCCGTCGTCGTTGACGACGACCTTCTCGATGACGAGGCTCGACCGGCTGGTCGTCGTTGGTGATCGAGCAGGTGACCATCGGGTCGCCCGCGGCGAGGGTGACGGTGCCCGCGTCGAAGGCGCCGCCGTCGCCGTTGGTGCAGGTCCAGTCGGACGGCTCGTAGCCGGCCAGCTCGAGCTCGGCCAGGGTGTACGTGCCGGGCGCGACCGCAGGCGTCGCGGCGGTGTAGGTGAAGGTGTCGGCCGGGGCCTCGACCGCGGCCCCGAAGACGAGCGCGCCGGCGCTGGTGGTGATCCCGAAGTCGCCGACGATCGCCGTGCCGCCGTCGTCGTTGACGACGACCTTCTGGATGACCAGGCTGACCGGCTGGTCGTCGTTGGTGATCGAGCAGGTGACCACGGGGTCGCCCGCGGCGAGGGTGACGGAGCCGGCGTCGAAGGCGCCGCCGTCGCCGTTGGTGCAGGTCCAGTCGGACGGCTCGTAGCCGGCCAGCTCGAGCTCGGCCAGGGTGTACGTGCCGGGCGCGACCGCAGCGTCGTGGCGGTGTAGGTGAAGGTGTCGGCCGGGGCCTCGACCGCGGCCCCGAAGGTCGAGCGCGCCGGCGCTGGTGGTGATCCCGAAGTCGCCGACGGTCGCCGTGCCGCCGTCGTCGTTGACGACGACCTTCTGGATGACCAGCGCGATCTGCCGCGTGTTCGTGAACGTGCACGAGACGCTGTCGCCCGCATCGATGGGCACGGAGACGCTCGTGTCACCGGTATCGAAGTCGGCGTCGATGCCGATGAGCACGCCGCTCGTGTCGCCGGAGCAGACGATGTCCGTGAGCATCCAGCCGGCGGGCACGGTCTCGGTCACCGTCTTGGTGCCGAACTGGCTCGGGACGAACGCGATGGGGTTGCCCGCATAGGCGCCCGTGCCACCAGTGGTGGCGATGGTGAAGGCGGCGGGGACGCCGGTGCCGGTGCCGGCGTAGTCGAAGCTGCCGTCACCACCCACGGTCGTCTTGCCGATCGAGAGCGAGGCGTTCTGGGTGTTGGTGAACGTGCAGGCCGGGGTGTCCCCGCCTCGATCACGGCCCGAACGGTGGTGTCGCCCGGATCGAAGCCGGCCGTTGCCCCTTGGGCGAAGGTGCCGCCGATGCCGGTGCCGATCGTGATGACGGCTCCGTTGGCGGTGCAGGCGATGTTGCTCAGCGTCCAGCCGGGCTCGGGCGTCTCCTGGACGTCCTTGGTCCCGAGCTGGAGGCCCGTGAAGAGGAACGGCGCGTCGGCTGTGGGGTTGGCGACCCCGGTGTCGCGGGTGAAGGGCGCGAGGCCTGACCGCTCACCGCATAGTCGAAGGTCGCGGTGCCGCCCACGCTCTGCTTCTCGATGTCGAGCAAGGCGTTCTGGGTGTTCGTGTACGTGCAGGTCACCGCGTCCCCGGGAGCAGGGCGATGCTGGCGAGGCCGGTGGCCACGTCGGTCGTGCCCTTCGAGCAGACCAGGCTGGTGAGGGTCCAGCCGGGGACCGGCAGGGTCTCCTGGATCGTCTTGGTGCCGGTCGCGTCGGGGCCCACGAAGGTGAAGGTGAGGGTGTTCGCCGTGCCCGACGCGGGGTCGTCGTCGAGGAAGAAGGTGCCGCCCTGGAAGAGTGGTCCCGCCGCCGGTGCCGGTCGTCGTGAAGGCGAAGAGCTGGGCGCTATCAGGCACGGCGTCCTTGGTGACCGTGATGGTGGCATCCGCGGTGTTCGTGAACGTGCAGGTCGGGGTGTCCCCGGCATCGACGACCGCCCGCACGGTGGTGTCGCCGGCGTCGAAGCCGGCGCGTAGCGCCCTGGGCGAAGCCCGCGCCGCTGCCGGTGCCGATGGTGATGACCGCGCCATTGGCGGTGCAGGCGATGTTGGTGAGCGTCCAGCCGGCCTCCGGCGTCTCCACCACGTCCTTGGTGCCGAACTGGGCGGCGGTGAACGTGAACGGCGCGTTGGCCGTGGGGTTGGCGGCCGCGGTGTCACGGGTGAAGGTGGCCGGCAGGCCGGCGCCCGGTGCCGGCGAAGTCGAAGATCGCGGTGCCGCCCACGCTCTGCTTCTCGATGTCGAGCGACGCGTCCTGGCTGTTCGTGAACGTGCAGGTCGGGGTGTCACCGGCGTCGATGGCGGCCCGAACGGTGGTGTCGCCCGGATCGAAGCCGGCGGTGGCGCCCTGGGCGAAGGAGCCGCCGATGCCGGTGCCGATGGTGATGACCGCGCCGTTGGCGGCGCACGCGATGTTCGTCAGCGTCCAGCCGCGGGCTCGGGCGTCTCCTGGACGTCCTTGGTCCCGAACTGGGCGGCCGCGAAGGTGAACGGCGCGTTGGCCGTGGGGTTGGACACCGCGGTATCGCGGGTGAAGGGTGCGAGGCCGGCGCCGTTGACGGCGTAGTCGAAGGTCGCCGTGCCGCCCACGCTCTGCTTCTCGATGTCGAGCGAGGCGTTCAGGCTGTTCGTGAACGTGCAGGTCGGGGTGTTCCCGGCCGCGATGACCGCCCGCACGGTGGTGTCGCCCGGATCAAACCCGGCCGTGGCGCCCTGGGCGAAGCCCGCGCCGCTGCCGGTGCCGATGGTGATGACCGCGCCGTTGGCGGCGCAGGCGATGTTCGTGAGCGTCCAGCCGGCCTCGGGCGTCTCCACGACATCCTTGGTCCCGAACTGGGCGGCGGTGAAGGTGAATGGCGCGTTGGCCGTGGGGTTGGCGACCGCCGTGTTCGCGGGTGAAGGTGGCCGGGAGGCCGGCGCCGGTGCCGCCGAAGTCGAAGGTCGCGGTGCCGCCCACGCTCTGCTTCTCGACGTCGAGCGAGGCGTCCGCGGTGTTCGTGAACGTGCAGGTCGGGGTGTTCCCGGCCGCGATGACCGCCCGCACGGTGGTGTCGCCGGCGTTGAAGCCCGCGCCGCCGGGAGACGCGAAGCCGGCGCCGATGCCCGTGCCGATGGTGATGACCGCGCCGTTGGCGGCGCAGACGATGTTCGTCAGCGTCCAGCCGGCGGGCACGGGCGTCTCCTGGACGTCCTTGGTCCCGAACTGGGGGGCGGTGAACGTGAACGGGGCGTTGGCCGTCGGGTTGGCGACCGCGGTGTTGCGGGTGAAGGGCGCGAGGCCCGTGCCGTTGACGGCGTAGTTGAAGGTCCCGGTGCCGCCGACGCTCTGCTTCTCGATGTCGAGCGAGGCCTGGCTATTCGTGAACGTGCAGGTCGGGGCGTCGCTGGCGTCGATGACCGCCCGCACGGTGGTGTCGCCCGGATCGAAGCCGGCGGTAGCGCCCTGGGCGAAGCCCGCGCCGCTGCCGGTGCCGATGGTGATCACCGCGCCGTTGGCCGTGCAGACGATGTTCGTGAGCGTCCAGCCGGCCTCGGGCGTCTCCTGGACGTACTTCGTGCCGAACTGGGGAGCGGTGAACGCGAACGGGCGCGTTGGCCGTGGGGTTGGCGGCCGCGGTGTCACGGGTGAACGTGGCCGGCAGGCCGGCCCCGTTGCCGCTGAAGTCGAAGGTCGCGGTGCCGCCCACGCTCTGCTTCTCGATGTCGAGCGAGGCCCCGCAGCGCGCGAGCGCGAGATCGCGGAGCGCGTCAGCCAGCTCAGCGGGCGTCCCGATGATGTAGTCGTCGTCGAGCGCGCTGGGCTGGCTGGTCAGGGGACCGCTGATGCCGACGAGGCCGGGGATGGAGATGGAACCCGCCGCTCCGGCAGCCACGGTGATGACCCGGGAGTCATTGCTCTTGAGCAGGTTGGCGGAGGTCACGGCCTGGGTGAAGTCTTCCCAGTTCACCTCGGAGGCCGACGTGTTCGTCGTGTTGTTCAGCGTGGGGTTGCCGTCCGTGACCATGACGACGAGGTCCGGAGCCGTGATGAACGGGGCATTGACCGCGAACAGGCCGGCATCCCAGTTGGTGCCGCCTCCCGTGTTGTTGTAGACGTTGTTGATCGCGTTGGTCAGCGCCGCCGATGGGCCGCCGAGGACGCTGGTGTAGCCCGCCTCGAGCGAGGAGCTCGCCGCGAAGGACACGATCCCGACCTCGGTGTTGGTGCCCACGAGGTCGTTGACGAAGCTGGTGACGGCGTTCTTGTAGGCGGCCGCGCCGTTTCTGCTGGATCGATCCGGACCGGTCGAGGACGAGGACGATGCGGAAGCAGGCCCTCGCAGGTGACGTCGCCGATGGACGGGTTCGTCCGGCGGTTGGCGAAGTCGTCCGTGCTCCTCATGTCGCTGGCGCGGCCGTCCACGATGATCGGGAAGCCATTCGTGTAGTCGGGACCGGGGACGCTGAGGGTTGCGGCGGGGTCTCCATTCCTGACGGCCGCGTACGGCACGGGCTTGTTCGCCGCCGAGCTCGAACCGGGACCCCAGTCGAAGATGGCATTCCAGGTCCCACCGGCGGGCGGAGACACCTCCTGGACCCAGTAGGCACCCTCGGCCAATCCGGTGAAGTCGCAGGCTCCGGTCGCCCCGGTCACGCACGTCGTGAAGGCCGCCCCGTCGGCGCCTCCGGGCTGGAAGTTGCCGTCGCCGTTGAGGTCGCGCCAGAGGCCCATCGTGGCGCCCTGGAGCGGCTGGTTCGTGCGGATGGCCGAGCGGTCGCCCACCTTGTGGGCCGTGATGGTGCTACCCGCGCGAACTTCTGCGATCTGGCTGTTGGCGACGGTGCAGTCGGACCAACCGGCGTGCGGCACGAGCTCCCCGTCGACCGTGCTGAGGAACCCGATCGAGTAGTTGTCGTCCGATTCGATCAGGGTGGCGCCCGCGGATTCGCAGGCGAAGCCCGAGACCGCCCAGCCGACCGGGGCGGAGCCGGTGCCAGTATCGGGCGGGCTGGCCGTCCCGACCTCGATCAAGCGGTAGTGGCGGTCGACGTCGAGGTTGGCCCACGTGAACGATCTGCCCGTCGCTCAACGTCACCGGCGTGATCGCCGTCCCGGGAAGGGTGGGGCCATCCACGGCGACCCAATCCACCCACTGGCGCGGGGCCTGGGGCGTGCATCCCGTGGTCCCGGTCGTCTCGGTGCATTCCTCGAGGAAGAAGTTGAAGGTCGCCGTGGGGTCGGCCGTAGCCCGGAGGGTGATCGCGAGGCTCCAATCGTCCCTGGGCACCCCGGGACCGCCCGGATCCGCGATGACGCCGTCGGCGCTGCGGTCCTCGTCGCCGGCCCCGCCGTCGACAAGCTTCACCGTGACCTGGTCCGTGACGTGATCGGCGTCGGCACGGGCTGTCAGGTCCGACCAGCGCCCGTTCTGGAGGACCCAGAACCCGGTGTCGACGTCGTTGCCTGACCGTGCCATCCGGGAGATGGAACGTGACGGTGGCTGGATCGCCTGGCTTCGCGACCACGACTTCGTAGTCGAACAGCCCTGCGGGAAAGAAGATGCCGGCGGGCGGTGCGGGATCCGTCGGGATCGGCACCGCATGGACGTTCCGGAGGATCGTCCCTGGCGGCGACTCGATGGTCACGTGATCGTCGAACTTCCCGTTACCGTCGATATCGGCGGCCGCGACGCACGGTGACGCGGTTGCGCGCCGTGCCCGCGGGCGAACCTGCCGGTGCGGTCGGCGTCGGGCTGTCGACCGGGTGGGAGGGCGACGGCTCAGGAGCGACCGATGCCGATGTCCGGGCGTCGCCACCGGCGATCCATCGGGACTCGACGACGGCGCGACGGATTGGACGGGCGTTGGGCTTCGGGCGATGCCGATGGCTCGGGCTCGACGGACGGCTTCGATCCGGGCTCCGCCGACGGCTCCGGCGCTGGTGCTTGCGATGGTTCCGGCTGCGCCTCGGCGGACGGCTGGCCGTCCTGCTGCGATCGCGGATCGGATGGATCCTGGGCGAGGACCGAGGCAGGGGACCATGACCATGCTGGCCAGCAGCAGGCGGTCTGCAGCAGGACGACGCCGCCGAAGAGGGCTCGCGGGCGATGGGGTGGCTGCGTCACGTGAATCCCTCCCGGTGGAACGCGTGGTCCGAGAGGGTGACACATCCATCGCCTGGGGGTCCAATCGGTCAGGGATCCACCCGACCCTGGAAGTCGATGCTCGCGGTTGGTCGGAGGCAGTCGAGAACGGACGACAACTGGCGTAGTTCTATCGATTTCGCCCGATGGGCGAATCGGGCAATTGATTGACGGTGCTGGTTCGGCGGAAGGTCAGGGCGCTCAACCGAACCTACGCGTCCTGACCACGTCTCGTGGTCGGCCATACACCGATGCTGACCTCGCGATCGTGGCTCCACGTCGCCATCAGCCGCACGTGGTACACCGTGACTTCGATCCGCCGCCCTTGTCTGACGCTGGCTTTGCTGGCCGCCACTCTGCTGATGACCGTCGTCGTTCCGACCGCGGATGCGCGCATGCCACGCGCGCGGACATACCACCCCGGCCGCGCGATCACGCTGGACACGAACCTGTTGTCGGTGAGCGGGGCATCGGCCTGGGCGATCGACGAGTACCTGAAGGCGAAAACGTCTCTGCCCCCGCTCGGGATCGCCTTCGTCGCGGCCGAGAAGCGATACGGAGTCAATGCCCGCTTCCTCCTGGCGGCCGCCATGCACGAGTCGGCCTGGGGGACCGGCTACATCGCTCGAAAGAAGCACAACCTGTTCGGTCACAACGCCTATGACCGCAACCCGCTCCGGTTCGCGACCGCCTTCGCGTCGTACGCGGCGGGCATCGATGCCACGGCGCGGTTCATCAAGGAGGCGTACCTGACGCCCGGTGGTCGCTGGTGGGGAGGGCGGCCGACCTTGCGGAGCATGCAGCAGTTCTGGTCCTCGTCACACCGCTGGGGGATCGGCGTGAGCCAGATCGCGACCGCGATCCATCTTCATTCCCTGGCTCGTCGGTCGATCAGATTCGCCGCCCCGGCCGTCGACGGTCCACTCAACGGCCAGAGCCAGGCCTCGGTCCGTCTGACGTGGACCGGCGGCGCCATCCCGGCGGGGGTCGGCTTCGTCGCCACCTGGAGAACGATCGCGCGCGATTCGGAGGTCGTCGCCGGGCCCCTCGTGCCTCCCATTCCGGCAGGACCCGGGCTCCTCGATGCCGTGACGATCCGGCGTGGCTCCGCCAGCCTATCGCCGGTGGCGCCAGTGTCGAGCGCCAAGAAACCAACCGGACCGATACGCGTCGCCGCGCGCCGGGTTCGAACCGAGGCACGCGCGATCACGATCGCCGTGCCGGCGCCGCGTGAGCCCGGGAGGTACCGGCTCGACATCGACTTGCTCGATTTGGGCAGTCGTCCGCTGCCTGCTGCCGACAAGGTCGACATCCCGAGCGTCGAGGTCCAGGTGTGGAGCGATCGAGCCGTGAGGTACGACCTCGCGCCGAGTCTCGACGGCACGGGAGTCGTCGTCCGGGTCACGAACACGGGGCTCGTCACGATCCCGGCTGTGCAGGACAGGAAGTCGTCCGCGTCACGCGATCCCGACGCAAGGATGGTGCGGTCGGTCGTCACCTTGACCGCATCGGCGATCGACCCGAAGAACCCATTGCCGGTTCGGCTCCTCGAAACGCCGCTCGTCACAGACCTGCTGCCGGGTGCCTCGGTCAGCTTCGACGTGCCTGGGATCGCGGCCAGGTCCGGCCGGACCACGAACCGGCTGTCGGCCAACCTGAGCGTCCTCAGCGACCCGACCTGGCTCGAAGTGCATTCGCCGGCCGACGCCTGGCTCTGGGGTGCGGAAAAGGACGGAGGACCGTCACGCGGCAGTTGATCGTTTCCGGCCGCCGCCGATCGACGACGTCATGACCGCCCGTCGCTCGCGCCCAGGGTGACGAGAAGCTCGTCCAGTTGCTCGAACGACTCGCCCATCGCATCCGCCGCCCCGGTGCCGGCGGCGTCGAGTGCTTCCTTCGAGGGATACAGCTCGTGCATGGCCACCAACGTCTTGCCGCCTTGCTCCGCGAAGGTCACCGTCGTGACGGAACCCTCGTCACTTTCCTCATTGGTCCAGGCGAGGCGCGAGTGCGGTGTCACTTCCTTGTAGGTGCCGAAGAACGCCGCCTCTGAGTCACCGTATGCGAACGCCAAACGGTACGTGCCCCCGACACGAACATCCATCTCGCACGAAAGCAGGGACATTCCCAGCGACCTCGGCACCCACCACTGCCTGAACAGCTCCGGCTTGGTCCACGCCTCGAACACGAGGCGCGCCGGGCCGTTGAACGTTCGCGTGACGACGAGCTCACGCTCGGACGTCCGCTCCACCGTCGTGCGGTTCTTCACGGGGGCGACCTCAGTCTCCGTGTCGCGTCCATCGACCTTCTCCTTCCGTTTCAGTTCCTCGACGACCTTGTCCAACGCATCGAAGCGTGCGTCCCAGAGCCGGCGGTGCCGCTCGATCCACGCCGTCTCCTCTTCGAGTCGGCGCGGGCCGAGCCTGCACGTCCGCACGCGCCCGACCTTCTCCGTGGTGACGAGCTCGGCCTGCTCCAGGCACGCCGACGTGCTTCCGCATGCCCGTGAGGGTCATGTCGAAGGTCTGGGCCAGATCCGTGATCGAAGCGTCGCCACGTCCGAGCTGCTCCAGGACACCGCGTCGGGTGGCATCCGAGAGCGCCGCGAACGAAGCATCGAGCCGCCCGCTCAAATACTGAACCATGCGGTTCACTATACGCCGATCGACTCGGCGGATGCAAGCGGGCTGCACACGCTCACGCCGAGGCCCGCGGGATGGGACGCGGCCTTCGGAGCCCGGCGTCGTCCGCGTGGCGGGGAGAAGGCCCGATCGGTCGGGGCGAGAGGATTTGACCCGCGGAACCTACCTCATCGTCAGCAAGTCGCTAGACGAGGTCGGTGTCGATGCTGAAGGCGATCTTGACCGAGCGCATCTCGTCGACGGTGAGTCCATCGGCCAAGCCGCCCGCGAGGAGGTCCATGTACTCGTAACGGGCCGCGGTCTCGGCATAATCGACGCGGTCCACCGCGCGCGTCACGGACTGGTTGGAGCGCGCCATGACGCCGTGCTTCGCCCAGACGACGATCCGGCGGGCCCGCAGGCTCTGGCCGCCATCAGCTCCGGGGAGCCGGGCACCGCGAACGCGAGCATCCCGATCCCGGCGGCAGGGCGACGAGGGTCTCCGGCTCCCATCGCAGCAGCCGCGCGTCGACGTAGGCCTGGTCCCGGTAGGCGGGGACGTGGCTCAGGTACGTCAGGTGCGGCGGCTGTGCGTGGACGATCGCCTGGAAGTTCGTGCCGCTGCGGCCGATCACGTCCTCGTGCACGGCGAGGTGCGAGTTCCACTCGGACGTGAGGCGCTCGAACAGGCGGCGACGCGACGTGAACAGCGTGCCCGTGTGCCCGCCCTCGTCGATGAGGACGGCACGAGGCTCGCGTCCGGGTCGGTGGCGAGGGCGCGCAGGCGGCGACCCGACCCGGTGACGATCACCGTCCGGCCGGCGAGGCTGGGTGCCGGCACCGGGAGCTCGATCGGCTCTTCGACCGGGAACCGTCGCCGGACCTCGACCGGCCAGCCGAGGCAGACGGAGATATTGCCCGCGGCACCCTCGCTCGCGTCGATCTCCGCGATCCGGTGGCCGGCCGCACCGATCGACGCGATGACCTCGTCGAGCTCGGGAAAGGTTCCTTGACTGGCATGTGGTGATCCTTTGCGAGCTGGATCCTGCCTGGATGACCGACGTGGAGGTTGCGCGGATGTCGATCCTGACGGGGCACCGGGGTGTGGGCGGCGGGACCTGGCGGGACGCGGTCACGGGACGCCGCCGGCCGTCGACGGCTCGAAGCGCCGGAGGGGCTCGCTCGCCCGGACGATCGCCCGCAGGTCGTCGAGGCCACCCTCGACCAACCCGAGCGAGCGCGCCTGGACCAGGATGTTGCCGATGGCCGTCGCCTCGACCGGACCCGCGAACACCGGCAGCCTCGTGGCATCCGCCGTGAGCTGGCACAGGAGCGCGTTCCTGGACCCGCCGCCGACGATGTGGATGACCTCGATGGACCGGCCCGTCAGCCGTCGCGCGTCGTCGATGGCCCGCGCGTACGCCTTGGCGAGGCTGTCCAGGATGGACCGGACGAGCGCGGCCCGGCCCTCGGGGACCGGGAGCCCCGCGGCAGTCAGCCACGCCGCGATCCGCGCCGGCATGTCGCCGGGCGTCAGGAAGGAACCGTCGTCGGGGTCGAAGGTCGGCCCTCCCCGCGGCAGCGCCGCCGCGGCGTCGAGCAGCGCCGCGAGCGGCTCCGGCTCGCCCGCGCGCTCCCAGGCACGCTGCGATTCCTGGAGCAGCCACAGCCCGGTGACGTTGCGCAGGAACCGAGTGGTCGCGTCGACCCCGCCCTCGTTCGTGAAGTTCGCCTCCCGGCTCGCCTCGGTGAGGATCGGCGCCCGCGTCTCCACACCCACCAGAGACCACGTCCCGGACGAGATGTAAGCGAATGCCGGGCGGTCCGCGGGGACCGCGACGACCGCCGACGCGGTGTCGTGCGACCCGACGAGCGTCACGACGGTCGTTTCGTGCAGCCCGGTCGCCTCGCGTACCGCGGGCAGCACCCCGCCACGCACCGTGCCCGGGTCGGCGAGCGGCGGCAACAGCGTGGCGTCGAGACCCAGCAGCCGGACAAGCTCCTCGTCCCAACGGCGGGTCCGCGGATCCAGGAGGCCAGTCGTCGACGCGTGCGTCCGCTCGGCGATCACGACCCCGGTCAGCCAATAGCCGAGCAGGTCAGGCAGGGGCAGGACATGCCGCACGATGCCGAAGGCCGGCGTCCGGCGGGCGGCCTCCAACTGGTACAGGGTGTTGAACGGCATGACCTGGAGGCCGTTGCGCGCATAGAGGGCGGCCGGGTCGATCCGCGCATGGACCCGCTCCACCGCCGGCAGGTTGCGCGGATCGCGATGGTGGACCGGATTGCCGACGAGGCTCTTGGCGGCGTCGAGGAAGCCGACGTCGACACCCCATGTGTCGATGCCGACGCTGCGCAGGTCCGGCGCAGAGCGGGACGCGTGCCGGAGCCCCGCGAGGACCTCGTGGTGCAGGCGGAGCACGTCCCAGTAGAGCCCGTCGTCGAGCTGGACGGGCTCGTTCGGAAAGCGGTGCACCTCCTCGAGGGAGAGCCGCCCATCCGACACCCGCCCGACGATGACGCGGCCGCTCGACGCGCCGAGGTCGATCGCCGCGACGGCTCCGTCTACTCCGGGCATCAACCGATCATCCACGCATCGACGCTCAGACGGTAGACCTCCGCTTCCCATGTCTCGATGAAGGCGCGCTCGGCCGGGGCCAGCGCCCGGAGGCCGCCCAGGGCGAGCGCCCCGAAGCCCACCCTGACGGCATCGACGTAGAGCTCACGGGCGGTCTCGGCTCTGCGCGGCGTCGGACCCGACGCGAACAGGCCGACGCCCGCGACCACGACGACCACCGGCCGCGGCGCGACTCGTGGTGGCGTGCGCCGCGACCGCGGCCGATACGACCCGGTCGAGCGCGGCCTCATCGGCGGCCGGGTCGACGTCGAGCCACAGCGGCCACGACCCCGCGTACACGATCTGGTCCGGCGTCAGCGGCCCTGCGTCCACGATCGAACGCCCCTCGGGGGTGGTGGCGAGCCGGAGCGCCTCAGGCGAGCCGTCGAACACCACGGCGGCCGGCGCGGCGCGCGCGCCGAGCCGCATGGCCAGCACACGGGAGAGCCGCTTCACCAGCGCAGGGTCCGGCTGCGACGCGGAAACCACGCCTGTGGACCCGGGGAACGCGTTGCGCCGCGCAAGCCGCTCGCGGATCATGCCGACGACCCGCTCCGAGCGCTCGACGACCGCTGCCGGGTCGTCACCGGCCACGATCAACCCGTGGTTCTGGAGGAGCGTCACCTCCGTCGTGCCGGCGCGACCCACCTCGGGCCCGGAGCGCCGCCGGCGGTCGATCTCCCTCGCCAGCGGCAGCCCGGGGTCGGTGTAGGGCACCCATAGGACCTCGTCTCCGAACAGCTCCCGTGCGATCGCTTCCCCGTCGGTCGCGCAGGTGAGCGCGTTGACCGTGGTCGGATGCGTATGGACGACGAATCGCCTCGGGATGAGGGCATGGAACACGCACTCGACCGAGGGCCGCCGGTCGCCCTCGTCGCGCAGGCGCGCCGCCATCGCGACCCGCATCACCGGGTCACCCCCGGGCAGGGCCGCCTCCTCGAGCCATGCTCCACCAGCTCCATCAGCGGGCCGATCGCGAGCGGCATCAGGCTCGCCGCCGTGATCGACGCGAGCGACGCTCCGCTTGGCTTGATGTAGAGCGTCCCGCCCACCTTGACCGAGCTGTTGCCGCCGCCCGCCCGTGAGTACTCGGGGTCCTCGCCGAACCGCCGCGTGATCCGGGCGGCCGCCTCGAGCAGGTCGGCCGTCTCGGGGGTCGACGACGCCGCGTCCCGGGTCACCATCGCCCGTACAGCGGTCCGAAGTTCGCGCACGCCCGGAAGTCAGCGCTCTCGAGGTCCGCCGTGCCGAGGTTCGACCAGGCAGACGGCCGGAAGACGTCCTCCTCGGGGACGTTGTGCATATGGACCGGTATCCGCAGCATCGAGGCGAGGCTGATCAGGTCCGCACCGACGTGACCGTAGCTGATCGCGCCGTGGTTCGCGGCCCAGTTGGCCATCACCGTGTAGACGTCCCGGAACGGACCGTGCCCCGACGTTCGGGGCACGAACCAGTGCGTCGGCCAGGTGGGATCGGTGCGCTGGTCGAGGACGTCGTGAACCTCCCTCGGAAGGTCGACGGTCCAGCCTTCGGCGATCTGGAGCACCGGCCCCGTCCCCGACACGAGGTTGATCCGCGCCATCGTCACCGGCATCCCGCCGCGCGACACGAACTGCGACGAGAACCCACCGCCGCGGAAGTAGCCCCGGTTCGCCGGGTACCAGGTCGTCGCCGCGAGTGCCGCCGCGACGTCGTCGTCGTCGATCTCCCAGAACGGTTTCATCGCCGGCGCACCGGCGGCATCCGTCATCGCGCCGGTCGCGTCCAGCGTCGCCGCCCCCGAGTTGATCAGGTGGATGAACCCGTCGGCTGCAAGCCCCTCCGGCCGGTGGCCCGTGACCCGCTCGACCGCCTCCGCGCTCCAGTACGTCCGCACATCGGCGAAGATCTGCGCCCGGTTGGTGAGCAGGTACATCAGGAGCATCGTCGCGCCGTTGAGGGAGTCGTTCTCCGTCGCGAAGATGTGCGGCGCTCGCACGCCGGTCCAGTCGAAGCTGGAGTTGAGGATCGCCTCCATGAAGTCGCCGTTGGGGCTGTGATCGGTCCACTGGCGCTGGCCCTGGAACCCGCCGAGGATCGCGTTGCGGCCCAGCGATTCCTCGCCGAACCCGAGTTCCGCGAGCCGTGGGTTGCCGACCAGCAGGTCCCGTGTGATCAGCGCCATTCGGACGACGACCTCCCAGTCGCGGTCCAGCTCCTCGCGGCTCTTCGACTTGTCCGCGGGGTTCCGGTCCTCGTCCCTCGCGGCAGTTGGCGCGGGCCCAGGCGAGCGCCGCGTCGAACTCGACCGGGTCGTAGATGTCCTCCTCGATGCGCCGCGTGTACTCGGACATGTCCACGGTCTCGACCCGCATCCCGAGGTACCGTTCGAAGAAGGACTGGTCGACGATCGACCCTGCGATACCCATCGAGACGCCGCCGAGCGACAGGTACGACTTGCCGCGCAGGATCGCGGTCGCGAGACCCGCCCGGGCGAACCGCAGGATCTTGCCCTGCACGTCGGCGCGGGATGACCCCGTCGCCGGCATCCTGGACGTCGCGCCCGTAGATGCCGAAGGCCGGCAGGCCCTTCTGGGTGTGCGCCGCGAGGACTGCCGCGAGATAGACGGCGCCCGGCCGTTCGGTGCCGTTGAAGCCCCACACCGCCTTCGGCGTGAGCGTGTCCATGTCCATCGTCTCGGACCCGTAGCACCAGCAGGGCGTGATCGTGATCGAGACCCCGACGCCCTCGAGCCGGAACAGCTCGGCGACCTTCGCCGCCTCGTAGACGCCGCCGATGTTGTGGTCGGGCACGACCACCTCGACTGGGTTCCCGTCCGGATACCGGAGGTTGGCCCGGATGAGGTCCGCCGTCCGCAGGGCCATCGTCCGCGTCTGCGCATCGAGCGACTCGCGCACGCCGTGCTGTCGACCGTCGACGGCGGGGCGGATCCCGATCCTGGGCCATTCGCCGACGAACCGGCCGGAGGTATCGATGTTGGCCATGTGGGTGCCTCTCTCGGACTCGTTGTGGGTGGCCGGCGCCGACCGCCTGGCGCATGGCCGGGAACTCAGTCGGGCGATACCACGCCGATCGTGAGCAGCAGATTGGCGTACAGCCGCTGCTCCCCCGTCGCGATCGCCAGGGCGACGTCGGGGCCACGCGCCGCGTCGTAGAACGGGAACCGTCCGAGGCGCTCGAGCTCGATGCCTCCGAGCAGCGTCCGGAAGTCCGCGAAGATCGCGGGATCGTCCCCGTCGTCGGGGGTCATCACCCGCGCCGCCTCGATCGGAATGGCATCGACGAGCGCGCGGAGCACGTCCGTGACGCTCACCAGGCCGGGAGCCAGGTTGAGGTACACCCGATGCGCCGCGTCGTTCGAGCGGGTCCGAAGCGGATAGTTCCCGTCGGCGATCAGGACCTGCGCCCCGTGGCCGGCCTCGCCTAGTGCCTCGAGGATCCCCGGGTGGAGCAGACGGGTCTTGAGCATCGGACCTCCTCTATGAGCTCGGGTCGAACACGATCTTGCGGTGGGTGAGCCGATGGGCCGCGATCTCCCCGAACAGGTGGGGCGCGTCGGACAGGGGGGCGCGGTGCGAGATCATCCCGGCCGTGTCGAGCCCACCATCGAGGACGGCGGCCAGGCTCTCGGTCCACTCGTGACCAGGCCAGGGCGCCGAATACGACATGAACCCGCCCGTGAGGGTGAGCTCCTTGCGCATCAGCCCTTCCACGAACGTCATCGGCAGGCTCGCGTCGAGAGGCTGGTTGCCGCCGAGCACGATCGTGCCGCGCGGGCGCGCGACCTCGATCGTCTGGCCGAGCGCCGCGGGCGAGCCGGTTGCCTCCAGGACCAGGTCCGCGCCGCCAGCGGTAACCCGCAGGACCTCCGCGGCGACGTCATCGTTGGCGGCGTCCAGGGTGAGGTGCGCGCCGAGCGCCAGGGCTGACTCGCGGTTGCCGGCGACGAGGTCCGAGACCACGATGAGCCGCGCGCCGACGATCCGCAGCCACTGGACGAGCATGAGGCCGATCGACCCGGCCCCGAAGACGACGGCCGCATCCCCGGAGCGGAAGTGGCCCAGGTCCAGCATGTGTCGGGCGACCGTCGATGGCTCGATCAATGCGGCGGCCTCGAAGGACAGGTCGTCCGCCACGAGCAGGAGATTGCTCGCAGGAAGCGCCACGAGCTGGGCGAAGGCGCCGTCGCGGCGTGAGCCGATGAACGAGTAGGTCGCGCATGCCGAGAAGCGTCCGGCCAGACATTGGGTGCAGGCGTGGCATGGCACCAGCGGGATGAGCGCGGCATGGCGCCCGCAAGAAGACGCCAACGAGCTATTCTCGGCGGCCTCCGCCGTGGACATCGCCGGACCATCCTCCATGGCGGACGCTGCAAAGGCGCTTAGTGATGCATTACTGAACGACGTTGCGCAGCAGGCACACCGGGGGGCCGCGAGCAATAAGGCGGCCGAGGCTGAGAAGCGTTTCATAGAGCTAGCTCGGCGCACCCTTCGGGCCAACGGCTGACCGGGGCGAATCCTGACCGGGGCTCTGGTCACGGGGGCGCGCATGTCGAAGGGGGCGTGGTGTCGGGGGCATGGGCAGCGATGAGGGCGAGGTCATGATCCACAGGGCCGAGTCGTACATGTAGGTGGACAGGACATGGACGACCTACACCTTCGCGTCAGACTGGCTGGCGTGGACGACGTCGAGAAGCACGCCAAGCTCATCGCCGCTGGCTGGCGGGTGGGCCTCGATGGCAGATGGATCTCGCCCCATCCACGCGACGCGCGATCCGGGTTCACCTTCGATGCAGCGTGGCGTCTGAATCAGCGGAAAGGGAGACACCCGCGTGAGGCTCGATCGCATCGTCATACCTGACCTAACGCTTGGCATCGAGTGCGTTCGCTCTGTCTGTCCTGCCATGCCAAGGCATGGACCAACCACCCCTGCATAGATGGATGGCCCTACAGATAAAGGGAATACTCAATTAAAAGAAGCGGTACAAAAGGAGTCCACCCTTCCTAGGAGTGTCAAGGGACTCCAGGGTGGTCGATCGAGATTGTGCTTATCGCGTAGGCACAATCCTTAAGGGATTCCTTGCTGCGCAAGGGGATTTCCTCCCGGTAGGGGGGCGGGGTCGCGACGCAAAGTCGTATGCGCCGCTGACCACGCCCTAGGCCAAATCTTTCGCGCCCGGTCTGAAACACACGACGGGGTTCATGCCCTTAGGTGGCGCTCCCAGAAAGGCCGCCGAACGGAGGATCTCTGCGCTCCTTCCCGCACCGCGTACACGCGATGTACGAGTCGCCGTCTGGATTCTTCCTTTCCCTCCATCGGTGAAAGGTCGATAGGCAAAGTAGCTTCCCGAACATGCGGTAAGTATGCCGTCACGGTCTGCGCCGAGCGCGGCGGCGGCCCGAACCTGCCACACTCGACGCATGATCAGCCCCCCGAAGGGGTCGAAGACGGCCGGTCGGCGGTTGTGGAAGTCGGTCACCGACGATTACGACCTCTCCGGTGCCGAGCTTGAGATCTTGCGCTCGGCGGTCCGCGTCGCTGACGCGCTCGATGATCTCGCGGCGATTGTTGTGCTTGAAGGCGTTATCGAGCCCGGCGTCGTCGGTCGAGCACATCCGGCGCTGGTCGAGCATCGCCAGCAGAGCATCGCGCTGGCTAGGTTGCTGAGTGCTCTCAGGCTGCCGGACAGCGCCGAATCAGCCCGCCTGCAGCATCGGGGTACCCGTGGCGTTTACAGCCTGCCTGGCGCGTCCTGATGAGTCGTCTCCGCGCCGGGCGGCATGTCGGCACCGTGACCGATGAGCAGCAATCGGAGCTTGTCTTCGCCTGGGGCGGCCAGCATCGCCGCGACGTGATCCATTCGGGCGGGCGCTGCGATGGCATCGGATGCTGGTCGACGTTTCCCAGCGATGAGGACCGAGAGGCAGCCTGGTATGCCGTGCGCGAGCAACTGATCTCGTCACTGAATCCCGGAATTCGTCCGGCCGCGTTCTGGTACTACGAGGCTGAGTCGTTGTGCCGCCATGACCCACCGTGCCCGAGATTCCCCCGTGATCAACTGGCCTGGCTTCGTGCCCATGCGCAGGTCGCGCCCCGCGAACGGCGGATGAAGTGAGCGAGTATCAGGACGTCGAAGCCGCCGACATTGTCGCCTTCCTCGAAGCGCACTTGCGCCGCGACGAGGAAGCGATCAACACGATGATCAACGTGATTAACCCGTACCAACTCCTCGCCGCCGTCGTCGGCGCTCTGGTCCAAGCACTCGGCGAAGATCGTCTCGCCACGCTCGTGGCCCAACTCCGGGCGACCCGGCTAGGCTGATCTTTGCATCGCGGGCCTGGCGGCGCGGAGTCGTCAGCGGCGAGTGTGGATGGTTCGAACGCGGGCCGCAGTAGCCGGTCGGTCGAGCAAACGTTTTCCGCATAGGTGACGCGCCCCGGATAGGGGCCTGGCGTCAACATCACTCGCCCGGAAAAGAGCAAGCCGCATGAGCTACACCAAGACTTCCACCGATCCGTTCGGCGACCTGCGTGGCCTGTCGGCGGAGCAATTGCAGGACGAGAGCACACGGCTCGGCGAGATCATCGCCACGTGGACCGATCAGGACGAATCTCAGAAGGACTACAACGCGCTCGTTGCCAGAGCCAGCGAGGTCAACTCGCGGCTCGCTTGGCGTCAGGACGTACAACGTCAGTTCGAACGCGGCACCTACGAAATGGCGTTCGACCCGCGCCGCTTGGTCGACCGTGCCGGTTGGGTCTCCGCACCCGGTGCCGACCCCCGCCTGCAGCAGTACCGATCGGCGGCCATGCACACGATCGATCGCGACCAACGCGGCAGCGTGCTCGGCAGCACGGCGGCCGACCGGCTGGACAAGGTGCTCCGCGAAGGCGACCCGCTCGCCCAGACCGCGAGATATCTAAACGCGGTCGGTGCCGACGCCTACCGCAGCGCGTTCACCAAGTTGTTGCGCGACCCGATGCAAGGACATCTTCGGTTCGGCCCGGACGAGGTCGAGGCGATCCGTGAGGCCAGCTGGGCGACCCAGGCCGCCGAAATGAGGGCCGTGATGGCCACTAGCAGCACCGGATTCCCGTTGCCGCTGACCGTCGATCCGTCGATCATCTTGACCGGCTCCGGGGCGCTGAACCCGATTCGCGATATCTCGTCGGTGATCACGATCGGGACGCATGATTGGAAGGGCGTAAGTAGCGACGGAGTCACCGCCGCATATGTCCAAGAGGGCACCGAGGCGACCGACGCGACCCCCGCGCTGGTTGGCCCCCAGATCTCGACCCAGCAGGGTCGAGCCTTCGTGCAGTACACGATCGAGGCGTCGCAGGATGACCCGAGCCTGCAAGCGCAACTCGTGCAATTGATCGGCGACGCCAAAGACGTGCTCGACGCGACGAAGTTCCTGACCGGCACCGGCACCAACGAGCCCAGCGGAATCCTCAATGTCGGCGGGACAAACGGCTTGACCACCACGCAGCGAGTGCTGACCGCCACGACGGCGGCTTTCGCCGTAGGTGATCCGTGGCTCCTGAAGGCGGCGCTACCGGCGAGGTTCATTCCGGCGACGACGTTCGCCGCTAACCCGTCCACGCTCGACACCGCGTTCCGATTCGTTGGCGGCAATTCCACCGAGCCGTATCAGTTCGCAGACGGTGACCGGGCCGGTCCCTTCCTCGGCCGACCCGTGGTCGAATGGTCGACCATGGCGACGGGGGCGACGACCGGCACCAAACTCATCGTCGGCGGGGACTTCGGCACCGGGTACAAGATCGTTGATCGTTTGGGCATGAGCGCAGAATTGATCCCTCACATGCTGGGCAGCAACCGGCTGCCGCTCGGCGTGCGCGGGCTCTACGTGTATTGGCGGACCGGCGCGGGCGTGGTCGCGCTCAACGCCTTCCGCTACCTCGAAGTCAAATGATCAAGTAGACGTCGGCGTCGCTCAATCCGCGCCGGGCGGTCGACGCCGATGCAGTGCCCCGCCAGCCGCCTCTCGTGAATCCCTCTTAGGGCGGCTGGTGGGCGCACTGCGCTCTAGAAAGGGGTAAGTCGGATGACCGTTTGTGAGGGCCGACGCGGCGAGCGCCGGGACCGACCGAAGCCGTAGTACGTCTACGTCCCGAAGCCCGTACCGCCGCCCATTGCGCCCCCAGGACCACCACCCCTCTCGTCCTTGTACTTCTTGCATCGGGTGCATTCGAGGTAGTGCTCGCCCTGGTCGTTGTACTTCCTGGCGTATCGGTGGAAGCCGATGTAGCAGAAGAGTCGGGTCATTGGCGTGTCCCCTTCAGGTCACCCGTCCTACACCGCCCGAGGCGAGACGTACGAGTGTTCTTTGCCGCAGGCCGTGCACTGCAGATAGTCCGCGCCTTCCGGGTTGAAGCGTCGCTCCCATTTGTGTTTGAGGTTCAACCGGCAGAGCAGACGCTTGCGCTTGCGGGATGCGGGGACAGACATGACGGCCTCCCAAGATCGCTGGATCGTATCGCCGCGTGTCGCGCCGCTGGCCCTAGTGTCAGGAAGCTGCCACGGCTCGCACTCGACCCAATAGGAAGCGCCCCACCCGGATGTCCCGGTGCGGGGCGCTCTTCGCTGATCAGGAGCTTGGTCGGCTGCCCTCGTCCGCTGCGAGCATTGTCGCGGCGATCGCGAGCAACGCGTTAACGAGCGCCAACTGCAAGTGGTGGTCTCGGTCGCGCCTACTGACGAGGGGTAGCGCGGCGAGCAATCGCTCGCTCTCGATGAAGTGCGCCGCCGCTGCGACGGACTCGTTGTGTGGTGAGCTATGCATGGGCCGGACCTCGGTTCCGGTCAAGTCCCGGTCGCTGTGTGTCCGCACGCGGCCGGGGCGCTTTGTTTGGGGGCTTATGGGTAGGTCGAAAAACCAGCGACGTCGCTAGCATTTCGACGCCGCGAGGGCGGCCCGCGACTGCGCTTGTCGCCGGTCATGCGTCGGCCTGTTTGCGCGGGTGCAATTGCACGACGCCCGCCTCTGCGAAGTCCGACAGACGGTCGGCGATGAGTTGATCGCGTTCGTCGGTGGCGTGTTGGTAGGCGAGCGCGGCCTGGCTGGTCGAGTGACCGAGGCGGCGCATTAGCTCGGCCAGCGACGCGCCCGTCCCAGCGGCCAACGTGGCCCCGGTATGCCGCAAATCGTGGAAGCGCAAATCCGGGCGTCCGGCTGCGAGGCGGGCGGCGTGGAAGGAATCGTGTAGAGCGCCCTTGTCGCGTAGCTGCCCGCCAGTCGGTGCCGGGAATAGCAACGCATCGCGGCCCAGCGCGGTATGCGTGCGCAAATGGGCATCGAGCCTTGGCACCAAGTGTCGCGGGATCGTCACGTCGCGGATACCGGCCTGCGACTTCGGCGGGCCGACGATCGGTGGCTGCCCGGCCACGTGGGTAACCGCGCGGCTGATATGCAGTTGGGCAGTCTTGACGTCGATATCGCGGCGGCGTAGCTCGGCGATCTCGCCGAACCGCAGGCCGCACCACGCGGCCAACAACACGGCCGCCGAGTACTCGGGCCGGATCTTCTCGGCGATCACGTCCAACTCGGCCAGCGTGGCCGGTCGGATGCGCCGCGCTCGCTTCGTCTGCCCCGCGCCATCGATGCGGCACGGGTTGGCCGGGACCAGATCGTCGTTGACCGCAGTGCGCAAGATCGTCCGCAGTAGGGCGTACGCGTGCGCCTGCCTGGTCGGCCCGGTCTTCGTGGACAGCGTGGCGTACCAGTCGCGGACCATCACGGGCGTGATCTCATCCAGTCGCAGCGACCCGAACGCCGGGACCAGATGCCCGTCGATGAGCTTGCGGTATTCGGCGCGGGTGCGCGGCGTGAGTTTGCGGCTAGCTAGCCACGAGTCCGCGTAGGAAGCGAGCACGTCCATCGCTGGGCGGACGGGGGCGGGTCGGTGCCAGTCGTCGCGAGCGATGTCGGTCTGCACCGCCGAGAGCCACGCCTCAGCGTCCTTGCGGGTGTCGAAGGTGACCGGGGCCACGTGGCGGCGATGATCGGGTCCCACGTAGTGCGCCTGGTACCGCTCGGAGGGAAGTAGCCGGATGGCCCCGAAACTGCGCCTACGGCGACGCGGGGCGGCTTTACGGGCCGGTGCTGACCGGGCGGTGGGCGGCATGGCGTGAGTTCCTTCGCGTGCGACCTACGTGCAATAAGCACCCTACACTCGTCGCCAGCACGGAACCGCAGGGAACCGCACGAAGCGAAGGAATCCCTAGCAGATATCGGGAATCGTCGCACTTTCCCTTGCCGCGCCGCCACAGTCGCGAATTGACTGCGGCAGTTTCGAGTCCTGCCGGGGGCGCAAGTCCACCAAATCCGGGGCGTGTGGCCGGCGCGCGACATCGCCGATCAAGCACAACGCTCAGCGACACGCTAACTATTGGCTCGGCTATGGAATGATCTCGTTCTCTCATGTGTACAACCTTGGCTTCGGTCAGCTGTCGTGTTACACCGGCGGCCCGTTCCGGGGCGCGGTGAAATCCCGCATTGATGCGTTCGCCGATGAGCGCATCGTCCGGAGCTGGGTCTCGCTTCGCCCGGCGAACGCGCCTGCAATCACGCGGTCTCACCAGTTTGCCGCGGCACCGACGCGTCTCGCTTCGTCCTTTGCCGGAGTTGGAGGATCGAGATAGGCTGCCGCCTCGGCGTCACTCAGCGCGGTCGGCGTGTCAATGGTGCAAGCTCATGGATGAAGGTAGCTCGGACGCATGTCCGAGGAAGCGCAACGTGTCTGCGGGCCACCTATGACGCTCCTGGCTGGCTACCGAGGCGTCCTGGCAATCCGCGAGGCACGCGTGCTCATCGGTGCCAGTGCGGTCTCGCAGGTGGGCGACTGGCTGTACAACGCGGCGCTGCTGGCTTATGTCTTCCACGCGACGCACTCTGCCGTATGGGTAGGCGCAGCCACGCTGTGCCGCTTGCTTCCCTACGTGCTGCTCGGGCCGCTCGGGGGCGCTATCGCGGACCGCTATCCCCGCCGAATCGTGCTGATGGTGGGAAGCCTGCTGCGTCTCGGGCTCATGCTCGTATTGGCGGCGGTGGTCGCGGGCCATGGCCCGGTTGCACTGACGATCGGAATCGTCGCCGTGGCATCGGCGTCCGGCAGCGCCGAGCGGCCGGCAGCGTTGTCCCTACTCCCTCGCCTTGTGGGAGAGGGTCGGATCGGTCCCGCCAACGCGCTGCTTCACACCGTGCAGGACCTCGCAGTCGTCATCGGTCCGGCGATTGGCGCGCTCCTGCTCGCCGTCGCGTCGGTGCCGGCTGCCTTCCTCGCCAACGCGGCAACGTTCGCAGTCGCGGCGTTGCTGTTCTCAACGCTGGGCGATCACCTGGCCCGCACGACCGGGAGCGGCGTAGACAAGGTCAGCGCCAGGTCGGGATTGCGGACGGCCCGTACGACGCGGTTCGTGATCCCGCTAACGGTCATCGCGGCCATGGTCGAGTTCACCTACGGCGCTCAGACGGTCCAGCTCGTCGTCTACGCCAGCCGATCCCTCGGCCTGGGCACGGGTGGCTACGGACTCCTGCTCGCCGCGTCGGGCGTTGGCGGGCTCATCAGCGCGGTCTTCAACGGTCAACTCGCAACCAGCCGCCGTCTCACCCTCGTCGTGCTGAGCGCGGCGCTGCTCGCGTGCGCTGGCCAGTTCGTCTACGCCAGCACCGATGTGCTGGTCCTGGCGCTGGTTGTGAGTGTGGCCGGCGGGGCTGGGCTCGTCTGCTGCGAGGTCGTCGCTGAAACCGTGCTGGCGCGCGTCACGCCGCGTGAGACGCTCGGCCGGATCGCCGGATTGTTCGATGCTAGTTCGATCGCGGCGATGGTGGGCGGCGCGGTGCTAGCGTCGATCCTCGTCGAGGTGACCTCACTCCGCTCAAGCTTTTGGATCCTCGGCGCCGCCGCCGTTGTCGTGGTATTGGTGGCCAGCAGCCAGGGCCTGCGGGGGCTCGACGAGGCGAGCCAGCGGCGTACGGAGGCCCTCGCCTCGCGACTGGCCATTATCGGACGACTTCCGATCACCCAGGGGACGCCACAACTCGTTCTTGAACAACTCGCCTCGTCTTCGCAGGTGTGTCCGCTTCCGGCCGGCGTCGACGTGGTCGTGCAGGGCTCTCCAGCACACGCCTTCTATGCGGTTGTGGAGGGGCGCGTCGTCGTGCATCGAGACGGCGACGTGCGTGCGCACCTCGGGCCGAGCGAGAGCTTCGGTGAGCGCGGGCTGCTGGACAACGCGCCGCGCAACGCCACCGTCACCACCGAGACGGAGACGACCGTGCTGCGCATAGACGGCGGTGTCTTGCTCGAGGTGCTGGAGCAGGCGCCGATGTTGACGACTGCCCTCGACCGCAGCAACGGTGCGCGACCGCTCGTCGAGATGCCCTCGGAAGAGCGGCAACCGATCGATGATCCGAGATGGGCTCCGCCGTGACAGTCGGCGGGGCCACCGTGGTTGTGGTCGGCGCCGGCTACCCGGGCAAGCGACACATCTACGAGCACCTGGCGGAGCTCGGCGCGCGCCTAGTCATGGTGGACGAGGCCGATCACTGGTCCGAGCGGCTCATCATCGACGGTGTGGCCTCGCACTGGATAGCCGTACCTATCACAGGCGACCCCGTCATGGATGCTGCGGCGGTGCTCGACGCGCTGTCCGCAGAGGCGATTCGGCCGGATGGCGTCTTGACATTCTGGGAGCTGCGCGTGCCCGTAGTGGCGCGGGTAGCGACGTCGCTCGGGCTGCCCGGCAATCCAATCGAGGCCGTCGATACAGCGCGCAGCAAACTGCGCACGCGTCAAGCGTCCGAGCGCGCAGGCCTGCCCACGCCAAGATCACAGCGGGTCCGATCGCTGGACGAGCTCTACGCCGCCGCGGCCCAGATCGGCTTCCCCTCTGTGGTCAAGCCGGAGTTCGGCGCCCTAGCCGTCGGGACCGTCCGGGTCGACTCCTTCGAGTCTCTGCCCGACATCTACTGGATCGTCCGCAAGGAGCTCGAAAGCCCACAGATCATCGATTTCCGTGCGGGCAACGATCTCCTTCTCGAGGAATACCTCGATGGCGTCGAGTTCGACATCGACCTCGTCCTCGAAGACGGCGAGTGCATCTTCTCTAGCGTCTCCCAGAACTGGCCGACTGCGGAGCCGTCGTTTCAGGAAACCGGCCTTCACTGCCCGCCCGACCATCGCGCTAAGCCGGTCGGTCGACTCGTGGAACTCGCGGTGAAGACGGTCCAGGCGTTCGGGTTTGCGCGAGGCGTGCTGCACGTCGAGGGCAAGTGCACAGCCAGGGGCCCCCGTATCGTCGAGGTCAACGCCCGACCGGGCGGCGGCCGAATTCATCAGATCGTCGACGCGGTGTGGGGGGTGGACCTGGTCGAGGCTCAACTCGACTCGGTCCTTGGGTTGCCCCAACGGCTTACGCCGAGCCGGAAGCCGCGATGCGCCATCGTGAACGTGCTCGTGTACGCACCGGCAACAGGCCGGCTAGCAGCGCTACCGTTCACCGACGTGAAATCGGAGGCCGGCCTGGGCGTCACCATCGACATCGCGACTGAAGTGGGGCAAGAGGTGAATGGGCCCGATCAGATCTTCTCGACGGAGCTCGCCGAGGTGTATGTCGGCGCCAAGAACCTACGGCGTGCGCGATCGCTGGCCGCCGAGGTGTTGCGTGATCCACCGGTTGTGGTTCCGCTCGCGCCAGCATGACGTCGTGCGACTCGACGGTTCCGGCTTCACGCAAGCAGCAGCCTATCGTCAGCGCTCCATCTCTATCGCAGCACGCAGGACCGCGCGGATGCGATGCGCGGAGGATGACTGATGAGGTGTGGTCGGCGACGAGGAAGGGCTAGCCGATGGGGTCGCGGTGGCGCGCTCGAGCCACGGCCGCGCGCCTAGCTCCTCGAAGATGCGCGCTGCCTGCGCGGACTAGTCGACGCGCTGGGCGCCGCCGGCACTGCCGGGCTCGCGATCGCGTCTGCGGACCAAGCCGTCCAGAACGGCACCAGTGGCTCGGCCTCCGTTAAGCGGCGCGCTGGTCGCCCTCCCCGCGACCCTCTACTTCTACGTCTGCGCCGCGAGCTCTACTGCCGTCCCGCTAAACCTGTCATCGGCTACTTGTTTCATTGATGCATGACCGGTGCGTGGCGAGGCTCGGTCTGGGCACCCGGCCTGTCGCTCTCATTTCGGCTGCCCACGGATCACGGTGTGGCTCTCAGTTGGCCTCCCCGGGCCGGGTGTTGTCCATGGAGCGGCGAGAGGCTCAACCGAGCCAGTCGGCTCAAAGGCCAGAGCGGGTCGTGCCACGTTCTCTGCCAACCCGTGGGGACGACCAGCGTGACTTAGCGGGCGGCGCCGGGGAGTGCGGCGACGAGTAGCTGTGCCGGTCGAAGGAGACTCGTCCGCGGTCGTCCCGCATGGTGGTGCACGGGTCGGCGTGGGAGGCGGCTTCTTGGGCGTCGCGCAGTGGCGCGCCGGCGTCGAGGGCGGCGGTGATGAATGCGTGCCGCAGGGTGTGTGGGCTGATCTTCTTGGCTATCCGGCGCGGCGGGCGACCCGGCGGGCGATCGTGGCCCGCGCGCGGCTATTGGCCTCCCTCTCTCGACCGAAGCATTCGATGTCCGCCCGCTTCGCGGTGAACAGATGCACCCCGTGCTGCACACACCAGGACGTGTACTGCCGCAGGTCAAGCGTGTACGCCTCGCGGGTTAGACCCGAATAGCCGGCCAGCAAGCCGGCCAACGCGGCACGCTCGCCGTCGCTAGACAGCGGCTCCCCGACGGGAACCAGCTGCCGATAGCCGGCGATAGGTGTGTGGTCATCGCGACCTCCCAAGGACCAGGCCACAGCCCGAACCCCAGGACGCGAGCCCCGGCAACCAATGAACACCGACCCTAGATCGCGACAAGAACCCACCGCCGACCCCGCACCACCGCACCACCGCACCAACGGCACGCGACCGCCGATTGTGCCGAACCGGTGAAGGAAGGAACAGCCCGGAGAATCAGGATTGTGCTGACCTCGCAGCAGGGATCCCGCTACCCCGCAGCCGACCGCGATTCAGGTCGGCACAATCACGAGGTCGGCACAATCGTCGATCGAGGCTCAGATTCGGGTGAGAAGGTCGAGGGCGCGGATCGGCAGTTATGTTCGGTCGAGCTAATGTCGCATCGACTCCTCGAACGGCCAGTCACCGGTTGTGTAGGTGACGCCCAGTTCACGAGTGTCGGCTAGCGCAGCGGGCGGAAGGCGGCGCGCAACTCTTCCGAGAAGAGCCCCGGTTCCTCCCAAGCGGCGAAGTGACCGCCCTTGTCCACCTCGTTGAAGTAGATGACGTTGGGGTATGCCTTCTCGACCCAGCTGCGCGGAGTCCGCCAGATCTCCCCGGGGAACGTCGTGAAGCCGACCGGAATCGAGACCGGCGTGGGAGCGTGGCCGGCCGCACGAGCATTTTCTTGTCCTTCCTCCCAGTACGAGCGCGCAGCCGACGCACCGGTGCTTGTCAGCCAATACAGCGTGATGTTGTCGACGATGTGCTCCCGGGTGAGATTGCCCGAGGGTCGTCCGTCGACAAAACCGCGGGCGATCTTCTGGTAGCTGTCCGTATCGTGATCGATCAGCCAGGCCGCCAACGCGATGGGTGAATCCAGGAGGGCGTAGCCAATCGTCTCCGGGCGCGTCGCCTGCTCCACGAAGTACCCAGCGCCGGTCGCATGGAATTCGGCGAGCGCGTCGAGGGCGGCACGTTCTTCTGTCGAGGGCGGCGACTCGCTCAGGGCCTCGGCATCGCCCAGCGCCGGCGTCAAAAGGTTGGTGTGGATGCCGATCAGCCCGTCGAGTGCCAGGCGGCCCATCGCGTCGGTTACCTGGGAGCCCACGTCGCCCCCCTGCGCGACGTACCGGGTGTAGCCCAGGCGCCGCATCAGCTCCGCCCAGGCCTGTCCGATACGGATGGGGCCCCAGCCGAGCTCGGTCGGCTCGTCGGAGAACCCGTAGCCGGGGATCGACGGCAGCACGAGGTGGAACGCGTCCTCAGCGCGGCCGCCATGTGCGGTCGGGTCGGTGAGTGGACCGATAGTCTCGAGCAGCTCGACAACCGAGCCCGGCCAGCCGTGCGTCATGATCAACGGCAACGCGTTCTTGTGTGCCGATTCGACATGGATGAAGTGGATGTCCAGCCCGTCGATCTCGGTCTTGAACTGCGGCAGCGCGTTCAATCGCGCCTCGCACCGGCGCCAGTCGTACTCGGTCGTCCAGTAGCGCGCGAGGTTCTGTATCGCCGCCAATTGCACACCCTGCGACCGATCGGTGACGAGTTCCCTGGTCGGCCAGCGCGTCGCATTGATGCGGCGGCGCAGCTCGTCGATCTCGCCCTGAGGTACTTCAATTCGGAACGGCCGGACCGCGCTCTCCGCGCTCGCAGTCGTGGTCTCGCTCATTATCGTGTCCTCCCCGTTCGCGTCCGCTTGGCGTCTTGTCGATCGTCGAGTGTCGCGACCTCGAAGCGAACATCCCTCGATGACCATAGAGCCGACGACTCCATGAAGCGAGAGGCGGCGCACGACTCATGCGCGCCGTTGGCGATCGGCAAATAACTCCCGACGAAGCTATCGCTCGGACACCCGGGCACCCGGACTTCGATCATCACGGCCAAGATGGAGCGAGCGCTCAGATTGCCCGATCTGCGTACGTGCCGCCGGAACGAGCGCCCTTCGGGCATCGCGCCAGATCGACGGCTACGTGCGCGGATCGCGGCTACTTGTGCGGTCGTCGGGGACGGCTGCGGAACGGGGTTGGTGTGGAGGCACGGACGGGTTTGCCGATAGCGTCGGTGGCCGCCGCTGCTGACGAGGAGGGCACCGATGAAGCCCGTCTACTTGCCCGGCGATCGCGCGATTCTGCGCTACGTCGAGATTCCAGGCGATGATCCTCCTTTGCTGTGGCTACATGGTTGGCAGTGCTCATCGACCGGCGAATTGCTCCCGGCCGCGGTCCAGGCGCCGTTGCGGGGGCGACGGTCGCTGCTGATCGACTTCCTCGGTCACGGGTACAGCGACAAGCCAACGAACTTCGCCTACGGCCAGACCGATCACGCGCGCACGATCCTCGCTCTTATCGACGCCATGGGGCTGACCGAGTGTGGTCTGGTCGGTCACAGCATGGGCGGCGCCATCGCCGTCCGCGTCGCTGCGGCTCGGGCCGGCGTTGTGTCGCTCCTCATCCTGGCCGAGGCGAGCATTGACGCCTGGGGTGCCGCCGACGGGGCTGACGAGGAGGCCCCGCTCGATCAGAGTGAAGACCAATTCCTCGAACAGGGCTTCGCAGCGCCTGCGGGGCCAACCACCTCGTCATCTCCTGACGGCGACAGCTACCGCATGAAACAAACATGAGCACGAGGAGGAACCACCACCAGAAACGGCTGATGAACCCGTGAGGAGCTGGGACACGCGCGGCGCCAGCGCCGGTCCGATCCATCGTGGTCGGAGTCTCGCATCATCTCCGCGGACAGGTCGTGATCAGTTGGCCAGTCGCCGTGTCCAAGTTGGCCTCGAAGACGCTTTCCGGAAGGCCCCCCGGGAACTTCTTCAGACAGTTGTTAGCGTCGCGCATCGCTCGCACAAACCCCATGTTCGCGGTGTGCGGCGATGTGTCCTTATTGGACGGCCATGGACGTGCGGGTTGATATCCTTGACCCGCGGACATGCCCGTCATGTGCTCGATGAGGTACGTGCACTCCAGGTAATTGCTTTCAAGAGCATCATTTTGCCTCGGCGGGATAAACGATTCGGAATGACCATTGACCTGTATCTGGCTGGGCCACAGTGTCTGTTTATTATATGTGGCATGCTGCACTTGCGCTGGTGTCAACCCCACGACCGATCGTAGGTCAAGGTATTCCAAGTTCGCCCCGGTAAGATCAGCGAAGGTCAGGTCAGCCGAACCTAGGGTGGCCTCCTGGCTCGAGCTGCCGTTCAGGTCAGCGCAAGTTAGGTCCGCCTGAGACAAATTTACCTTCGTGTCGAGGATGCGAATGTCGGGGAGGCTGGCTTCGCGCAGATCGGCGCCAACGAGGCTCGTTGTTGTCTTAATCGTCAGGTCTGGTTGGCTGAATCCATGAAGATCGATGTGGTCGAGCTGAACGCTGGAAATTCCGTATTGGTGCTGTGCGACATCGAACTGTTGCGAATTGTCAAAATTAGCAAGTAGGCCTTCTAGCTGTCGCACCGAAACGGCAGCAACATCCCACTGCGGCGTATGGCGATCATAGTCAACAATCCCCGTCTCAGGCACGGGTGACTCCGCGCGAATGAACGTGACGAGCGTCTGCTGGAGTGTCTTGGCCTGATTGGCCTGATCATCTGAGCTGCCGCGACCGGTATTCTTCACCACAAATTGCACGAGCCTCGCGACGGCGTCAACCTGAACAGCGGGCGATCCACTGTCTAAACCAGTCAGGATATCAGTGTAATCGCCTCTCGCGTTCGAGCTTAGGAACTGTTCTTTCGCTTCTCGAACCTGCCAGACGGCCACGGAAACACTCGCCACAGCGATCAACGCTGTCCAAAATGCACCGCTCTTGAGCAGGCGCTTGAGGGCGTCGCCGATCCGGCACCCTGTCATAGGGATGGCCGCCTTGTTATGTTGACGACCTGGCGTGTCGGTCTATCGCAGATCATCCCTGGCCTGCCTGTTCTTGCAAAACTGGACAAAGCGATGGCTTGTGCTTGCCGAGACGGCGTAGTGTCCAAGCATCCACCCGACGTTAAGGTGCACTCATCACCCGAGATTTGACATCTGGTATGTGCTGCGCCCAGATCTGCTCCTCAGCACTCTGACTGGCACGCCGCCGGAACTGCGCACGTCGGAAAGAATGTATGCAATGCGGCGTGTGACATTAACCCGCTCAGCGCGCAATAATCAGGACTTTGTCTCACGCAGGCGGCCCTAGCGGCGGGATGGCGGTGACCTGCGCCGCAGGCGATATGTTGTAGCAATACAGGGCACTGCTGGAGACATGACATCACCCGTCCGGTGCGAGGTCGGAAGCGAGTCCGCTACTCCTATCGATATCTAGAGTGCTGTGTCAGGTCACCTGATACATAGTGTGACCCATGATCTACCGCCTGCGTTTATCACCGCCGCGTTAGCTGCCTGCCCGAACCAAGTTCCGACGCAGAAGAACCCATGGCGATCGTCGCGGTGGCCCTTCCGAACCTGCCACTGTGACTGTCTACGGACGGGTGCAGGTCGCCGCCCAGGTGGCGTCGCGGCAGCGGCGGGCGCTCCCGATCCGTCGTGGCGCGCGGTTGAGGTGCCGGTCGCCGCCGTCGATGAACATTGTCGCTGCAGGAGTAATTGATGCGCAGGGGTCGTCGGCCGACGAGGCATTCCGGCGCGGCGTTCCAAGGACACGAGATCAATCCATCTGCGTTGCATGCCGGCCTGGAACTATGCGCGCCGACCGACGGTGCGGTGTGGCGGCCAGCCGCTTCGGCGTCGTCGGGTCGCTGGTCCAACCGGCCGCGGTCTTAACGGGAGGCGCCGCGGAGGTAGGCGGCGACGATGTAGGTGGCGTGCCGGTCGAGGGAGACTCGTCCGCGGTCGTAGCGCATGGTGGTGCGCGGGTCCGCCTGGAAGCCCACCGCCGACCGCGCACCACCGCACGCGCACAACAACGGCACGCGACCGCCGACTATGCGCCACCGCGGATAGTCGTCCGAAGCGACTGACGAGGTCGATATGCGCGGTCTGAGCGCGGGCGCGTCGCCGCGGAATCTCTGGCGGACAGCCGGGTGCCGCCGACGATGCAGACTCGGTCGGGCTGCCTTGGGGCCAAGTCCTCTGAATCTCGTGTTCCAGCCGAAGCAGGATCGATTGCTTGGGCTGGCGGCCTCGCCCCGCGGATCCGCCCTCGAGATGCGCATTCGCGTCTTTCGACGTTGTCTGTCGTCGACACCTCGTTTCAGAGCATGGTCCGCGAGCGTGGCTTCCGCTCTGGCCGAGCCGAACGCCCACGGTGGCTTCGACCCGTTGTCCAGATGACGCGGTCGCGACGATGGCGCGCTTGCCGCGGTTGCCGGGCCCGGTGATGACGTCGGAGCCTGTCGATTGCGTCCCGAACGGGGGTGTTGATGCGATTGCTCGTCCATGGTGCTTCCTCTTGAGGTGCTCGACGACTGTCGGAGGCTGGGTTGCGCCGGTTACGGGCGGGTGGCGACGATGGGGTCATCTGAGCCGCCAGGTTGATGGTCACGAGCCATGGAGGTGAGAGATGGCCACCGAACGGCCCGTTCGCGGGATATATGAGGGCGTGAGCGAACCGACACCGGCGTCGACCTGGTACGCCGCTACCGGAGCCTTGATCACGGATCGGATGCTGGAGTGGCCCCCCGATGTGTTCGCGCTCACCAATGTCGTGCTGGCCCGGGCGGAAGCTTTTCGCTACGCCCTCTCCTTCGATGAGTGGCCCCCCCGGCGGTTCACCGACTGGGCGCAGGCGGTCGAGGAGGCGCGCCGGCGCTGGAGCGCGTGGGCGGAGGACCGTGCGGGGGCCCTGCCCGACCTGGTCGTCGATGAGTGGCGCGTCTTTTGCCGGGGCGTCGAGGTGCCGATCGAGGAACTGGCGCTGGGACGAGAGCACCGGTTGTGTGAGGCGCTGTTGACGTTGCATGCCGTGGCGGACGAGGCCTGCGCGGGACTGGGGGTGGCCCTGGACAGCTCCGACGCCGAAGGCTGCGTGTATCGCGCCCGCGGCCGCGAGCTGCTGGCTCGCACCGGATCGCTGGCCCGCCACGACGCCCGCCTCCTGCGCGTCCTGCCCAAGGTCATCACGCCGCCCACGGGACGACTGGCGTTTTCGCGTTATGCGTGTGTGCAGGGCCCCGGCATCGAAGCCCGCTGGCACAAGATCCCGGCCCGCCATCGCGGTACTGATCTTCGCTCCGAGTACGCCACCCTGCTCCTGCTGCCCTGGCCGCTGCGCGTGCAGGCATCCGACTTTCACTCGGTGGGCCCAGTGCTGAGGCCTGGCAAGAACCCGTATGGATGCTTCGAGTTCGCCCCGGCCGCGGGGCTGGATCTGGACCTGCTGGATCGGGTGCTGGTCGCCGCCCGCCAAGAGGCAGGCAGCGTCGATGTCGTCCTGCTGCCCGAGAGCGCCGTCGCGGAGGACGAGATCGACGACCTCGAGACCCTGCTGGACAGCCATGGGGTGGTCCAGCTGGTGGCCGGGGTGCGCCAGTCCAGACGGCAGCCGGGTCAGTTCCCCAGCAACTGGCTGCATATGGGCTTCAACCCCCGACTCGAGAAAGGTGGGCTCCTGCCGCACGAGGGGCAGGAACCGTGGTTCCATATCCGCCAGAACAAGCACCACCGCTGGTCGCTGGACCAAGACCAGGTCGAGCAATACCACCTCGGTTCCGCCCTTCACCCTCATATCCGTTGGTGGGAAGCCATGGACGTGCCCCGCAAGGCCGTCCACTTCGTCGAAGTGGCCGAACTGGTGCTGGCCTCGCTGGTCTGCGAGGACTTGGCCCACAACGACGACATCGCCCAGCTCATCCGTTCGGTCGGCCCGACCATCGTCGTGAATGTGCTGCTGGACGGGCCGCAGCTCACCTCCCGCTGGACGGCGCGATACGCCAGCGTCCTGGCCGACGATCCCGGCTCGGCGGTATTGACGCTGACCTCCTACGGGATGGTCGAGCGTTCCCGACCCGCCGGCCGGGATGCCTCTCGGGTCATCGCGCTGGAGAAGGATCCCACCCGGGGAGTACGCGAGATTCCCCTTGAGCCCGGGGCGCAGGGCGTCCTGCTGACCGTCTGCATCGACCGCGCCACCCGCTACAGCGCCGACCGGCGCTGGCCGGTCGACAACAGCACCTCCTGCTACGGCGTGGCCGTCCACCAAGTCCGCGCCTCGAGCATCGGCTCAGGACCACCGCAGTCACCACCCCCGACAACGTCAAACGCGCCGGTGCTGGAGCTCGACGAGCTCACCATCCTCACCGCATGGGCGGAAGGCCTATCGGAGGTCGCAGCCTGCGCACCCGAGCGCATCGACCGGCTGCTGGCCGCGGCGGCCCCGGGCGCCGCCTGGCGGGCCGAGCTAAGCCTCCCCGACCCGTCTCCCCGACTCGCCGAGGCCATCGAATCGCTCGGCCGAGTGGCTCGAGCAGCCCCCTTACCACCCGGCGCCTCGTGGTTCGACGCCTTGCTCACGGCCGCCAAGGAGGATCAACCCGGCGAAAGTGCCCTCGACCAGGTGGTCCGGCACGCCTTGCTCTCAATGCTCGAGGAACGGCAGACCAGGCAACCAACCCAGACCATCGAGACCCGCTGAGAAGTCGCCGCCGAGGCCACCGGATGCGTGTCCGCGGTGGGCGGTCTGCGCGACTGCGGCCATTGGGGATGGCGTGGATGAGGTGTCGGTTGCTCCGCCGGGAGAGCCGGTGGATCATCCCGTTGCAGGAGGACGCTTCGATGGGTGCGGTGCCGCTGTAGGCGGCGAAGCGATCGCGGGTGGGGAGCGGCTGATCGTGGCGACATCACCGATGACGGCGGCCGCGACGACCGTGCCGACGCCGTAGGCCTCTCTCATGCTCGTCGCGGATACAGCGATGTCGGCCCGGCGTCAGGACAAGGACATAGCGGCGACGTGGGCGACCCGGTAAGCACATTACGAGGCCGTGTTCGGGCGCTGGCTCGTCGAACGACCGTGGAACGGCGGGTGCCATGACCGAATTTCGGGTTGCCGTACGACGGTCGACCGCCATGCTTGTGACGTGGCGTCAATGCAGCTGCGCGCCGCCCTGGCCGACGAGCTGAGCTGGGTCGCTGACCGCTCGCGGCGAGGTGACAGGCCGACCGGCTATGACGCTCGCGGCTCGGCCGATTCCGTGTGGTTGCTGCACGCCATGTACGAGATCGCCGACCCGGACGCCGTGTCGGAGGATAAGCGTCCGCGATCAGCAGCCTCGGCTGATCGCCACCTTGAGTGTCCGGCCCGGCCGCGGCGATCCGGCGAACGGCACGCTTACGCCTCGTTCGAGGGGAATGATCATGTCGAAGCTGAACCCGCCTGCGCTACCGCCGCTCACAGACGGCCATCGCTACGGGCCGTTCACCCGTGCGGTGCAACGGCTCGGGCATGTTCGGTCGTTCACGGTGGTGATCAGGTATGCCGGGTCCAAGCTGGACCGGGTCCTGTACCGCACCAGTGGCGGCCGGATCACCCTGACCGGTCCGAGCCTGCCGACGATGTTGCTGACGACTCGGGGCCGCAAGACCGGTAAGCCGAGAAGCGTCCCGGTGTTCTACGTGCGAGATGGGCACAATCTGGTCGCGGCGAGCGAGAACTTTGGCTTGGCCGCGCCGGCTAGTTGGCCGGGCAATTTGCGCGCGGACCCGCTGGTGACGATTCAGATCGGGTCGACGGTTGCCAGCTACCGGGCCCGGTCGGCAACGAAGGAGGAGATTGATCGGGCCATGCCGCGGTTGCTGTCTTTCTGGCCCGCCCACGACACCTACCTGCGGCGAACCGGCATCCGCTACGTCTTTGTGTTCGAACCGGTGCCGGCGGTGGCTGAGCTCGGTTGACACCGCTTTGCCGCCACCTGCCTGGGCCAAACGCTTCGAGGGTTCGCCTGCGACATTGCCAGAGCGGATATGAGCGGATCGGTCTGCTTCTCGGACCGAGGCGTGCATGCAGTCTCATCCGCGCGCCGGCGATCAGGTTTCGCCTTCAACCGCACGCGCAGAGCGACGGGTCTCGAGCTGAACCAATGCACCTATGTCAGCGGCTGACCCGATTGCTCAGTGTCCTGGCGTGAGGATTAGGTGCTCGGCCCGGCGGTGCGCCAGGCAGACGCCTCCCGGTGATCACGGGCCGCGGCGCTAGGCTAGCGAGACGTGCAGTTGCTCGATGCAGCGTCCGCTGAGTTCGAACGGGTCGTGCGTCAACTGCCACCGGACTCATGGGATCGGCCGACGCCGTCGGCAATCTCGGTGCGCGAGTTGGTTGAGCACGTCGTGGTCGGAAACCGCTTCACGGCGCTGCTGCTGGCAGGCGTTGATCGCGATGAGGCGCGGAACATGCTCAGAGCTGATCAGCTCGGGGATGACCCAGTCACTGCCGTGGTCGAGTCGGCCCGACACCAAGCACAAGCGTTCGCCGCGGCGCCGCCCGGGCAGCCCGTTGCCGGCCCAAACGGCTACGTCTCCGCCGCAGCCTTCTTACGGTTCCGTCTCGTTGACCTGGTGGTCCACGCGTGGGACCTCCTGCGTGCGGCCCGGCTCGACGAGACCCTTGATCAGGGAGTTGTTGTCGCTCTAATGAAGGTGGTCGAGCCGCACTTGGACGACATGCTCGCCTTCGGGGCGTATGGCTCAGGCCCGAGCGGCACTCCGCCTCCCAACACTGCACCGCAGAGTCTGCTGCTCGATTGGTTCGGACGACGGTCGTAGCCGACGGTACCGACCAATACGCGCGCCGCTTCGCGATTTTGCAGACATTCCGTGTGTCGCAAGAGAAGCATGCGTATCAACGCACGCTCATGCTGTCGCCGGAACATGCGGAGATTGGCATCAGCACTTACATCGCAGGCGATCTGACGGATCCATCTGTATGCCACACGTGCCGAGCATCGCCCGCACGTGTCGACGGCTACCGCGCGGACTACAGGACCTCAGCGCATCCCACAGCGGGAGCCGTTTGCTGGAATGCCGTGCCAGGCAGCCCTGTCGTGCGGCCGGAAGGCGTGGCCGGGTGGCCATCCGGTCGTTGCGGAACGCGCGCATCAGCGGCCATAAGGCGACGCGGCAGTCCCAGTTGAAGTCGACGCGACTGATCACATGGACGCCGGGTATTCCGTCAACGACGTGCGGCTCCTCGGGCAGGAGAACGCGACCGGACAGGCGGTCCCTGAGCAGGCGCAGCAGGTGGAATGCCGGTCCGCCACCATTCGTCCCCGGTCGTCAGCGGGGCGAAGACGCGGCTGGTGTGGCTGTGGCCGCGCTACCTTCCCTCGGTCCACATGCCGACAATCTCCGTCCCGATCGGGGTCGCTTCGATTGTTGCCATCTGGTTCGTCATGTCCGGCCGGGCGACATGGCAAGTCGGGCGCTGCGACCTTCGCTGTCGGCGCGGGGTGGATCGGCGACCGCACTCCCGGTGGCCTGGAGGCGTTCGAAGACAAGCCGCACCGCCATCGAGCCCTCTCCGATGGCGGTGGCGGCCCGTTTGACTGACCCGCTGCGGACGTCGCCGACGGCGAAGATCCCAGGCCGGCTGGTTTCCAGGAACAGCGGCACCTGATCCCTGTCGTCGAGGTGAGCTTGCGGGATGTTGCTGCCGGTGAGGAGGAACCCGCGCGTGTCTTCGGCGAGCTGGCCCGCCAGCCACTGGGTGCTGGGCTGTGCGCCGATGAAAACGAACAGGCCGCGCACTGCCAGTACTGACCTCCGCTGCCGGCCGGTATCCAGCAGCTCGACGCCCTCTAGTTGATCTTTCCCGAGCAGCGCGGTGACTTGCGTTCCCGGCATGACGGTAATGCGCGGGTTCCGCTCGATCTGATCGATCAGGTAGCGCGACATGGAAGCCTGAAGCGTTTCCCCCCGGATGATGACGTCCACCTGGGCGCTGCTTCGGCTCAGGAACAGCGCGGCCTGGCCGGCGGAGTTGCCGCCGCCGACGATCGCGACCGGGTCAGCACGGCAGGCCTGGGCCTCCATCTGGGTAGCCGCGTAGTACACGCCGACGCCCTCAAACTCGGCCAGCCGATCCACCGGCAGCCGGTTGTAACGCGCCCCGGTCGCGATGATGACCGACTTCGCGGTGATCGCATCGCCATCGTCGAAGCTGACCCGGTGCACACCGGCGTCTGATGACAGCGACACCGCTTTGGCCGCAAGTTTGATCCGTACGCCGAACTTCTGCGCCTGCAAGGCCGCCCGCGCGGCCAGCTCCTCCCCGGACAGGCCCGCCGGGAAGCCCAGGTAGTTCTCGATCCGGGACGACGTACCCGCCTGGCCGCCCAGCGCGGTGTCCTCGGCCAGGACCGTCGCCATCCCGTCAGACCCGCCGTACACGGCGGCCGCCAGACCGCCGGGACCGGCTCCCACCACCAGCAGATCGCACACGGCCGACAGATCGGGGTCGCTCGGGCCGGACATGCCCAGCGCATCGAGCAACTCGCGGCTGCCCGGGTTCCTCAGCAGCGGCCCGCCAGGCACTACGACGAGCGGCAGGTCCCCGACGGGCACATCCAGCTCCCGAAGCATCCCCTCGGCCTCAGGTGATCCCTCCAGCTCCAGCCATCTCGACGCCAGCCGGTTGCGCGCCAGGACCTCCAGCAGCCGCCGAGTGCCGGCATCAAACCGGGATCCGATCAGCGTCAGGCCCGAGCCCCGGCCCGTCAAGATCGAATGCCGGAGCAGGAACGTCCGCAGGATCAGCTCGCTGAGACCGGGCTCCTGCGCCATGACCACCCGCACCCGCTCTACCGGAACGCGCAGCACCCGCCCGGCCGTGCTCGCCACCGCGCTCAGGTAAGCCCGCTGGCCGGTGAGCAGGCCGATCTCGCCCAGGAACTGCGACCGGCCATAAGTCGCGATAACCGTCTCGCCCGGCTGACCGCGGCGTTCAACGATCCGCGCCTCGCCTGCCAGCACCACGATCAGGTCATAGGTCACATCCCCGTCGGCAAACAGCACGTCTCCCGCGGCCATCTCATGCTCACTGCCGTACCTGCGCAGCACCTCAACCTGCGCCACATCCAGGACCGGGCTGCGCCCGGCCTGAGCCTGCTGCGAAGCTGCCCCGCTCCCCCCAGCAGAAGAGCGCGGAGAAAACCCAGTTGCGTCAGCGCCCTCAGGGCCGGCTGCGGGCTGCTTCATCGCGGTCCGGCCACCTCCTCCGAAACAGAACCCCCTGTGCACGTGCCGCGATGAGCCGCCGCCAGACGGTTACGCGCACCCTGCGCGTCGCCACGAGCGGCGTCCACTCAGCTGGCAACCTCAGCCCTGGCGGGCTTTCCATCGCGGGTGCTTCTTGTTCACCACGACGGCACGGCCGTGCCGTCGGACGACGACCGCACCCTCTTTCAGTTTGAGCGACTTCAACGAGTTCCTGACCTTCATCGCCTCACGTTCCTTCCGACGTACAGCTCAACGAACCCGACACCAGACGGTATTCCGACGGCCAAGTCGGGCAGCCGGATTGCGACAGACCGGCATCGCCCGATCGGGCCACGTCAGCTCCGTTTGCCGGCGCCGACCCAGCGTTGGAACAAGTCAATGTTCGATAGCGGCCAGGCGCCGTCGCACGGCATGACGCCGGTTGCAGCCGGTCGAGGATAGCGTCGGCCTGCTGGCTAACGTCGCCGTAGACCACAAGGCTGCGAACGTGGCCGGACTGGCGCTCGTCGCCAGTCTGCTCGCCGTAGCCGGCTGCATTGTGGTCGGGCGCCTCATGCTCCCCACCGGCGGCCTCAACACAGCCCACGGCTACGCGCTCGTGTCGGTCAGCGACAGTCCGACACTGCGCGCCGCCGCGCTCGCCAGCGTCCGCTATCTCGTCCTCCATCGCCCTACTCAGCCTCGGCGTCGCCACCGCGTCCGCGACACCCCGGTATCGATCGGGGCCGTGCTCCGGCCTGCTCTACCTGCGGCGTTGCGCGCCTTCCTGTAAGGGCGTCGCCGCCGCGCGGTGACCGCTTAGGCGAACCGCTTGACGAAGTCGAGCGCCGTCTGGGCGACCTCGCGCCAGCCGTGGTCGATCGTGAGGGAGTGGCCTCGGTTCGGCATCTTCACGATCTCCGTCACGGCGGGGTTGCGCCTCTGCCGCTTGTAGGCGGCGTTCGCGATCGCCCACGGCACCGTGTGGTCCTTCTCGCCGTCGATGATCAGCAGGGGACCGCGGTCGGGGTTCTTCGTGTTCACCTTCGCCTCCGTCCACGGGTTGAGGTTCGCGTTGCCCATCTGCACGAGAGCGATCCCGGAGCCGGCGACGTGGAACGTGTCGTAGAGCTCCTTCGCCTCCTTCTCGTCCAGCGCGTTCGCCCAGCCGTACTTGAACTGGTCGAACGTGAGCGTGATCGCGCGGCCGCGCGTGAGCGGGTTGACCAGGAACGGGCCCACCCCCTTGAGCACGGAGGCCGGCAGAGGCAGAACGCCGCGGAAGACCCCGGGGTCGATCGCCACCGTGGCCGCCGACGAGGCCCCGGCCCGCGAGCATCTGCGCCAGCAAGCCCCCGGTCGAGTGCCCCATTACCGCTGGTTTCTTGTCCAAGGCATTGATGATCTCGGTGGTGTGATCGGCGACCTGCTTCAAGGTCTTCTTGGCGAGGACGTCCGGGTTCGCCCGGGCCTCTTCAACCGTTTCCGGATCGTCTGGCCAGTCCGGCGTCAGCGGCGCGTAGCCGGCCTGCTTGAAGAAGTCCGCCCAGTTGGCCCAGCTGCTCGGCAGCAGCCAGAGGCCGTGGATGAAGACGACCGGGGTGTTGCCAGAGGCGTTGGCCGCCTCGATCTCCCGGTTCTCCCGCTCGGAAATTGACGCCATGCCGAACTCCCCTCCGGTCGGGTGAAAGTCAACCCGACCCTGATCGAGTCGGCAAGGGAAGTCCGGACGAGTGCCGCCGGCCCACACGAGGCGCCTCAATCGGCACACCCGCCGGGGAACGGTTGCCGTGCAAGCGATCCCGGACCTTCAACCCTAGAACTCGAGCAGACGAGTATCGCAGATGACCCGTCCAATGAAATGCCCGCAGACGGGGCTAACCACAACACCTGGGACGGCGCCCCCGAACTCCTGACCTGGTTGAATAACGCGCACTCGGTGAGCGACTGTCGCGTGTACCTGACGGTGTTGCGCGCGTCGACCGATAGTCGCCGAGCACGTCGGTAGGGCTACCGGGATCGCCGATTCGGGCCCGTCGCACCGGATCAGGAGATCTCCGGAGTGCCCTCCTCTCGACCCAGGCAGCGGCGCGTCGCCCGGCATGACGAGGAATAGCCCGGCTGGAGTACTGCATGATTATTTTGGGAGGACAGATCATCGCGTGTCGCCTGGTAGCGCGCTTGATCGGCCTCTCGCGGGGCACTGTCCAGGCGGTGCGCGCGGCCTGCAAGCCGATCTGACCGGACTCACACCTCGCCTGGCTTCGCTGAGCGAGCCGCCGGATGACATGGTCGTGTCGTGGCAGGTGGGTTGGGTGAGCGGGTCGCCGAGATCGGTCGGTGGGCGCGGTGTGCGTGCTCGTCGGGCACGACCGCATCCTGGCTCGGCTGGCCGACTCGGCCTGCGGCACACCACCACGGCCCGGCGGACGTCATCGCCGATATCGAACGCATCACGGCGATCCTCGACCGTCTCGCCCAGCAGGTCGACTTCAGTGATTGTGTGCGGATCATTTGGCTTCGACGGTGACCTTCCTCAGGTCGCCGGTGAACCTGAACGGTGGCTTGTAGGTCGGCGACACCGGTGTGCCCCAGTCGGCGCCGACGTCGAAGGTGTCGTCGGTCGAGAAGACGACCGGGACGGTCTTGTCGATGCGGCCCTCGGCCAGCTGCTTGTCGTTGACCGACAGCGTCCCGGTGCCGCCCTTACCCGCCGCCGCCGTCGTAGGCGAAGTCAAAGCGGATCGTGCACTTCCCGGCCGGCAGTTTCTCGGAGGAGGCGATCGTGTAGCACTCGCGGCCGAGCCAGTTGTAGTCGAAGGTCGGCTTGCCCTTCTGCGCTACGAGCGCGGCGCAGGACGCCAGCGCGGCTCCTCACACCGACGTCACGTGGACGCCGAATTCCGCGTGGCCTTGGGCGAAGTCAGAAGGTCGCCTCGTGCGTCGTTGGGCGCGCGGGGCTCGTTGCGCACGTCCTCACGGCTTGCGTGGCGCAGCGACTGTGTTTGATCGCGCGCATGCAATGCTTGCCGTCTCGGTGGCCGTGAGCCTTGTTCCGGCCAAGTAGGTTGAACCGGTGACTGATCCCCTCGTTGCCGAGCGGGCCGATTTGGCTCGGGCCGCCCGCCACTTGATCCGCTATAGCGGCGCGGGAGATTTTCTGCCGTTCGTGGCTGAGCGTGCGGCCGGTTCGTATGTGTATGACGCTGCGGGTCGCGCCGTGTTGGACTTCACCAGCGGCCAGATGAGCGCGATCCTTGGACACTCGCATCCGGCGGTCGTCGAGGTCGTCCGCGAGATGGTCGGGCGACTGGATCACCTGTTCTCCGGGATGCTGTCTCGGCCGGTCATCGACCTCGCCGAGGCTCTGGGGTCGCTTGCCCCCGGCCTGGAGCGGGTGCTGCTGTTGACGACGGGGGCCGAGTCCAATGAGGCCGCGCTTCGGATGGCGCGCCTGGTCACCGGGGGCTGGGAGGTCGTCGGGTTCAGCCAGTCCTGGCACGGCATGACTGGTGCCGCGGCGTCTGCCACGTACTCGGCGGGACGCCGCGGCTATGGGCCGGCCGCGGTCGGCTCGATGGCGATCCCCGCACCCAACGCCTACCGGCCGCGGTTTACGACGGCGGAGGGCGAGCTCGACTGGCGGCAGGAGCTAGACGACGGGTTCGACCTCATCGATCGACAGACCTCCGGCGGGCTCGCGGCCTTCATCGCCGAACCGATCCTGTCCTCCGGCGGTGTGATCGATCTGCCCGACGGTTACCTGCCTGCTTTGCTCGAGCGGTGTCACGAGCGCGGGATGCTGCTCGTGCTCGACGAGGCGCAGACCGGGGTAGGTCGCACCGGGCGGATGTTTGCTTATGAACGTGACGCGATGACGCCTGACGTGCTGACGTTGTCGAAGACGCTCGGCGCCGGGTTGCCGCTGGCCGCTGTGCTCACCACCCCGGATATTGAAGAGCGAGCTCACGAACGCGGTTTCCTCTTCTACACCACACACGTGTCCGACCCCCTGCCAGCGGCAGTCGGCCTGGCGGTGATCGAGGTCTTAGCGCGGGAGCGACTAGCGGACCGTGCGCTGCAGGCGGGCCAACGGCTACGCAGCGGCCTGCTGGAACTGCAGCAGCGCCACGAGTGCATCGGCGACATCCGAGGCCGAGGGCTCCTCCTTGGCGTCGAGATCGTGGCCGACCGCGTGTCGCGCAAACCCGCGCCGGAGACCGGCGCCGCTATCAGCCGCCGTTGCTTCGAGCTCGGCCTGTCCATGAACATCGTGCAGCTTCCGGCGATGGGCGGTGTCTTCCGCATCGCCCCACCCCTGACGGTCACCGACGCCGAGCTGGACCTCGGTCTCGACATGCTCGATCGCGCGATCACGGACGTCACGAGCCGAGGTGTTGCGTTGACGGCCTGAACTCGCCGTCGTTGACAGATCGCGCCCCGCGACACCATTCGCCACGCTCGAACACGGGCAGAGTTAGCCGCCGTATATGCGTGGGATTCGCCTGCGGCACTCGGACTGTGTGCTGTTCCCCAGGTTGGCCTTGGCCAGGGGTGACCAGCAGGGCCGCCCAAATGGCGCGATGCATGGAGATCAAGAGGTTGTCGCACCCCAACGCAGAACCGAGTGCGGCGCATACAGTCTAGCTATGGGAGAGCGTGCGCCACGCCGCAGGCTTCGGCCGAGGTGTCGTCAGGATCTCGGAGATCCCGGCCCTAGTGGCCGTGCAGCTCGCAATGCTCGCGCATGTCGATGACGACCCGACAGCGAGGTTCGGAGACAGTTCAGAGCGTCGTCCAACCACCTAACGTGACCGGAGCACTCGTCCATGGCACCGACATGACCAGGCTGGTGACGAGGCAGCGCGGGGAGCGGGCGCCGCAGCGGAACTCAAGGGACGTTTCGGGCGGCCGGGGTCTGCTCGACCGGAAGGATCTCCTGCAGCTGCTCGATCGCTCTCTTACCAAACGTGTAACTGTCATTTCGGCGCCCCCGGGAAGTGGGAAGACCTCGCTGTTGCGTGCGTGGGCTGACCGCTCGACCAACCTTCGTTGGGTTGCGTTCGTGTCCGTCGAGCGCGACCAACAGAACGACCAGCGGTTCTGGTGCGCCGTCCTAGACGCGATACGCAACCCGGCGCGCTCGATTGATTCTGAGACGCCACCTGCGCCGACCGCTGCGCTCGACGTAGACCTGGTGATCGACAGCGTCCTGTCAGAGGTCGCCGAGCAACTCGAACCCGTCGTGCTGATCATCGACGATCTCCATGAGCTGAGGTCAACTGACGCCCTCACGCAGCTCGAATATTTGCTCGCGATTCTGCCGAGCTCTGCGCGTGTGGTGTTGTCGTCTCGTCGGGATCCGCCGATCAGGCTCCACCAGCTCAGGCTTGCCGACGAGGTCGCCGAGATCCGGGCCGGCGATCTACGGTTCACTGAGCACGAAACGCGCGAACTGCTTGGCGCGTCCGGGATCAGCCTGTCCGACGCCGGGGTGGCCGCGTTATACCAGCGGACGGAAGGTTGGGCGGCTGGGCTGCGACTGGCGGTGATCTCGCTCAGAGGTCACCCGGATCCCGAGCGTTTCGTGGCAGAGTTCTCGGGCACCGACAGGGCTATCGGGGAATACCTGATGGCCGAGATGCTCGAACGCCAACCGAGCGAGGTTCAGAGCATGCTGTTGCGAACCTCGCTCGTCGACCGGTTGAACGGGGAACTCGCCGACCTGCTGGCAGGCCGCTCGGGCTCGGAGCGGATGCTGCTGGAACTGGAGGACGCCAACGCGTTCGTGGTGTCGCTCGACGCTCAGCGCACCTGGTTTCGCTACCACCAGCTTTTGGCGGATTTCCTGCGCCTGGAACTCCGCCGAAGGTTGGCCGATGAGGTTCCTGACCTCCACCGCCGGGCCGCACTCTGGTTCGCTGACCACGATGAGGCCGTCGAGGCCGTGCGACATACGCTCGCGGCGGGCGACTGGCCCGATGCGGCTCGCATACTCGAAGACCACTTGTTCAGTTTGACGCTCGACGGGCAGGAGGGGGCGATCGGCGCGCTGCTGCGTTCCTTCCCGGGGGGCGCATCAGTCGATCATCCCGACCTGGCGCTGGCCCGCGCGGCAACGCAGCTGGCGCAGGGGCGGTTGGACGAGGCAGCGGCTCAGCTGGCGCTGGCCGAGTCCCACGTCCAAAGCGCTCCGCCGGCTCGCCGCCGCCGCCTGGCAGTCGCGATCGCGTCTTTGCGGTTGGCGATGGCACGGCGTAGCGGTCAGTTCAGTGAAGTAATCGAGCAAGTGAACCTGCTCGATGCTTCGATCTCCGAGGAATTGACCGATCAGATCGCGATGGGTACTGAGCTGCGGGGAGTCGCGCTGCTGAATCTCGGGATCGTCGAGACGTGGTCCGGACGACTCGCTGACGCTGAGCGGCACCTCTCCGAGGGAGCCGCGCTCGCCCACACGATCGGCCGACCCTATCTAGAGGTCGCGTGTCGCGCGCATCTAGTTTTCCCGTCAAGGCTTGTCTCGGTCGCGACCGCACGAGAGCGCGGCCGTCAGGCGGTAGCCCTGGCCGAGCGTTACGGCTTGGAGGATCGGCCGATACTCGCGCTCGCGCTCGGGGCGGTCGGCGGCACGGCGATCTGGATGGGGGAGTTCGACGAGGGAGAGCGCTGGCTACGCCGCGCCTGGGAGGTCGCCGAGGCTCATGTTGACCCGGCCGCCGCAGTGCTTCTGCACCTGGCGACGGGCATGTTGCACTCGGGTCGCGGGCAACATCAATCGGCGCTCAAAGCATTCGCGGCGGCAGCGCAAGCGCAGTCGCTACTCACCGGGGTCCACTTTCTCGCGCCGCGGATTACCGGCTGGCTCGCGGCCACGCAGGCTCGCCTTGGGATGCCAGACGAGGCACGCGCAACGCTCACTGGATTCTCGGCCGAACCGGAGCGAATGGGAATGGGTGCCATTTGCAATGCGCGTGCAGTGATCTGCATTGCGGACGGGGACCCCGCCACGGCGTTGGACGTACTCCGAGAGGTTCGGGACATCACGGCCCCAGGCGGCCCCGCGTTCACACTCGTTGAAGCGCATCTGCTCGCCGGCACCGCGCACCTACACCTGGGCGATCGAAACGCCGCCGCGGCCGCAGCCGAGGCAGCGCTCGCGACCGCCGAGCCGGACCGGCTGATCTTCCCGTTTGCCATGACCGAAGCCGCGGGGTTGCTCGACGCGCTCCCCCATCACGAAACGGCTCATGGTGCCCTTCTCGCTGACATCGTCGACCTGGTGCGAGGCGCGTCGGCGCCTCGCACCGACCGAGAGCCGCTATTGCAATCGGACGAACTGAGCCCCAGCGAGCTCCGCGTACTGCGATATCTGCCGACAAACCTGACGCGGACGGAGATCGCGCAAGAGCTCCACGTCTCGATCAACACGGTCAACACTCACATCCGCAACGTCTATGCCAAGCTCGGTGTGCGTGATCGCTCTGCCGCCGTTCAACACGCACGCCAGCTCCGGCTCCTCTCAAACCGGCTCTCGCCAACATCATCGAAATAGCCCCCGAGTGTCGGCGCGTGTAATCACCTGATTCCGGCGTCGCCGGCTCACTAGGTCGGGCCGCACGATGATGCCGTGGCCACACCGCAGGGCTTGTACACGATCCGGATAAGGGGTCGGCTCGGGGCTACCGCTCTGTCCGCCTTCCCCACGATGGTGTCTGAGCTGACGGGCAGCGAGACCGTGCTCACCGGCTGGCTCGAAGATCGATCCGCGGTGTTCGGCGTCGTTGCGCTGATCGAAGCGCTCGGCCTCGAACTTCTCGAACTGCGCCAGATCAGGCCGAGACCGCAGCGGCCTGAGTAGGGCGGGCGGAATCACCATCATCCGGTGAGGACAGCTCACCTGGGTCAAGGCGATCGTGTGGTGATGGGCAAAGAGCAGCGGCGCCACTTGGACGCCATCCTGCACCAGGGCGGCCTCGACACCAGCGCGGATGTCCAAACAATGCGGGCGACGTTCAGCGAACTCATGGCACAGGTGCCGGTGGCCCCCGATGGGCTCCGTGCTCGGTTTCTCGTTGTTCACCGATTTTGAAAACTTCACCGAACTCAGACCCGGGGCTCATCAAGCCCAGGTGCTCGACACGCTTCTTGGGGAGGTCATCGCCTGGAGCCAGGCGCTGGCGCCACTGCGACAAGCCACCCAAGCCGCGTAGCCCCGAGACGATCTTGCCGAGAAAGGAACGTTGATCATGGCTTCAGACGCGGAGCTGGCCGCCCAAGGCGAGCGAGACGGCCACGAGAACCGACTCGAAGAACTACCCAACCGCCGATGGTGGGCCCTGGCGGTGATAGCGATCGCTCAACTGATGGTGGTACTCGACGGCACCGTCGTGACCATTGCGCTGCCCTCGGCGCAACGCGACCTGAATATCTCCAACGCTGATCGGCAGTGGACGATCACCGCCTACACCCTTGCGTTCGGTGGCCTGCTGCTGCTGGGCGGACGGATCGCCGACTACACCGGCCGTAAGCGGAGCTTCCTGATCGGGCTACTCGGGTTCGCCGCGGCGTCGGCGCTCGGCGGTGCGGCGCAGAACGGCGCGACGCTCTTCGTCGCCCGGGCGGTCCAGGGCGGGTTCGCGGCGCTGCTCGCGCCCGCTGCCTTGTCACTGATCTCGGTGACCTTCACCGAGGTGAAGGACCGGTCTCGGGCGTTCGCGGTCTACGGCGCCATCTCGGGAGGTGGCGCCGCGATCGGCTTGATCCTGGGCGGCACACTGACCGAGTACGCGTCGTGGCGCTGGTGCCTGCTGATCAATGTGCCGATCGCGATCGTGGCCTTCATTGCCGGCACGATCCTGATCACCGAGAGCAAGTCCCGGGGCGGCAGCTCATACGACATCCCTGGCGCGATCCTCGGCACGGCCGGGCTGGTCGCCCTCGTGTACGGATTCACCCAAGCGGCCAAGACCGGTGTCGGCTGGCTCTCGGTCCAGGCCGTCAGCTGCTTCGTGGGCGCCGGCATCTTGCTGGTCGCGTTCGTGCTCGTCGAGCTGCGTTCGGCGAGCCCACTGTTGCCGATGCGGGTAGTGCTCGACCGCAATCGCGGCGGCTCGTATCTCGCGTCGCTGCTGGTCTTCGCCGGGCTGTTCGCGATGTTCCTGTTCCTGAGTTACTACTTCCAGTACAACCTGGGCTACAGCGCACTCAAGTCGGGCATCGCATTCCTGCCGTTCAGCGCCGGGATCATCGTCACCTCGGGCGTGGTGTCGGGCCTGCTACCGCGCACCGGACCCAAGCCACTCATGCTGATCGGGCTCGCTATGGCTGCGATCGGTCTGGCCACCTTCACCCGCATCTCCGACACCAGCAGCTGGGTTACCACCGTTCTGCCCGGAGAGCTACTGATGAGCGTCGGCCTGGCGCTGGTGATCGTGCCGCTCTCGAACCTCGCGCTCGCCGGGGTGAACAACGACGACGCGGGAGTCGCCAGCGCGGTGCTCAACTCGACCCAGCAGATCGGCGGATCCCTGGGCACCGCGTTGTTGAACACGTTCTATGCGAGTGCGGTCGCGTCCTATCTCGTGGCCCATCACCTCTCACCGTCCGCGTTCAACCCGCTCGCGGCGATCCACGGCTATCACCTCGCGTTCTGGATCGGGTTCGGGCTGATCGCCGCGGCGTTCGCGGCCGTTCTGGTCTTGGTCAATGCCGGCAAAGACAACATGACCACGCAGCCCGGAGTACCGGCCGGCGCCTAACCACGGAGAGAAGCAAATCGCTCGCCCGGTCGGACCGCACCGCACCTTGACCATCCACGCTGTTGGCTCCGCTTGACGACCCAGCGGCGGGCGGACCCTGGAAGGTCCTGATACCAAGGGGTTTGGGCGCACCGGCAGGTTCAACACCAGGCTTCGAAGGCGCGTCGATATCACCACCACCGCGCACCGGCGGCAGCGCTCGGTGGGTTTACTGGACTGTGTGGGCCGGACTTGCTTACGCGGCTGGTAGGTCCGACCATGCCAGGCGATGATCCGCGCCGTTCATGATCGCTCCGCCGTTGTTCGTGTTTACTGATCTGGTGGCTGATGAGGTTGACAGCATGCGCGTTGCCCTGGTGGCGGGTGCCACCAGAGGTGCGGGCCGGGCAATCGCCATCGAGCTGGCCCGGGCTGGGTTCTTCGTCTATGCGACCGGCGCAGCAGCATGACCTCCGGTCCTTCGGAACTCGGCAGGCCGGAGACGATCGAGGAGACCGGCGACTTAATCCGCGCTGCAGGCGCGGGCGCCGTCACCGTCGTTGATCACGAAGATCCCGGCCTGGTAGACGCTCTGGTCGCGGGCATCGACGGTGAGCACGGGCGTCTCGACGTGCTGGTCAACGACATCTTCGGCGGAGACCGGTACATGCAGTGGGACAAGCCGCTGTGGGAGCACGACTGGCGTGGCGGCCTGCGGATGATGCAGATGGGCGTGCACACGCACCTGATCACCAGCCGGGCGGCGATTCCGCTGATGCTGCGCACGGCCACTGCGCACGGCACTCGCGGCCTGGTGGTGGAGATGACTGACGGCACGTCGGAGGCCAACGCCGAGTTCCGCCGCAATGTTGGGTTTTACTACGACCTGGTGAAGGCCAACGTCGAGCGGATCGTGAAAGGCCTCACCGCCGAACTGGAAGTCCATCCGGTGACCGCAGTCGGCGTGACGCCGGGCTGGCTGCGGTCGGAAAGGATGCTGGAAAACTACGGTGTCACCGAGGCCACCTGGCGCGAGGCCTGTGCCAAGACCCCCGGTTTCGCGATCTCCGAATCACCCACCTACGTCGCCAGGGGCGTTGGCGCGCTCGCCGGGGCAGACGATGCTGCCCGCTGGGCTGGCACGATCATCTCCTCTCGCCAGCTCGCCGACGCTTACGGCATCACCGACACCGACGGCAGCAGACCCGACTGCTGGGGCTACCTCGCCGCCTACGGCTGGGAACGGGACGACGGCGCAGGCATCGACGACTTCCGGTAGGGGCTGCGGTGCGTATCCGGTGATTTTGAGCACAGACAAGCACGGAAGGCGGCAGTGCTGCAGATGGACGAGGTAGACCGGCTGGCCGAGGCGCTGCATGGTGTGCGGCGCACTACGGCGGACGGGCTGGCCCAGTGGCGCTACACGGCAGGCTCGTCGCCCGCCAGCTCGACGACACCCATGTGGTGATCCGAGCCGACTTCGACTACCGCGCCTCGGTCCTGCGGCAGTTTCCCGAAACCTTCAGTGTGCCGATCCGTTATAGCAAGCACATGATGGTGGTCGCTGACCTCGCAAGAGGCGACGCTGGTGCGATCGAGGATGCTCTCGAAGCAGCATGGCAACTTCAGCGGAGTGCCGATTGACCGTGTAATTTCCAACGACGAGTCGCGGCGCAGCGTTGCCTAGCGACGACGCCTGAGCCAGTGGCACGCAATGGCGCGGGCAATGAGAGGCAGGCGCCTGGAGAAGTCTCCGGCAGCCAGAAACATCCCAAACCGGAAGGGAGCTACGAGCCCGACGTAGACGGCCGGGTGGTGATGTCGAGATGGCCGGGCGGGCTGCGACTACCTCGTGACGGCGCCGAACGACGGTGCAGCAGTCGGCAATTGCTCTCTATCTATCAAGGGTCCCCGCGACCGCAGCGGAGCCTACTGAGGAGGCACGATGAGCAAGCTTAGGTGTCATATCTCGATCTCGCTGGACGGTTTCGTCGCCGGCCCGAACCAGAGCGAGGTGAACCCGCTCGGCGATGGCGGCGAGCGGCTCCACGACTGGGTGGTTCCGCTGGCCGCCTGGCGCCAGTCCCACGGCCAGCAAGGCGGCGAGGTGAACGAGAGCGCACGGATAGTCGAGGAATCGAGGGAGAACATCGGCGCGGCGGTGATGGGCCGGAACATGTTCGGCCCTATCGGTGGTGGTGCCTGGGGCGACGAGCAATGGACGGGCTGGTGGGGCGATAACCCGCCCTACCACTACCCCGTGTTCATCGTCACCCATCACCCGCGCGATCCCGTGGAGATGGAGGGCGGGACCACGTTCCACTTCGTCACCGACGGAATCGGGTACGCGCTCGAACAGGCGAGGGAGGCCGCCGGCGGCAAAGACGTCATGCTTTGGGGCGGCGGCAACATCGCTCAGCAGTACCTGGCAGCGCGACTGCTGGATGAGCTTGAGCTCCACGTTGTCCCGGTGCTGCTCGGCGACGGTGCTCGCATCTTCGGCAACCTCGGGGACGCGGAGGTGCAGCTTGAGCAGGTCCGGGCCGTCGAGGCGCCCGGCGTCACGCACCTAAAGTACCGGGTGGTGAAATGAAACCGGGTCGCGGCGGAGGTACACACGCGGTGTCGTCCTCGAACGCCGAGATGCCGATGTGTCCGATCTTCGAGGCCGAGCGGACCGACTCAGATTGGCAATCACAGCCGTCCTGGCTGCGGCGGACAGGTATGCCGTTGCCGCCTCCGAATGGTTCAGCTGAGTTCCTCGGCCAGCGCGACGATGACGCCTTCGGGGCCGCGGAGGTAGCAGAGCAGAAAGATGTCCTCGTACCGCACCACCTCGCCGATGAGCTCGGCGCCATGGGTTCGCAGTCGGGCGATGGTCTCCTCAATATCGTCGACGGCGAACATGAGGCGACGGATTCCTAGTGTATTCGGCGGTGCGTTCTGCGGCTCGGGCCTGATCATGGTCGGCTTCTGGTAGCTCATCAGCTCGAGCTTGCTGTGGCCGTCCGGAGTCCGCATCATGGCGACGTCGACGCGCTGGCCGTCGAGTCCGACGATGCGGTCCGACCACTCTCCCTCCACTGTCATCTTGCCCTCCAGCTCTAGGCCGAGTTCGACAAAGAACGCGACAGCCGTGTCGAGGTCGTCGAAGACAATGCCGACGTTGTCCATCCGCAGGATCGTCATGCCCTCAAGCGTAGGGACCCGGACGATTGGGCCAACGGCCCGTCCGGTGCAGCCGACCGACCCCAATCCTCACAAGCACGTCCCCGCAGTCGTTCTTACCGCGGCCGATGAGCGCCTATCGAGATGTCTCTGGGTCAGGAGGAAACAACCGGTGGTATCTACAAGAATCCGGAGCAGAGCCTCGCAGTAGGAACGCCCGCAGATTCCGTTAAGAAATCTCTGGACGTTGCATGGGGACCCGGAACCGTCGCACCTCCTGCGGCCAACCGCAGGCCACCGCGATCTTTCCTGCCCACAGCCGCGCCGCCTCCTCGTCGGCCACATCCACCACGGCGAAGCCGCCGAGGTGCTCCTTGGACTCGACGAACGGACCGTCGGTGAACAGCGGCGTGCCGCTCGACGCATCGACACTGAACACGGGGGCAGCATCGTCCAGGCCGCCGGTGAACACGAAGACCCCGGCAGCCTTCATCTCTGCCACCAACGCCCTTACAACCTCGGCCTTCTCGCGCAGGTCCTCGACCGCGTGGTCGGGCACCCACTCGTCGTTGAAGGCGATGAGGTACTCGGTCATGTCTCCTCCTTTGCCGGATGGCCCCTGTGGCCACCCTCCACCTTGTCCACGAACGGCGGCAGCCCGATTCGACACAGACGGCACGAGCGTACGCAGCACCGCGCGCACATCGGCCATGAGCGGTCCATGGCGTTCGTCGAGGCGCCAAATACAGATTCATCTGCCGACGCCTTCACCCGGCCGCAGGTGCTTTATCGACGGAGATCGTGCGCTGCGTCGTCGCAATGTACGGCTTCTCGAGCGCCGATTGCGGAACATCGGGTCGTGACCTCGCACCGTTGACGACGTCGCCGGGCTCTTGCTTCCCATCCAACCGGCAGTCCCGTGACGTCGCGAAACTCGCAGCGCGACGAGTCGGACAACGGTTCCGTTTCGCGGAGGCGCGGAATTGTCTTGTGAGCCGCCTGCCCTACCAGCTCACGTTTCCATCCAGCCACGGCCGGCGGCCGCGATGGCTACCGGGATCGGCCGACTTGCGGTGGTGGTCGTTGGCCGTTGAGGCGTGCGACGTAGCGGTCGGCGGAGCGGCGGATGGCGCCAGCGCCATCCTCGACGACGACCCGTCCCCACCAGCCGCCGTAGACCCGGTCGAAGGTGAATCGTTCGACTCGGCGGGCGATGTCGAGGACGGTGGCCTGATCGAGGGGGATGAGGTTGGGGAAGCTCCACATGAAACTGACCCAATCGCGGTCTTGCACAACGGTGATGGTGTCTCCGGTGAGCAGCGCGCCCCGCTGGTCGGAGCCAGCAGGCCAGTGCAGCACGGCGGCGCCGTCGAAGTGTCCGCCGATGCGGGCCAGGGTGAGGCCAGGCACCGGTTCGATGTCGTCATCGAACAGCTCGATCCGCGGGGACGGTCGCTGGATCCAGTGCCGGTCGGCGCGCGGGATGAAGATGCGCGCGTCGAACGCGTCGGCGAACTCGACGTTGGCGGCATAGAAGTGCGGGTGGGACAGGCAGATTGCGGCGATTCCGCCGAGGGCGGCTATCTGCCCACGGGCGTGCTCGTCGAGCAGCGAGATACAGTCCCACAGCACGTTGCCGTGCGCGGTGCGCACCAGTAATGCGCGCTGGCCGATCGCGAAGGACGGTTCGACGCCGATGCCGACCAGGTCAGCCTCCTCGTTCCGCACGAGCACCGTGTGGCTGCCGGCGATCTCGGCCATGGTCGTCCACTGCTGGCCGTGCCAGCCCACGTATTGGCGTTCGTCCTCACAGATTGGGCAGGCGCCCGGAGGCCGGTCGGTGTCTGGGTACTGCACGCCGCATGTGACGCAGATCCACGCCGGCATCAGGGTCTCCTTTCCGGCCGTGACACGGGCGCGCGGTTCCGATCAGACCACAGAGCACGGACGGCTCGTCATAGCTCCACGACGACGATAATCGACACGACCCGGCTAGCCGCGGCGTGAGAGCGGTTTCGCACCTTCACAGGCTGGTGGTTCATCATGAGGACAAGCACAAGTCCCCTGGAAGAGGGGCTGGAGCACATCAATCCCATCAAGGGCCAGCTGTTGAAGATCTTTGGCCCAGCCGAAGGGTGAGACAACCCGCTTGTTGGCACACAATACGACCCGGTTGTCCGCCGGACAACGAATAGCCATTCGACTTCTTCGGACCGCTTTCATCATTGCGTCCAGTGCTCGGATGTCGCCTAGTGCTCTCGGCCAGCCGCATTCGCACAACATCGACCGGACCGGGACGGAGTTTCGCCGGTAATCACTCAGCTCTCTCGACGCCCTCAGCCCGCGACGCGGAGTGGCTGCGCGTGAGACAGCGGCACATCCACGTCGGCCAGCCGGGGCGTTCAGCTCGTCGGCCGCTTCCCGGCGAGGTCGCGACCCGGCTCCCGCGAGTACCTCGCCACCGAATCGGTCGCGCGGAGCGCGGCACGACGTACAGGGGATGAAGCAACGACGAGCTTCGCCTGGACGTCATCCGCCGTTGGCGCGGCGCAGCCGGATCCAGCGGTAGCCATAACCGCGCAAGTCCAGGTCGGCGAGCCGTGCGGTGGGCCGCTCGTAGGGCCCGTCGGCGAAGACCTCGAACGGTTGGCCGGACATGCCGTCCAGCTTGCCGATCTGCACCTGGACCGGATCGGCACTCAAATTGTGCAGCAGCAGAATGGAGCCTTCCGGCGCGTCGAACCGGTGCGCCAGCACCGAGCGCGGCATTGGCGCGTCGAGCACGGCGCACTCCCCGGCGCCAATCTCCGGGCACTCCCGCAGGATGCCGATGAGCTGCTCGAACCACCGCAGCAGCGAGTCCGGATCCCGTTGCTGGGCCCGGACGTTCACGCTCCGAGTCCCGAAGCGGCCGCGCGTCCCGACCGGACGCAACAGCCGGTCACTCGGCGCGGTAGAGAAGCCACCATTCCGGCCCGCGTCCCACTGCATCGGGGTGCGGATGGCTTCTCGTCCCGGCAAGGCAAGGTTCTCGCCCATGCCGATCTCCTCGCCGTAGCGCAGAACAGGGGTTCCGGGCATGGAGAACTGCAACGCGTAAGCCAACTCGATGCGCCGCCGGTCTCCGCGGAACATCGGCGCGAGCCGACGCCGGATCCCGCGGCCGAACAGGCGCATGTCGGCGCGCGGCGCGAACTCGGCGAAGACGTCGTTGCGCTGCTCGTCGGTAAGCTGGCTCAGATCGAGCTCGTCGTGGTTTCGCAGGAAGGTCGCCCACTGCGCCATCGCCGGCACGCGGGGCAGCTCGTGCAGCGACCTCGACGAGCGGCTCGGCGTCGGCGCGCGCCAGTGCCAGCCACAGCCTCGTATTGATCAGGAACGCGAACAGCAGGTGGGCGCGATCGTTCGGCCCGTCGGTACGCCCCGCGAAGTAGGCGCTCAGGTCGTCGCGGCGGGACATTGGCCTCGCACAAAAGAACGGCGTCGCCGCGCATCCACTGGATGTGCTGACGCCAGTCGTCGAGGATCGAGAAGTCCTTCGGTGCTGGGTCGACGCCGGCGCGCACCTGTTCGAGGACGAATGGTGCGGCGTCCACCCGAAATCCCGCGGCGCCGAGTCTGCTAGCCAGAAGCCCATGACCTTCTTGATCTCGGCCCGCACGCTCGGGTTGGCCCAGTTCAGGTCGGGCTGGAAGTCGTAGAACCGGTGGAAGTACCAGGCCTGTGCCTGCTCGTCGAAGCTCCATGTGTCGCGCTGCTCGCCGGGAAACACGATGCCCTGCCTGCCGGTCGGCAGGCTCCGTGTCGCTCCAGACGTACCAGTCGCGATAAGGCGAATCAGCGCTGCGTCGCGCGGACTGGAACCAGGGATGCTCGTTGGACGTGTGGTTGACGACTAGGTCCAGCAGGATCCGGATCCCGCGTTGATCTGCCTCCGCCACCAGCTCCGCGAAGTCGCCGAGGCTGCCCAGTCGCGGGTCGACGCCGTAGTAGTCGGCGACGTCGTACCCGTCGTCGCGATGCGGTGTCGGATGAATCGGATTGAGCCACAGGCAGGTCACGCCCAGGCGGGACAGGTAGTCCAGCCGACTGATGAGCCCACGCAGGTCGCCTACCCCGTCGCCGTCCGAGTCTTGGAAGCAGTCGACCTCAACGCAGTAGATGACCGCGGTCTTGTACCAGCGTTCCGGCATACTCGTGTCCTCGTTCCCGTCGGATCCTGCTTACTGTCCAGTCACTGCCCGTTCCAGCCTGCCGCGCAAACCGGCCGGGGTAAGTCAGCCTGACACGCACCGCAGTTCATCGAACCGACGTCTTCCGCAGTCGCTCAAGCCCAAACGTCATCACCGTCGTCAGGGGTGTAGTCCAAGCATGAATCGTCGCAGGTGTCGTAGCGATCTAACGCGGTGAGATGATCGACGCAACGAGGTGGCTACTGACGCCGGATGGACCCAGATGACGCCGTAGGATCCGGCGTCGCGATCGCCGCTGGCCGGACTGGCATCGGACGCGTCGCACCGAGGTCCGACTGGGAACGGCTTCACGACTCGGCGCGGATCGCGCAACACAGGCGGAGATGGGTAGCGAGGCAGTCGAGGAGAGAACGCATGCCGATCGTCGATAATGCGATTTACGCTGCGGGCCACCGCCTGGCTCAGCCAACGTCTCTGGACACGACCGTCGACGAGCTGCAGACAGCGAGCCAGGGCCAGGAAGCATTCTGCTGGATCGGCCTCCTGAGACCCAACGCCGACGAGATGAAGGCCGTAGCGCGCGAATTCTCACTGCACCCACTCGCTGTCGAAGACGCCGTCTCGGCGCACCAACGACCGAAGATTGAGCAGTACGGTGAGGTGACATTTGTCGTCCTCCGGCCGGCACGGTACGTCGATCACGACGAGGTCGTCGAACTCGGCGAGATCCACATCTTCCTCGGCCCGAACTTCGTGATCACAGTTCGCCATGCCGACGAGCCCAACATCGCAGCCATCCGTGCCCGGCTCGAAGCGGATCCCGAACTGCTCGCCCACGGACCACCAGCAGTCCTCTACGCGATTCTGGATCGGGTTGTCGACGACTACGTCTCCGTGCTCAAGGAACTCCAGATCGACCTCGACGAGATCGAGGTCCAAGTCTTCGCGGCCGAACCCCACGCCCCGCAGCGCACCTACCAGCTGACACGTGAGGTGATCGAATTCCATCGTGCCGTTTCCCCGCTTCGAGACATGCTCGCCGACCTCCGCGACGAACTGAAGGACCGCGGTGGCGATCACGATCTCGAACTGCGCCGCGACCTCCGCGACGTCGCCGACCACGTGAGCCGGGTGCACGACCGCATCGAAGGCTTCCGGGAGCTGCTCACGAACCTTCTGGACATCGACAACGCGCTGGTCGCTCGTCGCCAGAACGAGGAGATGGCGCGGCTCAGCCAGGCCGGCTACGACCAGAACGAACAGGTCAAACGGATTTCCGCGTGGGCCGCCATTCTGTTCGCCCCCACTCTGATCGCCTCGATCTACGGCATGAACTTCGAACACATGCCAGAACTGTCCTGGGTGCTCGGCTATCCGTTCGCCCTGGCCCTGATGGTGTTGCTTGGAATCGGTCTCTACGTCACGTTCAAGCGACGAGGATGGCTTTGAGCCGAATCGGGGCCGCCGAGACCGTCGCCGACTGGGCCCTGCGGCACGGTGCGAGCGCGCTCTACAACGTGCCCGAGGACGAATTCGGCAAGTACTAGGCTGCACATCCCGGTCGAACCGGCGTCGCTGCGGCATTGCTTCGCCAGCGATCTGCGGGACCGGGCGGCGGTCGCTCCGACCTCACGCGCCAGACCCGCGACTGGCCAGGAAGGTCTTTGCGACTGACACACTGCAGATCACACACTGCTGTGACCGCGCCTGTTCGGAGGTGTCATGACGAACGGCGGCGAGCACGCGGCAGGAATGCCGGCCGCAACGGGCAGCCCGACAGTTCCGGTGACCGAGTCCGCCGCGTGGGCGCCGCTGCGGCAGCGAGCCTTCCGCTGGTTGTGGATCGGTGTGCTGATCAGTTGGACCGGCACCTGGATGCAAATGGTGGGGGCGCAGTGGCTGCTGGTTGACGCGCCGAATGCCGCCGTATTGGTCTCGTTCGTTCAGGCGGCGACCACGCTGCCGGTGATGCTGCTCGCGCTACCGGGCGGCGTCCTGGCCGACTCCTTCGACCGGCGCTGGTTGCTGTTCACGATTCAGGTCTACTTCTTCGTCGTCGGCGTACTGCTGGCCGTGCTGACCGCCGCCGGTCAGATGCCGCCCGCCTTGCTGATCGCGTTCACCTTCCTGCTCGGGGTCGGCACCGCCGTTCAACTGCCCACCTGGGGGGCGACACTTCCCGAGCTCGTCCCCAGGACGCAGCTTCGGGCGGCTTCCCGACTGGATCTGGTCAGCGTCAACGTGTCCCGGGCGGTAGGACCGGCCCTCGCCGGTGTGGTGATCGCTCAGCTCGGCGGAGTCCCCGTCGTGTTCGCACTGAACGCGGCCTCCGTCATCGTCCTCGCCGTCGCCGTGCTCCGGTGGCGCCGCCCGCCGCGTGCCGCCTCGAACCGGGAAGGGTTCGTGCCCGCGCTGCGCGCCGGCGGCCGATACGTCTGGCATGAACCAGTGGTACGACGCATACTGCTGCGGGCGATCATGTTCGTCGCTCCGGCCATGGCGCTGTGGGCTCTGCTGCCGGTGATCGCCAGCCAGCATCTCCACGTCGGAGCTGACGGCTACGGTGCCCTGTTCGCCGCGCTGGGCGCCGGCGCCATCCTCGGCGCCCTGGTACTCGGACCGTTGAACACCAAGCTGTCCACCAACGGGGTCCTCGCCGCCGCAGGGCTGCTCTACGCCGCAACGTTGACGGTGATCGCCCTGGTCCCCAGCTTCCTTGCCGCCCTGGCGGCCCTCGTGCTCAGCGGCGTGGCCTGGATGGCAGTGACGTCGACCCTGCAAGCCGAGCTCCAGCTGATGCTGCCGGCGTGGGTACGCGCCCGCGGCGTCGCCGTCTACATGGTCACGTTCACGGGTGCGCAGACCGGCGGCGCCCTGCTCTGGGGCGTCGTCGCCAACCGGCTCGGGCTCCGGCCGGCCATCCTCGCCGCGGCGGTCGTGGTACTCGCCGCTGCCCTGGCCGGTCTGCTCCGGCGGGTGCCTGAGACCGGCCACCTCGACCCCCAGCCCGCGGTTTACTGGACCGACCCGCGGCTGGCCTTCGACCCGCAGCCGGACACCGGGCCGGTACTGATCGCCGTGCACTTCACCGTTGCCCCAGAACGGCAGCACGACTTCCTGACGTCGATGGAAGAGCTCCGCCGGTCCCGGCGCCGTACCGGCGCGACCCGGTGGGAGTTGTACCGAGACGGCGAACACCCCGAACGGTTCGTCGAGGTATTCCGCGTCCCGACCTGGGAAGAACACCTCCGGCAGCACGAGGGTCGGCTCACGGCATCAGACAGGACGATCGAGGAAGCCGCACTCGCCTTCTCCGACCCGCCGGCGTGGGCCGACCACCTACTCCCCCCGTAGGACAGCCGCCCACCCACCCAACCGGCACATCTCAACGCTGAGACAGGACAGGGACCAGGTACGACTCGGAAGCACCGGGCTGAATGTGAGCCGGATCATCCTGGCCGCACCGACCAGGTCGCATCGGCCACGATTCAGGGCTCGCCGCGCACGCAGGCGGGCCCCGACCTAGCGACGCTGCCGCGCCGCGTCCGGCTCTGGTGGTCTGGGTAGTACTGCGGGACGTCCCGCAAAGACCCCGATCCCACAATCGCGAAACCGATCCTAAGAGGTGGGCACGATGCGTGATGGCTCTCCACACTTCCGGACATACCCTGGCACAAGCCACGATATCTACCAGAGCCGCTCGCAAGACGTATCGAGTGGCAAAGCTCTCGCTCGCCGGGAATGACCGGCGCCTCGACGAAGCCCGCCATCCTGAGCCGAGATCCGTATCCGCTGGCGAGCCAGGCGCATTCCTGGCGGCGCTGATTGCCATCCGCACTATCGATCCATCGCAGCTGTGCGGACGGCCGGTTGGGGAGCAGCACCAGCACAGCAAGCGCAGCAAGGCGGTTGGGACCGATCGAGGAGGCGTTCGTTCTCGAGTCCGCCCTGGGCGACTTGGCTGGTAGCGGTCTGCTTCTGCAGTCAGTCGGCTCGGTGTGGGCGGTGAGCCGCCTAATGGAACTGGACTCCGGCGACGATCGCGATGATCAGGAAGGCCGCGACAAGCCAGTCGACGGCCGCGCAGAACGGGGGCCACCATCTGGTATTGGCGACGTACTGGCGGCGCTGCTGCCAGGCGTCCTTGAGCCCATGGCCGGTGTAGCCGAGCACAAGCAGCCACGCCGTCGCGGTGATGGCCGTCGCGGCCAACACGACGAACAGTCCGGCGACAACGCTCTCCACGGCGATCACCCGCGGTCTTCCGTCGGCCACCGCGAACCCGACGTAGACCGCCGCGATCAGGACCAGCTCCAATGCGAGGACCGTTGCATGATCCAGCCAGCGGGCGGCGAACGGCGACGCGGCCTGTACCACGCCAAATATCAGTCCCCACACGATTGGGACCAGCATCGACCGACTCCCAGCTGGATGCGTGTGCGTGCACGTCATCAGCGATGCCGCGCGACAGATGCCGACAACGTCGCGTCTTCGAGGATAGTCGGCCCGCAGCAGCCCACAGGCCCGTGCCGTACCGATCCCGATCATCACTTCAGCCGCCTCGCCAGCCCCATCCAAGGCCGCCCTACGATCGAGTCGAGCCGGCAAGGTCAGCTTCATTCAGACGGCTCGCGGGCGCGGCTCGCCCAGCGGCGTCGCTATGCGCGGGGGCCAGGACGCAGTTGGCTCGACACCAGTTGCCGTAGTCGAGCCGGGACCGGATCACTCGGGGGACATCTGTTGTCCATTTCCGTCTAGGTTGGCGAGCATGAATCAGACCGATCGCCGCTACGCCTGGTTGAAGTGCTGCGGGCCGTCGCGCCACGTTCGCCCAGTGCGCAATACGCCGCTGGTCAACGCCAGAAAGGGTTACCTCGTTGGCTGATCTTGCCGGTGACGTTGATGCGGTGCTCGACGAGGCTGAGTTGAAGAACGTTCCGGTTCGGGAGTACGTGCGCTTCTGGGCCGAGCACACCGGCGCGTCGCGGGTCGAGGTGGTGTCGGCATCCGACGACGCCCGACTGATCCGCGAGGCGCTCGAGGCCGGCGAGATCCTGCCCGCGGGCGAGCAGCTCTACTACTCGCGCAGCTACGTGAAGGACACCGCCCGCTCCGAAGAGCGCACCTTCGTGGCGACCAACAACCCGGCCGACGAGGGTGTCTACAACAACTGGCGCCCGGCGGCCGAGATGCGGCCCCTGCTCGAAGAGCACATGCGGGGCGCCTCCGAGGGCAAGACGATGTACGTGGTGCCCTACCTGATGGCCCCGCCCGGATCCCCGCTCGAGCGGTACGCCGCCGGTGTCGAGCTCACCGACGACCGCACGGTGGTGCTGCACATGATCCGCATGGCGCGGGTGGGGGTGGAGTACATCGACAACCTCGCCGACCCGAACAGCTTCGTCCGGGCCGTCCACGTCACCGGGGACCTGGAGAACCTCGGGCAGGGGACGGCGGAAGATCAGCGCTACTTCGTGACGGTCGCCGACGAGCGGACGATCCTGCACTTCGGCTCCTCCTACGGCGGTAACGCCCTGCTCGGGAAGATCGCGCACGGTCTGCGCCAGGCTGCGTACGACGGCTGGGTGTCGGGGCAGTTCCTCGCCGAGCAGTTCATGCTCCTCGGCATCACGGACAAGCAGACCGGGCGCCGCTACCACATCTGCGGCGGGTTCCCGAGCGCGTCGGGCAAAACCAACCTCGCGATGATGCTGCCGCCGGACGGTCTCGGCGGGCGCTACCAGGTCGATTTCTACGGCGACGACATCGCGTGGCTTCGCGTCGATCCGGACGACGGGAGGATCTACGCGATGAACCCGGAGTTCGGGGTCTTCGGCGTCGCGAAGGACACCAACCAGGTGACGAACCCAACCGCGATGGCTGCGGTCGGGCCGGGCACCGGGACGCTGTTCACCAACGTCGCGCATAACGACCTCACCGCCGAGGTGTGGTGGGAAGGGCGGACGCCGCAGCCCCCGGCGGACTCGATCGGCTGGCGCGACTGGACCGGCACGCTCATCTCCGAGCGGGGCCCGGCTCAGGCCGGCGAAGCGTGGGCGCATCCGAACAGCCGGTTCACCACCACGCTGGCGAACGTGCCCAACATCGCCGCCGACTACACCAACCCGAAAGGCGTGCCGGTCGACGCGATCATCTTCGGCGGCCGCACCCGCGATCGTGAACCGCTGATCCGCGCCATCACCGACCCCGCCGAGGGCATCTACGACGGCCTGACCCTCGGCGCCGAGGCGACCTTCGCCGCAGAGGGCATCGAAGGCAGGCTTCGCTACGACGCGATGTCCATGCGTCCCTTCATGTCCTACCCCGAAGGTGCGTACGCCGCGCACTGGCTCAAGATCATCGGCGCGGCTTCGGAGCAACCGATCTTCGCTCACGTCAACTGGTTCCAGCGCGACCCGGAGGACGGCCACTTCCTCTGGCCGGGCTACCGGGACAACCTGCGCCCGCTGCTCTGGCTACTGCAGCTGAAGAACGGCGAGGCGACCGGGACGCAGACGCCTGTCGGCATTCTCCCCACCATCGAGGAGCTCAACCTCGAGGGCTGTGACATCGCGACCGCCGATCTCGAGCGGTTGCTCACCATCGACATCGCGCGGTGGCGGCAGGAGATCGCAAACCGCGAGGAGCACCTCGCCCAGTTCGGCGGCCTGCCCGAGGAGATCTGGGAGGCGCATCGCCGCGTCGCTGCCGCCCTCCGTTGACAGGTGTGTCCGGCGGCGGCCCGCTATCTCCACGTCTCGAACTCGACAACGGCCGATGAAATAGGCCAATACGTGGGCGGCAGGCCTACGCCCCACGAACAATGTTCCGGGCACTCGCCTGACCCCGAGGCTCGATGCGGCGGATCAGGGTCTGATTCCGGATGCCTCCCGATGCGTCTGGTCAGCGGCCACGCGATTCTGGTCGTGAGCGGTCATCCCGACCGCGACACGAGAGAGAGGACATCATGAATTCCATTCACGACCTGTTCCGCGCGCACGGCCTTGTCCGCGCCCGAAACGGTCGCGTACTCGGCGGCGTGGTCGCCGGGCTAGGCCACCGTGTCGGCATTGACCCGTGGCCGGCTCGGCTTCTGTTCCTTCTGGCGCTGTTGGTCATCCCGGGAAGCCAGATCTTGCTATACCCGATCCTGTGGATCCTGATGCCGCTGGAGCGTCCGAGTGAGTTCCCGGTCGCAGCCAGTCACCCGACCGGTGCCCCACAGTCGGCGTGAGCGCGCATACGGCGAGCCGCTCATCCAGGGTTTGGTGTCCAGGATGAGCGGCTGCACAGAGCCATACCGACCCCGTCGAGAATCGGCAATTAGCCGCAGCAAGATTACTGGCGCATGGGGCGCAGCCCACCTCGCCGAGGCGTCAGCTCGCGCCCAAGAACGCACCTATGGCGGCGATGGAATCGTCGTGCGTGGTGATCGTGTAGTGGTTCGCGTCGATCTCCACCACGCGTGCAGATGGCACCGCCGCCGCGAACCGCTCCGCCTCCGCGGCGGGCAAGATGAACCCGAACCCCGGCATGATCTCCTGCCGGGCGCGCAGCACCAGCGCCGGCGCGGTGATCGCATTCCACAGCGCATGGATCGGCGCATCGGGGTCCGACCAGTACATCGCGGCGCCGTACCCGAGATCCTCGAGCACCGCGCCGCGGTCGCTGCTCGCCGTCACGCCGCCGCTGACGTCGCGCAGCTCGTATAGGAAGTAGCGATCCCAGTACTCGTCCCACTCGGGAATGATGCCGATCTGCTTGATCAGTGCGATGGCCGCCTGCGCCGACGGGTACACCATGCCGAGCCGGCTCACCGAGGCGACCACGGGCACCGCTGCCCGCTCGTCAGGACTCCCCGCGAGATCGACGAGTACCAGCCGCTCGACCCGCGACGGGTCGAGCTGCGCGCAGGTCATGGCGATGGCCGCACCGCTGGACTGGCCGATGATCGCAAACGACCGTGCACCGACGGCGTACGCGACATCCAGCACGTCGCGCGCGTGGTTGCGCCAGCCATAGGTGCCCGCGCCGGTCACCTCGCTGCGGCCGCGGCCACGCAGGTCGATCACCACGAGCTGCAGGGTGTCGCCGGCGAGCCGTTCCGCGAGGCGGTCGAAGCCGCACAGGTTCGCCGACAGACCGGGCACGCACACCACCGCTGGCGCATCCGCGGCACCCCAGCGCCGCACCCGAAGCCTCCCCGACTTGAGCGGGATGTCGGAGTCCTCGTATCCCACCGCCCGCTGCGTCATGTCGGCACTCTCCTCTGCGCGTCGGTCCGGAGCCAACTCAGGTTGACATCGCCGGACTCACGCCGTAGCCGGTACCCGGGAGATACCAAGACCACCAATCCGATCAACGACGTGAATCCTGCGCGGCCGCCGACCCGATTGTCGCGGTGAGCCGAGACGACATTGTCGAGCACGCCACTTCCTCCCAATTGTGGAGGGAGCGCCGCCGGTGTCTCCCGCGACGCCGCGTACACATCGTCCATACGATCAAGCGCTGTTTGGTGGATGTGCCATCCACCGGCTTGTTAGCGGCTGCAGGGGTCGCTCTCGGAGTCGATGGCTGCGGTATGGAACTGGCCGGTCTAGAGCCAGTTGCGGCGTTTGAAGATGATGTAAAGCAGGCTGGCGAGGGTGACGATGATGGCGCAGCTCAGGACCCATCCCCACCATTGACCGAAGCCGGGGTAGGGCACGTTTTGGCCGAAGTAGCCGGTGATGGCCGTTGGAACGGCGATGATGGCAGCCCAGCCGGTCAGTTTCTTTACCACTGTGTTGAGCCGGGAATCTTGCAGGGACAGATTGGTTTCGAAGATGGTCGCGATCATCTGCTGCAGCGACTCGGTCCATTCGGTCGCGCGAAGCACATGGTCGTAGAGGTCGTCGTACCAGGGGTCGAGTTCGGTGGGGGCATTTAAGTCTCTGCGGTGACGTAAGAGGGCGTTGACCACCTCGCGCATCGGGAGCACGACGCGGCGTAGCTCGACGAGGTCCTTGCGCACTCGGTAGGTGCGCTGCTGGACCTCACGCGTGGGCGCCCGTTCGTCGAAGAGGTGGCCTTCGAGGGACTCGATGCTGTCGTCGAGTGCTTGCACGGCGTCGAAATGGCCGTCGACGATGACGTCGAGTAATCCGTACACCAGTGCGCCGACGCCGTATTTGAGCAGGTCGGCATTGTCGTCCCAGCGTTGCACCACGTCGGAGATGTCGAAGTCGTCGTTTTGCCGGATGGTGACAATGCCGCGGCGCAGGATGAATGCCGATATCCGGCTGGACACGAGGCGACGGTCGTCGGCCGGTCCGCCCTCGACGGAAGAGCGCATGGACGTGGCGTAGGTAGTGAGGAAGGTGTGCGTGGCGTAGCGGGTGGCCTTGGCTCGTCCAATCCGGGCCAGGGAATCTTCCACGGCGTGTGGGTCGAGAGTCAGCTCCTCAGCGAGATCGTTGAGGTGCTGCGGATCCGGATCGCGGATATCGACCCACACCAGACAGCCGTCCTCGTCGAGATAGTCGGAGAGCAGCTCGAACGGGAAGTCTTCGGCTGCCAGGGCCCCGTCACGCCACAGCCGGCTGCGAACCGTTCCGCTGTCAGCACCCACACGCATAGTGTGCCGCTCGCCGCCGCCGACACGTGGCTTGCGCCCGGCAACGGATGGCGACATCGTGCCTAGGGGTGCCGATCACGGCTGATCGCCCCATACCCGTTCCCATGGCACAGACGGCCGGCGGCTGTCTCGCCTCGGGTATGAGAATGATCTCCATCCGTCGACGTTCGGCCGTGCGTGATCAGCGGAACAGGACCTTGGCGAGGGCGGTGAAGGCGGTCAGCGGGTCCGCGCCCTTCGAGGTGATGAGCTGGATGCAGACGTGGTCGGCGCCGGCGTCGAGGTGCGCGGTGACCCGTGAGGCGATCTGTGTCGCGTCGCCCAGACCGACCAGTCCGTCGACCAGGCGATCGCTGGCGCTGGCCGGTGATGTCCTCCTCGGTGAAACCGAGGCGGCGCCAGTTGTTGGTGTAGTTGGTCAGGTCGAGGTAGCGACTCAGCGCGGTGCGGGCGAGATCGCGGCCGCGGGCGATGTCCGCGTCGAGGACGACATGCTGTTCGGGCGCGAGCAGAGCGTCCGGGCCGAGCAGCTTGCGGGCTCGGCGGGTGTGTTCCGGCGTCACCAGGTAGGGGTGCGCGCCGGCGGTGCGGTCGGCCGCCAGGCGCAGCACCTTCGGGCCGAGCGCGGCGAGCGCGCGCTGGCTGGGTGGCACGCCACCAGCGTCCAGCGCGTCGAGGTAGTGCACGAGCGCGTCGTAGGGCTTGGTGTACTGGCTGATCGCCTCAGGGTGTCCGGCACCCACGCCGAGCAAGAACCTTCCCGGATACCTGTCGGCCAACCGATGGTAGGACGCGGCGATACTGGCTGCGTCGTCCTTCCAGATGTTGACGACCCCGGTCGCGACGGTGAGCCGGCTGGTCGCGGCCAAGGTAGTTTCTACGCCCGCTAACCTCCCGCCCTGGGAGCCGCCGATCCAGATCGCCCCGTATCCGAGCTGCTCCAGACCGCGAGCCAGCTCGGCGCCGGGCGGCGCAGCAATCCAGACGCCGACCCTGCCGAGTTCGGGATGTTCGCTCATCGATGCTCCTGTTCGCTCTCTCGCGTCACCGGCGACACTGTGACAGCGCGCCCGGGTCAATGTGTGCGCTGATCCGGTGATCACACCCCGGTGCTCGGCGGCGCACCCGTTCTGCGACGGCGGGAGCTCGACGCACTCGTCGGGCGAGCTCGTTGAACGACAGCCGGCGCAGTTCAGCGCGCAGGCTAGCGCCGCGAGAGGCGGCCCAGCTCGCTTGGCTGCGGCCTCGAATGACCTCTCGCTCGACGAGCGGCCGTCACTTGTGACTCCACTTCCTCGTCTTGGTTCGCCTGCGACGCTCGGTCGCTACGTGTCCGCCAGCGACGCAGCCGGCCATCCACTCAGATGTAGCTAACCCCTCCGGCAGCGGTGAGGTTGGCGCCGGAACCTTGGTCCGTCGATGACTGCGCCGAGAACCGTGACCGAGACGACGGAGATCACCCGCTGCGGGAGTTCGCCGACGTAGGCGTCACCGCCGTGCGCGCTAATACGTCACGGCCTCAACGGCGTTGCGCCAGCAAACGGCCGCCGATCCGGAATACAACAGGCACGACAGTGATCGACGGCGACCGGAAGGGCTCAGCAGATGGCGGAACGGGGCGAGTGGGTGGACGAGTCGGCTCTGACACCGCACACGAGACAACGGCGCAACGCGGCCCGGCGCCGCCCCCGGGAAACCGGCGAGAAGTACGAAGCCCACTACAACCGGCCGGTCTACGTCCGGTGAAGCACCGGCCGCTGTCCCATGACGCATGGCTGTTGGATTCGTTCCTGCAGAGCGGTCACACGCTCGACGAGAGCATCGCCTACGTTGCTGACTGCGCCGATTTCGAGGATGAGCAGCTGCGGCAGCGGTCGTCGCCGGCATGGATGATCTCTCCAATAGCAGGCGGTTGGCGTGGCCGGCTCCGTGGACTGTTCGGTAGTGAGTGAAGACGTGGCGCAGGTCATCGCCGACGCTTCGAGCATTACCTGGGGTACCGGGCCCGGGACGTCACCGTTGCCGGCGCCCGGCCGGTCTTGACATCACTGTAACCGCCTTCTGGCGCGTCGCCGCCGTGGACTGAAAAGCCACAACGCCCAGCCCAGAACGCCAATGAGGACCAAGGCGATCATGGCGTCAGATGACAGCGAAGCCTGGGCAGCCAGACGGGTGATCAGGTCCGCGCCCAGGATGAGGATGCCGACTGCCCCGTAGACCAGGGCGGAAACTGCCACAGCCCAGCCGGTTCTAGAGCGCTTCTCCTCGCTGGGCCTCTCCTCGACGACCCAGTACATCGTGACAGCGGCGCCGCAGAGGAGCGGCAACATCCACCAAGCGAAGACCAGAAAAGCATTCGAGATATGGCGCGCCGTAATCCAGCCGAACGTGGCACCCAGGATCGCGCCGCCGAGTCCGATACACACCGCCATGACGTAGTACTGCCACTCCGGCGCTGTCGTCACTGGGGCGGCAGGTGGCGGTGGTTGGGTCACCCGCATGGTCTCGAGTCGGTGCATGACAAAGACCGGCGTCGCCACCGCGATCCAGCCCAATATTGCGAACAGGATGTGGAAGAACCAGTCGAACGCGCCCCACCCGGTCAAGTGATTGGCCGCCGCGCTTAGCGTGACAAGGCCCGAGGCATTCACAACCCGCACTCCATTTCCGGGTCGTCCTCGTCCCCGCTCATCTGTCCACTATCGGGTCGGAAGGCGCGAAAGGGCAAGCTCATGCCAGTCGCGCCGATTTGGCATCGGGAGCTGACTGCAAGCGATTTCACCCCTACAGTGAGCCCGGTCTGCTGCTGCTCCATGATGCAGCGGTTGAGTACGGCCGGGTGCGGAGGGATGGAGCGTTGGCACACGAAGCCGAGACGACGCTTGCGGCGCTGGACCATCGCGTCGCCTGCTCGACCGCAGGCCTATCCGACAGTGACACGGCAGCGGTGCGACGACGACTCGCACGATGGGGACCGGACCTGCTCGCTGGACTCGCGGTCTATCGACACTCGCATCGATCCGACGGCCTGCCGGACCGGATCATCGATGTGATCCTCGCCTGCGTTGCGAACCGTCGACCGGCACTTCGCGCGCTGGACGAGGAACGGGTGCTGCGTCCGGACTGGTTTCTCACACCGGACCAGGTCGGTTACGTCTGCTATGCCGATCGATTTGCGGGAACGCTTCATGGCGTCCAGGAGCACATCGGCTACTTGAGGGAGTTGGGCGTCACCTACTTGCACCTCATGCCGTTGCTGCATCCTCGTCCGGGCGCCGACGACGGCGGCTACGCGGTCGTGGATTACCGATCCGTGCGGCCCGAGCTAGGGACGATGAGCGACCTCGCTGCCCTCGCCGACGCCCTGCACGAGTCCGGAATCGCGTTGACGCTCGACCTTGTGGTCAACCATGTCGCCCGGGAGCATGAATGGGCCTTGAAGGCCGTCAAGGACGAGGAACCGTACCGCTCCTACTTCCTCTGCTACCCGGATCGCGCGCAACCCGACGCCTTTGAGGCCACGCTCCCGGAGGTCTTTCCGGACTTCGCACCGGGCAACTTCACATGGGTGCCCGACGTCGCGTGGAACGATCGGCCCGGACATCACGGTGCGTGGGTGTGGACGACTTTCAACGACTATCAATGGGACCTCGACTGGTCCAACCCTGATGTGTTCTGCGAGATGCTTCAGGTGATCCTCGACCTGGCTAACGTCGGTGTCGATTGCTTCCGGCTCGACGCGATTGCCTTTATCTGGAAGCGTCTCGGCACGAACTGCCAGGGTCAACCCGAGGTCCACGAGATTGTGCAGGCGCTGCGGGCCGCAATACACCTCGCGGCACCCGCCGTCGTCTTCAAGGCTGAAGCGATCGTTGCGCCTGAGGAGCTGTCCGCCTATCTCGGCCGCGGCACGCACGCGGGCAAGGTGTGCGACCTCGCGTACCACAACAGCTTGATGGTGCAGATCTGGTCATCGCTCGCGACTGGGGAGGCGGGCCTCATGCGCCGCGCGCTGTCGACGGCTCCGCCGAAGCCGGTGACGACTGCCTGGGGCACGTACGTGCGGTGCCACGACGACATCGGTTGGGCGATCTCTGACACCGACGCGGCAGCACAGGGCCTTTCCGGCTTTGCGCACCGGGCATTCCTGTCGCGGTTCTACAGCGGTGACTTCCCTGGATCATTCGCCCGCGGCGAGGTGTTCCAAGCCAATCCAGTCACCGGGGACGCTCGCATCAGTGGCACCTTGGCCAGCCTGGCCGGCCTCCAATCTGCCTTCGAGAACGGCGACCCCGGCGCGGTCGACGTTGCTCTCGGTCGCATCTTCCTCGTACACGCGATCATCTTCGGTTTCGGCGGAATCCCGCTGCTCTACATGGGCGACGAGCTTGGTCTGCTCAACGATCACTCCTATCGCAGCGATTCCCGGCTGGCTGCCGACAATCGGTGGACGCACCGCCCGCGTATGCCCTGGGGTAAAGCAGAACGTCGACGGGATCTGTCCTCTATCGAGGGTCGCGTATTCGACGGACTCCGCCACCTGGCCCAGGTCCGCGCGACAATCCCGTCGTTGCATGCCGCTGTTGAGAGCGCGCCCCTCGACATCGGGACGGAGGGCGTGCTCGCGCTGGCGCGCCGGCACCCAGCTGGCGCCATCGTTGAGCTCTACAACGTTTCGGATCGCTGGCAGCGCGTGCGGGCGGACGCGGTCGCATCGGTCGGTATCGAGCTGCCTTGGGACCGGCTGTCCGCATTCGCGCCGGACTCGGACAGCGGGTTCTACGCCCTCCCCCCGTATGCGGCCTGGTGGCTGACCGCCCGTCCGGACGAGGGGCTGTGATCAGGACTTCGCAGCCAACGGCAAGCCGGCCGCCACCTCGTCGATCGTCCGGGCGAGCCTGACGTCCATCTCGGTCACACCTCCGGCGCTGTGCGTCGAGAGCTCGATGTGCACCCAGCGCCACCGCAGAGCCAGATCCGGGTGATGGTCGAGCTGCTCGCATGCCGGCGCCAGGCGGTTCACAAACTCCACCGCTGTGGGGAAGTCCGCGAACTCGATCGATCGCTTCAACGAATCCTTGGAACCAGACCAGTCCCCCTGCAGGGTGGCAAGTGCGGCGTCGATGGCGTCCTGATTCAGCAAGTCCCGGGCCATGGCCGAGGCCCCCTTCCCCATGTGGCACCGACCACCGTAGTCCTGGCGGCTACGCTCACGCGGTGACCGACCGCGCGACGCAGAGGCTCGTCTGGATGGACTGCGAGATGACGGGCCTCGATCTCACGCACGACGCGCTCATCGAGGTCGCCGCGATCGTCACCGATGCCGAGCTTGTCCCGCTGGACGACGGTGTCGACGTGATCATCCATGTCGACGACGACATGCTGCAGTCCATGCTCCCGGTCGTGCAGAACATGCACGCGTCATCGGGCCTGACCGAAGCGGTGCAGGCCTCCACGGTCACGCTCGGTGACGCGGAACGTCGAATTCTCGACTATGTCCGCAGACACGTGCCCGATCCCAGGACGGCTCCGCTCTGCGGCAACTCGATCGCCACCGACCGTGGTTTCCTCGCTCGCGACATGCCAGACCTCGATGGCTACTTGCACTACCGCATGATCGACGTGTCGTCGATCAAGGAACTCGCGAGACGCTGGTATCCGAAGGTCTACTTTGCGCAGCCGCAGAAGGGCCTCGCGCATCGGGCCCTCGCGGACATCCGCGAGAGCATTCAAGAGCTGATCTTCTACCGTCGAACGCTGTTCGTCGCCCTGCCGGGACCGACCTCGGAGGAGGCGCAGGCGGCGGCACGGACCATCCTCGGCGCTACTACCGACCCAGTAGACTGAGCAAGCCGCGACCCGTAGTCACGGCGATGGTGGGTGTAGCTCAGCTGGAAGAGCACCTGGTTGTGGTCCAGGATGTCGCGGGTTCGAGCCCCGTCACTCACCCCAGATCCGGTGGCCCGCGCCTGCTAGGGTGTCGTGATTGCCCAGATCATGCACTGCGCCGCTAGCTCAATTGGCAGAGCAGCTGACTCTTAATCAGCGGGTTGGGGGTTCGATTCCCTCGCGGCGCACAGCTACAACCCCCGCAATTGCTGGCCTCTAGCCCTCTGGCGAGCCTCTTCAAGATCACGGACGACCGGTCTAGTCCGCAAAAAGTCCGCATGATCTTGAACGCGGCTGCGCGCAGCGTCCATCGCGTCGGCCACTTGATCAAGCTGGTCGGCGAATAGGTGGCCGTACAGATCGAGCGTCATCGTCGCCGACTTGTGGCCGAGCATCGTCTGCACGACCTTCACGTTCGCGCCGGCGGCGATCGCGAGCGACGCTGCCGTGTGGCGCAGCGCGTGTGGCGTCAGACTGTCGAGGGCGGTGGCGCGTACGGCCGGGTCGAAGCAGTTGCGACGAAAGTTGCGCAGGTGCAGCACGCCGCCCTGCTCCGCGGCGAAGACGTAGTCGTCGGGGCCCTTGCCCGCGACGTACTCGGCCAGCTCGTCGGCGAGGAACCGTGGCAGCGGCACGGCGCGTCGCTGGTGGTTCTTGGGCGTATCGAAGACGGCTCGCCCATTGACGTCGGCGACTGCCTCAGCGATCAGCGCGCGACGCTTGATGAGGTCGAGGTTGCGTACCCGCAGTGCGGCCATCTCGCCATACCGGACGCCGGTATAGCCGAGAAACAGAATCACGAGCCGCTCGCGCCCCGCCGCATCGGCCAGTGCATCGAGCTGATCGTGCGTGAGGAACACTTGCTCCCCTCGCGTGGCACGCGGGAGCGGCACGCCATCTGCCGGATTGCGCGCGAGGCGCCCGTCACGCACGGCCAGCGCGAGCACGAGCGAGAACACGCGGTGGATCTGCCGCACGGTCGACGCCGACAGCCCGCTACAACGCAGCTCAGCAATCCACCCGGCGATCTGCTCATGGGTGATGTCGGCGAGCTTGACGGCGCCCCAGCGGGTCAGAATGTGCACCCGCAGCATGCAGTCATAACCGCGTCGAGTAGTTGCCTTCAGGTCGACCTTCGTTGCTAACCAGCGGGCCGACCAATCGGACACCGTGATCCGTGATCGGCGCGGATCGGTATACGTGCCAGACGTCACCGCAGTCGTCACCGTGTCCAGCCAGTGTTGGGCATCGACCTTGCGGGTGAAGTGACGCGAATGTTCGACGCCGGCGGCGTCGCGGTAGCGTGCACGCCACCGACCATCCGAGCGTTTTGCAATGCTGGCCATAGAAGCTCCTCGCCCCGCACCGTGATCTCCGCATTGAAGCACGCTGGTCGGTCATGCGATGTGCACGAAAATCGCCTTCGCGATCTCCGTCGCAGGCAGCTGATGACCCAGGCGCGATCACTCATCACTCCCCCTAACGTGACACGTGCCGTGTGAAGCCGTTCGGGCCGCCTATTCACGACCTCTATCAATCGGCGCCCGGTGCTCTCGAGAGCAGGAATTACTGGGCTAGGAGATGTCGAACATCGTTGGCAATAGGTGATCAACATCAGTCGTTTGCGACTTCTGCGGACTATTTGCGGACTGCCGGAGATCATCTTCGACCCGATGCCCGACATGTGATTGGGTCCGACTGGCCACCGGAGCCGCAGGCAGCGGACACGACGCGTGGGCATCACCTGTCGCGCGCGGCGGCCAAATGGTGCCCGACGAGCACGCTTATTCGGCCTGCAGGCGGTAGCCGATGCCGGGTTCGGTGATCAGGTAGTGGGGGTGGGCTGGGTCGGGTTCGAGTTTTCGGCGTAGTTGGGCGATGTAGACGCGCAGGTAGTGGGTTTCGGTGGCGTAGTTGGGGCCCCAGACGTCGTGGAGGAGTTGCCGGCCGGTGACGAGACGGCCGCGGTGGCGGGCCAGGACTTCGAGCAGCTGCCACTCGGTCGGGGTGAGCCGGATGTCCTCGCGCGCTTTGGTGGTGACCCGTTTGGCGGCGAGATCGATGCTGAAGTGGCCGGTGGTGAGGACGGGTTCTTCGACTGCGGGTGTGCCGCGGCGGGTGGCGGCGCGGAGTCGGGCGAGTAGTTCGTTCATGCCGAAGGGTTTGGTGATGTAGTCGTCGGCGCCGGCGTCGAGGGCGTCGACTTTCTGGATTTCCTGGCCGCGGGCGGATAGCACGATGATCGGGGTGGTGGACCAGCCGCGGATGCCGCGGATGACGTCGGTGCCGTCCATGTCGGGCAGGCCGAGGTCGATGATGACGACGTCGGGACGGTGATGGGCCATGGCGGCGAGCCCGGCGGCGCCGTCAGCCGCGGTGGTGACGGTGTAGTCGCGGGCGGTGAGGTTGATCCGCAGCGCGCGCAGCAGCGCGGTTTCGTCGTCGATGACGAGCACGCTGGTCACCGGGCGGCGCCGGTGGGGTCGCGCACGGGTGTGGTGGCGACGGGCAGGTCGAGGCGCATGGTGAGTCCGCCGCCGGGGGTCGCTTCGGCGGTGAGTTGTCCACCGACGGCGTCGAGGAAGCCTTTGGCGACGGCCAGGCCGAGGCCGACACCGCCGCCGGTGTGCTGGTCGCCGAGTTGCTGGAACGGTTCGAAGACGTGGTCTCGCTGGTCGGGTGGGATGCCCGGCCCGTGATCGATGACCCGGACGGTGACTGTCCCGTCGCGGGCGGCGGCGGTCAGGGTGGGCGGCTGGTCGGCGGGTGAGTAACGCAGCGCGTTGGCGACCAGGTTAGCCAGGGCGCGTTCGAGCAGGCCGGGGTCGGTGGCCAGCAACGGCAGGGCGTCGGGGATGTCGAAGCGCACCCGTTGACCGCCGTCGAGTCCGCCCACCACCAGCGGGGCGACCTCGTCGAGCGCGGTGGGGCGGATGAACGGTTGCACCGCGCCGGTATGGATGCGGGTCACGTCGAGCAGGTTGCCGATCAGCGAGTCGAGCCGGTCGGCGCCCTCCTCGATGGTCGCCAGCAGCGCGGCCTGGTCCTCGGCAGTCCAGGCGATGTCGGTCTGCCGCAGCGTGCTGACCGCGGCCTTCACCGAGGCCAGCGGGGTGCGCAGGTCGTGGCTGACCGCGGCGAGCAGCGCGGTGCGCATCCGGTTGCCCGCCTCGAGCGCCTCGGCCTGCCCGGCCTGCACCCGCAGCCGCTGCCGTTCCAACGCGGCGGCCGCCTGCGCGGCGTAACCGTCGAGGATCCGGCCGCTGACCGTGGACGACGTCGCCGTGGACCACCAGCTGCAGGTCCTCACCGACCGGGATGACCGAGCGGTTGCCCGTCGGGGTCGACGCTGCCGGCGACGCGGACCCAACGGCCGCCGCTGCGTTCGCGCAGCTCGGCGGTGACATTCACGGTCCGCTTCAAGTGGTCGAGGACCGATTGTGGGCTGTCGTCGCCGCCGAGCACCGTCCGGGCCAGGGTCAGCAGCGTGTCCGCCTCGGCGGCCCGATCCGCCGCGAGCGCGCTGCGCCGGGCGGCCAGATGCACGACGCTGCTGACGGTGACCGCGCCGGTGACGAACAGCAGCAGCGCGAGCATGTTCTGCGGCGCCTCGATGGTCCAGGTGTGCACCGGCGGGGTGAAATACCAGTTCAGCAGCAGCCCGGCGGCCACCGCGGCCAACACCGCCGGCCAGAACCCGCCGACCAAGGTCACCACGATCACCGCGATCAGGTACAGCAGCACCTCATCGACCAGGGCGAGATGGGCCCGGGCCGCCGCCGACACCGCGGTCAGCGTCGGCAAGATCACCGCGGCCAGCCCGACCCCGGCCAACTGCCGCCGCGCGCTCACCCCCGCGCGCCGTGACCGGCGTCGGCGACCCGCGGGCGTGGCCGGGCAGCCGCGGTGCAGCGCCGTTCTGGCCTGAGCTCACAGCATCTAGTGTGACCGCATCGTCGCCCGGCAGCGTCCGGTACCGGGCCCGGGTCTCGCGCAACCCCCGCCCGAGCGTCCCGACGCCCGCCGCCCCGGCGGCCACCGCGGCCAACACCAGGCCCGCGGTAACGGTGCCGGGAGGGTGCAGGTCCCCGTACGGCGGGCGGGAGAATCCGGCCACGGTGAACCAGCCGATCACCGCCAGTGGCGGCGCGGCCAACGGCTCGGCGGCCAGCGCGACCGCCGCGACCAGCCCACTGGTCAGCGCCAACACCATGGTCGCGGTGACACGCCCGTGCCCGGCCGCCGCCACCACGCCGATCAGGAGCATGCCGGCGAACCCGACCGGCAACGCGAACGCGGCCTGCACCGGCCGCCGGGGGTGATGCCGACCTGTCATCCCGCCCAGTCGACTCGCCCCGACCCGCGCGGTCGGTGATCTTGACGGTTTCTTTGCGGGTTCCGGCCCGATCTTGACGCGGCCTTGACCGGCGGTCCGCCGCCACCCGCCTAGCGTCGAACTGGTGCGCACCCACGCCGCCCCGCTGGTCACCGCCCGGTCACGGCCGCGCCGGTGACCGTTCCGGAGGCGGTGAAACGGCTGCTTGTCGGCCGGCCGCTGCGCAGCCAGCAACTACACGAGACGCTGCTGCCGAAATGGCTGGCGCTGCCCGTGTTCGCCTCCGACCCGCTGTCCTCGGTCGCCTACGCCACCGAAGAGATCGTGCTGGTGCTGGCCACCGCCGGCGCCGCCTATCTCGTGTTCGCCAAGTGGGTCGCCGCGGCCATCGCCGCGCTGCTGGTCATCGTGGTGCTGTCCTACCGGCAGACCTGCCACGCCTACCCCAGCGGCGGCGGCGCGTTCGCGGTCAGCCTCGACAACTTCGGCGAGAACGCGGCGCTCACCGCGGCCGCGGCCCTGCTGGTCGACTACGTGATGACCGTCGCCGTGTCCGTGGTCGCCGGCGTGGTGGGCATCACCAGCGCTGCGCCGAGCCTGCACCGCTACGCGGTCGAGCTGTCAGTCGGTTTCACCGTGGTGTTGATGCTGGCCAACCTGCGCGGCGTCCGGGAATCCGGGCGGGCCTTCGCGATCCCGACCTACACCTTCGTCACCCTCACCTACCTGATGTTCCTCATCGGCGCGATCAAGGGCGTCACCGGGCAGCTGCCCGACGCCGCCACCGCCACCCAACAACTGCAGCGCACCGCCCACGTCGGCGGGATCTTCACCCTGCTGCTCGTCCTACGCGCGTTCGCCTCCGGGTGCACCGCGCTGACCGGGGTGGAGGCAATCAGCAACGGCGTGCCCGCATTCCGCCCCCCCAAGGCCCGCAACGCTGCGAACACCCTGGCCATCATGGGGCTGCTGGCGGTCAGCATGTTCGCCGGCATCACCGTGCTCGCCCTACACATCAACGCTCGGGCCCAGCCCAGCGGCAACCCGTCGGTCATCTCGCAGATCGCCGCGTCGCGTGTTCGGCGGCCACGCGGTCCTGTTCTACCTCTATCCAGGCCGCCACCGCCGCCATCCTCATCCTCGCCGCCAACACCGCGTTCAACGGCTTCCCGGTGCTGTCCTCGATCCTCGCCGAACACCGCTACCTGCCCCGACAAATGCATTCCCGCGGCGACAAGCTGGTCTTCAGCAACGGCATCATCCTGCTCGGCGGGTGCGCGATAGCGTTGATCGTCGGCTTCGACGCCAACATCGACAAGCTCATCCAGCTCTACATCATCGGCGTATTCACCAGCTTCACCCTCAGCCAAGCCGGCATGGTCCGGCATTGGAACCGCACCATCCCGCACAGCCCACCCGAGCGCCGCCGGCGGATGCGGATCTCCCGGCTCATCAACACCCTCGGCGCCGTATGCACCGCGGTCGTGCTCGTCATCGTCCTGTACACCAAAATCGCTCACGGCGCCTGGCTCGCGATCCTGCGCCATGATCGCCCTTTTCGCGATGATGAAAGCGCATCCGCCGGCACTACGATGCGGTCGCCGCCGAACTCGACCTCGCCGAAACCGCCAGGCCGATCCTGCCGTCCCGCAACCACGCCATCGTGCTCGTCTCCCGGCTGCACCTACCCACCCTGCGCGCCATCTCCTACGCCAAAGCAACCCGGCCCGCCACCCTGGATGCGGTCACCATCCAAATCGACGACGACGACACCGCCCGGCTGCTGCAGCAATGGAGCACGCACGAAATTGGCATCCCCCTCGTCGTCCTCGACTCGCCCTTCCGGGAGATCACCCGACCCTTCCTCGACTACATCCGCAGAGTGCGCGGAAACAGCCCCCGCGACGTCATCACCGTCTTCATCCCCGAATACGTCGTCGGCCGATGGTGGGAACAACTGCTGCACAACCAAAGCGCCCTACGACTCAAAACCCGGCTCCTATTCGAACCCGGCGTCATGGTCACCAGCGTCCCCTGGCAACTCCAATCCACCCGCCACCTGGACCTACCCACACCGATCACCACCACCACGACGCCCACCCGCACCGAGGAAGCCGGGCAACCGCGCGCCTCCTAACCCAATGCAGACGAGTCACTGCATGATCATTCCGACACAGCCGGAGATCTCACGCCGGCCCAGCACCGCGAGACCACGCGCGCCAGACCAGGCGGTCGCGGTTTCGGGCGGCCCTGGGACTCGTCACCACCACCGCCCGGAATCACGGGTCGCCTGCCACGTCGCGGACGGCCGCCGTCGATGCGCTGCGCACCGCCGTGGCCAGCACACAGACACTTGACGGACGGTTCAGCACTGGCCCCACCGGTGACTCCCACCGCTACCAGTAGGGCAACGCTTGAAGCCGACGCGGACAGCGTGGATTGGGACCGGCGTTGGCGGTGAGGTACGGCGGCGAGCAGACTGGGTCACGGCGCACAGCCATTTCACAACAGCGGAAGGGCGGGTGGCCATGGACGTCTATCTGATTTCCGAAGACGGCGTCGAGGCACACTCAGCCGGGGAGCTGAGCCAGCTGCTGGACAAGCCTGATGCGTTGATCTGGGTGGACATTGGCCTGTGCATCGGGCAGGACGCCGCGGTGCTCTCGGAGGTATTCGGGTTCCATGAGATCGCGGTGCGCGACTGCGTGGAGCGCAATCACGTCTCGAAGATCCACGTGTATGACGATCACGTGTTCACGGTGCTGCACGCCCCCGAGGTTGGCGTCGCCGGTCACGTGCATTACGTCGAACTCGATCAGTTCCTCGGCCGCAACTACCTGGTCACGGTGCACGGACCGCTCAACCCGGCGGTCAACCCCGAGGTGGCGTTCCTGGACACCCGGGCCGTGTTGCAGCGGCTGCACAGCGGTCATCTGCAGGTGCGCTCGCCGTTCGAATTGTCCTCGGCGATCATTGCCTCGCTCACCCGCCGCGAGATCGAACTCATCGCCGGCCTGGCCAAGGAGTCCGGCCGTCTGGAACAGCGGGTCACGCTGGCCGAGGTGACCGACGACCCCGAGCAGTTCCTCGAGGAACTGTTCAAGGTCTGGTACGAGCTACTCGCGATCCGCACCATCGCGGTGCACAGCACCGCAACCTACGACCGGATGGCCAAGCTGGCCCGGTCCCTGCCGGAGGAGGAGAAGCCGCTGGTCGCCGACATCGCCGACCGCTTCGAGCAGGTGAGCAGCATGGCCGACGGGCAACGAGAATTCCTGCACGGAGTCATCGACTTCTTCCAGACCCGCATCAGCACCCACATGACCGTCGCTGCCGAGGAGCTGGCCGCCGTCTCGGTGCAGCAGAACGACGACATGCGCAAGATCACCGCCTGGGTGGCGATCGTGGCCGTGCCCACCGCCGTCACCGGCTTCTTCGGCCAGAATGTGCCCTACCCCGGCTTCGGCGAAACCTCAGGCTTCCTCGCCTCCACCCTGATCATGCTGATCATCGCCGTCAGCCTGTACATCGTGTTCAAACGCAAGAAATGGCTCTGAATGTGTCTGCACACCGGCGGCGGCACAACCCGCTCAGCCGGTCGCTTGGCCGTACGATGCACGAAGCGTTGCCGAGTGAGAGGACGTTCTGATCCCCAGATCGCGGCGGATCTGGTACTCCGCCCGGGAGCGACAACGCGTCGGATCGTCCCAGGACTGTCCCCTGCGATGAGGCTAGACGGTTTCGATGCGTTCCACGCTGCGATCGAGCCGATGTAGGAACAGCTCAGCGGGTCGAGCAGCGTAGATGAGGGCGCGCATGGCGGGATCCACCATGACCAACCACCACGACGAAGGTGTCTCGATCGTCGAGAGCTCGCCTATACCGGGCGTGATCGTTTCCGCCGAGAACGACGAGGGACGCCGCTACGTGCTCGTCCTGGCAATCGCCACGCGGCGCCCGGTCCCCCGGGTGCGGGGCATCTCCGGTCGTGCTGACGTTTGGTCGGCCCCCCGAATCCGCACGGGCTGTCGAACACAAGGCCAAGCACCGCGTGTGAGCTAAGCAGGCCGCGCTGGCCACGGTAGTTGAGCGATTCACGAGACAATTCCCGGAGGTGCCGCCCGAGACGATCCAGCGGTTGGTTGCCGGAGAGTACGACGACTGCGGGCAACAGCGCGACACGAGACTTCGTGCCGATACTGGTCGAGCGCGCCGTCCGCGCCGAACTACGCCACCGTGCCTAAGGCTGCCACGCACCGGCACGCTGGAGCGCAGTTAGCCCCGCACCCCGAATCGTCCACAGCCGTGCACAACGAGCACCCCGCAGAGCGAGGCCGCTGGCTGCCCGACCCGTGGCACGTCGCGGTCTGGCGCTGGCACGACGGGCAAAACTGGACGGAGGCCACATCCGACTGACCGCAAGATGCACAAACGCTCCGGGCCGTTGCGTTCGGGGCGCTTCTGCGATGGCGCTTGACTTTGTTGTGTCGTCCTCCACTAACACCTAGCAAACTGTGAGCCAGCTATGCTCCCCGCAGCCTCCAGTTCCCCCAGCCACGAGGCCGCAGGCGCGCCGCGCGATACCCGCCCCGTGTGGCGCGCTTTGCTCCCAGCTACTAGGCCACTGCGAAGCGCATTACTGACTCAATGCCCTCTGTCCGCAACGAGCTTCGATCATCTACACGCCGACCCAGCCACTTGATCTTCAAGCATCTGGGCTAATCAGGCCATCGTCTTCGCGCACTCGCCCAAACTAAAAGTTCGGTCGCGTATCAGCCGCCTGCGCGAGTGTGCGGGAACGTCACTTGAGCGGACCGAACACGAAGTACCGGACGCAGGTGGCCAGATTACCGGCGACGGCGCGCACAATGACCTGCCCCACTGATACCTGCTGACGCCAGCAGACCGCACGCCCTGATTCCGCGTCATCTTCGACAAGGCGTGCCGCCGGCACCGCCGGGCCGGTTACAGGTTCGGGAGGCTCGCTGGCCACCGTGCGACGAAATGTGCGTCGATCTGCGCGGCTCGATTCGAGGCTTGATCACAGCTCGGCTCGTGCAGATCGACCGTCACGTGCGACGTCCGTTGCGTGGCGGACGCGCGGACTCGCCGTTTAGACGCGGTGTCGGATGCCCGGCGTGTGCCACCCATCGCAGCCGCCGCGCCGCGACGTGACTGTCCTGGTATTGGACTAGGCGGAATCCTGAAGCCTGCCGCAACGGTTGGCGCGTCGCGTTAGCCTTGTTCACTAACCCCACCCGTCGGTTGTCGGTCAGGACAGCCACTCAGCCGGGCGCGGGCGTCGAGGCCGTTTCAGCTTCGAAGAACAACGCCATAACGTCCGCCGGCCAGTCCGCTGCACGAGTCGTTCCCTTCTCGACGTACGCAACGGTCATGACACCCCGCGAAACCGTCGCCCCCGCGGAATCGATCATCGTGCACTCGATCAGCGCATCCGGCCCACGGAACTCACGAACGAACGAGGAGATGATAATTTCCTGATCGCCCCGGACCGGTCGTAGAAAGTCAATCTCCATTCGCCGGACCCAAACCATGAACGGCAACGTGCCCAGGGTCCTCAAATCCCAACCAAGGTATTCCCGCAAGCCCTCCATCCGATGATCAACGTAGTACGTCGCGTATGTGCCCGTGTTCACATGATCATACGGATCCAGCTCGGAGAACCTGATCCGATGCGTGCTCCGATACACGATCGGTACCCTCGCCATTCGGCCCCCTACTGGCGGCCACGCGCCCTGACCTGCTCGCGCTTTCCCCGACGGCTGCGACGTCGCGGTGACCGGCCGGGTGCTCACGATCTCCCGCTCCGGCTACCACGAATGGCGGCGCCGACAACCGTCAGCCCGCGATATCGACGACGCCTACCTGCTGGACAGATCATCGACGTGCCCACCTCGACCCTCGGCACCCCGACCAGCGCGGTGCCGGTGACGACCGCGAATATCGCCAGGCCGCGGCGACGCGGCTGCACGCTGACCGGGTTTGGCGGATATGTCACGCGCAGCGTGGCACGTCGCAAATAGGTGATCATGATCTGCCTCCAAGGTGTCCCCCACTGACACGCGCTGCCCGTCCCCCGCGGTTCAACAGCGACCCCGCCGTGTGAGCAGCACCACCGCCGTTCCTACCCACCGGGGACGCCACTGCACTGCAGTCACCGCACGTCGCCGGCAGTGCGGTCCGTCCGGCGAGCGGGGCATCACCGTTGTCATCGAGGAAGACGACGCAAGCAGCACCCTTCCGCTGCGGTTGCGGGTGCACGGTCTCAGCCCTCGCGAGGGCGAGGTGGCCACGTTGGTTCTACACAAAACTTCGACGAGCGTCATCTCCGCCACGCTGCACATTTCCGAACACACCGTTCAGGATCACCTCAAGGCGGTCTTCGACAACGTGGCGTCCGTAGCCGCCGCGAACTCGTCGGCGCGATGCTCACCTGACCTTCCTGCCGGCGGCGCCTCGCCTGTCGCACCGTGCACGCCTGCCACGATCGTGCTGCCTAATAGCGACGATCCTCACATCGGTAACGATGCAGACCGACGCGCCGATCCTTGTGAGCCATGGCACGGGCACGTCGGCTGGCCATTTCGAAGATCAGTCGGTGAGGTCGAACGCCACCTCAACCGCGCCCCCTCACGTACTTTCACCGGCGTGTTGAGGGCCAAGTGATGACGGCACGCCCAGGTTTGCGTCATCAATGACGCGCAGAATGCGAGCCGGCGAGTCGAACGTGGCGTGGGTACTCGCCCGTATTCGGCGCCCGCGTCATACAACCGCTTGGTGCTCTGCGCCGCGCCACCCGACAGGAGTTCGTGGACAGATCCACGGATAGATCGTCCGCAGTGGACGGTCCGGTTCGCTGGAGCCTGCCATAGGGGATCTTCGGCCGCACCCGCGCCGAGACGAGGAGCGCCGGTGGTGACGTGATGCCGCCGGTGACGCGACGCGCCCTACGCCTTGTCGTGATCGCAATTGAACGAAGCTGCGTCAACCAGCGTGGTATGCGGAGACACTGCTTGAAATTGCCCACAGCTTGGCCCGACCGAGAGGCATCCATGACGAACGCCACGCGACAGCTCGACACCGCAGACCTGCAAGAGAGGGTCAAGTCGATGTACGAGCAGGTCGCGCTTGACCCGCACCAGGACTTCCATTTCGAGACCGGCCGCCCACTGGCCGAACGGCTCGGCTACCCCGCCGGAGACCTCGACCTCATCCCCGCCGAGGCCATCGACTCGTTCGCCGGCGTCGGCTACTTCTTCGACCTCGCCGCGCTCGCCGCTGGCGAAACGGTTCTCGACCTGGGCAGTGGATCCGGAATGGACAGCTTCCTGGCCGCGCGGGCCGTCGGACCGTCGGGGACGGTGATCGGTGTTGACATGACCAGCGCCCAGCTCGACAAGGCACGACGCCTGGCGACGGGAACGTGGAGTTCCGCCAGGGCTACATCGAGGAACCGCCGGTCGAGGCCGGCTCTGTCGACTGCGTGATCTCCAATGGCGTGATCAACCTCGCCCCGGACAAGCACCGCGTCTTCGCGGCCGCGGCTCGCGCGCTGCGATCCGGCGGCCGCCTCGCCATTGCCGACATCGTCACCGCCGTCCAGCTGCCCGAAGGCGTCACCGGCGACGCCGCACTCTGGGCCGCGTGCATCGGCGGGGCAATGCAGGCCGACCGCTACCACGAGGCGATCGAAGCCGCCGGATTCCACGTCGACACCGTCCGCGAGAACACCGCATACCGATTCGTGTCCGACCGCGCGGCCGACGCCACGACCACGTACGGCGTCACCAGCATCTCCCTGCTGGCCCACCGAACCTGACCTTGCTCGCCGGACGGCATCGCTGACCTTCGAGGTGAGCGGGCCGTCACCTCCAGTCGTCGCCCACGGTGGCGTCGTGGACACGCCAGGCGCGGATGTGGCCCGACTCGCCGACGACTGCAGCGCCCGAAATGACGCGTACCAGCGGTGGTGGGGCGGCGTGCTGCTGCCGGCGAATCAAGAACTTCTCCGACGCCTCTCGCCAGCGGCCCGCGCTGAATCATCCACCCGCTCTTCGGAGCAACAAATCAGTAGGAGCCATCGCTGCCATCGGCACCCGCCACAAACGTCCGCCGAGCGATCTCTTGCGGGACAGCGACGGCCCGACAAGCTGGGCATCGGATCCGCGCATAACGACGAACCCGTGCTGCGCATTGTTGACCGACCGGCCGCGCGTATTCGGCATCGTGCCGACGTCGGCACAAAGAAGATTGTGCCGACCTCGTGATTGTGCCGACCTGCGGCATGAACTGCCTGTCTGGTAAGGGGATTCGCGTCTATAGGTCGGCACAATCTTTGCCCCTCGCCGAACGCCAGGAACGTGTCGGGTGGTAGGTAGCAGCTGGATGCTGCGTCGACGACGTGCGCGGCGTGTCGGGCCGTCCTCGCGTCGAATTCGCCTACGTAGCCAGCGATGCGCGCCCACCGCGCGGACCCGTCGCGCCCCTTCGTCCCGCTCGGGACATCCGTTCCTCTACCTCGGATGTCGGCGGAGCAGTTGTCGGCCGGACCGCCGGATTGTGCCGACCTCCCATGGCGAATGCCCTTATGTCACGGGCGATCCAGCGCCAGGTCGGCACTATGGTGAGGTCGGCACAATCGGCGATCGGGGTCCAATAGGTGGGCCTCGCGATCGCAGCACACGGCCATCTGTGGCGGGGAACGGACCGCAGCGCCGAGGAGTTGTTTGGCCGCGTCGAGTCGGCGACGTTGCCGTGTTACATCCGGGCGGCGAAGTCCCGCTCGACGGCCACTCACTCTGGATGCACCAGCCAGAGTTAGCGTGTCGCTGAGCGTTGTGCTTAATGGCGATCTCGGGGCACCGGGGCACGCCCGCGGGTTTGCTGGGCTTGTGCCCCGGCAGTTGTGTCCCCCGGCAGTGGTGCTCCCGGCAGTGGTGCCCCGGCAGGATTCAAATCTGTCGGAAACCGTTTAGCGATTAAGGGCTGTAGCAAGGAGAAAGTGCCTGAATCGCCTGCTGTCTATGAAGATTCTGGGCCACACGATAAGGCGACGAGTGCCGATAAGTTACGACGAGGGTACTCTCGTTATTGAACGTTATGGCACGCCCAGGAAGGCCCACGGATGCCCACCCAACGCCGACGACGCCGTGGCTTCGGCGCGATCCGCAAGCTGCCCTCCGGCCGCTACCGGGCGTCCTACATGGCCCCGGACGGACACCGGCATGCCGCGCCGGCACGTTCGACACCCGCAAGGACGCCGAGGCGTGGCTCGCGACCGTCCAGACGGACATCTCGCGCAACGAATGGCACCGGCGAGCACCCAGGTCACCCATGCAGGACTTCGGCACCTACAGCGCATCCTGGCTTGAGACCCGCGACCTGAGGCCGTTGACTCGTGCGGAGTACCGCAAGCTGCTCGCGGGGCATTTGACGCCGACCTTCGGTGAGGTACGGCTGGACGACATCACCCCGGTGGTGGTGCGGGACTGGTACGCCGGGCTTGTTACCGGGCCGACTCGCAAGGCGCACGCGTACGGGCTGCTGCGGGCGATCTTGAACACGGCGGTCGCCGACGACGCGATCCCGTCCAACCCGTGCCGTGTGCGTGGCGCCGGTCAGACGAAGCGAGCCAGGCCGATCCGCCCGGCCACCTTGGATGAGCTGGGCGTGATCACCGAGGCGATGCCCGACCAGTACCGGGCGGCCGTGCTGATCGCGGCCTGGTGTGGCCTGCGATTCGGTGAGATCGCCGAGCTGCGCCGCCGCGACATCGACCTCGATGTCGGGCTGGTGAGGGTGCGCCGCGCGGTCACCCATGTAGACGGGCAGCCGGTCGTCGGCGTCCCCAAGTCACAGGCTGGCGTGCGGGACGTGGCCATCCCGCCGCACCTAATCGGGCCGCTGGCCAATCATCTACGCCGCCATGTCCCGCGCGGCCGGGAGGCGCTGCTGTTCACGGCTCCGGACGGTGGGCCGCTACGCGGCGACGGTGCTCTCCACGAGGCGTTTCATGCCGCTCGCGCCGCCGCTGGACGGTCTGATCTGCGTTTCCACGACCTGCGGCACACCGGGGCCACGCTCGCTGCCGCCACCGGAGCCACATTGGCCGAACTGATGCGCCGGATCGGGCACTCCACTCCGCATGCGGCGATGCGCTACCAACACGCCACCGACGACCGCGACCAGGCGATCGCAGACGCCCCTAAGCGGATTCGCGACGGCCAAGATCGTCGAGCTGCGCCCACGCCGGAGTGCCGAGTCGTCATGATGAGGCCGACCCAGCAGCCCGAGGTCCGGGTTAGCAAGTTCGCGTCAGAGAGCGCCTCTACACCCAGGACGAAGGACCGCGCGTCGGATCCGCCGGGCTGAACTCCGCCGCCTCGTGCAGGAAGAACACGCCGCCATGCGCGAGTGTCTAGTTATATTCCTTGGAGCTGATCTGTCCTCGGTAAAAGGGCTTCTCCGGGCACCTCTCCCTAAATTCGACACCGTTACGCGTGACTCGGCCGCCGGAGAATTCGCGCCACCGAAGTTGACCTGGCCGGAGATCACCGCGAGATTGATGTCGCCCCTGGCGGCCGCGAAGTGTCCCATCACCGAGTCGACCCGCCCGCCGGCGCAAATGAAGGATTAGTACGGATGTCGCGGAGACCGGCAGCAGCCAAAGTTAGATCCGGGGGGGTTCTTCCTGCGCGACGAGCAGGTGTACGCCTAGCCGGGTGCCCGTCGCTGCCGAGGAATCCACCGCCAGGATGACCGCGTGCAGGCTCGCCCATTCGGAGAGCGCTTCGGCATCGCGACGCGGGATATAGCCGAGCGGCTGACCCCGCGGCGTCATCACTCGTACAGCGCGACTGTCATAGGGGTTGTCAGACTCCCGCTCTAACCTCACCGGTCGACGGGGTAAAAGTGCTGGGTCCTGCGCAGCATCCGCGTGATGACTCATGCCAGCAACTGAGCACTCGTAGGTGCCCGGCCGGAACCGCGTGCGAACGTCGCTCAGGTCCGAGGCGAAGCCCTCACGGTGCACCTTCACGTCCCGGTCCTCGCCGCCGAGCGCAAGGATGTTCATCGACAGATCACGTCCCGCAACCCGAGTCGCTGTCGAGGAGAACGGGTACACGGGTACGTCGATCACGGGTGCGAGTCTGACAGAGGCACGCGGCACCGCGCCTGGCAGAAGGGCTGAACCGACTTGGTTGCGCGCACCGACGTCGGTACAGAGAGCGAGGCCCAGCTCGAGGCTGCTGGCAACAAGCCGGAACGGTCACGGCAGGTACGCCACCGCCTTGACCGCCTTGATGACCTCGGCCTCGGTCGCCGCCCATGCTCGTGCCACCTTCCGTTCCCGCCACGCTTGCTTGGCTATGGCGCGGCGGCATCGGGCTGAGCACCAGTTCTCGTCGCGGCGCCGAGCGAGCTTATTGAATGTATGTGGCACGGGCGAATCTATTGAAGCGAAATCCCATATTTAGCTAGGGATTCTCGGTGCCCCCGCAGGATTCGAACCTGCACTCCCGCCTCCGGAGGGCGAAACAGGCCGTGGTTGGCTGATATTGGTCGGTGTTGCCAAGTGCTTGTCAGCCCCGTAATCACTGGCCTGTGGGGACTTCACGATCGTTTGACTGCTGATGCTCGGTATCGGTCGTTCTTGAAATTCTTGCGGACTCTTTGCGGACTCCACAAGATCAAGATGGGTGCACGGCTAGGACCAACCTTCGTGAGAGCGCGTGTGGTCAGGCCTGAGCCGCGCCAGGTGAAGAGCCCGCTTTAACTTGATCGTCATCGGGTCCCGGGTAGTCGACGATCGCGCCCACGTGTGAGCGGGGGAAGTGAGGTCGGGTTGGATATTCGCGGCACGTAGCGGTTGTAAGCGTCGCGGGTGTCGTTGCGGACGCCGTCGTCGCGATCCGGATCAGTCGCTCTCAGGACCGTCCGTTGTGCAGCTTCGTGCCGTCGACCGCGATCAAGCCAGGCCGCAGCAGGCCTGCACGCGCACACACCGCGAGCGCCTGACCGAACAGTCCCGCGACCGCGGTCTCGTGGTTGGCGCGGAACCGGGCGACCGTGGCGTGGTCGGGTCGCTGGTTCGCCGCTACCACCCGGAACGCCACATCCTCGATCAGACGCTTCTCGATCCGACGGCTGGAGCGCTCACCCGTGCAGCAGGCGTAGATCAATACGGCGAGCATAATCTGCGGGTCGTAGGCGACCCCGCCCCGACCGTCGAGCCGGTAAACGGCATAGAACGCCGACAAATCCAGCTCGGCGACGACGTCGAGCACGAACCACGCCAGATGATCCTCCGGCAGCCAGTCCGCCACCGACGGCGGCATCAGCATCAACTGGTCGCGGTCGGCTGCCACGAAGTTGTAGCCCAGCCGATGATCTTCTCGATCACCAACCCCGCACCAGCCCAACGAATCACCGTCACGCGTCGACGATTCGTGCGACAGCCTCCGGTGTGGAGGAATCCGGAGGCGCTCATGAGCATCACTTTGCTCTGGCAGATACCGACGTATGGCAGCCGTCAACCGTTGGCTTCGGTCGCCAAGCCAGCGGCACACGCCTGGGCTCCGACCGCGGTGGCGGGAACCGTCCGTGACCCGCGACGCCGATCGAACCCGAGCGCACTTGCTCGCCCTCGTCCTTCGCGACCGGCTCGAACTCACCGGTGAGCAGCGATTCGGCGATATCCAGCCCAGCCGATTCGCGCAGCATCCCATCGGCGGGAACCTCGCCACCCCGTGTGGAGCTCAACGAGGCCGTCGCACAATTTCGGCCACGCCGACGTCGGGGCGCGCCGTCGCGGATCACCTTTGCACGAGGGGCGTTGAGCGCTGCGACCCGATCAGGCGTTCGTTTGGCGCAGCTTGGACGATTCCAATCGCGGAACTGGCTACCTCGTGGCGAACCTTGTCGTCCCACTAGACCATCGGATGTGGTGTCCAAGGGTCGCTGTGCTCGCACCGGTTCTACTCGCCAGCGCCTCGGTCCGCGTTCGAGTGGGGTAAGGCGGTAAGCACCGGGATCGAGCCGGATTACCCGCTGCCAGATCTGCGTCCCACCGGTCCAGCTGCTCGCCGCAGCAGGTGTGCCTCACAGCAATGCGCGCGCCCCTTTCGCGGAATCAGCCGCTCACATCGATCTGCCGGAGGAAGATAACCAGGTCGTAGAAGAGGTTCTCCTCGACGATCAGCCCGTCCCGCCAGTGCGCGACCGCAGTCATCGCTACCGAACAGGGTCTTGTACGGGCGGTTGCCGACGCGATTGTCGGGGAAGGTCTTGAACAGCTCGATGCTCTCGGCGCGGTGATGGTGTCGGGGCGACCGCCCTGGTCCAGGCCCGCGCGTCAGGCACGTTCACGCAGGCGCACGACGCGTTCTGGGCCGCCGCCCGCCGCCAACTCGGCGACTCCAAAGGCACCCAAGCTTTAGTTGAGGTGCTGCTGCTGCACCGCCATCTGCCAGCCGAGGACGTCATCGCCGGGATCACCGCCGCGCTGCGGGTCGAGTCGGTCAGCTCCGACGTCGTCGCGGTCGAGGCTCGCTAGAGCGTCCACCCCGACGGCCCAGTTCCGCTCGGGCTGATCCTGCCGCGGGTCGTCGACCTCCGCACCCGCCGGGCCTTAGCCGACGCCGACGTCCCGGCCGAGCCACCAGCCGTCCTACCGGTCGACGGGTGGCCACTACCGTCGGTCGCGTCCTACGACGACCTGCTCACCAGAGCCGGCTCATGACGACAAGGAAGGGCGTGACTGAGCAGGCCGCCGTCGCGGCGATCGAGGGCGGGTGTCGCACCCTGCGCCTGCCCACCATCCGCTCATGGTTCGCCGAGATCGCGGCCGCCGCGGAGCGGGAACAGCTGTCCTACCTGGCGTTCCTCGCCGAGCTGGTCATGACCGAGTGCGACGACCGCGACACCCGGCAGGCGGCCCGACGGATGAACGCCGCAGGGTTCCCTCGCGACAAAACGCGTCGACGAGTTCGACTTCGCCGCCAACCCGAACGTCCCCGCCGCGACCGTCCACCAGCTGGTCGGCTGCGGCTGGGTGAAAGCTGGGCAGCCGCTCTGCCTGATCGGCGACTCCGGCACCGGCAAGACCCACTTACTCATCGCCCTGGGCACCGCCGCCGCGCATGCCGGGCACTCGGTCCGCTATGTGCTGGCGTCCAAGCTGGTCAACGAGCTGGTCGAGGCCGCCGACGACAAGCAGCGTCCAAGACGATCGCTCGCTACGGCCGCGTCGATCTCCTCATCTGCGACGAGCTCGGATACCTCGAGCTGGACCGCCGCGGGGCCGAGCTGCTGTTCCAGGTCCTCACCGAGCGGGAGGAGAAATCGGCCATCGCGATCGCCTCCAACGAGCCGTTCTCCGGCTGGACCAAGACCTCCACCGACCCCAGACTCTGCGCCGCCATCGTCGACTGGCTCACCTTCAACGGCCAGATCATCGAAACCGGCACCACCAGCTACCGACTCGCCCACGCCCGTCGAGTGAAAGCGGCCAACTGACGCGCCGGTTGCGGCGCTGGCGGCCCAACAGCGACCGTGCTTGCGATCGGCGCGTGGGTTCGGGAACGATCGTCGCCACGTCCCGCGTTCGATTCGGCTCCGTCGCCCGTCGCCGGCCGGAGATCGCGATCGAAGCCGCACGGCAGCTGGCGGCAGGGTTCGTGCCGCAGACCCACAGCGATCTGCGGCAAGTGAGCGCGGCCCAGGGTGACAATGCGGTATGTCGCATGAGGCCGGTGATGACGAGCTCGTCGTCCGGCCAGCGACATCGTCTAGCGAGCTCGTCGAGGGCGACGAGCTGATCGTTCCCGGCCGTCGCCG
>CAWDGB010000022.1:0-229108 GCA_963801715.1 uncultured Actinomycetota bacterium | reverse complement strand
CGTTATGCGCGCGCACGCTCGAGCGCTCGCCCATTGGGACGTTCGCGATAGGAAGGGGCGCCGCCGGACAGCGGGACGTGGGCCTCGTGGCGATCGCGTACATGTTCGGCGATCACATGCGTTTCGCGGTTATTGAGCTCAATACACCGGGATCTCGCCAGCCCAGAACGCGGCAACGCGCTCAAGCATGACGACACGCTGACGCTGCCGTGCCGGACCGCTCTATAGTGCCGGTTGTGCGCGCTCGCATCGAGGCGCATTTGGCACTGGCAACTATCCGGGATCGTCCGGCCCGTCCATCTCCTGCAAGCTGAAGAAATGTGAAGCTGCTGATCAACTCAATTTTCTCAGGAACATGAGAACTCAGATGACATGAACCCCTACGAGAACCTTCCCTCAGCGGCCTCGTTCACACTGACTAGCAGCGACTTGCGGGAGGGCGAGAAACTGGCGATGCCGCAGGTCAGCGGCATCTTCGGCGCCGGCGGCGAGGACGTTTCCCCGCAGCTATCCTGGAGCGGCTTCCCCTCGGAGACGCAGAGCTTCGTGGTCACCATGTGCGACCCCGAAGCGCCCACGGTCACCGGTTTCTGGCACTGGGCCGTGGTGAACATTCCCGCCAACGTCACCGAGCTGCCCGCAGGCGCCGGCGACGAGTCGGGCTCGGGGCTCCCGCCGGGCGCCTTTCAGCTCCCGAATGACGCCAGGCTGAAGCGCTACCTCGGCGCCGGGCCTCCGGAGGGCCACGGGAGGCACCGCTACATCTTTGCGGTCCTCGCCCTCGCCGCCGAGAAGATCGAGATTGACAGAGATGCGACGCCCACCCTGCTGATGTTCAACCTGTTCAACGGCACCCTTGGACGCGCCTTCCTCGAGGGCTGGTACGAGAGGTAGGCCTCCTTCGGCACAACTCAGAGCTGCAGGACGGACGTTCCTGGTCGTCGAGCAGCGCGTAGCTCCAATCGATAGCCGCGCGCAAGGTCTGATGGCGGGGCGAGTCCAGACGGCTGCCACCCGATAGAACCCGCAGCCGAACCGACCCACCCATCCGTGACCTCCAACAAACCCTCGGCGCACGACGCCCATCAACAGACCGAGGCACAAACCGACCTCGTCCTTCAGGCTGCGGATCGCATCGGGTCGTACGGCCCGATGATCTTCGAGTTCGGCGCGGCGAGGCCGCTCGCGGTAGTCGTTGCGGAGGAGTTCCCGCAGCTCCTTCGACGGTGTCGGCGCTCCAGGGTGCCACCGTCATGGAGGCGGGCGGCGGGCAGAATCCGGAGGCTGCTGTGACCGCACGAAACGCCTGGCGGCGGGATGATGAACGAATCCGAAACCGCAGGGAAACGGGCGGTGGTGAGACGTTGCCGGGCTCGCGTGGGGGGCGCCAGCGAGGATGGCTGCGGGCGCTGCCCGCGATGCGGGGGTTGCTGCCGATCGACCGGTCCCAGGTACCCGCGGATGTGCTCGCTGGCATGACGCTGGCCGCGCTGGGCATTCCCGAGGTTCTCGGGTACGCGAAGATCGCCGGGATGCCGGTGGTGACCGGCCTGTACACGATGCTGCTGCCGATGGCCGTGTTCGCGATCCTCGGGTCGTCGCGTCACCTCGTGGTGGCCGCGGATTCCGCTACCGCGGTCATACTCGCCGCCGCGCTTACCGGTCTCGCGGTGGCCGGGTCGCAGCGATACGTCCGGCTGGCCGGGCTCGCGGCCCTGCTGGCCGGGGCGATGCTGCTGCTTGCCCGGCTGGCCAGGCTAGGGTTCCTGGCGAATTTCCTTTCCCGCACCGTGCTGGTCGGGTTCCTTACCGGCGTCGGTATCCAGGTGGCTGCCGGCCAGCTCCCTGACATGCTCGGGGTAACCGCGGCGGGCAAACAGACCCCGGCCAGGCTCCTGGACACGGTGCGCGCGCTCCCGCACATAAATGGGCAGACGTGGCAGTGTCGGCCGGGGTCATCCTGGTCGTGCTTGCGGCGCGCAAGATCACCCGCAGGATCCCGGGGCCGCTGATCGCGGTGATCATCGCGATCGGCGTGAGCCGGGCCGCGGATCTGGCCAGCCGCGGCGTGGCCGTAGTCGGGCCGGTCCCGCGCGGGCTTCCGAGCCTGGGGCTGCCGGCCCTGGGCGGGCAGGACGCCGCCGCGTTGCTCGGCGCCGCGGCGTCGATGTTCGTGGTCATCCTGGCACAGAGCGCGGCCACCTCGCGTGCCTACGCCGTGAAGTACGAGGAGGCGTTCAGCGAAGACACCGACCTGGTCGGCTTGGGCGCAGCCAATACTGTCGCCGCGTTGTCCGGTACGTTCGTCGTCAACGGTAGCCCGACCAAGGTGCAGATGGTCGACAGCGCGGGCGGGCGCAGCCAGCTGGCCCAGCTCACCACCGCCGCGGTGGTTCTCATTGTCCTTTTGCTGCTCACCGGGCCGCTCGCCTACCTGCCGGAGGCCGCGCTGGCGGCGGTGGTTTTCCTCATTGCTATCGGGCTCATCGATGTCAGCGGGATGCGGCGCATCCTGGCCGCCCGGCGCCACGAGTTCGCCGTTGCCCTGCTCACGACGGCCGCGGTGGTGGTGCTGGGGGTCGAGTACGGCATCGTGCTCGCCGTCATCGCCTCGATCATCGACCACCTGCGCCACAGCTACAACCCACGCAACGGCGTGCTAGTCAAGTCACCGGCCGGGCACTGGCAGGCTGCCCCGGTAGCGCCCGGCGCCCGGACCGAGGCAGGGCTGGTCGTCTACCGGTTCGGCACCAGCCTCTACTACGCCAACGCTTCCAGGCTCCTCGACGACGTCACCGCCCTGGTCGGCCACGGCGGCCCGCTGCGCTGGATCGTTCTCGACTGCGCAGCGATCGGAGACATCGACTACACCGCATCCGCGGTCCTCACCAGGATCATCGAACACGTTCACCAACGGCACGTCCGCTTCGTCGTTACCACCGTCCTCGGCCCGGTGCGCAAGCAGCTCGACCGCTACGGCATCAGCGCAGCCCTCGGCCCCAACGCCTACTACGACACCCCCGGCGAGGCACTCGAGGCCTTCCACGCCGCAGAAGGGGTAAGCGATGAGTAAACGGTGCCCGTAACATTCCGCGGCTAGTGCCGGCTAACGACGAGTCGATCACGGACGAGGAGGACAACGCCGCCGGTGTGCGCGTGGGCGCCGCAGGTGCGTGAACATATTTCGGACACGCGACACTAGGGCGCCTGGTCGAGGCGATAGCTGATGTTGTCGTGTACGGCGACGACGCCCGTAGTGTCGCGGATGACGTCGACCAACGGCTCGAACATGACCCGGCTGTCCAGTTGTCCGCGCAGCGTGACGACCCCATCGAGAACATCCACTTCGATCGTCGACGTGTCGATGAATAGCTGTCGTCTGATGAAGGAGATCACATGTTCCCGGATGGCTTCGTCATCGCGGAGGAACACGCGCAGGAGATCGGATCGAGTAACGATGCCGACAAGCTTGTCGTCGCTGTCGACGACGGGCAGGCGCCGCACGTGTTGGAGCGCGGCGACTCGGGCGGCGTGCGAGACGGGTGTATCGGGCCGAGTCGTAACGACGGGAGATGTCATCAGGTCGCGCGCGGTTTCCGCCTCCGCTTTGCGATGGGCGCGCGGCGTTTCTATGGTATCTGCCGACAGGTGCGGTGCAGGCCTCCCTACGCCGGCCACTTTGGCCAGCAGATCAGACTCCGACACGATGCCGAGGACATGCCGATCGGCGTCGATGACCGGCAAAGCGCTCACATGCGCACCCGCCAACGCTTCGATGATCTGTTTGAACGGTGAATCATCTCGGACCGATACCACCGAGCTCGTCATGACGTCCGCAACGACGAGGTTGTCCAGCATCCAGGTTGACTCGGCCCGGCTGGATTCCGCCGGCTCGGTCGATGCTTCCACGGCAGCGAAGTACCGCGCGAGCGCGGAGGGACGAGACGCGGCATCCGAAGGTTCGCCGGCCGGCGAGCTTGCGGCCGCGGATGTCGGTGTCGGCTCAACAGGAGACATTTTGGGCTCACGTCCCTTCTCAGACGTTGAGGATTCTGCCATCGGTGCCGGTACGGTAGGGATCTTCGGTCCCTTCATACCGGGCAAACCGGTCCGCATGTCGCGATAAGGCCCAAAGCGGACGCACCGACTTCGTGCAGTACTGCCGCGGCGAGCATCGGGATTGCCGCCATCACCGGTCGCGACAGGCCGTAGCCCACCGATGTGTCCGCAGCCTCGACAGCAAGGACCACGAGTCGTCGCGGCGCGCAATTCAAGACGGTCGCCAGTCGGATCGCGTCGGACATACCCAAGCCGTGGCTGTTGCCGGCGACTGGCGAATCGGCCGACAAGTTTGACGTGTACAGCGCCCCTGGCAACGCGTGTGCCCGGCCGTGCCGACGACCAGCAGGTACTGCGCCGAGCGACCGCGACGTACCAGGTCGGCAACTGGATGTTCTCTGATGACTTCCGGATGCACGGCTACATCCGGGTAGCGGTCGCGCCAGCCGGCATAGCGCTTCCGACCGCCACAGCTCAGCCTGCTCGGGCGCCGGTGCGTGAGGGCCGCCACTTCGTCGATGCGGGCAGATCCGGACGCCAGCACAGCACGGGTTGCAGCGGGACCTGATGTCGGCTGGCATGGTCGAAGCCGACCCCTAGGATCGGTGTGCGCCTTGTCTGTTGCGTCTACACCGACGACGACAGCTGCGCCTTCTTCCGGCAGTCCGGCCTCGAACACGAGTCATCGGACATTCGGTGCGCCCAACCGCAGCCGCGCCCACCGAGCCGAGCACGGCCGAGCGCAGCGCGGTGAGCAGACGCGAGCCGAGGACCAACTCCGTCGCAGAGGACGCCTCCTGAACCAGGACGCGACTCGGGCCACCTTCGATAGCCTCGCCTTCGACGACAACCTCAGGATCAATCTCGCGGGCCTGCTCGATGATCTTGGCGACCAATTGTTCGGCGACATGGCGCGGCTGCTGCAAATCTGCGTCCGGGATGTCGCGGTACATCGGTTCCTGCCTCCTGAGAATCCCAGAAAACGCATGGACCAGCTTGACCGCAACGCCGAGGGTCCGGGCGTCCGCGATCGCCCAACGCAGCGCGAGGTCTGTGCTTCGCTCGTCATTCACCCCAACGAGGACGGGGCCCGGCCTGGGTGGGATGGACATCACGGCGCCTTCATTCTTGTCGGCAGGTCCGTGGCCATAGTGTCGAAAGTCCCGATCCAGCGGGTAATTGGGTCACCTGATATCAGGTTCGCAACTGACGCGCAACCGCATTCGGCCTCGGTGGCGAGGTCGCAACGCGGATCTTAGCGTCGACGATGATCATGTCGTCGCCTCCGCTGCAGATCACCGGATTGAGGTCGAGTTCGGCAACCAGCGGCAGATCGTCGATCAGCCTCGCCACTCGCACGAGAAGCTCGCGGATCGCCGAGCGGAAGATCACCGGTCGACCGCGGTAACCGTCGAGCAGCGGCGCGGTTCGCAGGCAGCTGATCATCTCGTCAGCATCCTCTGCGATGAGCGACCGCAACGACGTAGTTGTCTATCGGCGATCATGTCGGCGAGGACGCCGCCGGCGCCGACCATCACCACAGGGCCGAACTGTGGATCCTGCATGGCGCCGACGATCAGTTCGGTGCCCGGCTTGACCATAGGTTGGATAAGGACGTCTCGTTCCCGCAAAGCAACTGATTGCACCGCGGTGACTGCAGATCGCAATGTAGTTTCATCTTCGGCATTACGGCGTGAGCTTCGGTCTTGTGCACCGGGCCTCGAGCTAGCTCTGATTGCGAGCGGGGTAGCCCAGTTCCGCGGCGGCGACGCATCGGCGCCAGGTCCCGCGCCGTTGGGACCGACGGAATCGCCGAGCACCGAATCGCGTGGGGATTGGCAACATTGATGGTGCCAGTGATCCCGCCATCGAGCATGTTACGAAGCACTTCGTGGCCACGGACCGAGGACGGGTACCTGCGCCGATGACGCGCGACCGAACGGGGGTAGAGCAGCGGATGCATGCTGGCGGTGTCCGCCGCGCGATCCCGACTGTCGATCGCTTCCAGCACCGGTCGGACTCCGATCCAACGTCATGGTGAACCGTTCCTCCTCGGTGCGTGATGCGACAGCAAAACCAAGCCGGCGGATGACGTCGATCATCGCGGTTGGCCGCGAGCACGTCGGCAAGAAATTGGGTGACGCCGCACTGACGTGCCACATCGGCCAGGTGCTCTATGAGCAAGGTGCCGATTCCCTTGTGTTGGGCCTGATCATCAATGAGCACGGCGATCTCGGCGGGGGTGTCCGGCAGCCGCTCAAAGCTGGCCACGCCAACGATGTCGCCGCCGATCAGATCGGTGAAATCGGTGCTATGGAGAGTGAGCGATGCAACATTCGGTCAGTCAGGATGGCTCTTGCACAGTATCGCTCATTAGATCCCGCGTGCCGCGGAATCGTCCCGGTCTTTTTCCAGTGCGGATTGAACGAGATCGATGCCGCGGCCAGTCGCGCGATCTTGCTCTGCCTGCTCGGCGGCGGTGACGACGACCGCATCCGGTCCCAAAAAGCAAGGCCTCGTGGCCGCTGTCGATCCAGCGGACCAGAAAAGGCGCCGACCCATCGGGTCCATGCGCTTCGAGAACCATGGCCCGCCGGGCGGCGCTGCTGTCCGTGCGGCCTTTCACGATGAGCCAGTCGCCGGTATGGGCCCTCATGCTCTACCCCTCCTACATGACCCGCCGGTCGCGGGCGCCACACACCACTCGACCGGACCCGCGATCACGAGGTGAATACCGCCACTCGCCCACTGCTTTCCTGGCGTGCTGATCGGTGCATCACTGTGGTGTACCGATGATCTTGAACGGCTCTGCACGCTCCGCGGGTAAGCGTCGACAGAACGACTGGCTGGCAGCTTGCCTCGGAACGAGCAGTATGACGGCGAATGTGGAAGGTCGTTGGTCGCGGCCGACAGCATCCCGTTCTGGCGCCGACCGACGCGGCCGCCTGTTCTAGGCCCATGGCATCGGTCAAACCGACTGAGGCCTCGGCCTGATCGACCGTTGCGTCGGTATCCTCACGGGTATGGCCGGTTTCGCCGTCGTGATCTGTGGGGGAGGCATCGCCGGGATCGAGGGACTGCTGCGGCTGCGGCGGCTGGCCGGCGATCAGCTCGACATGATTCTGCTCAGCCCTGCCGATTATCTGGTCTACAGACCGCTGGCCGTACTCGAGCCGTTCGCGGCGGGCGCGGCGCGCCGCTATTCGATCGAGCAGATAGCTGCCGATGCCGGCGTCCAGTGGGTGCGGGACGCGCTGGCGTGGGTGGACCGAAATGAGCGAGTGGTGCACACGGTCGGTGGTCAGGAGCTGCCTTATGATGCCGTGCTGCTGGCAGTCGGTGGCCGTGAACTCCCGTCGTCTGAGCACACCGTCGTCTTCACCGGCCGCGACGCCGAGCACACCTACGGCAGCGTCCTCGCCGCTGTCGACGTTGGCGACATCGGCCGCCTCGCCTTCATCCTGCCCGACGGTCCCACCTGGCCGCTGCCGCTGTATGAACTGGCATTGCTGACAGCACAACACGCTCGGGATGGCGACCGGCGACTGGAGATTGCGTTCGTCACGGCGGAGCCGAGGCCATTACACGCCTTTGGCGGTGACGCCGGCGAGGCGATGACGCGTCTGCTGAAGCAGGCTGGGGTTACCCTCTACACCGACTCCCGCGGGGACATCCCCGGGGCCGGGCACCTGATTCTGCAGCCGAGCGGCCTCGAGCTGTATCCGGACCGGATCGTGACGCTGCCGGCGATCACCGGGCCGAATATCCGCGGCATCCCCGGCTTTGCCCTCGACAGGTTTCTGCACGTGGACGAGTTCTGCCGGGTGCGTGACACCGACGGGCGTATCTTCGCCGCCGGGGACGCGACCGACCTTCCGGTCAAGCAGGGTGGCGTCGGTGCGCAGCAGGCCGACACCGCTGCCGCCGGAATTGCCCACCTGGCCGGGGCGGCTGAAGCACCCAAGCCGTTGCGTCCGGTGATCCGCGGGATGCTGCTAACCGGGCGGGACCCGCTCTACCTGGCCGCGCACCTCATCGCGGGGCGAGGCTGGCTGGCCCAGATCCTCGACAAGCCACCCTGGCCGGTTGATGAGAAGGTGGTCGCGGAGGAACTCGGGCCCTACCTCGACGATTTGGAACGCTCAAGGCCGCAGCCGCCGGCCGGCTAGCTCCGTACTGGAGCCGCGCGACACGGAGCGAATCCACAGGTCTGTCGCGGGTGGCGCGTTCGAACAGGCGGACGCAATTGGCTGTCTCGGCAGCGCGCCCCCTAGCGCCCCGCGTATGGGCTGGACATCCTGACCCCAAGGATGACTGCGCCGCCGACACGAAGGCAGCCGTTTGATTCGGCGCCAGCAGGCTGTGGCCTACCCATTAACTGCGGGAAGGCGAAGACTTCGGGCATGGCCACTGACCCGCGGTCCGGGGTAACGATCCTCGAGGCGAACACATGCTGGATGCTGCTGCGGTCCAGCGAAGTGGGGCGGCTCGCCGTTTCAGTGGCCGACTATCCCGACATCTTCCCGATCAACTACGTGATCGATCACGGGACAATCGTGTTCCGGACCGCCGAGGGCACGAAACTCGCCGCAGCGGTCACCTGCCCAAATGTCGCCTTTGAGGCGGACGGATACGAACCGGAGGCGGGAGAGGCGTGGAGCGTCGTCGTTAAGGGCCGGGCGGAAGAGATCAAGAACATGTACGAGGTGCTCGATGCCATGGCCTTTCCGCTCTTCCCGTGGCACGCCGGACCCAAGCACCGGTTCGTCCGCATCGTGCCCGACGACGTCAGCGGCCGCCGGTTCCACGTTCTCGACAGCTCGGCCTGGCGCACGCCCCTTACCGATGCGCCGCATGCACCGCTCGAATAAGCGATTCGTCGTCGATGTCTTCACGGCCGGTCGGGTCCAGCGTTCGGGGCGCCGCGAGATGTTTCAGGCAACGGGTCGACCCGCGCTGGGTGACGCGGAAGATCCACTGATGTCTTTAGTGCGTGCGCGTCGCCGCTGTCTCCTTGCATGGTGTCATCTGTTGATCAGGAGCGTTCCTTCGTGTTCATGTGGCGCGTTTTCCTCGCAGCTCAGCGGACGCAGCGCTCTTGGGCACGGTCTCTGATGCCGCGCAGCATTTTCTGGCTCATGATGAAACTGATGATCTCGACCGGCTCCACGAGCAGCGAGGACCAGGGGCGTGAATATTCGTAGCGTTCCCGCACGATGAGCCGGGTTATTCCGTCCGGCTTCTCGCGCAGGACGAAGGCCCAGGTGGAGTCATAGGGCGGCGGCGTCCGACCCAGGGGGACCGCGCCCCGCAAGACGAGGGCTCGTCCTGGCTCGACGTGGGCCACAAGGAGGCCGACGCCGGGGTAGAGGTTGACTTCGCCGCCGACGTTGATGCTCTGCCACTCGGGAACGATCCGATCAGCGCTGTGGATGTCACAGCCGACGAGGTTCTCCAGGAAGTCATAGCTGTAGAAGCCGCCACGGCCCTGTCCGAGCTGGGCCAGCCATGGCCAGATACCCTCAGCGGAGCCGCGAATCGTGATTGCCCGGGTCGCGGTCAGGTCCGCCCGACGCAGGAGCTCATCACCGGGTAGCGCAATCGCCATCTCGTCGTCGGTCGCGCCCCAGTACAGGTAGCACCTCCTCAGAAGGGCGACCACCGCCGCGGCTGCGGTTGCCGCGATGAGTGATCGCATGCCTGGTGCTGGTTCGCGTCTCATTGCAGCTCCTGAAATGTTCATCCGGACCGTCGGTGAGGGACGAAGTTGTCTGCGACGGATGGGGCATCGAGGGTGGTGATCTCGTAGCGGAAGCACTCACCCGCCGCCCACCGGTCGGTCCCGAAATGACAGCCGAGACGCCCCGCGCTGGGGATGGTAAGGCCGGCGAAGCAGCGGTAGCCGGTGATCTCGCCGCCGAACGGGTGCCAGGCCCACGTGCCGGTCCGGTCGGGATCGCCCCACCGGTCGAGGACGATCGGCCGGATCCGCCCTTCGGGGTCTGGGGCTTGAGATCTTGGGCGTCATCGGACCGCACCGGAGCCGGGAGGGGCAGCTGGTGCCAGGACGGCAGCGGTGTGGATGAGCCGTCGGAGGTCGGCGGTGAAGCGGGTAGCGGGTGCACCGTCGACGACGTTGTGGTCGATCGTGACGGTGAGGTCAAGGACGTCTCGTACCTCGATGCGGTCGCCGATGGCGCGGGGCCGTTTGCTGAATCCGCCGACAACGACGACGAGGGAGGCCAGGGTGGGCGGGGCGATGGCAAAGCCGCCGCCGTCAGCGAACATGCCCACTGCGGTGACCTGCACCGTTCCGGTGGCGAGATGGACGCGGCGGGAGCGGCTCATCACCGCGTACATCGCCCGGTACAGGCCGGGAATCCGCCCAACGGTGGGAGCGACGGTGTTCAGCATGCGTCCGGTCGTGGTAGTGGTGGGGTCGGTCTTGACCGACCGCAGCTCGGCGCTGATCTCGGCGACGCTGCGGAGGTCGGCGTCGCGGACGACGTGCACCAGCCCAAACGGTCCCTGGTCGGTGGGCACCTCGATCAGGGTCTGCACGTCGACGTGCCGGTGCTCGACCAGCCGGCCGCGCCAGTCGCGGTAGGCGTGCACCTGCGGGTGGGACGCGGCTGCCCTGCCGAGCGACGCGATGAGAAATGCGGTCAGCGACAGCGGCGGGTCGTCCTCGGCTAGCAGGCGCCGGACTGCGGTGATGTCGACCTCGAACAGCCCGTGCATGGGCACGATGCGGCGCCCGGCCCGGACCGCCGCGGTGACCAGCCGGCGGCTGGACGGGAACGGTCGTGCGGCGACGCCACGCTCCCGGACGGCAGCCGGGCCGGTGCCAGCGAGTTGGTCGTGCTCACGGCCCGCTGGGTCGGGGGCGTCAGGTGGGCACATGACCGTCGGGCTCCGGTTCGGCTGCCTGCGGGCCCGCGATCGGGCCCGAGTAGCCGCAACATCCCGGCCGGGTCGAACTCGCGGAATTCCAGGTCGACACCCAACGGCCCGAGGTCATCCGCTGAGCCGGCGGCTCAGACGCAGACCAATGTCGAACTCGTAGCCAGCATGTGTGAACCAAAACCTTGCCCGCCCCCCTCGTCACGGGCGTCGATGACAAGCACACGACGCCCGGCCATACCGAGGTACGCCCCGAGCCCCTCCGACCCGCCATTGATCACGATCACGTTATGACCGCAATACTCGTCCATCCTGCCCTCCAAACCGCTGTCGCCACGAACCTACGACACTCCCGACACGGCCATACAGCGAACGTCCGTGACCGCTCACCCGGTGATCGCTACCGGCAGGGTCCGACATCCAGGCGTTAGTCGGCCGGTTCCCCGCCGTGTTCGAGCATCCGCAGATATCAAGCATGTGCGGAAGTTGGTGGCAAGCTCCCCGCGTTGCAACCGCTCGCACCGACGCTTTCACATGTGCGCCCGCGAATGAGTTGCGTCCATCGACGTGGTGTTTGATCTTCGCCTTGTTGTGCGTGGCATCGTGAACTCAGACGGCCACAGCGTGATCTGTGAGTGTGTCTGCAGCGGTTCTGGATGGATCGCTGCCAGGATCCGGTGTCGGTGGCCGGGATTGACTCGCGCGTGATCTGGCCGCCTCGGCGTGCCATGTTGAGGACTCGTCATCCCGATCGCCGACACCGGCCTGGAGCACCAGCTGGCTTGATCAGAAGCCTGTCCGCGCTCCCGGCGCGTGACTCATCACAGATATGCCGCTTCGGTGACTTCCATCCAGGTCGTACTGAGAACAGTCCGCCTGCATAGGGAGATCCGAGCCGAATGACGATGCTTGCCGAAGTAGTGGACGCCGTGATCGGCGGCGACACTCACCGCGACACCCATGCCCTGGAGATGCTTGCACCAAACGACGCGACGATTACCACACTGGCAATCGACAACGACGACGGCGGGTTCGACGCGATCGCCTGGATCGCCGCACACGCCCCAGGACCACGGATCGTCCCCACTCGGGCGTGGAAAGGGCCGAGGCCGAGGCGATCAAACAGCGGTTGGCGGTGTTCCTGCGTGACGACCTCAAACTGGAACTGTCTGCCGACAAGACGCTGATCACCCACGCCCGCACCAGCGCGGCGCGGTTCCTCGGCTACGAGATCACCGTCCGCACAACAGCAGCAAGACCACCCGCGGCCGCCCCGCGGTCAACGGGCGGTCGCGCTGCGGGTGCCGCTGGACGTGATCAAGGCCAAGTGCGTCCCCTACCTCGCCCGCGGCAAGCCCGCGAAGCAGCCGGCCCTGGCCAATGGCGACGACTACACCATCGTCGCCACCATCGGGAACATCTACCGAGGCATCGTCCAGTACTACCTGCTGGAGTACTACCTGCTGGCCGGAGACGCTTACCGGCTGCACCGCCTCGAATGGGTCATGAATACCTCGATGCTCAAGATCCTCGCAGGCACGCACCGCTCGTCGGTGTCCAAGGCGACCACCAGACACAAGGCCAAGATCTCGACACCGCACGGGTTACGTACCTGCTTCGAGGCGCGCATCGAACGCGACGGCAGGAAGCCACTGGTCGCACGGTTCGGTGGCATACCGCTCCGACGGCAAAGATCGGCGACGGTCACCGACCGCCAGCCGATCCGGGTGGACTATCCGCACAAGGAGCTCGTCACACGGCTTCTCGCGGCCGCCTGCGAGATCTGCCAGCAACCGACCGAGGTGCAAGTGCACCACGTCCGCGCGCTCGCCGACCTCGCCCCACCCGGGCCACGGCAACCCGAATGGGCCACCACCATGGCAAACCGGCGTCGCAAGACCCTCGTGGTCTGCGACCGCTGCCATGAACGAATCCACTCCGGGCAGCCAACCGCAACACTCACGCCATAGTCACTGGAGAGCCGGATGATCGGGAAACCATCATGTCCGATTCGGCGGGAGGCCGCGCGGAAAAGGACCTGCCCAGCAGGCACCTCGCGGCGCGGCCAACCCAATCGCCTGGATCGTCAACCGCCGCCGCCTCGACCACGACGACGAACGCCTCCCCGCACACTCCGAAGCAATGATCAAATGGGCGATGATCGGACTGATGACCAGACGACGTGCCCCCGCCCCAGGACGCCGCCTGGGGCCACCGTCAACCGTTACTTGAGACTTTCCCAACACGTTCTTAGAGGGTGTGCAGCACGTCGGCGACGGCACGCCGACGGGTCAGCGGTGCCGGTGTACCAGCGGGTGGGGTGCCTAGTCGGAGCATCATCTGCGGATAGTCGGTCCAGTTCATGACCGTCTGTAGCCGTACGCGGAAGGCCAGCATGTCGACAGCCTGGCTCAGCGGGCAGCTCGACAGACCGGCCAGCTCCGCCTCCACCATCAGTCTCATCATCGCCTCCCCGGCCTGTAGACGATCCGATGTCCTATCCGAGCTGGTGAACACCACGGCGAGCAGCGGCTGCTCGTCGATACCCGTTTCGATGAGTTGTGATCCTGGCACGCCGACCTCGAAATCACGCAGGGGGACATCGGTGTGCCGTACCCGGCCCTCTGGTAGGTGGGGAACCGTGGTGGCAGGGATGCCGTCTGCGTGGTGGTCGTCTTGTTGCGTCCAGCGCGCCATCTCGGCGAGGTAGTCAGGATCTTTGCGTTGGAACCGGTCGGCGTAGGAGACCGCGACAGCCAAGTCAAGATTTTCATCGGCACGAATGGGGAAGTGGGCGTCCACCCCTGGGGACGCAGCTGCCTGGCGGAGCCGTTCGATGACCTGCTCTGCCGGGCGGCCAGCAGCGAAGGGTCGTCGCTCACTGCGGCGGCGCCGGCTGGCGGCCACTCGGTCGAGGTCCACCTGGAGCGGTTCGGCGTGCCCGAGCCCTCGCAGCTCAGCGAGTAGGTCCGGATCGGCCGGGTCGGGCACCCGGCGCACATCGACCGTCCAACCCGCCGCCCGCAGCGCCAACTCGGTCAGGGCCAGCGCCGCTCCGCAGCTGATCAGCAGGGAATGTCCGTCCGGGTCAGCGATGCCGAGCTGCCGGGACCGATCGGCCCGCAAGGCCAGAACGCCGCCGCGCAGCTCAAACCGCCACGGCTGCGTGTTATGGATCGACGGAGCTCGAATCGCGACGCCCAGCGCGCCCTCCACAGCAGCGACGTCAAGGCTGCTCACGGGGTCGGTGTTCTGACTCGCAGGCTCGACCGGATCGGTGGACGGCGGCATCATCATGACGAGGCTCCCAACTCCGACGCGGACAAACCGCGGACGGGACACATCATCCACCAACTATTGCCTCACACCGAGGCAGAGGCATCACCAGGCGTGGGTCACGTTGGCCAGCTACGTGGGCGAATGGCTGGCCAGCCGCGCGAGGTCGGTCAGCCCGGTGACCATGGGCCCGTGCCGCGCCGCGGTCAACCATGCCTCGCGGGCGTTCGGCGCGCCGGCCATAGGTGAAGATCACCCGCACCGACATCGAGCGTCTGGCGGCGTCCCTGACCGATGCCGGACGCAGCGCGCGCGGACATGCTCGCTCACCCTCTTCGTGCAGCGCTCGATCTTCGGGCAGGCGCTCGATGATGGCTTGATCGTCCGGAATCCGGCGGCCAAGGTGCAGGCGAGCGGCACCGCGCCGAAGCAACGTCAGGCGCTCAGCGCGGGCGACCTCGCCACGCTGCGCGCGCACGTCGCGGGCGATCGGCTCGGCGCGGTGTGGTGGTTGACGTTGGCCGGTCTCCGCAGGAGCGAAATCCTCGCGCTCACGTGGGCGGATGTGGACTTGAGCGCCGGTACGGTCACGGTCTCACGCTCGATCACTCCGGACGCGTCCGGACGTCGAGGCGCACCGACCGGCACAAAGACCCGCAGCGGCGCCCGCTGCCTTCCGTTGGCCGGTGACGTGGTGGCGCTGCTCTCGACTTCTCAGAGCGGAGCACGGCGCGGCGCTCGGATTCGAACACATCCGATCGGGATTCCTCGCGGTCGATGAGAACGGCACGCCGCTACGTCCCGAGCGCTGGTCGGACATGGGGCGGACGCACTGCCAGACGGCAGGCGTGCCCGTGGTCACCTTGCACAGCGCTTGCCATAGCAGCGTGACGGCGCTTGGCGCCGCGGGTGTCAGCGATGACGTGGTGGCGGCGTGGCATGGCCACGACGAAACGATCATGAGAGCCGTCTACTCGCACCCTGACCGCGGTAGCGATGGCGTCCGCCGGGCGCACCCTGTCAGACGTGCTCGGCGGTAACGGCTAAGTGTACCGTTCGGCCACTCGAGCGCGGTACAGTTAGGCGCGTGGGGCGCGGACTCGGACTCCTCCAGCGCGCCATCCTGACCTCGCTGGAGGAGACGACGGGCGAGGGCGCGGAAGTGTGGGCGCTCACGGTCGCCCAGCTCGTCGAGCGGACCGGACGCTCCGCGCGGCAGGTGCGGCATGCTCTGGACGCGCTGGAGTCCCGCGGGCTGGTCGTGGTCTGCCGGCACGAGTGCATCGGCACGACCCCGAACGTCGGGCGCTGGCAGGTCGAGGGCGAGTCCCCGTGGCAGACGGTGCCCGAGGGCTCCGAGATAGTCGTCATCCACTCCGGTGAGCGCTACCCCGACGGCTACGCGTCGCACCGCGAGACAGCGTCGCGTGATGTCCGGATGTACCGCGCCGGCATGCCCAAGGTCGGCTCGCTGGTGGCGCTGCCCGAGCGGTGGGCCGCGCACGAGTGCCGGCAGTTGAGTCCGCCCGGCTCAACTTCGTAAGTTCGCGCGTCAGACGCGAAGTCGCGCCGAAATCGGTGCCCAATTTTGTGCCCACTCTGATCTTGGTGATTACGCGGTAGGGGCGCATTCCGATGAACTTGAGCCGATTTCCCGGCAGGAGGCCGACGAGCTGTCACGGCTGGTGATGTCGATCGTCGAGTATCTATATGTCGTGCCGGCCCGCGTGAAGCGGGCACGAGATGGCAGGGCACCGTAGCGGCCTGGAAATCGCGGCAGACACCTTCGCCACCGACTGCCTCTGAATGGCGAAACTTTAGGCGCTGCCTGAGGTGCCAGCCGAAGTCCGGCTTCGGTTAAGCACGAGCAGGATATCGCCGCGTCGCGCTCCGACCACCCAGCGCGCCCGTCTGGTTCGGTAAACCGCGCGAGGCCGCAGCGCCGGCACCGGCCCGCGTGGTGGTGGGGACGTGGCCTATCGACAGCCAGCAGCCAGTGCAGCGGGTCAGTCTGAGCCGTGGTGAGGCGCTGCGGCTGGCCCGCATCCTGGTGCGGTTGGTCGACGATCTGACCTTCGTCGAGCGCGCCGCGTAACGCTCGTCGACGACCGGCAAGCTGGGTCACTCGCGTCGGTATTCGCAGGCGTACCGCATGTCGAATTGTCGCGGCACTCGGCACTGTTTCTCCGGCGGTGATGCGCATCCTGTCATTCGTGTCGGCAGATTTCGACCCGGCAATCGGTGATGTGGTCGAGAATTCGTCTTTGATACTGCCGGATCGAGCGATGCGATTAGCATGCCGGTGGACAGTGCGAGCCCGCACACTCTGCACGCGTCGCGCCCCGTGTCGGGCGGCTGGTTGATCTGTGACCAACTGCCCGATGAGGAACGGGTGTTGGCGTGAAGCTCAGCCATAGGCGGATTCTCCAGCCCAACGAACTGCGCCGCGACTGTTTACCGGCAGCCGCACTCACCGCTCCCTACACCCGCTGACCCGCCACACTTCTACCTCTTCCCACCCCGAAATAGCACCGTCAATAGCAGCCGTCATTTACCAACAATTTCCAAGTCTTTACCAAATAGCGGCACGCATGCTACCAATATTGGTAGGAGTGTCACCCCTTCGGGTGACGCGACATTAATAAGCATTGTTGGTTGTTATTGATTGGCGTTGGTAAATGCACGGCGGGCATGAAAACCTACCGGGGTTCACCGACCTGCTGCCCGCAATCTATGTCGAGGCGGATCGGGGTCGCGCGGATGACTACTACCTCGGTCGAGGGCATCGGGATTGCCGAGCATTACGTGGCCTCACCGCGACTTGGGGGTGCGCCGGATGGAGCCGCTGACCGGTGACGCGTACGAGGCGTGGGTCGCCGGCTTGGACCCCGACACCGGCGAACCGAAAGGTCGGTTGCGGAATGACGACCGTGCGGTGCGGTTCGTCGAAGTCATCGTCAACGGACCGAAGTCATGGTCGCTCGCGGCCGAATTGCACCCCGACATCTCGCGCGGCGTATGACGCGGCGCAAGACCGCGCCGCGAGGCAGATCATCGCCTGGTTGGCCCAGCACGCGACCACCCGGGTCGGCCCGCGCGGTGCCCAGGTGCAAGTCCCGGTGCAGGAAGTCGAGGTGGTGACGGTGCGGCATCACACCTCCCGGGCCGGAGATCCGCACCGTCACCTGCACCTGCAGATCAACGCCCGGGTGATCGCCGAAGGAGGCTGGCGGGGGCTGCACACCGTCGGGGTGCGGGACTCGTTGGACGCCATCAACGGCATCGGGCACGCCGCCGTGATGACCGATCCCGAGTTCCGGGCGACGCTCGCGCGCACGGGGCTTCACCCTCGACTCCGAGTCGGGCGAGATCGTTCAGCTGGCCGAGTTCGTCGGTCCGTTCAGTGCCCGGGCAGCGCAGATCGCCCGCAACATCGACCGCTACGAGACGGAGTGGCGCGTCGCCAACCCGGGACAAGAACCGGGGCCGGCGCTGCGTCGGGGGTGGGACGCCCGGGCCTGGGCCGACGCCCGCCCGGACAAAATCGTGCCCAGGGACGGTGCCGAACTGACCCAGCGCTGGGTCGACGAGTTGCACGCCCTCGGCTACCGCGACAGCGTCACCGTCGCGTGCGTCGACGCGGTCCCGGTCGGTCAACTCGACCGCGAGCGCGCCGTCGGCGAGGTGTTGACGCGGCTCGCCGCCCGCCGGTCCGGCTGGAACGCCGCCGACATTCGCGGCGAGGTCGAGCAGCTGATCGCGCGCCGCAACATTGTCACCGATGCCGCGATCCGGGGCGAGCTGGCCGAGGACCTGACCGCCCGGACACTCGTCCGGTGCGTCCCGCTGCTCGACCGGTCGGCGTGCCCGAGCACATTCGCGCGCTCACCTCCCGGCATGTTCTTGACGTCGAGGCCGACCTCACCGGGCGTCTCGCCGCGCGCGCCGACGCGCCGTTTGACGCCCTTGATCAGGCTCGCGACGACACGCTCGTCGACCTCGACGCGGCACAACGCGACGTCGTCGTCGCGCTGAGCAGCAACCGTCAGCTGGTCGTGGTCGAGGGCGCAGCCGGCGCCGGGAAGACGACCACGCTGGCCGCAGCGCGCGCCGCGGTCGAGCAACGAGGCGTGCCGTCTGCGTGGTGGTCACACCGACGCTGAAGGCCGCCCGCGTCGCCGCTCAGCAGGTCGGCGCGGACGCCTCGTCGGCAGCGTGGCTGGCCTATCAGCACGGCTTCCGGTGGGACGAACGGCGGCGCCTGGACGCGCCTCAGGCCCGGACGCGATCGACCCGCGTGCCGGCGTTCCGTACACGGGCCCGAGCGACGCAGCGACGCTGCGTCCGGTGATCTAGTGCTGGTTGATGAGGCCGGGATGCTCGATCAGGACACCGCCCGCGCGCTGCTGACGATCGCCGACGAACACTGCGCGCGGGTTGCGCTCGTCGGGGACCGGCATCAGCTGCCGGCGGTCGGGCGCGGTGGCGTGCTCGACCTCGCCGCCCGCTGGGTCGACCCAGATGCGTGCCTGACGTTGGACACCGTGCACCGCTTCACTCGCACTCTCACGTCTGCCGACGGCGCCTCGGTGACCATCGCGGACGAGCAATACGCGCAGCTCAGCCTGGCGATGCGCACTGGCGTCGACCCCGGCGCGGTCTTCGACGCGCTACGTCGCGCGAGACCAGATCCGCGTGCATTCGAGCGACAGCGAGCGGCTCGCCGCGCTCGCCACCGCGGCCGTCGCCGCGCTGGTCGACGCGGTCGCCGGCGGCCGTCGTGGCCGACACCCGCGAACAGGTCGCCGCGCTCAACGACGCCATCCGCGAGCGGCTCGTCGCGACCGGTCGGGTCGACGACGCCCACGCCACGACCACGAACGCCGGTCAGCGGATCGGTGCCGGAGACCGGGTCGTGACTCGGCGCAACAACGCAGACCTCGGCGTCGCCAACCGCGACGCATGGACCGTCACGCACCTCGGATCAAACGGGCAAGTCACCGTCACCGGCGAGCACGGCCCGCGCTTCTTGCCCGCCAGTTACGTGCGCGAGCATCTCGAGTTGGCCTACGCCACCACTGTCCACGGCGTGCAGGGCGAAACCGCAACCACGGGCATCTGCTCATCGGTGAGCACCCAGTGCGGCATCGGCCTACGTCGGGATGACTCGCGGTCGCGAGGCCAACCTCGCCCACCTCGTCGCCGACAGCCTCGACGACGCCCGCGAGCAATGGATCGCCACTTTCGGTCGTGACCGCGCCGACCTCGGCCCCGCCCACGCCGCCGAACTGGCCGGCACACGAAGCCAGCCGGTACGCGCTACAGCGTCCGCTCGACCGCGTCCTGGGCGAGCTCCACCGGGCGTGGACGGTGGAGCAGGAGTGCGTCGAGCGGCTCGCGCGCGACGAGCAGCGCCGCGACCTGCTGCGCGAGATCGTGCCGTTGCGGGCGGCTCGCGAGAGCAACCTGCCGCCGCTCGAGCGCGCCTATCGGCAGGCCCGCGAGGCCGACCAGCGAGCCCAGCAACCCGCCACGGAGGCAGAAAGCCTCCTGACCGGCGACACGGACCGCATCCGTAAGTCGCTGCTGCAGACGTGGGACGACCAACGGGAGCGCGTCCGCGCTCACGCCCAGACGGTGCGCGAGGGCACTGGTCGGTTCGGGCAGCGCCACGCCGCCGTCACCCGCGCCAGCGAGCAGCTCAGCGCCTGGGCCGACGCCTGGCGACCAGTCGTGCCCGACCTACCTACCAGCATCGATCGACTCGTGGATCGGGCGCTGTGGTTCGAGAACCGGCCGGCCTTGTGGGACTCCGTTGACAAGGCCGCCCGAGGTCAGGCCGAACAGGCCAACCCCGACGCGATCGCGGCGATCAGCGCAGCCGCACGAGCCGCCGACGCACGCCAGCAGGCCTGGCAGCTCTACCGCGACACCGACAGCTACTACGAGCAGGCGCTCGCCCACTACGGCAACCTCGCCCGTACCGAGCAGCCCGCGCACATGCTGGCCCACCTCGCGGTCGACATCGCCACGGCCGGCCGGCAGCTGTCCGCTACCCAGAAGACGATCACGACGCTGCTTGCCGAGCCCACACTGCGCGCTTTATCGGCCGAGCGGATCGCCACCGAACGCGACACCTGGCGCATCGAGCGAGACGCCAGCACCCGCGACCGCTACGTCCGTGCCGTCGAACGCGACGCTGACCACGCCCGGCACCACCCTGCGTACGAGCACGACATCTCGCTGTCGCACCCCGCGCACGATCACGCGCCCGAGATCAGCCGATAACAACCAACGCCAGCCAACGGCGCGCGATCACGAACCAGTAAAGGTCGCCGGCCGCTGTCGCATCGGTGCGTTGTCGAACCGCTTGCCGCCGGTAGAGGGGCAAACCGCGCCCACGCCCGATCCGACATCGGCCACGCCAACCACAGAAGAAAGTTGCGCCGACCTGCCCAGAGCGCCACCCGACGACACCTATAGGCGTCAAACACGAACGGATGGAGCCGCCACTCGCAGTCAGCGCACCACACGGCACGAATCGGCCGAGGTCACGATCCGGTCGCGGCCCACGGCCCGCGAATCAGTAATCGGCCAATTTTCGTGCCTGTTCCCCGTGAAGACCGAACACGTTCACCAATCGGCACGGAGGTCGCAGCCAAGAAATTTGGTTACGGCTGTCACTACAAGCCCGAAAGAGAGCGCCCTATCCCAGCGAAGGCCCACCATCCCGAGGAGGAACTGATGAACCCGCAACTGCACGGTCCGCAGCACCCGCACGGCGAGGACGACCGATTGCTCACCAGCGACGAAGTCGCTGAACTGACTCACATGCCCGTCGCCGCCCTGCGCTTCAAGCGACACGAAGGCAGCGGTCCGCGCAGCTTCCGCATGGGCCGCCGCGTCTTCTACTGGCTCAGCGACGTCCTAGCCTGGATCGAGCAGCAGTACAACGACGACGGCCCACAGGCTGCATGACAGCTGTGTCAAGGTGCGGCGGCCGTAACGAGCCGCAGCCCGGGGATGTTCCGGAAGAGTCCATCGTGCGATACCAGCGCACAGTCGAGACGAAGTACTGTCGCGGCAATCCAGCGATCGCCGTCGTGGGTCTTGTCGCCGAGCGCGTGGCCGGCCCGCCGGCAGTCGGCGCGCAGCTGGGCGTACACGGTCAGCATCTCGTCATCCGGCTGCACCACGGTCAATCTCGCGACGGAGCGTTCGAGGCGCCGCCGGCGCAACTCACCCCAACCGGCGCGCAGAGCGCCGTAACGCAACTCAGCGACGGTCTGGAACGCCAGTAGTACGGGGGCGGTGCCGATCAGCTTCCGGTAGCGATCCGCCATCGGGGCGCGAGTCGAGCAGCCAGCTCACGACCATGGTGTCGACCACCACGGGCGGCGAGGCTGGCAACGTCACGCCTCGGTCAGAGCCTGCTGGAAGCGAGTCCAATCAAGATCGGGCACGTCCTCGATTACCAGCTGGTCGCGCCTGGGCAGTTCGGCAGCACGGTGCAGCGCATCCGCCGGCTGAAGGACCTCCACCCGCGGTTGCTTCGGCTGCTTCACCCTTGTCACGAGCCAAGCATAGAGCTCGCCGGCGAGCGGGGGCATGATCGGCAAACCGACGGCACTCGATAGCGATTGTCAGTGGCCCGCGGTATTGAGAAGTGCAACGCAGCTGGTGAGCAAGGAAGACGAGAGCCGAGGAAATTGATGGCAGCACGACGGGGTTTGCGCGCCGGCGTCGAGGACCTGTGGCGCAAGCGTGTCAAGGACCGAGACGGAAACCTCGTGGAGAGCCCATCCGCACGCGATGGTCGTGGTCTGCGGTGGCGAGCGCGGTACGTCGACGACGCCGGCCGTGAATACACGCGCGCTTTCGGCCGGAAGGTCGACGCGCAGAAGTGGATCAACTCGGTGACCGCCTCCCTCGTCCGTGGTGATCACGTCGCGCCGAAGGCGGCGAGAACCACGGTCTCTGAGTGGTGTGATATCTGGCTCGACGGGTACCGCACCCGCCGCAAGTCGACGGTGCGTCAAGCCGAAGTCCACATAAAGATCATCAAGGAGCGCTTCGGGCCGGTTCCGCTGTCGGCCGTGAAGCCGTCCGACGTGAAGGGCTGGACGGCGAAGCTCAAGGCGGACGGTCGCGCCGAGTCTTACGTGTATGCACTGCACGCACGCCTGTCTCAGCTGTTCAGCGACGCTGTGCATGACGGGATCGTGCCACGCAATCCATGCTCGCGACGGACCTCACCTGGCGCTGGGTCGCAGACGCCCTACGTCGCGACCACCGCCCAGGTGTGGGCGCTGTACGACGCGGTCCCGGTTGGTATACGTCCAGCGATTCTCTTGGGCGCGCACGCCGGCCTCCGGCTGGCCGAGGCTGCGGCGCTGCGGCCGGAGGACGTCGACTTCATGCGCGGTGTCGTCATCCCCACTATCCAATGGCCCGCCGAGCCCCTGAAGTCAGATACGAGCAGGACGCCAATACCGGTTCCGAACGAGCTGGCGCTGGAGCTGTCAGCAGCCCTTGCCGTGGGCAACGGGCAGACGATCGTGACGAACGAGATAGGGCGGCCCGCAGGTCCGTGGGCGATTCAGCGCGCCATGCGGGATGCCCGCGATTACATTGAGGGTCTGCCTCAAGGCTTCCGGTCTCACGATCTCCGCCATTACTTCGCCTCCCTTCTGATCGCGTCCGGACTAGACGTCAAGACGGTGCAGGCGCGACTGCGCCACGCATCGGCGAAGACGACCCTCGACATCTACGGTCACCTGTGGCCGGACACCGACGAGTCATCGCGCGCTGCCGTGGCGGCCGTCTACGCCGAGCGCCGCGACTCGAACGCGCACCTGTTCGGAAACTGACACAGACCAGCGGCCGCGAACTCTGGCGACCTCGCCATGCCGCGGACAACTCTCGTGCGATCAGACAGCCGCGGGACCGCCGCGGCGCGAGTGTGAGGTGAGCCGTCGGGCGGCAGCAACGCTGTCCATCCGCGAACGGAGCGAATCTCCTGCGTACCCGCTGCGTACCGGCCCCTCGCTCGCAGGCCTCCGCAACGTTGGAGGCCCCGGAATCCGGGGCCTCCAGCGTCGCGACTGGTCACACGTCGTAGTAGAGCTCGAATTCGTGCGGGTGCGGGCGGAGCCGGATCGGGTCGATTTCGTTGGTCCGCTTGTACGTGATCCAGGCCTCGATCACATCCGCGGTGAAGACGCCACCTTCCTGCAGGTACTCGTTGTCGGCTTCGAGAGCGATGAGCACCTCGTCGAGCGACCCTGGCACCTGGGCGATAGCGGCGGCCTCATCCGGCGGCAATTCGTACAGATCCTTGTCGACCGGCGCGGGTGGCTCGATCTTGTTCCGGATGCCGTCGACGCCGGCGAGCATCATGGCGGAGAACGCGAGGTACGGGTTGCAGGCCGAGTCCGGGATCCGGAATTCGATTCGCTTGGCCTTGGCGTTGGTCCCGGTGATGGGGATCCGGACGCATGCTGACCGGTTTCCGGAGCTGTATACGAGGTTCACGGGAGCTTCGAAGCCGGGGACAAGTCGGTGATACGAGTTCACGGTGGGGTTCGTGAACGCGAGCAGCGACGGCGCGTGGTGCAACAGCCCGCCGATGTAGTGCCGAGCAATGTCGGACAAGCCGGCGTAGCCGAGCTCGTCGTAGAACAGCGGCGCGCCTTCCTTCCAGAGCGACTGGTGGCAATGCATGCCCGAACCGTTATCGCCGAAGAGCGGTTTCGGCATGAACGTCGCTGTCTTGCCGTTAGCCCACGCGACGTTCTTGACGATGTACTTGAACTTCAGAGCCTCGTCGGCCGCGTGGGTGAGGGTGTTGTACCTGTAGTTGATCTCCGCTTGACCGGCCGTGCCGACCTCGTGGTGCGCACGCTCGATCCCAATGCCGGCCGCGATCAGCGCAGCAGTCATCTGGTCCCGCAGGTCCGCGTAGTGGTCCATCGGGGGAACCGGGAAGTACCCCCCTTTGTACCGGGGCTTGTAACCTCGGTTGCCGCCCTCTTCGACGCGCCCGGTATTCCAGGCGCCCTCGATAGAATCGATGTGATAGAAGCCCTCGTTCTGCGACGTCTGGAACCGCACGTCGTCGAAGACGTAGAACTCAGCTTCTGGGCCGAAGTAGACCGTGTCGGCGATGCCGGTGGACTTGAGGTATGCCTCCGCCTTCGTCGCCACCTGACGTGGGTCACGTTCGTACGGCTCTCCGGTGCGCGGCTCGAGGATCGAGAAGTTCATGTTGAGCGTCTTGGCTACGCGGAACGGGTCGACGAACGCCGTCGCCGGATCCGGGATCAGCTTCATATCCGACTTGTGGATGGCGGCGAAGCCGCGGATCGATGATCCGTCGAACATGACACCTTCGGAGAAGAAGTCCGCGGTCAATCCGGCGGCGGGCACATTGAAATGCTGCTGCTGGCCGGGGAGGTCCGTGAAGCGCACGTCGACGAACTCGATGGCCTCGTCCTTGATGAAGCGCAGGACCTCTTCGGAACTGGTGAACATCCATCCTCCGGGAACACGGTGACAGTGGCTAGTTGACGCTAAGTACGCGCGGTTGCTGCGGGATATCTCGACTGTTTCGCAGACGTTACGCGCTCACCGTGGGGTCGGAGCCGGCCCCTCGGGCTCACCGAATATGGGCCGAGGTCTTTGAGAGGAAATGCCCGGTCTGAGGGCGTCAATTCGGGTCAATTCCGAATGACGACGGTCTGCGCGATGCGGTCGTGCAAGCCCCGACGATCTCTGTCCCAGATCAAAGCGGGGATGAGCAGCATCAGAAGCACCGTGCGCACGATCGCGCCGAGTGGTCTGACTGCCTCCTTGCGGTCGACGCGGATGACCCGGATCCCGGTGAGATACATGCCGACGGTGCGGCCCGCGACCAGCAGCCCGCCGACGTAGTCCACGGCGAAGGCGACGAGGCTCCAGTTGCCCGGCAGGCGAGACGTGAAATCGGACCGCTCGTGGCTGGAGAAGATCGCGATCACGGCGGCCGCGGCCAGGCCCGAGGCCAGGCAGTCGACGAGGAACGCGACGATGCGAGGACCGATGTCAGCCACGGACCCGGACCCCGAGCGCGGCAGTCCCAACCGCTCTCCGGGATAAGTCCGTAGGGGTGCCGTCATGGATCAGGACCGACGACGCACCGTCCGCTGCACGTTGCGCATCTTTGCGCCGGCCGGCATCGGCCCCTGGGGCAGTGGCGGGCGTCCGGAACTGAGTGCTTGGAGCCGACGCTCGAGCGTCGCGACCTGGTCCTTGGTGAGATTCCGCGGCAATTTGTACAGATAGCGCGCCAGGCCGCCGAGCGCGACATCGCCCCCCTCCGGGCTCACCACGATGGCGTAGATCGGCGTGTCCGGTACCACTCTCGCCACCTTCTTCTTCTCCTGGGCGAGCAGCCCCCGGATTCGGTTTGGCGCACCCTCGCCGACCAACACCACGCCCGGTCGGCCGACTACCCGGTGGACGGCATCCAGTTGCGCGGTGCCGGCGACGCTCGGCGTCGTGCGCCAATCGCCCCGGACTTGGTTCTGCAGCAGCCATACCGCTGCGCCGGGCGTTCCCTCGGCCTGGCTGTACATGGACTTCTGGGCGCGCCGACTGAATGTGAACAGTGCGGCGAGCAGACCGGCGGTTACCGCGATGGGGATGCCGTACCACGGCGAGCCGGTGACGAAGAAGCTGACCACGTAGACGACCGCGGCCGCGCCGACACCGAAGATCACCAGATACGGGATGAATCGCGGGTCGTTCTTGCGGGTGAGCGTGAAGGCCTGACCCATAGCTCGCCAGGTATCGCGCCGCTTCTGCCACTTGGCGGCACGCGCCGCCTTCTTCTCCTCGCGGGTAGGTTTGGCAGCCTTGCTCGGCCTAGCAGCTTTCGCCATGGGATCCAGGATAGGCCCCGGCGGGCCTGACGATTCGGCCCAGATCAGTCCTGTGCTGCGAGAGCGCGGGCGTCAATGGCTTGCTGATAAAGCCGTCCTGCCCGGTATGACGACCGCACTAACGGGCCACTCATCACACCGGCGAAGCCGAGATCAATTCCCTCGTCGCGGAGTGCGACGAACTCATCCGGATGAACCCAGCGCTCCACTGGATGGTGGCGCGCCGACGGTCGCAGGTACTGAGTGATGGTGACCAGCTCGCAGCCGGCGGAGCGCAGATCACGAAGTGCCTGGCTGATCTCGTCGCGGGTCTCACCGAGGCCGAGGATCAAATTGGACTTGGTCACCAATCGAGCCGCCCGAGCGCGGGCGATCACATCGAGCGAGCGCTCGTAACGGAATGCCGGCCGGATCCGCTTGAAAATTCGGGGCACCGTCTCCACGTTGTGCGCAAGCACCTCAGGGTGGGAGCCGAACACCTCAGCCAGCTGACGAGGCTTGCCGTCGAAGTCCGGGATGAGCAGTTCGACGCCAGTCCCGGGGTTGCGCCGATGAATCTCGCGGACCGTCTCGGCATACAGCCACGCGCCACCGTCGGGCAGGTCGTCGCGAGCCACACCGGTCACCGTGGCGTACCGCAGTTGCATCGTGGCGATCGCCTGGGCCACCCGTCGGGGCTCGTCGCGGTCGAGAGGCGCCGGGCGTCCGGTATCGATCTGGCAGAAATCGCAGCGCCGGGTGCATTGCTCGCCGCCGATGAGGAATGTCGCCTCCCGGTCTTCCCAGCACTCGTAGATGTTGGGGCAGCCCGCTTCCTGGCACACGGTATGCAGGCCGGCGTCCGCGACCAGCTGTCGCAGGTGCGTGTACTCCGGGCCCATCCGGGCGCGAGTCCTGATCCAGGGTGGCTTCCGTTCGATCGCGGTCTCGGCGTTACGCGCCTCCAGCCGGAGCAGGCGACGCCCGTTGGGGGCAGTCTGCGGAATAGGCGGCCGGGCGAGGCTCATGATCTCAAGGCTAGTTGTCGTGATGACCGAGCTGTCGTGAGCTCCGTGTCGAGGAGGGTAGGCAAGCGTCGCTCGATGACGGGCAACACGTCCGCGACCGCGACGTTTCGCTCCAGCTCGGCCGAGATCGACGTCACGCCGGCGTCGTTGATCCCGCACGGCACGATCCGGTCGAACCAGCTGAGATCGGCGTCACAGTTCAAGGCGAAACCGTGTAGCGTCACCCGCCGCGAGACGCGAATCCCGATCGCGGCGACCTTGCGCTGAGGGCGATCGGCATCGGCGGGCAGCCATACTCCGGTCCGTCCCGGTACGCGCATCGTCGACAGGCCGAACTCGGCGCAGACGTCGCTCAGCAGCTGCTCCATCCGGCGGACGTAGGCGACGACGTCAAGTGGGCGGGGGAGCTTCACGATCGGATAGCCGACGAGTTGCCCTGGGCCATGCCAGGTGATCTTCCCGCCGCGATCGACCTCGATGACGGGCGCGCCGTCGAGTGGTCGTTCCCAGGGTTCGGTGCGCTTGCCCGCCGTGTAAACGGGAGGGTGCTGCAGGAGCAACACGGTATCCGGCGCGGTGTCGGCCACGCGGGCCTCGTGCAGCTCGCGCTGCATCCGCCAGGCGTCCTGGTATGGGAGGAGCCCGGCGCGGATCACGTGCAGCTCGCTCACCGCGTCGACGCTACGCCGCCGGCCCGGCCGTGTCCACAGGGCCGTTCATGGGTGTCAGAGCCGTGTCGTACGTTCACCACTGCTCGCCTGCAGCACCGGCCGCGCAAATGGCTCGACCGCCCAGTTACGGTTGAGTCCGCGACGCTATTTCCGCACGATCAGGAGGGGCTCATGTCCAGCCGACAGGCGCCAGACGCGCCCGTATTGGCCGAGGAGCCGAGGCCGCCCAAGCAGCGCAAGCCGATCGCGGTATGGGTCATCGGCGGGCTGGCCGTCTTCTGGCTGTTGTTCGGGCTGGCCGGCGGCTCGTTCACGGGCAAGCTGACCGAGGTTCAGAAGAACGACAACGCCGCCTATCTGCCTGCGACAGCCGAGTCGACGAAGGTGGACAAGGCGTCGGAGCAATACCGGACCGTGCAATCAGTGCCCGGATTCATCGTCTACCAACGCGACAGTGGGCTGACCGAAGCCGACAAGGCGAAGATCGCCGCGGACGCGCAGACCTTCAAGTCCATCAAGGGCGTCGCTGCCGACGAGGTGGCGCCGCCGCGCTACTCGACGAAGAACAACACGACCGCCAGCATCTCGGTCCCGCTGATCGGCAAGGAAGGCGACGTCAGTGTCCAGGGCACGGATCTGGTCAACGTCGAGAAGAACGTCATCAAGGCGGCCAAGGCGGACGCGCCGGAGGGCCTCGTCATCCACAGCGCTGGTCCGGGCGGGCTGTTGGTGGCTTTCATCGACTCGTTCAGCGGTATCGACGGCACCCTGCTCATGGCTGCCGGCTTGGTCGTCATCCTCATCCTGTTGGTGGTGTACCGCAGCCCGGTGCTGTGGTTCTTCCCGATAGTCAGCGCGATCCTCGCTCTCGGCTCTGCTTCGTTGATCATCTATCAGCTGGCGAAGCACGACGTGTTGACCCTCAACGGGCAAAGCCAGGGCATTCTGTTCGTTCTTGTGCTGGGCGCGGGAACGGACTACGCGCTACTGCTCACCAGCCGCTATCGCGAGGAATTGCACAACTACGAACATCGGTTAGAAGCGATGATGCACGCGTGGCGCGGTGCGGCGCCCGCGATCGCCGCGTCCGGCCTGACGGTCATCCTCGGCCTGCTGTGCCTCTCGTTCGGTGAGTTGAACTCTGACCGAAGCCTGGGGCCGGTATGTGCGATCGGCATCGCCTGCACGCTGGGCGTGATGCTGACCTTCCTTCCTGCGGCGCTGCTCGTCGGCCGCTGGATCTTCTGGCCACGAATTCCGAAACTGGACCACAAGACCGACATCGCCACACACGGGCGGTGGGGGCGTTTCGCGCAGACAATCGGACGCCACGCCAGGCCGTACTGGATCACCGCAACGGTCATCCTCATGGGCTGCGCTGCGCTGCTCACCGGACTGAAGGCAGACGGGCTAACCATCACCAACAGCTTCACCAACAACCCGGAGGCAGTGGTCGGCCAGAAGATATTCGACGCGAGCTTCGACTCCGGCGCCGGCGCTCCGGCCGTGATCATCGCCAACGCCAACCAGAAGGACGCCGTGATCCAGGCGGCCTCCAAGGTTCCGGGAGTTGCGCAGACCCCGGGCTCGGTGTGCGTCGAGGTCGACTATGCCAAGCTCGCGAAATTGCCGCCGGCCGCGCGGGCATCTCTCGGGCAGGGCTGCGCGCCCGCGGCGCTACAGGTGGCTGAGGTCGACGGTCGACTACCGATCGACGCGATCATGAACTACCGATATGACACTCCTCAGGCCGCCAAGGTCGTTCAGGACATCCGAACGGCGGTCCACGCGGTGCCGGGTGCGGACGCGATCGTCGGCGGTCAAGCTGCCATTCAATACGACACGAAGAAGGCGTCGGAGCACGACCGCGATCTGATCATCCCGATCGTCTTGGGCGTGATCCTCGTCGTACTCGCGATAGTGCTCCGGGCGATACTTGTGCCGATCTTGCTCATCTTGACGGTCGTGCTCTCCTTCGCGGCCACGCTCGGCGTGAGCGCGTTCGTGTTCAATCACATCTTCGGATTCGACAACGCCGATCCGGCATTTGCGTTGTTCGCATTCGTGTTCCTGGTCGCTCTCGGCATCGACTACAACATCTTCCTGATGACGCGCGTCCGTGAGGAGACCCTGAAGTTCGGGACTCGGGAGGGCATCATTCGGGGCCTGGCCGTGACGGGCGGTGTCATCACGTCCGCCGGCCTCGTGCTCGCCGCGACCTTCGCGGTTCTCGGGGTGCTGCCGCTGGTGTTCTTGGCTGAGCTTGGGTTCGCGGTCGCGTTCGGTGTTCTTCTTGACACCATCGTGGTCCGCTCGATCCTTGTCCCGGCGCTCAGCTATGACATAGGCAAACCGATCTGGTGGCCGTCCCGACTCGCCAAGGACGACTCGCCAACGTCGCCGAGTGAGCCTCCGCCGAGTTTCGTCAGCGTCGCCGAGTAAGTCGGCCTCGTCTCGCCTCGCCAAGGTCGCCGACTTGGTCCGTGGTCTCGTCATCAACGCTGACCAGCCTTACTTGCCCGTTGATGATCTTGGACTTGTCGCCGAATCATGTCGATAAGTCCAAGATCATCGGGCTGTTGGGCGCCTGTGGATAACGGACGACAGGAGTCGACGAAAGCGCCTAGCCTGCGTGGCCATGGGCGGTGCGCGATGGCGGCTCCCCGGTTTCATGATCGGTGAGCTGCTCGGTTCGGGTAATTCCAGCGAGGTGTGGGCTGCCCGCATCGCGGCGACCGGCGAGCAGGTAGCCCTCAAGCGAGTCGCGCTGACGGAGTCGGATGCGCTGCGCGCGGCTCGGACCGAGGCGGCACTGTTGACCGCCTTGGACCACCCCCACCTAATTCGCCTGCACGCCCTGATTCCGACGCCGGATGCCGCTGTCCTGGTGCTCGATCTCGCCGACGGGGGATCGCTCGCCGATTTGCTTGCGCGGCGCGGCCGGCTCGCCGTCGGCGAAGTGGTCACGGCGCTCGCACCGATCGCTGCCGCACTGGCCTATGCGCATCAGCTTGGCGTGCTGCACGGGGATGTCACGCCAGGAAATGTCTTGTTCACGGCGATCGGGTTGCCGATGCTGGCCGATCTCGGCGTGGGACGGATCGTCGGCGACTCTGTCGCGGTTCGCTGCACCCCGGAGTACGTCGACCCTGCCGTCGCGCGCGGTTGTGCTCCGGGGCCGAGCAGCGATGTGTTCATGCTCGGCGCGGTCGCGATGCGGGCGCTGACCGGCTCCCCGGTATGGCGCGGGACGACAACGGCAGAAATCCTGGCCGATGCCGCAGCCGGGGACCTCGGCGACCTGCCCGAACGGTTTGCGGTGCTGCCACCACCGGTGGCGGCTGTTCTCGAGCAGGCATTGGTGGCTGAACCACACCTGCGGTGTACCGCGGCGGAGTTCGCGCTTGATCTACGGCACAGCGCCGTACCCATGCCCGTCGAGCTGAGTGCGGGTCGCCGGCCGGAGCGCGCGACGGGAGTGGGCCGAGACGCTGCCCGTCGAGTGTTGGCTAGCCCTCGAGAGCGCGGCGCGCATCGAGCCGTGGCCCTTCGCCGGCTTGGCCACCCGGCGGTGAACGATCCCGGCCGCCCGCCCTTTGACCGTCCCGGTCCGGCTCCGGCAACGCCCGGGCACGAAGGCGCGCTGACCCATCGCGTCAGAGCGCCGGCCCGGCCGACCTTGCCGCCGTCACCCGGACGCTTCCGCCGATTGCTCGGTCGGCGCGCCGTCGGTGCGTCGTTCGCTCCGCCTAGGGGTCACCGTGCTCGTCGTCGGCGGAATCGCGCTCGGCGGAGGGCTGCTGTGGTCCGGTCGGCCCAGCCCAGCGGACGCGGCCCGCCAGCCGACGTTCTCCGCGCCAGCTGCGTCGAACGCCTCGACGCTCTCGGGCAGCTCGTCGTCGGCCGCCGACGTCTTGCGCCGGCTGGACGACCTTCGCCAGCACGCCTTTGCTCGCCGCGATGTCGGGCTACTCGCGCAGGTGTACGTTCCCGGACGCTTGTTGGACGAGGACGGAGCCATGCTGCGGCGGCTCGTGCCCGTCGGATGTGGGTTGGTAGGCGCTCATACAGAATTCCGCAACGTTCAAGCGTCAGTCCCGGCCGCCGGACGGTGGAGTGTCCGCGCGACGGCACGGCTCTCGCCGTCGACCTTGCGCTGCAACGGTGTCGTCAATGGTCACGCGGCCGGCACTGGGCCGACCGGACTGCGTATTGAACTCGCCCGGGTGCGCGGCCAATACCGCATAGCCGGCCAGCTACCCGGATGACCCGTTGGTCAGCGCGGCACGCAACGCCGCGTCCAAGGTCGGGTGCCGGAAGGCGAACCCGGCATCGAGCAGTCGTTTCGGAATCGCTCGCTGGCCGATCAGGATCTCCTCGGCCATACCGCCCAGCACGGCCTTGATGGCGAAGGCGGGCACCGGCAGCACCGCCGGGCGGTGCATCAGCCGAGCCATCGTGGCAATGACCTCGGCGTTGCGGGCCGGCTCCGGACCGCTCATGTTCACCGGGCCGGACACATCGGCCGTCAGCAAGAAACGCATCGCGGCGACGTGGTCGGCGAGCGAGATCCACGGTAGAAACTGCTCTCCCGAGCCCAGCCGACCGCCAAGGCCGAGCCAGATGATCGGCTTCAAACGCTTCATGAGGTCACCGCCACCCGCCAGCACCGGGCCGCTGCGCAGGTGGACCACCCGCACTCCGGAGAACGCCGCTGGATCAGCAGCGCCCTCCCAGAGTCGGCACACGCCCGCCAGGAAGGTATTGCCGTACGGGGCGGACTCGTCGATGACTCGACTGCCGGTATCGCCGTAGCACCCGGCGCCGGACGCGGTGATGTACACCGACGGCCGGTCCGGTGTTTCGGCCAGCGCCCGGGCAACGGTGGCTACTGGCTGGACCCGGCTCGCGACGATCTCGCGCTTGACCTGGTCCGACCATCGTCGACGGCCGAGGCTGACTCCGGACAGGCAGACCACCGCGTCCACGTCGCGCAGCACGGACGGATCGAGCTCACTGCGCTCCGGATGCCATTCGGTCTCGACGCCGTCCCGCGGCTCCCGGCGCACCAGGACGCGCACGGTGTCTCCGTTGGCAATCAGCGCGCGCCGCAAGGCTTGACCCAGTAGGCCGGAGGCGCCGGCGAGCAAGACCCTCATCGCCGCCGGGCGCCGCGTCGGCTCAGCTCAACCCCAGCGCGCGTTCGAAGTTGCCGCCCTCGAGCCGCTCCTTGATGGTGCCGAGGAACCTCGCGGCGTCCGCGCCGTCGACGATGCGGTGGTCGTAGGACAGCGCAAGGTAGACCATCGAGCGCACGGCGATCGTCTCGCCGAGATTCGGGTCGCTGATGACAACCGGCCGTTTGACGACTGTCCCGGTTCCGAGAATGCCCACTTGAGGCTGGTTGATGATCGGCGTGTCGAACAGTGCCCCGCGGCTTCCGGTGTTGGTCAGAGTGAACGTGCCGCCGCCGAGCTCATCCGGACTGATCTTGTTGCTACGGGTGCGTTCGGCGAGATCCGCGATCTTGCGAGCGATCCCGGCCAGGTTCAAGTCGCCGGCATCGTGGATGACCGGGACGGTCAGTCCGGCCTCGGTGTCCACGGCGATGCCGAGGTGCTCGGCCCCGTGATAGGTGATCGTCTTCTGTTCCAGATCGATCGAGGAATTCAGCACCGGATGGACCTTGAGCGCCTCGACCAAGGCGGCGGCGAAGAACGGCAGGAACGTGAGCTTGACGCCTTCCCGCCGTTGGAAGTCGGCCTTGGCCCGCTCGCGAAGCCGGGCAATCGTCGTGACGTCGACCTCGACGACGGTGGTCAGCTGCGCCGATACCTGCAGGGACTCCACCATGCGGGCCGCGATGAGCTGCCGGCGCCGGCTCATTTTCTCCACGCGACCGCGAGCGTCCGCGGCGGCGACGCGGCTCTCCTCGGCCGGGGCTGTTGCGTCGACGCCAGCGGGCTCGGTCCGGGCCGCCTGTGCGGCCTGGCTGCGTTCGGCTGCTTCCGAGTCCCGGGCGGCCTCGGCGGCCCGCTCGGCGGCGGCAAGCACGTCGGATTTGCGGATTCGACCGCCCACGCCGGTGCCGGTCACGGTGGACAGGTCGACCCCGTTCTCGCTCGCTAGCCGTCGGACCAGCGGGGTGACGTACGTGCCGGCGACCTCTTCGTCATCCGCATTCGCCTCGGCGACCTCGGACGGCGCCGCCGCCGACAGCGGTGCAGGCGCCTGCGCGGGCGGCGGAGCTTGCGCGGGCGCGGGAGCCTGTGCGGGCGGCGGAGCTTGTGCCGGCGTGGGAGCCTGTGCGGGCGGCGCGGTCGTTGCCTCCGGTGGCTCGGCGGCGACCTCGGGCTCCGCTCGCGCTGGTGCGGCGGGTTCCGGCTCCGCCTCGGCGGCCGGCGCGCTTTCGGGCTCGGAGGGCGGTGGCGCCTGCGCAGGCTCCGGCTCGGGCTCGGGCTCCGCGGGACCTTCCTCGACCGCTGGCGCCGACGAATCCTCTCCGGCCGCATCGCCGATGACGGCGAGCTCAACGCCGATATCGACCGTCTCGTCCTCCTGGACCTTGATCGAGGTCAGCACGCCGGAGGCCGGCGAGGGCACCTCGGTGTCGACCTTGTCGGTGGAGACCTCCAGCAAAGGCTCGTCGGCCTCCACCTGGTCTCCTTCGTGTTTCAGCCAGCGAGTCACGGTGCCTTCGGTGACGCTTTCACCGAGGCGCGGCATGGTCACGGAGACCGACATGGATGCAACGACTCCTTTGGATGGGCCGGATAGGTCAGCTATGGACGTGCAGCGGTTTGCCCGCCAACGCGAGGTGCGCCTCGCCGATGGCCTCGGACTGGGTGGGGTGCGGGTGGACGAGCTGGGCGACCTCGCTGGGCACCGCTTCCCAGTTGTAGATCAGCTGCGCCTCGGCCACCAGTTCACCGACCCGGGCACCGACCATGTGGATGCCGAGTACCGGGCCGTCCTTCTCCGCCACGAGCTTGACCGCGCCCTGCGTCTTGAGGATCTGGCTCTTGCCATTGCCACCGAGGTCGTACGTCAACGTGGTGATCTTGTCCGCGCCCAGGCGTTCGGCGGCCTGTGCCTCGGTGAGGCCGACGGACGCCACTTCCGGGTCGGAATAGGTGATGCGGGGGACACCCGCGTAGTCGATCGGGACGACTGGCAGGCCGGCGATGTGCTCGGCGACCAGGATGCCCTCCTGGAAGCCAAGGTGGGCGAGCTGGAGCGTCGGCAGAAGGTCACCGACCGCGCGCACGCCTGGGGCGCTGGTCCGGCAGAACTCGTCCACGACGACGAATCCTCGATCGAGAGTGACCCCGTACTCCTCATAGCCGAGGCCATCGGATGTTGGGCCACGCCCGACGGCAACGAGCAGCAGCTCGGCTTCGAGAGCCTCGCCACCTTCGAGCAGCACGCGGACACCGGAGGAGGTGTGCTCCACCCGCTCGAAGCGAACGTTCACCTTAAAGTTGATCTTGCGTCGGCGGAAGGCACGCTCCAGCAGTTTGGAGCTTGCCTCGTCCTCGAGGGGCACGAGGTGCGGCAATGCCTCAACGATCGTCACTTCGGAACCGAACGACTTCCATATGCTGGCGAACTCACAGCCGATGACGCCGCCGCCGAGGACGATGACCGAGCCGGGAACCCGATCCAGTTCCAGGGCATGCTCACTCGCGAGTACCCGCTCCCCGTCGATCGTCAGGCCCGGCAGCGTCCGGGAGTACGACCCGCTCGCGAGGATCATGTCAGTGCCTGTGTAGGCGTCGTCTCCTACGGCGACAGTGCGCGGGCCGGCGAGCCGTCCTTCGCCTTCGACGACCGTGATGTCGCGACTCTTGATGAGCCCCTGGAGTCCCCGGTACAGCCGCGTGACGACGCCGTCCTTGTAACTGTTCACGCCGGCCATGTCGATTCCATTGAGGGAGGCCTGCACCCCGAACTGCTCGCTTTCCCGGGCCAGGTCGGCTACCTCGCCGGCGTGGAGTAAGGCCTTGGTCGGGATGCAGCCACGATGCAGGCAGGTCCCGCCGACCTTGTCCTTTTCTACGAGGATGACCGACTTGTTGAGTTCGGCCGCGCGAAGCGCAGCGGCATAACCGCCGCTTCCGCCTCCGAGAATGACGACATCGGCTTGGTGCTCGGCCACGAAGAGACTCCTGTGCGTGGTAGATGAGTTCGCCGATCCATCTTGGCACTAGACCCTCTGATTACGCAGGGCAGTCCCTGCCGATGCCATCATGGATGAGACGACGGTAGGAGGAGTTCGGGTGGCTCTGTTCGGAGGGAAGGCGCGATCGGGCCAACTGCGCACTGGAAACGCGGCCGACATGGAACACCTCGCGAACTTCGTCAAGTCCCGGGCTGGAGTTGAGGCCTACCTGGAACCGCGCACCACGGTCACGGAGACCACGATCGTGCTCGTCGCCGCGACCGGTGAGTGGACTCGCCGTCGCGTCCAGGGCGCCGACGCGGCGCGGCGGTTCGCCCGGAAGAATGGGATACCGCTCTACGACGTGGGCGTGGTCGGTTATCCGCAGCGGATGCGGGACTGGACGGCGCACCGCAAGGCGACTGGGCAGACCGGCGTACCTACCTCGCAGGACGGCCAGAGCGCTACCGGCTAGCAGGGGCTGGGCGACGGCGACGGGGTGGTTGGGCTCGGGCTGGGGCTCGGTGTCGCGGTCGGCGAGGGCGCGTCCGATGCCGTCGACGTGGCCGACGGATCAGCGGTCGTCGACGGCGTAGGAGTGGGCGCCGCGGAGCACGTGCGGGGTGCCGATGAGCTGGCCGTCGACCCGGCGCTCGATGACTGCGCCGACGGGGACGAGGCCGGAGAGGACGGGGCCGACGAGGACGATGAGGACGACGGAGCCGGCGAGGACGACGACGGGGCCGATGAGGACGACGACGGGGCCGATGAGGACGAGGACGAAGATGACGTCGATCCCGGCGAAGACGACGCGGTCGTCGGTTTCGGGGTCGGGTGTGCGGTCGCTTTCGGTTTAGCGGTCGGACTCGCTGACGCGTGCGGCGCTGTGGCGTGAGCTGATGGGCTGGCGGCGAGCGGAGGCGCCGGGTTCACCGGCGGCAGGACCGGCGGCGGCAGCGGCTGAATTACGGCTGGCGGCACCGGAACTACGATGCCGGCACCCGCGGCGTATGCGGCCTCGAGAGCGAGTACCTCGGACACATAACTCGTTGACGGGTTGTAGGACCACACCGCCCGCTGCTGACCGGCAGCGGTGCGCATATCTCCGCCGGCCTGGCAGAGGTACCTCGCGGTGGCGGCGGCGGCGTCGTAGATGTTGAACGGGTCGTATCGGCCGTCGCCGTTGCCATCGCTGCGGTAGGCCTCCCACGTCGATGGGATGAACTGCATCGGCCCGACCGCGTGGTCGTAGGTACGGTCGCCGTCGAGACGGCCCCCGTCGGTGTCGCGGACAACGACGCTGCGGGACCCGTCGAGCCGGATGCCGATGATCGGCGGGGCGGACAGGCCGTCGCTATGCAGGACCGCGCCGGCAAATCGCCCGTGGTTCGACTCCACCCGGCCGATGGCGGCGAGCAGCGGCCAGGTGATTCCGCAGGCCGGGTTGGCCGCCGCGGCCGCCCGCCGGTAGGCATCCAGTGCCGTGGCCGGAATCCCTCCGGCGGCCAGGGCCGACACCATCGCGGGATCGGTCCTTCCGACGGTTGGGCCGACCCGCTGGTTCGGGAACGACTGGTTCGGGAACGCGTTGGGAGATCGCGCCGGGCTCCGGAACGGCGAGGTCGGATCGCCCGGCGGGCTCATGCTCGGCGGCCCGGACGGATCGGACGCGACGGATCCGAACGATCCGCTGGACGTTGCGATAGCTTCGCCCGTCGCTGGCCGGGCGGCGACGGTAGCGCCGGATACCGTTGCCGTTACGGCCATCGTGATCAGTACAGCGGCGACAAAGCGATGATGACGCCATCGGCGCGGCAACCAGATGGAGGCATACGCCGGACCACGTCTCGAGCCCGGCTGCCCTGGCGGGCGATGGTCATTCCCCGAAGTGGCCATGGCGACGCAGTTTCGTTGGGGTCCTGGATACGCTCGACCATAACCCAATTGGTCCGATTTAGCACGTGACGTAATCGTCATCCGCCCGTCGGCGACGGCCCGAAGGCCAGCGGCTAGTCCCAGCGGCGAATCAGCTCGCCTGCACGGCAAGGGCGTTGACGGACGCGATGAGCGTCCGGACGCCGGCGCCGGTGCCACCTTTCGGGGTGTAGCCGAACGGATCGCGGGAGTTGAACGACGGCCCGGCGATGTCGAGGTGGACCCAGGGCACGTCGCTCGGCACGAACTCGCCGAGGAACACTCCGCCGACCAGCATGGAGGCGAAGGCATCGCCTGGCAGGGTCGACAAGTCGGCGACCGGAGAGTCGAGACCCGCGCGCAGCTCGTCGGGGAGCGGCATCGCCCACAGCGCTTCGCCGGTGCTGTTCCCGGCGGAGACGATCAGGTCGCGTAGGCCGGGCTCGCCCATCGCCCCGATGACCCGGGTGCCGAGCGCTACCAGCTGACCGCCAGTCAAGGTCGACACTTCGATCAGCGCGTTCGGATCGTCCTCACCAGCACGAACGATGCCGTCGGCCAGTATCACCCGGCCTTCTGCGTCCGTGTTCGCGATCTCGATCTTGCGTCCGCCGCGGAGGGTGACCACGTCGGACGGCCGGTAGGCGCTGCCGGAGGGCATGTTCTCCGCCATAGGTACGGTGGCAATCACCTCGACGGGTACGCGGAGCCGAGCAATCGCCGCTATCGCAGCCACGCATGCCGCGGCGCCGCCCATGTCGGACTTCATGGTGCTCATCGACGTGCCGGTCTTGAGGTTCAAGCCGCCGGAGTCGAACGTGATCCCCTTGCCGACCAGCGCGACCCGGGATCGCGAGCGGGCCGGACGATAGTGCAGCCGGACCAGTCGCGGCGAGCGCGTCGAGCCGCTGCCGACCGCGAGAATGCCGCCATAGCCGCCGCGCCGCAGCGCCCGCACGTCGAGGACCTCGACGTCCAGGCCGGCCGCAGACCCGACATCCGCCGCCCGGTCGGCAAACGTCTCGGGGTAAAGATCGTTGGGTGGGGCGTTGACCAGGTCGCGGGTGAGCGAGACGGCCTCGGCAATCACCGACGCTTGACGTATTGCCGCGCGGGTTACGGCATCCCTGGGGTTCGGCACGGCCACGGTGATGCGGCGCAGTGCGGACCCGACCGGCCCAGATCGGTATGCGGTGTACGTGTACGCGCCGAGCAACGCGCCCTGCACCGCCGCGGCGCTGGTTGCGTCGTCACCCACCGCGATGTGGATATGTCGCGGATGGCTGCGGTCAAGTTCGCGGACGGCCGCCCCCACTGCTCGCCGTACCTGCTCGGTATCCAGCCGGGGACTGTCGCCGCGCGGTCCCAGCCCGGTTGCCATGACGAGTGGGAACGGGGCAAGGCCGAGGGTCGGGACCGGAATTACCTCGTCCGGCCGGCCAGTTGCGCCGACGGTGTGCAGCGCCGCGGTCAACCGGCCGCCCAGCGCCGCGTCGACGGGCTCCCCACCAGGCGCCAGCGTCGCGCCCTCCGGGCCGGACAGCACGCCGACCACGACGGCTGCCGCGGACGTGGGATCTGCGCTGGCGTCAACGAGAGAAACGGACGGCATGCCGGCCATGCTATGGCCGCGGCGGCCAAGGAAGATCGGCACTCGGTAGCGTGCGGGTCATGTCGGATCTCGAGCGGTCGCCGTTGTACGACCGGCACGTCGCCTTAGCAGCCAAGCTCGCCGACTTCGGCGGCTGGGAGATGCCCATTGAATACGCCGCGACTGGCGGCGGTGTGCTGCGCGAGCATGCCGCCGTACGGGAGGCCGTCGGGCTGTTCGATGTATCCCATCTCGGCAAGGCGCGGGTGCGCGGAACCGGAGCGGCGCAGTTCGTGAACGACTGCCTGTCCAACGATCTCGGCCGGATCACAACCGGCCAAGCCCAGTACACGCTGTGCTGTGACGACTCCGGCGGTGTGGTCGACGACCTCATCGCCTACCTGGCCGCGCCGGACGAGGCGTTCCTGGTTCCGAATGCGGCGAACGCGGCTGAGGTAGTCCGCCGGCTCGCCGCCGCTGCGCCGCCCGGCATCGAGGTCATCGACAATCATCACAACTACGGGGTGCTGGCAGTCCAGGGCCCGCGGTCGGCAGAGGCGTTGGATCGGCTCGGGTTGCCGGCCGAGATCGACTACATGGCCTACACCGACGCCGATTACGGCGACCGGCCGGTGCGGATCTGCCGTACTGGCTACACCGGCGAACACGGATATGAGCTCATCCCGTCATGGGCGGACACGCCAGCGCTGTGGGATGCGCTGGTCGACGTCATCCGCACGCTCGGCGGGATGCCGGCTGGTCTCGCGGCTCGAGACACGCTGCGCACCGAGATGGGCTACCCGCTACACGGGCAGGACCTGTCGCTCGACATCTCACCGCTCCAGGCCCGGTTGTCCTGGGCGGTCGGGTGGAAGAAGCCGCGGTTCTGGGGCCGGACGAACCTCGTCGCCGAGAAGGAAGCCGGCCCGGTACGCACGCTGTGGGGCATTACGGCCCTCGACCGGAACATCCCCCGGCCGCACATGAAGGTGCTCGACGCCGCGGACGCGACGATCGGCGAGGTCACAAGCGGAACGTTCTCGCCGACGCTCAAGCAAGGCATTGGACTGGCATTGATCAATACGGCGGCTGGCGTCGCGCCGGGCGACGAGATCAGGCTGGACGTACGCGGCCGCCGAAGCGATGTCCAGGTGACCAAGCCCCCGTTCGTGCCAGCGCACGTGCGGTAAGGCGCTAAGTCCGCGCCCTCACTCACTGGCGGTGTCGCCGCCGGCAAGACGCACCGCGGCCCGCAGCAGCGGCAGCGAGATCAGGGCACCGACCCCGTCGCCACGCCGAAGGCGCAGATCGAGGATCGGACTCAGGCCGAGGCGCGGCAGCGCGGCGTGATATCCACGGTCGGAGATGGCGTGAGCGACCATCCACCAGCGCATTGCGCGGGGCGACACCTCGTGGGCGACGAGCGCCGCCGCCAAAGTGGCCACACCGTCAAGGATCACCGGGGTGCGACGGCTGGCCGCGCGAAGCAGGAACCCGGTGAGCGCCGCCAGATCTCCGCCGCCGCAGCTGGCGAGCAGACTCCGCGGGTCCTGCCGATGCGGCATGCTGCGCCACCGCGCATCCCGCACCGCGGCCACCTTGCGCATCCAGGCGTCGTCATCGATTCCGCTTCCTCGGCCGACGACTTTCGCCGGCTCAACCCCGGTGACGACCGATATCACGGTCGCGGCGGCGGTGCTTCCGCCGACGCCGAGCGCCGCCGAGAGGAGCAGGTCCGCACCACAGTCGATCTCCTCATCCGCTACCGACGCCCCCGCCCGGATCGCCGCTTCAGCCGCATCGACGGTGAGCGCATTCTCGCGGTCGATCCGGCCGGTGCCGCGCCGCGTCACCCGAGTCTCGACGCCGGGAACGGGTTCGCGCAGCCCAACATCGACCACTCGCACCCCGGCCCTCGCAAATTGGGCGAGGCCGCCGTATGGGTCGGCGCCGGCAGCGGCATCCGCAGCCTGGACGTTCGTCGATCCGGCCGGACGGGCGGAGACCCCGGCCTCGGCAACGCCGTGGTCGGCGGCGAACAGGACCAGTCGCGCCCGGCGCAGGTCGTGCGGCGGGAAGCAACCCTGGACACCGGCCAGCCATTCGACCAGGTTCGCCAACTCGCCGTCGACATCGCCGGTAGCCGCGCGCCAGGTCCGCGCCGCCGCCTCAGCTTGGAGGTCAGGCCATTCGATGGCCGCCGCGACTTCGCTGAGTGGATCTGTCGGCTCGAGCGGGTCGGACAGCGGCCCGGTGGGTTGCGCTGCCCACGACTCGCCCATCCTCACATCTTGCCGCGCCCGATCATTCGGGCTCGGATCCGGCTGCCGCAGTCATGCGAACTGGTGCCTCGAACGCAGCGCGGCGGGCTGCTCGCCGCAAGGCCGTCAGGACGGCCGGACCGGCGAGCAGGATGCACACGAATGTCGTGACCGCGCGACCGGTATCCCAACCGAGAGACGTCGTCGCGTCGTAGACGAGGTAGCGGTGCACCTGGTCGGTGAAGGGCAAGCCTGGCACGTAAGCGATGGAACTGCCCGGATCAAGGGAGAACGGCCAGAACGAGAGGTTCACCAACAGCCCGAACGCGTAACCGGACAGCGCCCCGTAGCTGGCAAGCAGCATGACTTCCGGTCGACCACGAGCGAAGGGCAGCAACCCGGCAAACATGCCGACGAACGCACAGCCGAACATCTGATAGGGCAGCCAAGGCCCGACCCCACCGGTCACGATCGCGGACGCGAACAGCGTCGTACATCCCAACGCAAATCCGAAGCCGGGCCCGAACACCCGGCCGCCCAGCACGAGGACGAAGAACACGGTCTCGATGCCCGCGGTTCCGGCGCCGAGCGGTCGCAGGGCCGCACCGATCGCGGACAGCACACCCAACATCGCCAGTGCCTTGGCGTCGATGCCACCGTCGGCAATTTCCGCGAGGACAACCGCGAGGACCAAGGCGAGGAGCAGTCCGAAGATCAGCGGTGGAGCGTAGGTGGCACCGACTCTTCCCGGCGCCACCAAGAACGGCCAGCAGAACGCGACGACGCCGAGGAACGCGGCGAACGTAACTGCCACGGCTGGGCGGACACCCATTCGGACGGCCACCGGTCCTCGGGAGCGGATCACGGTTGCCATCAGCCCGCCGCCTCGGACCATGCCGCGCTGACCTGATCCACGGTGAGGAACGCCAGCGGCGCGAAGATCTTGGCCACCTGCGGGGCGAAGGCCGGGGACGCGACGACCACTTCCCTGGTCGGACCGTCAGCAACGATCTCACCGTCCGCGAGGACGACGACTCGATCCGCGGCCGAGGCCACGAACTCCACGTCGTGCGTCGCGAGCACCACCGCATGACCTTCGGCGGCGAGATCGGCGACGACACCTGTCAGTGCCCGTTTGGCTCCGTAGTCGAGGCCGCGGGTCGGCTCGTCGAGCAGCATCACCCGCGGGGCGGCGGCCAGCTGGATAGCCAGGACGAGTGCCAGGCGTTGCCCTTCGGAGAGGTCACGCGGATGGGCCTGATCCGGAAGGCCGGTCGCCAGCCGATCGAGCAGCGCGCGAGTGTGGCCGGCTTCGGCGCCGACCTCGCGGTCGGCCTGAGCCAGCTCGTCGGCGACACAGTTCAGGTACAGCAAATCGCTGGCCGTCTGCGGAACCAGGCCGACCAGCCGCCGCGCGTCCGCCGCGGAGACCTGGTGGGGGTCGTGCGTCCCCTGCGGGCCAGGCACGGAAACGACGCCGGCCTGCCGGCGGCCTGAGCCCTGCAGCGCCCAGAGCAGCGACGACTTACCCGACCCGTTGCGCCCCATCAGGGCCATGACCTCACCGGCGCGCAGGTCGACATCCACGTCCCGAACCGCCACCAGGTCGCCATAGCGCACCAGGACATTGCGCGCCCGAAGCACGGCCGGGCCGGGATCGCGCGCCCGTACGCGGCGCGCCGGAAGCGGATGCCCGGCAATCACGTCGCGAACCGGCCCGGCGCGCCGGCGTGCGTCCCGAATCGACAGCGGCAGCGGATTCCAGCCCACTCGCCGGCCGAGCTCGACGACGGGCGGAGCCACCGACGACGTCCGGAGCACGGTGGCCGGCGGACCGTCCGTCACGGTTCCGTCGTCGGCGACGTGGACGACCCGGTCGGCGTATTGGACGACGCGCTCGAGGCGATGCTCGGCGAGCACGACCGTAACGCCGAGATCGTGGACGAGCCTGGTGACGGCGGCGAGCACCTCCTCGGCCGCTGTCGGGTCCAGCGCCGACGTGGGCTCGTCCAAGACAAGGACCGGCGGGTGCGCGGTCAGCACCGATCCGATAGCGACCCGCTGCTGCTGGCCACCGGAAAGCTCGGGCAACGCACGATGACGAAGGTCGGCCAGGCCCAGCAGGTCGAGCGTCTCCTCGACGCGCTTGCGCATGACCGGCGGCGGCACGGCCAGCTGCTCCATGCCGTACGCGAGTTCCTCCTCGACCGTGTCGGTCACGAACCCGGCGACCGGATCTTGCCCGACGACGCCCACCAGGTCGGCGAACTCGCGGGGCGGGGTGTCCCGCGTGCTGCGTCCGGCCACTCGCACGTCACCGAAGAGCGTGCCACCCGAGAAGTGCGGCACTAGCCCATTGATCGCGCCCAGCAGCGTCGACTTGCCGGCGCCGGTCTGACCCACAACCAGGCACAGCTCGCCCTCGTCGATGTGCACGGTCACGTCCCGAAGCACCGGAGCATCGGCGTCGGCATAGGTGATCGTGACGTGATCGAAGTCGATCATGCGGGCACCTCAGCTCGCGGCCGCGTCATTGTGGTGCGGTCCGGCTTGCGGTCGACGCGCGGACCGGGCCGTTCAGGTCGCGGCGTCGGCGGTGCGGCGATGCCGGGGATGGCTGCGAGCACGAGTGCGACGGCGGCGAGGGCAGGCAGCCCCGGCCACTGCACTGGATACAAGGACGGGTGCAGCCCGGCCGGGTCGGTATGGCTGAGCCAGATGAGCGCGGCTCCGGCCTGGAGGCCGGACGTAGAAACAACCCATTCCGGCCAGCGCCACGGGTCCGGCCGGTACTGGGTCCGGATGACCCGGCGGCTGCCGAGTGCCAGTCCCGCGCAACACAAGACCGCTCCGACGACCAACGTCGGCCACCCCAGCAGTGCCGGCGCCGAAGCATCCAGCAGGCCGTAGGCTCCCGCGCACAACGTGAGCAGCCCTGCGACGAGTAGTACCACGGTCGCCCGGCGCGATGCGGGTGAGGCCCGTCCGACGCGGCCATAGCCACGCGACTCCATCGCCGCGGCGAGGCGCAGCGACCGATCGAGGGCGTCCTCGAGGACGGGGATGGCGACACTGCGCACCGCCCGCAGACCGGAGGTGCGCCCCGCGCGTAGCCGTCGCGCGCGACGCACGCGCTGCACGCTCTCGACCAACTGCGGCGCGACGCTGATCGAGACGACGACCGCGACCCCCAGCTCGTACAGCGCTCCGGGCAACACCCGCAGGGCCCGCTTCGGGTTGGCGAGCGCGTTCGCGGCGCCGATGCAGCACAGCAGGCAGCCAAGGCGCAGTCCATCGACGGCGGCCGAGAGGATGGCCTCCACGGATACTGGGCCGCCGAGTTGTACCCCGGCGAACCAGCCCGGCAGCGGGACTTGCGGCAGCCGGACCAGGATGTGGTCGTCCGGGGTGATCCCGCCGCCGAACACCGCGCGGAAGACCACGCGGATGGCGATCACCACGCCCGCCAGGCCGACGTAGTACTTGAACGCCCGCGCCCACGGGGCCTCGGTGCGGCGCGCGGCGACCACGAACGCAAGGACGGCCAGTATGAGCAGCAGGATCAGCGGGTTCGTCGTGCGGCTCGCAGCCACGGCCAGCCCGATCGCCCAGATCCACCACGCCATCGGGTGCAGCGCGCGGGGAAGCCGTCGCTGGACGTGCTGTCGGCTCCGGGCGCGCATCGGCATCACCCGGTTCGGCTTCGCCGCCAGGCATACCCACCGGCGGCCGCGAGCAGGAGGAGTCCTAGTCCGCCGCCGAGGATCACGCGGCAATGGCGAACCGGCACCCTGTGACGTCGCCCGAGACGCCGGCGATGCGTCCACGACGGTCGGCCCGGACGTGGCCGAGGCCGATCCGCTGACGATCGCTCCAACAGACGCCCGGGACGACGCCGCACGAGACGTCCCGTTCGGCGTACGCGAAGCCGGAGGTCGGGACGATCCATGCGCCGCCACCTGACCCGACGCCGGAGTCAGCCGGCCGCCTGCTGGTCCGGCGCCGGCTTTGCTGGCGTCGTTCGTGGTTGCCGGGCCGGGACCTCGTGTCGAAGGCTCCACCGCCAGCGCTCGTCGCGGCTCCGACCGGCGCCGGCGCCGGCCTTGGCGTCGACGCGGCTGGATGGGCCGGTGCGGTGGTGGCCGGTGGCCGAGGCGGGGGAGCCGGAGGTGCGTCGGCTCCGGCGCACACTCCCGCGTAGCTGGCCGGCGGCGGTGACGTGAGTGCGCCGTTGGTCACGGAAATCGACCACCCTTCCAGGCCGCCGGCCGGCACCTGGTACCCGGTCGCGCCGGCCGCGCTGTACGACCAGCCGCCTCCATTGCCATGCCAGTACGACCAGTACTTCTGGGTGGGATTCGTGACGACGCCGTTGATGCCGATCACGAACCCGCCGGCGTAGGGTCCGGTCCCCCAGGTCACCCTCGCCACCGCTTGCAAGGCATCGGCGCCGGTCATGCCGGAGTGCCAGGCCGTGCAATAGCTGCCCTGCCCGGCAATGACCACCGCGACGTGACTTGGCGTCGGCGCGGCTTCGCCGGCGGCCGGCGCCCTCAATCCGATTGCGCTCGAGCGCAGCGACGAGCAGGCCGACGCGACCGAGCCCACGAACAAGTGTCCTGGGCCGGGACGCTGCGGCGCTGCTGGTCAATGCCGTCGACCGCCGGCCTGCCTGCGCCGGGAACCCACGGCCTTGGCCGGGCGCCGTCGACTGAGCACGAGGAGGCCGACGCCGCCGAGGACCAGCGCGCCGGCGAGCGCGGCCTCCCAGCCCACCCGATGGCGGTCGAGGCCCGTGGCGGCAAGCTCGGCTGCCTCGGGAGTCGCGGCCAGCGGGGACACCGTCTCGAGTGCCGCAGTCGTCGTTGCAGCCTCAGAGTGGGTACCCGGCGCTGCGGCGGCAGACGTCGTCGCCGTCGAACCCGGCGTCGTCGGCTTCGTCGACGTCGGTGTCGGGCTGGGCGTGGGCGACTTTGTCGGGCTGGGCGTCGGTGGGACTGCGGTGACCGGATCGCTGAGCGTGGTCAAGCTCGTTCGCGCCAGCGCCGGCACCGCCTGTGTGGTCGCGCGGGCATCTGACCTGTTCGTCGTGCTGTTGGGGTCGAAGCCACCGTCGGAATTCTGCTGCGTCAGCAGAAAGGCCAACCCGGCCGTGATAGCCGTGTCCGACCCCGGACCGCCGAGGGTCAGCAATGCCTGCACGGCGAGACCGGTGGAATTGGCGTTGACCCCGGCCGCGCCGGTGTATCCACCGCCCGCGCCTTGCGCGGAAAGCAGGTACGACTTAGCCGACTGCACAACGGTGGTGGCGCCCGGAACCAGATCGAACGCCTGCGTTGCATAGCCGGTCGCGTCGACATCCGACGTGCACGAGGAGCCTGGCGCAATCAGGACACTGGAGAATCCGCCGTCCGAGCATTGCAGCTGCTCCAGCCGGGTAACCGCGCTCGCTGGCACCGTGACTCCGCCGCGGGCGAGGGCCAGCACGCCCAGCGCTTGGGAGATTCCGGAGAACGCTTGGTAGAAGTCGCCGACCGCGGTACACGTTCCAGCCGCGATCGATGCGGCGTCGGCGCTTGTGCACACGTGCGAGGTGAGCGCCGTCAGCAGGTCGAATCCGCCGAGCGCCTGCGGATCCTGCCCGGTTATTTCGGCGACCAGTGCCAGTTTGCCCATGGCGCCGCTGTACGGCCCGGGAAAGGCTCCTGCGCCATTGGGATCGGCATAGTCCGCGACGTGCGCCGCGAGATATCCGACGACACGACTTAGCGTCTCATCGTGTCCCCCGGTGGCCGCAAGCGCGATGGCCACGTCGGCGGTCAGCCCGTAGTCGGGGTCCGACGTGCCGGCGAAGTTCACATGCGTGCCGTCCACCAGCTGGGTCACGAGGTAGGCCGATCCGCTGTCCGCGGCAGCGTGGTCGGGGTCGGGTGCGGCGGCCGCGGACGCGGCCACGCTCAGCGGGAGGATCATGGCGGCGGCGACGATGAAGCCACGGAGGCGGCTGCGCAGGGTCACGGGTGTCCTCGGGACAGGGGCCGGCGACGAAGTCACGCGGCCGCTTCGGCCACTGTTGGTTCCCGGCCGACGCATCCTCGAGACTCCCACCGCAGACCACGACGGCGTAGATGGAGTGACGATCCGGCCCAGGCATTCCGACTCGTCCACTCGCGTGGGCCCACGGCTGCGGGTCAGTGCCGGAGTTCGACCGGCTTCCCCTGATGCTGGATCGACTGGTGCGCCGCTCATGTCACCACACCGCGTGGTCCTGGTCAACGGCACAGCCGACCTAAGATGATCAGGCGCGCCGCCGGGAGGGAGGAACGCGTGACCGAGCGCGGTGTTCGTTTGCGGGCGAGGAGGCGAGATTCCGTGAGCTGGGTGTGGCGGCTCGAGGGTGCCGATGGGACGCCGTCGCAGGCTCTCCCGTCGCCGACCCATCCGAGTCAGTCCGACGCGGAGAGCTGGCTGGGCGAAACATGGCGGGAACTTGCCGCCGCCGGGATCGCCCAGGTGACTCTGTTCGAGGACGGCAGACTCGTGTACGGCCCGATGCCGCTGACCGAGGGCTGATTAGGGCCTCAGATCTTGTCGCCGATACCCACCTGCGGAGCCGGCATACGCCAGCGTCGTGGCATGTAGGCGCGGCTGCCGGCGTAGAACCCCACCGCCATCGGTCCGCTGCTCGACTTCTCCAGGCCGCGCTGCGCGGCAAGCGTCTTTATCCGGCGGCCGGTTAGGTACCACTCGAACAGCAGCGCCAGAAAGATGGCGAGAACCGCGAAATTCAGTACTGGTATCTGAATGCTGATGATCATCAGTGGGAAGAGCAGCAACAGGTAGTTGGACAGCATCCGCCGGGAGTCGACCCAGTCCCGGGCGAGCTTGCGTTCAGGTCCCTGATCCCGCCGGGGGAGTGCCGACGGATCGCCGCGGCGCATCGCTTCTCGCGTCTCGGCGGTGCTGCGGGGCCGGCCGGTGGCGGGATTGGTCTTGGCCCGGGCCGCCTGCTGCTTCTGGTACTTGACCGCTTCCTTGCGATTCCGCGGAGCCTGGGTGACGGTCGGGCGCCGTGGTGCCGAGTCTCGCCGTTTCGGCGTCGGCCGACCCTTGGGTGCCGAGCCGGGGACGGTCACCTCTTCTTCCGGCTCCGGTTCCGGCTCTTCCGACCGGCGGTGCAAAAAGTTCACGTTCCCGAGGGTAGCTCCGCTGTCCATCGGGTCGGTCGGCGCAAGTTCGGGCTCGGCGCAGACGGCTCAGGGCAATGCGAGCATCCGGTCGAGTGCCACTCGAGCGTTCGCGGCCACTGTCTCCTCGACGGTGATCCGATTGACGACCTGCCCGCGCACGAGCGATTCCAACGACCAGACAAGATGCGGAAGGTCGATGCGGTTCATGGTCGAGCAGTAGCAGACCGTCTTCTCGAGGAACACGATCTGTTTGTCCGGATGCCGGTCAGCCAGGCGGCGGACCAGGTTGAGCTCGGTGCCAACGGCCCACGACGACCCGGGCGGGGCTGCGTCGAGCGTCCGGATGATCATCTCGGTGGATCCGACCACGTCAGCCTTCTCGACGACGTCATACCGGCACTCGGGATGCACCAGAATGTTGACGTCAGGGATGCGGTTGCGCACCTCGTCGACGTTCTCCGGCGTGAACCGGCCGTGCACCGAGCAATGCCCCCGCCAGAGGATCATGGTCGCAGCCTGCAGCTGATCGGCGGACAGGCCACCGCCTGGACGGTGTGGGTCGAACACGACGCAGTCGGATCGGGACAGGCCAAGCTCTCGCACCGCCGTGTTGCGACCCAGGTGCTGGTCGGGCAGGAACAGCACCTTCTCGCCACGTTGGAGTGCCCAGCGCAGCGCGCGTTCGGCATTCGACGACGTGCACACGGTGCCGCCATGGGCACCGGTAAACCCTTTGATGGCGGCCGTCGAGTTCATGTACGTGACCGGAACCGTGACTTTCGCGACACCCGCATCGGTCAGCACGTCCCAGGCGTCGAGCACCTGCTGGTAGCCGGCCATGTCGGCCATCGAGCAGCCAGCGGCCAGATCCGGTAGTACGACCGGCTGGCTGGGGGCCGTGCAGGATGTCGGCCGATTCGGCCATGAAGTGCACGCCGCAGAAGACGATGTATTCGGCACCGGGTCGCGCGGCGGCATCCCGAGCGAGCTTGAAGGAGTCACCGGTCACATCGGCAAAGGCGATGACCTCGTCCCGTTGGTAGTGATGACCTAGTACGAACACTCGGTCGCCGAGAGCATCCTTGGCGGCGATGGCGCGTTCGACGAGCCTCGGATCCGACGGCTCTGGTAGTGCCCCCGGACAGTCGACGCCACGTTCGGACTGCGGGTCGCTACCCCTCCCGAGCAAGAGCAGCGCATGTGACATCGCTTGGGGTTCGGTAAAGGTCACGTAACCAATTTACGGGTGCCCCGGCGCCCGCGACGTTCGCGTGATCAGATGGACAGTGCCCGAAGCCCTGCACCCGGAGCGCCGTTGACCCGACAACAGCCGCAACCACCAGAGCGACACGCGGCGCGACAGCCCCCGCCCCGACCGGTCGGCTGGGCGTTACTGCCGCTGCGGGGCTATCTCGCGGTCGTGTACCTGTATGCGGGCATCTCCAAGATCGCCGATACTCGCTTCCTCGACCAGTCGTCGCCGACGTCACTGCACGCCACGCTGGCTGCAGTGCGCAGCGCTAGCCCGATTCGGTCCTTGCTCGGTCCGGTCGCGGACCACACCTTCGCATTCGGCCTGTTGATTGCCTTCGCTGAGATCGCGGTCGGCATCGGCATCGCGCTCGGACTGCTCACCCGTGTCGCGGCTTTCGGTGGCATGGTTCTGGCCTTGTCGCTATGGCTGACCGTCAGTTGGGGCGCCGAACCGTGGTACACCAGCGCCGACCTGGCCTACCTGTTCGCCTTCACCCCGCTGCTCCTGGCTGGTGCCGGCGGCGTGTGGTCGCTCGACGCCTGGCTGGACGCCGTAAAGGCACGTCGACCCGACACCGGCGAGGACCGGTTCCGACGGGCCGTCCTCATCGCCGGCGCGGCGGTCCTCGGCGGAGTGCTGGCGGCCGGGGCGACGCTGTTTCGTCGCTCGTCGAGCTCCCCGACCGCGGGGCCGTCCGCGTCCGGCGCCGGCACCGGGACCGGGGCTGCGCTGGCGACGACATCTCAGGTACCAGTCGGTGGCGGCAAGCAGGTCACCGACCCGGTCACCGGGGACCCGACGTGGATTCTGCAGCTCTCGGCCGGGCAGTTCACCGCTTACGACGCGGTATGCCCGCATCAGGGCTGTCCCGTGATGTTCGTCTCAGGGTCCAACGGTTTCCACTGCCCGTGCCACGGCTCGACCTTTGCCGCTGACGGCTCGCTCATCAGCGGACCGGCGACGTCCGGTCTGCATGCCGTTGCGATCCGGGTCGACGGGACGGAGATCCGGCGGGCCTGACCTGCAGCTTGGACAATGCCGGGACGCGTAGCATGTAATCGCACGGCACACCTCTGGTCGCAGCAGCAAGTCGCTGTGGCCTGACCTTTCCGAGGAGATCGATGACCGCCTCTCAGACGACCACTCCCGTCGAGCTGACCACTGCCCCGGTGACTGAGTCCATCTCGTTGACCGAGACAGCCGCGATCAAGGTCCGCGCGCTGCTCGACCAGGAAGGTCGCGACGACCTGCGGCTGCGGGTTGCGGTGCAGCCGGGTGGCTGCTCAGGGCTGCAGTACCAGTTGTTCTTCGACGAGCGCGCCCTCGACGGGGACATCGAGGTCGAGCAGGGCGGTGTGCCGCTGGTCGTCGACCGGATGAGTGCGCCCTACCTGGTGGGCGCGACGATCGACTTCACGGACACGATCGAGCAGCAGGGCTTCACCATCGACAACCCGAACGCCGGCGGAGGCTGCGCCTGCGGCAACTCCTTCTGCGGCTAGTCGAAGTCCGCTCAGGTCGGGGCTGCCGGGAAAGCGGCGGAGTTCGGAATCCGTGGGGCGATTGGGTACCGTGCCTGCCGTGCCCGTCCTCGTCAGCGGTTCGATTGCGACCGACCATTTGATGCACTTTCCCGGTCGGTTCTCCCAACAATTCCTCGCCGACCAGCTCCACAAGGTGTCGCTGTCCTTCCTTGTTGACGATCTCGTCGTCCGGCGGGGCGGCGTCGCGGCCAACATCGCTTTCGGCATGGCGCAACTCGGCGGCGCGCCGGTGCTGCTCGGTGCGGTTGGTACGGACTTCGATGACTACCGCAGTTGGCTAACGCGACACGGAGTCGACTGTCAATCGGTGCATGTCTCCTCGATCCACCACACCGCCCGCTTCGTCTGCACGACCGACGAGGAGATGTGCCAGATCGCGTCCTTCTACGCCGGTGCGATGAGCGAGGCCCGCTTGATCGAGCTCGCGCCGGCGGTCGCCCGGACCGGCGCGGAACTGGTAGTGATCAGCGCCGACGACCCGGCCGCCATGGTGCGCCACAGCAGCGAATGCCGGGAGCGTGGCTTCGCCTTCGCGGCGGATCCCTCGCAGCAGATTGCCCGCATGTCAGGGACCGAGTTGATTTCCCTGATCGACGGCGCCAGCCTGCTGTTCACGAACGAGTACGAGAAGAGCCTCTTGGAGTCGAAGACGGGACTGTCCGAGGCTGAGATCATGCAGCGAATCGATGTGCGCGTGACAACCCTGGGTTCGCGCGGCGTCGAGATAACCGGCCGCGACGTCGACCCGTTGCACGTGCCTGTCGCCAAGGAGCACGCCAAGCTCGATCCCACCGGCGTGGGTGACGGTTTCCGGGCCGGATTCCTCACGGCGCGGTCCTGGCACCTGTCCTGGGAGCGGTCCGCCCAGGTCGGCAGCTTGCTCGCGACGCTCGTGCTCGAGACGGTCGGCCCGCAGGAGTACCAGGTGCGGCGAGACGACTTCCTCAAGCGCCTCGACGAGTCCTACGGCCCGGACGTCGCCGCCGATGTCCGCCCGCACTTCGCGTCGATCCGCTGACACCGGACCGGTTCCCGATCATCAGCACGGCGATCGGCCGGTGCCGGAGACTAGAGGCGAACGGGGTAGACCGGCTCGGGGATGCTCGGCCGGATGCGCCCTTCGACGAAGATGCCGTGCCAGAGCAGCAGCACGAGAAGCGTCCAGATCTTGCGCGAGTAGTCGTGCGGGCCGGTGCGGTGCTCCGCCAGTAGGCGCAGCGCCGCTCCGCGATCGATCAGGTCGTCGGCCTGAGACTCAGTGATGATGTCGCGCGCCCAGTCGTACATCACATCCTTGAGCCAGAACTTGATCGGCACCGGAAAGCCGAGCTTGTCCCGGTTGAGCACGTGCGGCGGCACGATGTCGGCGAGTGCGCGCCGCAGCGCGTACTTCGTCGTGCCCTTGGTCAGCTTGAGTTCAGTCGGGACCGACGACGCGACGCGGAAGACCTCGATGTCGAGGAACGGCACGCGCAGCTCGAGGGAGTTCGCCATCGTCATCTTGTCCGCCTTGACGAGGATGTCGCCGCGGAGCCACGTGAACAGGTCGACGTATTGCATCCGGGTCGGCCCATCGAGGTGCTCGGTCGCTGCGTACAGCGGCCGGGTCACGTCAAGATACGACGTCGCGGGGTCGAATTGGCGCACGACCTCGGTCATCTCGTCCGGGCGGAAGATGCGTGCGTTGCCGTAGTACCGCTCCTCGATGCCGATCGAGCCTCGCCGCAGCAGGTCCTTGCCGCGCATCCCGGCCGGCAGACGCTCACTCACCGCGCCTAGCCGGCGTCGCACAACCGGCGGGATGTAGTCGAAGGCGCGAAGCGCAATCGCCTCGCGGTAGATCTGGTAGCCGCCGAACAACTCGTCCGCACCCTCACCGGACAGCACGACCTTCACATGTTTGCGGGCTTCGCGGGCGATGAAGTAGAGCGGCACCAAGGCCGCGTCGGCCACCGGGTCGTCGAGATACCAGACGATCAGGGGCAGCGCATCCATCATCTCTTGTGGGCTGACGACCTTGGTGATGTGCTCGACACCGATCGCCGCGGCGGACTCGGCGGCCACTTCGATCTCCGAGTAGCCTTCGCGCTCGAAACCAGTCGTGAACGTGAGCAGTTTCGGGTTGTGCCGCTTGGCGAGGGCGGCGATCGCGGTCGAGTCGATGCCACCGGACAAGAACGAGCCAACCGTGACATCCGCTCGCATGTGCTTGGCTACCGAGTCCTCGAGGACCTCGGTGATCTCGCGATACAGCTTCTCCGGCTCCGAGACGGATCGGATGGCAAACTCGGGTTGGAAGTATCGCCGAGTCTGCGGTTGCTGGCCGGGGCGAAGTGTGAAGTAGGTTCCTGACTCGATCCGTTGGATGCGACTGTGCAATGACTCCGGCTCTGGCACGTACTGCAGCGTGAGGTACTGCTGCAAGGCCGTGTGATTGAGGTCGTCAGCCACGCCCGGCGGAGCTATCGCCAGCAGCGACTTCTTCTCGCTGGCGAAGAACGCCCCTCGATCGTCGAGATACGAGTACAACGGCTTGATGCCGAACCAGTCCCGGGCGCCGAACAGCATTCGCTCCTGCGCGTCCCAGATGAGGAACGAAAACATTCCCCGCAGCTCACGAACGATGTTCTCGCCCAAGTAGTGGTAACCCGCGACGATCGCCTCACCGTCGCCGTCCGTGTCGAAGGTCGCACCGAAGTCGCGGGCCAGCCGATCACGCAGCTCCAGGTAGTTGTAGATCTCCCCGTTGAAGATCAGGTGATAGCGCCCCAAGTAGGGGAGCGGCTGGTGGCTCCGGTCGATGTCGATGATCGACAGGCGGCGAAACCCGATGCACACGTCGCGGTCGCTCCACACGCCACCCTCATCCGGGCCACGGTGCCGCATCTGGCTCAACGACGCCTCGATCGCCGACACGTTGCCCGCCGCGTCCTCTCCGGCAGAGACGAATCCGATCAGTCCGCACACATCGGCCAGTATTCCCGAGCGCTAATGCCGACGGCGGACGGTATAGCTGGGCGTGCCGTCCGGAGCGGTAGCCCGCGCGACGAACTCGTGGTTGCGCATCTGACACCACGCCGCGATATCGGGGCCGGCGGCCGGGTCGTCAGCCTCGACGGTGACCGTCGCTCCGACCGGCGTGTCGGATATCGCTCGCGCGAGGTCGATGATCGGTAGTGGGCACCGTCGGCCCCGGCAGTCGATGATCACAAGCGGCTCACCATCGCTCACAACCCGGTCGCGCCCAGCTCGGCCCGAACGTCGGCAACGACCTCGGGCAGGACGGCCAGGAACTGATCGACCTCAGCCTCGGTCGTCGCGTGGTGCAGCGATGCCCGGACGCTGCCTGACGTCAGCGCGCCCATGGCGACCAGCACATGCGACGGGGTCAGCGTGGAGGAGGTGCAGGACGATCCTGAGGACACGGCGAACCCACGCCGGTCCAGCGCGGTCAGCAGCGCCTCCCCGTCGACGTACAGGCAGCTGAAGGTGACGATGTGCGGCAACCGGTCGAGCGGATCGCCCACCACCTGGACGTCGGGGACCGTGGCCGGCACGGTGACTCGGATCCGGTCGATCAGCGCGGCCAGGCGCGCCGCTTCGGCTTGCTGGACCTGGACTGCTGCCCGCAGGCTGGCTGCGGCGCCCACGATCCCGACGACGTTGGGAACGCCAGGCACTCGGCCGCCCTCGCGGTCGTCTGCTGGCCATGGTGACACCCAGCGAACGCCTGTCCGGACGGCCAGCACGCCGACACCGGCCGGACCACCCCAGTTGCGGGCATCGCCGGCGAGCACCGACCAGCCGCGAGGAATCGGCGCGTGGCCAAGCGTTTGCGTCACATCGACGACGAGCGGCACCTGGGGGACAAGGTCCGCGATTCGCGTGACCGGCTGGGTCGTCCCCACTTCGTGGCTCGCCGCTTGCACCGCCGCGGCGACGGCGCTGGATTCCTCTGTCGCCGCCGCGAACTCGATCGGGTCAGCCCGGCCATATCGGTCGACCCCGACGGATACGGCCTGTCCACCGTGCGCGACATGCTGATCGGCGGCGTGCAGGATCGCGGAATGCTCGACGGCGGTGTGCACGAACGTCGCGCCCGTCCGGGCACGGAGCATGCCGAGGACTGCGGCATGCAGTGTCTGCGTCCCGCCGGCCGGAAAGCTGACCTCGTCCGGGCGGGCCCCGAGACACTCGGCCGTCGATTCGCGGGCTGCCTCGAGCAGAAGTGCGGCCCGGCGTCCGGCTGCGTACAGCCGTCCGGGATCGGCCCAGCCGTCACCGACGGCCGCGAGGAGCGCCTCTCGCGCTACCGGGTGCAACGGCGCCCCCGACGCCGCGTCGAGATAGGCCGCCATGACACCACGTTAGTGGCGGATACCACATCCACCGCAGACGGACCACCGGTGGTCCGTCTGACCGCCGACCCCTCCCCGTTGCGGCGCACCGAATCCAGTACGCTCCCGACTGACGCAGGAAGACCTCTGAGAGGCGGTCCGGCAGTGCAGCGCAGACGGTGGATTCGCGTCTCGTCGCGAGTCGCCCTCGGCGGCGCGGTGCTCCTGCTGCTCACGAGCTGCTCGACCTCGGACCTCGAGAAGAGGCTCCGCTTTGGGTGGCCTACCGGCGTCACCAAGCAGGCCGAGCGCATGCGCGTGCTGTGGTCATGGTCTGGCGTTGTGGCACTTGCGATGGGTGTGCTCGTCTGGGGTCTGATCTTCTGGGCCTGCGGGCGATACCACAAGAGGAACGACGAGATCCCGAAGCAGACGAAGTACAACCTGCCGATCGAGATCGTCTATACCGTCGTGCCCTTGATGATCGTTGCCGGGTTGTTCTTCTTCACGGTTCGGGTCGAGGACTACGTCGATATCCAATCGCCCAACCCCAACGTGACGGTCCAGGTCAATGCATTCAAGTGGAACTGGCAATTCGAGTACCTGCAGGCGAACGGCACCGATCAGAACTACCCCGGGGTCTCACCACCGCAGCCGCTGTCGACGGTCGGATCGTCCGGTGAGATCCCCATTCTCCTCATTCCGCGGGGACAGACAGTGCTGTTCGTCGAGCACTCCGAGGACGTCATTCATTCCTTCTGGGTGCCGGAGTTCCTATTCAAGCGAGATGTCATTCCGTACGGCACGGATTCCACCACTCATGACAACCGCTTCGAGATCACGGCGACGACGAATGGGCATTTTGTCGGCCGGTGCGCCGAGTTGTGCGGGACCTACCACTCGCAGATGAACTTCGAGGTACGGGTTGTCGATCCCGACAAGTTCACGTCCTACCTGAGTGCCCTGTCGCAGCTGGGACCGACCGATCCGGCCCGTCAGTACAAGGCGTTGGCGGCGATCGGCGAGGTGCCGGTCGCGACGACGACGCATCCGTTCGACACCAACCGCACCACGCGTAGCGCAAGCAACTAGCAGGACACTAGGGAGCCGTCGTGAAGGTCGAGGCGCGCATCTTCCTGGTTGTCGCAGCGTTCTGCTGGCTCGTTGCGATCATGTACGGCATCTGGACCGACCAGGCAATCGGCCATGTCGAGGCGGTCGGGGTGGCCGCGTTGATCCTTTCCGGCGGCCTGATGGCTATCATCGGATCGTTCTTCTGGTTCGTGTCCCGGCGCATCGATCCGCGGCCTGAGGACCGCCCCGATGCCGAGATTGCCGAGGGCGCGGGTGATCTCGGATTCTTCAGCCCGGGCAGCTACTGGCCGATCGGCATTGCCGGCGCGGCCACAATTACCGGGGTGGCGTTGGCCTTCGTGCAGATCTGGCTGGTCGTCATCGGCGTCGTGGCGTTGGGATTCACCGTTGGCGGGCTGTTGTTCGAGTACTACGTCGGTGGCCGCCATCCGCTCGGCTAGATCGACACGACTCCTATCCTGACCGTCTTCATCGCGCTACCTGACCAGATCCCGATGACGCTTTGAGTCAACGGCGCCAGCCGGCATCAACTCAAAGATCACGGCGGATCCGAGAGGGGGGAGTGGGACGGGCCAGGCAGCAGCCGAGCGAGCGGCCTCGCGGATGAAGCGGAGCCGCAGGCGCGTTAGTCGGTGAGCTGGTGACGTCGCTCGGCGGCTTCGGCTGCTTCCTCCGCCTCCTCCAGCTCGGCCAGCTTCTCGGCGATCTCCGGTTTCTCCACGACGGGCCGGAAGAAGCCACGGGCATGCCGCAACGCGCCGGTACCAAGCTGGTTCATGCGCTTGGGCACGGACGCTCCGGCGTAGCCGAGCTTGCCGTGACCATGGTCGTCCACCGGGCCGAGCGGTTGGTGCACCTCGATGAACTCCCCAGTGGGCAGGCGGCGGATGATGCCGGTCTCGATGCCGTGCTCGAGAACCTCTCGGTCGTGGCGTTGCAGGCCGAGGCAGATCCGGTACGTCACCACATAGGCCAGCGGCGGCAGGATGATCAGCGCTACGCGGCCACCCCACGTCATGGCGTTCAGCGAGATGTCCAACGCCGAGGCGACCAGGTCGTTGCCCCCCGAGATGAACAGCACGATGCAGAACGTCAACGCCATCGCGCCGAGGGACGGTCCGTACCGGCACGTCACGCGGCCGCTGCAGCAGGTGGTGTGTCGCGCGGTCCTTCGTCAGCCGGGCCTCGATGAACGGATACGCCACGGCCAGGCCGATCAAGATCGTGGGCAGCACGACGGTAGGCCAGAAGAGTGCCGGCACGGTATATCGGCCGAACAGGCCGTGGATCTCCCACGACGGGAACAGGCGGGTCGAGCCGTCCAGCATGGCCATGTACCAGTCCGGCTGCGAGCCGGAGGTCACCTGCGCCGGGTTGTACGGGCCGAACAGCCAGATGGGGTTGATCTGCGCGAACCCGCCGAGCGCGGCGAGTACGCCGAAGACGATGAAGAAGAAGCCGCCCGCCTTGGCGGCGTAGATCGGGTAGACCCGTTCCCCGCTGACCGAGGATTCGGTCCGTCCGGGTCCGGGGAACTGGGTGTGCTTCTGGCGGACAATCAGGGCCAGATGCACCGTGATCAGGGCGAGCAGGATGGCCGGGATCAGCAGGACATGCACAATGTAGAGCCGGCCCACGATCGCCGTGCCCGGGAACTCCCCGTCGAACACGGCGAACGACACCCAGGATCCGATGACGGGTATCGACAACATGATCGCGTCCGCGATCCGCAGGCCCGTGCCGGAGAGCAGGTCGTCGGGGAGCGAGTAGCCGGCAAAGCCCTCGATCACGCCGAGGACGATGAGCGAAATGCCGATGATCCAGTTGAGCTCGCGCGGCTTGCGGAACGCTCCGGTGAAGAAAATCCGGCACATGTGGATCAGCATGGCCGCGACGAACATCAGCGCGGCCCAGTGGTGGATCTGGCGGATGACAAGGCCGCCGCGGACGTCGAAGGAGATGTGCAGCGTCGAGGCGTAGGCCTGCGACATCTCGACGCCCTGCAGCGGTTGGTAGCTGCCGTTGTAGCGCACCTCGCCCATCGGCCGCGTCGAAGAAGAACGTGAGGAACGTGCCGGTGAGCAGGAGCACGATGAACGAATACAGCGCGATCTCGCCCATCATGAACGACCAGTGGTCGGGGAAGACCTTGTTGAGATAATGGCGGGTCGGCTTCGGCGACCTTCAGGCGCTCCTCGAACCACTCGCCGGTCTTGCCCAGCAGAGTCCGGGGCTGACCACGGCGCGACCTGGGCTCGCTGGCGGTCTCACGTTCTCGGGTCGCGGTCATCAGCGCTCCCAGTAAGCTGGGCCGATCGGCTCGTTAAAGTCGTGCCGGCCCACGAAGTACTGCGTGCCGTCCACGACCTCGATCCCCAACGGTAACTTGGGCAGGGCCCTCGTGGCAGGTCCGAACACTGGTTTGGCGTCCTGGAGCACCTCGAACTGCGATTGGTGGCATGGGCAGAGCAGCCGGGTGGTCTGCTGCTCGTACAAGGACGCTGGGCAACCCGCATGCGTGCAGATCTTGGAAAACGCCACGAAATCGCCCCAACCGAAGTCTCCCTGACCCTTGCGGGATTGGACCGACTGGTTCGGGCGCAAGCGGATGAGCAGAGTCGGCGTGTTGGCTGACGTGACACCACCGGGAACACCCGGGAACACGGTGGCCAACCCGCCGGCCTGGATATCGTTCGGGCTGACCCGCCGGCCGTCGGAGTAAATCATCGGAACGCCGTTCGGATACTTCTCGGGGGGCTGGCCCCAGAGGGTGTGGGCCAGCTGGTCACCCGGCTTCTTGATCAACGCGCCGACGAGAGCCACCAGCGGGACGGTGGCGAGTGCACCTCCGGCCAGCACGAGCGTACCACACGAGCATCCGCCGACGCTGCAGGCCGGTGTCCTCGAACCCGACCGACAGCGTCGCCGCGGTCATGAGCTTTTCCTCGTCCGGCGAGGGCTCGTCGTCCCGCTCCTCGACAGCCTCTTCCTCGGGCATGAGCCACTTGGCCCACAGCACCGCGCCGAAGCCCATACCCAGGAGCATCAGTCCGAGCAAGGCGCCGAGCAACGGCGTGTAGAAGCGGAACTGCTGGCTGCCTTCTCCAGGCAGGTGGTACGCATAGGGCCAAGCCACAAAGACGACAATGAACGCGACGCCGGCCAGCGCGGCCAGCCCGAACATGAACGAGACGCCTCGCTCGGCGCGCTTCTCAGCCTTCGTTCCTGGGATGGGAAATCGCTGCCGCCGGTGGACGACGTGGACGCCTCCGGACTCGGCGCCGGCGAGCATTGCCTCTTCCGGGCTCATCTCGCGCAGTTCGTCGGGCCCGGGGACGTTGGTCGTCGAGTGGGTCATGACTTCGCCCCGATCCACATGATGATCAGGACGATGGCGCCGATGCCGGCTACCCAGATGACCAGGCCTTCGGACACCGGGCCGATGCGTCCGATCCCACTACCACCGGGGTCTTTCGACTCCTTCAATGTCTGGATGTAGTCGATGATCGCACGCTTCTCGTTGGACGTGAGCTGGTTGTCGTTGAAGACCGGCATGTTCTCCGGGCCGGTGAGCATGGCGGTGTAGAGCTGGCTGTCGCTTGCGTGCTTGAGCGTGGGCGCCAGCTTGCCGGCGGACAGTGGCGCACCCGCTCCAGAGAAGCCATGACAGGACGCGCAGTTCAGTCGGAACAGGTCGCCGCCTTGGCCGAGGCTGAGGGTGGTATCGCGCAGATTTCCGGTCGGGCGTTCTGGCCCGCCGCCGTGTGCTTGGACGAAGGCCTCGAGCTGGCTGATCTGCTCATCGGTGAACTTGGCCTCCTTGCGGGCCATCTCGGCACCCTGGCCAGGCGCTGGCATCCGGCCAGTGCTCACCTGGAAGTACACGGCGGCGCCGCCGACGCCGATCAACGACGGTCCGCGTCCGTTGACACCTTGCAGGTTGTTGCCGTGGCAGGTAATGCAGCTGACTTCGTAGAGCTGCTGGCCGGCGGCAACGTCAGCCTCAGCGCTGGTTGCACGTGTTCGCTCCCGACGAGGTTGCGAACAACGCGTACGCGCCACCCATGCCGATCAGTGCGATCAGAAGCACTACGCCGCTCGCGAACCGGCGGCGCCAGACCGCGCGGCGCGGGCGACGTCGAACGCCGAGCGAGGACGATGCCCGATCGGGGCGCCGGGCCTCGTCCGGGTCCGCACCCGTGGCCGAGATCGCCGGGTTGAAACCCAGCTCGTCGACGTCGAAGTCTTCCGTCACGGATGTCCCTTCTCGGTCGGCGGATGGGCTCTCATGAGCGATGCGAAGGAAGCGTGGTCAACGGATGAGGTAAATCGTCGTGAACAAGCCGATCCAGACCACGTCGACGAAATGCCAGTAGTACGACACCACGATGGCCGCCGTCGCCTGAGCCGGCGTGAACTTGCTCAGGGTGGTTCTTATGAGGAAGTAGATGAACGCCAGCAAGCCACAGATCACATGCAGCCCGTGGAACCCGGTCGTGAGATAGAAGACCGATCCGTAGCCCGTGGCCGAGATGGTGTTCCCGTCGTGGACCTGAATCCGGTACTCGTTCGCTTGGCCAAGGACGAAGATGAGGCCGAGCACGAAGCTGTAGGTGAACCAGCGACGCAGCTTGTACACGTCGCCTTTCTCGGCCGCGAATACCCCGTACTGGCAGGTGACACTCGACGCGATCAGGATGATCGTGAACGGCAAGGCGTAGGCGACGCTGAGCTTGATGTCCTTGCCGTCCGGGAGGGTCATCGGCCAGTCGTTGGCGTGCACGGATCGGATCGAGAAGTACATCGCGAACAGCCCGGCGAAGAACATCAACTCGCTCGACAGCCACACGATCGTCCCGACGCTGACGATGTTCGGCCGCGTCAGCGAATGCACCCGGCTCGAGTCGAAGCTCGACGCCGTGCTGGTCGAGGTCACCACCGCATTATGTCCCGCCCGAGAGGGTCCGGCGCAGCGGGGTCACTCGTGTCGCACGCCGGTCGCGACGATGTCGGAACCGGGCGCGGCCGCGGGCCAACACGCCGATACGATGCGCCGCATGAGCGCGCCCGCGACGGACACCGTCATCGTGCTGCTGTACAGCAATTCCGCCGAGGTTCGGGCGCAGGTGCGTACCGCTGTCGGCCGCCGGCCGGCTCCGGATTCCCCCCGCATCGACTGGCTGGAGTGCGCGACCGACGCCGAGCTCGTCGAGCAGATGGACATCGGCGGCCTTGATCTCGCGATACTCGACGGTGAGGCTCAGCCGACCGGCGGCATGGGACTCGCCCGGCAGTTCAAGTACGAGATCGACGACTGCCCGCCGATCATCGTTTTTGTGGCGCGTCCCCAGGATGGCTGGCTCGCGAGCTGGTCACTCGCGGACGCGGTGATCAGCCGGCCGCTGGACCCGGTGACGGCCGCGCAGGTGGTAGCCGACCAGTTGCGGCGCCACCTCCAAGGCATCCCTGTCGTGCGTTGAGCGCCGACCCGGCCACGCGTACCTGGCCCGCCCTGCTCTCGGCGTTGATGCGCCGGGAATCCCTCGACGCAGCTGCGACGGCGTGGGCAATGGACGAGATCATGGCCGGTCAGGCGACTCCCGCGCAGCTGGCCGGGTTCGCGGTCTTGTTGCGGGCAAAAGGCGAGACGGCCGCGGAGCTCGAAGGCCTCGTGGCGACGATGCTGGCCCGCGCGGCCGCCGTGCCGGTGGCCGGTCGGGCCGTCGATCTCGTGGGCACCGGGGGCGATCAGGCCCACACCGCCAACATTTCGACGATGGCGGCCATTGTGGTGGCCGGGTCGGGGCGCACGGTCGTCAAGCATGGCAACCGCGCCGCCTCGTCCGCCTGCGGAGCCGCCGATGTACTCGAAGAGCTCGGTGTCGCGATCGACCTGGACGGAGCTGGCGTCGCGGCCACCGTTGCGGACGCGGGCATCGGATTCTGCTTCGCGCCCGTCTTTCACGCCGGGCTGCGTCACGCCGGAGCGCCTCGCCGCGAACTGGGCGTCCCGACCGTGTTCAACTTCGTGGGTCCGCTGACCAATCCGGCCCGTCCGCCGGCCTCGGCCATCGGCTGCGCCGATGGCCGCATGGCGGCCGTCATGGCGGAGGTACTCGCCACTCGGGGAGACACCGCGCTTGTCTTTCGCGGCGACGACGGGCTCGACGAGCTGACGACCACGACCACTTCCTCGGTGTGGGTGGCCGCTGGCGGCGGTGTCGTGACCCGGCAGGTCGACCCGAAGGATCTGGGATTGGCGCTGTCCGAGCCCGGCGCACTGCGTGGGGGTGATCGCGTCTTCAACGCCGGAGTGGTCCGTGACCTGCTCGCGGGGAAACCGGGAGCTATCCGGGACGCGGTGCTGCTCAACGCGGCAGCGGGCATCGCCGCATACGACAGCTTTCCCTGGCGTGGCGCTCCCACACCGGACGCGAAGACTGCTGCCGATCGGGCTCGTCGATGCATTGGCGGCTGGGCTTGTCGAGGCCCGGGAGGCGATCGACTCCGGCGCGGCCGCTCGGGCCCTCGACCGGTGGATCGAGCTCAGTCAGCTGCTGGCGGCTGAATCAGTCGGCCCCGATTGAGAATGCCGCGTCTAGGTCGTGACGCGAGTAGGCGCGGAAGGCTACCTGGGTGGTGGTGTGCCGGACTCCCGGGACCCTGGACAGCCGACCGGCGACGACGTCGGCGATCTGCTCGAAGTCTCGCACTCTGACGATCGCGATCAGATCGACGTCGCCGGCCACCGAGTACACCTCGCTGACGCCGTCGAGATCGGCGATCTGCGCAGCGATGTCCGGGATCCGGTCGGGCTCGACGGAAACCATGACGATCGTGGTGATCATCGCCCGATCGTAGTGTTCACGGACCCGGCTATCCGGGACCGGACTGTCCGGCTCCGCTGGGTCCGGTCAAGCGGATGCGCGGGCGGGCCGAGCCTCGACCCGCAACCGACGGCGATCCACGAACGGGTCCGCCGCCCGGCGGACGGCGTCAGTGTCCAGGTACGAGCGGAACCCGCCGGCTCCGAAAGCCGGACAGGTCCACGGTCGGGAGGTCAGCACCAGCCGAGTCCCTGGCTGCTCGAGCCACCGCAGCACGCACTCGGTCTCCTCGGCCAGAGCGGCCGGTAACGGGCCAGGTCGCAGCGTGTCGGGCAGCACCTCGTCCGCCGTCGCCAGCAACGCGTCGATAACCGGCCAGGGCGGCACTCCCCGTTCCGCCACGCCGGCAGCCGCCAGCCGTCCGTACTTGACGACGGACAGCTCCCAACCCCCACAACCATCGGGATGAGCGGCGACGAGTTCCTCGATGACCGTGAGCGACGCGATCCGCTGCATCCGCGCGCAGGCGCGGACGACAGCGGCGATGCGGTCCCGGACGACAGCGGCGTGCTCGAAGCGTTCGGCCGCCGCCAAGCGGGCGAGTCGGGCGCGCAGCGGGTCGACGAGTGGCCGGACATCGCCCGACCAGGCGGCCCGAACGAGCTCGGCCAGTGCGTCGTAGGCCTCCGGCGATTGACCGCCCTGGCATGGCGCGGAGCACCGCCCAATGCCGGCCAGGACACATGCGGCCCGCACCGCTCGCCGCACCGACAACCGATCGGTGCATTGGCGCAATGGCACCGCGTCGTGAATAGCGTCGCGTACTGCATCCGCTTGGCGGACGGAGCGCAGTGGACCCAGGTAGGCCGCGCCGTCGAGCCGGATCGCGTGAACGACGGACAACCGGGGAAACGGCTCGTTGGTGAGCTTCAGCCAAACGGACCGCTCAGGAAACTTCGAGCGGCGGTTGTAACGAGGCTTGTGCGCGGCAATGAGCCGCAATTCCCGTACCTGGGCTTCCAGCGGGTGGGCGCACTCGATCGGGTCGACGCGCTCGGCGAGTCCGACCATCTCGCCCATCCGGCTGCGGGTCTCGCTGGCGACGAAGTACTGGCGTACCCGGGCGCGCAGGTTGCGGCTGGTGCCGATGTAGAGCGGCGTGCCCTGACCATCCCGGAACACGTAGACCCCGGCACCGGTCGGCAAGTCGTCGGCCAGGTGTCGTTTGCGACGCTGTGCGTCGCTCACCTGGGCGGTGAACGCGCGTAGCTCGGGCAAGGATTGGACGCCGAGGCTGCCGAGCCGGCTCAGCAGCGCGTGCAAGACGTCGACGGTGGCGCGCGCGTCCGCCAATGCGCGATGTACCGGCTGGGTCGTGGCGTGGAAGAACGTGGCCAGCGTGGCCAGCCGGCAGTCCGACACCTCGTCGCGCGTCAGGACCCGACGCGCGAGGATCGCCGTGTCGACAACCGCGAAACCAGGCCACCGCAGCCCGCGTTCCTGGCAGGCCATCCGAAGAAACCCCACGTCGAACGGGGCATTGTGCGCGACGAGCACGCTGCCCGCGGCGAACTCGAGGAAGGACGGGAGCACTACGGCAACCGAAGGAGCGCCGCAGACCATCGCGTCGGTGATCCCGGTGAGCACGCTCACAAATGGAGTGATCCCGATGCCCGGGTCGACCAATGTCTGAAACTCGCCGATCACCTCCCCACCGCGAACTTTGACCGCGCCGATCTCGGTGATCCCGTCGTTGCCGGCGCGGCCGCCAGTCGTCTCCAGGTCGACGACCGTGAATGTCGTCTCGCGCAGCGGCTCGTCGAGCTCGTCCAGGCTCATCTGCTCGAACCGACGATCCGCTGAGGCGGCGGTCGTGGTCGAGCCGGTCACGCCCGGGACGCTAGGCGCGGGGTCTGACGAAATCGGCCAGGCGCGCGGAGCTGGCGGATTACCGTTGATCTGATGGCGAAGATCGAGCAACACGCAGCTGCGCCGGAGACTCCGGCGCAGCCGTTGCTCATCGAGCCGGTACGGCAGCGGTTGATCAATGTCGCGTCCGAGGTGTTGGGTCGGCTGGCCCCCGACGACGTGCCACAAGCGCTGCGCGGCATCGCCCGATTCACGCCGGTGAAGCGGGCCCGACTCGGGGCAACGGCGCTCGCGGCGGCGCTGGACGCGGACGACGGCTTCCGGAGCCGGGTAGCCGATGTCGTCGAGGAGGCATCGACCCAGCTCGTTGATGCGCTGCGGTCCGGCGCATCGACTGCGGCCTCCGACCCGCTCGACACCGCGGTGGTCGCCTACCTGGTTCGTCCCGCCGGATGGCAGGCCGTGGTGGCCGAGGCGACTGCGCAATGGTCGGCCGAGCACCTCGCGGCGACCGATAACGCGCTCCGGGACGAGATAGCAGCGTTGCGGGATCAGGTTGCACGCTGACCCGGCAAGCGCGCAACGCCGCGGATCGCGAGCGGGCGGCAGTAGCGGCGGCTCGAGAGTCGTCGGTCGCGGAGATCAGCGAGCTACGGACCCGGATTCGGACCCTGTCTGCGCAGCTGCAGGCAGCGCAGCAGAGCACTGCCGAGGCAGAGCGAACCGGTGAGGAGACCATCCGGCGCGGGGAGACCGAGATCGCCACGCGTGACGCCGAGCTCCGTCGTGCCCGCGCTCGCATCGCCGAGCTGGAGCGGACAGTCGAGGCCGCGCGCCGCAACGCCCGGGTCGAACGCGATATCGATCAGGCGCGTCTATGGCTCCTCGTCGACACGTTGACCGAGGCGGCGTCCGGGATCCGTCGGGAGCTGTCGCTGCCGCCGCCGACTCGGCGCCCCGCCGAAGGTGTCGCCGGCACCGCGGGGCCGTTGCCCGACCGTCGCTCCACCGACGATCCGGCGGCGCTCGATCGTCTGTTGGCGCTGCCCAATCCGCATTTGATCGTGGATGGCTACAACGTGACCAAGGCCGGGTACCCCGATCTGCCACTCGCCGACCAACGCTCCCGGCTGATCGCCGGGTTGGCCGGACTCGGCGGTCAGGCCCGGGTGGAGATCACCCTCGCGTTCGATGGTGGGGAGCGACCGCCCGTGGCTCCGGCGACGCCTCGGGGCGTCCGGGTGTTGTTCAGTGCCGCTACCGAGACGGCAGACGACCTGATTCGCCGGTTGGTCTCTGCCGAACCACATGGCCGGCCCATCGTGGTCGTGACGTCGGATCAGCAGGTGCAGCGGGACGTCCAGCGGTCGGGCGCCTGGGCAGTCCCGTCGTCGGTCTTGCTGCGCCGTCTCGGCCAGAGTTGACGACAGCGCACCCCGATCACGTGAAAACTGTCAGACCGCACTTCTAATCTGAGCCACACCTTCCCCACTGCAGTTCGAGGGTCAACGCGAGGAGGATGCGGTGCTCATCGATTGCGAGACGTGCTCGGTACGCGGCGTAGCGTGTCCAGATTGTGTGATTTCTGTTTTGCTATACGCCCCACCCGGCCCGACCAATGCCATCGATCTAGACGAATCGGAACGAAACGCGGTGTCTGTGTTCGCGGCATCGGGTCTGCTGCCACCGTTACGGCTCGTCCGCTCGCGGACACTGCCGGAACATCAGGTGCCAGATCGCCGCCGCGACACCGCGTAACAAGAATTCTCCACATACATCCGGCGTGGCGTTGCCTGTTTCGCGAACCATCCCGTAACCTTTCCGAGACCTTCCCGGCTAGTCCGGTATCCACCCTGGATACCACTGGGTAGGTCACCGCCGAATCGCACAGTTGGTCACGACGTTCCGTCGGAACGGTGGGGCCAGCGAGCCGGGGACCCAAACGGTCCATGGGGTGAATCGGCGCGGTAGACCGGAGCTTTCGGTGTACCGCGTTGTAGGGCTACTTCCGGCCCGAACCCGTCAGCTAACCCGGTAGGCGACCGAGGAAGAAGGAGTTCCGCCAGTCGTGGCGTCAACTCGTAATGTGGTGCGCCTTCGTGCAGTCATCGTCGGAATCGTCGCCGCGGGGTCAGCGGCGTTCTTGATACCGACCATTGCGGCCGCGGTGCCGAGAGATCCGGCAACGGACACCATCGCTTCGGTGACCCAGCGACTCGACAGCCTGTCCAAACAGAGCGAGTCGCTTGCCGAGAAGTACAACGGGGCACGGATCACCCTCACGGCCAGACAGAAATCCGCTGACAAAGCGCAGAACGCGCTCCGTTCAGCGGTAGCGGCCTATCAGACGGCGCGGGCGCAGCTGGCGGACACCGTGAAGTCGCAATACGAAGGCGCCCAGTTCAGCACCGCCGGCGCCTTGCTGACCAGCACCACCGATGCCAATTATCTCGACAAGGTCGAGGCCCTGAACCTGCTCAACGCACACCGCAGCGCGGTCGTCGCCGAGTTGATCACGGCTAGGGGCAGTGCCGACAAGGCGCAGAACGCGGCAGCCGATGCGCTGCAGCAAGCGAAGACGGTGCGCGACACAGTGAGCAAGCAGCGCGCCGATGTGGAGGTGCAGACCAAGAAATACACCGACTTGCTGGCGACATTGAACGCCCAGCAGCAGGAGGCATACCGCGACCGCAACGCGCCGACCACGGATCAATTGGCCACGACTACCCAAGCGCCGGCTACGCCCGCTACGCCTGCGCAGCCGGCCGCTCCGCCCGCGGTAGGCGGCGGCAGCGCCAAGGCGCAAACGGCGGTGGCCTACGCCAGGGCGCAACTTGGCAAGCCGTATGTGTTTGGTGCCGCCGGTCCGGATGCCTTCGACTGCTCCGGCTTGACGATGATGGCGTGGGCCGCAGCCGGTGTGTCGCTCCCGCACTACGCGCCATCACAGATGCAGAACGGATCAGTCGTGCCGATCGATGTCTCGGCCATGCTGCCCGGCGACCTGATCTTCCTTTACCCCGATGTCGGCCATGTGGAGATCTATGCCGGCAACGGGATGGCAATCTCGGCCCCCCAGCCAGGAGACGTGGTGAAGTACGTCAGCGTCGCTTACGACATGCCGAGCATCGTCGGCGTGCGACGTATCGCCTAAGTCTCACCCAGACCCCCTCGGGAGATTCGACCCCCGGCACCCCCCCCGGCCGGGGGCCGAATCTTGTCTGGACCAATGTCATCCGCCTCCGCCGTCGCGGCCCCTGCTGAGCCATTGCCGGATCTGGGCTGCGATGCTCACAGCCGTGCGCCGAACGCTCATCGTGACGAACGACTTTCCGCCCCGAGTAGGCGGAATCCAGTCGTTCGTACACGCCGTCGCAATTCGACAACCGGAGGGTTCGGTGGTCGTATACGCATCCGATCACGCTGGCGCGGCCGCGTTCGATGCCGACCAGCCCTTTCCGGTGATCCGACACCCGACCGGTCTGCTGCTCCCCACACCGGGAGCGCGCCGTCGCATCGTCGCGGCGTTGGTCCAGCATCGCTGTACGGCGGTCTGGTTCGGAGCGGCCGCGCCGCTTGGCCTGCTCGCGCCACACTTGCGGCGGGCCGGCGCAGAACGCATCGTGGCGAGCACCCACGGCCACGAGGTCGGCTGGGTCACGCTGCCGGTGGGCCGCCAGGCGATGCGCCGGATCGGGTCGCGCTGCGACGTCGTGACCTACCTCGGTGAGTACACGCGAGGACGCCTCGCCCGAGCACTCGGGGGCGCCAGCCACGTTGCAGCGCCTCGCCCCGGGCGTCGACCCCCAGCACTTCCATCCCGGGGTGGACGGCAAGGCAGTCCGGGCACGCTACGGACTCCAGGATCGAGCCGTGATCGTCTGCGTGTCTCGCCTCGTCCCCCGGAAGGGCCAGGATGTTCTCATCCAGGCGCTGCCAAGGATTCGGCAGCGGGTTCCGGGTACCGCGTTGCTTCTCGTCGGGCGACCCAATCGGGCCCGGTTCTTGTGGTGGCTCCAACAGCTTGCGGCCCGCGAAGGCGTCGCCGATCACGTGATCTTCGCCGGCGGCGTTCCCGGCGACCAGCTGCCCGAGTACTACGCAGCGGGCGATGTTTTCGCCATGCCGTGTCGTACCCGCCGGCTCGGCCTGGACGTCGAAGGGCTTGGCATCGTCTATCTCGAAGCCTCCGCGGTCGCCCGACCGGTGATCGCCGGCGAGTCGGGTGGTGCGCCGGAAACCGTTCGGGAGGGTGAGTCCGGGTATGTGGTCGACGGACGCGACCCGACCGCCGTGGCTGCCTGCGTCGTCGGCATGTTGACAGACGCAGCAGAACGGGATCGGCTGGGTCGCGCCGGTCGTCGATGGGTGGAACAGGCATGGACCTGGGAGGTCGCCGCCCGGCGGCTGCAGGACCTCCTGCAAGGCTGATTCGATGCCCGGCATCCGGATTGTCGACGAGACCTGGGTGGTGGCCCCGCTACCAGCTGTCGCAGCCGTGATCGGCGACGAGGCCAGGTGGCCGGCGTGGTGGCCCGACCTACAACTGCAGGTTACGGAGCGGCGTGGGCTGCTCGGCGTGCGATGGGCGGTGGCCGCGACCGCCCGCGGCCCGGCGGCGACGGGAAGCATGGAAGTGTGGCTCCTGGGCTGTCCCGACGGCGTCTTGCTCCACTACTTCCTCCGACTGGATCCGGTGGACCCGCGGACGTCAGCTCGGCGCGTTTCGCGGGCGGGCCGGCGGCACCGGCGGCATGCGCGACGCGTCTGCTGGGCGATCAAGGACGAGTTGGAGACATGGCCGGGCCCAGCGGTGGGCGACGGCAGACCGAGGCGGCGGTAGCCTCACCGCATGCCCGACGAGTCCACGAAGTCGATCACGATCAACGCCGGCGCCGCCGACGTCATGGCCGTAATCGCGGATTTCGACAGCTATCCCGAGTGGGCCGGGTCGATCAAGAGCACCGAAGTCCTTGCTACAGGTGCGGATGGGCGCGCTGAGCGGGTTCGATTCGCCATCGACGCCGGTGTCTTCAAGGATACGTACGAGCTCGCCTATATCTGGAGTGGCGATCGCAAGGTGGTGTGGGATCTCGTCTCGGGACAGATGCAGAAGGCACAGCACGGCTCCTACACGCTCGACCCCAGCTCGGAGGGCACGGAGGTGACGTACTCACTGAGCGTGGATCTCTCGATCCCGATGCTCGGCATGCTCAAGCGCAAGGCAGAGCGCGTGATCATGGACACGGCACTGAAGGAGCTGAAGAAGCGCGTCGAGTCGGCCTGACGTGCGGATCATCCTCTTCACCGGCAAGGGCGGCGTCGGCAAGACGACGATCGCCGCTGCCACCGCGATTCGTCTCGCTGACCGGGGCGTCAAGACGCTCCTGTTGTCGACCGATGCTGCGCATTCGCTGGCGGACGCGCTTGACTGCCCACTCGGCGGTGAGCCGGCCGAGGTCCACCCGAGCCTGTGGGCAGTACAGATCGATACCCAGCGACGCTTCGAGGTCGCGTGGCGCGACCTGCAGCGGTACCTGATCGACATCCTGGCGAGGGGCGGGGTGGACGCCATCGCGGCGGAGGAGCTCACTGTCCTGCCCGGCGTCGAGGAGGTCTTGGCGCTGCTCGCCGTCCGCGATCTGGCCGCGAGTGGTCAGTGGGACGCAGTTGTCGTGGACTGTGCGCCGACGGCCGAGACGCTCCGATTGCTCGCCCTGCCGGAGGCACTTGGCTGGTACCTGCAGAAGGTCTTTCCGACTCATCGACGGCTGGCCCGGGGCATGCGGCCGCTCGCCGTCTTCCTCGGTCGCGGTGAGGCCATCCCGTCTGACGGCGTGTTCCAGGCGCTGCTCCAGCTCGCCGACGAGCTGGAGTCGGTGCGGGCCATGTTGGCCGACCCGACGTTGACCACGGTGCGCCTCGTCCTCACTCCGGAGGCGGTCGTCACCGCCGAGGCGCGCCGCACGTTCACAGCCCTGGCCCTGTATGGCTACGCGGTCGACCTCATCATCGCCAACCGAGTTTTCCCGGCCGGCCGGGATGCGTTCCGCTCGGCATGGACAGCCGCCCAGCGCCGCCAGCTCGACATCGTGCGGCAATCCTTTGCCGGTCTGCCGGTCCGGGAGGTCGGCTACCGGCCAGACGAGCCTATCGGCCCGGCGGCGTTGCGGGTCGTCGCGATCGCTCTCTACGGCGAACTGCCGGGCGAAGATCCCGTCGACTACGGTCCACCGAGCGAACTGATGTCGGTGGACGCCGATGGCGACGGATACCTGCTGCGGATGTGGCTGCCGCTAGTGGCCCAGACGTCGGTTGACGCGGCGCGAGCAGGTGACGATCTGATCGTCACCGTCGGTACCGCACCGCCGGGTGCTGACGCTGCCGAGCGGGCTGCGCCGGTGCGAAGTCGTCGGCGGTGAGTTCGTCAACCGAGAGCTGCGCATCCGGTTCCGGCCGGACCCGGCCGTATGGCGGCGAACGTGACGACGGGACCGGGAGGCGCCGAGAGGACGGCTACGTCCGACGCCGGACGGCTGCTCGCCGAGGCGGTGCATGAATGGGTCCGCGCGCGGTTCGGTGACGCGGGCACCGCGCACATCGCAACCGGCGCGGCCGAGTGCGCCTGGTGCCCGATCTGCCAGCTCATCGCGGCGCTTCGCGGCGACCGGCCGGACGTGACCGACAAGCTCTCCGCCGCGGCCGCGGCCGTCGTCGACGTCGTGGGCTCGCTGCTGAATCCACCGCCAGGGTCGGACCTCCGGGCCGGCCGACGATCCGCGGGGCAGCGGGACGGATGCGGGGACGGGAGCAGCGGCGAGCTCGACCGACCTGCCGACCGCGGGATCGAGTCCCCGCCGTTCCGCCGGTCGCCGGCGCTCGGCCGGCCCGCGGGTACAGCGCATCGACCTCGACCACGGCGCCACGAGCGACGCGGATCACTGACGGCCGGGAGGGAGAGCGGATGCCGCTTGCCGTCGGGGTCGACATCGGCGGGACCAAGGTCGCCGCGGGTGTCGTCGACGACGACGGCCAGGTGATCGATCGCGAACTGCGGGCGACCCCCGGTGCGGATGTCGCGGAAACCGAGCGGGTGATCGCCGAGGTGGTGCAGGTACTCGCCGCCCGTCACCCAGTAGTCGCCGTCGGCATCGGCGCGGCCGGCTGGATCGGCACCGACCGGGCGACCGTGCTGTTTGCTCCGCACCTCGCGTGGCGCAACGAGCCGCTCCGGGATGCGATATCGGATCGCATTGGCAGCCCGGTGACGGTCGAGAACGACGCCAACGCGGCCGCCTGGGCCGAATACCGGTTCGGGGCCGCTCGCGGTGCGCGCATCGTCGTTTGCGTCACGCTGGGCACCGGCATCGGTGGCGGCCTGGTCGTCAGCGGCGTTCTCTATCGGGGCGCGAACGGGGTGGGCTGCGAGTACGGGCACATGACCGTGGTGCCGGACGGGCGGCGCTGCGCGTGCGGCAACCGAGGCTGTTGGGAGATGTACGCGTCCGGTACAGCGTTAGCGCGCGATGCCCAGGAACTCGCGGCGGTGTCGCCGCTGCAGGCACATCGGTTGCTGGAACTGGCGAACGGCGATGCCGCCCAGCTGACTGGTCCACTCGTCACGGCCGCGGCCCGGGAAGGGGACCCCGCCGCGGTGGAGATCTACTCGGCAATGGGCCACTGGCTGGGCCGAGGCCTCGCGAACCTCGCGGCGATCATCGACCCAACCATCTTCGTCATCGGCGGCGGTGTCTCGCAGGCCGGCGACCTGCTCATCCCGCATGCCCGTGAGACGCTCGAGCGCACCCTGACCGGTCGCGGTTACCGGCCGATGCCCGGGGTGACGCTCGCTCTGTTCGGTCCGGAAGCCGGGCTCGTGGGCGCGGCCGATCTAGCTCGACGACGGGTGTAGCCGTGCCCATCGTGCGGATGCTGTCCTACAACGTCCGATCGCTGCGAGACGACGCCGCCGCTGTGGTGCGCGTGATTCGCTCCGTGCAGCCGCACGTCGTATGCATCCAAGAGGCACCGCGGCTGTTGCGCTGGCGCTCCAAGTGCGCCGCGCTAGCCCGTCGATCGGGTTTGGTCGTCGTGACCGGTGGCCGAACGGCCGCGGCCAACCTCATCTTGTCGTCCCTCGACGTCGATGTAGTGACCACCCGGGACGTGCTATTCACCAAGGATCGTCGCCTTCACCAACGGGGCGCGGCGCTCGCTGTACTTCGCTACGGCGGCGAGTCGTTCGCCGTGGCCGGAACACACCTCGACCTCGTTGCCGAACCTCGTATTCGTCATGTCGGCGAGCTGGACCGGGCGCTGTCCGGGATGGTGCCGGCCGGCACCCGAACCGTGGTGGCCGGCGACATCAACGATCTGCCCGGATCCGCGGCATGGACCCAACTGACGGGGGACCGACTCGACGTCTGGGCGACGATCGGTAACGGAGACGGCTTCACCTACAGCGCGCGGAGCCCGCGGCGCCGCATCGATGCCATCTTCACCGGTCCGGGAGTGGTTCCCGTCTCCACGCGGGTAATCGACTCGACGGATGTGCGCCAGGGGAGTGATCATCGACCGGTATTCGTCGAACTCGAGCTGCCCGCAGAGCGGACCTAGCTGTATCAGAGCGGACGGACTGCGCCTCCAACGACGACGTAGCCTGCCTGCGAGGAGAACGCCATGCCGTCGTCACACATAACGGACGCTTCGCCGACGTCACCGCCGGTACCAGCGGCGGTAGACGCCGAGCCGGGAGTTCACCGGCACGGCCCGAGCTGCTTCTGGCAGGTCGAGGAGGCTCGCTGGTCGTGTGACGTGTCTGCGACGCACCCCCAGGGGAGCCCGCCGCGGTGACCCACTCGGCACGTACTACGCGTGATCGGCCTTGCCTGGGAGCACACTGCACCGATGGCGGACTGGGACGGTGCCCTCTACGAGCAAGTAAATGCCCTACAACGCTGGGTGGCGGATCGGTCGCTCGCGGACGTTTCCTTCCGCGGTGACGAGCAGGTTCTCGATATCGGTTGTGGTGATGGAGCGATCACCGCGCGGCTGGCCGAGCAGCTGACGAGCGGCGAGATTTCGGGGATCGACGTATCGCCACGGATGATCAGCGCCGCGCGAGATCGCCATCCCGGCTTGACCTTCGAGGTCGGCGACGTCCTGACGATGCGCTATGACTCCGCGTTCGACGTCGCGACATCGTTCAACGTCCTGCACTGGGTGCTGGATCTGCGGGAGGCCTTCGCCCGTATTCGCGCGGCGCTGCGACCGAGCGGGTGGGCGCTGGTGCAGTTCGTTTGCGGCTCGGCCCGACCGAGCCTCGAGGCGACGGCGATGAACGTATGCCAGGCAACCGGAGTGGGCTGCCTCCTTCGGCGACTTCGAGGCACCGTTCGTGCACCCGGACCCGGACGACGCCACCCGGTTGGTTCGGGCGGTCGGCCTGGATGTCATCTCCTCCACCGTCGACGATCTGCGGTGGGACTTTCGCTCAGGGGCTGACTTCGAGCGGTGGGCGGGCGCGGGGTTCGGCGACTGGGCGGCCCGAGTGCCCGGCCGGGAAGCCGCCTTCGTCGCCGATGCCGTCACTCGCTACTGCGAGATCACCGGATCTGACCGCACGCTGCTGTTCACGCAGCTTCGAATTCGCATGCGGCGGCCGGAAGCCTAGCGCTGAACTCCGGCGGTCGGCCGTACGGTACGGACCGCATTCAACCAGCGCTCCAACGGCAACGAGCCCCGGCGGGCGACCGAAATTCCTGCGTCAAGCAAGACGGAGTAGGGCGTCGCGACCAGGTCGGGAATCTGCGGTCGCGCCCAAAACGCCTCCCGTTCCTCGATCTCCACCTGGTCGGGATCTGTGCCGGTGAGCCGGCACCACAGAAGGAACACCGTTTCCGGCGACATTTCGCGGATCATCGGTGATCACCTCCCGACGCCCATCGTCGGCGTGGCAGGTAACACGACCGGGACGTTCGGGTGTCGGGTCGGCGAACGGGGCGCGGACCTTCAGATCACCGCGCCGTCATCGTCCTCATCGTCGTCAGAGCCATCGCGAAGACGCATGATCAGCAGACCCGCGCCGACCAGAATGCCTGCGACTCCGGCCAGGAAGGCCAGATCTCCGGGCAGGCCGAGAGCCCGTCCGAAGGCCATCATCATGACCGACGCGGTAACTACCACAAGAGCGAGAACCGTCGCGCCGGCCAGGCGAGGCAACGGCGGCGGCGGCGGTGGCACGTAGTGGTCGCCATCGTCAGCATCAGACGCTGCAGCCGGCAGTTGCAGCCGCATCCGCCAGTCGGCGTCCTCGCGGGTGAGGTCGCGTTCGGCCGCCCGGACCGCGTTGATCGTGTCCACATGCCAATCGCTGACCAGGGCGTCGAACTCCGCCTGCGCGTCAACACCGGCCAGCAGATCAGGTCGGCGCGCCGCCGTGGCGTCATGCGCGAACGACCTCGCGGCAACCTCGACGACCGCGCGTGCGTCGGTCCGCTCGCCCGCCGCAACATAGAGCCGTTGTCGCGATGTCTCTTCCGACGGCGACGTCGGTTCCAGGTACGCCGCGATGCGGGCTCGCCGCAGGGCGGTCAGCAGCGCGTCGCCCACGGACGGGTCGATGTCCGCCAGTGCCACGTATGCCGGCGCCTCCAGCCCGTTATCCCGCGTCGCTCGCTCGCTCATTGCCTAACCTGTGTCGCCTGCTCCTGGATGAACTCGATGCTCAGATCGAAGATCCGCTGCGCGTCGTTGTCCAACGTCGCGACGTGATAACTGTCCTCCAGTATCACCTCGCGCACCGTCGTCGAGGTTGCTCCGGCTTGCAGCAGCAGGCCAGAGAGCGGTTCGACGACGTGGTCCACTCGGCTTCGGAACATCAGGATCGGCGCGGTTACCTTCGGGAGGTCCGCCAGCGTCACCTTCCACAGTTCCTGCAGCGACGCGAACGCGGCGATCGGCGTGCGGTCATACGCGAGCTCGACCGGACCGGCCATCTTGATGTCGTTACCGATTGCGGCCTGACTCTTGACGACTGGCGCCAGGTATTTGGCGAGCCCGGCAAACCGCCGCTGCGTAGCGTAGGCCGGGTTCACCAGGACCAGTCCGCCAATGGCATTGCCCTTCTCTTCCGCCAACCGGGTCACGAGTGTGCCGCCCATCGACAGGCCGCCCGCGAACACGTGCTCACACCGATTCGCCAACTCGTCGTACATCCGCTCGATCTCCGCGTACCAATCAGTCCAACGGGTCGCGTTCATCTCCTGCCAACTGGTGCCGTGCCCGGGCAGCCGCGGCAGTCGGACCGTGCAGCCGGCAGCGGCCAGGTGTTCTGCCCACGGCCGCAAACCCTGCGGCGAGCCGGTGAAGCCGTGGCTCAGCACTACGCCTATCGATCCACCCTCAGCAGAGAACGGCTCGGCACCGGGCAGCACGGGCACGGGTTACCTCGTTTCACGAGCAGCAGCACCGGTCTCCTCGACCGACCCGCCAATTGTCCCTCATCGGGCCGAGACGGCTCGGTTGGTGGACCCGATCGAGCGTGGCCCACTACTGTGCGTTCAGCTGCCTACTCCGGTGCGCCGGCTGCGCCTGGGGCGGCACGGTGACGTGAGACGGTCGAGCGAGAGGCGGTGGCCCGTGCTCTACGGTTTCCTGAAATATGTCGCCGTCGGCCCGCTCCTGCACGCGATATGGCGCCCCTGGGCGGAGGGCGTGGACAACGTGCCCAGTAAGGGCCCAGCAATTCTCGCCAGCAACCACCTGTCCTTTTCCGACTCGTTCTTCATGCCGGTGCTCGTGCCCCGGCGGGTGACCTTCCTCGCCAAATCGGAGTACTTCACCACACCCGGCCTGAAGGGTCGGTTGTCGCGCGGATTCTTCCGGGGCGTTGGTCAGGTGCCGGTCGACCGCGAGGATTCCGACGCGGCGAAAGCGGCTCTGGATACCGGTGTTCGCATCCTCCGTGACGGCCACCTGCTGGGCATCTATCCCGAGGGAACCCGATCCCCGGACGGTCGGCTGTACCGGGGTAAGACCGGCGTCGCTCGGATGGCGTTGGAAGCGCGCGTACCGGTCATTCCCTGCGTAATGATCAACACGGACATCATCCAACCGACCGGGCGGCGTATCCCGCATCTGCGGCCCCGACCGGGCGTCCGGTTCGGGCGACCGCTGGATTTCAGTCGGTACGAGGGGATGGCGGGCGACCGGTTCGTCGAACGTTCGATGACCGACGAGATCATGTACGAGCTGATGCAGCTGTCCGGACAGGAATACGTCGACATCTATGCGGCGAAGGTGAAGAAGGCGGAGGGCAACACGGTGGCATTCGGTGCGCGCCCGGCGCGCCGCACCGCTGGCCGGGACGAGCCCGGGCCGGAAGAGCTGCGCGAAGCGGCGGATCGGATGCCAACCGAACAGGCGGGATAACCTGCCGGTCGCGGGACACTAGTCTCGCCGATCGTGCGGTACTTCTACGACTGCGAGTTCATCGAGGACGGTCAGACCATCGACCTCGTGTCGATCGGCGTCGTGGACGAGACCGACCGCTCGTTCTACGCCGTCTCGACGGAGTTCGATCCCAGTCGAGCGATCGACTGGGTCCGCCGCCACGTGTTGCCGAAGCTGCCCCCGATGGCCGATCCAGCGTGGCGCAGCCGTGACCGAATCCGCGACGATCTGCTGGAGTACCTCCTCGAGCCGGGGGAGCCCATCGAACTGTGGGCCTGGATGGCCGCCTACGACCACGTGGCGCTGGTCCAGCTCTGGGGCGACATGCGCGCCCTTCCGCCCCAGATCCCCCGGTTCACGCACGAATTGCGGCAACGATTCGAGGACGCCGGCTCGCCGCCCATGCCCGAGGCCCCAGTCGATCAGCACGACGCCCTCGCCGATGCCCGCCACAATCTCGCCCGCTGGCGGGTCCTCACCGCCTCCAAATCGACCACCGGGCATGCCCTAGGCTCGGCCCGCGCGCGAGATGAGGGCCGCGCGCGGGCAACGGATCGTCTCGAGGAGGACGCCTGATGCGGGTAGGAGTACTGACCGGCGGCGGCGACTGTCCGGGACTCAACGCGGTCATTCGCGCCATCGTCCGCAAGGGCGTGGGAATGTACGGATACGAGTGCATCGGCTTCCGGGACGGCTGGAAGGGGCCGCTGGAGAACCGCACCATGGCGCTCGGTATCCCCGAGGTCCGCGGCATTCTTCCGCGCGGCGGGACGATCCTCGGCTCGTCGCGCACTAACCCGTTCAAGGTCGACGGCGGCGTCGACACCATTCGAGAGAACCTGCACACCCTCGGCGTGGACGCGCTGATCGCGATCGGCGGCGAGGACACCCTCGGCGTCGCCACGAAGCTGCATGAGCTCGGGGTCAACATCGTTGGTGTGCCGAAGACCATCGACAACGACCTGAACGCCACCGACTACACCTTCGGCTTCGACACCGCCCTGAACATTGCGATGGAGGCGATCGATCGGCTGCACACGACCGCCGAGTCGCATCATCGAGCGCTCGTGGTCGAGGTGATGGGCCGCCACGCCGGCTGGATCGCCTTGCACGCCGGCATCGCCGGCGGCGCCAACGTGATCCTCATCCCCGAGGTGCCGTTCTCGGTAGACCGAGTCTGCGCCTATGTCGAGAGCCGGTTCCAGTCGCACTACGCGCCAATCCTGGTCGTCGCCGAGGGTGCTACGCCCGACGTCGCCGAGGATGTGCTCGTCGACCAGGGGACGGACGCCTTCGGGCACGCCCGTCTCGCGCAGCGCGGGATCGGCGAATGGCTGGCTGGGCGGATCGAGCTCCAGACTGGAGTCGAGGCCCGCACCATTGTGCTCGGCCACATCCAGCGAGGCGGGACGCCGACAGCGTTCGACCGGGTACTCGCCACCCGATTCGGGCTGCATGCGGTCGACGCGGTCCGGGACGGTGACTGGGGCAAGATGGTCGCCTTGCGTGGCACCGCCATCATCCGAGTCCCGCTCGCTGCCGCCACCGAGACGCTGAAGACCGTCTCACCGGAGCTCTACTCCGAGGCGGAGGTGTTCTTCGGCTGACGTGATTCGCTTGAGACGGCCGGGCCGCGACGATCTAGTCTGATTTGGTGGAGTCCAGCAACGTCATCAGCTTCAGCTGTGCCGTGCTGGCCTCTGCCGGCAACGCGACAGCCAACGTCATGCAACGCAAGGCGAGTCTGAGCCAGCCCGACCTGCCCTTCGGCCCGCGGCTGCTGCTCGCCCTGGTCCGCAGTCCAACCTGGTTGCTGGGCTTTGCCGGGCTGGTCGGGTCGTTCCTCCTCCAGGCGATAGCGCTGAGCTACGGCGAACTCTCGGCGGTCGAGCCGATCATCACCCTCGAGGTGCCTCTGACGCTGTTGGTCGCGTCGCGCGTGTTCTCCGGCCGGCTATCGGGCTACGACTGGGGCAGCATTCTGATCATGACCGGTGGCATGATCGTTTTGGTGTGGTCGCTCGACCCCAGCGGTGGTAACGCGACCGGCGTCGATCACCTGACCTATGTCGCGGCCGGGACCGCGACCGCCGCGACGATCTTGGTTCTCATCCTGGCCTCCCGCCGCGGCGGGAGGCTGTGGCGAACCGCGTGCCTGGGCGCCGCGGCCGGCACCAGTTTCGGGATGACCGCGACGCTGATCAAGGAGACGGTGGAGAAGCTATCGCGTGACGGCGTTGCGGGGATGCTCATGTCCTGGCAGACCTACGCCGCCGCGTGCTTCGGCATCTTGGGGCTGGTCCTTGTCCAGGCGGCACTACACGAGGGTCCGCTCGTGGCCGCGCAGCCCGGGTTCACGCTCATGGATCCGCTCGTGTCGATCCTGTGGGGGGTGCTCGTCTTCAACGAGGTGACGCGGACCGGTGGCTGGCTGGTACTCGCGACCTTAGGTGCCGCAGGGGTTGGATACGGGGTACTCCGGCTGGCCCGTTCGCCACTGCTCATCGAGGTCAAGGAGGAGCTTCCCTCGACCGTCCGAGTTGGCCGCCCGGCCGAAAGCGTCTGACCGCCTGTCTCAATTCGGCGTGGTGGACAGTCCGGGCGGCCTGGTATTCGGGCCCCGATGCAGACGGACCACCAGTGGTCCGTCTGCGATATGACCTGGCGGCGCCTGTGGCGCCCGGATGGCGCCTCGCTTCGTTGTCGTCGTCGTCCATAGCCACGGCTATGGCCTCCTCCTCCGCCTTGCGATGCATCCATCCGGATCACCACATCCACCGCCGCATATCGCAGACGGACCACTAGGCTGTGCCAGTGACCGTGACCGATCGCATCCATCCGCCGACCCCGAACCTCTACGGGCTCGACACGTGGCGGACCCTTTCGGTGGCCCAGCAGCCGCCGTGGCCGGACGAGGTCGTGGTGCGGGAGGTCGCGCTGGCCCTGGCCGGGCAGCCTCCATTGGTTGTGGCGAGCGAAGTGGATCAGCTCCGCGATCGGCTGGCGGCGGTCGCTCGCGGTCAAGCCTTCCTGCTCCAGGGCGGCGATTGCGCGGAAACGTTCGCGACGAGCTCGCAGGCCGACATCGCCGGCAAGGTCCGGGTGCTGCTGCAGATGGCCGTCGTGCTGACCTACGGCGCGTCGATGCCCGTGGTGAAGGTCGGGCGGATCGCCGGGCAGTACGCGAAGCCGCGCAGCGCCGACATCGATCGCAACGGTCGGCCGTCCTACCGCGGTGACATGGTGAACGAGCTCGCCGGCGATCGCACGGCGGACCCACAGCGGATGCTGCGGGCCTACCACACGGCCGCCTCGACGCTGAACCTCATGCGGGCCTACGCGGCCGGCGGCAGCGCATCGCTCGACCAGGTCCACGCCTGGAACGCGGCGTTCGCCCGCAGCACGGACACCGGCGCTCGGTACGACCAGTTGGCGAGTGAAATCGACCGCGCCGTGCGGTTCATGCGCGCCTGCGGCGTGCGCGACGCGGCGCTCGACAGCGTTGAGCTGTATGCCTCTCACGAGGCGCTGATCCTCGAATACGAGCGGGCGCTCACCCGCGATCGAGGACGGGAAGCGCGTACGACCTCTCCGGCCATTTCGTTTGGGTCGGCGAACGGACCCGGCAGATGGACGGGGCGTCACCTCGACTTCGTCTCCCGGCTCGCCAACCCGATCGGCGTCAAGCTCGGCCCGTCCGCGACGCCCGAGTTCGCGGCTGAGGTCGTTGAACGGCTCGATCCGGAAGGCGTGCCGGGCCGGCTGACTTTGATAACCCGCATGGGCAACGCTCTGCGTGCGTGATGTCCTGCCGCCGATCATCGAGAAGGTCGCGTCGACCGGCCACCTCGTCGTGTGGCAGTGCGATCCGATGCACGGCAACACCGAGGAGACGCGCGCCGGAGTCAAGACCCGGCACCTCGACCGGATCATCGACGAGGTGGACGGGTTCTTCGACGTGCACGCCGAGCTGGGCACCCATCCCGGCGGCCTGCACGTCGAGCTGACCGGCGACGACGTGACCGAGTGCATGGGAGGCACGAACGAGTTGACCGCCGCTGACCTGGCTCGGCGCTACGAGACCGCCTGCGACCCCCGGCTGAACATCGAGCAGTCGCTCGAGCTGGCCTTCCGGGTGGCCGAACGGCTGGTCGCCGATCGACGACGGCGCGGGGTGTGAGCGCCCCGGTAGTCGACCTCCGCAGCGACACAGTCACCCGGCCGAGCGCCGGCATGCGGGTCGCGATGGCCGAGGCTGAGGTCGGCGATGATGTCTACGGCGAGGACCCGACCGTCAACGCGCTCGAGGCGGAGGTTGCGGCGCTGCTGGGGTTCCCGGCGGGGTTGTTCGTCCCGTCGGGCACGCTCGGCAACCAGCTCGGCATCCAGAGCCTCGTGCGGCCGGGCGAGGAGCTCGTCTGCGACACGCTGGCCCATATCGCCCGCGCGGAGGCCGGCATTGCGGCGGTGTTCTCCGGCATCACCTTCCGGACCTGGCGCGCGGACCGGGGACGGTTGGATCCTGACGCGATCGCCGAGTTGATCGCACCGGCAGCCGGTCCGCACCTGGTGTCGACGACGGCGATCGCCGTGGAGAACACGCACAACTTCGGCGGCGGGACGGTTCAGTCGCCGGAGGCCGTGGCCTCCGTAGTCGCGCTTGCCCGCGAGCACGATCTTCGCTTGCACCTCGATGGCGCCCGGCTGTGGAACGCGCACATCGCCACCGGCTTGCCGCTACCTGAGCTGACGGCGGGCTTCGACACAGTGTCCGTGTGCTTGTCCAAGGGGCTGGGCGCGCCGGTGGGCTCGGTCTTGGTTGCGACCGCCGACCGCATCGCCGACGCCCGGCGTCTGGCGCAAGCGGCACGGTGGCGCAATGCGGCAGGCCGGGATCCTGGCGGCCGCCGGGCGCTACGCGCTGGCCCACAACCTGTCCCACCTCGCCGACGACCACCGCCGCGCGCGCGACATTGCCGGAGCATTGGGCATCGACCCGTCGACGGTGGACAGCAACATCGTCATGCTCACCGTGCCCGACGCGCCCGAGGTGGCCGGGAAGGCGCGGGCGGCCGGGGTTCTGGTCTCTGCGCTCGGTCCGCAGTTGGTGCGCCTGGTCACTCACCTGGATGTGGATGACGACGGGATCGAGCGGGCTGTCGAGGTGCTGGTGCCCCTCGTTCGGTGATGCCCATCAGCCGGCGAGGTGACTTGCCCCCATCCGGCCGACGAGGACCGGGATCGTGGTCACCGCGTCCGCGAGGTCCGCGAGCGCGTCCTCGGCAAGCGCTTGGGCGCCGTCGCATAGCGCTGTCTCGGGATTGGGATGCACGTCGACCATGACGCCGTCGGCGCCCGCTGCCATGGCCGCCCGGGCGAGCGGCACGACCAGGTCTCGGCGGCCAGCGGCGTGGGACGGATCGACGATGATCGGCAGGTGGGACAGCCGTTGGATCATCGGAATCGCGGACACGTCGAGCATGTTGCGAATCGCCGGCTCGAACGACCGCACTCCTCGTTCGCAGAGCACGATGTCGAGGTTCCCGCGCTGGGCGACGTACTCGGCGGCCATGAGCCATTCCTCGTACGTGGCCGAGAGGCCCCGCTTGAGCATGACCGGCTTGCCGGCGGCGCCGACCGCCTGCAGCAGGCCGAAGTTCTGCATGTTGCGAGCTCCGACCTGCAACATGTCGGCGTGCTCGGCCACCACGTCGACCTCGCCGACGTCGGTGACCTCGGTGACGATCGGCAGCTGCACTTCCTCGCGGACTTCGGCCAGGATCCGCAGCCCGGTGACCCCGAGCCCCTGGAACGCGTACGGCGACGTTCGTGGCTTGTAGGCCCCGCCGCGAAGTAAGGTGGCTCCGGCTCGCTTGGCCATCCGCGCCGCCTCCAGCGTCTGGCTGGCGGATTCGACGGCGCAGGGCCCGGCGATGAGCGTGAACGTCTCCGGCCCGATCGGGACGCCGCCGACGCGCACCGTCGAGCGTCGCGCATGGTTCTGGGCGGACACCAGCTTGTAGGGCGCCGTGATCCGCATCGTCTCGGCCACGCCGGGCAGGCTGTCGGCGTCGAGGGTCTCCAGGACCTCCTCGGAGCCGACGACGCCCACGATCGTGCGCATCACCCCACGACTGACGAACGCCTGGCCACCGTGGGCCCCGATGTGGCTGACCACTCCGGCGATGTCCGTCTCCGATGCCTCGGGAGCCATCACGATGACCACGGCGTGTGAGCCTAGTGCGCGCCAAACGGCGACCGCGCGAAACGTATGCATATTCCGCGGCTCTGGCAACGGATCATGCATACCGTCCGCCGGAGGTGGCCGGTGGGCGGCGGGGCAGTTAGCGCAGAAGCGCTCGGCGGAGTTGCGTGGCGACGACAGTCGGCTCGGTGCGCAGGATCAAATCCGGGGGAGCGGGCCGGGGAAGGGGACGAGGCGGGAGGGGCTCAGATGACGTCGAGGGTCACGGTGTCGCCGCGGTGCACCTGGGTGCCCGGAGACGGACTGACGTCGACGAGATGCCCGAGGAAACCGCCGAAGCGCTTGTGCATCTTCACCTTGAGCCCAAGCGACTGCAGCTGGGTCTTGGCCGCGCCCGCGTCGCCGCCGAGTGACGGAAGGGTGATCAGCGAGCCCTGCGCGACGGTGATCGTTACCGTGCTGAATTTGGCGGCATGGTCGTCGCCCGTCGGTTGCTGCGCGATCACGGTTCCCGGATCTGACGTCGTCGCTGATCTCCTGCCGCACGGCAACCTTGAAGCCGGCATTTGTCAACGTCTGGGTCGCGTCGTCGAGCGATTGGCCGGTGACATCTGGCACCGTCAATGATCGGCGGCCCGCTCGATACCAACAGGCGAACCGTCTGCCCGCGCTTGACCTGCGTTCCGGCGGACGGGTCGGTTCCGATCACGTTGCCGTTCGAGACGGAGTCGCTGGTTTGCTGGACCACGCTGATCTGGAACGGGAACTTCGCGAGCGCCGCCTGGGCGTCGTGCTGACTCTGATCGTGGACATCCGGGATGGTGAACCGCTCCTTGCCGGACGACACGACCAGGATGATCGACTGGTTGCGGGTCAGCTCCGATCCCGACGGCGGCACGGTGCGGATGACCGAGTCCTTGGCGATGTTCTCGCTGTATTCGCTCGTCACCCCGCTCCGGTCGAAGCCAGCGCGACGCAGCGCCAACTGCGCCACTGAGCGCGATTCGCCCGACACGTTCGGCACCGTGGCATACCGACCGGACACCAACCACCAGGCACCGACACCGGCAAGCAGTCCGAGCAACAGGATGACGAGCGTAACGATCAGCGTGCTCCGGCGACGCCGCTGGCGGGCGCTCGCTGTGCGGGTGCCAGGTTTTCGCGGCGGCGCACCTGGGCGCCCAGCGAACGTGCGCCGCGCTCCGTCGCCGCCTCCCGCTGTTGTCGTTGATCCGTGCGGCGGCCTGGCGACGGCGGTGTCGTGGCGGCCGGCGTCGACGCCGACCCGGTCAGTGGGAAGCAGCGCGGCGACCACATCGCTGGTCTTGCCATTCGCCGAGCGCGCCGTTCCGTCGGTGTTGGCTCGTGAGGGCGGCGTGGCGCGACGCCGCGGCGGGGGGATCGGAACGACGGGCAGGCTGAGCGTGGAGCGGATCTGGCGCAGCTCGGAGAGGAACTCGCTCGCGTCGGCCGGTCGGCTCGCCGGATCGCTGCTGGTCGATCGCACGACGATCGCGTCGAGCTCGGTGGGAACGGTGGCCACGCGGGACGACGGGGCGGGCACCCGACCGTGCACGTGCTGGTAGGCAATGGCCATCGGCGAGTTTCCCGCGAATGGCGCCTGCCCGGTGAGCAGCTCGAAGAGCACGACACCGGCCGAGTAGACGTCCGAGCGCTGATCGCACGGGCCCCGGCTGATCTGCTCCGGCGGGCAATAGGCGACCGTGCCCATCATCACGCCGGTACGGTTCGCCACATCATCGAGCTCGACTGCGCGGGCGAGGCCGAAATCTGCCACCTTCACGACCCCGTCGTCGGAGATCAGGATGTTCTCCGGCTTGATGTCGCGATGCACGAGGCCGGCGCGGTGGGCAGAGGCGAGCGCACTGAGCACCGGCTCGATCACTGACAACGCGAGCGCGGGCAGCATCGGCCCGTTCTCGCGCAGCAGGTCGCGGACGGTTCGTCCTTCGACCAGCTCCATGACGAGGAACACGTGACCAGCGTCGGCCCCCTGGTCGAAGACAGAGACGGCATTGACGTGCGACAAGCGGGCTGCCGCCCGCGCTTCCCGCGCGAACCGATCGCCGAACGCGGGATCGTCGGACAGCCCGGCGGACATCACCTTGACGGCGACTTGCCGATCGAGCCGCGCATCGACAGCGCGATACACCGTAGACATGCCGCCGCGCGCGATACGCGCGGTCAGGAGGTATCGGCCTTCTAGGACGCCGCCGACCAGCGGGTCCTCGGTGGCCGTTTGCACGGGATAAAGTTTAGATCGCCTCGCGGGTGCCGTCCGCTGCCGACACTCAGCGCCAGTGCAGGCCGGCAGTGCCAAATTTGGGAGACCCCGAGCGGCCCGATATGGGCGGAAAAGGCCGGCGATGAAGGCGGATCGGGCTAGCGGGCCACTCGACGACCCGCTGGAGGGGTGGGGCGGCGTCGACGTCCGCTCCGGTCGGGCGGAGCTGCTTGCGGACGCCGACCGTCCGGGAGGCTGGCTGCTCCTGCTCGATCGGATTCGGCAGTCCTACGTCGACCTCGACGATCCCACCTATCTGGACTTCGAGTACGCCCGTATCCTCGCGGACGTTCTCGACGCGCTGCCACCCGGTCCACTCACCGTCACTCACGTCGGCGGCGGAGCATTCACCCTGGCCCGCTATGTGGCGGCGACTCGCCCGGGATCCTCCCAGCTTGTCCTGGAACCAGATGATTCGCTCACCGCGTTCGTCCGATCACGCCTGCCGCTTCGGCGCGGGTCCCGCATAAGAGTTCGGACTGCAGATGGCCGGACCGGTATCCATCGCCTACGGCCGCGGACCGCCGACGTCGTCGTGCTTGATGCCTTCTCTGGTGGCCGGGTGCCTGCGGATCTCACCACGACGGAAGCGATGACGGACATCGCGCGGGTAATCCGACCCGGCGGCGTGTTGCTGGCCAATCTGGCCGATGGACCGCCGCTCCAGTACGTACGGCGGGTCCTGGCGTCGGTCCGCACCGCACTCCCCGACGCGGTGGCCATCGGAGATGCCGCCGTACTCCGGGGCCGTCGATTCGGAAACATCTGCCTCGCGGCGGGCCGGACGGCGCTGCCCGAGACAGCTATCCGGCGCAGCGCCGCGCGGGCCGATTTCCCGTTGCGGGTGCTGGGCGGGGAACGCCTACAGAATTTCGTCGGCGGCGCATTGCCGCTGACCGATGCCGATCCAGTCCGGTCGCCGCCTCCCCCGGACGAGATCTGGCGCGTCGGCGGGGCATGATCAGGTGGTGTCGACCGGTCCGCGCACCCACACGAACCGGACCCGTGCGCAGTCCTTCGGCTCCGACGCGCGGGCTTATGACCGTGTTCGGCCGGGCTATCCGCCGGAGCTGATCGATGACCTGGTCGTGGACGGCCCACGGTCCGCCCTCGATGTCGGATGCGGCACCGGCAAGGCAGCGCGGCTGCTCCAGGGTCGCGGCGTTGAGGTCTTGGGACTCGAGATCGACCCCCGGATGGCGGAGGTTGCTCGGGGCCACGGCGTGCCCGTTGTGGTCACCGCCTTCGAGACGTGGGACGCCGACGGACAGCGCTTCGACCTGCTTGTCAGCGGGCAGGCCTGGCACTGGATCGATCCGATCACCGGGACGCGAAAGGCCGCCACGCTGTTACGGCCGGGCGGTCTCATGGCGTTGTTCTGGAATTTCGCCCAGCTCGAACCCGCCGCGCGACGGGTCGTCAACGCTGCCTACGACGCCGTCGCCCCGGAGCTCACGCAGACATCGGTCCTACGGGGCAATGGTCCCGACACGGTTCCCGGTCATATCGAGATCCTGATGCGGAGCGGCGCGTTCGGCCGCATCGAGCGGCGCCGGTACCGCTGGGAACAGGAGTATCGGCGCGACGAGTGGCTCGGGCTGATCCGGACGCATAGCGACCACAGCACGCTGCCCCCGGATCAGCTGAGCCGGTTGCTCGCCGCGGTCGGCGCCGCATTCGACGTGGTGGGTGGGATGGCAACAGCGCACTACACGACGGATGCGGTATTCGCCCGCGCGAGGTAACGCGAAGCGTGGCAGTCTGATTCGCATGTCTGAGGCCGTGTGGCCCGATCTCTCGGCGCAGATCGAGCTCATCAGCGTTGCGGATGCGGCCACCGTGCTGGGCGTGACGGTGACCCGGGTGAGCCAGTACTTGCGGGATGGCACGTTGGTTGGGCTGCGCCGGCCGGGAGAGTCCCCGCTGGTGCCGGCCGACCTGCTGCAAGGCGCTGCCGTCGTCAAGGGACTGCCCGGGACGATCACCCTGCTCAGGGATGCCGGTTATGAGGACCACGAGATCGTGGCCTGGCTGTTCCGCGCCGACGACTCGCTCCCCGGAACGCCGATCCAGGCCTTGCGTGAGAACCGTGGGCGCGAGGTCAAGCGCCGCGCCCAGGTAGCGGGCTACTGAGCCGGGATGAGCCATCTGCTCTATGTGGCGCTGCTCGCCGGCTGCCTGATCGGCACAGCTGCCGTGGAGGTGCGGTTCGGCACTCGGGTGTACGCGCGGTGGCGACGCCTGCTATCGGCGTTGCTACCGACGGTGATCGTGTTCGTCACCTGGGACCTCTACGCGATCGCGCACCATCAGTGGACCTACGTGCCGCGATGGGTGACCGGTGTCCGGCTGCCAGGACATCTGCCCTTCGAGGAGCTGCTGTTCTTCCTTGTCGTGCCGACGTGTTCGGTGATCACTCTGGAAGCCGTGCGCCGTCGCCGTCCGGGCTGGGTAATCGGAGACGAGCCGGAGCCGGGATCATGACCTATACCAGCCTGGTCGTGCTCGCCGTAGCGGCGGTCGTGGTCGTCGATGGCGTCATCCTGCGGACGAACCTCGTGCGCCGAAAGGCATTTTGGACGAGCTACGCGATCATCTTGTCCTTCCAGCTGATCGTGAACGGAGTGCTCACCGGTGTTCCGGTCGTCCGGTACGACGCGGACGTGATCATCGGCTGGCGGGTCGCCTATGCGCCGGTCGAGGACCTGCTGTTCGGGTTCGCGATGGTGCTGCTCACCCTGTCGACGTGGGTCTGGCTCGGGCGACGCGCGCACGCCCGCCAGTCGTCCGGTATGCCGTCCGGATCCACCAGGCGCTGACCGCGGCCGGGGCCGCGATGCCCAGTCGACGACGCAGCGGCACGGAGATTCGGTCGACGAATACGTCGTACTCGGCCCGCTCGATCTCATCCAAGATGCCGCGGTACAACGCAAAGGCCGTGCGCAGACAGTCTCGCGATGTCGCGTCGACGAGGTCGATACCGGGCGCCGCCGATGCGTAGAGCCTCCGGGCCCGCTCGATCTCGCCCGCGAGCAGCGCGCGGATCGGTCCGTCGACGCGTCCCGTCTGGGCGGCACGCTCAAGGCGTTCGCGATCGACCCCGCACGCTCGCAACGATTCCTGCGGGAGATAGATGCGCCCGAGGCGGAGATCTTCGGCGACGTCGCGGATGAAGTTGGTCAGCTGGAACGCGACGCCGAGGTCGATGGCATGGGGTCGAAGCGCCTCCCACGGGATGGTCTCATCGGCGCGCCCGAGGATCGGTAGCATCTCCAGGCCGATCACGGCCGCGGAACCCCACGTGTAGCGGGTCAGCTCCTCGTAGGTGTCGTATTCGGTGACACTCAGGTCCATACGCATCGAACCGAGAAAGTCGCGAAAATGGCTCACCGGGATGTCCCAGCGGCGGACCGTGTCGATGACCGCGAGGCGTACTGGATCGGCCGAGTCTCCTCTTTCGACGTCGGCTAGAAATTCTTCGCTCCACGCGACAAATCGTCGCTGCCGCTGCCGCTCGTCGCCGGAGTCCGCGTCGACGATGTCGTCGGCATAGCGCGCGAATCCGTAAAGGGCGTGGACGTAACGGCGTTTGGCGGGCGGTAGCAGCAGTGTCGCCAGGTAATACGTGCGGCCGTGTTGGGCGTTCAGCTGGCGGCAGCGGGCATAGCCGAGGCGGAGTCGAACATCATCGATTCCGGCGGCGTAACTAGCTTGTCTCATCGGGATGCGCGCGTCCGTCGCTCGCCGATCACCCGCTCGGCCGCGAGCCGGCCGGAGATAAGCGCCATGGGCACGCCGACGCCCGGCTGAGTATTACCGCCACAGAAGACCAGATTCTCAATGGTGCGGTGCAACGTCGGCGGCCGGAACGGCCCAGTCTGGGGAAAGGTGTGCGCCGCCGCGAACGGAGTGCCCGCGGCCAGTCCAGCCTCCGCCCAATGCGCCGGTGTCACGAGCCGCTCGACCTCGATCGCGTCGCCGAAACTCCGATATCCCCGGGCCTCGATGGTGCCGAGAATGCGATCCCGGTATCGGGGCGCTTCGATGTCCCAGTCGATTGGTCGGCGATGTGCGAGGTTCGGCGCCGGGAACAGGGCGTAGTACACGTTCCTGCCGGGTGGTGCCAGACCGGGGTCTGACTTCGTCGGTGTCGTGACCAGGAACGACGGATCACTCATCAGCTGTCCGTCGGCGATGATCTCCCGAAAGGTGCGCTCCCACGCCGCGCCGAATTCGATCGTGTGATGCGCGGTATGTGCGTAGGCCGCGCTCGATCCCGCGTGCAACACCACGCACGAGGGCGAGTAACGCAAGTGGCGCACCCGCGGTGGGTTTTCGTCGGCGGTGAGCAGCGTGCGGTAGGCAACGGCCGGATCACCGTTGACGAGCACCACGTCGGCCGGGATGCGCTCGCCCGACGCGGTGTGCACGGCGCGCGCCCGCCCGTTGGCAACCTCGATCCGGCTTACCCGGGTGCCGTATCGAATAACGACACCGTGCTTGTCTCCCGCGCCGGCCAGTGCGCGCGGAATGGCGTGCATGCCGCCCTCCGGAAAGTAGACGCCGGCCACGCAGTCCAGGTAGCTGATCACCGCGTAGATCGCGAGTGCCTGGGCCGGTGCGACGCCTGCGTACATCGCCTGGAAGGAGAAGATCCGGCGGAGTCGCTCGTCCCGGACGAAGGTGGCAATCTTCGGCGCAAGTCGCCGGAAGGCGCCCATGCGCACCAGCCGCAGAAGAGGTGCCCCGACCAGCTGCCGCGGCGAGTCGAGATTACGGTCGATGAAATGCGGCATCTCTACCGCATATAGCTCGCGCAGGTACGCGACGAGGCGGCGGTAGCCGGCCGCGTCGTCGCCGCTGCAGGCCCGCGAGATCTCCTCGACCATGGCGGCGGGATCGGCTCGCACATCGAGTACCGAGCCGTCGGCGAACCGAGCGCGATACACCGGGTCGAGGCGATGCAGCCGCAGCCAGCCGTCGAGGGACTCGCCTACGGCGACGAGGGTCGATTCCACGACGTCCGGCGCGGTGAGCACGGTCGGGCCGGTGTCGAACGTATATCCCGCTACCTGCTGCATGCCGGCCCGGCCGCCCGGAGCGTCACTCTGCTCCACGACGGTGACCAGTCGTCCGGCGCCGGCCAGGTGCAGCGCGGCCGACAGCCCGCCAAGCCCGGCGCCGACAACGACGACGGAGTCCGTGGGGCCGGGCACGGTGCGCACCCTGCGACGGTAGCCGCGGTCGGGTGAGCGGAACTCGCTCGTCGCCCCCATTACGCTGACCGCATGCCACGCACGGTGCGCGAGTGTCTGGACACCGGACAGCCGACCTTCTCCTTCGAGTTCTTCCCGCCGAAGACTCGCGAGGACGACCGACGGCTGTGGCAGACGATCCGCGAGCTAGAGCCGCTCCATCCGTCTTTCGTCTCGGTCACGTACGGTGCCGGCGGCAGCACCCGAGACCACACGATTGAGATCACCGAACAGATCGCGTCCGACACCACGCTGCTGCCAGTTGCCCACCTGACTGCGGTGGATCACTCGGTCGCGGAGTTACGGGCCATCGTGGGGCGGTTGGCTGATGCCGGCATCAGCAACATGCTGGCCCTACGGGGAGATCCGCCAGGCGATCCGATGGGTGACTGGGTCGCGCATCCGCAAGGACTCGCCTACGCGTCGGAGCTGGTGTCTCTCTTGCGCGCGCATGGCGCCTTCTCGGTCGGTGTCGCGGCGTTCCCGTACAAGCACCCGCGCTCGCCGGATGTCGACACCGATACCACGCATTTCGTGGCGAAGTGTCGCGCCGGCGCGGACTACGCGATCACCCAGATGTTCTTCGAGGCCGACGCCTATTTGCGGCTACGGGACCGCGTGGTTGCGGCCGGCGGGGAAACCCCCATCATCGCCGGGCTGATGCCCGTGACTTCCATGACGACCATCGAGCGGTCCGAGCAGTTCACCGGAGCTCCCTTTCCGCCTGATCTCGGGGCGCGATTCGCTGCGGTCGCGCACGACCCGAAGGCGATCCGCGCATTGGGGGTCGAGCAGTTGTCCGGGCTCGCCGAACGGCTCCTCGACGAAGGCGTACCGGGGATCCACTTCTATACGCTCAACCGGTCGACGGCCACCCGCGAGGTCTGGCGCAACCTGCAGCTGTCCGCCCGTCTGTGACCGACCGCCTCGCAATCGGACGGCTCGCCCGTTCGCGCTGCGCAGCCGCTGAAAAGCGGCCGGTCAGGCCGGACCGATGAGGTTGGCGACGATCCGGGCGGACATGGCCACCAAAGGCAATCCGCCGCCCGGGTGAGTCGACCCGCCGACGAGATACAACCCACGGAACGGCGTGGCGTTCGGTGGCCGGCGGAAGCTGCCGTGTACCCCATGCAGCGCGCCACCGTAGATGGCGCCGCCAGGGGCGCCAGTCCGATGCTGCAGGTCGGCTGGCGTCAGGACTTGGCTGAATACCAGCCGTTCCCGGACGGCTAGCCCGCGCGCCGCGAGCAGCGCGATGATCCGGTCTTCATAGCCGGACGCAAGGCCCGGGACCGTCCAGTTCATCTGACCCTGGCGGCCGTCCCGGCCGTGCCGTGGCGCGTTGACGAGCACGAACCAGGATTCATGACCCGGTGGATGCATGGCGGAATCGTCCGGCGCGGACACGTAGATGACCGGATCCGCGACCGGGCTGCCTGGGCGCCCGAACACCGAGTCGAACTCAGCGTCATAGAGGCTCTCGGCGAACAGCACGTTGTGGTGCGCCAGACTCGGCGTCCGGCCGCGTACTCCAAGCAGCATGACGAAGCCGCTCGACGAGTCAGCAACGGGCACCCGCCTCGGCCGCGGCGACAGCAAACGGCCGTACACCGTCGAGGCGTCGACATTGGCGACGATCACGTCGTATCGCTGCGTGGACCCGTCGGCGAGCAGGACTGACTCGATGCCGCGGGCGTTCGCGGAGATCCGGATGACCGGGCAGTTCAGCCGGATCGTTCCGCCCCGCTCGCACACCCGGTCGGCGAGAGCCGTGGCCAGCCGTCCCAGCCCGCCTTCGATATGCCAGGCACCACTCGCGTGTTCCAGGTAAGGGACGACCGACATGACGGCCGGGGCGCGGCGGGGATCCGAGCCGGCATAGGTGGCGTATCGGTCGAGCAGCACTCGTTGTCTCGGATCGGTCAGATACTTGTGGCCCAGCTGTCGTAGCGTCCGACCGAACGCGACGGTTCGCACGTCAGCCGGGTGAATCAGCCCATGCGCCGCGGTGCGGATGTTCAACGGCCGGCCGAGGACGCGCTCGCCGACGACATCCCACATCTGCTCGCCCCGACGGATCAGCGACGTCCAGGCCGCACCCGCGCCGGCACCCAGTACCTGCTCGAAGCGCGCCGCTTGGCTGACCAGGTCCCGCGTCGTCGTCAGGATCGTGCCATCGCCGAAGCGATAGCGAATCATCGGATCTAGCTCGCGCAGGGTCAAAACCTTGTCGATCGAGTCTCCCGTTGCGGCGAACAGCTCGGCGAAGACCTCGGGCATCGTCAAGACGGTGGGCCCGGTGTCGAAGCGAAAGATTCCGGCATCGGTTCGACGCTCGATGACTCCGAGCTTGCCGCCAACCTCGCCGGACGCCTCGAAGACGTTGACCGTATGGCCCCGAGCGGCGAGCCGCGCGGCCGCCGCTAGCCCGCCGACACCGGCCCCCACGACACCGACTCGGGCCATCAGCTCGCGACCTCCACCGGCCGGCCCTTCCAAGTCAGGGGAGTTCGCCGACGGCGCACGACCGATCGAGTCGTCAGCCAGCCCAACACCAGCACGGACACCGGGTGGGCGAAGGAGTCGGGCCAGACCCGGGCGCCGCTTCGACGGGCCGCGAGCATTCGACCAGTGACGCCGGCCAGGTACCCGACGGTGCCCATCACGGATCCTCGTGCCATCGCGATCGGTGGGATCACATACATCACTGCGAGCAGCGCCAGGACGGCCAGCGCGCCCGGCTCGGAGCCGAAGGCCGCCCACAGCGACTTGGTGTAGCCGTCACGAAGATCCGCCCAGCCGTGGTACATACGGCACACGGCGAGGTCCGTACCGTCCACGAGCCCGCCCCGAGCGCCGTGCCGCCGCAATGTGCGCGCCAGGGTCACGTCGTCCAGGACCGCGTCGCGCACCGCAGCGTGCCCGCCCGCCCGGTCGTAGGCGCGACGCCGGACGACAAGGAATTGCCCATTCGCCACGGCCATCGACGGCCGCGACCCGCGTTCGGCGAGGCGCAAGGGAAGAAAGGTCAGCCACGACCACTGCAGCAGTGGCTGGACGATGCGCTCTGCGACGCCGCTCGCGATCTGGCATGGATATGGCGAGACGAAGTCGAGGTCGTAGCGATCCAGCAGGCCGACCGCCAGGCGGACGGCCTGTGGAGCGAGCCGAACATCGGCATCTACGAACACCAACACGTCCGAGCCGTGAGCCGCGGCGGCCAGTTGGTGGCACGCGTACGGCTTGCCGAGCCAATGTCGGGGGACCGGCTGGCCCGTCATGATCCGGACCCGGCTGTCGGCGCCGGCAACGGCTCGGGCAATATCGGCCGTGCCGTCGGATGAGCCGTCGTCGAGGATGATGATCTTCGCCGCTGGTCGCACGTCTTGGGCGAGCAACGACAGTAGACACGCGGCGATGTTCAGCGCCTCGTCCCGGGCCGGCACCAAGATCGATACCGCGCACCGCGACACGCTAGCGTCGCCGGTCTCAGGTCTTCGCAACAATTCGGCGTTCAGCGCGGTATGGGCGGTGCCAAGCATGGCGAGGCCGGTCCCGATCCGGACGAGAGACGGCCACGCGGTCATCGGTGCCGCACCAGACTCACCGCCAGTGGTAGGGCGACAAGGCCCATTCCGAGCGCGCCCCACAGCGCCGCGGCGCGCAGTCCTAAGAAGGCGATGAGCGCGAGAATCGAGGAGGCATACGTCCAGAGGTAAAGCGCAAGCATCGGGCCGTCCGGCCGTACCGAACGCGAGCCCACAATGTATTGCCCGGCAAGCGAGACGACTGCGGACACGACGAGCCAGCCCAGCAGATTGGTCAACGGCACGGTCGGCACCCCCGGAAGATGCGGAGTGGGTTCCCGCCAGGTCCAATGGCCCGCGGCGACCATCTGCGGATCGAGGAAGAGGTCCCATGACGCGAGGGCCCAGGCGCCGATGACTACCTGGCTGATCCGCGTCCGGGCCAGTCGGCGAGCGACGACCGCAGCCGGCCAGGCCATCATTGCCCAAGCCAGGCCGACGATGATCGGCACGCCGGCCAGACGCGGCCCGAGGCTGTCCGCGTACCGGTAGGAGCCGAACGGGATGCCGGAATGTACGCCGACGACTTCGGCGACGAAGCCGATCCCGACGCTGATCGCGACCACAGTGAGGCCGCGCGCGAGGCCAATGCAGCCGGCGGCGTGTAAGGCCGCGGCCATCGCGAATGTCACGACGACCGCGCCGGTCAGTCGATCACGCGTCGACTCGTGCACGAGCGGATAGCAAATCTGCAGTGCGACCGCCGCTACCGTGAACAGAATGCTGGCGTTGACGAACGTGCGGGCGGGCGCCAGGCCCGCCCGGGGTAACTCAGCGATGGGTACGGTCACGGGGCCTCGTCCACGGCTGGCTGATGAGTGGCAGGCGGGCGCCGAGGACAGCGAACGGTCGCGCGTCACCGGGAAATAGATAGTTGCGGGCCAGATCCTGGAACCCCATCGCTCGGTACAACCGGAACGCTCGCGTATCGGCGTCCGGGGTTGAGAGCAACATCGACCGATGCGGGACGCCCGCAGCCAACGACACGAGTATCCGGTGACCGATGCCCTGGGCCTGATACGTCGGCAGCACGTGTATTTCCGACAGCTCGAACGCGTCCGACAGCCAGTCGGCCGCGACACTTGGCGGCAGCGCCTTGCGGACCAGATCGTGCCACCACTGACCAGCGGCCGTCGTATACCCGTACCCGAAGCCGACCAGCGTTCCATCGGGTCGCAGAGCCGCCCGGCAGGTGAACCCCCGGTTGGTAGTGTGCCGGCGGGTGGTGACCGAGCGCTGGGATCCGGCGTAGCCCGGATAGTTCATCGCGAGCACGTAGATTGCCATCGCGTCGTTTACTCGTGCCGAGAGCTCAGGCCCGGTCCACTCGCGGATGTCCACGTCGCGAACGTTGACTCGACTCCGCGTCGCCCACCTGCGCTCGTCGTCGCGGGAGGTGGTCATGGGAGACCGGCCATGGGGTCGCCACCATCGATCGTCCCCGCCGTCTGCAGTACCGCGAACCGCGCGAACAGCGCTTCCGCGAACCAGTCCCGCTGTGCGGCCTCGCCGATGACTGTCCGATGCGGTGCGCCCTGGTACGCGAAGCGGGTCAACGCGGCACTGTCCCGCCACAAGCTGAACGTTCCCTGCACACCGATCGGCGCCTCCCCGATGCCAAATGCGATACACAGGCCGTCTCGCTCGACGAGATCGGCATTGACTGCTGGAACCGACCGCCAGAACGCTGGCAGGTGGGAAAGCCGGATCCGGCCACGCGTGATCGCGGCGACCGGGCCCGCCCAGGGACAGCCGGCTGGTCTGCCGAATGCCACCTGGCGCGACCAGTGCCCGCACGCCGCCAACGGCCGAAGTGTCGCCTTCCAGGTCTCCTCCGCCCCCCGAGTCCACGCCGACAATACCGAGGAGTGATCGAAGCGATGCGCGGCGTCGGCATCAACCCAACTGGTGATCAACATCCATCGAGTCGCGTCCGCGTCGCGAACGCCGAAGCGGCCCGACCGGCTCGCGCCGAGCAGCTTGGCGAACGCGACGCCAGGTGTCCGTCGGATTCGGCGACGGTCGGCGGCCACCGCGACCAGCGCACGCGGGACGCGTCGGGTCGGCACGCGCCAAACGTGGGTGGTTACCACGTCGACCCGGCCGAACTCAGGCATGACGACAGCCTAGATAGGTGCGTCGATGGCGATACCAGCAGACGATCCGGCCCGGCGCGAGCGGCCGGTACGTCAGCCGTGTAGCCCACACTCGATCTTCGACGTGCCGGCCCAGCGCCCGGCCCGGGCGTCCTCCCCAGCGGTAATGCGTCGTGTGCACGGCGCGCAGCCCACCGAGCCGTATCCGTCGAACAGCAAGGGATTCACGAGTATCCGATGCTCCGCGACGTATGTGTCGACATCGTCCTGGGTCCACGCGGCGATGGGGTTCAGCTTGACCATTGACCGCGCCGCATCCCACTCGACCACGCGCGCGTCGGCGCGGGTGCGCGCCTCATCCCGGCGCAATCCAGTGGCCCAGGCTTGATATGGATCGAGGGCGGCGGCAAGCGGGGCGACCTTGCGCATTGCGCAGCATCGATCCGGATCGCGCGCGAACAGCTCGGGCCCGAACTCGGCATCTTGCTCGGTCACCGTTTGCTGCGGCGGGATGCTGTGCACGGTGACCGGCATCGTGGCCGCGACGGCGTCGCGGGTACCAATCGTCTCGGGGAAGTGATAGCCGGTATCGAGGAAGATCACGTCGACGCCTGGTCGAACCCGCGAGGCGAGGTGGGGAAGCACGGCATCCGCCATCGACGATGCGACGCACCACGCCGAGCCGAAGGTCGCCTCGGCCCAGCGCAACACGTCGAGCGCCGACGACCCCTCCAGGTCGGCACCGGCTTGCCGGGCGATCACCGGCAACTCGCGCATGTCCACGGTCACTGCTGCGATGCCTCCTCGGGCCCGGACGTCCAATCCGCCGCCACGCCGACGTAGCTCAGCCGAAACACCCGACGACACGCCCCGCACCGCCACTCGCCGTGCCGGTCGCCGAACGGACGCAAGTCTTCGTCGCCGCAGTAAGGGCAATAAAACGGCGCCGCTCGCTCGGTCATTCTGCCCTCACAGCAGCCACGCCTCTTCCGCCCGGCTGACATAGGCCGCGAACGTCTCACCATCGCTTCGGCGATCGAGGTAGCCCCGCAAGACGCGTTCGGCATACTCGGGCACCTCTTCAGCGGTCACCTTCAGGCCGCGGAACTTCCGTCCGAAGGCTGCTTGGCTGCCCAGCTGACCACCGAGATGAACCTGGAACGCCTCCTGGTCGGCGCCGTCCGCCCCGCGAGTGACGATGCCTTTGAACCCGATATCTGCCACCTGGAATCGAGCGCAGGCATTCGGGCAGCCGTTGACGTTGATGGTGATCGGCGTGTCGAAGTCGGGGAGTCTCCGTTCGAGTTCGGTGCGGATCACCTCGGCTCGAACCTTGGTTTCCACGATCGCAAGCTTGCAGAACTCGATGCCTGTGCACGCGATCGTGCCGCGATGAAACGCCGAGGGTCGAACGGTGAGGCCTACTTCGGACAGGCGATCAACCGTTTCCTCGACGCGGTCCGGCGGAACGTCGAGAACGACCAATCCTTGCTGAGCGGTGAGACGCACTCGTCCGCCGCGCGTACCGATCGAGCGCGCCAAATTGGCCACTTCGGACAGCGCGCCACCCGACGTGCGGCCCGCCTTCGTCGTGGCGCCGACGCTGCTCAGGCCGTCCCGCTGGGCCTCGATTCCCACGTGGTCGCGGTGCGCCACGGATATGTCCGGCTCCGGGCCGTCCGGCAGCGCGCGGCCCAGATATTCCTTCTCCAACACCTCGCGGAATCGCGCCACGCCCCAGTCAGCAACCAGAAACTTCAATCGAGCGTGGTTGCGAGAACGGCGGTAACCGTAGTCGCGGAACACCCCTGTGACACCCGCCCAAACCTCGGCGACCTCGTCCGGTTCGACGAAGACACCGATCCGCTGAGCGAACATCGGGTTGGTCGACAGACCGCCGCCGACCCAGAGGTCAAATCCAGGCGTGCCACCCGGCCCGAGAACGCCGACGAATGCGACGTCATTGATCTCGTGGTTCGTACAGTGCCGAGCGCAGCCGGAGATGGAGGTCTTGAACTTGCGGGGCAGGTTGGAAAAGGCTGGATCGCCAAGGTAGGTGTCGATGACCGAGAGCAGCGCCGGACCCGCGTCGAGAACCGAGTCTTCGGCGACGCCTTCCAATGGGCAGCCGAGCATCACCCGCGGAGTGTCGCCACAGGCCTCGGTGGTCGACAGTCCAACCGCTTCGAGCTTCGTCCAGATGGTCGGCACATCCTCGATCCGGATCCAGTGCAACTGGACGTTCTGCCGGTCGGTGATGTCGGCCAGGTCACGGCCATAGGTGGTCGCGACCTCACCGATCACCGCCAGCTGGTCGGCACGCAGCGCGCCGCCGTCGATTCGGATACGCATCATGAAGTACTCGTCCTCGAGGTCCTGCGGCTCGAGGATCGCGGTGCGACCGCCGGGTATACCCGGTGCGCGCTGGGTGTACAGCCCGTACCACCGCATTCGGCCGCGCAGATCAACCGGGTCGATGCCAGCAAATCCAGTGTGCTGGTAGATGTCGATGATCCGGCGCCGGACGTTCAACCCGTCGTCGTCGCGTTTGGCCCGCTCATTCGGATTGAGCGGCTCACGGTATCCGAGGGCCCACTGCCCCTGTCCTTTACCCGCTGGCATGCGCGGCGTCCTCTCTGATTCCCGGGGGTGATCAACACCCGCACGTGACGGGTCAGGACGCGACGCGACAGGAAGCCGACGTCACCCGGCGCAGGTCGACGTGCCGGCGCACGGTCAACCGGAGAGGGTGGACGCGGTCCATATCTCTAGGGTTGCACATCGAGGCGGTGTCACCGAATCAGCGCAGTTCCCAGGAGAACGCGCGAGCGTTTCGCGGGGTTGCAATCGCGCTGGCGTGATCGGCGCCATAGTCCCGGCCGCACCTGTTGTTGGTTTCGGCGTCCGGGCTGTGCGAGCATATGTGGCATGTCTACCGTCCGGCTGGTCGCACGGCTGCATGTCGATCTGCAGCGCGTCGTCAGCGCGGCGTGTCTGGCTGGCTGACCGGCCGGCTCCCCGATTAGTCGCCCCGGACCTTTGGGTCCGGTTTGCGATGGGCTGGCCCGCACCACGTGTACCGGTCCGCCATGATCCCGTCCGCTGGGCGGGACCACGCCGCAGAGGACAGCCATGACCGCGACTGCTCCTGCTTACCCCGCCGGGCCCACCCGGGAGGGCGCCCCGCCCGTCGGGGCCACACTTTGGCTCACCGGGCTACCCAGTGCCGGAAAGTCCACAATCGCCGCGGCGCTCGCCGACCGCCTGCGGGCTGACGGGATCGCGGTCGAGGTACTCGACGGCGACGAGATGCGCGCCGCGCTGTCGCCCAACCTCGGATATTCCCGAGCCGAGCGCGATGTCCACGTCGCCCGGATCGGCTGGGTCGCCGCGCGGCTCGCAAGCCACGGCGTGCTCGTCCTCGCCGCGGTCGTGTCCCCTTACGACGCCGCGCGCCACGCGGTGCGCCGCACCCACGACCAGGCCGGCGTCCGGTTGCTCGAGGTCCACGTGGCGACGCCAGTGGAGGTGTGCGCCGAGCGCGACGTGAAGGGCCTCTACGCCCGGCAGCGGGCCGGTGATCTGCGCGGCCTCACCGGTGTCGATGGCGATTACGAGGAACCGACCCATCCCGAACTTCGCATCGATACGAGCGACAGCACCGTCGACGATGCGGTCGACCGTCTGATCGCCCTGTTGCGCAAGGAGAATGTGCTGTGACGGCCCTCTTGCCTCGCCAGGTCGATCGATCCTGGCTCACCGACCTGGAGGACGAGTCGATCCACATCCTGCGCGAAGTGGTCGGCCAGTTCGAGCGTCCGGTGCTGCTGTTCTCCGGCGGCAAGGACTCCATCGTGATGCTGCACCTCGCCACCAAGGCCTGCTGGCCGGGACGCCTCCCGTTCCCGGTCATGCACGTGGACACCGGCCACAACTTCGACGAGGTCATCGCGTACCGCGACCGCCACGTCTCCCGCCTTGGCGTCAAGCTCGTCGTGGCGCGGGTGCAGGACTCGATCGATACCGGGCGGGTGCTCGAGACGCCCGGGCAGTCCCGAAACCCGCTGCAGACCACCACCTTGCTCGACGCCATCGCAGCGCACCGATTCGATGCCGTTCTCGGCGGCGCTCGGCGAGATGAGGAGAAATCTCGCGCCAAGGAGCGGGTGTTCTCCGTCCGCGACGACTTCGGTCAATGGGATCCCCGCAACCAGCGACCCGAGCTTTGGGATCTCTACAACGGGCGGCACCGCCCCGGCGAACACGTACGCGTGTTCCCGCTGTCGAACTGGACCGAGCTCGACATCTGGGCCTACATCGAGCGCGAGGGCATCGAGGTTCCGTCCATCTACTACGCGCACCAGCGCCCGGTGTTCCAGCGGGACGACATGCTGCTCGCTGTCACGCCATGGACCGAGCCGTCGGCCGGCGAGATCGTGGCGACCGAGTGGGTCCGCTATCGCACGGTGGGCGATGCGACGTGCACGGGAGCGGTCCGCTCGACCGCTGTGGACGTTCACGATGTGCTGGCCGAGACCGCCTCCGCGACGATCTCCGAGCGGGGCGCGACGCGAGCCGACGACCGCACTAGCGAAGCGGCCATGGAGGACCGCAAACGGCAGGGGTATTTCTAATGCACCGCGCCCTCCCCGCCTAGCCGATGCCAGGTCGACTGTTGCGTGTCGTCACCGCCGGTTCGGTCGACGACGGCAAGTCCACTTTGGTCGGGCGGCTCCTACACGACGCGAAGGCAGTGCTCAGCGATCAGCTGTCCGCGGTGGAGATCGCAAGTGAACGCCGTGGCTACGACAGCGCGGATCTTGCCCTGCTTGTCGACGGGTTGCGCGCGGAGCGAGAGCAGGGCATCACGATCGACGTTGCGTACCGGTATTTCGCGACGCCGCGGAGAACCTTCATCCTCGCCGACACACCCGGCCACGTGCAGTACACCCGGAACACCGTCACGGGCGCATCAACGGCCGACGTCGCGGTCATCCTCGTCGATGCCCGCAACGGAGTCGTCGAGCAAACGAAGCGACACGCCGCCGTGGCCGCCCTGCTGCGCGTGTCCCGCGTCGTTCTCGCGGTCAACAAGATGGATCTGGTCGGCTACGCCGAAGACGTGTTCGACCGAATCGTCACCGACTTTGCCGGCGTGGCGCTTTCATTGAGCCTGGACCGGTTCACGCCGATCCCGATCGCGGCCCTGTCGGGAGACAACGTGGTGGACCGATCGACCCAGATGGACTGGTACACCGGACCGGCCCTCCTGGAATTTCTGGAAGAGCTCGAGCCAGGCAAGAACAGCGAGGTACCGGCGCGTTTTCCCGTTCAGATGGTGCTCCGGCCGCGCACGGCCGAACATCCGGACTACCGCGGCTACGCCGGTCGGGTCGAGGCCGGCGCGCTACACGTCGGTGACCTGCTAGTCGTGCTGCCCTCGGGGCGGCATTCGACGGTAGCCGGCATTGATACCCCCGACGGACCGCTGGATACGGCAGCTGCGGGTCGGTCCGTCGTGGTACGCCTCACCGAGGACGTCGACGTCGCACGAGGTGACTTGCTGGCTGTCGATCGTGAGCCGCGCCCGGCGGCGCTGCGCGGGCTGGTCGCCACCGTGTGCTGGTTGTCCGACCGGCCGCTCCGCCCCGGTGATCGCTTCGCGTTGCGGCACACAACTCGCGATGTACGAGCTGTGGTGGATGCGGTGCGGAGCCGTCTGGATGTGGCCACCCTCAACCAGGCTGAGGCGACCGAGCTCACGTTGAACGACATCGGCAGCATCCAGTTGCGCACGGCCGAGCCAATCACCGTTGACACCTACGCCACGAACCGATCGACGGGCGCTTTCCTTCTGGTCGACGAGGCGACTGGCGCAACGGTAGCCGCGGGCATGGTGGCCGGACCCGCTGGGTAAAGCCCCGTGCCCACCCGATTGCTCGAGAAGATGCGCTGATGTCTGGCTTCCCGCTGTTGCTCGATGTGACCGCGCGCCGGGTGCTGGTGGTTGGCGGCGGAGCAGTGGCTACGCGCCGCGCTGCTCGGCTGGCCGAAGCCGGTGCGGCGGTCGAGGTCGTCGCCCTGAAGGCATCACCGGAATTGCGTGCGCTGGGTGTTCCCCTAGCGGAGCGCGGATTCGTTGATCGTGACGTGGATGGCGCCTGGCTGGTTTTCGCTTGCACCGATGACCCCGCGATCAATGAGGCGGTCGCGCGGTCCGCCGAGCAACGTCGCGTCTTCTGCGTACGCGCGGATCACGCGGCAGGTGGAACGGCCCGCACGCCGGCAGTCGTCGAGCGGGCCGGGCTCACGGTGGCCGTGACCGGCGGAGACGATCCACGCCGCTCAACTGTGCTGCGGAACGCAATTGCGTTGGCTCTGGATGTCGGTGATCTGCCTGCCCGGCCCACTCGACCCGCGGCGCACGGATCGGTCGCCTTGGTCGGAGGCGGCCCCGGAGATCCCGAACTGATCACCGTACGGGGTCGTCGCCTCGTTGCCGCCGCGGACGTGATCGTCGTCGATCGGCTGGCACCTCGTGGGCTGCTGTCCACCCTGCCCAGCGACGTCGAGCTCATTGACTGCGGCAAGTCGGCGCATCGGCACAACCTCACCCAAGACGAGATCAATGCGGTCCTCGTCGATCGAGCGCGCGCCGGCAAGCGAGTGGTCCGGTTGAAGGGCGGTGACCCGTTCGTTTTCGGCCGCGGGGGCGAGGAACTGATCGCGTGCGTGGCTGCGAACGTGCCGGTGACTGTCGTCCCCGGACTCAGCTCGGTGCTCGCGGCGCCCGCCGCAGCGACCATCCCGCTTACGCACCGCGGCGCGGCAGCTGACTTCACCGTCGTCTCCGGGCATCTCGACCCAGGGCGCTCACCGGACACCGGACTCGACTGGGCCGGCCTCGCCTCCGGGCCGCAAACGCTCGTGGTCTTGATGGGTATGGAGCGGCTGGAGTCGATCTGCGCCCAGCTCGTGGCCTATGGACGGGACGCCGCAACGCCGGCGGCCGTCGTCCATCGCGCGACCCTTCCCGGGCAGCGGATCGTTCGCGCTCCGCTAGCCAAGCTGGCTGGGGCCGCGCGGACGGCAGGGGTCGGTGCACCGGCCGTCGTGATCATCGGCAACGTGGTCGACGTGCTGCCGGCCCCGGACTGACATCGGCGGCACGCAATTCCTCGCGATGCATTGTGCCTTGCGGCCGGCCTGGGGGTGAGCTATCTTCGAACATACGTTCGAAGATAGAGGAGGCCGCATCATGCCAGAGTCGTCCAACGGCCCGGACCCACGGCCGCCCGGGAACCCGCCGGCGACCCCTGCGGAGAATCGCGCCGGGCTCGGCCTACTTGCCCAAGCTCGCGCCGGTCTGGCCGAGGCTCGCTCGGCCCTTGATCCCAGCGAGCGATTCCGGCTCGCCCATCTGGCCGCGTTGCGTGTTGCCGCCGCGCTGTTTGCGGCCCGGTCGCGTCCAGCGACCCGGCCGCGGAGACTGAAGAGTGCTTGGGCTCTGGTGGAGACCGTAGCGCCGGAGTTGTCGGAGTGGGCCGCTTATTTCGCGGGGTCCGCCGGCACGCGGGCAGCGGTCGAGGCCGGTGCCGTCAGCCTTGTGTCCGAGCGGGATGCGGATGAGCAGCTGCTGGCCGCGGAGCAATTCCTCGCGGCCGTTGAGCGCGAATTGGGGTTACTGGCCGCGTCGCTCGCCAGCTGAGGCCCGCCGAAATCGGTTGGCGGGACAGCCCAGGCGGCGGCGCGGCGACGTCGGACGTGGGGATTAGTGTCGCTGGCGTGAACAGCGGCACAGGCACGGACATCCGGTCTGGTGCGCATATTGCGCATCAATCGGCTCGCCGGCAGGACCGAGTACGCGAGCTTGTGCTTCGCGCGCTGGAATCGATTCGTCGGCACAGCGGCGAGGCGGGTGTTCTGGACTGCGGCGGCGGAAGCGGCCGGCTAGCGGTGCCGCTAGCGGTCGCCGGTGCGCGCGTCACCGTGATCGATATCAGCGTCGACGCACTCGCCGTGTTACGGCGTCGGGCGATCGAGGCAGGCGTAGCGGACCGCATCGTCCCGGTTCAGGGCGACGTCGAGGCCCTGCCCGAGTCGATGACCTCCGGCACCTTCGATCTGGCGATCGTCCACGAGGTCCTCGAGGTCGTTGATCGGCCCGGCTTCGTCCTGGCCGGCGTAGCTCGAGCGGTTCGTCCGGGCGGTTTGGTCAGTATCTTGGCCGTGAATCCCGCCGCCAGCGTGATCTCACGCGCGCTGGCGGGGGATCTCGTCGCGGCGCTGGCGGAGTTGCGCGGGATAGTCGCCGAGTCAGAAGCTCCGGGACGGTTGGCGCCTGATGCGCTGGCCGAGATGTGCCGCGCGGCCGGACTCGTCATTGAAGCCACCAGCGGCGTGGGAGTGTTCGCCGAACTCGTACCGGGCACCGGGGTGGAGGCGCCCGGCGGCTACGAGGCGCTGGCCGAGCTCGAGGCGCTGGCGGCGTCCCGGTCGCCGTATCGGGATATCGCCGCGCGAGTGCATCTGCTCGCCCGCCGAGGCCCCGACGCGGGCGACGGTCGATGATCGTCAGCGCCGCTCGGACCACTAGGCCGGGCCGGTAGCGAATGGGCCGAAGCGCGGACATCCCGCGGGCCGAGGGCCGTTCTGACGGCGACGACACGGGCTGTTCGATCCTGCACGTCGATATGGACGCGTTCTACGCCAGCGTCGAGATCCTGCGTCAACCCGAGTTACGCGGCCGTCCAGTGATTGTCGGCGGAGGTGCCCGTGGGGTCGTCTCCGCGGCCTCGTATGAGGCGCGTCGGTACGGCGTACGCAGCGCGATGCCTATCGGGCAAGCGTTACGACGCTGCCCGGCGGCCGTTGTCATTCCGCCGGATCACGCCAGGTACGCTGCGGTGTCCGCCGACGTGATGACGATCTTGCGCAGCGTCACGCCGCTCGTCGAACCGCTGTCCTTGGACGAGGCGTTCCTCGATGTCTCCGGCGCCGAGCGGCGGCTTGGCCGGCCGGGGTCCATCGCGGCCCAGATCCGGGCCGACATTCGCGATCGACTCTCCCTGACGTGCTCGGTCGGGGTGGCGTCGACGAAGTTCGTGGCCAAGGTCGCGTCCGCCCGCTGCAAGCCCGACGGCCTGCTGGTCGTGCCAGCGGCATCGGCGCTGGACTTCCTGCACCCGTTGCCAGTCACGGTGCTGTGGGGGGTCGGGGCGCGTACCGCCGAGCCGCTCCGCCGACTCGGGGTGCGCACGATCGGTGACCTAGCACAGACGCCCGTGGACGTGCTGCGTCGGGCGGTCGGCGAGGCCGGCGCCGATCACCTTCACGCGCTCGCCTGGGGCCGGGATCCGCGCCCCGTCCAGGATCGGGACCCGGAAAAATCGATCAGCGCCGACCACACGACCAGCGTCGACCTGACTCACGAGGCCGATGTGCTGCGCGAGCTACTTCGACTCGCCGGGGAGGTGAGCGAACGCGTCCGTCGGCGCGACCTCGTCGCTCGGACGGTGGGGATCAAGATCCGGTTTGCGGACTTCCGCACGATCACCCGAGTACGAACTCTGTCCAGCTGGACCGACTCGACGGCCGTGGTCTACGACGCGGTCGCGGATCTGTACCGCGGCCTGCGGCTCGACCAGCCGCGCATCCGGCTGGTGGGCGTCAAGTGCGAAAACCTGCGTTCGGCGGCCGAAGCGCCCGAACAGCTCATGTTGGACACCTCGGCAGTCCAGCCGCCGGTTGACTCCGCTCGCCTCGGGGTGGATCAGGCCGCGGATACGGCGAAGACCCGGTTCGGGAGCGATGCCGTGAGGCCGGCCACACTGCTCACCCGGGCCCGGTTCACACCCCAGGATTCGTCAACGTCAGATCACAATTCGGCGTGATCCGACGGGCAACTTTCGCCATTGAGAATCGGCTCGTATGCTCGTCACTAGGACCACTTCGCACACAACCGCGGCGAGGCTCACCGCGCAAACATGAAGGAGGGCACCGTGCCGCTCTCCGAGCACGAGCAACGCCTGCTCGATCAGATCGAACAGGCGCTGTATGCCGAGGATCCCAAATTCGCCTCCTCGGTCCGGTCGGCGCGGTCGGGCTTACGAGCGCGTCGATGGATTGTCTTGGCTTGTTTCGGCATCGCCGCCGGCCTCGCAGTCGTGCTTGTTGGTCTCGCAACGAAGATCGTCGTGCTCGGTGTTCTCGGCTTCGTCCTCATCCTCGGATCGTGCGTATACATCGCGACAGCGCTGAGTAACCGATCGGCCAAGTCGTCAGACACCGCGCCGGGTGCCACCAAGAGCCGGGGAACGGGCGTCCGCTCCCGGATGGAAGACCGGCTGCGCCGGCGGTTCGAAGAGAACTAAGAGCATCTGGCCACCCGGCCTCATTTCGTCCGACTACGCCGGCCGGTAGCCGGGTCCGCGCATTCCTCGTTTCCGCCCGTGTCGTCAGCGGGAGGCTGACGACACGCAGTCAGCGGACTCCGCGCGGTCGGAACTGAATGCTGATGCGGGGGCCCACGGCGTTTGTCGTCTTCGGAACGGCGTGTTGCCATGTCCGCTGCGCGCTCCCGCCCATCACCAGCAGGTCGCCGTGCCCAATTTCGTATCGGTGCCCGACGCCACCACCGAGCGGCCGGAGCGCGAACGTCCGGGGCGCGCCCAGGGACACAATCGCTACCACGGTGTCCTGAAAGGACCCTCGGCCAATGCGGTCGCCGTGCCAAGCGACGCTGTCGCGACCGTCCCGGTACAGGCACAGCCCGGCCGTCACGAACGGCTCTGCAAGTTCCGCTGCGTAGTGCTCGTCGAGGGCCTGCCGAGCCACAGCCAGCGCGGGGTGGGGAAGCGGCTCGTCCTCGTCGTAGAAGCACAGCAGCCGGGGCACATCGACCACGCGGTCATACATCGGGCGGCGTTCCCCGCGCCAGGGAACTGCGCGAGACAACCGTTCGAACAATGCATCGGCGCCAGTCATCCAGCCCGGGCGGACATCGACCCACGCGCCATGGCTGAGTACGGTTCGCCGCACGGTATCGCCCAGCGGCCCGGGGCCGATCGTGTCCGTGACGTCGAGCAACGTCGCCTGGAAGTTCGCCGCCATATGGCTAGCCTACGCCGATTGTCGAACATTCGTTCGAGAACTCACAAGTGCCTATTCATGATCGTTTCATCAGTGCGGGCTTGTGATCTTGGCCTTACCGCCCTGGGGGCACGCCATTAGTCCAAGATCATCAGTGCGCAGCGAGGGCCACTGACGCGAATCAGTGTCGGCGCAATCTGCGGCGCAGCCAGCTCACTGATCCGGGCAGCAGGCGAGCGCGAACCCGATCGGATCGACTGCGCCGAGCCCGCAAGGACGCCTCGACCTCACGGAGGTTGCTGACCAGATCGGCCTCGGCCGGGGGCCGCGAACTCGGGGGCGCGTACCGGGATACCTCGACTGCGGTCGCCAGGCTGTGCAGTGCGGCCTCGGCCTCCGATCCGGAGACGGCCTCCTCGCGCAGCCAGCCCTCGACCTGGCGCGGGGTGCGCACCGGCGACCAGACGTATCCCAGGTCGGTGGCGGTATCGGCCAGTTCTGCCCACAGGGGGTCCGGACCGGCGCGCGCGGCCCGCAGTCGGGCGCGTCGGCGCCGCAGCCGCACAGTGGCCGGGGTGACGAACAGAACGCCGATGAGGATCACGACGGCCACGACGGTCCAGAACAACCAGCCCGGCCCACCCGACCCACTCGAGCTACCCGGCGCGGCCGAGGCGGCACCGAGGCCCGCCGTCTGCCCGGCCGAGTTGCTCACCCGGGGAACCGCGGTGCCGGGATCCGACCCGCTCGCCGATTGAGGATGCAGCGCCCACGCGAGCGTGGCTGCGCGACGTGCGTCCTGCTGTTGCAGCGGCGTCGGATCGAACGGGACCCACCCGGCCCCGCCGAAGTACGCCTCGACCCACGCGTGCGCGTCACTGGTCGTGACCGTGAATTGTCCGCTCTGGTCGGGGCTCTGATGGGTGTAGCCGATGACGACGCGTGACGGTATTTGCGCGATCCGCAGCATGACGGCCATCGCTGCCGCATACTGCTGGCAGTAGCCCACCCGATTGGTCAAGAAGTCCAGTAAGTCGCTGCCCGACGTCCCCGACTTGGTCGAGGTGCTGTAGACGAAGTGGTTTCCCGGATCCACGAAGTACCCGAAGATGGCCCGCGCCTTCTCGTACTCACTCGTGGCCGTACCGACGGCACCGCTCACGATCGTGTCGACCGCAGGCGGCACGGTCCCCACTTGGGTGAGACGGTTTCTTTCTTCCGGCGACAGCGCCTCGCCCGCGACGGTCAAATCCGTGGTCGTCGGTTGGGGCTCGGACACGGCTTCGGTGTAGGTCGTGTTCTTGTTGACCCGGTTGGTGACCGCAAGCTGGTTCGTGGGGTTCCACGATGCGCTGTTCAGCCCCGAGAGTGACGTGGCGCTGGCGAAAATCGGCGCATTGCCACGCAGCGTGTTGTTGACGGTGATGTGGGCCTCGTAGGTGGCTTGCGGCCCGGCAAAGGGAGGATCCGGCACGAGGCCGGAGCCGAGCGCGACCAGCCCCTGGTTGTCGCCCGAGGGCGTCCACGCCTTCCCGTTGTAGTCGTCCAGCACTTCCTGGCGCAGGTAGAACGGGTTGTGCTTCGGGTCGCCCACGTACTGGACGGTGAGGAGCTGAATCGGGTTGGACCGGGTCAGCTCGCCGCGAAGTGCGGCCAACGGGTCGAGGGCGACCCCCACGCCTCCGTTGCCGTCCCCGATACCACTGCCGCCACTGTCGTGTAACGCGTCGGCGACGACGTTGACGCTCCGGATCGGAAGCAGGAACGGTACGCACAATGCCGCGACGATCGCGATCACCCCGATGCGGCGGCCGGACAACGCCTGCACCGGCGTCGGTCGTAGCCCGGCCACGCGAGGCATGACTCGCCCCCAGCGCACCAACTCGTCCCGGCGTTCGGACGCCAGCAGGAGCAGATAGCCGGCAGCGGCGGCGGCGAACCACACCAGGCCAACCGGTTGGCGGGGCACCGCGCCGGCCACCGTCATGATGACGAGGAACGGGATGCCGGCGAGCGCCGGTCGCCGCGCGACGACCGCAATCAGGTCGATTGCGATCGCGAACAGCGCGGCCTGGGCGGCCAGAACCATCTGGATCGCGACCGTGGACTGCAGCGGAGCCACGTCGTCGCGGATCGAGTCGCGCACATCGGCGTCCAGGACTGCTACGTCTTTCCAGGCGCCGGGTCCGGGAATCAGGCCGGCTATAGCGTTGTCCGGAACGTAGCGGTGCGTGAGGTAGCAGACTGCGAGCAGCAGTCCCGGAAGCAGATGCCAGACCTTCGGTTGGGAGTACAACCGAAGTGCGGCCGCCGGAACCAGGACGAGAGCCATCACGACCCAGGTGTCCGTGAGCCAGCCCCAATCGGTGAACAACTCGCGCAGCGGAAGGACGGCCAGCGCGCAGGCGACGAGGCCGGCAATAGTCCGCCGGAAGTCTGCCGAGGCCGCGAGCGTGCTGGATCCAATCGCGGAGATCACCCGGCTGGTCATGCCGGCTCAACTCTCGCCGCGTTGGTGGGGATCATGAGCGCCCGCTGGCCCATGAGTTGCTGCCACACGAATGGCGTCGCGTCGGCCGAGGTAGCTCGCACTACCCACCACCCGGCTGCCCGCAGAGTCTCAACGACCGACGCATCGAACTCCGCAGACGGAGGTTGCGGATCGGGCGCCGCGCTGGTCGCGCGGCCATGACGCCAGGTCGGGGTATCGAGCAAGATCACAAATGGCGCGCCGCTGGATCCGCGGGCCTGCACGGTGGCGAGTGCGCGGGCGCCGGTGACGTCGAGCCGACCAAGCACGGCGATCACCGTGGAGTCCCGGGCCGCCTCGCGGATGATGGGCACCAGATTGTGCAGATCGTTCGCGCCGCTCGCGCGGACCTCAGCCAGGTGCTCGACCAGCTCCGTAGCTCCTCCGAGACGGATACGTTCCGCATCGGACACCGATTCGACGAGGCTGAGCTCTCGGCCTCGGTGGGCGAGATGACTTCCGATGCTGGCGATGGCGCTGATCGCCCACTCCAGGCTGCTGGTTCGGCGGACGTCCGGCGGTGGTTCGTCTGGATGAGCGGACGGCGTCGGCGGCGTGCCGATCACCGTGTCGTGCGCACCCGCACGCAGGTCCAGCACGAGCGTGGCATGGCCTTGCCATGGTCGTTCCTCGTGTCGCACCATCAGCGTGCCGACCCGCGCGGTGGATCGCCAGTGGATCTTGCGAAGGTCGTCGCCATACCGGTACTCGCGGGTCGAGGCGTCGTCGGCGCCGTGCGATCCGATCGAGTGACTGCCGGCATTCTCGCCGACGTCGACCGAATATGGCGGCTGGACCTGCGGAAGAGCGTCGACGACCGGCGTGACCACGAACGACGACGTGGCGGTAAACGACCGCGAGGTATCAATGAGCCCGAACGGGTCTGTGAGCCGCATCCGGAGCGGCCCCGCGCCGTATCGCCCACGGCCGAGTTTGGGTAGGCGGTAGGCCACGCTGCGGGACTCCCGGCCCGACAGGCCGTCGAGCGAGAAGCGGGCCCGGCCGGTGATCTGGACCGGTAACCGGTCCTCCAGCATGAGCGGACCGGTGGGCAGCACCGACCGGTTGGTCACGGTGAGTGCGACTGACACGTCGGTGCCGAGTGTGGACCGCGGCGGAGTGACCGAGCGTCTGCTGGCGATCGTCAGCTGGGAACGGTTGACCACGAGTGCAGCCACGATCGGAGCGGCGAGCACCAGGCAGCCGGCGCGAGCGAGATCGACACTGCCGAACAGCAGTCCGCACACGAGCGCGGTCAGCCCTGCGGCGAGCAGGCAGCGCCCGCGAGTGGTGAATCCGGCGCGCAGCCGTTGGATTCGGGATAGCGCCATGACTGCTAGTGTCCCGCGTCGGTCACTACAGCCGCGCGGTCTGATCGCTGGGAATGGGCACTGAACCGACGATCTTGGTCAACGCGTCCTCGGCCGTACGGCCGCTGATCTGTGTCTCCGCGGTGAGGAGCAATCGGTGGGCCAGCACCGGAGTGGTGAGCCCCTGGATGTCGTCGGGGATGACGTACTCCCGGCCGCCTAGCGCGGCCCACGCTTTGGCGGCGCGCAGCAGTTGGAGCGTGGCTCGGGGGGACGCGCCGAGGCGCAGATCCGGCGACTGCCGGGTTGCCTCCGCCAGATCGACGGCATACGCCTTGATCGACTCAGCGACGTGGACGGCGCGCACTGCTTCGATCAGCGCCCGCACTTCGCGAGCGTCTGACACCGGCGGAAGCGTGGCGAGTGGATCGACGCTCGCATGCTCGGCCAGCATCGCGATCTCCGCGGCATGGTCCGGATAGCCCATCGAAATCCGGGCCGTGAACCGGTCCCGCTGAGCCTCAGGTAGCGGGTAGGTCCCTTCCATGTCGATCGGATTTTGCGTGGCGAGAACGAGGAACGGTGAGCCGACCGGGTATGTCACCCCGTCGACGGTGACCTGGCGCTCCTCCATGCACTCCAGCAGCGCCGCCTGAGTCTTCGGTGACGCTCGATTGATCTCGTCACCGACGACGATGTTCGCGAACACCGGGCCGGGCTTGAACTCGAAGTCCCGTGACTCGGTGTTGTAGATGCTGACGCCCGTGATGTCACTCGGCAGCAGGTCCGGCGTGAACTGGACTCGCCGCACCGTGCAGTCGATGGAACGCGCAAGTGCCTTGGCAAACTTCGTCTTGCCAACCCCGGGCACGTCCTCGATCAGCAGATGACCCTCGGCGAGCAGGACGGTAAGTCCGAGACGGATCGTGTCCGCCTTGCCTTCGATGACCTGCTCGATGTTGGCGGCGATGCGTTGCCCGGCCGCCGCGACATCGCGCACTGCGTGGACCGTCGCGACACCGTCCGGGTACCCCTCGTCCACGCGGCCTCCCAGTCGACCCCACCACTCCGGCCGCGCTCGTCGGCAACCGTGTGCATATCGAGTATTGCCGAGCGCGCGGATCTCGGCATCCCGCCGGTGGCCGCGCGAGTACCTCAGGGCGTAACCGACGTGATCGTCCCTGCCTGCTCGCCATCTGGTGTGTCTTGCTCCAAGTGGAGTGAAGTGGGGTATGGTGGGGCTTCGTGGGGGAGATCATCACTCGGTGGGGCGCTCGGGTGGGGAGGCGGCCGGCATGTTCCTCGGCACGCATACCCCCCGTCTCGACGACAAGGGCCGCCTGGCGCTGCCCGCCCGATTCCGGACCGACCTCGAGGCGGGCCTGGTGATCACCAAAGGTCAGGAACGCTGCCTGTTCGTCTTTCCGGTCACCGAGTTCAGTCGTATCACTGAAGGCCTGCGCACTGCGCCGGTCACCGACCGCCGAGTGCGGGACTACAGCCGGGTGTTCTTCGCCAGTGCCTCGCACGAGGTTCCCGACGGGCAGGGGCGGATCACCGTTCCCGTGGCGCTGCGGGAGTACGCCGGGCTGAGCAAGGACTGCGTGGTGATCGGTGCGAATACCCGGGTCGAGGTGTGGGACGCCACGGGCTGGCGAGAGTACCTCGACCGCACCGAGCAGGCATTCGCCGATGCCGAGGAGGTGGTCATCCCCGGACTGCTTTGACGGCCCGCTGACGCCAACGACGTCCGCTCCGGCCTCCCCCCGTCGCGACCGTCCCTTCCTTGGGGCACCTTCCCCGGCTCCAAGCAGGTCGCACGGACGACGGGTGGGGACCCGAGTCGACGTCCCTTGCCGGCCCCGACCGGACTCGTCGCAGACGCGTTGAATCCCGATACGAGACCAGGGACGACCCATGCCGATGGATGTACCACCCGAGCGGTCCAGCGGCTCCCTGCGTCCATCGGACCCGGCAGCGATCGGTCACGTCCCGGTACGGCTCGATCGGGTCCTCGAGCTGCTCGCTCCCACTCTTGCCGATCATCCGGCAGTGGTAGTCGACGCCACCATTGGTCTCGGCGGACACGCTGAGGCCCTTCTGTCGGCCCATCCCCAGCTGACACTGGTCGGACTCGACCGCGATCCCGTGGCGCTGGCGCGCAGCCGGGAACGATTGATCCGGTTCCAGACCCGGCTGCACCTGGTGCACACCGGTTACGACCGGCTGGCCGACGTGCTGACGGACATCGGGCATCCGCTCGTCGACGGGGTGCTCTTCGACCTCGGCGTTTCGTCCATGCAACTCGACGACGCGCAACGCGGGTTCTCCTACGCCAGCGACACCGGCCTCGACATGCGCATGGATCAGGGGCGCGGCCGGTCCGCGGAGGAGATCCTCAACGAGTACCCCGTCGGGGAGCTTGCCCGGGTGCTGCGGGAGTACGGCGAGGAGCGGTTTGCGCAGCGCATTGCCCAGGCCATCGGCCGCGCCCGAGCGCAGGAGCGCATCACCTCGAGCGCCCGCCTGGCCGAGCTGGTCCGTGACGCTATCCCGGCGGCAACCCGCCGCACCGGGGGCCACCCGGCCAAGCGCACCTTCCAGGCGCTGCGCATCGAGGTCAACGACGAGCTCGGTGCCCTGCGTGCGGCCCTACCGGCGGCGGTGTCCGCACTGGTGGTCCGCGGGCGGATTGTCGTGCTCTCCTATCACTCCCTCGAGGACCGGCTGGTCAAGCAGCAGCTCGCCGAGCTTGCCCGGGACAGCACGCCAGTCGACCTGCCGGTGGTCCTCGCCGACCACGGGCCGCAGCTGCGGCTGCTCGCCTGGGGAGAGGGTCCCAGTGAGGCGGAGGTCGCCGCCAATCCCCGGTCGGCGTCAGTGCGGCTGCGGGCAGCCGAGCGGATTCGAGCAGCCTCGTGACGCGGATCGCGCGCGTCGAACCAGTCTCGGTCAACTGGACGAAGCCGACGCTGTCTGCCGCGGCCCAGCGGGCCATGGGCGCCCGGCAGGCGCGGCGGGCCGGTCCACGGCGGGCGCCGTTCATCCTGCTCATCTGCGGGCTGCTCACTGGTGGCCTGTGCGTTCTCGTCGTGCTGAACACCGCGTCGGCCGCAGCCGAGCTGCGCCGTCACGACGTAACGACAGCCAACGCCGGCCTGGCTGAGGATGTGGAGCAGCTTCGGTCCAAGCTCGCGGCCAACGAGGCGCCGGACGCGCTCGCCGCCGCCGCGGCCAAGCTCGGCATGGTGCCCAACGGGACTCCAGGTTTCCTCACTGTTCGGCCGGACGGCAAGGTCAGCGTGCTTGGCAGTCCGAGTCCAGCCGTACCGGCCGCGGTGCCCGTGCCCGCCACGGCGGCGCCCACGGCAACTCGGCCGCCGTCGCGGGCCGGGGTCGCTGGGTCCGGGCGCCAGACACCCCCTCGGACCTCGCCGTCTCCAGGGGCGGCACCAACGCCCAAACCCAGCCCCACGCCCGTGACTCAAGCGCCGCTACCCGGAGGGCCGCGGTGAGCGAGCGTCCCCCGCAGGCGTCCGGGACTCGTCGGGCGAGCCCAGGAAGCGGGGCACCGCCACCGCACCTGCCACCGCCACCCGCCGGTGCCCGCCGTCACCCCACCGGAGCGCCACACGCGACCACCGCCGGACCGCACTCGATGCCGTATCAGCCGCGGTCCAATCCGAGCGGGGCCACCTACGCCCCCCGGCCTACGCGTGCCGGGCCGCCGGCGTCCCCGCCCCCCATCCGGCCGCCGAAGGCCGCGCGGCCGGCTGCTGCATCGCGGCCGGCCCGGCGGCCACGGCAGCCGGTTGGCCACAGCGCATCACGACCGACAACTCCGCCGGTAGCTCGGGCCATCCGGCGGCGCCCCCGGCGCCGATCCGTGCTGCTGCTGGGCCGGCTGGATCGCCGGATGTCGATCGCCCTCGTCGTCGTCACCGTGATGCTGCTCGTGATCGGCGGCCGGCTCGTCCAGTTGCAAGCCATCGACCATGCCGACTACGCCAACGCCGCCACTGCCCAGCGCGTCAAGGTCGTCCCGGTCCATGCGCTGCGCGGGTCCATCCTGGATCGCGATGGCACGCCGCTCGCTTTCACGTCGGGGGCGCAGGACATCACCGCCGATCCGACTCAAGTGCCGCCGGCCGACCGGCTCAGCACCGCCATCTCCCTCGCGCCGCTGCTGTCCAAGCCGGTCCTCACCGTGATGGCAGAACTTGCCAAGCCGGGCCAGTACGCGTTGCTCGGCACGGCAGTCGATAGCCAGGCCACCCGTCAGATCGAGGATCTCAACCTGCCGGGTATCTACACTCAGCCGACGACGCAACGGGAATACCCCGGTCGGACGACCGCCGCCAACGTGATCGGTTTCATGCACTCCGACGGAACCGGCGCTGCCGGAATCGAGGCCGCTTACAACGAGGTGTTGGCCGGACGTGACGGCACACTGACCTATGCGGTCGACGGCCGGGGCCGGGTCAACCCCAACGGGCCGAACCTAACTCGGACAGCGCTTGACGGCGGGAGCGTCCGGATGACGCTCGACCAGGATCTGCAGTACACCGTGCAGGGCTATCTCGACGCGGCGGTGGCCCAATCGCAGGCGCGGGGCGGGCAGGTTGCGGTGCTCGACGCGCACACCGGCCAGGTCCTGGCGCTCGCCTCCTCGGCGACATTCAACCCCGCCGACCCCGCGACGATCAGCGACCAGTCGACTCGCGACCCGGCCATTCAGTCGGTGTTCGAGCCCGGCTCGGTGAACAAGCTCGTGACGTTTTCCGCCGCCCTGGAAAAGGGCCTGATAAGGCCGTCGAGCGTCTTCACCGTGCCGGACACGATCGAGATGGGTGGGATCGCAGTCCATGATGCGTGGTCACACCCCCCGCAGCGATTCACGGCCACCGGGGTGTTGGCGGCCTCGTCCAATGTCGGCACCCTGGAGATCGCCCAGCAGCTGGGGCCGGTGGCGTGGTACGACTACGAGCGCCGGTTCGGCATTGGCAGCCAGACCGGGATCGAGCTCCCGGGCGAAAGCGCCGGGATCCTGCCGCCTATGTCGAGCTGGTCAGACGCTACCTTCGCCAACGTTCCGATCGGCCAGGGCGAGGCGATGACGATTCTGCAGCTGGCCTCGATGTATCAGACCATCGCCAACGACGGTGTCCGGGTGCCGCCCAGGATCGTCGAGTCGGTGACCCGATCGGACGGATCGACCGAGGCGGACACGACGCCCGCAGGTAGCCGCGTCGTCAGCGCCAAGAGCGCCCGGACAGTGCGGACCATGCTCGAGTCGACGATCCTCCCCGGCGGCACCGGCGTGAAGGCGGCAATACCCGGCTACCGAGTCGCAGGCAAGACCGGCACCGCGCAGCAGCCCGACCCGGCTCGAGGCGGTGCGTACAGCGATTCGATGTACTGGGACACGTTCGCGGGGATCGCGCCCGCGGACAACCCGCAGTTCGTGGTCGCCATCATGATCGACAACCCGGCCCACGGATTGCACGGCGGGGACGTGGCCGCCCCCCTCTACAACCAGATCGGCGCCTACTACGTACAGCGTGCGCGGATCCCGCCGTCGGGCGCTGAGTCGGTGCACGTACCGCTACTGATCTGCGACGCATCCACTCGCGACCTGTACGGCAGTAGCGTGTGCTGACGTGCTGGTCGCACACAACAGCTCGGCCGGGGCGGTACCACGTCCGTCGGCGGTGCGTCAGACGTCCCTCGCCGCCCTAGGTCAGGTACTCGGCGCCACCCTTGTCGGGCCGGACGTCGCTGCGACCGGCATCACGGCCAGCAGTCAGCTCGTCCGACCGGGTGACGTATTTGCCGCGCTGTCCGGTCGAACTGGTCACGGCGCCCAGTTTGCGCCGAATGCGATCGCGGCCGGCGGCGTTGCAGTTCTCACCGATCCGGCCGGTGCGGCACAGCTGCCGCTTCACGTCTCGGCCCTCGTTGTCCCTGATGTCCGAGCCGTGCTGGGGCGGGCTGCCGCAGCCGTTTATGGTGCGCCCAGCCGCCGCCTCTCGGTGCTGGGCGTTACCGGTACGAGCGGAAAGACCACGACGACGTTCTTGATCCGGGCCGGCCTCGCGGCGGCCGGGGTGCCGACCGCGCTGATCGGCACCGTTGCGACGCTGATCGGAAACGATCAGATCAGCACCGGGTTCACCACGCCCGAGGCTCCGGAGCTACAGGCGCTGCTCGCGGTCATGTCCGAACGGGATGTCACCACGGTCGCCATGGAGGTATCCAGCCACGCCCTTGCTCTCGGCCGGGCCGATGGCGTGGACTTCGCGGTCGGGGCGTTCACGAACCTCTCGCAGGACCATCTCGACTTCCACGCCGATCTCGACGACTACTTCGAAGCCAAAGCGAAGTTGTTCGACGGTCGCTCGCGCGTGGCCGTGATCGTCACCGACGACGAATGGGGCCAGCGGCTCGCCGCACGCGTCGGGCCTGGGGCGATCACGGTGAACACGACCGGCACCCGCACGGCGACCTGGCGGGCCACCGACATTGGCGTTCGTACCGACGCCAGCACCGGTTTCCGCGCGGTGGGTCCCGGCCGAGATTTTGCCGCCGGCACGGCCATCCTCGGCTCGTACAACGTCGCCAACGCGCTGTTGGCGCTCGCCGTGCTGGATGCGGTGGGCGTCGACCCGCGGTTGGCCGCTCCGGCGGTCGCTCGGGCCGGAGTGCCTGGGCGCATGGAGCGGGTCGTCGCGGGTCAGCCGTTCCTGGTCGTCGTCGACTACAGCCACAAGCCGGCCGCGGTTGAGGGCGCGTTGCGCGCGTTGCGGCCACTCACCTCCCGGCGCCTGGTGATCGTGCTCGGGTGCGGAGGCGATCGCGATCAGGCCAAGCGTCCGATCATGGGCGAAGTGGCCGCCCGCTACGCGGATGTCCTCATCATCACCGACGACAACCCGCGCAGCGAGGATCCGGCCGCCATCAGGCGCGCCATGCTGGACGGCGCCGGTGAGGTGGCCGCCGCTCTGCGCGCCGAAGTGGTCGAGATCGGCGATCGGGGCGCAGCGATCGCCGGCGCGATTCGGATGGCTGGGCCGGGCGACACGGTGCTCATCGCCGGTAAGGGCCATGAGCTCGGCCAGGAGGTCGCCGGAACCGTGTACCCGTTCGACGATCGTGACGTCGCCCGCGGAGTGCTCGGGACGGCTGACGAGATCGCATGATCGAGTTGACACTGGGCCAGGTTGCGGCCGTCACTAGGGGGACGCTGGGCCGTGCGGACCCCACGGTCCGGGTGACCGGCAGCGTCGAATTCGACTCGCGGCGGGTCACTGCGGGCGGCCTGTTCGTCGCCTTTGCGGGTGAGCACGAGGATGGGCACGACCACGCTGCGGCGGCGATCGACGCGGGAGCGGTCGCGGCGGTAGTCACCCGCCGGGTCGCCGTCCCGCACGTGCTCGTAGGCGACGGCCTGGCGGCCATGGCCGCTCTTGCCACCGAGGTCGCCCGGCACCTCAGCGCCACGGTCATCGGCATCACCGGGTCGTCCGGCAAGACCTCGACGAAGGATCTCGTCGCTGCGCTTCTGGAGCGGATAGGTCCGACGATCGCACCACCTGGTTCTTTCAACAATGAGCTGGGGCACCCGTACACGGTGCTGCGCGCCGACGCCTCGACCCGGTTCCTGGTGCTCGAGACCAGCGCTCGTGGCATCGGTCACATCCGGACACTCACCCGGATCGCGCCGCCCCGGATCGGGGTCGTGCTGAACGTCGGCAGCGCACATCTCGGGGAGTTCGGCTCTCGGGAGGCGATCGCGACAGCGAAAGCGGAGCTCGTCGAGGCGCTGCCCGCCGCGACGGACGGCGGCGTCGCGGTCCTGAACGCCGATGACCCGTTGGTGGCGGGCATGGCGAACCGCACTCGGGCGCGCGTCGTCACTGTCGGTGAGTCGGCGGGCGTCGACGTGCGAGCCGATCGGGTCCGGCTCGATGACCTGGGCCGGGCGACATTCCGACTCACTGCGCCCGCCGGAACGGCGACGGTCACCCTGCCGCTCGTCGGCGGCCATCAGGTCGGCAATGCCCTCGCCGCCGCTGCCGTCGCCTTGGAGTGCGGGCTATCAGTGCCCGCCATCGTGGAGGCCCTGTCGGTAGCCGGTCCTCGGTCGCGCTGGCGGATGGAGCTGGTGGAGCGCACCGACGGCGTGGTTGTCATCAACGACGCCTACAACGCCAATCCGGAATCGGTTCGGGCCGCGTTGAAGACCCTGGCCGCGATTGGCCGGGCCCGGCCGGCGCGCACTGTCGCCGTACTCGGCGAGATGGCCGAGCTGGGCGCGGACGCCGCGGTCGAGCACGACGCGATCGGGCGCCTCGCGGTGCGGCTGGACATATCACGGCTCATCGCCGTGGGTGCGGCCGCCCGGCCGATGGCGCACGGTGCCGCTCTGGAAGGCTCCTGGGATGGTGAGTCGACGTGGGTCGCCGACTCGGATGCTGCGCTGATACTGCTGCAGCACGAGCTTCGGCCCGGAGACGTGGTACTCGTGAAGGCATCCCGCGCCGCAAGCCTCGAACGAGTCGCCATCGCGCTCGGGGACGCCTCGGCGGCGGCCGTTGACTCGGGCGGACGCCCGGAGAGGAGGACGGGCCGGGAGTGAAAACGATCCTGCTCGCCGCCGTCTCCGCGCTGTTGTTCTCCATCCTGTTCACCCCGGTGATCGTCCGATACTTCCGGCTGCGTGGCTTCGGGCAGGAGATCCGCAACGACGGGCCACCCGGCCACCTGGTCAAGCGCGGAACGCCGACCATGGGCGGCGTGGCGATCATTGCCTCGACCCTGTTCGGATACATCGTCGCGCACGGGCTGACCGCGATCCGGGGCGATGGCGGCCCGTCGGCGTCTGGGCTGTTGCTGCTGTTCCTGATGGTGGGCTGCGGCGCCGTCGGTTTCGTCGACGATTTCATCAAGATCCGCCGGCAGCGCAACCTGGGTCTGCGGGCCCGGGCGAAATTTGCCGGGCAGCTCGTCGTGGGGGTGACGTTCGCGATACTCGCCTTGCAGTTCCCCAATTCCCGCGGACTCCGGCCGGCGTCGACCCACCTCTCCTACGTGCGAGACATCAGCTCGATCAGCCTCGGGTCGATTGGGTTTGTCGTCGCTGGCGTACCTCATCGTCACGGCGACGACGAACTCGGTGAACCTCACCGACGGACTCGACGGGCTGGCCGCCGGCGCCTGCGCGATGGTGTTCGGCGCCTACACGCTGATCACGTTCATCCAGTTCCGCAACAGCTGTGGCACGGTGGCCCTCCCCGGCTGCTACCTCGCGCGGGATCCGATCGACCTAGCCCTCGTGTCCGCCGCGGCCATGAGCGCCTGCTTCGGCTTCTTGTGGTGGAATGCATCGCCGGCTCAGATCTTCATGGGTGACACCGGCTCCATGGCTCTCGGTGGCCTCATGGCCGGCATAGCCATCCTGTCGCGGACGGAGTTGCTGCTGGTTGTCCTGGGCGGCCTGTTCGCCGTCGTGACGCTGTCGGGCATCATCCAGACGGGCTGGTTCAAGTACACCCGCCGGCGAACGGGGACTGGGCGCCGGGTATTCAAGATGTCGCCGATCCACCACCACTTCGAGCTGTCGGGGTGGCAGGAGATCACGATCATCGTGCGCTTCTGGATCATCGCCGGACTCGCGGTCGCGTTCGGTACCGGCTTGTTCTACGCCGAGTTCATCGGACATGGCTGACTTGCCGCTCGACCCCACTGGGCGCACTGTCCTGGTCTGCGGCGTCCGGTTCGCGGGGGAGTCGGCGGCCCGCGCACTGCTCGCGCGCGGTGCGCGGGTGCTGCTCGCAGACCGGCACCGAACCACTGCCGTCGATCCGCTTCTCGCCGCTGGGGCCTCCTTCGTCGGTGACCCGGACCGGGTGCCGCCTGGCGTGGATCTTGTCGTGACGTCGCCCGGACTTCGTCCGGACCATCCGTTGCTACGCGAGGCCGCAGCTATGGGCATTCCGATCTGGGGCGAGGTCGAGCTCGCCTGGCAGCTGCGCGACCCGGCCGGCGCACCGTGGCTCGCGGTTACCGGGACGAACGGCAAGACCACGACTGTCCGCATGCTGGAGTCGATCCTGCTGGCGGCCGGGCGACGGGCCCGCGCAGTCGGCAACGTGGGCGTGTCGATCATCGACGCGGTGACCGCGTCCCCGCCCTATGACGTGCTGTCCGTCGAAGTGTCGAGCTTCCAGCTGCACTGGTCGCAGTCCGTACGCCCTGCGGCGGGCGCCCTGCTGAACCTCGCTCCCGATCACCTGGACTGGCACGGCTCGATGCCCGCCTATGTCGAGGTCAAGACGCGGGTCTGGGCGGCGCCGGTCGTGGTCGCCAACATCGACGACGAATACGTCGCGGAGCTATTCGCGGCAACATCCGCGGACACCCGCGTGGGGGTGCGCCTGGCCCCGCCAACCAACGGCCAGCTTGGGGTGCGCGACGGTGTTCTCGTCGACCGGGCGTTCGCTGACGGCGTGGAGCTGGTCGACATCGTGGACGTGCACCCGGCCGGACCCCACAACGTCACCAACGCGCTGTGCGCCGCTGCCCTCGCCCGATCCCAGGGCGTGTCACCCGAGGCCGTCGCCGCGGGGCTGCGCGCCTTCCGGCCGGATCCCCATCGGAACCAGCTTGTGACCACACGCGACGGGGTGCGCTGGGTCGACGACAGCAAGGCGACCAACCCGCATGCCGCCGCGGCATCGCTCGACGCCTATCCCCGCGTCGTGTGGATCGCCGGCGGCCAGCTGAAGCACGCTCCGGTAGACGATCTGGTGGCGCGATTCGCGTCGAAACTGGCCGGCGTCGTCCTGCTCGGGGTCGATCGCGAGCACATCGCGGCCGCGCTGGCGCGACACGCCCCGGATGTGCCGGTGATCATCGTGGCCACCCACGACGATGGAGCCATGACCGAGGTGGTGGGGGCCGCGGCTGGCCTGGCTCACCCCGGCGACACCGTCTTGCTCGCGCCGGCGGCGGCCTCCTACGACATGTTCAGCGGCTACGCCGAACGCGGCACGAGGTTCGCCGCGGCGGTGGCCGCGCTGGGATCGCGGTGACTGCTAGCAGCCTGTCCACGCGGCTGCGGGGCGCGTTGTCCGGCGCCCCGGTCGGCGACCGTCTGCTGGACGGTCCCTATGCGTCTTTGCAGCTTTTGCTGCTCGCCGGCGGCGGACTGCTCGGCTTCGGTGTGCTCATGGCGGCTTCGACCACCATCTCGGCCTCGCACACCAACGATGCGGCGATGTGGAGCCAGCTGATCAAGGAGATCGTGTTCGTCATCATTGGCGTGCCGGTCTTCTGGATCGCGGTCCGGCTGCCCCCTCGCGGGTATCGGGTCCTCGCCTATCCCATGCTGATCATCGCAACCGTGCTGCTCCTCGCGGTGCTCATCCCCGGCATCGGCGTGATGGCGTACGGCGCACGGCGCTGGATCGACTTCGGTCCATTGCAGTTCCAGCCGTCCGAGTTCGGCAAGCTCGCCATTCTCGTGTGGGCGGCGGATCTGCTCGGCCGAAAACAGCATCTCGGCACGTTGTCGCGAGCCGGGCAGGTCTTTCTGCCGTTGGTACCGGTCTTCGTCATTTTCTGCGCTCTCGTGATGCGTGAGCCAGATCTCGGCACGACAATGTGCTTCATCCTGATCTTGGTCGGCCTGCTGTGGATGGTCGGGCTGCCGCTGCGATACTTCACCCTGCTGCTGCTCGGCGTCGGCGCGGTAGTCACCGCCCTCGCGGTGTTCGAGCCCTATCGGCTGCAGCGGTTGCTCACGTTTCTGCACCCGTTCGACCAGCACAACGGAGCCGGATTCCAGACCGTGGAAGGGCTCTACGCTTTGGCGTCAGGTGGAGTGTTCGGGGTTGGTCTCGGCAACGGAACGTCGAAGTACAGCTGGGTTCCCAACGCCAACACGGACTACGTCTATTCGGTGATAGGCGAGGAGCTCGGTCTGATCGGCTCAGTTGCGGTGCTGGTGTTCTTCGCGCTATTCGCCGTGGCCGGTGTGCGGATTGCGCGACGCAGCGCTGATCCCTTCGTGCGGCTTGCCACCGGTGGGGCGACGGTGTGGATATGCGGTCAGGCCATGATCAACATTGGCTACGTGACGGCGTTGCTGCCCGTGACCGGCATCCCGTTGCCCTTCATCTCCGCGGGCGGGGCATCGCTGCTCGTCACCTTCGCCGTGTTCGGCATGCTCGTCTCGTTCGCGCGTCACGAACCGTCCGCCGTGGCTGCGGCGCAACGCGCCACCGCGTCAGGAACCCAGGGCCGGATATCGCGCTGGGCCCGCCTGCCCATGCCGAAGGCCTACATCTCGCCGAAGCGTTCCGTGCCGGGCCGCGAGCCCAGCCCGGCGACTGGCGCCCGGCGAGCCGCCCCGGCCGACTCACCGCGGACCGACCAGTCCGGCGCGACTCGCCGCAGCAGTCCGCCCGGACCGATCGGCGGCGCGGCGCGGCCGAGGCGCCCGGCGACGGGTGGTCCGCCGACCTGGGCGCCGCCCGCGCAGCAACGACGAGCCGGGCGGCCGCTGCCGCTGACCGGCAGCGATGGACGGCACCGCCCGGGTCGCCCGGGATGACCATGATCGCGAACGGCACGATGGCATCGTGACGGGTGTGTCAGTGGTGGTCGCCGGCGGCGGCACGGCCGGCCACATCGAGCCTGCGATGGCGTTGGCCGACGCGGTCCGCCGGCTGGAGTCCAGTGCTCGGATTACTGCCCTCGGCACCGAGAAGGGACTGGACCGCACGCTGATCCCACCTCGGGGCTACCCCCTCGAGCTGATCCCGCCGGTTCCGTTGCCCCGCAAGGTGAACTCCGCACTCTTGCGCATGCCCGGTCGGGTGAACGACGCCGTGCACGCGGCCGAGGATGTGCTGGTCCGGGTAGACGCCGACGTGATCGTGGGATTTGGCGGATACGTGGCGCTGCCGGCCTATCTGGCGGCCCGTCGCGCTCGGCTACCGATCGTCGTGCACGAGGCGAATGCCCGGCCGGGCGTGGCCAACCGATTGGCGGCTCGACTGACCCATCATGTGTACACCGCCTCGGAGCAGGTCCGGCTGCCCCACGCGGTGCCCATCGGCATTCCGCTCCGGCCGGAAATATCCAGCCTGGATCGGTCGGCGATGCGGCCGCGAGCACGGAGCGCGTTCGGGCTGCTGCCCGACGCACCGACCCTTCTGGTCACCGGCGGCTCACAGGGCGCTCAGTCGCTGAACCGGGCCTGCGCCGGAGCGGCGGACGACCTTCGCCGGGCGGGCGTGCAGGTGCTGCACATCGTCGGCGGCAAGAACACCGTGGCGGTCCCACCGGGGCAGCCACCGTACGCGGTGGTTCCTTTCGTGGAGCAGATGCATCTCGCCTACGCGGCCGCAGATTTCGTGCTCTGCCGGTGCGGAGCGATGACGTGTGCTGAGGTTTCCGCGGTCGGGCTACCGGCGGCCTACGTGCCTTATCCGCACGGGAACGGCGAGCAACGATTCAACGCACGACCGATCGTCCTGGCGGGCGGCGGCTTGCTCGTCGAGGACGCGACGCTGCGCCCGAGCTGGATAGTCGAGCACCTCATCCCGATCATGACCGACCCATGCCGGCTGGCGACCATGTCCCGGTCCGCCGCCAGCGTCGGATCTCGCGACGCGGATGTCGTCCTCGCTCGCGCCGTGCTGAACGTCGCGGCCGAGCACCGGCGGTTCGGGACGGTCCGATGAGTGAGCGCACGGGGGAGCCGCCATCCCGCGACGCCCGGGCACCGACCCGGGACGCTAATCGTGATCGACCGGCCGACTGGGCGGCTCCCGGCGCGGCGTTAGTGCGTAGCGCTCCGACCGACGTGGTCCCGGCCTTGGCCTCGTTGGGTCGGGTGCACATCATGGGCATCGCCGGGGCCGGGATGAGCGCGCTGGCCCGCATCCTCATCGAGCGCGGCGTCACGGTCAGCGGGTGCGAGGCGCGTGATTCGACCACCGTGGCAGCGCTGCGGGCGCTCGGCGCCGACGTCCGGATCGGTCACTCGCCACAGCACGTCGACGCAACTGACACGTTCGTGTACACGACGGCGATCAGCCCGGCACATCCGGAATTTGTGGCGGCTCGGAACAGCGGTAAGCCGTTCCTGCGCCGGGCCGCCGCACTGTCCTCGGCGCTCGAGGACCGGCGGATGATCGCCATTTCGGGCACCCACGGCAAGACCACCACCACCTCGTTGCTCACGGTGGCTGCTCAGGCCTGCCAGCTGGATCCATCGTTCGCAATCGGCGGCAACCTGTATGAGACCGGCATCAACGCGCACCTGGGAACCGGCGACCTGGCGATCGTCGAGGCCGACGAGAGTGACGGCTCGTTCCTGTTGATCCGTCCGGCCGCGGCCGTGATAACGAACGTGGAGGCCGACCACCTCGAGAACTACGGCGATCTCGACGGGATCTTCACCGCGTTTCGCCAGTTCGTCGATCGGATCGAGCCGGATGGGCTCCTCGTCGCGTCCGCCGACGACTCCGGGGCTCGTCGGATCGCGGAGTACGCCCGGTCGGTGGGGCGGCGCGTGCGGACATACGGTCAGGCGGTAGCTGCCGACGTCCGAATCAGCGATATCGACGAACGGCCCGAACGGTGTCGACTTGACGGTGCGGCTCGCACCGGGCGAGGAACCGATCAGGGTGAGCGTCGGCGCGCTGGTCGGCCGGCACATGGCCCTGAACGCGACTGCAGCGCTGACCGTTGCAGTCGAGTTCGGGCTCGACGTGGCCACCGTCCTGCGCGCCTGGCGGTCGTTTCAGGGGGTGCACCGTCGTTTTGAGCTGCACGGCGAGGCCCTCGGGGTCCGGGTGTACGACGACTATGCCCACCACCCCACGGAGGTTGCGGCTGCGCTCACCGCTGCGCGCGTCGTCGCGGGCGACGGTCGGCTCATCGCCGTGTTCCAGCCGGGCACGTACAGCCGTACTCAGACCTTCGCCGATGAATTCGCCGAAGCGATGGCGATTGCCGACATCGCGGTTGTCCTCGATATCTTCCCGGCCCGCGAGGAGCCGATACCTGGCGTGACCGGAGCGCTCATCGCAGAGCGGATTCCGCTCCCCTCCGAGCAGGTGATCTACGAGGAGCGTTTCGGCGCGGTACCGAAGCGGATTGCCGAGGTCGCCCGTCCCGGCGATCTCGTGCTGACGATGGGCATCGGCACGGTCTACCTGCTCTGCCCAGAGATCCTGGCGGAGATCGCCGCTGGTGGGACCCGGACTTGATGACCGGGGTACGCCTTCGTTCTCGACCGGTCGACCAGCGGGATCGCGATTGGCGCCCCGGCGGGCGGCAACGGCGATGGGCGAGTGGGTGGCGTATCTGGGTCCTTCTCGGTGCCGTCGTCGCCGTGCTCGCCGCGGCCCTGTGGGCGGTGGTGTGGAGTCCGCTGCTCGGCGTGCGGCACATCAGCGTGCGAGGGGCCCTGCATTACCTGACCCGAGCTGAGGTGGAACGCGTTGCCCAGGTCCCTCCTGGGCGGCCGCTGGTGCGGCTCGACACCGGAGCGATCGCGCATCGCGTCGAAGGCCTGCCCGAAGTCGCGACGGTCAACGTCACGGCGGCCTATCCGTCGACCGTCGTGATCACGCTCACCGAGCGAGTCGCGGTCGGCTATGTCACGGGCGGCGGCGACGTCCACCTGGTCGATCGGACCGGGCGGCAGTTCCACACAGTGGCGACGGCGCCTCGTGGCTTGCCGCAGTTCCAGGTCGCCGATGGTCCGCGGGCCCAGGCCAGCGCGGCGGCGGCCGCCACCGCGGCGAGCGCGCTGCCCGGGTCGGTTCTTTCGCTGCTTGCCACCATCCAGGCCGACGATCCGGCGGGAATCTCACTCGTGCTCCGTGACCATCGGGTCGTGCGGTGGGGCGGCCCGGACCGCAGTTCCGACAAGGCCCGCGTCCTTGCCGCCCTGCTGGCCCGGCCCGGGACCGTCTTCGACGTCAGCGACCCCGACCTCGTCTACGCCCGGTGAATCGCCGGCACCGCTTCCGGCCGCCTCGCTGATGATCTGCCTCCGCTGATGATCTTGGACTTATCGTCGTCCGAGGCAGTAAGTCCAAGATCACGACAGCTCCGCGGCGGCAGGACGGCAATGGGCTCGCGCGTCGCGCGGCGCGCCTGCTTGAAACGGCCTTGGGTTTGTCTACCGTCGGATCACGATGTCAGGTTGACATAACATTAAGGGTCTACTTGAGGATGAGGGTTCACCGCGTTAGCCGCAGACGATCCGCAGGCCCAGCCCTACCCGTCCACGAACGCCGGTCCCCATAGCGGAAGCAGGAAGCCACATGACCCCACCGCACAACTACCTCGCGGTCATCAAGGTCGTCGGTGTCGGCGGCGGCGGTGTCAACGCCGTGAATCGCATGATCGAGGTCGGATTGAAGGGCGTCGAGTTCATCGCGGTGAACACCGACGCCCAGGCCCTGCTGATGAGCGATGCCGACGTCAAGCTCGACGTCGGGCGCGAGCTCACCCGGGGCCTTGGCGCCGGTGCCCAACCCGAGGTCGGGCGGAAGGCCGCTGAGGATCACCGGGACGAGATCGAAGAGGTGCTCAAGGGCGCCGACATGGTTTTCGTGACCGCGGGCGAGGGCGGCGGGACCGGTACCGGTGGGGCTCCGGTCATCGCGAGTATCTCCCGCAAGCTCGGCGCATTGACGATCGGTGTGGTGACCCGCCCGTTCTCGTTCGAGGGCAAGAAGCGGGCCGCGCAGGCCGACGACGGCATCGAGACGCTGCGGTCGGAGTGCGACACCCTCATCGTGATCCCCAACGATCGGCTGCTGCAGATCTCCGACGAGAACGTGAGCGTCATGGACGCGTTCCGGAGCGCTGATCAGGTACTCCTGTCCGGCGTGCAGGGAATTACCGACCTGATCACCACGCCCGGGCTGATCAATTTGGACTTCGCTGACGTCAAGAGCGTCATGAGCGGCGCCGGTTCGGCGCTCATGGGGATCGGCGCCGCCCGGGGCGACAATCGGGCCCGCAACGCCGCCGAGATCGCCATCGCCAGCCCGCTGCTCGAGGCCAGCATGGAAGGCGCGCACGGCGTCTTGCTGTCCATCTACGGCGGGTCGGACCTTGGCTTGTTCGAGATCAACGACGCTGCGTCGCTGGTTGCGGAGGCCGCACACCCGGACGCGAACATCATCTTCGGCGCGGTGATCGACGACACGCTCGGCGACGAGGTGAAAGTGACGGTGATCGCCGCCGGGTTCGACAGTGGGCAGCTGCCGTACAAGAAGGTCGACGTCCGGCGATCGCACGGCGACGCGGAGCCGGACCAGGTGCCTGAACCTGCGCGGAACGGACAGGGCCGGACGCCGGGATGGCCACTTCCGTCGTCTGGCATCGGCCGGGCCCCGCTTGGGCTGGACGACGAGCTCGACGTGCCCGACTTCCTCAAGAACTGACCGACGGAGTCCGGTGACGGGCGGCACCGAACCGGACCGGCGAGCGGAGCTACTCGCCTCCCTGGAGCGGTTGCGCGCGCGCATCGGGGCGGCCTGCGAGTCCGTAGGACGAGATCCCGACGAGCTCACCCTCATCGCGGTCACGAAAGGGTTCCCGGTCAGCGACATCGCCCTGCTCGGTGAATTGGGCCAGCAGGATGTGGGCGAGAGCCGCGATCAGGAAGCACGCCGCAAGATCGCGGCGTTGACCGATGTGAGCGCGTCGGATCTGAACCTGCGGTGGCATTTCGTCGGGCGGTTGCAGCAGAACAAGTGCCGGTCAGTGGCCAGCTACGCGGCGACGGTGCACTCCGTCGAGCGCCCGCAGCTGGTCGCCGGACTCGCGGCCGGCGCGCGGCACGCCGGCCGGCGGCTCGCGGTGTTCATCCAGGTCAGCCTCGACGCAGACACGCGCAGGGGCGGCGCGCTAGTCGACGATGTGATCATGCTCGCCGACCAGGTTGCGCTGGCACCCGAGCTCGACCTGCTCGGCGTGATGGCGATCGCGCCGATGGACGCCGACCCCGACACCGCCTTTGCTGGTTTGCAAGATGTCTCCTGGCAGGTCCGCGCTCGTCATCCGGACGCGACCTCGATCTCGGCCGGAATGAGCGGCGACCTGGAGGCGGCGATTCGACAGGGCGCGACACATCTGCGTGTCGGTTCGGCGTTGCTCGGCCGACGAAGACCATGATTCGGATAGCGTCACCGCACAACCGGTCAGTGACCGCTCACCGCAGGCCGTACCGCGCGACAGCCGGAACAACAGGAGGACGATATGCCCGGAGCGATGAAGAAGATGGGCGTCTACCTCGGCCTGGTCGAAGACGACGAGGGGGTTGTCGAAAGCGGTGAAAGCTATGACCGCGCCCCGTACGACCGCGCCCCCCGGTCGCGTCCGGTGGACTACGGACCAGACACGAGGTATGCCCGCGGGAATGGCGATGGCGGCTCCGGTGGTGCGGCGACCGCGGTAGTCGCTCGCGAGTGGCCAGGGGAGGACCAGGGCAGCGGGTACTCAGCCGACTACGAGGAGTTCCAGTCTTATCGGATCACCACCCTGCATCCCCGCACCTACAACGAGGCACGCACGATTGGGGAACATTTCCGGTCGGGCACCCCGGTTATCATGAACCTGTCGGAGATGGACGACTCCGACGCCAAGCGCTTGGTGGACTTTGCCGCTGGGCTGACCTTCGGGTTGCACGGGCGGATTGAGCGCGTGACGGCCAAGGTTTTCCTGCTCAGCCCACACAACGTCACCGTGACGGCTCAGGATAAGGCCCGCATTGCTGAGGGCGGATTCTTCAACCAGTCCTGACTCAACAGTCACGGTCCGTCGCACAGCGTTATCGGCGGCGTAATTAGCTGCGTGCACGGGACGTCCGGGTTCGCTCGGCGTGGCACCATGGATAGTGGCCAGTCCTCATGGGACGTGCCACAGGTGTGCCGAGGATCGGGGAGACGTCATCGATGGCGCTGTTCTGGAGTGTCATCGCCTTTGCGCTCTACCTGTATCTTCTACTGATCATCGCCAGAATTGTGGTTGAGATCGCCCGTCAATTCGCCAGGTCGTGGCGCCCGGTCGGCGTGACCGCTGTTGGGCTCGAGCTCGTCTACACGAGCACGGATCCTCCGGTGAAATTGCTGCGGCGGATCATTCCACCCCTCCGCCTAGGTGGAATAAGTCTTGACCTGAGCATCATGATTTTGTGGATCGCTATCCTGGCTCTGCGCTGGGTGGCGCTGGGACTCGCCTAGTGGTCGATCCTCCCAAGCAGCGGGCGGGTCGGGCCGGTTGGCAGGTCCGGCGTGACTTGCGCTACGCATTGCAACACCTGCATCATCCGCACCTGACCGCGGAACCACCCGGTTCCGGTCTGACGATCACGAGGTGACCCATGCCGCTGACTCCCGCCGAAGTCCACAATGTGGCCTTCAAGAAGCCGCCGATCGGCAAGCGTGGCTACGACGAGGAGGAGGTCGACGCGTTCCTCGACGTGGTCGAGGTCGAGCTCGCGCGGCTGATCGAAGAGAACAATGACCTGCGCGCCAACGGCAGTGGTGCGAGCGCAGACACCCAAGTACATCCCGCCATCGACGATCGATCGATGGCTGAGCTGGCCGCGGCGCGCGACGAAAACGGCCGCCTGCATGCCCGGATCAACGAACTCGAGCGCGCGCTGAGCTCGAGCGGGGATGCCGCCGGGCAGCAGGTAGTCGGATTGCAGCAGCAGCTAGCGCACACTGAGCAGCAATTGGGAGAGAGCAGGCAGCAGCTGCTCGAGGCTCAGGAGGCGGCGCAGGCGGCCCAGCAGGCGCATGCTGCGGCAGTCGCTGCGGGGGCGGCAGGTGGATTGACCGCCGAGGATCACCACGCCCAGGCTATCCAGATGCTGGCGCTTGCCCAGCAGACGGCCGACACGCACCTCGCTCAGTCCAAAGCCGAGGCGGAGCGGCTCCTTGCCGAAGCACAGGCCACCGCCCATGCGACCCTCACCGACGCGCAGCAGCAATCGCAGAAGTACGTCGGCGAAGCTCAGGCCCGGGCCGACCAGCTCGAGCGGGAGAGCAACGAGCGCGCGACCCAGCTATTGTCCGACGCCGAGCAACGTTCGCACACGATCACCGCGCAGTTCGAACAGCGCAAGGAAGCGCTGGAGAAGCGGGTCGAGCAGCTTCGAACGTTCGAGCGCGAGTACCGCGTCCGGCTGAAGAGCTACCTGGAGTCGCAGCTGCGGGATCTGGACGCGAGCGGTCGGGCCGAGCCCGCGCAGTCCGGGCGGGACGGCGCCCAGATGGACCAGCATGAGGCCGCCCAGGCCGGCTAGCTAAGGCCAGCTGCCACGGCGGCACGCTCGGCGCTCGCCCAGGGCGTGCCGCAGCAGGGGTCGGCCCGGAAGACACCCGCTAGGTGGCGCGGCGCAGCCACACGTGCAGACCCAGGTCATCGTCGACGACCTCGTGGACCGGCTCGCTCGCGTCGGGCGCACCCTCGACCATTTCAGTGGCGAGCACTTCCCCCGCGATCTGGCCCACATGGGAGCGGATTGCCTCCGCCGGCTCCGGTGAACCACCGACCCGCCACCACAGTGCGATGCGATCGGTCACCTCGAGGCCCGCGGTCTTACGCGCGTCCTGGACGAGTCGAACCACGTCGCGCGCCAGCCCGGCGAGACGCAGCTCATGGGTCAGCTCCAGGTCGAGGGCGACGGTCTCGGCTGCGCTGTTCTTGACCGCCCAGCCGGACACCGGCGCCTCGTTGACGATCAGATGCTCCGCACCCAACTCGACTGGTGTGCCATCGACGGAAATCTGAATTGGCTGCCCGGCCGCGAGCATCGCGGCGACCTCCGCCGGCACCAGCGTTGCGATGGCCCGGGCGCCGACCTGGGTCTTCGGGCCGAGCAGCTTGCCCAACGCGCGGAAGTTGGGCTTCACCGTGACGTCGATGACGTCGCCCGTGTCCGCGAGCCGTGCGAGATCCCCGACGTTGAGCTCGTCGGCCACCTCGCGCCGCAGTTCGGCCGGCAAGTCACCCCAGCCAGGCGCCGAAACCAGCGCGCGACGAAGCGGCTGACGGGTCTTGACGTTCGCCTCGGCCCGCGCCGCCCGGCCAAGCTCGACCAGACGCCGCACGAGGGCCATCTGCGCGCTGCGCTGATCGTCCCCGGCGGCCGGGGTATCTGTGGGCCAGCTGGCCAGATGCACCGAGTCAACGCCGGTCGCATCCGCGAACAGAGCGCCCCACACCCGCTCGGTCACGAACGGGATGAACGGCGCCAGCAACCTGGTCAGGACCGACAACGCGTCGTGCAGGGTGGCGAGCGCCGCCGGGTCACCCTCCCAGAATCGGCGGCGCGAACGCCGCACGTACCAGTTGGACAGGTCATCGATGTATCCGGCGAGCGCCCGCCCGGCGCGGGCCGTGTCGAAGTCGGTGAGCGCATCGGTCACTTCTCCGACGAGCCGGCGCGACTGCGCCTCCGCCCACCGATCGAGCACCGTCGGCAGGCCGCTGTCGGCGCCGGGCGTCCAACCGTTCGCCCGCGCGTAGAGCGACTGGAACGACGCCACCGACCAGTAAGTACGAATCACCTTGGAGGCGATCTCGTCCAGCACCTTGTGACCCACCCGACGAGCTGACCAGGGCGAGCCCGCCGCAACCATGAACCACCGGACCGCATCGGCCCCGTGCTGGTCCATGAGCGGGATCGGCTCGAGGATGTTGCCCAGGTGCTTGCTCATCTTGCGGCCGTCCTCCGCGAGCAGCAGCCCGAGGCACAAGACCGTCCGGTAGGAGTTCTGTCCGAAGACCAGGGTGCCGACCGCCATCAGCGTGTAGAACCAGCCGCGCGTCTGGTCGATCGCTTCGCAGATGAAGTCGGCCGGATAGCTCTCGCCGAAACGCTCCGCGTTGTAGAACGGTGCGCCGAACTGGGCGAACGGCATCGAGCCGGAATCGAACCAGGCATCGATCACCTGCGGAACTCGCCGGTACGTGCCTTCCTGACCAGGCACGGTAAAGGTCACGTCGTCGACGAACGGCCGATGCGGGTCGAGGTCGGCCAAGTCGCGACCCACGAGTTCGGACAACTCGGCGAATGACCCGACGCAGACGACTTGGCTGGGGTCGGCGTCGTTGCGCCAGACCGGCAGCGGCGTCCCCCAGTACCGGTCACGAGACAGGGCCCAGTCGACGTTGTTGGACAGCCAATCGCCATAGCGACCGTGCTTGATCGTCGGTGGGTACCAGTTCGTGGCCTCGTTCTGCGCCAGCAACTCGTCCTTGATGGCGGTGGTCCGCACGTACCAGGACGGCAGCGCGTAGTACATCAGCGGGGTGTGGCAGCGCCAGCAGTGCGGGTAGGAGTGGGCATACGGTGCATGCCGCAGCAGCCGGCCGCTTTCGGAAAGCTTGGCCACGAGGACCTCGTCGGCATCCTTGAAGAACATCCCGCCGATGTCCGGGAGATCACTGCGGAATCGGCCATCGCCCCCGATCGGATTGACCACCGGGAGGCCGTATGTCCGGGCGATCTCCATGTCGTCGGCACCGAAGGCCGGTGCTTGGTGGACCAGCCCGGAGCCGTCCTCGGTCGTGACGTAATCGGCCAGGACGACGACATGCGCCCCCGCGATCGAGACGTAGTCGAACGGTGGCCGATAGTGCCAGCCGGCGAGGTCGCGCCCGGAGTAGCGGCGCAGCACCTGCGCGTTATCGCCGAGGACAGCGGATAGCAGCGGCTCGGCCACCACGAACGTCCCAGCGGCGGTGCGCGCGACGACGTAGTCGACGGTGGGGTGCACAGCGACCGCGGTATTCGACACGAGCGTCCACGGCGTCGTCGTCCAGACGACCAGGTCGGCAACCCCTGCCTCCGGGCCGGAGATCACCGGGAACCGGACATAGACCGCCGGGTCGACGACCTCGGTGTAAACGCCTTCCTGTCCGAGCTCGTGGTCGGACAGACCGGTACCGCACCGCGGGCAGTACGGCGTCACCCGGTAGTCCTCGACCAGCAGTCCTTTGTCGAAGATCGTCTTGAGCGCCCACCACACCGACTGGATGTAGTCGGGGTTCATAGTCCAGTAGGCGTTGTCGTAGTCGGCCCAGTAGCCCATCCGTTCGCTCATGGCCGCAAATGCGTCGACGTGCCGCTGCACGGATGCCCGGCATCGTTCGTTGAAGCGGGCGATGCCGTACGCCTCGATGTCGGGCTTGCCGGTGAACCCGAGTTCCTTCTCCACCGCCAGTTCCACCGGCAGGCCGTGGCAGTCCCAGCCGGCCATGCGGGCGACGTGGTAGCCCTGCATGGTCTTGAACCGGGGGAAGACGTCCTTGAACACCCGAGCCTCGACGTGATGCGTCCCCGGCATCCCGTTCGCCGTAGGCGGGCCCTCGTAGAACGTCCACGCCTCGCCGCCGGCCGTGGCGTCCAGGCTCCGCTCGAACACCTTGTTCGCCCGCCACTGCTCGATGATCTGCCGATCCATCTCGGGCAGGTCAACATGCGCCGGCAATGGCTCGTAGCCCTGATGCTCGCACTCCGCCTGGTCTTGGCCCTGGCTCTTCGCCGCCCGCGGCGCTGCGATGCTCGCTCATTAGGGGTGCCCCATCCTCGAGTCCGATCCACTCGAGGGACGACGCACCGGCTGGTTGCCGGGCTCCGCGGTACCACCCTCGTTGACGCCGAAGCGCCCACTTCGTTCGCCGGTCCGGCTCTACTGAGGTGACGTTCGTCACCCGTTCTTCCGGTGCTCGGAGGTGATTTCGTCCCGGGTCGCCGCCCCGGGCTCACACCATCCCCAGGTCGCTCACCGGCGGAAACCGAGGCTACTTGTCCTCGTCATCGCGCAACTACCTTCCGCATCCTAGCGATTCGGCGGCCTCGGCGAGCAGCGGATAACGTCACCCTGCCCACGGCATCCACGGTCGCCGAACCGGGCCGCGGCGAGCCCAGTGGCAAAGCGGTCTCCTAGCTCGTATCCTTGGCCGCCTTTGCGGGGCTTAGTGGGGACCGCGAAAGGCAGGCAATGCCCGTTGAGCAGAGACCTGGAAGGGATGGCCATGGCTGCCGTTGGTCGGGGGGGACGAGCGTCGCGGTCCGGGACGCCCCGCGCGGCGAAGGTAACGACGGCCACCAAGGCGTCGGCGGCCAAAGCCGCCCGACCGACGAAGCGAGCGACCACGAAGGCGTCGGCGACCTCGTCGCGCACCCCCGCGTCCAAGGCCGCCGTAAAGTCGTCCGCGACCACGCGCAAGACGGCAAAAGCGGCGGGAACTGCGACTAAGGCAAGCGCAGCGGCCTCCTCGAAGAAGGCGACCGCAGCGCCGGCCAAGTCGACGAAGGCGGAGCCCAAAACTACGACACCCGCCAAGTCGAGCCGCGCGGCGACCTCCGGCCGCGCGGCGACGAAGAAGGCAACGCCGACCAAGGCGGCGCCGAGCAAGAGCGCCGCCCGCTCCACATCGGCGACTGCGACGAAGCGATCAACCAAGATCTCAACGAAGGCGACAGCGTCGACCGAGGTAGCCATCGCGGTACCGCGTGACTCCGAGTGGACGGCCCGCGAGCTGGCTCAGGTTCGGGCCCAACTCGTCGCTCAGCTGTCGGAGATGCAGTCCGAGTACAACCAGTCGCTCCTTGAGCTTGACGAGTTGCAGTCGTCGAGCACCGATGGCGCCGGCGACGACCAGGCCGATGCCGGCAGCAAGACCTTCGAGCGGGAGCAGGAGTTGTCGATCGCGGCGAATCGGCTGGATCTGCTGACGCAGATCAAGCGGGCGGTCGAACGTATCGACGCGGGCACTTATGGCTACTGCGAGAGCTGCGGCAAGCCAATCCCGAAGGCGCGGCTGAAGGCTTTCCCGATGGCCACGCTCGATGTCGCGTGCAAGCAACGCGAGGAACGGCGCTGATTTCCCGCCGGCGTGACGCTGCGGGAGAATAGCGTCGTGACCTCGGCCGACCCGGACGCAGCTTCCAAGCCCATGGGTGACGGGTCGACGCCGCGGTCGCGCAAGGTGCTGCTGTTCGCAGTTGTCGCTGTCCTCGTCTACGTGCTCGACGTCGTCAGCAAGTCGATCGTGGTCGCCACGCTGGAGCACGAGACTCCGGTGCGGCTGCTCGGTGGAGCTGCCTATCTGGTGTTGACGCGCAATTCCGGCGCGGCGTTCTCCGTGGGCACCGGCGCGACGGTGGTGCTCACGGTTGTCGCCGTCGTTGTGGTGGTGGTCATTCTGCGAGCGGCCCGCCGCTTGTACTCGGCGAGTTGGGCCGTGGCGCTCGGGCTCGTGCTTGGCGGCGCGGTCGGAAACCTCACCGATAGGGTGCTGCGATCGCCGGGTGGGGGGCGCGGCCATGTCGTCGACTGGATCAGTCTGTTCGCCAACGACGGGCACATCTGGCCGATCTTCAACCTGGCCGATTCGGCCATCGTGTGTGGGGCGATCCTGGCCGCGATTACGGCCCTGCGCGGCATCGATCTCGACGGCAGTAGGCGAGGCGCGGGCACGTCGTGAGCCCGACTCGGCTGCTTGCGGTGCCCGACGGGCTGGTCGGGGTTCGGCTGGACGTCGCGGTGGCTCGGCTGTTCGGCCTCTCGCGCACTGCGGCCGCCGCCCTCATCGACTCGGGTGACGTGCTGGTCGACGGAGGGATGCCCCCGCGGTCCGCGCGGTTGGCCGACGGCTCGCTGCTCGAGGTCCGGCTGCCAGATGCTGTGCGCGATCCGGTGACCCCCCAGGTTGTCGATGGGTTGGCCGTGCTCTACGACGACGCGGACGTGGTGGTCGTCGACAAGCCGGTCGGGGTGGCGGCCCACCCGAGTCCCGGCTGGACGGGCCCGACCGTCGTTTCGGGTCTGTCCGCGATGGGTTACCAGGTGGCGACAAGTGGTGCGGCCGAACGTCAGGGCATCGTGCATCGGCTGGACGTAGGTACGACGGGTGTCATGGCAGTGGCCAAGAGCGAGCGCGCGTACTCGGTTCTCAAGCGTGCGTTCAAGACGCGCGCGGTCGAGAAACGCTATGCCGCTCTCGCTCAGGGTCATCCCGATCCGACGAGCGGCACCATCGACGCCCCAATCGGGCGACACCCCGTCGCGGACTACAAGTTCGCGGTCGTCGCCGGCGGTCGCCCGAGCATTACCCACTACGCGACCGAGGAGGCATTTCGGGCGGCGACACTGCTCGACATCCATCCTGAAACCGGAAGGACGCACCAGATCCGGGTTCATCTGGCGGCCATCAGGCATCCGTGTGTGGGAGACCTCACCTACGGCGCGGATCCGGTGCTGGCGGCTCGGCTCGGCCTGTCCCGGCAGGGCCTGCACGCTCGCGAGTTGGGCTTCGCCCACCCCACATCGGGGGAGTGGATGGTTATCAGTGCGCCCTACCCACCGGACTTGCTGCATGCGCTCGATCTGCTGCGACGGGACGGGTAGCAGCGCAGGCTCCTAGAGCCTGCGCGAGGGGTAGGAATTAGGCATGACTGTCGCAGGCTCCGCCCCGCTCGTCGTCGCGTCCAACCGAGGGCCCATCTCGATCGTTTCCGTCGAGGACGGTGACGACGAGATCCGCCGTGGCGGTGGCGGCCTGGTCAGCGGGATGCAGGCCGCGCTCGCGGCGACGCCCGACGCCGTCTGGATCTGCGCTGCCCTCAACGATCGGGAGCGGTCGCTCGCCCGGCGCGCACTGTCTGGCCGGCTGTCGGCGGTGCCGGAAGTGTCCGATGCGCTCAAGGGCGAGTTCGACGTCAGGATGCTGCCGATCGATGCCCTGACGTTCCGGCAGGCCTACAACGGAGTCGCGAACGCGACCCTATGGTTCCTGCTGCACATGCTCTACGAGGCCGCGCGGTCGCCGGTCTTCGACCAAGCGTGGCGGCGCTCGTGGGCCGGCTACCAGCGGTACAACCGAGCCTTCGCGGAGGCGATCGCGGCCGAGGCGGCCCACGGGGCGACCGTCATGATCCAGGACTACCACCTCTTTCTCGCCCCTCGGCTGCTCCGCGACCTGCGACCCGACGTGCGCATAGGTCACTTCACCCATACCCCGTGGGTGCCCGCGGAGTACTTCCACATGCTGCCGGGCGACGTCGCGCGGGATGTGCTCGACGGCGTGTCCGGCGCTGATGTCGTGGGCTTCCACTGCGCCCGCTGGCGGGACCAGTTCGTCGACTGCTGCCGCTCGATCCTGGGGCGAGCGCCGGCCGGCCGGATGGAGCTGTTTCCGCTGTCGACCGAGGCGGACGAGCTGTTTCAGCGGGCCCATCGCCGCGATGTCGACAGCTCCGTGCGGCAGCTGCGCGACGTGGTGGGCGATCGCAAGGTCATCGGACGGGTGGATCGGACCGAGCTGTCCAAGAACGTGTTCCGCGGGCTGCTGGCCTACCGGGAACTGCTGCGCTCGCACCCCGAGTGGCGTGATCGGGTCGTGCACATCATCGACAACTACCCGTCGCGAGAGGATTTGCCGGAGTACCGCGAGTACACGGCGTTGGTATCGCGGCTGGCGCGAGAGATCGACGACGAGTTCGGCACCGACACCTGGACCCCGCTACTGCTCGATATCAGCGACGACTACCCGGGTTCGCTCGCCGCGCTGCGGGTGTGCGACGTGGTGTTCGTCAACTCGGTCCGTGACGGTATGAATCTCGTCGTACAGGAAGGCATCGTGCTCTCGGAGCGGGATCCCGCCGTCGTGCTCTCCCGGGACACCGGCGCGGCAGACGCACTGGGCCGGGATGCGCTGCTGGTCAACCCATTCGATGTGTCCGAAACGGCGAACGCACTGTACGAGGCGCTGACGATGCCGGACGAGGAACGGATCGCCCGGTGCCGTCGGCTGCGGCAGGCAGCGGTCGCGCTGCCACCCGGGCCGTGGTTTCAGGCGCAGCTCGACGCGGTCAACGCGCGATAGCGGCGAGCAGCTCGACGACCTGAGCGGGCCCGGTCACCACCAGGTCGGCCGCGGCCGCGACAGCCGGCGCCTCCTCGGATCGCACCGCGATGCTCCAGGCGGGCATGCCGGACGCGCGCAGCTGCGCCACCACCTCGAATGCCGGCAGGTCGCCGAGATCGTCACCGATGAACGCAAGCCGCTGCGGGCTCGTCTCGGCGATGAGCCGGCGTAAGGCGCTGCCCTTGTCGTACCCCGGAAGCCGCACCTCCAGGACATCCCGACCCGGGTGAACCTCCAGCCCGAGTTCGCTGGCCAGCGCGGTGACCGGCCCGGTCAGCCGCGCCAGGGCGGCAGCCGGGGCAGCGGACTTGCGGGCGTGGACAACGAGCGACAACCGCTTGTCCTCGATCCACACATTAGGGTCCGCGCCTGCTTCACCGAGCAGGCCCGGGAGGCGAGCGCGCAGCTTCACCAGCTGCGGTGGCTCGTCCGGCACATCCAGGTGACCGTCCTGCCACTCCTCGGCGCCGTAGAGCCCGGACACTCGCAGCCCAGGCACCTCTTGCAGGCCGCCGAGTTCTACTACCGTACGGGCGTTACGACCGGTGATGATCGCCACCGCCGCGCCCCGCTCGACCAGCTCGCGGAGCGCCTCCAACGCGCCGGGCGCCAGCCGCGAATCCGCAGGGTCGGGCACGATCGGCGCGAGGGTGCCATCGAAGTCCACCGCGACCAGGGCATGAGCCACGTCGGCTCGGATCTCGGCGGCCACGGCCGACGGGTCCCCACTCATACCCTGATCCTGCCGTCACGAAGCGATCGGTGGGTAGCGGGTTCCCGGACTGGCGATATGCATCCAACTCTGTCCGGTGCGGCTCGGGCATGTCGTCGGCGGCTGGCTCTAAGGTCGAAGAAGTGCCGCAGCCGTGCCGAGAGGACCCCGTAACCGCCGTGGAACGTGGAGAAACTGACTCGTTCGTGCATCTGCACGTGCACACGGAGTACTCCATGCTCGACGGCGCGGCCCGGCTGCCGGAGCTGCTGGCCGAGGCGTCCCGGATGGGTATGCCTGCGCTCGCGATGACTGATCACGGCAACCTGTTCGGGGCCTACGAGTTCTACACGCGGGCGCGCGCGGCCGGCATCAAACCGATCATCGGCATGGAGGCGTACCTCACACCCGGCACCTCCAGGTTCGAGCGAACCCGAGTGCGCTGGGCGTCCGGCGGTGACGACGACGTATCCGGTGGCGGCGCGTTCACCCACATGACGTTGCTGGCCGGCGATGACGCCGGCATGCATAACCTGTTCCGGCTCTCGTCACGAGCGAGCACCGAGGGGTTCTTCTACAAACCGCGCGCCGACCGCGAGCTCCTCGCCGAATACGCCGACGGACTGCTCGGGACGACCGGGTGCGCCTCCGGTGAGATCCAGACCTGGCTGCGCATCGGCGACTACGAGCACGCGCGGCGCAGTGCGGCTGAGTTCCGCGACATCCTCGGGGCCGGCAACTTCTACCTCGAGTTGATGGACCACGGCCTCGATGTCGAGCAGCGGGTCATCGAGGACTTGCTGCGGCTGGGCCGCGATCTCGACCTGCCGTTGCTTGCCACGAACGACCTGCATTACACGCACGCCGAGGACGCCGACGCGCATGAGGTGCTGCTGTGCGTGCAGTCCGGCAAGACCATGGCCGACCCGAAGCGGTTCAAGTTCGACGGACGAGACTTCTACCTGAAGTCGCCGGCTGAGATGCGTTCGTTGTGGGCGGACAAGTACGACCTTCGGGAGGCCTGCGACAACACGCTGCGGGTGGCCGAGCGGTGCGAGGTGACGTTTGCCGAAGGCGCCAACTACATGCCGCACTTTCCGGTGCCAGCCGGTGAGTCGGAGCTGACCTGGTTCCTCAAGGAGGTGGAAGCCGGGCTGGGTCGTCGCTACCCCGACGGCATTCCGCCGGAGGCCCGGGCTCGCGCCGACCGGGAGACCTCGGTTATCGCGCAGATGGGTTTCCCGGGCTACTTCCTCGTCGTCGCCGATTTCATCAACTGGGCGAAAGCCCACCGAATCCGGGTCGGGCCCGGGCGCGGTTCAGCGACCGGCGCGATCGTGGCCTACGCATTGGGCATCACGGAGCTGGACCCGCTAGAGCACGGGCTGCTGTTCGAGCGTTTCCTCAACCCTGAACGGGTGTCGATGCCTGACATCGATATCGACTTCGACGAGCGCGGGCGCGGCGAGGTCATTCGCTACGTGACCGAGAAGTACGGCGACGACCGGGTCGCCCAGATCGTCACCTACGGAACGATCAAGGCGAAGCAGGCCGTCAAGGACTCGGCGCGAGTCCTCGGCTACCCGTTCGCCATGGGCGAGCGGATCACCAAGGTGATGCCGCCGCCGGTCATGGGCAAGGACGTCCCGCTGGCAGGCATTTTCGATCCCGCGCACAAGCGGTATGGCGAGGCAGGCGAATTCCGCGCGCTGTACGAGTCCGACGCCGAGGTCAAGCGAGTCGTCGACACCGCCAAGGGGCTCGAGGGCCTCAAGCGTCAGTGGGGAGTGCATGCCGCAGGTGTGATCATGTCCTCCGAGCCGCTACTGGACCTGATTCCGATCATGAAACGGGAGCAGGACGGGGCCATGATCACGCAGTTCGACTATTCGGCTTGCGAGACGCTCGGTCTGTTGAAGATGGATTTTCTCGGGCTGCGCAACCTCACCGTTCTCGACGACGCATTGCGCAACGTGCAACGCAACCGCGGGGGCCGGATCGTCCTGGAGGATCTCGGTCTCGACGATGCGAAGACCTACGACCTGCTGGCCCGCGGCGACACGCTCGGGGTGTTCCAGCTCGACGGCGGCCCAATGCGCAGCCTGCTTCGCCAGATGCGGCCGGACTGCTTCGAAGACATCGCCGCCGTCCTGGCCCTCTACCGCCCCGGGCCCATGGGTGCGAACTCGCACATCAACTACGCGCTGCGCAAGAACGGCCAGCAGGAGATCACACCGATCCACTCCGAGCTTGAGGCACCGCTGCAGGACATCCTGGCGCCGACCTACGGGCTGATCGTCTACCAGGAGCAGGTCATGGAGATCCCGCAGAGACTCGCGGGCTACTCCCTCGGGCGAGCTGATCTGCTCCGGCGAGCCATGGGGAAGAAGAAGCGGGAGGTGCTGGACGCCGAGTACGAGGGCTTCGAAGCGGGGATGCGGGCCAATGGCTACTCCGCCGAGGCCGTCAAGACGCTGTGGGACATCCTGGTGCCGTTCAGCGACTACGCCTTCAACAAGTCGCATACCGCCGGCTACGGGCTGGTCTCGTACTGGACTGCCTATCTCAAGGCGAATTATCCCGCGGAGTACATGGCCGCGCTCCTCACGTCGGTCGAGGACGACAAGGATCGGTCCGCCGTATACCTGGCCGAGTGCCGACACATGGGCATCACGGTGTTGCCCCCGGACGTCAACGCCTCGGACGCCGATTTCACGCCGACCGGCAACGACATTCGCTTTGGCCTGTCGGCCGTCCGCAACGTCGGCGACAACGTCGTCGCCTCGATCGTGGCGACCCGTGACGCCAAGGGCGCCTTCACGGACTTCGCCGACTTCCTCCGCAAGGTCGACGCGGTCGTGTGCAACAAGCGCACCCTGGAAGCACTGATCAAGGCCGGGGCGTTCGATTCCCTCGGGCACACCCGCCGAGGGTTGATCCACGTGTACGAGCCGGCGGTCGACATGGTGCTCGACACCAAACGGAAGGAGGCGGAAGGCCAGTTCGACCTGTTCGGGTCCGGTGGCCTGGCCGACGCGGACCCGGCCGAGGACATCTTCGCGGTCACCGTGCCGCCGGGGGAATGGGACAAGTCGGTCCTGCTCGGATTCGAACGGGAGATGTTGGGCCTCTACGTCTCCGACCATCCGCTGTTCGGGGTTGAGCACGTGCTGGTCGCAACAGCTGACACGTCGATCGCAAGCCTGCATGCCGATGGCGCCGCGGACGGCCAGCCGGTAACGGTCGCAGGCATCCTGTCGGGAGTGAATCGACGGGTGACCAAAGCGGGTGCTCCGTGGGCGCAAGCGGTCCTGGAGGATCTCGAAGGTTCGGTCGAGGTGCTGTTCTTCCCCGCGACGTACGCCCAGGTCGGCATCAACATCGCCGAAGACGCGATCGTGGTCGTCAAAGGTCGAGCAGATCTCCGCGATGACACGGTGAAATTGATCGCGAGCGATCTCACCGTGCCTGATCTGTCGCAAGCTCCACGCGGGCCGATTATCGTATCGATGGCGCCGGCTCGATGCACGCCACCGATGGTGGACCGGCTCCGCGAGGTGTTGGCGGCCCATCCGGGCACGACCGAGGTTCATCTCCTCTTGCTGAATGGCACTCGGTCGCACCGGCTCAAACTCGACGACGGATATCGGGTGACTCCATCACTGGCCCTGATGGGCGATCTCAAGGCGCTCCTCGGCCCGACCGCCGTCACTCACTAGGGTCGCTTTACGGGAACGAGTCTGGTTGTTTCGTGATCATGACCTGACCATGCGGCCGGCAGTGGCCTACTTGTGGCATGAGTAGCACACGATTCAGCACGACCGTCGACGCCGGTCACCTGAACGCCTTCGCGGTCGCGGTCGCGGTCGATTGCTCCGGCTGACCCTCGGCTGTGGCCGGTTGACCGCCACGGGGTGACCGATCGCGGCGCAGCAGGAGCACAACGCCGATCGCCGCCGCGGCGATCACCGCAGCACCGCAGAGCAGCGCGACGTGCATGCCGTCGACGAATGCCGAGTGGGCGTGGGCACCGATACTTCCGCCGATCCGCTCGGCGAGGGCGAGGGAATCCCGGGCTCGGTCGGCAACGGGCGCGGGAAGGCCGCTCAGGTACGGTGCGAGGTGCTCGCGATACGTGGCGTTGAGCAGGCTGCCGAGCACCGCGATGCCAATGGCACCACCGAGTTCCCGGGCCAGATCGTTCATGGCCGACGCGACGCCTTGCTCCGAAGCCGGCAGTGCCTCCGTGATTGAGGTCGTCGCTGGCGTCATGGCCATGCCCGCGCCGGCGCCGAGCGGGATGAGACCGGCCGCAATCAACCAGTACGAGCTATGGGCGTCGAGCTGGGCCAGGATCGTGAAACCGGCAGCAGCGATGACCAGACCGGTGACGCAGACGCGCATTACCCCGAACCGGCCGACGAGCTTCGCGGCTAGCCGCGCCGAAGGAATCATGCACGCCACCATCGGGAGCAGGCAGAGCGCTGCGACGAGCGAGCTGTCGCCGCGCACTAACTGCAGGAACTGCAAGATCACGAAGATGAAACCGAAGAACGCGAAGAACTGCGACGTGAGAGACAGCATGCCGGCGGCGAATCGTCGATTGCGGAACAGCCGCGGGTCGAGCAGCGGCCGGCGTCGGCGCAGTTCCCAGACCGCGAATAGGGCAATGATAAGCAGTCCGGCGACGATCCCGACGACGGTGCGCGCGGCAAGCCAGCCCGCTTCGGGCGCCTCGATCAACGCGTAGACCAAGACGGCGAGCCCAGCTGCGGCGATAATCGCGCCGACCACGTCTAGTCGGGCGGCTTTCTTGTCGGCGGACTCCGGGACCACGCGCACGGTGCCGATCAGCGCGACGACCACCAGCACCACGTTGAGCGCGAACACCGACTGCCACGACCAGAACTCGAGCAACGTGCCTGACGTCAGCAAGCCGAGAATCGCACTGGCTCCAGCTACCCCAGCCCAAACGCTGATCGCCTGGGGCCGGCGCTCCAGCGGAAACGTCGCAGTGATGGTGGACAGCGTGGCCGGCATCACGAAAGCGGCGCCGACTCCGAGGAGGCCCCGCAGCGCGATGAGCGCATTGGCATCCGAGACCATCATGGCGGCCAGAGAGGCAGCGCCGAATACGCCGAGGCCGGCGATCAGGGCCCGCCGCCGGCCGTAGCGATCGCCGATCGCACCCGCTGGCAGCAACAGCGCCGCGAAGACGAGGGCGTAGCCGTCGACGATCCACGACAGCTGGGTCTGCGTCGCGTGGGTGTCGCGGGCGATCTCCGGCAGCGCCACGTTCAAGGAAGCGACCGCGGACACGACCGTCGCCAAGGACAGGCAGACGACCAACAAAACGCGGCCGTGGCTGCGTGGGCTTTCCGCAGCGTGTCGCCGGAGTGGACGTCGGTGTGCTACCGATGGACCCGCTGGTCGTGCGGACGGTCTTCGTGGGCATTCTCCGACCTCCGGTGTGCAGTATTTCATTGCTGATGAATTCACATGATGACACGCGGCGAGGTATATTTCAACAGTGATGAATAAGTCGTCGACGGAGGTTGGCCGCGGACGCCGGCCCGGCCAGCCGAATACGCGCGACCAAATCCTGGCCGCCGCGCGGCACCGGTTTCTCACCGATGGCTACCAGGCGACGTCGATGCGCTCGATCGCCGCCGATGCCGAGGTGGATACCGCGCTCGTGAGCTACTACTTCGGTTCCAAGCAGGGGGTTTTCGGTGCGGCAATGGCCCTGACCGCCAATCCGGCCCAGGTACTCGCGGCCGCGTTGCTGGGCGACCTTTCCGGCCTACCCGAGCGAGTGTTGCGGGCGCTGCTTCGTACCTGGGATGACGAAGAGACGGGCGCACCGTTGCGGGCGATGCTCGGCAGTGTCGGACAGAATCCGGCCATCGCCCGCGTGGTGCGCGAAGTTGTCGAGCGGGAGATCATCGGCGCGGTCGCAGCCCGGTTACGCGGGCCGCATCGCGAGGAGCGGGCGGCCGCGTTTGGGGCCGCGCTCGCCGGACTAATTTTCGGCCGCTACGTCCTTCGGCTGGGACCGCTGGTGAGCATGTCGGCCGACGACGTGGTCACCAGAATGTCCCCGATGTTGGCCGCGGCACTGCAACCTGACGCTGACCACGAGAGCCTCCGCGCGCGACCGGGCAACCGCCGGGCCGGGTCTCAGGAAGCTCTCGACTAATCCACGTACGGTCGAGGTATGTACCCGCAGCTCCAGCCGGACGATCCGGGCCGGCCAGCGCCCGAGGTCGGTGAGTTCCGGCAGGGAACCGCCGACAGCCGTCGAGCCTTGTCTGGGTACCTCGTCGGACGAGCGATCGGCGAGCAAACGGCTGCCGGGCTGATGATCCTCGGGTTCTCCTTTCTGGCCCTGGCTGTCGGTGCATACTTCATCGCTCCGACCTGGCTCTCGGTCCTGGTCGGCCTGATCGGTTTTGGGCTGCTGCTCGTGCGGGCCGTGGTCGCCGCGGTGATGCGCCGCCTCGCCGGGGTGGGCCGGTTCGGCCCGCACGAAGATCGGATGCGCTCCCTCGTCGCGGAGACTCGAGGTGACGTTCGCCGCGAGCTACGACGGCTCGGCTTGCCGAGCCATACCGCCACGATGCCGCTTCTTGCCGCTCGCCTGCTGGGGCGTCGCCGCGGTGAGGTTGTCGCTCGGCTGCGTGGATTCGACATCGACCGCGTCGTGCCTCCCGGACGAGTCGATGACGTGCATCTCGTCATCCAGGCGCTGTCGGAGCGTTAGACATCGGCGCTGCGCCGACACGACCGAGCGCAGAGGACAAAGATGGCAACGTGACCAGCGTGCGTGCCGTCCGGGGCCGGCTCCACGAGCTAGGTCGCGGCGTCGGCCGCGGCATGGTCGAGCGGGTTCTCGCGAGCGGTGACGCGCTTCGGGCGCGGCGTAACGGGAACGGCTCCGAAGAGGGCGGACTGGGCCGAGGTGCGGTCTTCGTCGGCACCGTCTGGCCTGGCGGATTCGTGGAACCGTTCGCGGGCGCGCTGGTCGTCGACGGCCACGGAACGATCGACTACGTCGGTCCGGCCGTGCCCCGTCGCCTTCTCCCGGACCTGCGGGTTATCGGTGGCGACGACTTCTGGATCGGGCCCGGGGTGGTGGACGCCCACGTCCACCTCGCGTTCGGCTCGGCCGATGACTGCCTGTGGCGCGGGCTAGTCGGCGTGCGTGACCTTGGCGCACCGACTGGATCTGCGCGCAGCTGGCGCACCGGGCACCGCCGACCGCCGCGCGGACGTCCGTTCGTAGCCGTCGCGGGTCCAGTTCTCACGGCGCCACGCGGTTACCCGTCACGCACCGGGCAGTGGGGTAGCGGGTTTGCCACCTTCGTCGACTCACCCGCGCAGGCCAAGCAGGTCGTACATCGGGTCGTCGCCCACGGCGCCGATGTTGTCAAGATCGCACTCGAGCCGGGTGGCGCGGGCTGGCCGGTGCCCGGGCCGGCCGTCGTCCGTGCCGTCGTCGAGTCCGCGCACGCCGCTGGCCTTTCGGTCGTCGCCCACGCCCTTCGCGTCGACATGGTGCGCCGCGCGATCGACGGTGGCGTCGACGAGCTCGCCCACACCCCGACCGAGCGGCTCCCCGATGACCTAGTCGAGCAGATAGCCGAAGCTCGCGTCGCCGTCGTCTCGACGCTGCAGACGTTCTTCTCGGCCGGCAGCGGTCGAGCGGCGGCCGCGAACGCGGCTGCCCTGCACCGCGCCGGTGTCGTGCTTCGCTACGGGACCGATCTTGGCAACGACGGCACCGTGATGGGCGTCGACCCGCGCGAACTGGATCGCCTGGCCGATGCTGGATTGGGACGTCTCGGCGCGCTGCGGGCCGCCACCGAGTTGGCTGCCCAGAGCCCGGGCATGCGCGGGCGCAGCGGGCACTTGCGAGTTGGCGAGCCGGCTGCCCTGGTTGTTCTTCCGGGAGATCCCGTCGCCGAGCCCGGATTCTGGCGATCCCCCGTCGCGGTGCTGGCCGACGGCCGACTCACCGTGAACTGACACACTGGTGTGCGGATGTCGCCGTGGAAGGAGCGATCGTGACCCAGGAGGTCGGACCGGTCGAGTTGGACATGGCGCCGACGGCGCAGCGCTCACGGCGGGAACCCTGGGTCGTCCGGAGAGACGTGTACGTCGGTGCCTGGATCGTCGCGACCCTGGCGCTGGTCGGCATTCCACTCGGGCTTGTCTGGCAAGCCGTTAGCCCGCGTAGCGCCGGACTGGTGCTCCAAGCCGGCGCGATCCTCCCCGACGAGACCGAGGCGTTCATCGGCACGGACGGCTGGTTCGCGCTGCTCACTGCGATCGCGGGGCTCATCGCGGCGCTCCTCGTGTGGACCAGAAGGTCGTGGCGGGGACCGGCGGCAGTAGTCGCGCTGGCGTTGGGCGGCGTTGCCGGTGCCCTGGTCACGGCCCTGGTGGGGCATCTGACCGGCGGCGGAGAGTCGGACGGAACGGCTGGAGCCCTGATCACGCTGCCGGTGTCGTTGCAAGCGACGGGCCTGCTGTTCCTCGAGTCTGCGGTTGCCGTGCTGGTTTACGGCCTCCTGGTCGCCTTTACCACGCGGGACGACCTTGGTCGGACGGAATCCGCCGCGCATCCGCAACCAACCGACCAACCCGGAGTCGGCGTCACCGGCTGGGACGCCAATTCGCGTCCGGTCAGTTCGCCACCGGATTGATCCAGAGCGCGCGGGGGTCGATCGGCGCGGTCCGGGTCTGCTGAAGCAGGGTGATCTCGCGTCGCATAAGCACCAGTTCGGCGTGCAACCGATGGGCAGCGGTCGGCGCGGCCAGCAGATTCTGGCGATCCTTGCGGGTCAGCTGCATGAGCCCGGCCAGCTGGTAGCTGGCCGGCACCGGTTCAGCAGCGAGGGTGACGTCGGTCCTCTCCCCGGACAGCGCGCGGACGACCTCGGCGTACCGCTCGAACAGTGCGCGGGCAGCGGCGACCAGCTCTGGCGTGGCAGCGCCGACCGTCTCCGCCAGCCACTCCACCTCTGCTCGCAGGTAGGGCCGGCCCGAGCGCAGGATCTCCCGCACCTGGAAGCGCCGGGAACCGATCGTGAGCAGGTCCGAAGTCCCGTCGGGGTAGGGACGCCGGTTGACGATCTCGGCCATCGTCCCGACCTCGGCGAACGCAACGTCCTCGGAGGTCTCGGTGCCTCGGTGGATCGACAGCACACCAAATGCCGGCGGAGTGGTCGCGAGCAAGTCGGCGATCATCGCCTGATAGCGGGGCTCGAAGATGTGCAACGGCAAGGCTGCGCCTGGCAAGAGCACGTGGCCGAGCGGAAACAACGCAATGCGCTCGGTCACAGATCGACCGTAGCTATCGGTGTCCGGCGCCGGGAGTTGTCAGCCGGCTGGCCCGTAAGCTGAGACCGTGCTGCGCCGGATCGACCTGACCGTCGAGGCCGCCGATCTCCGCCAGGTGCTGCCCCGGGCACACGTGGACATCGGCGCCGCGGTGGGCGCTGTCGCACCGATCGTCAGCGATGTCCAGGTACGGGGTTACCCGGCGGTACGGGACGCGACCCTTCGCTTCGATGGGGTCGACGTGCCGGTCGCGCGAGTGCCGACGACCGCCCTCGCCGAGGCGTTGGCCGCGCTGGATCCCACCGTTCGGGCGGCCCTCACCGAGTCGATCCGCCGCGTCCGCATGGTCCACGAAGCGCAGCGTCGCGAATCGATCAATGTCACCGTGGTACCCGGCGGCACGGTCACCGAGCGCTGGATCCCGGTGCGGCGGGTCGGGCTGTACGTGCCCGGTGGGCTCGCCCCGCTGGCGTCCAGCGTCGTCATGAACGTAGTTCCCGCCCAGGTCGCGGGCGTCGATTCCCTCGTCGTATGCTCTCCGCCGCAACGAGAGCGGGAAGGCCGGCCCGACACGACAATTCTGGCGGCCTGTGCGCTGCTCGGAGTGGGCGAGGTGTATGCAGTCGGCGGCGCCCAGGCGGTCGCCCTGCTCGCTTATGGCGACCCGTCCGCGGGCATCACGCCGGTGGAGCTGATCACCGGCCCGGGCAACGTCTACGTAGCTGCTGCGAAGCGGCTCGTTCGGGGCGTGGTGGCAGTCGACGCCGAGGCCGGGCCGACGGAGATCGCGGTGTTGGCCGACGGGACGGCCGACCCGATGCACGTCGCTGCGGATCTCATCAGCCAGGCTGAGCACGACGTGTTGGCCGCCTCGGTGCTCATCACCGACTCGGTCGCGCTGGCCGACGCGGTAGACGTCGAACTCGTCCGTCAGGTCGAGCTCACGAAGCACGTCGAGCGGATCCGGGCCGCATTGAGCGGCGAACAGTCAGCGACGGTTCTCGTGCGCGACATCGAGCAGGGCCTGCAGGTCGTCAATGGTTATGCGGCGGAGCACCTCGAAGTCATCACGGCTGACGCCCGTCGAGTAGCTGCGCGGGTTCGCAATGCCGGCTGCGTGTTCGTCGGGCCGCACGCGCCAGTGTCCCTCGGTGACTATTGCGCCGGATCGAACCACGTCCTTCCGACGGGCGGTGCGGCCACGCATGCGTCTGGCCTGTCAGTGCAGACCTTCCTCAAAGGTGTGCACCTCGTCGAATACGATTCCGACGCGCTCGCCGAGGTTGCACCGTACGTGCTGGCGCTTGCGGACGCCGAAGATCTCCCCGCCCACGGGACGGCCATCTCCGTCCGGCTGCCACGGTGAGCGCGGCGCCGAACGTCGGAACAGCGCGCGCGACCGCTGACGTTTCGCTCTCGGAGCTTCCGCTGCGGGCCGAACTTCGCGGGGCGCACCCGTACGGCGCGCCGCAGCACGACGTTCCCGTACGGCTGAACACGAACGAGAATCCGTATCCGCCGTCAGCGACCATCGCGCGCGAGATCGGGGAGGCAGGTGCCCGGGTCGCCCGATCGCTGAACCGCTACCCGGACCGCGAGGCCCACGGGCTGCGCGAAGACCTCGCCGGCTATCTCGGCCACGGATTGCGTGCGTCGGAGATTTGGGCGGCTAACGGTTCGAATGAAGTCATGCTGCACCTGCTGCAGGCCTTCGCTGGACCCGGCCGTACCGTCGTCTCGTTCGCCCCGACGTACTCGATGTACCCCGAGTATGCGCGGGACACGCACTCCGACTGGGTGGCTGGTCATCGGCGGGACGACTTCAGTCTCGACCCCGAGCACGCCGGTGGGTTGATCGAGGAGCTGCAGCCCGCCGTCGTGCTGCTGGCGTCGCCGAACAACCCGACCGGGACGGCGCTGCCGATCGATCTGGTCGAGCACGTGTGCGCGGTGGCGCCCGGCATGGTGGTCGTGGACGAGGCCTACGCCGAGTTCCGCCGGTCCGGCGCGCCGAGTGCGCTCCGCCTCCTGGCCGCGCAGCCAAGGCTCGTGGTGACTCGGACGATGAGCAAGGCGTTCGCATTCGCCGGCGGCCGCGTCGGTTACCTGGCAGCGGCGCCGGCTGTCGTGGACGCTCTTCGCATCGTCCGATTGCCTTACCACCTGTCGGCGGTGACGCAGGCGACCGCCCGGGTGGCGTTGGCGCATGCCGGCGAACTGCTGGCGCGAGTCGCCGAGCTGCGCGAGCGGCGTGACGCGACCGTTGCGTGGCTGCGTGGTCAGGGGCTGACCGCGGCGGACTCGGACGCGAACTTCGTGCTGTTTGGCGTATTCACCGATCGGCACGCCGTCTGGCAGGGTCTGCTCGATCGTGGCGTGCTGATCCGCGAAGTGGGTCCGGCCGGCTGGCTGCGCGTCACGATCGGCACCGAACAGGACATGGCCGCATTCCGCGTCGCACTAGTGGAGGTTCTTCGATGACCCGCATCGGCCGGATCGACCGGCAGACGAGCGAGACCAAGGTGCTGGTCGAGATCGACCTCGACGGCGTCGGCCGTACCGACGTGTCGACTGGCGTGGGTTTCTACGACCACATGCTCACGTCGTTCGGCAAGCACGGGCTGTTCGACCTGCGGATCCAGGTCGATGGAGACCTGCATATCGACGCGCATCACACCGTCGAGGACACCGCGATCGCACTCGGGCAGGCGTTCGCTCGGGCGGCGGGCGACAAGGCCGGGACCCGACGGTTCGGCGATGCGTTCGTGCCCATGGATGAGGTACTCGCCCAAGCCGTGGTCGACCTGTCCGGCCGTCCCTACCTCGTCCACCACGAGCCGGACGGGGCGCCACCGACGATCGGGCCGGACTACGCCACGACGCTGACCCGGCACGTCTTCGAGTCGTTCACCTACCACGCAGCGGTGGCGTTGCACGTGATCGTGCACGGGGGCCGCGACTGGCACCACATCACCGAGGCCCAGTACAAGGCGGTGGCCCGAGCCTTACGGGCAGCCGTCGAATTCGACCCGCGGGTGCAGGGGATTCCGTCCACCAAGGGCGTTCTCTAACCGGTGAAGCGCGTCGTCGTCCTCGACTACGGTTCGGGCAATCTGCGCTCCGCGCAACGTGCCGTTGAGCGGGTGGGTGCTGAGGTGACCGTGACCTCCGATACCGGCGCGGCGATCGAGGCCGACGGTCTGGTCGTGCCCGGCGTCGGCGCCTTCGCGGCGTGCATGGCCGGACTGACCGCGGTGCACGGCGGCGCGGCGATTGTGGAGCGGGCGCGTCGGGGCCGCCCGGTGCTGGGCATCTGCGTAGGCATGCAGGTTCTCTTCGATGGGGGAGTGGAGCACGGCGAGGAGACGGCGGGCCTGGGCGTGCTACGCGGCCGGGTGGAGCCGCTGCACGCACCAGTGCTGCCGCACATGGGGTGGAACACAGTGAAGTCCACACCCGATTCGGTGCTGTTCGCCGGATTGCCCGATGGGACTCGCTTTTACTTCGTGCACTCCTACGTCGCGCACGACACGGAGGGGAAAGTGACGATCGCGCACCATGGCGAGGACTTCGTCGCCGCCGTCGAACGCGGCGTGATCAGCGCGACGCAGTTCCATCCCGAGAAGTCCGGTGACGCCGGCGCCACGCTGCTGTCGAACTGGCTCGGCACGCTATGACCCGCATGCCGTGGCTCCCGATTGCCCGGCGCAGCTGATGGCGTTCGTGATCCTTCCGGCCGTCGACGTCGCCGACGGGGCGGCCGTCCGTCTCGTGCAGGGCGCCGCCGGTACCGAGACCTCGTACGGCGATCCGCTGCAGGCGGCGCTCGCGTGGGCGAGGGACGGGGCCGAGTGGATCCACCTGGTCGACCTCGACGCCGCGTTCGGCCGCGGCAACAACCGGGAATTGCTGGCCGACGTCGTGCGACGCGTCGGTGTGGCGGTAGAGCTGTCCGGAGGCATCCGCGACGAGATCTCGCTCGCCGCGGCTCTCGCCACCGGAGCCACCCGGGTGAACCTCGGCACCGGCCGCCCTCGAGTCGCCGGACTGGGTGCGGTCGGCGATTGCGCGGCACGGAGAGCGGATCGCGGTCGGCCTGGATGTCCGGGGTCGGACGCTCGCCGCCCGCGGCTGGACGAAGGACGGCGGCGATCTCTGGGAGACACTGGCTCGCCTGGACGCCGACGGATGCCCGCGGTACGTGGTCACCGACGTGCACCGCGACGGAACCCTGACCGGGCCGAACCTCGATTTGCTCCGGGACGTCTGCGCTGCCACCCAGGGTGCGGTTGTCGCGAGCGGTGGGGTGTCCGCCATCTCCGACCTGCGCGCGCTGCGTGGCTTGGGCACGGTTGAGGGCGCGATCGTCGGGAAGGCGCTCTATGCCGGCGCGTTCAGCTTGCCCGACGCGCTGGCCGCTGTGTCCTGATGCAACACAAACGGCGACCCGATGTGTCTTTAGGACATGCGCGCCGCAGCCGGCAACATGCAGGTCCCGGCTGACGCTTACCTGGACGCGGCCACCGTGGACTTCGACGACTTTGTACGCACCCATGTCCCGGCGCTGCTGCGCACTGCGTACCTACTCACTGGCGGCGACGGTCCGGCGGCCGAGGATGCCGTTCAGGAGACGTTGACTCGGCTCTATCCGCGCTGGGCCAGGGTGCAGCGGGCTGACAATCCGGTGGCCTATGTGCGGCGCAGCCTGATCAATACCTATCTCAACAGTATTCGGTCCGCCCCGGCACATGAGCTCGTCGTGCGCGTCGTCGAGGAGCGGAGCGCGGCCGCCGACATCGCCGAGACTGCCGTGGATCGTGACCAGATTCGGCGCCTCATCCGGCAACTGCCAGAACGGCAACGCGCAGCCCTCGTGCTGCGGTACTTCGACGATCTGACCGACCGAGAGGTCGCTCGAGCAATGGGATGCCGCCCGGGCACGGCCCGTAGCCTGATCAGCCGAGGTCTGGCGACCGTGCGGGCGACGCTTTCCCCCGCGCAACTCGGAGATCGTGATGCCTGAAGATCTCGAAGCCCGGCTGCGCCGGGAACTGCGAAGCTGGGCGGAGGAAGCGCCGCCGCCCCATGCCGTGAGCGTGCGCACGCTCGATGCCGCGGACGCAAGGCCGGCCGAGCGAGCCCGACCCGCCTGGCTATTGTCGGCGATTGCAGCCTGCGTGGTGTTTCTCATCGTCGGTGCCACGGTGGGCGGAATCGCGCTCGTCCGGCACTTGACCGAGCCCGCGCAACCGACGGCGCCGACCCAGACCGCGTCTCCAGCCAGCCCGACCGGATCGGTGCCGAGCGTCCATCCGACCTCACCGAACCGCACCACGAACCCGCCCTCCTCCGCGCAACCGGCCCCGCCGGGTGCCGCAGTACCAGTGGGTGGACCCGTCCCGGCCGGCTTCACGGTGCACGACCTGACTTTCGTGAGCGACAACGAGGGCTGGGCTCTCGGCACGGCGCCGTGCTCCAGCCGGCCGTGCACGTCGTTGGTGCGCACCAACGACGGCGGTCGCAGCTGGGTGGGAATCCGTCCGCCCGTCGTCGGTCTGCTCGGGGTCGACGACTGCGTGGCCGCGTGCGTGTCGAACGTGCGGTTCGCCACTGCGGCCATCGGCTATCTGTTCGGTCCGCAGGTGCTCTACCTGACCACGGATGGCGGGGCGACGTGGCAGCGACAGTCGGGCGGCGCGGCAGCCATCGAGATCGGTGATGGCAACGTGCTTCGCGTGCAGGGGTGTTTCCCCGGATGCCCGCTCACGGTCCAGATCTCGACGATCGGCGGAACCGCGTGGCGCACGGTCCTCGGGCTGTCGTCAGCGCAGGTGGGCACAGACACGGGCGTCCAGCTCTCGCGCACCGGCGGACAGGTGTACCTGCAGGTGTACGGGCACGTAAGCGGGGGCGCGAGCCAGGCGCACAGCGCGCTGTATGTGTCAGCCGACGGCGGCTTGACCTGGGCCGATCGCGGCGAACCGTGCCCGCAGGTTTCTCCCGGTGAGGTCGACGCCTCCGCCTTGAGCTCGGCGTCCGACAAATCCGTCAGCCGTGCTGTGCACCCAGCGGTCGGGCTCGGCGTCCTTCGTGGCCGTCTCGACCGACGGTGGCCGTACGTTCCAGTCCGGAAAGCTGCTTCACAACCTCGAGATCCAGGTCGGTTCGGCGTCGTCGTCCACGGTGTTCGCCGTCGGTACCGTCAGCGGCCGCGAGTCGCTGGTCCGTAGCGTCGACCGCGGCCTCACCTGGACCGTGGTGGCGCAAAGCGGCTCGCTGACCGGCAGCTCTGCACCACGCAGCGGCTTCCTCGGCTTCGAGTCGGCGACAACCGGCCGGTGGGTCAGCCTGAGCGATCCCAGCACCGTGTGGACGACTCGCGACGGTGGCGCGACCTGGGTCCGCTACACATTCGACTAGTGATAAGCGACGACCGGAGTCGGCTGGCTCGGTCAGGTTGAGCGCTGGTAGGTGCGGAAGGCGCGGGTGGCGAGCCAGGCCATGCCGACGGCCAGCAGCGCCAGAGCACCTAGCCTCGGCAGCACCGCGCCCCAGTCCGGATCGGCCGACAGTGCTTGGCGGCTGGCCACGACGGCCCAGTCGACCGGGTTGTACCGGGCGACAGTCTGCAACCAGTCCGGAGCCAGCGCGACCGCCATGACTGCCGACGACACGAACGCCAGCGGCAGGCTCAGGAACTGGCTGATGCCGATTAGCGCCTCCTGGGTCCGGGCCAGCAGAGCCACCGCATTGGACATCGCGGCGAAGATCACGCACAGCAGCGCCGCCGCAACCAAGGTGAGCAGGACTCCGGTTGTGCCGCCCCGGTATCGGGCTCCGGCCGCATAGGCGATCCCGAACACGATCAGGGTCTGGATCAGGGTGGTGATCACCTGGTAGGCAAGCGTGCCGATCATCATGGCGCCCCGCGATACGGGCGAGGCGAGCAGCCGATCCATCACGCCGCGGTTCATGTCCTCGATGTAGATGGTGCCGGCCCAGGCCGCCGAGAACAGCACAGTCATCATGATCACGCCTGGCGAGATGAACTCGAGGTACGACCCGGATGCGTCCTGCGACGACGCGAAGCCCGGGATGTGCACGACCGATCGGAACAGCTCGCCGAACAACAGCAGCCAGACAACCGGCTGGACGAGGGTGACCGCGGCATACCACGGCTGCCGGATCAATGCGCGGACCGACCGCATCGTCAGCAGGCCGGAATCTATGAGCAGATGTGGACGGGTCGGCCGCACGGCGGCAGTCAGGGTGGTCATCGTGAGTTCTCCTCCAGTTGCGTGGTAAGAGCGGCCGGCGTGGCGCAGGTAGACGTCATCCAGCGATGGGCGAGAGACGGTGACTGAGGCCACCGTGACCCCAGCCGCATCCAGGCCGGCCAAGACAGCCGGGACCGCGGTCGAGCCATGGTCTGCCCGCGCCCGCAGGCTGGTCCCGTCCGAGCTGATCTCGCGCAGCCCTGGCGTCACCCGCAGCCGAGCGACGGCGGTCGCCATCTTCGCTGCGGACCCCAGCTCGACGATGACGGCGTCACCGTGCAACTCCCGCTTGAGGTCTTCGGCGGTGCCTTCGATGACCACGCGGCCGCGGTCGACGATCGCCAGCCGGTCCGCGAGCCGGTCCGCCTCCTCCAAGTAGTGCGTCGTGAGCAGCACGGTGGTGCGCTCCTCGGCGAGTCGCTCGATCTCGGCCCACATCTCGGCCCGGGCCTCCGGGTCGAGCCCGGTCGTGGGCTCGTCGAGGAAGAGCACCTGGGGGCGGTGCACGAGTCCGATGGCGACATCCAGGCGGCGCGCCATTCCTCCGGAGTAGGTCCGTGCGAGCCGGTGGGCGGCCTCCGCGAGGCCGAACCGGTCAAGAAGCTCGTCCGCGCGCGTGGCTGCGGTCCGGCGGCTCAGTCCCTGGATACGGGCGGCGAGCAGCAGGTTCTCCCGGCCGGTAGCCATCGGATCGCTGCTGGCCTTCTGCGAGACCAGCCCGATCTCGCGGCGTACCCAGTCGGGGTGACCGATGACGTCGATGCCGGCGACGCGGACATCGCCCGAATCGGGGCGCGACAAGGTGGTCAGAATCTTGACCGTCGTCGACTTGCCCGCGCCGTTCGGCCCGAGCAGACCAAAGATGGTGCCGGCGGCGACTCGGATGGACAGCTGATCGAGAGCCCGGACCGGCGCATCACCACGCGGGCCCGGGTAGGTCTTGACGAGATCGCGCACTTCGATCGCGATCTCGCCGGAGTGCGGATTCGCCGCGGTGCGGGCCGGCAGCACGGCATTGTCGTGTTCGGACATGACGGGATGGACTCCTCGATTGATGGGGAGTCGACGCCCTCGTCACCTATCGTGAGCATGCGCCCCGGGACGATCCCGTGTGCTCAGGCGACGGTGCGTCGGCTCGGCGGTAAGGCCGCGGACCGGGTGTTGCCGCACCCGGTCCGCGGTTGGTCAGGACGCGGTGTCTGGAGCGAGCAGCGCGGCGGCCTCCTCTCCGAGATAGCGAACCGGGTCGGCGGAGATCTCGGCCATCGTTACGCCGTTGCCGATCAGTTCGTGCAGATGGCGCCAGACCTGCGCGCCGCCCAGCGTTCCCGAACGGATATCGCGCACGAGCTTGGTCACGAAGTCGAGCTCAGCCGTGAGCATGGCCAGCCGATAGAGGCTCTCGACCAGGAACAGCTCGGGCAGGTTGCGCTCGCGGGCCACGTCGTGCATCGCCTCCATCGCCCGGATATCGATGCGCAGCCGCTCGGCGCGGTGATCTAGCAGACGCGCAACCTCATCCGGCGGGAGCGCCGCGGCGAGCGACAACCCGGCCTCGAACGCCATGTACTCCTTGACCGGCGTGGACAGCAGCTCGGCGAGCCAGTCTTCGAACTCCTCGACGCCGGCTGGGGTGATCGCGTACACGGTGCGCTCCGGTCGCCGACCTTCTCGGGTCGTCGCCTGTGCCTCGATCAAGTGGTGCTTCTGCAGGGACTCGACGACCGCGTACAGCGAGCCGTAGTTCAGCTTGATGCTTCCTTCCTTGCCGCGTTCCCGCAGCGTCGTGGAGATCTCGTAGGGATGCATGGGCCGCTCGGACAGGCAGCCGAGAATGGCAAGCGCGAGTGGGTTGCTCACACGGCGACGAGTCATCGAGTGATTCCTTTCGAATACTCGAATCAGAGTAATTGTGAGATGAATATCCCGCAAGCCCCATAGGGTCGCATACTTGGGTGCACGATGGGCGGTCAGGCAGCAAAAGGAACGGGTCGAGCCTTCTGGCAGGGTGGTAGGCGTGGTAAGCGCGACGGCGAGCCGGTCCGGCGCGCCGAGAGGACGGCCGAAATGAGCGACCTGCAGCGGTATGGATCGGGCGGCCCGTTCGAGGAATTCGTGGGCTACAGCCGAGTCGTTCGGGCCGGAGACTTCGTGTTCGTCAGCGGTTGCACCTCCGTAGCGGACGGCGAGGTCCTCCACGCCGGAGAGCCCGCCGCGCAGACCCGGCAAGCGATCGAGAACGTCCGCTCGGCGCTTGCTCGGGTAGGCGGCACGCTGGCCGACGTCGTGCGCACGCGAATGTTCGTCACCGATATCGGGCGGTGGGAGGAGTACGGGCAGGTGCACGGCGAGGCATTCGGCGAGATCCGGCCGGCCGCAACGATGGTCGAGGTCTCCGCCTTGATCGACCCGCGCATGCTCATCGAGATCGAGGCCGACGCCTACCTCGGCGGCCGCCTGTGACCGTGGCCGTCCGCGTCATCCCGTGCCTGGACGTCGATGCGGGACGCGTCGTGAAAGGCGTGAACTTCGTCGGGCTGCGGGATGCGGGAGACCCAGTCGAGCTGGCCTGTCGCTACGACGCTGAAGGCGCCGACGAGCTGACATTCCTCGACATCACGGCGTCCTCAGCCGGCCGAGAAACGACGTACGAGGTCGTGCGACGGACGGCCGAACACGTGTTCATCCCGTTGACCGTCGGCGGGGGGGTACGCACGAGTTCCGATGTGGACCTACTGCTGCGAGCGGGCGCGGACAAGGTCGGTGTGAACACCGCGGCCGTGCGACGTCCCGAACTGATCGGCGAAATCGCGCACCGCTTCGGACGGCAGGTCCTCGTCCTGTCGGTGGACGCCCGTCGAGTTCCACGCGGCGCCGCTCGTACTCCGAGCGGCTTCGAGGTGACCACGCACGGCGGCCGGATCGGCACCGGAATCGACGCGGTCGCGTGGGCGGCTCGCGCGGCCAAGCTCGGCGCCGGGGAGATCCTGCTCAATTCGATGGACGCTGACGGGACGAGGGAGGGCTTCGACCTCGAACTGATCCGTTTGGTCCGGGCTGCGGTCACCGTTCCGGTGATTGCGAGCGGTGGGGCCGGTAGCGCGCAGCACTTTCCCGCGGCCGTGGCCGCCGGCGCGGATGCGGTGCTTGCCGCCAGCGTGTTCCATTTCGGTCAGCTCACCGTTGGCGCCGTGAAAGCTGAGCTGGCGGCAGCAGGCCTGCCGGTTCGGGCCTGAGATCAGAGTTTGATCGAGGCGCGGACGAGTTGGGCGACCGAGCCCTCGTCCCCGGAGTAATGGACGGCGGCAACCCGTTGCCGCCCGAAGGCCACCAGCGTGAGTTCTACCGGATCGCCGCTCACGACGACGCTCTGACCGTCCACCGGCCGTCGGCCAACGACCCGATCGCCGCCAGGGTCGACGAGAACAACCCCGACCGGTGCCTGCCGCAACGTCAGCCGAGCCGCGAACCGCAACTGAGACCAGATCGCGGCGCGGCGATCGGCCGGGATGTCCCGTGGGGGCAACGGCTGCGGTCCGGCCCGCCGGACATCTTCATGGTGCGCGACGTACTCCAGCAGGTTGACCCGGTCGGTCACGGCCGGCACAGCGAGTGGCGACCATCGCGGCGGCCCGTCATGGACGCGTCGCACCAACTCGTCGTAGGGCACCTCCTCGGCGTAGCGGATGATCCGGTCGTGTGACCAGCGCCGTGCGGCGTCCACGGGGAGCCGATTTGCGGCCTGACTCAACGACCGCTCGCGCAGGATGACGTGGGCGGCAAGTTGGGCAGCCGTCCACGGATCGCACAGCGTCGGCGCGTCCGGCTCGGTCCGAGCGAGAGTGTCGGCGAACTCGAACCGTTCCGCGACTGCGGGAGAGGCCATACCGCGACTCTAAGGTCGCGTATGGCCGCTCCCGAGCGAAGACAAAGGCTCTTAGTATTCACACAGGAGGTTCCCACGTTTGGCTCAGTCCGCTCACTCAGGCTGGACACAGCCAATCCAATGCAAGGGAGTGCCCATGACCACCGCCACCGCGGCCAAGCGACGCGTCTTGGTTGTTGACGACGAGGAGAACGTCACCCACCTGGTGTCGTCCGCGCTGCGTTTCGACGGCTTCGAGACCGTGACGGCCGACAATGGCCAGTCCGCCCTCGCCGCCGTCGCGGAGGCGGATCCGGATCTCGTTGTCCTTGACGTCATGATGCCGGGCATGGATGGTCTTGGCGTCCTGCAGAACCTCAGGGCGGCGGGTTCCCAGGTCCCCGTCATCTTTTTGACGGCGCGCGACACCGCGAACGACCGCATTGGCGGGCTACGCGCCGGCGCGGACGACTACGTCGTCAAGCCGTTCAGCGTCGAGGAACTGCTCGCGCGCGTACACGCCGTGTTGCGCCGCTCTGCGCCGGACGAAGCCCGGGAGGGCGTCCTGCGCGTGGCTGATCTGGAGCTGGACGAGAACAGTCACGAGGTCACTCGCGCCGGGCAGGAGATCCACCTCACGGCAACGGAATTCGAGTTGCTCCGCTACCTGATGCGCAACGAGCGCATGGTGCTGTCGAAGGCTCAGATCCTCGATCGGGTCTGGAAGTACGACTTTCAAGGACAATCGAACATCGTCGAGCTCTACATCGGGTACCTGCGCAAGAAGGTGGACGCAGTGGACCCCAAGCTCATCCACACCGTCCGCGGTGCCGGATATGTCATCAAGGCGCCCCGCGCCTAACCACTTCATCTCCGGGCGGTCGGTGCATCATTCCGAGGTCGTTCGTACTCTTGAGCCACGATGAGCCGCGACTTCGACCTCGGTGGGCGTGACACGCACGTCGAGGTGAGCGAGATACCCACGCCCGTATCCCACGACGGGCCGTGGGATCCGAACGTCGAGGAGATGAAGTCACCGCTACCCACGGCCGACCTGCCGGACCCTGCGGCGACGGCGCCGCCAGCCGAGCGCAAATCCCGGCGTTGGCGGGTCATTCCGCGCACCCTGGCCGGCCGGCTGATTCTCGGCGTCGTGTCGCTGGTTCTCGTGCTGGTCCTCGCGATGGGCTTCGCCACCTACATGCTGTTGCGGCCGTTCCTCTACGGGCAGCTCGATCAGCAGCTGCGGCCGCTTGCGACCAATAACGCCGCTCGGATCGCTCGTTGCGTGAGCTACAACTCAGGCTCGCCAACTACGACCTGCAACTTCGGCAATCCAGGCGGATTCCACGCCCCGCAATCGCAATGGATCGCTGTCTACAGTCCCGACGGCAAGCCGCTTCTCGGCACCGTGCAAAGCAGCGGTGACTATTTCCTGCTCGGGCTGAGCCAGGCAGACATCGGGCGCGTCCTCGGCAACATCAATGGCAGCGAAAATGTCAGCTCCGTCGACGGCGCCGACCTTCGCGTCACGGCGCTCTCGACCACGGACGGCATGATTGTCGTTACGGGTCTGTCGAATGACGAGGTAGGGAACACCCTGCATCGGCTGTTGATCATCGAGCTTGCCATCGGACTCAGTGTTCTCGCCGTCGCGTTCGTCGCGACGGCATACGGGGTACGGCTCAGCCTGCGCCCGTTGCGCCGAGTCACCAGCACGGCTCGGGAGGTCACGGCGGAGCTGTCGCCGGAAGGCGCCGGCCTGGATCGCCGGGTGCCGGTCGCATCGTCAGAGGTCGACTCCGAGGCCGGGCAGATGGCCGAGTCCGTCAACACCCTGCTCGGGGCGGTCGAGACGCAGTTTGCCGCTCGGGTCGCGAGCGAGGAGCGGATGCGCCAGTTCATGGCCGACGCCTCGCACGAGCTGCGGACACCGCTGACCTCGATCCGTGGGTATGCCGAGCTGGCTCGCATGCGGCGTGCGAACGGCACTGCTGACGTGGAAAGCGATGCCGACACGCTGAACCGCATCGAGTCCGAGGGCACCCGGATGTCTCGCCTCGTCGACGATCTGCTCCTGCTCGCCCGCACCGATCGAGGAGCGGCGCCGCAATCGGAACCGGTCGACACCGCCGATCTGGTGTCCACGGCGATCGAGGGGGTCGAGGCGGCGTTTCCGCAGCGTCGCATCGAGGGCGCGGTTGACCCCGAGGTGCCCCTGTACGGCGACTACGACCAGCTCCTGCGCGTCGTGCGGAATCTGGTGACCAACGCCGCCGTGCACACTGCTCCGGGGGGGCCGATCCGGGTCAGCGCCTACCGCGACGGGGCAGACAGCGTCCTGCGTGTGGACGATGCCGGACCCGGGCTGCCGCCGGACGAAGCGGCGCAGGTATTCGAACGATTCTGGCGGGCCGACAAGGCTCGCACGCGGGCCCGTGGCGGCAGCGGACTCGGCATGTCGATCGTCCGGTCAATCGTCGAGGCCCACGGCGGGTCCGTGCGGTTCGACAGTTCGGTCCGATCCGGAAGTACGGTCACCGTGCGGCTGCCGTCGTCCCCTACCCCGGCCGGGCGCCGCGCCGCGGCAGTTTAGAGCCTCCGCAGGCTCTGAGCGTCCGAAAACCGGCTCCGGACGACCGGGCACAATCAAGGCATGTCCGCTCGCAATCCCTCCGATCTTCCGCCCACCATCGCGTCGCGTCTGAAGCGCGATGCGGCCGGCCTCGTCGTTGCCGTCGTGCAGCAGCACGACAGTGGCGAGGTTCTCATGGTCGGCTGGATGGACGACGAGGCCCTGCACCGCACGCTCACCACCGGGCGGGCTACCTTCTGGTCTCGCTCCCGTCAGGAGTACTGGGTGAAAGGAGCGACGTCGGGAAACATCCAGCTGGTCAGATCGGTGGCCCTCGATTGCGACGGTGACTCCGTGCTGGTGCGCGTCGACCAGGTCGGCGCGGCCTGCCACACCGGAGACCGAACTTGCTTCGATCTCGGCGCGTTGCCGGTCACCATCGTGGACGCGGAGCGGGCGGCATCGTCGACGTCATGAGCGCACCGATCGGCCGCCGCGACCTTCGCGACTTAGCCCGCACCCATCGGCTCGTGCCGCTCAGCCGCACGCTGTTCGCGGACGCCGAAACGCCGGTAGGCGTCTATCGCAAGCTCGCCGCGGACCGCCCGGGTACGTTCCTGCTCGAATCCGCGGAACCGGGCCGATCGTTCTCCCGGTGGTCGTTCGTAGGGGTCAACGCCGTCGCCACGCTGTCCGCGCGGGCCGGTGAAGCGGTGTGGAGCGGTCAGGTCCCGGACGGCGTACCGACCGACGGTGATCCGTTCGAGGTACTCGGCGCGGCGTGGCGGGCCTTGCGCGGCCCACGGCTACCCGGGCTGCCGCCGCTCACCGGTGGCTTCGTCGGCTATCTGGGCTACGACGTGGTCCGCCGGATAGAGACGCTGCCCCAGAAGGCCGAGGATGACCTGGGCCTTCCGGAACTGACCATGCTGCTCGTCACCGACCTGGCGGCCGTGGACCACCATGAGTGCTCCGTCACGCTCATCGCCAACGCCGTGGTGCACTCCGCGATGTCGACCGGCGAGCTCGACGTGGCGTACGCGGATGCGGGCCGACGGTTGGATCGCATGCAGGCCGCGCTCGCCACTCCGGCCCCGCCGACGGTGGCTGAGATCGGCCAGCCCGGACCCAAGGACGCTGTGTCCCGTACGCCGGCAGGGGAGTATCAACCCGCCGTCGAACAGGCGCTCGAGGCCGTGCGGGCCGGAGAGGTATTCCAGATTCAGGTTGGTCAGCGGTTCCAGGTCGACACCGACGCGGACGCATTCGACGTCTACCGGGTTCTGCGCACCCTCAACCCGTCCCCGTACATGTACGTGCTGAGGCTGCCCGGCCTCGACATCGTGGGCTCCAGCCCGGAGGCGCTAGTCACCGTCGCGGACGGCGTAGCCGTCCTGCACCCGATCGCCGGCACCCGCCGGCGGGGGGAGACGGCCGAGCGCGACGCTGCGCTGGCCGCCGAGCTGGTACGAGACCCGAAGGAACGGGCCGAGCACGTCATGCTCGTCGACCTCGCTCGCAACGACCTCGGGCGGGTATCGGCGCCCGGATCGGTCGAGGTCGTCGAGTTCGGATCGCTCGAGCGCTACAGCCATGTCTGGCACATCGTCTCGACCGTGCAAGGCCGGATTACCGACGGTCGTGACGCATTCGACGTCCTGCGTGCGAGCTTCCCCGCGGGCACGCTCACCGGCGCGCCCAAGGTGCGGGCGATGGAGCTCATCGAGGAACTGGAGCCGGTCCGCCGCGGGGTGTACGGCGGGGCCGTCGGTTATCTCGATGCGGCGGGTGACCTGGACATGGCGATCGCGATCCGCACCGCCGTGATGACTGGTGACCATGCCTACGTGCAAGCGTCGGCCGGGATCGTTGCCGACAGCATTCCCGCGCTAGAAGAGCAGGAAACCCGGAACAAGGCGCGCGCGGTATTGCAGGCAATCGCAACCGCCGAGACGCTGCGTGCCATCGCCGAGCCGGACCTGTCTCATCGGATTGTTCAATGACAGCTGTTGGACGCTCGACGTTCGCGGCAGCATTGCTCGGCCTCATCATCGGCGGCGCGCTGGCCCTGTTCGCGAGTGGCCGGAGTTGGCAAACCGTCACCGCGCACCGGGCCCGGCCTCTCGCGGATGACGTCCTCGAGGTGACCGGACGGACGCTGCATCCCGCAGTGACCGGGCTCGCGGTGGTTGCGCTGGCCGGGGTGGTCGGCGTGCTCGCCAGCCGGGGCATAGCTCGCCGGATCATCGGCGCGGTACTGGTGATCGCCGGCGGGATCGTGTGCTGGGACGCCGTAACGGCGCTGCGCGCAATCTCATCGGAGCACGCGCGAAGCGTGCTGCGCGATGCCCAAATCGGCGTCGGGCTCGACGCCGGCCGGGCTGTGACCGTCGCCGTGCATCCGGTGTGGCCGGTGCTCGCCGCGCTTGGCGGTCTGCTCATCGTCCTCGCCGGAGCATTGACGATCGGATACGGCGCGGCCTGGACAGGGCTTTCTGGTCGCTACGAGCATCCTCAGCCGGCGTCCGGGCCGCAGCACGACGCGAGACTGTGGTCCGCACTCGACCGCGGCATCGACCCGACGGCGGATCCGGCGCCGGGCGTCACGGCGGACCCACCAGAGCGAGCCACCGATCAGGACCTGGACCGGAGCGTCGACGCACCGGACGGCCCCGCGAGCGACTCGTCCACTCGTACCGAACCCTGACCTGGCAGTGACCGCGGACGCCAGCTCCGGACCGTAGATTGCCTGGTGTGCCGACGGATCCGAACGCTGCCCGCGGGCTGATCCTCGTCGCCGAGGACGAGGCTGCGATCGCCGACCTGATCCGGATGTACCTCGCGAAGGCTGGCTATGGCGTCCACGTCGAGAAGGACGGAGCGGCGGCGCTCGCGGCGATCCGCCGGCTCAAGCCGGCGGCGGTCCTGCTCGACGTCGGCCTGCCCGAACTGGACGGCGTCGAGGTATGCCGCCGCTTACGCGCCGAGCAGAACTGGGTTCCGGTGCTGTTCGTCACTGCTCGAGACGACGAGGTCGACCGCGTCGTGGGCCTGGAACTCGGGGCCGACGACTATGTCACGAAGCCCTTTTCCCCGCGGGAACTCGTCGCGCGGGTGACTGGTGTTTTGCGACGGACCAAGGGCGTGCCGGACGCGATGCCGCAGCTCGAGGTCGGAGACGTCCGGCTCGATCCGGTCGAGCGACGGGTGTTCTCCGGTACCGAGGAGGTGGCACTGACGGTCACCGAGTTCGACCTGCTGGCGCATCTGATGCGGCGCCCGGGTCGGGTGTACAGCCGCGAGCAGTTGCTGAGTGAGGTGTGGGGCTACGCATCGGTAGCTGGGACCCGGACGGTCGACGTGCATATTGCCCAGATCCGGGCCAAGCTCGGGGACGCCAGCCCGGTACGAACCGTCCGCGGCGTCGGCTATGCGGTCGAGGCGCCGCGCCGGTGATCCGTCGCCGAGGCACTCTCGCGCTGCGCATCTCCTTGCTCGGCGTCTCAATCGCTCTCATCACAGCCGTTGTCGCCGGGGGCATCGCCGTCGGGTTGGTCCGCCAAGCGAATGACCGGACCGCGAAACAACTCCTGGCCCGTCTCGCCGATGCCGCGCAGACCTTCGCCGACGCTCCGGGCAATCCCACCGCGGGGGAGGTCAGAGCGCGCAACCTGCTGCGGGCGCTGAAGATCCAGTTCGCGACGATCGACGGCGCGGGTCACGTGGTATCCGCCAGCCGGATTGCGCGCGACGCGCTGACCCAGAACGAGATCGCCGACGTGCTGGCCGAGAACTCACTGTCCTCACGTCGCACGGTGGATGGCCAGTCCGTGCTCGTCGAGGCCCGTCCTACAAATGCCGGCGCTATCGTGCTGGTCCAGCGCCGGGCGGACGCCGTCGCGGTCGGCGATGCCGCACTGCGCCGGCTCATCGTGGCCCTGGCCATCGCGGTCGGTATCGCGGTCCTGCTCGGTCTTATCGTCGCGTGGCGCCTTGCCCGTCCGCTCAAGCGCACGGCGGCAGCCGCGCACGCGCTCAACTCCGGCCGGCGTGACGTCGTGATCCCGCCCGAGGGTCCGGTTGAGGTTCGCGAGGTGTCTGACGCGTTGAATCGGCTCGCGGCCGGCCTGGCCCAGTCCGAAGCTCGGCAGCGGCAGTTCTTGATGTCGGTGTCCCACGACCTGCGAACTCCGTTGACAGCAATCAACGGCTACGCCGAGTCGCTCGCGGACGGAGTCGTCACTCCGGATCAGACGGCGCGGGTCGGGGCGATCATGCTCAGCGAGTCGCATCGCCTTTCCCGCCTCGTCGGAGATCTGCTGGATCTCGCCCGGCTCGATGCGCAGGAATTCCGCGTCGACCTAGCGGTAATCGACGTCGGCGGCGTCATCGACTCGGCCGCCGACGTGTGGTCCGGGCGCTGTGCCGCGGAGGGCGTTCGTTTCGTGGTGGAACGACCGGTCGGGCCGCTCATCGCCTGGGCCGATGCGTCCCGGCTGCGGCAAGTGCTGGACGGTCTGCTCGAGAACGCCTTGCGCGTCACACCGTCGGGTTCCCCGATCGTCTTGGCGGGCCGCGTGGAACAGCCGGCCGCGTCGCCCCACATCGTCGTCGAGGTCCGGGACGGCGGCCCGGGCTTGACCGACGATGATCTGGCTATCGCGTTCGACCGATCGGCGTTGTACGAGCGCTACCGCGGCGTTCGCAGCGTCGGAACCGGGTTGGGGCTGGCGATCGTCCACGGACTGGTCGAGCGCATTGGCGGCACGATCGAGGCCGGCCCATGCGGCGGAGGGGGGCGCCCGGTTCACCGTACGGCTGCCCCTCGGTGGGTGGTGAGACTGACCTGTCCATGGCCCCCGTCACACGATTCATGAACCCGCTAGCTAGCATCGGGTCGAACTGCTATCACGGGAGAGGCGGCTTCGTGGGCAACCGCCCAAATGTGCTCGAGGAGATCCTCGTCGGCGTACGCGCCGACGTTGCGACGCGTCAGCAGAGCCGATCGCTCGCCGACGTCAAAGCCCGCGCGGCATCCGCCCCGCCGCCGCTCAACGGGTTCGCTGTGCTACGCGCGCCCGGTGTCGGCGTTGTCGCGGAGGTCAAGCGGCGCAGTCCCTCGAGGGGGCAACTCGCCAACATCGACGACCCTGCGGGATTGGCACAGGAGTTACGAAGCGGGAGGCGCGCGCGTAATCAGCGTGCTGACCGAGCAACGGCGGTTTGACGGATCGCTCGATGACCTCGATCAGGTGCGAGCCGCGGTGACAATTCCGCTGCTGCGTAAGGACTTTATCTACTGTTCCTATCAAGTGCACGAGGCTCGGGCACATGGAGCGGACCTCGTGCTTCTAATCGTCGCGATGCTGGAACAGAACGCGCTTGTCGGGCTGCGTGAGCGCGTGGAGTCGCTTGGCATGACCGCGGTGGTCGAGGTTCACACGGAGGAAGAGGCCTCTCGCGCGCTCGACGCCGGTGCGCGCGTTATCGCCGTCAACGCGCGAGATTTGCGCACCTTGCGAGTCGACCGGTCGCGCTTCGAGCAAATCGCTCCCGGACTGCCGAGCGACGTCGTGAAGATCGCGGAATCCGGCGTCCGTGGGCCACTCGATCTGATCGAATACGCGGCGGCCGGCGCGGACGCGGTGCTCGTCGGCACCGGTCTGGTAACGACCTCCGATCCCCGCGGAGCCGTGGCTGAGCTGGTAACGGCCGGGGCGCACCCCGCAACCCCGCGCGCCTCCCGCTAAGGGACGCGCTCAGGCCGATCCCGTCCCCCTTCCGGCGCGCGTCCCGCACCGCGGCCCGCGTGGCAGAGATCCACAGTGCTCGACGGTTAGACTGCCCGGCATGGGTCACGTCAACGGCGCGCATCGATGGCATGGGTGAGCTGCGTCCCCTCGTCGACCGTCGTTCGCTGACCCAGGAGCCATGCCATGACCACGCATATCGAGTTGTGCACAGAATCCCCTGATCGGACCGGACATTTCGGTCTTTACGGTGGCCGATTCGTCCCAGAGGCGCTTGTCTCGGCGCTCGAGGAGTTGACAGACGCGTTCCATTCCGCGCAGGCCGACCCCCAGTTCGTCGCGGAGCTCGACCGATTGCTACGGGACTATGCCGGCCGGCCGTCGGCCCTCACCGAAGCACCGCGGTTCGCCGCCGAAGCCGGCGGTGCCCGCATCCTGCTCAAGCGCGAGGATCTCAACCACACCGGTTCGCACAAGATCAACAATGTGCTGGGCCAGGCTCTGCTTACGGAGCGGTTAGGAAAGACCCGAGTGATCGCGGAGACCGGCGCCGGTCAGCACGGCGTGGCCACCGCCACCGCGGCGGCGCTTCTCGGTTTGGACTGCACGGTGTACATGGGTGAGGAGGACACCCGCCGGCAGGCCCTGAACGTGGCCCGCATGCGGCTACTCGGCTGCGAAGTCGTGCCCGTCGGCACCGGATCACGGACCCTGAAAGACGCGATCAACGAAGCCTTCCGCGACTGGGTGGCCAATGTCGACTCGACGCATTACCTGTTCGGCACCGCGGCCGGCCCGCATCCGATCCCGATGATGGTGCGCGAGTTCCACCGAGTCATCGGCACGGAGTCTCGCGCTCAGGTTCTCGAGCGCGCTGGCCGGCTGCCCGACGTGGTCGCCGCGTGCGTGGGCGGTGGCTCGAACGCGATCGGCATCTTCGCCGCCTTCATTCCCGACGCATCAGTGCGTCTCGTCGGCTTCGAGGCCGCAGGTGAGGGCATCGACAGTGGCCGGCACGCCGCGACGATCACCGGTGGTTCGCCGGGCGTGCTCCATGGCGCACGCTCCTACCTGCTCCAGGATGCAAATGGGCAGACGGTCGAATCGCATTCGATCTCGGCCGGCTTGGACTACCCAGGCGTGGGCCCGGAACACGCTTATCTGCACGACATCGGCCGCGCTGAATACCGGCCGGTTACGGACGCCGAGGCGATGGACGCTTTTCAGCTGTTGTGTCGCACCGAGGGCATCATCCCGGCGATCGAGTCCGCCCACGCGCTAGCTGGCGCGCAACAACTCGGGCGCGAGTTGGGGCCGGACGCGATCATCCTCATCAACTTGTCCGGGCGCGGTGACAAGGACGTCGAGACCGCGTCCCGCTACTTCGATCTCGTCGACCTGTGAGCCAGCCATCGGGCCCGAAAGCGGCGGCCCTGGCGGCCGACCGATCTCGAGCGCCAGGCACGCTCGGAGTGACGATCGCCGCGGCGAAGGCCGATCGACGCGCGGCACTAATTGGCTATCTTCCGGTCGGTTACCCGGACGTCGACACATCGATCGACGCTATGCGCGCGATGGTCGCCGCGGGCGTGGACGTCGTGGAGGTGGGGGTCCCCTACAGCGATCCGGGCATGGACGGTCCGACGATCCAGGCCGCGGTGGATCCGGCCGTACGAGCGGGTGTTGGCATGCGGGACGTCCTTCGGGCGGTCACCGCGGTCGCCGATGCCGGAGCGGCCGCGGTGGTGATGACGTACTGGAATCCGGTCGATCACTACGGAGTTGCCCGCTTCGCGACTGACCTGGCTGGCGCCGGCGGATCGGGCGCGATCACACCTGACCTCATTCCGGACGAGGCGGCGCCCTGGATCGCGGCCAGCGACGCACATGGCCTGGACCGAGTCTTCCTCGTCGCGCCGTCGTCGACCGACGCCCGCCTTGCCAGCACGGCAGCGGCGTGCCGTGGTTTCGTCTACGCCGCCTCGACGATGGGCGTCACCGGAGCACGGGACACGGTAGGTGACACCGCGCGCATCCTGGTGGCGCGGGTTCGAGCCGTGTCGCCCAAGTCTGCGGTTTGCGTGGGCCTCGGCGTCTCGAACGGGCGACAGGCCGGTGAGGTAGCGCAGTTCGCTGACGGAGTCATCGTTGGCTCTGCGCTCGTACGCTGCCTGCTCGACTCGCCGGATGCCGCCGGCATCTCCGCGCTCGCCCGGCTCGCGACCGACCTGGCCGACGGGGTGCGGGTCACCGCCGGCTGACGCCGGTCAGCGGCCGTCAGTAGTCAGCGGCCGAGCCCAGCCAGCTGATGAGCCGGACGGTGGTGCCGTGCTCGGAGGAGCGGACCTGGACCGTGTCGCACAACTGGTTCGCCAACCACAAGCCCGAACGTCGGCTGGGATTTTCGGCCCGCGGTCGACGGCCGATCATCGGGTCTTCGATGTGCCCGGTATCGCGAACCTCGCAGACGTACGCCTCCCGATCGTGCCACAGCCGAAGCGTTCCACCCCCGCCGCCGTGGCGAACGCTGTTGTCGAGAATCTCGCCCAGCGCGTTGGTCAGGTCGGCCACGCGCTCGGTGTCGATTCCAAGCTCGGCGGCTTCGGTTGCCGCATGCTTGATCGCATCGGTCACGGTCATCCCGTCGAAGCCATAGCTGACGGCACTGACCGTGGGCTCCGGCAGCGGCGCACCGAACATCTCTTCGGCGTGGACGACGCCGCCGTAGTACCTGCTGCCGCGATAGTCGCCGGCCTCGACGAGCACCGGGTGACTGTGGTGCGCGGCATCCACGATCTCGGCCGGTAGCGCGTCCGCGTCGTAGGGACAGCGCAGCCAGAACGGCCGATCCGGCTCGACCGCAAGGTTCAGCAATGCCTCATGCAGCTGGCACTCGGCAACCTCGACTCCGCGCCGCCCGAACCAGATCGGCTCGCCGATACCGCGAACAGGTTGGTCGTCGTCGTGGTCATCGAGGAACTCCTGCCACGCCGGGATGATGCGGGCCGGGTTCGCGCCGACGGCGGCCATGTCCATCATTCGGACCCGCTGGGCGTCGGCGCCGAGTGCCTCGCGCAGCGCGCCGAGCCGGGGCTCGGCGAGAACGACCATGACCGGCTGCTCGCTGGCCAGGCCGTCCCGAACAAAGCCAACCGTGCCGGCGAGGAACGCATCGATGCCGCGGTAGAGCAAGGCTTCGTGCTGATAGCTGGAATGGGGCCTGACCAGGATGGGGGCCTCGGTCATTCCCACCGCCTGGGTCGGGTACGTAGCAGCAGGAACCCTAACACCCCGTGGTGGATATCCTTCTATAGAACACGGTGAGTGTTCATGTTGCTAGAGAGCAAACGCTCTCCGACGTCAGCCGTGCACGTTATGCTCACGGCTGGAGAATGAGCTTGCCGATCGTCCGGCGGTTTTCCAGATCGTCATACGCCTGCACTGCACTCGCGAGTGGGTATTTCCCGCCGATGTTCAGTCGCAACGTGCCGTCGGCGATCGCGCGCAGGACCTCGGTCCCCCGCCAGAGCAGCTCCTCGCGGGTCGCAATGTAGTGCGCGAGCGTCGGCCGCGTGAGGTACAGGGATCCGCCCCGGTTGAGCCGCTGCGGGTCGACCGGAGGTACCTGGCCGCTCGACGCGCCGAACAGCACCAACATGCCCCGGGGCGCCAGCGTCGCGAGGGATGCGTCGAAGGTCGCCTGACCCACACCGTCAAAGACGACCGGCACTGGTGCGTCATGGTTGCGGCGACGGACTTCCGAGGCGAGTTCCTCGGTGGACAGTGCCTCGTAGCGGATGACCTGATCGACGCCCACGCGTCGAGCGACCGCCTCCTTCTGCGCGGTGGAGACCGTCCCGATCACATACGCCCCGCGGGCCTTGGCCATCTGGACGAGCAGCTGCCCGACGCCTCCGGCCGCCGCGTGCACGAGCACGCTGTCGCCCGGCTGAACCGGATAGGTCGACGTGACGAGGTAATGGGCCGTCATCCCTTGCAGCATCGCGGCCGCGGCCACCTCGGAGTCGACCTCGTCCGGCAGTGGCACGACGGCGTTGGCCGCGATGTTCAGCCCCTCGGCATGGCTGCCCGGCACGTTCCCCCAGGCCACTCGGTCGCCAACGGCAACCCCGGAGACGTTCGCCCCGACCGCGACAACGTCACCCGCACCCTCGCCGCCGAGCACGAACGGCGTCGGAACGGGGTAGATGCCCTGCCGTTGGTACACATCGACGAAGTTCACGCCCGACGCCGCGACGCGAACCTGCACCTCAGCGGGCCCTGGGTCCTCGAGCTGACGCTGCTGGACCTGCAGAACATCCCGATCGCCGTGAGCGGTGACCACCAACGCGCGGATCTCGTGCGAACCCATGTCCTGAACGTAGCGATGCGATCTCGTCTACGGTGACGGAGTGCGCAGTGTGGCCAGCATCCCGAGCCCAACTCAGGCCGTCTGGCATCTCGGACCGTTGCCGGTCCGCGCCTACGCGCTGTGCATCGTTGCCGGCATCTTCGTGTGCGTCGCGCTCACCCTCCGTCGGTGGCGGGCGCGTGGCGGCCGGGACGAGGACGTCTGGGACGTCGCGTTCTGGGCGATCATTTTCGGCATCATCGGCGGCCGGCTGTACCACGTCATCACCGACGGCGAAAAATACTTCGGGTCGGGCCGGCACCCGATCGATGCCCTGAAGATCTGGGACGGCGGCCTCGGCATCTGGGGAGCCGTGGCCATGGGCGTCCTCGGAGCGTGGATCGGATGTCGGCGAAAAGGCATCCGTCTCACCGCTTTCGCCGACGCTGCGGCGCCCGGGCTCGCGTTCGCCCAGGGCATCGGTCGGTGGGGCAACTGGTTCAACAACGAATTGTTCGGCGGCCCGACGAGCGTGCCGTGGAAGCTGCAGATTCATTGCTTCGACACCGTCGCCGGGCATGCCGTCGACTGTGGAACCGGGAGCACCGTTCAGGGGTACTACCAACCGACATTCCTGTACGAGTCGCTCTGGGACATCGCGTTGGGGTTCGCGCTGATCTGGGCGGCTCGTCGGTGGACGCTCGGCCGAGGAAACGAATTCGCGCTCTACGCGATGGGCTATGCGGCCGGGCGGGCGTGGATCGAGGCGCTGCGATCGGACTTTGCCCACGAGTTTCTCGGCGTGCGCCTGAACGACTGGACCGCCATCGTGGTGTTCCTCGGCGCGCTCGTCTGGTTCATTCGCCATCGGTCTCAGCCAGACGAATCGCTCTACACCCGCCCGCGCGACAGCGAAACCGGCCCTGGTGAGAGCGAACCCGGCCCCGGTGAGAGCGAACCCGGACCGGTCGATCGCGACGACGCACGATCGTCTGCGGCCTCCGGCGAGGCAGACGGATGACTGGTGGTGCGGAGGTCCACCACCAGCATCGTTCCGTGACCGGCGGATGGTTGCGGCCGACGGTGTTCGGGATGATGGACGGTCTGGTGTCCAACTTCGCGCTGATCGCCGGGGTCGCCGGCGCCAATGCCGACAGCACGTCCGTGGCGCTCGCCGGGCTCGCCGGGCTCGTCGGCGGTGCCTTCTCCATGGCGACCGGCGAGTATGTCTCGGTGCAGAGCCAGAACGAATCGGCCCATGCCGAAATCGAGATCGAGCGGCGCGAGCTTCGGGTCAACGCCGCGGCCGAGGAGGCAGAACTTGCGCAAAGCTTCGTCGACCGGGGCGTCGAGCCAGCGGTTGCGCATCAGGTCGCCGAGCAGATCTCGCGCGACCCGGACGAGGCGTTGTCGGTCCACGCAATGGCTGAGTTCGGGGTCAATCCGACGGCGCTACCGAGCCCCTGGACCGCGGCGGGCTCGTCGTTCGCGTCGTTCACAGTCGGCGCGATGATCCCGCTCCTGCCGTACTTGGTGGGCTCGACCTCGCTGGTGATCTCGGCTGTGCTGTCGCTCGCCGCGCTGTTCGGTGCCGGGGCGCTGACTGCGCAATTCACCAGTCGCAGCTGGATCTTCTCTGGAACTCGCCAACTCCTGCTCGGAACATTCGCCGCCGCAGTCACGTTCGGGGTCGGCAGCCTGTTCGACATGGTGACTGGCTGACATGACGCCCGACCGGGTCGTGCGATGGGGCATGACCATTCCGGTCACCGGCGTGTCACTCGCCGATCACGCCGCCCTGGTTCCGGCACTTGCGGCCGCGGGATACACCGACATCCGGACGGCGGAGGTGGCCGGAACGGATGCGTTTTACGCCGCTCGCCCTCGCCTCGACTTGGGAAGGTTGCGGGCGTATGTCGATGCCGGCATCGACACCCCGGTGCTGGCGATGCTCCCGACGCCGGACACCGAGAACGCGGCGGCTTTCGTCGATACTCTGTCCCGGCTCATCGGAGCAAAGACGGCTCAGGCAACCGCCGGCCCGCGGGGTGACCTCTGACACGGGGGAAGGAGATCTGCATGCCTGGAGTGGAAGGCCGGGTCGCGCTCGTGACCGGCGCAGCGCAGGGTATCGGCGCAGCGGTCGCCCGACGGCTATCCCAGGGAGGGGCGAGCGTCGCGGTTCTCGACCTGCAACAGGACTCGGCCGTCGAGATGGCCGAGCAGCTCACGAGCGCTGGGGGTCCGAGCCCTGGGCATCGGCGGCGACGTGTCCCGACGGCAGGACGTGCAGGCCGCCGTTGATCGGGTGGTGGCACGATTCGGCGGGCTGCACATCCTCGTCAACAACGCGGGCGTCATACGCGACAACCTGCTGTTCAAGATGTCTGACGACGACTGGACGACCGTCTTGGATGTCCACTTGCGCGGCGCGTTTCTCGCTAGCCAGCTCGCCCAGAAACACATGGTCGAGGCGCGGTATGGGCGGATCGTCTCGATGTCTTCGACCTCTGCGCTGGGCAACCGTGGTCAAGCCAACTACTCAGCCGCCAAAGCCGGCCTGCAAGGTCTGACCAAGACGATGGCGATCGAACTCGGACCGTTCGGGGTTACCGTCAATGCCGTCGCGCCGGGATTCATCGCGACCGCGATGACCAGAGCAACCGCGGAGCGCATCGGGACCACATTCGAACAGATGCGTGAGGAGACTGCCGCGGCGTTGCCGGTGCGGCGTGGCGGTCTGCCGGAGGATGTCGCCAACGCGGTGGCGTTCTTCTGCGCCGAGGAGTCCGGATACATCACGGGCCAGGTGCTCTACGTCGACGGCGGCCGCGGCTTGATCTGACCGCCGGTCGCTGTCTGCGTCCCGACTACCCTGGGACCGGACTACCGATCGAAGGGTCTGCCTCGTGTTCGACACTCTGTCCGATCGCCTGGGCGCGGTCTTCACCAGCCTGCGCGGCAAGGGCCGGCTCTCGGACGCCGACATCGACGCGACGGCCCGCGAGATCCGCATAGCGCTGCTCGAGGCGGACGTCGCGTTGCCGGTCGTGCGCCAATTCATCGGGGCGATCAGGGAGCGGGCCCGCGGCGAGGAGGTATCTCGCGCGCTGAATCCCGCGCAACAGGTCATCAAGATCGTCGACGAGGAGCTCATCGCCATCCTCGGCGGAGAGACCCGCCGGATGCAGTTCGCCAAGACGCCGCCGACGGTGATCATGCTGGCGGGCTTGCAGGGCTCCGGTAAGACAACACTCGCGGGAAAGCTCGGTCGTTGGCTGAGTGCCCAGGGCCACACGCCGGTGCTCGTTGCCGCCGATCTGCAACGGCCTAACGCGGTGACGCAACTCCAGGTCGTCGGCCAGCGGGCCGGCCTTCCGGTGTTCGCGCCACAGCCCGGCAACGGCGTGGGTGACCCGATTCAGGTCGCGCGTGACTCCATCGACTTCGCTCGTCGGGCCCAGCACGACATGGTGATCGTCGACACGGCCGGGCGGCTCGGCATCGACACCGAGATGATGAACCAGGCCGCGGCAATCCGTGACGCCGTCCAGCCCCAGGAGATCCTGTTCGTCGTCGACGCCATGGTCGGACAGGACGCGGTAAACACCGCGCGAGGCCTTCCGCGACGGAGTCGGCTTCACCGGTGTCGTACTCACCAAGCTCGACGGAGACGCGCGCGGCGGTGCGGCGCTGTCCGTCCGGTACGTCACCGGTGAGCCGATCATGTTCGCGTCCAACGGCGAGAAGCTCGAGGACTTCGATGTCTTCCATCCCGACCGGATGGCGTCACGCATCCTCGGGATGGGCGACATGCTGACCCTCATCGAGCAGGCCGAGCGCACTTTCGACCAGGCCGAAGCGGAGCAGATGGCCGCCAAGCTGGGCACCGGCAATGAGTTCACACTGGAAGACTTTCTCGAGCAGCTGCAGGCGATTCGTCGGATGGGGCCCATCTCGAATCTGCTCGGGATGCTGCCGGGCATGGGGCAGATGAAGGAGGCGATCAGCCAGGTCGATGACCGGGACCTCGATCGGACAGCAGCCATCATCCGGTCGATGACGCCGGCGGAGCGAGAGAACCCGAAAATGATCAACGGGTCCCGCCGGCTTCGTATCGCTCACGGTTCCGGCGTCTCGGTCAGCGAGGTGAACAACCTCGTCGACCGATTCTTCGAGGCCCGCAAGATGATGCAGCAGATGGGTGGCGCCATGGGCCTGCCGGGCGCGCGACGGAAGAACACCAAGTCCGCGAAAGGCCGCAAGGGCAAGAAGGGGCGCTCCGGATCCGGTCGCGGTCCCACTCCGCCGAGGACGCCCGCCGGACTTCCGCGGGGAATAGGTGGTATGCCGGGCGGCCTGCCCGGTGGGCTCGGCTCACTCGGCGGCGTGCCTCCGCAGCTACCGCCTGGCACGAAGATGCCGGATCTGAGCAAGCTCAAACTCCCCAAGGAGTAGCCGGCCACCAGGTTGGGAGATCGGTACGGTACGACGGTCCAGCTGTCGTCGTGCAGGAGACCGCCCATGACCGAGACTCCACCGTCCTCATCGACGCCCGCAGACGAGGCAAATGCCCGTGCTGACGACGCCGAGCGGATTGCGAGCGGGTACGAATCCGCGGGTGCGGCGCTGGAGATGGGGTCCGTTCTCCTCGACGGCACGTCGTATCCGCGGGCCCGCATCCGGGTTCCACTCGCGATGGTCAATCGGCACGGACTCATCGCCGGGGCTACCGGCACCGGCAAGACGAAGACCCTTCAGGTGCTCACCGAGCAGCTATCCGCTGCGGGAGTCCCGGTGGTGATCGCCGACATCAAAGGCGACCTGTCCGGACTGTCGCAGGCGGGCAGGTCCAACGACCGGATCTCCCAGCGAGCGGCTGACACCGGCGACGACTGGGCGCCAACGGCCTACCCGGTGGAATTCCTGGCCCTCGGCGGAGTGGGTTCCGGCGCTCCACTGCGGGCCACGATGACCTCCTTCGGTCCGACGCTGCTGGCCAAGGTGCTCGGCTGCAACAGCACGCAGGAATCGTCGCTGGGCCTGATCTTCCACTACGCCGACGCGGCCGGCCTGCCGCTGCTTGACCTCAAGGACCTCCGGGCCGTGATCCAGTACCTGACGAGCGACGAAGGAAAAGCTGATCTGAAAAGCCTAGGCGGGCTGTCCAGCTCGACCGCTGGCGTCATCCTGCGACAACTCATCACGCTGGAAACACAAGGTGGCGACGTGTTCTTCGGTGAGCCGGAGTTCGACACGGCGGATCTGCTGCGCACCGACGAGCAAGGTCGGGGAGTGATCAGCTCGATGGAGCTGGCCAACCTGCAGGATCGGCCGACGCTGTTCAGCACCTTCCTGATGTGGCTCCTCGCTGATCTGTTCCACGAGCTGCCTGAGGTTGGCGACCTCGACAAGCCCAAGTTGGTGTTCTTCTTCGACGAGGCGCACTTGCTGTTCAACGACGCGAGCAAGGCGTTCCTCGAGGCCGTCACCCAGACCGTGCGTCTGATTCGGTCGAAAGGCGTCGGCATCTATTTCGTGACGCAGAATCCCACCGACGTGCCCGACTCCGTGCTCGGCCAGCTGGGCAATCGGGTACAGCACGCGCTGCGCGCGTTCACACCCGACGACGCGGCCGCCTTGGCCAAGGCCGTGAAGACGTATCCGAAGACCAAGGACTACGACCTGTCCGAGGCGCTCACCCAGCTAGGCACCGGCGAAGCGGTGATCACGGTGCTGGCCGAATCCGGTGCGCCCACGCCGGTGGCCTGGACCCGCCTGCGAGCGCCGCGATCGTGGATGGCGCAGATCGATCCGGCCGCCCAGGAGCACGCAGTGGCCGGATCGCCCCTCCAGGCCCGATACGGACAATCGCTAGATCGCGAGTCCGCCTATGAGCGCCTGACCGCCAAACTCGCCGCGCCTCCGGCCGAGGAGCCGGAGGCGCCCGCGGAAACTGCGGAGCCCGCAGAGCGTGCGCCCCAGGCCGCCTCTCGAGCCGGCTCTCCGCCGGGTGGCTTCGCGGACACGGCGGGCGGACTGTTCGGTGCCGTGCTCGGATCATTTGCGCGCAGCGCCGGTAGCACGGTCGGCCGGGAGATCACCCGGGATCTGTTCGGGACGGCGCCCCGCCGGCGGCGCCGCACCCGCCGCCGATGAAGAACGCCGTCCAGAAGCACCGAGGATCTTGGACTTACGGTTCGCTCTAGGGCAGCAGCTCCAAGATCACGATCGGTTCAGCCGACTGTCCATGCATCATGGCCGATCCGGCCCCGACGGCTGCGCTGAGGGTCGGCGACCGGCGCTCGACCCGAAGCCGGCCGGAATGCGCTCAGGTCCTGGCAGCCTCGCGGAATTGGGCGGCGACGTGCTGCGGTACGACCTCGTAGCGGGCGAACCGGCGCGCGAAATGGCCGGTCCCGGCCGTGAGCGAGCGCAGGACGATCGCGTACCGGGTGAGCTCGGCCTCGGGCACCTCGCCGTGCACGACCGTCCGTTCCATGCCGTGGGGGGCCGTGGGATCGGGCTCGGTTCCGGTGACCCGACCCCGTCGCCCGGACATATCGGACAGTACCGAACCGACGTACGCGTCGGGCACGGTGATGTCCACGGTCGCGAGCGGCTCCAGCATCGACACGCCACCCTTCGGCGCGGCGTCCTTCACCGCGAGGGCGCCGGCCATCTGAAACGCGGCGTCGGACGAGTCGACGCTGTGGGCCTTGCCGTCCAGGAGGGTGACCTGCACGTCGACGATCGGGATGTGGTCGTTGTCCAGGCCATGCTCCAGCTGCGATCGCACGCCCTTCTCGACCGAGCTGATGAACTGGGAGGGCACGGCGCCGCCGACGACTTTCTCGGCGAATTGCACGCCGGAACCGCGGGGGAGCGGTGCGACCTCGATGTCGCAGACCGCATACTGACCGTGCCCGCCGGACTGCTTGACGAGACGGCCGTGGCCACGTGAGGCATCGGTGAACGTCTCCCGCACGGCGATCTTGACCGGAACGGTGTCGACGCGTGCTCCAGACGCTCGCAGCCGATCCAGTACGACATCGGCGTGAGCCTCGCCCAGACACCAGAGCACGAGCTGGCCGGTGTCCGGGCTGCGTTCCACCCGCACCGTGGGGTCGCCCGCCGTCAGCCGCCCGAGGGACTTGGCAAGAGCGTCTTCGTCGCCCCGGGTCGCCGCCTGGACGGCGATCGGCAGGAGCGGTTCGGGCAACGACCAGGGTTCCACCAGCAGCGGCGCAGCCTTGTCCGACACGGTGTCCCCGGTCTCGGCAACGGTGAGGCGACCAACCGCGCAGATGTCACCGGCTACCGCCTTGTCGATCGGGCGTAGCGCGGAGCCGAACGGCGAGAAGAGCTGGCCGACCCGCTCGTCCGTGTCGTGGTCCGGATGCCCACGCGACGCGCCTCCGTGTCCGGAAATATGGATAGCGCTGTCCGGCGTGAGCGTGCCCGAGAAGATGCGCAGGATGGACAGCCGGCCCTGGTAGGGGTCGACGGACGTGCGGATGACCTCGCCAACCAGCGGCCCGGCCGGGTCGCATTGGATGGGTTTGGCCGGGCCGCCGGTCACGGTCGTGACGGCGGGCGGATCGAGCTCAACCGGCGACGGGAAGCCGCCGCTGATGATCTCCAAGAGCTCGCCGAGACCCAGACCGGTTCCTGAGCACACGGGCACGACGGGGTAGAAGGTTCCCCGCGCAACCGCGGTTTCCAGATCGTCGATGAGCACATCCACGCCGATGTCCTCGCCGGACAGGTAACGGTCGAGCAGGCTCTCGTCCTCGCTGTTGTTGATGATCGCCTCGATGAGCGCATTCCGCGCCTGCTCGACGTCGCCGGCAACCGCGACGTCGTCGCTCAGGTCGGTTACCTTCGGCGGGAATCCGGATGCGTAGTCGTACACCCGGCGGCTCAGCAGGCCTACCAGAGCCTCCGGGGCCGTCTCGGGCTCGTGCGCGACGGGCAGGTAGAGCGGCAGCACGGCCTGGCCGTCGGCCCCGCCGAACACGCGCTGGCAGGCCGCGACGCAGTCGTCGAAGGAGGCCCGTGGGGTGTCCAGCCGCGTCATGACGACCGCACGCGGCGTGCCGAGCGCGGCGCACTCCTCCCACAAGGTCGAGGTGATCGGGTCGATGTCCTCCGCCGCGGACACCACGAACAGCGCGGCGTCTGCTGCCCGCAGGCCCGCCCGCAGCTCGCCGGTGAAGTCCGGGTAGCCGGGGGTGTCGAGGAGATTCACGACGATGTCGTCGTGGCGGAGTGGGCACACCGCCAGGGCGACGGACCGTTGCTGGGCGACCTCGACCGGGTCGGCATCGCTGACCGTCGATCCGTCCGCCACCGTTCCGGCGCGGGTGATCGTGCCGGTGGCCGCGAGCAGGGCCTCCACCAGGGTTGTCTTCCCCGATCCGGAATGGCCTACCAATGCGACGTTGCGGATCTTCTCGGGGCGGTCGGCCGTCTCGAACGTGCCCACCGCCGTGCGCTTGTCGCCGGCGGACTTCTTGGTCGGCATCAGGGCCACCTCCACGAGATTTGTTCGCAGGCGGCCTGGGTATCGCCGCACATTGCACCTTCTCTGGCATTCGACACCCAACGTCGGGGCGCGGACAAGCGCGGTTCCCAGATCCGTCACCGCTGATCCGGCTATCGTGAGCGCGCACCACCAGGTCGCAGCGTGCGCGGCGGTCCGGGTGGGCAGTCACCCGAAGGGACGCTGTCCGCGTGCTCAACATCCACGCCCGCGCATGGGTGAGTAACACGATCAACCCGTTTGGCGCCTGGCTCGCCCGGCACGGCGTAACCCCGGACGCCATCACTATCACCGGCACGGTAGGGTGCGACGGCATCGGCGCTGATCTTCTTCACTCAGGGCTGGTGGTTCTCCGGGACCCTGCTGATCTGGGGTTTCGTGATGCTGGATGTCCTCGACGGAGCGGTGGCCCGGGCCAGCGGCAAGACCACCAAGTTCGGCGCAGTGCTCGATTCGACGGGCGACCGGCTCGCCGACGCCGCGATCTTCGGGTCCATCGCCTGGTATTTCGCCCGGCACGACCAGCCGTGGATGCTCGCCGCCGCCATGTTGTGCCTCGTGCTGGGCGGGCTCACGTCCTACATTCGGGCCCGCGCGGAAGGTCTTGGCCTGAACGCTACGGTGGGCATCGCCGAGCGGGCGGAACGTCTGATCATCGTTCTCGTGGGTACCGGGCTGTCGGGGGACCATCTGCGTGTGCCGTACGTGCAGGCCGCCGCGCTTTGGATCCTCGTGGTGGCATCCACCGTCACGATCGGCCAGCGGATGGCAGCCGTGTGGCAGCAGTCGCGGGACACGACGGCGGCATGAACGCCCGTAGCGTTCGGGACCGCGCCCTCGACCTCGCCTTCGCGGCCGGCTGGGGGGCAATCAAACGATTGCCCGAGCGGGTCGCCGCCGCCGGTTTCCGCGCCGCAGCGGACGTCGCCGTGCGCCGGCAATCGAAGGGTGTCCAGAGACTGCGGGCCAACCTGCGGCGCGTGGTCGGTCCGCAGTGTTCCGAGCCAGAACTCGACGCGTTGGTCAAGTCGGCGATGCGCTCGTACGGCCGGTACTGGCTGGAGACGTTCCGGCTGCCGACGATGGACCTCGACGAGGTTGCTGCTCGCGTCGAAGCCGGCACAGAAGGCGCAGAGCACATTGACCGGGCGATGGCGGCCGGCCGCGGTCTGATTATGGCTCTGCCGCACATGGGAAATTGGGATGTCGCGGCCGTCTGGCTCATCAAGCACGGCGTTCCGTTCACCACCGTCGCCGAGCGACTCCGGCCGGAATCGCTCTACGACCGGTTCGTGGCGTACCGGGAGGGCATCGGCATGCGGGTGCTGGCGCTGACCGGCGGGCCGCGGCCGGCCGCGGAGATCTTGGCCGCCCGGTTGCGTAGCGGTGAGTGCGTGTGCCTCGTCGCCGACCGCGATCTGTCGCGTTCCGGAGTGAACGTCGAGTTTTTCGGGGCGACGGCCCGGATGCCCGCCGGACCGGCCCTGTTGGCGGCCACGACCGGCGCGACCCTCCTGCCGGTCGGCCTGTGGTTCACCGGTGACGGCGGCTGGGGCCAGCACATCGGGCCGCCCGTCGACCTTCTTGCGCAGCACCGGATGCGGGAGCGGGTCGCGACCGGCACCCAGACGCTGGCGAACGCCTTCGCCGCGCACATCGCCGCTCATCCGAGCGACTGGCATATGCTGCAAAGACTCTGGCTCGCGGACCTGGATGCGTCCGGGCTGCGGGGCGACGCGCCGGAGGCGGCCCTGGTCCCTGGTGCGGATTCGACGCACGCGACGGGTGGCTGAGTTGCGGATCGGCATCGTCTGCCCGTACTCGTGGAACATCCCCGGAGGGGTGCAAGCGCACGTCCGCGACCTCGCCGAGACCCTCATCGGGCTCGGACACCAGGTGTCCGTTCTGGCCCCGGGGGACGAGGACACACCTGATCTACCCAACCATGTCGTCCTCGCCGGCAAGACCGTCCCCGTTCCCTACAACGGATCGGTGGCCCGGGTGCAGTTCGGGCTCGTGTCCGCCGCGCGTGTGCGTCACTGGTTGCGCGACGGCAAGTTCGACGTCGTCCATGTCCACGAGCCGGCGGCGGCGAGCCTGTCGTTGCTAACCTGCATGATCCACGACGGCCCGCTCGTCGCCACGTTTCACATGGCCACCACGCGCTCACGCGTGCTCGCCATGTTCGACACGATGCTGCAACCATTTTTCGAGAAGCTCTCGGGGCGGATCGCCGTCTCGACCGCCGCGCGCAAGGTCATCGTCGAACATCTGGGTGCCGATGCCGTCGTGATTCCCAACGGAATCTCGATCGACCGATTCCGCTCGGCCGAGCCACTTGACGAGTTCGCAGCGTACGGCCAGACCGTCGGCTTCATCGGCCGCTACGACGAGCCGCGCAAGGGAATGCAGGTTTTGATCGCCGCTCTGGAACAGCTCGCGCCACGCCGGCCGAATCTCCAGCTCCTGGTCGCCGGGCGGGGTGACGCCGAGGGATTCCGGCAAGCACTGCCGGCTACCGTCCGCGGTCGAGTGACTGTGCTTGGTCAGGTCAGCGAACCGATAAAGGCGAGCCTGCTGCGCACCGTCGACGTGTATTGCGCCCCCAACACGGGGCAAGAGAGCTTTGGGATCATCCTGCTCGAGGCGATGGCCGCCGGGGCCCCCGTCGTCGCGAGTGATCTCGAGGCATTTCGGCGCGTGCTCGGCGAGGGATCGGCGGGCCAGCTGTTCCCGACCGGCGACGCCGAGGCGCTGGCGGTCTCGCTGGCCGGCATGCTCGACGACCCGGCGCTCCGTTCACGGCTCGCCGCGGCGGGCGCCGAAGCAGTCGCTCCCTTCGATTGGTCGGTGATCGTCGCCCAAGTGGTGCGCGTGTACGACCTGGCGATTGCCGGCGCCGTCAACTGACGTGGATCAATGAGGTAATGCCGCTACAGAACTTTGGGTTCACAATCACGAACGGTTAGCGGCCGCAGCCCCGTTGCGTATCCCTTCACGATCCCACCTACGCTGACTGCCCATGTTGTCGGTCGGGTGGCTGATCGGTGCTGTCGTCCTGACGGTGCTGCTCACTGCCTGGGTGATCTTCACGTTGACCCGGTTGGACCGGTTGCACGCGCGGGTGGATGCCGCCCAGGCGGCCCTGGATGCACAGCTCGTGCGCCGCGCCGCGGCGCTGCAGCATGTCGTCGAGGTGGGTGCGGCGTCGCTCCAACGCACCGAGGCCCATCGGTACGACCAGGTTGCGACCGTCGCGTTGGCCACGGTCGGCTTCGACCGAGAGGCGGCCGAAAACGAAGTCGGGCATGCCATCGCGGACCTGGCCGAGCGGCATCCGGACACCCGGGACCCGGAGGCCGGTGAGCTGCACGAGGCATGCGTGCGGGTAAATATCGCCCGCCGCTTCTACAACGACGCCGTTCGCGACACGCGACACCTCCGAGGCCGCCGGATGCCGCGGATTCTTCACCTCGCAGGGCATCGTGAGATGCCGCGCTACTTCGACATCGACGAGACGCTGGCGTTTCCGGATCGAGTGCCACCGCTGCGATCCGCTGCGCCGCAGGAGGAGGCAACATCGTGATCGTGCTCAATCGCGTACGCGCTCTGAGCACGAAGCAGAAGGTCATCGCCGGGGTCACTGCGGCCGTCGTCGTCGCTGCTGGAGTGGGCATCGGTGTCGCCGCTACGCAGAACCCGTCGCGGCCCGTCGCTGCCGCAGCCTCGCCCACGCCCACGCCTGCGCCGCCCGCGAGCGAGACGCCGAAGCCCAGACCGAAGCCCAAACCGAAGCCCAAGCCCAAACCCAAGCCGGTCCGGCCCACCAACCCGTTCACCGGTGTCGGGGCGCCGCCAGGTGGCGCGGTCGTCGCTGTGAAGATCGACGACACGTTCAACGGGCGCCCGCAACGTGGGGTCGACCAGGCAGACATCGTGTACGTCGAGCAGGCGGAGGCCGGGCTGACTCGGCTCCTCGCGATCTTCGCGTCGAAACGTCCGGTGGTGGAGCCGATACGCAGTGTGCGCGCGAGTGATCCAGAGTTGCTCACGCAATATGGCCCGATCGTGATCTCCGCGTCCGGCGGCGCCGGCGACTCGCTGCAGGCGGTCAGCCACTCGATCATTCACGGGGTGTATGAGGGCGGTCCGGGTTTCGCGCGAGATTTCGGGCGCAGCGTTCCGTACAACTTGACGTTGAACACGGCGGTGCTCGCCGCGGCGTTCCGGACGGCCGGGAAGGCGAAGAGCATTGGATTCACGTGGTCGGCGACCGTCCCGAGCAGCGCAAAGACGCGCAGCGGTCGAACGTTTCGGACGACCATCGGAGGGGCCGACACCGCGCTCGTCGGTTTCGACTACGACCCGGCCGCCAAGCGCTACGTGCGGGTCATCGACGGGTCGCGGCAGACGGCCGCCGACGGGGCGGCAGTCTCTACCCCGAACGTCGTCATCCAGTACTGCGACGTCACTGTGAATCCCGGCGACGTTGATGTGGTCGGCAACGTGTCGAAGTACACACACAGCGTCGGACGCGGGCCGGTCGTGGTGTTCCGCGACGGGCGCGAGATCGTCGGGACGTGGTCGCGGCCCAGGACCGCATCTGGTACCGCGCTACGGACCCCGCAGGGCACGCCAATCTCTCTCAAACCCGGTGGGACGTGGATCTTGCTGGTGGCGAAGGGCACACCCCTGTCAGTGCGCTGACGGCCCCTCGGCCAGGCCATCGAGGTGGCAACGGATGGCCCGAACGACGCTGGAACGTCCGTAAACTGGGAGTCATGTCAGAGCAGGATCACACCGAGCGGGCCGCCGGCACCCACCTCGTCGGAACCGCACGCGTCAAGCGTGGGATGGCGGAGATGCTCAAGGGCGGCGTCATCATGGACGTCGTCACTCCGGAGCAAGCCAAGATCGCCGAGGACGCGGGCGCGGTCGCGGTCATGGCGCTCGAACGGGTTCCGGCCGACATCCGCGCACAAGGCGGCGTCTCCCGGATGAGTGATCCGGACATGATCGACGGCATCATCTCCGCCGTCTCCATCCCGGTCATGGCCAAGGCGCGCATCGGCCACTTCGTCGAGGCGCAGGTGCTGCAGGCACTCGGCGTCGACTATGTGGACGAGTCCGAAGTGCTCACGCCGGCGGACTACGCCAACCACATCGACAAGTGGACGTTCACCGTGCCTTTCGTCTGCGGCGCGACCAACCTCGGAGAAGCGCTGCGGCGGGTCACCGAGGGCGCGGCGATGATCCGGTCCAAAGGCGAGGCTGGGACCGGAGACGTCTCCAACGCGGTCACGCATATGCGCCAGATCCGCAGCGAGATCCGGCGGCTGACGGCACTGCCGGAGGACGAGCTGTTCGTCGCCGCCAAGCAGTTGCAGGCACCGTACGATCTCGTCGCCGAGGTGGCTCGGGCCGGCAAGCTACCGGTCGTGCTGTTCACGGCCGGAGGCATCGCCACCCCAGCGGACGCGGCGATGATGATGCAGCTCGGCGCGGAGGGCGTGTTCGTCGGGTCGGGCATCTTCAAGTCCGGCAACCCCGCGCGCCGGGCGGAGGCCATCGTCAAGGCGACGACCTTCTATGACGATCCGGACGTGCTCGCTAAGGTGTCCCGTGGCCTCGGCGAGGCGATGGTTGGCATCAACGTCGAGGAGATCGCGGCGCCGCACCGGCTGGCCGAGCGCGGCTGGTAGGCCCGAGGTCTAACCGGGGTACGGAGCTGCAGCCGGTCGACCGGACCGGCAGCTCCGATAGAGAAGCGAGGACGCGAGCGCATGTCGGTTCGCCCGACGAGTCCGCACGACACGGTTGCCGACTACGACAGCAACGATTACGACTACCAGACCTTCTGGACCGGTCGGGACTACGAGCAGTGGGCTGAGACGGTGGTGCTCACCCGGCTCATGCGTGACCTCGGTCCCAGCGAGTGGTTCGCCGACTTCGGTGGCGGATTCGGTCGCAACGCCGTGCACTACCGAGATTGGGTTGCGCACGCGGTGCTCATCGACTACTCGGTGACGAACTTGGAGCGCGCCGGTGAGCTCTACGCGGAAGATGTCGCGGCCGGTCGCCTGCATCTCGTGCGGTCCGACCTTTCGGCGCTGCCGTTCGTGGACTCCGCATTCGACGCGTCCATGACCGTTCGCGTCCTCCACCACCTGGCCGACATCGAGCGAGCCGTCGACGAGATGTTGCGCACCGTCCGCCGCCGCGCTTTGTTCGACGTGCCGATCAAGCATCACCTGCTCGCTCGCGCGCGCGCCGCCACGTCGAAGACCAAGCGGACGGAGATCGCCGGCCGCGAGCCCATCCAGGTCGGCCAGACGGAGGAGAAGTTCTGGACCTTCCAGCTCGACACCGTCCGCTCGACGATGAGTCGTTCCGGGTTCGACACCACCGTCGCCGCGAGCGTCAACAATTTCCGGCGGTGGGATCAGCACATTCCCCCGTCGGCGGTCAGGCTGCTGACCCCGCCGATGCGGGGTCTGGAGCGGGCCGTGCAGCGCACCGGCCGCGGATGGTGGGGCCCTAACCAGTTCGTGATCGCCACCCGCCGGGTACCACAGCCGGCCGCACTGGTCGAGGCACCGCACGGGATCGATGGCTACCTAGCCCAGCTGGCCCGGCGGATGCGATGCCCGTCGTGCGCCGGTTCGCTCCGCTGGGCGACGGACGTGGCCACGTGTGTTGCCTGCGGAATGCGTTTCGAGCGTCGCGGCCCTTACTGGAACTTCGTCCCCTGAGCCCGCCAGTCGCCGCCACGCGAATCGGCGTTCTCGCTCTCCAGGGCGACGTGCGTGAGCATCTCGCCGCGCTGCGGTCAGTCGGCGCAGACGCCCGCCCGATCCGCCGGGCGACAGAACTGGACGCCATCGACGGCATCGTGCTGCCTGGTGGCGAGTCGACCACGATGATCAAGTTGGCTCGCGAGTTCGGGCTGCTCGAGCCCCTTCGGGCGCACCTTGCCACCGGCCTGCCGGCCTTCGGTTCCTGCGCCGGCATGATCCTGCTCGCCGACCGGCTCGATGGCGGACCCGTGGGGTCCGGGCTGACCGAAACGCTCGGCGGCGTCGACATCACGGTTCGCCGCAACGCGTTCGGCCGGCAGGTCGACTCCTTCGAGGAGGACGTCGACATCGCCGGTATCCCGGGGGGTCCGTTCCACGCAATCTTTATCCGAGCGCCGTGGGTCCACTCCGTCGGGCCAGGGGCGACGGTGCTGGCGACCCTCGGGACTGGACGCGGCGCGGGTCACGCGGTCGCCGTTAGGCAAGGTCGGCTGCTCGCCACGTCCTTCCATCCCGAGATGACCGGCGATACTCGCCTGCACGCGCTGTTCCTGCGCATGCTCACGAACGATGGGAGTGGCTGACCTTCACAGCGAGGTCGACCGCCCGGTACGACAGCTCAACCATGATGGCGCCGCCGGCGCCGAGCGCGGCTGCGATACCGAGCCGGAGGGGCGTCGGATAGAGCAGGAAGATGTCGGTGGCCAGCGCGGGTACGGCAATGATCACGGCCACGATGCCAGCCATGCTTGCCACCAGGAGAAGCTTCCAGCCGGCGAGCGGACGGGCGAGCACGACGAGCACCCACAGTGACACGATGAGCACGGTGATCGTCGCCGTCGTCCGGCCACCGGCGACGCCGGCCGTGGGGTCGAGGACGCGGGTGAGCCAGTAGCCCAGGTAGGCGGCCCCGCCGGTCACGATTCCGGTCGGAATCGCGAAGCGAAGCACTCGCCGAAGAAAGCCGGGAACGTAACGTCGCTTGTTCGGACCGAGCGCGAGCACAAAGCCGGGGATGCCGATGGTGACCGTGGAGATCAGGGTGAGCTGGATCGGCGCCAGCGGATACGCAGCCAACGTGATGCCCGCGATCAACGCGAGGACGAGCGAGTAGACGTTCTTCACCAGGAACAGGTTCGCCGCGCGCTCGATGTTGGCGATGACGCGCCGTCCTTCGGCAACGACATCGGGCAGATGTGAGAACTTGCTGTCGAGCAATACGAGTTGCGCGACAGCGCGGGTGGCAGGTGAGCCGTTGCCCATGGCAACGCCGATGTCGGCATCCTTCAAGGCGAGCGCATCGTTGACCCCGTCCCCGGTCATCGCGACAACGTGGCCGGTGCTCTGCAGCGCGCCGACGACGCGTCGCTTCTGCTGGGGGGTCACGCGACCGAACACGCTGTGCTCCGCGAGGACGCCGGCAAGGGCATCGACCTCAGTCGGGAGCTGACGCGCGTCGACGGCGTCGGCGGCCGAGGTCACTCCCGGGACACCCACATGTGCGGCCACCGCGCCGACTGTGCGGGGGTTGTCGCCGGAGATCACCTTCAACGCCACGCCCTGCTCGGTGAAGTACCGCATCGTGTCCGCAGCGTCATCGCGCACTCGCTCGGTGAGCACGACGAGCGCCGCGGGATACAGGTGCGGAGGTAGCTCGGCCGGGCCGCCACTCTCGTCGTCACCGTCGTCATGCAGTGCCGTTGGTGAGCCGGCGAGGAGCAGCACACGCCGGCCCTGGGCGGCGAGGTCGTCAGCCGTGGTTCGGGCGTCGCGGCCGACGCCATCGGTGGGTTGGGGCAACACGACCTCCGGACCGCCCAATACCCAGGTACCGTGCCCGTCCACGCCGATCGCGGACCACTTTCGGCCGGATGAGAAGGGGATACCGCCGGTCCGTCGCCACGCTGGGTTGGCGAACTCGTCTTGCAACGCCATGGAGGTGGCGTTCGCGTCCGGCCCCGCTGCGGATAACGCGAGCGCCTGGCGGACGTCCTCCGCGTCGGCATTGCCGAGGAGCCGCACGTGGTCGTACACGATGTCGCCGTGGGTCAGCGTCCCCGTCTTGTCCAGGCAGACCACATCGACGCGAGCTAGGCCCTCGACGGCGGGCAATTCCTGTACCAGGGTCTGTCGACGGGCCAGTGTCATCGTCGCGACCATGAACGCGAGACTCGTCAGCAGCACCAAGCCTTCGGGCACCATGCCGACGAGGGCCGCGACCGTGCCGGTGACGGCGTCCTGCCAGGTCTCGTTGTCCGTGCTCCGGAACTGGCTCCACAGCAGGAACGGTCCGACGACGAGCATGATGAGCGAGATCCAGCGCAGCAGGGTATTGGTCCCGGCCTGGAGTTCGGAGTGAGCGAGCTGGAACCGCCGTGCCTCCGCGGCGAGCTTCGTGGCGTAGGCCTCGGCTCCGACGGCCGTGGCCTGGAACCGGCCTTGGCCGGCCACGACGATCGATCCGGACCGCACGTCATCGTCGGCCTCCTTCGCGACGGGATCGGACTCGCCGGTCAGCAGCGACTCGTCGATCTCCAACCCGTCCGACTCGTGCACGACACCGTCGGCGAGCACCTGATCGCCCGACCGCAGCTCCAGCAGGTCGTCGGCGACCACGTCCCCGACCTCGACCTCGGTTATCGAGCCGTCCCGCACGACGCGAGCGCGCGGAGCGTTGAGGACGGCCAGCCGGTCGAGAGTCCGTTTCGCCCGAACCTCCTGGAAGATGCCGATGGCCGAATTCGCGACGATGACTAGGCCGAACAGGCCGTTCTGCCAGCGCCCGGTCAGCAGAATGCACACGAAAAGCGCGGTCAGTAGTCCGTTGAAGGGGGTGAACACGTTGGCCCGGACGATCTCGCCCACCGTGCGGCTGGTGCGCACCTCGACCGCATTCGTGCGCCCGGCCGCGACCCGTTCGGCGACCTGCGCCGCCGTCAGCCCGGCGGGGGGCGTTCGGAAGGCAGGCGACGTCGGAACCCGCGCGGCAGCGGCGTCGGTTGTCATGCGAGCTGCCGTCCCCTCTTTCGACCTCGCAGGGCCCGAGCGGAGTACGGCCGTCGAGCCCCTGCTAAGTAGAGTGACAGGTCGGACGGTGGTTAGTAACTAACGAGATCATGAGACGAAAATGAGTGAGCATCGCAGCGCCGAAGACGCGAGGCGCTCTCGCGCGAAGAGCCGGGCAATACTGTGAGCGGCCACTCGAAATGGGCGACGACGAAGCACAAGAAGGCGGCTGTCGACGCCAAACGGGGGAAGTTGTTCGCCAAGTTGATCAAGAACATCGAGGTGGCGGCCCGCACTGGCGGCGGTGACCCGGACGGCAACCCCACGCTGTTCGACGCTATCCAGAAGGCCCGCAAGAGCTCGGTGCCGATCGACAACATCGAGCGGGCGATCAAGCGTGGGTCGGGGGCCGAGGCCGGCGGCGCGGACTGGCAGACGATCACCTACGAGGGTTACGCGCCGGGCGGGGTCGCCGTGCTGATCGAGTGCCTCACCGACAACCGCAACCGAGCCGCCAGCGAAGTCCGCACGACAATGACCCGAAACGGGGGCTCAATGGCCGATCCCGGCTCGGTGGCCTACCTGTTCAACCGCAAGGGCGTGATCATCGTCCCGCACAACGGCACCGGCCCGGCCGAGGACGACGTGCTAATGGCCGTCCTGGACGCGGGCGCGGAAGAGGTCAACGAACTCGGCGAGTCCTTCGAGGTGATCAGCGAGGCCACCGACCTGCTGCCGGTCCGTACCGCGCTGCAAGGCGCTGGAATCGACTATGAGTCGGCGGAAGTGTCGTTCCTGCCCACCGTCCAGGTGCCGCTCGACGAAGAGGCAGCTCGCAAGGTGTTTCGCCTGGTGGATGCGCTCGAGGACTGCGACGACGTGCAGAACGTCTACGCCAATTTCGACGTCAGTGACGAAGTCATGGCGGCAGTGGTCTGAACTATCGTCAGCCGAGGTTGCTGTAGCGCCAGAATTGCAGCAACTCGTAGCCGAAGACCCACAGCAGCTGTGGGGCGCCGGTCAGGTCGTACAGCTGTCCGACGAGGTCGAAGAACCAGCGGTTGAGCTGGTCGATCTGTAGCAGCAGGAACACGCCGAGCATGCCCCAGGGCTTGACGTTCGCGAATGACCGCTGCGTCTGCGGGGCCAGATACGGCTCGATGATGGCGTAGCCATCCAGTCCGGGAACGGGCAGCAGGTTGAGCACCGTCGCGCTGATCTGCAGGAAACCGAGGAAGGCCAAGCCGGCCCAGAATCGGTCGTGCGGGCTACCCAGGTCGTGCCCCCGGACGACCAGCAGGACGACGACGGCGAACAGCGCGTTCATCAGTGGGCCTACGGCCGCCGCCAAGCTCTGCTGCGCTCGGGTGCGGAAGGCACTCGGGTGCAGGTACACCGCGCCGCCCGGCAGGCCGATGCCGCCCTGCACGATGAAAAGGATCGGCAACACTATGGACAGGAATGGGTGCGCGTAGCGAAGCGGATTCAGGGTCAGGTAGCCGGCCGCCTCGACGCTGTGGTCACCCGATCGGTAGGCGACGTAGGCGTGCGCGAATTCGTGTAGGCACAGCGACACCACCCAGCCGCTGATGACGAGCAGAAACACGCCGAGTCGAGGGACGACTCCGGTTCGGTCGTCGTCCCACGACAGGTAGCCGCCGAGGATGGCCAGGGCCACGCAGGCCGCGAAGATGGGGCTGATCCGCACGCCCCGGCGGTGCTGTCGGGGCCACGCGTCCATGGCCCCGACAGTAGACAACCGGGCGTGTCATCACCGACGCGGAGGCGAACGCCGCTACGCTGATCGAACCTCTGTTCGAGACAGGAGTCCACTGGCCATGCGGGTTCTCGGGGTGGATCCCGGCCTCACCCGATGCGGGGTGGGCGTAGTCGACGGCAGCGCGGGACGGCCGCTCACGCTGGTGGAGGTCACCGTGCTCCGCACGCCGGCAGATGCCGAAGTCGGGCGGCGCCTGCAGTCGATCGCCGATGCACTGGCCGAGTCGATCGAGCGCACCGGTCCGGACGTCGTGGCCGTGGAGCGGGTGTTCAGCCAACACAATGTCCGTACGGTCATGGGCACCGCCCAGGTTGCGGGGCTGGCCATCGTGGCGGCTTCCCGGGCGGGCGTCCCGGTCGCACTGCACACTCCGAGCGAGGTCAAAGCGGCGATCACTGGCTCAGGGGTCGCCAGCAAGACTCAGGTGAGCGCGATGGTGTCCCGGCTGCTCCGGCTGCCCGCGGTGCCCCGGCCGGCCGACGCGACCGACGCGCTGGCCCTCGCGATCTGCCAGCTGTGGCGTGGGCCGGCGCGGGCCCGGATCAATGCGGCTGTTGTCGTGGCCGGCCAGCGATGATCGCCAGCGTGCGAGGCGTGGTCTGCGCAGTCGGCCCCGACGGAGCAGTCGTCGAGGTCGGTGGCGTCGGCCTCGCGGTATCGTGCTCGCCCGCCACGTTGGCTCGGCTGCGGGTCGGGCAGACCGCGCGGCTGGCGACGAGCCTGGTCGTCCGGGAGGACTCGCTGACCCTTTACGGATTCGCCGATGACGATGAGCGGGCGTTGTTCGAGCTGCTTCAGACGGCCAATGGTGTTGGCCCGAGGCTCGCCCAGACCATCCTCGCCGTGCATCCGCCGGGGGAGACGCGACGCGCGATCGCGACCAGCGACATCGCAGCGCTCACCCTGGTACCGGGGATCGGGCGCAAGGGGGCAGAGCGGATCGTCGTCGAACTGCGGGATCGGGTTGGCGGCCTGGAGCCTGACTACGCCGCGGACCAACGCCCAATGGGCGTCAACGGGGTGACCGCCGTCGCGCCGTGGCGAGATCAGCTTCGGCACGCGCTCGCCGGGCTGGGATTCACCGGAAAAGAGGTGGCCGACGCGATCGACGTCGTCGCCCAGGAAGCCGATGTGGCTCACCCCGATCTGCCGTCCGCCCTGCGCCGTAGCATCCAGCTTCTCGGGCGCGCGGGTTGAGCGAGCGGCCATCGCCAGTGACGGCCCCAGAAGCCGATTCCCCGGCCGTCGATGCGGTGGTCTCCGCGATGGCGACGCCTGATGATCGCGAGGTGGAGGCGAGCCTGCGGCCCAAGCGGCTCGCCGAGTTTCCGGGCCAGCCCAAGGTCCGCGAGCAGCTCGAGCTGGTGCTGGAAAGCGCGCGCCGGCGCCATCGCGCCCCGGATCACATCCTGCTGTCCGGGCCGCCCGGGTTGGGCAAGACCAGCCTCGCGATGATCATCGCGACTGAGCTTGTCACGCCGATCCGGGTGACCAGCGGACCGGCGATCGAGCGCGCCGGGGACCTGGCCGCGTTACTGACCAGTCTCGGCGAGGGAGAGGTGCTGTTCGTCGACGAGATCCACCGCATCGCCCGGCCGGCTGAAGAGCTGCTGTACATGGCCATGGAGGACTTCCGGGTCGACGTCATCGTCGGCAAAGGGCCGGGTGCGACAGCCATTCCGCTCGAGCTTGCGCCGTTCACCCTGATCGGGGCGACGACTCGCGCCGGCTTGTTGACCGGCCCGCTACGAGATCGGTTCGGTTTCACCGGCCACTTGGACTTCTACAGCGACGCGGACCTGGTCCGGATCCTCACCCGCTCGGCCACCCTGCTCGGGGTACGTCTCGAGCCGGACGGTGCCCGCGAGATCGCCGGCCGTTCGCGGGGAACGCCGCGCATCGCGAACCGGCTGCTGCGCCGAGTTCGGGACTACGCCGAGGTCCGGGTGGACGGCATCGTCACCCGGGCCGTAGCCCGCGAGGCCCTCGCCATCTACGACGTGGACGACCTCGGCCTGGACCGGCTCGACCGGAGTGTTCTGGACTCACTGGTACGCCGCTTCGGTGGCGGCCCGGTCGGCGTCGGCACCCTCGCTGTCGCTGTCGGGGAAGAGGTGGAGACGATCGAGGAAGTGGCCGAGCCGTTCCTCGTCCGAGCCGGCCTACTGGCTCGAACTCCTCGCGGCCGGATAGCAACGCCGGCCGCCTGGACCCATTTGGGTCTGCCCGCCCCTCGTGCCGCGGCCGGCCCGACCCTCTTCGATTCCTGACGGGCACGCATGGTGCGCCCCGTTCGTTGAGCCGCCAAACGCCTAGACTGCGCGTCAAACTGCCACGCCGACGTAAGGATCCTCGTGAGCGCGCTGCCCCTGATCATCTTGGCTGCCCTGGTGCTGGGCATGCTCTTCTTCGCCCAGCGCAACCGACATAAGGCAGCCGCGGCCGACGCGCAGCGCCACGCAACCATCGTGGTCGGCACGGACGTGATGACCACGTCGGGCCTCTACGGCACGGTGACGGCGATCAATCAGGAAGACGACACCGTGTTGCTGTCCATCGCGCCCGGTGTCGAGGTGAAATTCGCCTTTGCGGCTTTGCGCGATGCGGCGTCACTGCCCACCCAATACCGGGCTGGCACCGCCCCGTACCCCGATCGCAGCGCCGACGAGGCAGCTACCGCCACCCCGACCGGGCCGGAGGACGCCAGGCCGGACCGACCCGCGCCAGACCGACCCGCGCCGGAGCGGCCGGACGCCTGAGCTAGCACACCGGTGACGGCCGTCCCAGGCCGATCTAGGCCGGGTCAGTCATACTTGGTCGATACGCGCGCCTAACATCGCGGCCTCACGGCCGACGCGCCGGCCGGCCGCCACCGAACTGAATCACATCGAGGAGATTTTCGCCCGTGCCACCACCCGCCGGAACGTTGCGCGTCGGGCGCTACTTCCTCGCTCTTCTGGTCATCCTCGCCGTGCTCTACGGCATCGTGTTCTGGCCCGGGCAGCGGCACACACCCAAGCTGGGGCTCGATCTCGTAGGCGGCACCCAGGTCGTCTACCAGGCCCGGACGGACAACGGCAAAACCCCGTCGAAGTCGTCGATGCAGGAGGCCCGGCAAATCCTCCAGGAGCGCGTCAACGCCTACGGGGTCGCCGAGTCGACCGTTGTGATTCAGGGGGACGACCAGATCGTCATCTCCATCCCGGGCAAGAGTGCGAGCGACATCTCGAACATCGGCGCTGCGGCCAAACTGAACTTCCGGCCGGTCGTCATGCCACCGGTGACGCTCCCGAGCGCCGGGACATCCGGCGCGGCCACCGCCGGCCCGTCCGGGGCAACGACCACGCCGGCGCCGACTCCAACGACGTCCGCGCCGCAAGCGAGTGGCAGCGCGACCAAGTCCGGGCAAGCCAACGCGGCTCGCCCGCTGGCGGCCCCGTCGACGACGCCGTCCTCGCCGGCGACCACCTCGCCAGCCAAGAGCGCGACCCCCACGCCTTCGGCGTCGCCATCGGCGACGACAAAGTCAGCCAACCCACTGGCCGGCTTGAAATTCCCCATTCCGCAGAACGAAGCCGAGTACAAGAAGCTCACGCCCGCGCAGCAAACGGAGTTGCGCGCGGCCATGCAGAACTTCGACTGCAACTGCCAAGCCGCCGGACGACGACAAACACCCCACCCTGCTGGCGTGTGACAGCGCCACCTCGCCCACCACGATCTTCCTGCTCGGCCCGATCATCGTTCCCGGTACGGAGATCTCCTCGGCCAGCGCCCAGGCACCCAACGGCACCAACCTGCAATGGGCCGTATCGCTGAACCTGAAGTCGACCGGGCAGAAGGCGTGGGCCAACTACACCACCGCGCACAACACCGGCGGCACCGACAGCACGACCTCGATCGAAACGTGCGATACGACCACCACACCTTGTGCGGACTTCGTCGCCTTCACGTTGGATGGCGTTGTCGTGTCCTCGCCGTACAACAAGCAGGCGATCAACGGGGTCGCCACGGAGATCAGTGGCAGCTTCGATCAGAAGAGCGCTACGGCACTGGCCAACCAGCTCAAGTACGGTGCGCTGCCCCTCAGCTTCAACCTGCTGACCACCGACTCGGTGACCGCAACGCTGGGACTCGGCCAGCTCAAGGCTGGGCTCCTGGCCGGCGCGATAGGCCTGCTGCTGGTCGTCGTGTACTCGCTGCTCTACTACCGGGCGCTGGGTCTGGTCACGATCGCGTCATTGATGGTTTCCGGTGCCCTGACCTACGCCTGCCTCGTGGTGCTCGGGAACCAGATCGGCTTCACCCTGACCCTTGCCGGTATTGCCGGTTTCATCGTCGCGATCGGCATCACGGCCGACTCGTTCGTGGTGTTCTTCGAACGGATCAAGGACGAAGTCCACGACGGTCGCACGTTCCGGGTCGCCGTCCCGCGGGCCTGGGTGCGGGCGCGGCGGACCATCCTGTCCGCCGACACCGTGTCCTTCCTGGCCGCGGCGATCCTGTACTACTTCGCCGCTGGTGACGTCCGTGGCTTTGCCTTCGCTCTCGGTCTGTCGACCATCCTCGACCTCGTAGTGGTCTTCCTGTTCACCCATCCGCTGATCTCCTTGCTTTCGCGGAGCAAGGCCTTCGGTTCGGCCCGGTTCACCGGGCTGGACAGCGTGCGCGCCGGAGGCGTCGCCGGCGAGGTGGCCGCGGCCGCCGAGCCTGCGCGAGGGAAAACCTCCGCCCGGCGTGGCCAGGACGCGCGGCGACGGCCGGGCGCGCGGCGGCGCCTCCGCGCACCACCGAGTCCCGGGGCGGCGTGGCGGTGCTGGACGAAGAGGTCGACGAGCCGGAGCCCCGGAAATCGTCTCCGACCCGCGAGGCGTCTGCGCCGATCAGTGAGGCGGTCGAAACGACCGAGTCGCCGTCGGACTCCGCCGAGCCGGATCGACCGCGCACGCCACCGACACCCGGCAGCGCGGCCGAACGGGCCGCCGCGCGGCGCGCGAAGATGAGGGCCGAGCGAGGGCAGCGCTGATGTCCATCTTCCGCAAGCTGTATCGCGGCGAGACCCGCTTCGACTTCATCGGGACGCGCAAGCGCTGGTACCTCGCGTCCGGCGTGATCCTGGTGATCTGCGTCCTCAGCTTCGTCTTCCGAGGCTTCAACTTCGGCGTGGAATTCGCCGGAGGCAGCCAATTCCAGATCCAAGCGCAGGGCACGACGATCACAACGCGTCAAACCGAAGACGCATTCAGGACCGCGAACCTGCCGTCGGCAGGAGCCGCCCAGGAGGTGGGCTCCGGAAACACCCGGCAGATCGTGGTCAAGACCAAGAACGTGAGTGCCGCAGACCAAGCTCGCGTTTTGTCGTCGGTCGCCAAGTCCCTGGGCATACCGACGGCGAAGATCAGCGTCAAGACGGTCAGCTCGGACTGGGGCCATGACGTCTCGGTGAAGGCCATCCAGGCGCTCATCATCTTCTTGATCGTCGTGTCGATCTATATCTCCATACGCTTCCAGTGGCGAATGGCTGTCGGCGCATTCATCGCGCTGATCCACGACCTGGTCCTGACGGCAGGCGTCTACTCGCTCGTCGGCTTCGAAGTAACGCCATCGACGGTCGTCGGGCTGCTCACGATTCTCGGCTTCTCGCTGTACGACACGGTCGTCGTATACGACAAGGTGAGCGAGAACTCACGCGACCTGCTCGCCGGCTCACGGATGACGTACTCCGAGGCAGCGAACCTCGCCGTGAACCAGACCCTGATGCGCTCGATCAACACCTCGCTCATCTCGCTGCTGCCCGTCGCGGGATTGCTCTTCGTCGGAGCCGGCATTCTGGGCGTCGGCACCATCGAGGATCTCGCGTTGATTCTCTTCGTCGGCCTGGCGACGGGCGCCTACTCCTCACTGTTCCTCGCCACGCCCATCGTGTGTGACCTCACCGAGCGGCAGGCCTCCTACAAGGCGCTCACCAGGCGGGTCGCGGCCAAGCGGGCCGCCGAACGGGCCGCAGCCGAGCGCGCCGCCGCGCAGCCCGAGCTGGCTGCCGCCGCCGCGGCGGCCCGCCGCAGCGGTGGGCCGGCACCGGCGCCGCGTCCAGGCGCCCGGCCCCAACGATCCCCCCGGCGACGGTGAGCATCGCAACCGAGGCCGCCACGGTCATCGAGGCGCGGCTCCGGGACGTCCCGGATTTTCCGCAGCCCGGCATCGTCTTCAAGGACATCGTCCCGCTGCTGGCGGACGGCACTGCGTTCGAGACGGTGATCTGTGCGCTGACCGACGTCGCCGGGCAGCACGCCCCGGTCGATCTTGTCGCTGGAATCGAGGCGCGCGGCTTCATCCTCGCCGCCGCTCTGGCGTCCCGGCTCGGGTGTGGCCTGGTGCCTGTGCGAAAGGCCGGAAAGCTTCCGCCACCGACCATCGGTCAGGAGTATGTGCTCGAGTACGGAGCAGCGACCGTCGAGGTTCCAGAAGGCGTACTGACCAACCGCCGAGTGTTTCTCGTCGACGACGTGCTGGCGACGGGCGGCACGCTGGCCGCGTCGGCCGACCTGATCGGCCGGGCCGGTGGGCACCTGGTCGGTATGGCCGTGCTGCTCGAACTGGGCTTCCTCAATGGGCGTAATCGACTGCCTCATCCCGGCGTGCGTGCACTCCTGACGGTATGACCGGCGGACTAGACTTGGCCACGTTCGCCTCGCAGGGAGGACCCCGCTGGCCGCCGAACCCGTGAAGCCTCAGGTGCCGATCGTGACGGAGCCCCCCGTCGCGCGCACCGGCGTGGGCCGGCACAGCGCGACGACGGTTGACGACGCCGCGCAGCGGGGGGCGTCCCCGCCGCCGCCTCCGGTTCTCGCCGCCGCCCAAGTGCCCGCTGTGTCCCGCAGCGGCCAGCAACACCGACGCCGGGTCCGGGACCGCCTGGCCCGGCGCATCGTTACCGGTACGCAACGATCGTCGACGGTGCGCCCGGTCCTCGAGCCGCTGCTCGCGATCCACCGCGGCGCGCATCCCAAAATCGACGCCAGGCTCCTCCAGCGCGGCTACGACCTGGCGGAGGAACGGCATCGCGGGCAACGACGCAAGAGCGGCGATCCGTACATCACCCACCCGCTCGCAGTGGCCACGATTCTCGCCGAGCTGGGCATGGACACCATCACGCTGGTGGCCGCCTTGCTGCACGACACGGTCGAAGACACCGGTCTCACGGTCGAGGAGGTGGCTGCCGAGTTCGGCCCGGAGGTCGCTCACCTCGTCGACGGCGTAACCAAGCTGGACAAGGTCAAGTTCGGCGAAGCGGCTGAGGCCGAGACGATCCGGAAGATGATCGTGGCGATGGCCCGCGATCCTCGGGTACTGGTCATCAAGCTCGCGGACCGGCTGCACAACATGCGCACGCTGCGCTTCCTGCCGCCCGCCAAGCAGGAGCGAAAGGCTCGGGAGACGCTGGAGGTGATGGCGCCGCTCGCGCACCGGCTCGGCATGAATACGGTCAAGTGGGAGCTGGAGGATCTCGCGTTCGCGACCCTCTACCCGAAGCGGTACGACGAGATCGTACGGCTGGTGGCCGAGCGGGCACCGTCTCGGGACACCTACCTGCACGAGGTGATCGAGCGGATCAATTCCGACTTGCGGGAAGGCGACATCAAGGCGTCGCTTACCGGCCGGCCGAAGCACTACTACTCGATCTATCAGAAGATGATCGTGCGCGGCCGCGAGTTCACGGACATCTATGACTTGGTGGGCATCCGCGTTCTGGTCGACTCGGAGCGCGACTGCTATGCGGCGCTCGGTGTGACCCATGCGAACTGGCAGCCCGTCCCGGGTCGGTTCAAGGACTACATCGCGATGCCGAAGTTCAACATGTACCAGTCGTTGCACACGACCGTGATCGGCCCAGGCGGCAAGCCGGTGGAGTTGCAGATCCGCACCCAGGCGATGCACCGCACCGCCGAATACGGCATCGCCGCGCACTGGAAGTACAAGGAGCAGAAGCACATCTCCGCCGCCGAGCCGTCGGCCGTATCCGATGAGATGGGGTGGCTCCGGCAGCTTCTCGACTGGCAACGCGAGTTGCAGGAGCCGGAGGAGTTCCTCGACTCGCTGCGCTACGACCTGGGCTCCAGCGAGGTTTACGTCTTCACCCCCAAGGGCGACGTCGTCGCGCTCCCGGCCGGGTCGACCCCGGTCGACTTCGCGTATGCGGTGCACACCGAGATCGGCCACCGGTGTATCGGGGCCCGGGTGAACGGCAAGCTCGTCGCTCTGGAGAGCGTGCTGGACAACGGCGAAACGGTCGAGGTGTTCACCTCGAAGGCCGAGAACGCCGGCCCGTCCCGCGACTGGCTGGGCTTCGTGAAGTCCCCACGGGCGCGGACCAAGATCCGCCAGTGGTTCGCCCGAGAGCGACGTGAGGATGCGATCGACGCAGGCAAGACCGCGCTGACCCGCGCGATGCGCAAGGCAGCGTTGCCGCTGCAGCGGTTGCTGTCCGGCGATGCCCTGTTGACCATCGCCCGCGACCTGCACATGACTGACGTCGCCGCGCTGTACGCGGCCGTGGGCGAGGGCCACATTTCCGCTCAGTCCGTCGTACAGAAGCTCGTGGCGCAGCTCGGCGGTCTCGAGGGCGCCACCGAGGACATCGCCGAGACGGCGCGCCCGTCCGTACAGGCCATTCCGACTGGACGGAGAGCATCGGGAGACGCCGGCGTCGTCGTCAAGGGCGCGACCGATGTCTGGGTGAAGCTCGCTCGATGCTGCACGCCGGTGCCCGGGGACGACATCCTGGGCTTCGTCACCCGCGGTGGCGGCGTTTCGGTGCACCGGCGAGCCTGCACCAACGCGGCGGCGCTGCTCGGTCAACAGGATCGGCTCGTCGACGTGGCATGGGCGCCGTCCGCGGACTCGGTGTTCGTCGTCTCCATCCAGGTCGAGGCGCTCGACCGGCACCGGTTGCTCTCGGACGTGAGCCGGGTGCTATCCGATGAGCGGGTCAACATCCTCTCGGCAGTCGTGACCACCAACCGCGACCGGGTGGCCGTCAGCAAGTTCACTTTCGAGCTCGCCGAGGCGAAGCACCTTGGTCACCTGCTGCGCGCCATTCGCAATGTCGAAGGCGTGTACGACGTCTACCGGATTCACTCCGTCACCTAGCGTCGCCAGCTACCGCCGCGTCGGCCGCATCGGCCGCCCCGGCCGCATCGTGATCTTGGACTTACTGCTCCCGGGCGACAACAAGTCGAAGATCATCGAAACAGCGCTGCGCGGTCAGGAGGCAGTCGGTGTCGGCTGCGCCGGGGCCGCGGTCGGACTCGGCGTCACGACGGTGGGCGACGGACCCGTGCCCGGCGTCGGGCCTCCGCCTACCACCGAAGCAATCTTGACCGTGGAGAAGCCCAATGGCAGCTTGGGTTTGCCACCGCCCGCCTGGTTGGAGCCATCGTTGCCGCCGGCGACGACCTTCTGGAGGATGTCCAGGCCCTTGGTCACATGCCCGACGACGGTGTAGCTCTTGGCCAGCCCCTTGCTGCTGTCCTTCGTGACGAAGAAGAACTGGCTGCCGTTCGTATTGGGGCCGCCGTTGGCCATGGCCACCGCGCCGGCGGTGTACTTGGCGGCCGCGAGGTTCTCGTCCTTCACCGTATAGGACGGTCCGCCGGAGCCGGTGCCAGTGGGGTCTCCGCACTGGACGGCGTAGATGCCCTGGTCCACCGCTCGTGGACATGGGGTGTTGTTAAAGAACTTCTTCCCGATGAGGTAGGCGAGGCTCTGCACGTTGCACGGTGCGGCTTTTCCGTCGAACGTGACTTGGATCGTGCCGCGGTTGGTCGCGAAGTCGGCGACGATCGTCTTGGTCGGCGTGGGCTTCGGGTCCGGGGGGAATCCGGTGTTCTTCAAGTTCGGGTTCTGGGCCAGGTCGGCGCTCGTATACCCGCACGGGCCGGTGGTTTTGCTGGAAACGAACGCCGACGCGGACGACGACGCCGACGCCGACGCCGACGCCGACGAGGATCCAGCGGCGGCCGGCTTCGTTCCGTTGTCGTTGGTAACCGCGATCACGACGACGACGACCACAACGACCAGGATGAGCGATCCGGCAATGGTCGCGATCAGCATCCGGCGTTTCTGGGCCGTTTCCTGTTCCTGTCGACGTTGCAGCTGGCGTTCCAGATGGCGTCGCGCGGACTCCCGGCGCTGCTTGTTGGTCGGCACGAAAGCAGTCCTTTCCGATGCTGGCCCCCTTGCCAGCCCGGGCCAGTGTAAGGACTGTGTCTGAGGGTCGGACGGCCGACGGGCTGTGCGTCCGGCATGGCTCGGTTCGGCGCAGGCTCTACAGTTAACTGTCCAGTCATCACGACCCATCGGGAGTTCCGCTGTGTTCATCGCGGGGATCCCGTCGGCGATCTGGGGAACCAATTGTTGGGTCATAGCGTCCGGCGACGGTGAACAGTGCGTGGTCGTCGATCCCGGTGCCGACGTCGGATCGCGGCTCGAAGACATCCTGAGCGAGCACCGACTCCACCCGGTGGCGGTCTTGCTGACCCACGGCCACATCGACCACACCTACTCGGTCGTGCCGGTGTGCCAGGCACACGACGTGCCGGCCTTTATCCATCCGTCCGATCGACCCCAGCTGACTGACCCGTGGTATTGGCTCGGTATCGTTCCCGGCGCGGCCTTGCCGGGGTTGCCGCAGCTCACGTTTGCCGAACCGGACGACGTCCGCGAGCTGGCCGACGGCAGCACGATCACACTGGCCGGTCTGCCGGTCGCGATCCGCCACACGCCGGGACACACGGCAGGATCCGTGATCTTCCAGCTATCCGACGACGAGGAACAAACGCTGGTATTCGCCGGAGACCTCGTGTTCGCCGGTTCAATCGGCCGGGTCGATCTGCCCGGTGGCTCGATGGATGAGATGTTGCATTCGTTGAAGGCCGTGATCCTGCCGATGGGCGACGACACCGTGGTCTATCCGGGACACGGTCCCACGACCACGGTCGGCATGGAACGCTTGACCAACCCGTTTCTTCGGGAGCTCGCATGAGCCGGGTCACCCCACTCAGTGGTTTTCCCGAGCTGTTGCCCTCGCAACGAGTCGTCGAGCTTGCCGTCATCGACCAGCTGCGGTCGACGTTCGAGTTGCACGGCTTCGCCTCCGTCGAGACCCGATCCGTAGAACCGCTTGACCAGCTGCTGCGCAAGGGCGAGATCGACAAGGAGGTCTACGTCCTGCGCCGGCTGCAGGCCGGCAACGATCCCGGCGACAGCGGCCTCGGCTTGCACTACGACCTCACCGTGCCCCTGGCTCGCTACGTGCTCGAGCACGCCGGCAAGCTCGAGTTCCCGTTCCGGCGCTACCAGATACAGAAGGCATGGCGTGGCGAGCGTCCCCAGGAAGGGCGCTACCGAGAGTTCACCCAAGCCGACATCGACGTCATCGGACGCGACCACCTGGCCTTTCATCACGACGTGGAGGTCGCCCGAGTCATGGTCGAGGCATTCTCGGCCCTTCCGTTCCTGCCGCCGGTACGCCTGCAGATCAACAATCGAAAGCTGGTCGAAGGCTTTTATCGTGGCATCGGCGCGCCCGACATCGGCGCGGTCATGCGCATCATCGACAAGGTTGACAAGGTGTCGACGGACGTCCTGGCCAAGATGCTCGCCGACGAGGCCGGACTTGCTCCCGACCAGATCGAGCGGTGCCTGGCCCTCGCGGCGATCCGGAGCCCCGACCGGTCATTCGCCGACCAGGTACAGGCGCTGGGCGTCCGCCATCCGATGCTGGACGAGGGCATCGCGGAATTGACCACGGTGGTCGAAGGCTGCGCACGCTTCGCCTCTGCCCGGGTGGTCGTCGAAGCCGATCTGCGGATCGCGCGTGGCTTGGACTATTACACGGGCACCGTATTCGAGACCCGGATGACGGGTCTGGACCAGGTCGGGTCGATCTGCTCCGGTGGCCGCTACGACCAGTTGGCGAGCGACGGCCGGACGAGCTATCCCGGCGTCGGCATCTCGTTGGGCATCACCCGGATGCTCGTGCCGCTTCTGTCCCGCGGGTTGCTCGACGGGTCACGGTCAGTGCCGAGCGTGGTGCTGGTTGCGCTGCCGGACGACGCGAGCCGCCCGGCGTGCGATGCGATCGCCGACGCGTTGCGGGCGCGCGGGATCGCAGCCGAGGTGTCGGAGTCTGCGGCGAAGTACGGCCGGCAGATCAGATACGCCGAGCGCCGGGGAATTCCGTTCGTTTGGTTCCCCATGGGCCGGGAGAATGGCCATGAAGTCAAGGACATTCGCCAGGGGGACCAGGTGCCCGCCGACCCCGCCACGTGGCGGCCGCCGACCGTCGATCTGCGGCCGCAGGTGATCGCCCGGACCGGAGAGGACGATCAGTGATCCGCACGCACGACGCCGGCACACTGCGCGCGTCGGACACGGGCCACACCGTGACGCTCGCCGGCTGGGTTGCCAGTCGCCGTGATCACGGTGGTGTGGCCTTCATCGATCTGCGGGACGCCTCGGGGGTCGTGCAGGTCGTCGTGCGCGACGACGAGATCGCGCACGACCTGCGTAACGAGTGGTGCATCGCGGTGATGGGCGAGGTGCGTCGGCGGCTCGAAGGCAATGTCAATCCGCGTATTGCCACCGGCGACGTCGAGGTGGTCGCCTCCCGCGTCGAGGTGCTCAACGAAGCCGTCCCGTTACCGTTCCAGATCGACGAGCACGTCGACGTCGGCGAGGAAGCGCGACTGAAGTACCGGTATCTCGATTTGCGTCGACCTGGACCGGCGAAAGCGATGCGACTGCGCAGCCGGGTGAATCGAGCGGCGCGCGATGCGCTCGACCGGCACGGCTTCGTCGAGGTCGAGACTCCCACCCTGACCCGATCGACGCCGGAGGGGGCGCGCGACTTCCTGGTTCCGGCCCGCCTGCGTCCCGGGATGCTGGTACGCGTTGCCGCAGTCGCCGCAGCTGTTCAAGCAGTTGTTGATGGTCGGGGGCCTCGAACGGTACTACCAGATCGCCCGGTGCTATCGCGACGAGGACTTTCGGGCGGATCGACAGCCGGAATTCACCCAGCTGGATATCGAAATGAGCTTCGTCAGCGAGGACGACGTCATCGCCATAGCCGAGGACGTGCTGGTCGAGGTGTGGCGGCTGATCGGCCATCACATCAGCCGGCCTATTCCACGGATGACCTACGCGGAAGCGATGTCCCGCTACGGGACGGACAAGCCCGATCTGCGCTTCGGCCTCGAACTGACCGACCTCACCCAGTACTTCAAGGACACGTCCTTCCGGGTATTCCAGGCGCCGTACGTCGGCGCGGTGGTCATGCCGGGCGGCGGCTCGCAGTCCCGCCGCCAGTTCGACGCGTGGCAGGACTGGGCGAAGCAACGTGGCGCCCGGGGGCTCGCGTACATCGTCGTTGGTCCCGACGGGGAGCTCTCCGGACCCGTCGCCAAGAACCTTTCGGATTTCGAACGGGCCGGTCTCGCTGCTGCGACGGGGGCCCAAGCAGGCGACGCGATCTTCTTCGCGGCCGGGTCGCCGGCGTCGGCCCGACCGGTGCTCGGCGCGGCTCGGGTGGAGATCGGCCGACGACTCGGGCTGATGGATCCGAACGCATGGTCATTCGTGTGGGTGGTCGACGCGCCGTTGTTCGAGCTGGTGGCCGAGACCGATGACGTCGCGGTCGGGTCGGGTGCCTGGACGGCTGTGCATCACGCGTTCACCTCGCCCAAGCCGGAATCGATGGAGACGTTCGACACCGATCCGGGTTCGGCGCTGGCCTACGCGTACGACATCGTGTGCAACGGCAACGAGATCGGTGGTGGGTCGATTCGTATCCACCGCCGGGACGTTCAGGAACGGGTGTTCGCCGTCATGGGGCTGGACAAGGCTCAGGCGGAGGAGAAGTTCGGATTCTTGCTCGAGGCGTTCAAGTACGGGGCGCCGCCTCACGGCGGCATTGCCTTCGGCTGGGATCGGGTCAATGCGCTGCTGTCCGGCACCGCGTCGATTCGCGACGTCATTGCCTTCCCCAAGACGGGCGGCGGGTACGACCCGCTCACCGCCGCTCCGGCGCCGATCACTCCGCGAGCAGCGTCGGGAGACCGGCGTGGACGCGAAGCCCGCCTGAACGGCAGCGCCACCAAGTCGATCATCTGCCGGGCCACAGCGTCCTGAGCGCTGATGCGCTACTCGTCGCGGGGAGCGCAACCGAATCGCATGATCCATCCGAGCGCGTTACCGTCGGCCATCGGCAGTGTTCTCGACCGGGGATGGTGCGCACCGTGGATTTCGCCTTTTCCGACGAGCAGATCGCGATCCGCAACACCGCCCGAGCCTTCATCGCCGATGAGGTCATCACCCGTGAGTCGGACGCGTTACGCCGGGAACGTCGCGGGGAGCCTGCGATCACCCGGGCCGAGCTGCGCGACCTGCAGCACGCGGCCCGGAAGTTCGGCTTCTGGGGACTCTCGACGCCCCAGGAGTACGGCGGGATGGAGCTCCCGGCGGTCACCGAGGCCCTGCTATGGGCGGAGACCGGCCGGTCGTTCATCCCCTTCCGCTTCGGCGGTGAGGCGGACAACATCCTCTACCACGGCAATGACGAACAGAAGGCGGAGTACCTCGTCCCGACGATCGAAGGCGACCGACTGTCGTGCTTTGCGATCACCGAGCCCAGCGCAGGGTCGGATGCGGCGAACATCAAGACCAGCGCGCGCCGTGACGGGGACGACTGGCTGATCAACGGCGAGAAGACGTTCATCACGGGTGGCAACGATGCCGACTTCGCCATCGTGATCGCGGTGAGCGACGCCGACAAGGGTGCCCGCGAGGGATCGACCGCGTTCCTCGTCGACCGCGCCATGGGGTGGACGTCCCATTTCATCCCGACGATGGGCGAAGGTGGCCCCGCTTCGCTCGTCTTCGACGACGTCCGCGTGCCTAACCGCAATGTGCTCGGCGAGGTCGGACAGGGCTTCGCGCTGGGCATGGAATGGATCGGCCGGGGGCGCTACCTGATTCCGGCGCGGGCGCTCGGCGCCGCCGAGCGGCTACTCCAGATGGCGATCGACTACGCCAACACTCGCGAGACGTTCGGCCGGAAGATCGGCGCCAACCAGGCGATCCAATGGATGATCGCCGACTCGGAGGTCGAGCTGGAAGCGGCCCGATGGCTCGTCCTGCACGCCGCCTGGACCGTCGACGAGGGCCGTGACGCACGCCATGCCTCCTCCATCGCGAAGCTCTTCGGCGCGGCGATGGCCAACGAGGTGGTGGATCGCGTCCTGCAGATCCACGGCGGCATGGGCTATACCCGGGAACTACCGATCGAACGCTGGTATCGCGAGGCCCGACTGTGGCGCATCTTCGAGGGCACCGACGAAATGCAGACGATTGATCATCTCGCGCGACCTGCTGCGCGGCTACACCACGATCGGAGGGCATCTCGGCTAGCCAACGGGGTCGTGATCAGCGACCGGCTCGCCGATGACCAGGTGCAGCAGACGCTATGCAGCAGCGACCGGATCGCCGGTGACCAGGTGCAGCAGCGCGAGACCGTAGGCCTCGTCCGCGTCGGCGTGCTGCACGCTGGTCGTCCGACCGCCAACGTTGATCGTGACCCGCCATTCGTCCGCAACCGGTTCCAGGCTCTGGAAGGTCCGGCCCAGCAGGTGCCGCAACTGGGTCTCGCTCGGTAACCACACCGACTGCCGCTGGTCGATCGAGTCCAGCGCCCATTCAGTGGTCCCGTTGAAGCCGATCACCTCACCATGCGGGAACCGATGAACCTCAACGGTCATATGCGACAGCACGAAGACGTCGCCGTCCATGTCCCGGTCAGCCACGACGAAACGGTCGCCGCTCGACGGAGTCCACTTCACCCCGTTGTCGCGCAGCCGCCGGGCAAGCTCGAGCGAGATCATGCTGCCATTATCCTCACGCGGGCCGCTCGCCGCTGTTCGATCACCAGCCAGGCCGGCTCGACGGGGGTGCGTCGCCGCTCGGCCGGCCGGTCGGTAGCTCGGCATAGGCTGACGGTGTGTCAGGCCCGACCCTGTTCGACCCGCCGGCGGGTGTCGCGGCGAGTGCCCCGGACTTCGAAGACGCGAACGCGCCATTGGCTGCTCGGATGCGTCCGCGGTCTCTGGACGAGGTGATCGGCCAGAGACATCTGCTCGGGGCGGGTTCGCCGTTGCGCCGCCTGGTCGAGGGCGACTCACCGATGTCGCTGATCCTGTTCGGGCCGCCCGGCAGCGGCAAGACGACGCTTGCCCGAATCGTGTCGTCGGCCACGAACCGTCGGTTCGTGCAGATGTCAGCGCTCAACTCCGGCGTGCGCGACGTGCGCGCGGTCATCGAGCAGGCCCAGGTTGACCTGCGCGCCTCCGGGCGGCTGACCGTGCTGTTCATCGATGAGATCCACCGGTTCTCCAAGACGCAACAGGATTCGTTGCTGGGTGCGGTCGAGGCCCGCACGGTCACCCTGGTCGCCGCCACGACCGAGAATCCGTTCTTCTCGATCGTCTCGCCGCTCATGTCACGCAGCCTGCTGCTCACCCTGCAGCCGCTCTCCGACAGCGAGATCGAGCAAGTGATCGATCGAGCGCTGTCCGACGAGCGTGGGCTCGGCGGCGCGGTCACCCTCGATGCGGATGCCAGATCTCACCTCGTGCGCACGTCCGACGGTGACGCCCGACGGGCGTTGAACGCGCTCGAGGCCGCGGCCGGGAGTGCTCTCGCGGCCGGCCAGGACCACGTCGACTTGGCCACACTCGAGCAGGCCGTCGACGTGGCTGCGGTCCGGTACGACCGCGACGGTGACCAGCACTATGACGTGATCAGCGCATTCATCAAGTCGATTCGTGGATCGGATGTCGACGCTGCCCTGCACTACCTGGCCCGGATGATCGAGGCCGGCGAAGATCCGCGCTTCATCGCGCGGCGCCTCGTCGTGCACGCCAGCGAGGACATCGGGCTGGCCGACCCGACCGCCCTGCTCGCCGCATCGGCAGCCGCGCAAGCGGTCGCGCTCATCGGGCTGCCCGAGGCCCGGATCAACCTTGCTCAGGCAACAATCCATCTGGCGCTTGCGCCCAAGTCGAACGCCGTCGTTTCGGCCATCAACGCGGCGCAAGCGGATGTCCGCGCTGGACGAGCCGGCCCGGTACCCCCTGCGCTGCGCGACGGCAGCTATCCCGGTGCCGCTCGGCTAGGCCACGCCCAGCGCTACCGCTACCCGCACGACGCGCCGGAAGGCGTTGTCAGCCAGCAATACCCGCCCGACGGGCTTGTCGGACAGGACTATTACCACCCGGCGCGACGCGGTGCCGAGCGTGAGTTGGTCGAGCGCGTCGCCGCGCTCCGAGCCGTGGTTCGCGGCGCTGCGAGCCAGCCGAATCAGGCCGAGAAGCCGGGTTAGTCAGCGAGTAGGGTCGCAGCGTTGCCCGCTCGGTGGCAGAGCACATCTGAAGGAGGATCACCGGTGTCCGGTGGGGAAATCGCGGCGCTCATCGCGGCCGGTGCGTTCGTATTGCTCGTCTTCCTCCTGGCCGTCCCATTGTTCAAGCTCGGGCACACCCTTGACGAGGCAACCTTGACGATCCGCCAGACCCGCGAGGGCACTGTTCCCCTCCTCGCGGGAGCGCAGATCACCCTCAACGGTGTGAACGAGCAACTCGACGAGGTCGGCGGCATTACCAAAGGTGTGAACAACATGACCAGCAACGCGGCGGCGCTGACATCGATCGTCACCAGCGCGGTCGGCAGCCCGCTCATCAAGGTCGCCGCGTTTTCCTATGGCGTGCGCAAGACCGTCCGGGATCGGCGTGATACCGAGATCATGCGTGAGGTCCGGCGACGCCACCGTGCACCAAGGAGGGCGCGGTGATTCGACGCCTGTTCTGGCTGAGCATGGGGGTGACCATCGGCGCCTTGGTGGTTCGCAAGCTCAGCCGGATCGCGGAACGAATGCGGCCATCCGGTATCGCGGCCAGCTTCGCGGCCGGGGTCGACGAGATAGCCGATTCGCTGAGCGACTTCGCGGCCGATGTCCGGACCGCGATGCAACAACGCGAGGCCACGCTGCGAGCGGGCGCCGGACTCGACGGCGACTTGGGGCAACGGGAACCGACATGAGATCCGCTGAGATCCGCCGACGGTTTCTCGCGCACTTCGAAGCCGCCGGGCACGTCGTCGTGCCGAGCGTTCCGCTGCCGTACGAGGATCCGAATCTGCTGTTCGTCAATGCCGGCATGGTGCAGTTCGTCCCGTACTTCGTGGGACAGCTCAAGCCGCCCTGGCGACGCGCGACGAGCGTCCAAAAATGCATTCGCACGCAGGACATCGAGGAAGTCGGCAAGACCACGCGGCACGGAACGTTTTTCCAGATGTGCGGGAACTTCAGCTTCGGCGATTATTTCAAGTCCGGCGCGATTCAGCTCGCGTGGGACCTTTCGACGAACTCGCTCGAGGACGGTGGCTACGGACTCGACCCCGAGCGGATCTGGCCGACCGTGTACCTCGACGACGACGAAGCCTTCGCGATCTGGCGCGATCAGATTGGCGTGCCGCCCGAGCGGATCGTGCGGCGCGGCAGAGAGGACAACACCTGGGACATGGGTATCCCGGGTCCGGCGGGCACGTGCAGCGAGTTGTTCTACGACCGCGGGTCCGAGTACGGCCCGGACGGTGGCCCCTCCGTCGACGAGGACCGCTACCTGGAGTACTGGAACCTCGTCTTCATGCAGTACGAACGGGGCGCGTCGACCGGGCCCAAGAAAGGCGACTACGAGATCCTTGCCGAGCTGCCGGCCAAGAACATCGATACCGGCCTCGGTCTCGAGCGGATGGCAACCCTGATGCAGGGCGTAGACAACCTCTACGAGATCGACGAGACCCGTCCGATCCTGGACGCCGCCGCGGCGGCTACCGGGGTGCGCTACGGCGCGAAATCCGGACACGTCGCCAGTGAGTCCGATCCGGACGATGTGCGGCTGCGGGTCATCGCGGACCACGTGCGCAGCGCCCTGATGCTCATCGGCGACGGCGTGACGCCCTCGAACGAGGGCCGCGGCTACGTCCTGCGCCGGATTCTGCGGCGAGCGATCCGCTCGATGCGGCTGCTGGGCTATGACCGGCCGGCGCTCCCGCTGCTGATGCCCGTGGCCCTCGAATGCATGGCTCCGTCCTATCCGGAGCTGGCCGACGAGTTCGAACGGATCTCGATGATCGCCTACGGCGAGGAGAAGACGTTCGCGCGCACCGTCGCCTCCGGCACCACGATCTTCGACAACGCGGTCAGCCAGTTGCGTTCCGCCAATCAGAAGATGATCTCTGGGTCGACCGCGTTCCAGCTGCATGACACCTACGGGTTTCCCATCGACCTGACGCTCGAAATGGCACAGGAGCAGGGCCTGTCGGTCGACGAGGCCGGCTTCCGAGCGCTTATGGCGGAGCAGCGAGCCCGGGCCAAGGCCGACGCGCAGGCACGCAAGGTGGGAGTCGAGAGCGATTCCGTGCTGCGTGAGCTGCGCGCGGTGGGGGAGACGCCGTTCACCGGGTACGACGAGATCGACACTCCGACGTCGGTGCGCGGCTTGATTCGTGACGGTATCGGTGTGCCGGCTGCTCGCGAGGGCGAAACGGTCGAGGTCGTGCTCGACCGCACCCCCTTCTACGCCGAATCCGGTGGCCAGACCGCAGATCAGGGTGTGATCACCGCGGGTGACGCGCGGATCAGGGTCACGGACGTGCAAAAGCCCGTGAAGGGCCTGATCGTGCACCGGGGTGTTGTCGAGACCGGTGAGGTCGTGGTCGGCGCGGAGGCGTTGGCGTCGGTCGATCCGGAGTGGCGCACGTCTGCCCGCCAGGCGCATTCAGGTACGCACGTCGTGCACGCCGCGCTGCGTCAGGTGCTCGGTCCGACCGCACTGCAGAGTGGTTCCCTCAACCGTCCGGGCTACCTGCGCCTGGACTTCGCCTGGGGACACGCGCTGGACGCGCGCACTCGGGCGGACATCGAGGATGTGTCCAATCAGGCGTTGCGGCGTGATCTCCCCGTCACCGTGAGATATATGCCGCTCGAGCAGGCCCGAGAGATTGGCGCCCTGGCGCTGTTCGGCGAGACGTACGACCAGACCGTGCGCGTCGTGGAGATAGGCGGACCATGGTCGCGCGAGTTGTGCGGAGGCACGCACGTCGAGCGGGCCTCCCAGATCGGCACCGTAACGATCGTCGGGGAGTCTTCGATCGGATCCGGCGTGCGCCGGGTCGAGGCGTACGTCGGCCTGGAGGCAATGCGCTATCTCGCCACGGAGCGGGCGATCGTGTCGCAGCTGACCGAGACCTTGAAGGCCAAGCCGGCCGAGTTGCCGGATCGGGTGGCGGCCATGGTCGACCGGCTGCGCTCGGCCGAGCGGGAACTAGCATCGTTGCGAGTCGCCCAGGTGCTTGCGAGCGCCGGTCCGCTCGCGGCGGCCGCGGAGCAGATTGGGCGCGCTCGCGCTGTGGTGGCCGAAGCACCGACGGGTGTCGCGGGCAACGACCTGCGCGGGCTGGCGCAAGACGTGCGCGGCCGGCTGCCGGCCAACGATCCGGGAGTCGTGTTGCTTGCCTCGCGGGCGGACGGCGCCAACGGCGCAGTCGCGTTCGTCGCCGCGGTGAACGAGCGAGGTCGGGCCATCGGTCTCGGGGCGGGCGATCTGGTCAAGGTGTTCGCCCCGATCATCGGCGCTCGCGGTGGTGGCAAACCGGACGTAGCGCAGGGAGCGGGCGGCGACGCGTCCCGTCTGCCCGAGGCGCTGCGCGCGGCGAGGGCCTATCTTGCCGATCACGCCTGACGAGCCCTCCAGATATCCGCGGGGCGTGTGGCTCGGCGTGGACGTTGGCACAGTGCGGGTCGGTGTCGCCCGTAGTGATCCGGCAGGGGTGCTCGCCACGCCTCTGGTCACGCTCACCCGCGATGCCGATGGTGGGCGTGACCTGGTCGAGCTCGCCGACTTGGTAGGCGAATTCGACGCGGTCGGGGTTGTCGTTGGCGACCCGGTGACATTGGCCGGACGAGCGGGCCAAGCCGCCCAACAAGCCCGGACATATGCCGATAAATTACGACAACACGTTCCAGAGATTTCCGTCGTGCTGGTGGATGAACGGCTCACGACGGTCTCGGCAACGCGTACGCTCAGCGAGCGCGGGGTTCGAGGGAGGGCCAGGCGAGCGGTCGTGGACCAGGCGGCCGCCGTCGTGCTACTGCAGCGCTGGCTGGACTCCCGCCCGGCGGAAAAAGCCGCTGGTGAGTTGCCGGAGCGATAATTGCCCGACCGGGCGTCGAGGAGGTACCGCCGCGTGGTGAGCCACGAGTATCGCGACTCGCTCGAGACAGTCGACCCACACGGCTTGCTGTTCGGTCAAGACGACCATGACCACTACGTCACCTCCTATCACGAGCGCTACCCGACGCTGCGCGCGGCGGAAGGTTCGCATCCGGTCCTTCAGCGCCACCGAGCCGAGCAGCGCCGACGGCAGCGCCAGCGCCGCGGCCGACGGGTACTCATCGTCCTCGTTGCGCTCATCGTGGCGGCGGTAGGCCTGACCGGCTGGTTCGTGGTCAAACCGTTCGTCACGAGCCGGCTCGCGCCGGATGACTGGTCCGGATCCGGTACGGGCACGGTGCGGGTCGAAGTGCACTCCGGCGAAGGGGCAGCCCAAATCGGCGCGACGCTCTCCAAGGCCGGGGTAGTACGAACTGGCCGGGCCTTCATCCACGCCGCCCAGGAGAATGCCGACTCCGGATTGCTCCAGCCTGGGATCTACACCCTGCGGTCGCACATGTCGGCAGCCAGCGCCCTCACGCTGATGCTCGATCCTGCGTCGCGAACCGCGCTCAGCGTGTCGCTGCCCGAGGGCACAACCGAGCGCGACACAGTGACCAAGGTGGCCGGCGTCCTCGGCGTGCCGACGACACAGGTGCAAGCCGCGGCCGGCGATATCGCCAATCTCGGACTACCCGCCGCGTACACCTTGCCCGGTGGCGGTCCGATCACCTCGGCCGAAGGATTCCTGTTCCCAGCCACCTACAACTTCGATCCCGGGTCATCGCCCACGGACGCCCTGCAGGTGATGATCGCCGCGTTCACCCGCGCCGACCGGGACGCGCAGTTCTCGCTGGGAGCCAAGGCGCTGGGCACCTCGCCCTACCAGGCGTTGATCGTCGCATCCATGATCGAGCGCGAGGCGAAGTTCCCTGACGACCAGGCCAAGGTCGCCCGGGTGATCTACAACCGGCTCGCCGCAGGCGACCCGCTCAAGGTCGACGCGTCGAGCATTTACGGTGCGATCGTGGCCGGCCTGGATCCGTCCAAGCAGGACTACTCCAAGGTCAACTCGCCGTACAACACCTACGCCCACAAGGGGCTGCCGCCGACCCCGATCAGCAACCCGGGTTCGGCCGCGATGTCCGCAGCGATCCATCCGGCTCCCGGTAAGTGGATCTACTACGTGAACGGCGACGCTGCCGGACATCTGTACTTCACGGCCAGTGACACGGACTTCGCCAAAGCGGTGGCGAGGTGCCAGGCCAACCACTGGGGATGCGGCTGATCACTTCCGAGCCCGCGAGCAAGCCGGAAGTCACTCGCGCGGCCGTGCTAGGTCGGCCCATCGCCCACTCGCTCTCCCCGGCGCTGCACAACGCGGCCTACCAGGCGCTCGGCCTCCCGTGGCGGTATGCCGCTATCGACTGCGGGGTCAGCGAACTACCCGTCGTCCTTGCCGCCGCTGGACCGGACTGGGCTGGATTCTCCTGCACGATGCCGTTGAAGCGAGCGGCGCTCGACCTGGCGGCGGCGGCAGGGGAACGCGCGTCCCAAGCCGGCGCGGCGAACACGCTGCTGCCGATGGGATCGGGGAGTTGGCGGGCGGACAACACCGACGTCGCCGGCATCCTCGGCGCCCTCGCCGAGCACGAGGTGTCACCGTCCTCGGTGGCGATGCTCGGCGCCGGTGGAACCGCCTCGGCCGGCCTGGTGGCGCTGCGAGAGTTGGGCGTGGCGAGCTGTCTGGTCTTGGTACGCGATCCGGCTCGGACCGGGCAGTTGCGGGCCACGGCCGAACGAGCGGATGTGCGGATCGACGTGCGCCGCCTCGACGCCGTCGACGTCCTACGCTCCGTCGACCTGATCATCTCGACGCTGCCCGCTGGAGCGGCCGATTCGCTGGCCACCGTGCTGTGGCCGCGCGGGGTGACGCTGCTCGACGTTGTCTATCAGCCCTGGCCGACCGCGTTGGCGGAAGGCATCCGCCGAAGCGGTGGCCTGGCCATCGGCGGCCACGTGATGCTGTTGCACCTGGCGGCCGAGCAGGTCCGGCTGATGACCAACCGGCCAGCGCCCGTCGAGGCCATGCGCACCGCGCTATCCCTGTCGACTCACCTACCCTGAGATCACGGAGGCCAGCATGTCGGTGATGACCACTCGGCGGGCGGTTGTTCGAGTCGACGCCAGCCGCATGACGCCGGGGCCGGACGATCTCGCGGTCGAGGCGCCCCTTGTCCTCGGCGTTCACGGCGGACCGACGCTCGCAACGATCATGCGTACGCCAGGCCACGATGTGGAACTCGCTGCGGGATGGCTGGTCGCGGAGTCAGGGGTCCGCGCCGCAGACGACGTGATCGAGCTGCGTTCCTGTCGGGACGACGACACCGATCGGATCGACGTCCGGCTCCGCGAAGACGTTGACCCGCCTCGTCCGCGGGCCTTCCTCACCTCGTCGGCATGTGGGGTGTGCAGCGCCGACCTGATCGACCTCGACCTGCTGTCCACCGCGGCGCCGTCGTCGCCTGGCTTCCACGTGAGCGCGGAGGTGCTGGCCGAACTGCCGCCCGCCATGCGGGGGCAGCAGCGGCTGTTCGCCCGAACCGGAAGTGTCCACGCGGCGGCCACCGCCCGCGCGGACGGCACGGTGCTCGCGGTCCGCGAGGACATCGGCCGGCACAACGCGGTCGACAAGATCGTCGGTTGGGCCCTGCTCAGCGGGCGGTTGCCGCTCACCGACCACCTGATCGTCGTCAGTGGGCGGGTGTCGTTCGAGATCGTGCAGAAGACGGTCGCGGCGGGTGCCGCCGGCATCATCGCGGTCTCCGCTCCGTCGAGCTTGGCCGTCGATCTGTGCCGAACCCACGGCCTGCTGCTTGCCGGGCTGGTACGCAACGGACACCTGAACCTGTACGCCGGCGCCGAGCTCGTGCAGTGACGCCTAGCCGTCGGCGGCCTGGGGCGGCGTGGCCGGTGGGTGTTCGGTGGCGAGACGCCGGGCGATGCCGGCGGCATGCTCCACAGCCGCCCGGTCGCCCCCTCGGCCACCCGCCGACAGTCCGATCAGGAACGTCGTCAGCGGCGCCGCCGGTCGGGACACACCGTGGGCCGCCTCTCGCGCCACATCCAGCACCAGGGTGGGATCGACCGCTCCGGCATCGAGATCCAGGGCGGCGGCGAGCCGGGCGATCCAGTCGGCAATAACATCAGGCATCGAGCCAGGATCCTCCCGGGCGTCTACCCGCGGCCAACCAGGTCCGGGCCCGGTCGAGGTCGGCCTGGGTGTCGCAGTCCAGGCTCCAGCCGTCCTCGTCCGTGATGAGCACGAGGGGCACCCCATCGAGCAGCCGGCGCATGGCCCGACCACTGGGCGGCTCCCGCGCGAGCGCCGCAAGCAAGGTCGAACGCCGCCAGGCCGCGGCCAGCGGATTGAGCCGGCCGGCCCGGTCGACGAGGAGCGCAGCCTCGACCTTGCCGCCCTCGAGGCCGGCGAGCAGGCGAACCACGGCTGGACCGATCCATGGCAGGTCGGCGGCGAGCACCACAACCGAGGGCGCGCTCGTGTGCACGATGCCGGCCGCCAAGGCCGCGACCGGACCTCCGCCCGGCGGTGATTCCCGACAAAGCAGCACTCCGCGAGGTGCTGCCCGTGGCGGCCCAACGACCACTCTGCGCTGCGCTGCGGCGACCGCATCGAGAACGTGAGCCAAAAGTGGTCGGCCGTCAAGATCGAGCCCCGGCTTGTCGACGCCGCCGAACCGGGTGGCGGCACCACCGGCGAGAATGACGGCGTCGAAGGGCGGGATCACGCCACCCATCTTCGTCTGTCCACAGGCCGTCCCGGGCAGGCTCTGGTACCCCTAGGCTCACAGCTCGTGCATGACGGGACACCGCTGGCAGTCGGCGTTGCCATCATGGCCGCGGTCCTCGCCGGGCCGTACCTGGCCGGGCTCACCCGGACCGCGCCGGACCGTGATCGTCCTCGCTGGTGGCACGCCCAGCGGGCCGCTGGAGCCCGGGTCGGCGCGACGATCGCGATCACGGCGATCCTGGCGGTACTCGGCGCGCTGGCCACGGGCTGGGCGGCTCCGTTGCCGGCGTTCGTATGCCTCGCGCTGACCTGCGCCGTCTTGGTCGTCGTCGACGTCGAGCGCCGACGGCTCCCGGACCGCCTGGTCGCGCCAGCCGCTGTCATCGGCGCGGTGCTGCTGGCCGCTGCCACGGCCACGACCGCGGACGGTGCCGCCTTCCTGCGCGCGATGCTGGCCGCCGCCACGGCCTTCAGTGCGCTGTTCGTCGCCGCGGTCCTCGCCCGAGGCGGCCTCGGATTCGGCGACGTGAAGGTCGGGGCCCTGCTCGGCGGGCACCTTGGGTGGCTGGGATGGGGGCAGCTCGCCTACGGGTTGTTCGCCGGGTTCGTCGTCGGCGCGCTTGTCGCCCTTGTGCTCGTAGCGACGGGGCGCGCCTCGCTGCGAACCAGCCTTCCGTTCGGGCCGGCGCTGATCGCTGGGGCCTTCACCGTCGCGGCCGGCAGCGCGCTGTTCTGAGAGACTGACGGATGTGCTGCGCTACCTGACCGCTGGCGAATCCCATGGCCCCGCGCTCGTTGCGGTGCTGGACGGCCTGCCGGCCGGTGTGCAGGTCACGACCCGCGATCTGGCCGACCACCTCGCCCGGCGACGACTTGGTTATGGGCGTGGCTCGCGCATGAGTTTCGAGGCCGACGAGGTGGAACTGACCGGCGGTGTGCGCCACGGACAGACGCTCGGTGGCCCTGTTGCGGTCCGGGTCGGCAACACCGAGTGGCCGAAATGGCAGACGGTCATGGCCGCTGATCCGGTCGATCCGGCCGTTCTCGCGGAACAGACGCGCAACACGCCACTGACCCGACCCCGCCCCGGACACGCCGATCTCGCCGGAATGCAGAAGTACGACGTTGCCGACGCGCGCCCCGTGCTGGAACGCGCGAGCGCGCGGGAAACCGCGGCGCGGGTGGCTCTGGGTGCCGTCGCTCGGGCATTCCTCAGGCAGGTCGTCGGAGCCGAAGTGCTGAGCCATGTCGTGGCCATCGGCGGGGTCAGCGCGCCTTCCGGCATCGCCCCGGCTCCTGGCGACGAACTGCGCGTCGACGCCTCTCCGGTCCGATGCGCGGACGAGACGGCGAGCGCGGCCATGGTGGCCGAGATCGACGCGACCCGGAAAGCCGGTGACACGCTCGGCGGAGTCGTCGAGGTCCTCGTCTACGGTCTGCCGCCGGGCTTGGGCAGCCATGTCCAGGGCGACCGGCGCCTCGATGCCCGGCTGGCCGGTGCCCTTATGAGCATCCAGGCCATCAAGGGAGTCGAGGTCGGCGACGGGTTCGAGCTGGCCCGGATGCGGGGCTCGCAGGCCCACGACGAGATCGTGCGGGCGGACGGCGCGATACGCCGGGTCACCGGCCGGTCCGGCGGCACCGAGGGCGGAATGACGACGGGCGAGGTGCTGCGCGTCAGGGCCGCCATGAAACCGATCTCCACCGTGCCTCGGGCCCTCGCGACCGTGGACACGGCCTCGGGGGAGGCCGCCGTGGCGATCAACCAGCGGTCGGACGTGTGCGCCGTGCCCGCCGCCGGGGTAGTGGCTGAAGCGATGGTGGCCTTGGTCGTCGCCGATGCTGTTCTCGAGAAGTTCGGCGGCGATTCGGTCGAGGAAACGCGCCGAAACCTGGCCGGTTACCTGAAGCGGCTGGCCGATCGGGGACTGTCGGCGACGGCGGATCCGGCGAGCTGACGGTGACGCCGAAAGTCCTGCTGATCGGCCTGCCCGGCACCGGAAAGAGCAGTGTCGGCCGGAGGGTCGCGGAGCGGCTCGGTGCCCAGTTCGCGGACTCCGATTCGATGATCGAGATCCGAGCCGGGCGCACGATCCCGCGCATCTTCGCCGACGACGGCGAACCAGCGTTTCGGCAGCTGGAGGCGAGCGTGGTAGCCGAGGCGCTCACCGCGTTCTCCGGTGTCCTGGCGCTGGGCGGCGGGGCGGTGCTCACCGAGTCGACGAGGCAGGCCATCGTAGCCAGCGGCATACCCGTGGTCCTGCTGCATACCCAACTCGTGACGTTGGCCAACCGGGTCGGCACCGGAGCGGGCCGGCCGCTGCTGGCGGACGACCCGGGCGAACGGCTGGCGGCGCTCGCAGCGGCCCGCGAGCCCGTCTATCGCTCGCTGGCGACCTTGATCGTCGACACCGAGCGGCGAAGCACCGGCCGGGTTGCTGAGGTCATCTGCCGCTTGCTGGGCGATCTCGCTGAGGTGAAAGAAGCCCCTGCCAATGAATGACGCCGTGACCCGGATCCGGGTGCCGGGGACCGCGCCCTACGACGTTGTCGTCGGGACCGGGCTGCTGGGGGAGTTGCCGCCGCTTCTCGACGGCGCGTTGCGGGTGGCGATCATCCATCCGGGGGTGCTGCGGGCGACCGCCGACTCGGTGCGCGAGGATCTGCTCGGGCAGGGCTACGCGGCGCACACCGTCGAAGTGCCCGATGGCGAAGACGCCAAGACGTTGCCGGTCGCCGGGTACTGCTGGGATGTCCTGGGAAATATCGGCTTTACCCGCTCCGACGTGATCGTCGGCCTGGGCGGCGGTGCGACCACAGATCTGGCCGGGTGGGTGGCAGCGTCGTGGTTGCGGGGGGTGCGCGTCGTGCAGGTGCCGACGACACTCGCCGGCATGGTCGACGCCGCGGTCGGTGGCAAGACCGGGATCAACACCGATCACGGCAAGAACCTGGTTGGCGCGTTCTATTCGCCCGTGGGCGTCCTCTGCGATCTTGCTGCGCTGTCCACCATGCCGCGAAGCGACTACGTGACTGGACTCGCCGAGGTGGTCAAGTACGGCTTCATCGCCGATCCAGTGCTCCTCGATTTGATCGAGGACGACCCCGCGGCGGCGGCGACCCCGGGTCATCGAGTGGCGCAGGAGCTGATCGAACGTTCGGTCCGGGTCAAGGTCGATGTAGTTGCGTCGGACTTCACCGAGCAGGGACAGCGCCAGATCCTCAACTATGGCCACACCCTGGGGCACGCCATCGAGCGCGCAGAGCGATATCGGTGGCGGCACGGCGCCGCGGTTTCCATCGGGCTGGTGTACGCGGCTGCCCTCGGCCGGGTGCTCTGCCGACTCGACGACCCCACGGCCGACCGCCATGGGGCTGTCCTCGGCGCGCTGGGCCTGCCCACGACCTACCGGGCGAACGCCTTCCCGGCCTTGCTCGAGACGATGCGGGTGGACAAGAAAGCTCGCGGTACGCGGCTACGGTTCGTCGTCCTGGACGGGCTCGCTCGGCCGGTGGTCGTGGACGACCCAGACCCAGCGGTCCTCGTGGCTGCGTACTCGGAGGTAGCAGATGACTGAGGGTGACCGCCGTGTCTTCGTCCTGAACGGCCCTAACCTGGGTCGGCTCGGGGCACGCGAGCCCGAGGTCTACGGCAGGACGACCTACCCGGAACTCGCGGCGTTATGCGTTCGGGGCGGGGCCGAGCTGGGGCTCGCCGTGCAGGTGCGCCAGACCGACAGCGAAGCCGAGCTGCTCAGCTGGCTGCACGAGGCGGCTGACACGGGGGTGCCGGTGGTGCTCAACGCGGGCGCGCTCACACACACCTCGGTGGCTTTGCGCGATGCGTGCGCGGCCCGGACCGCCCCGCTGGTCGAAGTGCACATGACCAACGTGCATGCGCGCGAGGAGTTCCGGCACCATTCCTACATCTCGGCGGTCGCCAGCGGCGTAATCGTCGGTCTGGGCGTCGAGGGCTATGTCCTGGCCCTGTCGTGGCTCGCGTCGACGACGCTGGATCGTTGATCGGGTGCCCGGCTGGGGTCGCCTGATCGGGCTGGACCGGACCGCGGCCTCGGTAGGATCGAAGCGAGCCCGCGTCGGGCCGTAGGCGACCCCTCGAGCAAGGAGATGTGACCGCTCCGTGGCGACCACGAACGACCTGAAGAACGGCCTGGTGCTCAATCTTGACGGCCAGTTGTGGACGGTCGTGGAATTTCAACATGTGAAGCCGGGCAAGGGCGGCGCCTTCGTCCGCACCACCTTGAAGAACGTACTTTCCGGCAAGGTCGTGGATCGGACGTTCAACGCCGGTACCAAGGTGGAGACGGCCACAGTCGACAAGCGCGGCATGACCTACCTGTACCGAGAAGGCACCGACTTCGTCTTCATGGACAGCGCCACCTACGACCAGGTGCAGGTGCCGGCCGCCACGGTGGGCGACGGCGCGAGCTATCTGCTCGACAACGCCGAGGCGGTCGTGGCTGTTCACGACGGCACCCCCTTGTACGTGGAGCTGCCGACGAGCGTCGAGCTCGTCATCTCACATACCGACCCAGGAGTGCAGGGCGATCGGTCGACCGGCGGTACCAAACCCGCCACTCTGGAGACCGGCGCGGAGATTCAGGTCCCGCTATTCGTCAGCACCGGCGAGAAGGTCAAGGTCGACACACGGGACGGCCGCTACCTCGGCCGGGTCAGCGGCTGACATGAGCGCGCGCAGCAAAGCCCGCAATCGAGCGGTCGACTTGCTCTACGAAGCCGATCTGCGGGGCACCGACCCGATCGCGACGGTGGCGGAACGAGTAGCGCTGGCTGAGCCGCCGATCAACGACTACACGGTCGCGGTGGTCGAAGGTGTCGCCGAGCACCGGGATCGCATCGATGAGATCCTGGCCAGCTACGCCGAAGGCTGGACGATCGCCCGGATGCCGGGCGTCGACCGGGCCATTTTGCGGGTCGGCCTGTACGAGCTCCTGTGGCGCGCCGACGTTCCGGACGCGGTCGCCATCGACGAAGCGGTCGAACTGGCCAAGCTGTTGTCCACGGACGAGTCGCCTCGCTTCGTCAATGGCGTTCTCGCTCGAGTGCTGCGCGACCGACCTGACCTAGCCGCGAGCTGATCGCTCCGGGAAGTGCCTGGGTTTACGGCTCGCCGTCGAGGATCAGCGATTCCGGGGTAAGCACCTGCCACCGGACGAGCTGCTCGGTCAAGCCCTGCTCAGACGTGTCATAGATGATCGACAGTGACCGCAAGTCCTCCGAACGGATCGACAGGACGCGGTTGCCGTAGTCTCCCCGCCGGCGCTGGATCGCGGCGGCAAACCTTGCCAGCGGTGCGATCTCCTCGTGCTGCATCGTCTGCAATCGCTCCAGGTTCAGCACGATCTTCGACAGCCCCGGAGCCGTCGAGATCGGTGGCTGCTCGTCCGGGAGCAATTCACCCACCGGCACGCCGTAGAACTCCGCCAGCTCCGCGAGTCGCTGAACCGACACTGCCCGGTCGCCGCGCTCGTACGAGCCGACGACCACGGCTTTCCATCGGCCACCGGACTTGCGTTCGACACCATGCAGCGACAGGTGCTGTTGCGCGCGGATAGCGCGCAACTTGCTCCCGAGGGCGCGCGCATACTCGCGACTATCGCCCGATTCGTGACCGTTGTTACCGCTCACTGAAAGCATCCCCGTTCATGTCAAATGCCTCGCGTCCATGTTATCCGGGACGGTAACCCGCCGTGATCGGTGCGTCAACAACCATCTGCGAGTGCACGCTGCTAGGGTGAGCGTCGTCGACATCCTTTAAGGGCCCGTCCAGTGAGGCGGACAAGGAGGTCAAGAGCTTGACCGAAGCTGCGCGGGGTGCTGCGGCACCCATTCTCATGGCGGCGGATGTTACTCGTGTCATCGACCGGATGGCACACCAGATCCTCGAAAAGACCGATGGCGGCGCCGACGTTGCGCTTGTCGGGATACCGACTCGGGGAGTGCCGCTCGCGGCACGATTGGCTGACAGGATTGGCCTTTTCGAGAACGTCCGACTTCCAGTTGGCCGACTGGACATCACGCTGTATCGCGACGATCTGCGGCTACGGGGGATTCGGCCGCTCGTCGAGACCGTCGAGCCGGATGGTGGCGTCAGTGACCGGCTGATCATTCTCGTCGACGACGTGTTGTTCTCGGGCCGGACCGTGCGCGCGGCGCTTGACGCGCTGCGCGATCTCGGCCGCCCGCGTGCGGTCCAACTCGCGGTCCTTGTGGATCGCGGTCACCGCGAGTTACCAATACGGGCCGACTACGTCGGCAAGAACTTACCGACATCGATCCGGCAGTCGGTGCGCGTGCTGCTCACCGAGACCGACGGACGGGATGCCGTATTCATCGATGAGCCCCGAGTCCCCGCCGATGAGACGTCTGCCACGGGAGGTATCGCGTGAACCGCCACTTGCTCTCCGCAGCGGATCTGGGTCGAGAGGATGCTCTGCTGATCTTGGATACGGCCGAGCATCTGGATCGTGCGCTGTCCGGGCGAGAGGTCAAGAAGCTACCACCGCTGCGCGGTCGGACGGTCGTGAATCTCTTCTATGAGGATTCGACTCGCACCCGAACGTCGTTCGAACTGGCGGCCAAACGGCTGTCCGCGGACGTTGTCAACTTCGCGGCCAAAGGCTCGAGCGTGTCCAAGGGCGAATCACTCAAGGACACCGCCCTGACGCTCGAAGCGATGGGCGCGGACGCCGTCGTCATCCGCCATTCCTACTCCGGTGCCGCCCATCGGCTAGCGACCTGGGTGCAGGGCAGCGTGGTCAACGCGGGTGACGGCACCCACGAGCATCCGACCCAGGCGCTGCTCGATGCGTTCACCATTCGGCGCCGGCTGCGGGGCGCCACGGGTGATCTGGACGGCCTGCGGGTGGCCATCGTCGGGGATGTACTGCACTCCCGGGTCGCGCGGTCCAATGTTGCGCTGCTGACGACACTTGGCGCCCGGGTCACCCTGGTCGCCCCGCCCACTCTCGTGCCGCGCGGCGTGGAGAACTGGCCGGTGGCCTGCGTCTTCGAACTCGACCCCGTTCTCGCCGACAGCGATGTGGTGATGATGCTGCGCGTCCAGCGGGAGCGCATGGCCGGCGGATTCTTCCCATCGGCGCGGGAGTACTCGCGCCGATACGGCCTCGACGCGCGCCGCATGGCGCTGCTGGGCGACAACGCGATCGTCATGCACCCCGGGCCGATGAACCGTGGGATGGAGATCGCGGCCGAAGTGGCGGACGACCCCAAACGCTCGACCATCGTCGAACAGGTCACCAATGGGGTCAGCGTGCGGATGGCCGTGCTCTACCTCCTGCTCGGAGGAGGGGAGCGGCCCGGTGAGTAATCCGCACATTCGCCCGAGGAACGGACAGTCATGAACCCGCTCGTGCTGCGCAACGTGCGGCCATACGGGGAAGCACAGCTCGATGTGCGGATCGAGAACGGCGTCATCGCACAGCTCGGATCACTGCGGCCGGCCGCGGCGGACGAGGTCGTTGACGGCAAGGGTGCCGTGCTGCTGCCGGGCCTCGTCGACCTGCACACGCATCTGCGCGAGCCCGGCCGAGAGGATGCCGAGACCGTGCAGACCGGTTCCATGGCGGCCGCACTGGGCGGATATACGACGGTGTTCGCGATGCCGAACACCGAGCCGTGTGCGGACACGGCCGGGGTGGTGGAACAGGTGTGGCGACTCGGCCGCCAGACCGGACTGGTCGACGTGCAGCCGATCGGGGCGGTGACCGCAGGTCGGGCGGGGACGCAGCTGGCTGAGCTCGGCGCGATGGCGGATTCGCCGGCGCGGGTGCGGATGTTCAGCGACGATGGAGCTTGCGTGGCCGACTCCGCGCTCATGCGCCGGGCGTTGGAGTACGTGCGAGCGTTCGACGGGATCATCGCGCAGCACGCCGAGGATCCCCGGCTGACTGTTGGCGCGCAGATGAACGAGGGCGTCGTTTCCGGCCGATTGGGCCTCGGTGGGTGGCCCGCCGTGGCCGAGGAGGCGATCGTGGCCCGGGACGTGCTGCTCGCCGGGCACGTCGGATCTCGGCTGCATGTCTGCCACGTATCCACGGCCGGATCGGTGGAGTTGTTGCGCTGGGCCAAGGGCAAGGGCTGGGCGGTCACCGCCGAGGTCACACCGCACCATCTGTCGTTGACCGACGAGCTGGCGGACAGCTATGACCCGGTGTTCAAGGTCAACCCTCCATTGCGCACCGCCGCCGACGTCGCGGCACTTCGCGCCGGGCTGGCCGATGGCACAGTCGATTGCGTCGCCACCGACCACGCGCCGCACTCCATCGAGGACAAGGAGACCGAGTGGGGCGCGGCATCGCCCGGCATGCTCGGACTGCAGACGGCACTTGCCATAGTCATCGAGGCGATGGTGGAGCCAGGTCTGCTCGACTGGCGCGGCGTGGCCGACCGGATGAGCGTCGCTCCGGCCCGGATCGGCGCGCTGGCCGATCACGGGCGACCCATCGCGATCGGCGAGCCGGCGAACCTGGTCGTCGTCGACCCGACGATCCGGTGGACGGTCTCGCCGGCCGCGCTGGTGTCGAAGTCCCGCAATACCCCATACGCCGGACGCACCCTCCCCGGCCGCGTCATGGCCACCGTGCTGCACGGCCGGCTGACGTCTCGGGACGGCGCCGTGGTCGAGGCGGTGCCAGCGTGATCCGGCTCTTGCTCGTGCTGGTGTGCCTGGCCGTTCTGGCCGGGGCGCTGTGGGGGATGCGGGTTGGCTGGCGCCATCGGGCGGCCCGGCAGCGCGAGCTCGGACCGTTGCCGGAGCCGGCCGCCGAATTGGGCTGCCCGATCGTCGAGGGAGAGACCGGACTATACGTGGGGACGACGTCTTCGCGGAGCTGGCAGGACCGGATCGTCGTCCACGGTCTCGGGCGGCGGGCCGCGGCGACAGCCACGCTGTTCCCCGCCGGACTGGTGATCGATCGCGTCGGCGACTCGGTGATCTACGTACCCGCCGCCTCGATCATCGAAGGTCGGCTGGGCCCGGCGCTGGCCGGGAAGGTCGTCGGTGCAGGAGGCCTGCTTGTCGTGCGCTGGCGGCTCGGCGACTGGGTGCTGGACACCGGATTCCGGGCCGACGACGAGCGGCGCTACCCGGAATGGTTGCGGGCGATCGCCGGTCTGGTGCACGCGTGAGCGTGCTAGCCCGCGGGCACCGACCATTGCGGTCCAGTGGTGTCCTCGTGATCGGTGCCCACTCATGACTGTGCTAGCCCGC
>CAWDGB010000021.1:0-18394 GCA_963801715.1 uncultured Actinomycetota bacterium | reverse complement strand
CGCGCAGAACTTCGGCGCCTGCTGGTCAGCGGCCAGCGCCAGGGGTCACCATCTGGGACTTATTCCCGTTGAGTGCCTGAGCACGTTCGCGATGTTCCGGTTGATACGCGCCAGTAGCCTGACCTATGGCCTACCGCGGCCAGGACCTTTGGTCCTATCGCTGGCAGCGCTTATGCAGCCAGCCTTGTGGGGAGGACGACCCTTCGTCCACTGAACGGAGGGTCCAATGAACACAGTCAGGCAGGCAACGGCGTGGATTGCCGTGTTTGATCACGCTGTTGCTGCGGCGGTCATCGTCGAGGTGTTCCTCGCGGGGTCGTCCCGCACAGCGTCGGCGCCTCGCGCCGGCATCAGTGCCCGCTACGTCGATGCCGATCCGGCACCGGCGGAGCGGGTGCAGTTAGGAGGCTGAGGACATGAAGCGTGCGTTGTCGATCACTATGGCGGGCCCGATGTCTTGAGGGTGGTGGACGAGGACGATCCCCGACCGGGGCCGGGTGAGGTGCGGGTCAAGGTCCGGACGGCGGGGGTGTCGTTCACCGACGCCCAGTTACGAGCCGGCACCTACATCCCCGGCGCGCCGAAGCCGCCGTTCACGCCCGGCATGAGCTCGTCGGCGCCGTCGAGGAACTCGGCCCGGGGTGCACGAGGCTACGAGAGGGTGACCGCATCGGCGCGCTCACGGTGTGGGGCGCGGACGTGGACCGGACTTGTCTCCCGGGGCAGGCGCGGTCCAGATGCCCGAGGACCTCACCCGGCGGAGGTCGTGAGCATCCTGTTTCCTTACATGACCGACTACCAGGTACTGCACCGCACGGCGCAGGTGAAGCGCGGAGAGTCGGTGCTTGTGCACGGCGCGGCCGGCCGGGTTAGCGTCGCGGCGCTCGAGCTCGGAGCGGTTGCCGCAGGTCAGCTCTGCGGGACATGTTCGGCGCGCGATCGTGCCGCGGTCGAGTGGCTCGGTGCGGTTGCCATCGACTATCGCAACGAGGATTTCCGGCGCGGGTTCGCGAACTCCCGGGAAGGGCGTGGATGTCGTGCTCGACTCGCTTGGTTGCCCGATCTCGCTTCGCTCCTTCCGCGCTCTGCGGCTCGGCGGCAGGCTCGTCGTGTTCGCCGCTACGCCACGCTCTCGCACGGGCACAAGAACTGGCCGGCGGTCATCCAGTGGTACGCGGCGATCGCGACCGTTTGGCTCTGGGACAAGGTGTCGCGCCGCCGGAAGGCGTTCGCCTACCACGTCCAGAAGTTCCGCGACGCTCCTCGCGACCCGGAGCGGTGGCGGCGAGCCCGTCGACCCGGAGTGGTTCCGGGAGGACTTCGCCGTGCTGGTCGAGTTACTCCGCGCGAACAAGATCCACCCGGTCGTCGCGGAGTGCCTGCCGCTCACAGAAGCTCGTCATGCGCACGAACTGCTGGAGAGCTCGGCATCGAAGTGGAAGCTAGTCCTTGTGCAATGAGCCGCCGATGACGCCTACTCGATCGCGTATGGGGAGGTGACAAACTTGGCTGTGTCGACGACTGCAGAGGCGGCGTTCCGTCCCCCGGTCGCTCGTCCGGGCCTCGTTGCCCGGTCCGCTTTGGTGGACCGGTTGGCGACGGCGTCCGAACCGGTCATCTCGGTGGTGGCGCCGCCGGGCTACGGGAAGACAACACTGCTGGCACAGTGGGCCACGCGGCTCTCGACGCCAGTGGCATGGGTGTCGTGCGATGACGCGGACAACGACCCAGTTGTGCTGCTGAGCGCTCTCGCTGTCGCGGTGAACGGGATCCAGCCCATCGACCAGGCGGTGTTCGCGGCGCTGGCCTCCTCGGGCGCGGGTATCACCTCTGTCCCGCGGTTGATGTCCGCGATCGCGCAAATCCCCGGGCGCATCGCGGTGGTGCTCGACCAGATCGAAGCCGTGACAAGCAAGGACTGCCGAGACGTGATCGCCGAGTTCGCGGCTCGCCTCCCGGTGGGATGGCAACTCGCGCTCGCCTCGCGCACCGACCCGCCGTTGCCGACGGCACGCCTGCGTGCTCAGGGCGCTCTCGTCGAGGTGAGCGCGGCCGATATGGCGATGGACACGCAGGAGGCATCGGCGCTGCTCAAGGGCGCCGGAGTCCAGGCCAGCGCGGCGAGAGTCGAGGAACTGCTCGAGCTGACTGAGGGATGGGCTGCCGGGCTGTACCTGGCCGCACTCGCCATGAGAGCCGGCGCTCCGGAAGGCGATGTGCGCTCAAGGTTCGCCGGCGATGACCGTTTCATGGGCGACTACTTGCGCTCGGAACTGCTTGACCACCTGTCCGACGCGGAGGTGTCGTTCATGTGCCGCACCTCGGTCCTCGATCGGATGTGCGGATCGCTGTGCGACGCCGTCCTGCAGCGGAAGGGATCCGGACAGTTTCTCGAATGGATGGAGCGCCGGAATCTGCTGCTGGTTGCGCTGGACCGGCGCCGTGAGTGGTACCGCTATCACCACCTGCTCCGCGAGCTGCTCGACACCGAACTGCGGCGGCGGGAGCCCGATCTTGTCGCGGATCTCCATTTCCGCGCCGCCTCGTGGTACGAGGCGAATTCCGCGCCCGAGGCCGCGATCGGCCACGCGCAGCAGGCCGGAGACTTCGACCGGGCCGTGCGGCTGGTCCTCGACGTGATGCAGCCGGTCTGGGCCAGCGGGCGCGTGGACACGGTGCTGCGCTGGATGCAAAGCCTCCGAGACAAGACTTCGGCGCAGCACTACGTTGCGATCGCCGTGCACGGCGCGTTGATCTTCGCGCTCCTCGGGCGCGCGGCCGAGGCTGAGCGGTGGGCAAGCGCCGCCGAGCGTGCGGCTGCTTCCGGAATCCTTCCAGACGGAAATACGGTGGAGAGCACGCTGGCATATCTGCGCGCCTTCCTCTTTCGCGGCGGCGTCGAACAGATGCGTCGCGACGCGCAGCTGGCCTTTGATGGACTGAGCCCGGACAGTCCGTACCGAGGCGCGATGCTGCATACCGTGGGCATCTCCTACCTGCTGCAGGGTGACGTGGACAGCGCAGATCCGATCTTCACTCACGCTCTCGACGAGGCGAGGCTCGCGAACGCATGGCCGACGGTGGCGATGATCCTCGCCGAACGTTGCTTTGTCTCGGCCGCGCACGATGACTGGGACAAGGTCACCGCCGACGCCCAGCGCGCGACGGAGATCGTGCAGTCCGGGGGATTCGAGGGCTACTGGACGAGCGCCCTCGTCTACGCGTGGGCCGCCCGGGCGGCGCTGCACCGCCGCGAAATCTCGCAGGCGCGACTGTACCTCGGGCGTGCCGTGCGGCTGAGACCGCTGCTCACCTATGCCTTGCCGGCAGTGTCCGTGCAAGCCCTCCTCGAATTGGCCCGGTGCTACATCGCGCTTGGGGATCCCGGGGGCGCCGCCGCCGTCCTCAAACAAGCTCGCGAGATCATCCAGCAACGGCCGGACCTTGGCACACTTACCGACGCAGCCGGTGATCTGCAGGTGAAACTCGCCAGGATCAACCAGGTCTCCCACGGCCCGTCGTCGCTCACGGCAGCAGAGTTGCGGGTTTTGCCATTGCTGTCTACCCATCTTTCCTTCCGAGAGATCGGCGACCGCCTGTCCCTCTCGTTCCATACCGTCAAGTCGCAGGCGTACTCGATTTATCAGAAGCTCGGAGTCTCATCCCGCAGTCAGGCCGTAGCTCGAAGCCACGAACTCGGGCTGGACAACCAATAGCCGCATCGCCAGTTGCGGGTCAGACCAGCTGCAGTTCGCGGGCCCGTCGGACCGCGTCACTGCGTCGGGGCGCAGCGAGCTTGCGCAAGATGTTTCGGACGTGGGTGCGAACCGTATTCACCGAGATGAACATGGTCGCGGCGATCTCCTCGGTGGACAGCATTTCGCCGAGATAGCGGAGAACCTCTGTTTCGCGCGTGGACAGCGCCTCGTATGGGGTCAGCGCAACGGCTGGAGCGAGTTGCGCCGTGTCCCCAGGAACAACGCGTTCACTGGTGGGACGTGTCGGGTCGAGCCAGCCCGTCATCGCTGCCTTGGATAGGCCGTGCCTGATCAGCGTGCGCACTCGGGGTGCCGACTCGATGAACGGTCGCCTGAGCCGCTCTGGCCCGGCGATCTGCAGGGCCTGTTGAATCGCCGACGACGCGCTGCGGTCGTCACCGGTATCGAGGTGCGCGGATGCCTGGGCGAGCCAGGCGACAACCCGAATCCGGGGCGCGACGTCGAGGTCGAATCGCGCTCCGGCGTCCCCGGCGGCCGGCCTGCCGTCGAGCAGCGCAGCGGGGGTGCACACAGCATCGGTACGGGAACTCGCGTCGTCGGCCACGGTTGCCAGGATCTTCACCGCCGCGGCGGAGTCCCCGAGGGCGAGCCGCATATCGGCCGTCTCGAGGTCGATACGCTGACGAACCCACCGAGGGGTGGCCCTGGCGTCCGCGGCCAGTCCGTCCAAGAGTCGGCGTGCCTCGGCCAGATATCCCTGCGACCGTAGGATTCTGGCTCTGACAATCAACAGCATCGGCGCCAGCAGCGGTTCGGCGTTTTGGCCGAGGCTGGCCTTGGCCTTTGCCGCCCACTGCCGCGCGGGGGTGTGTTCACACCGGTCGAAGTAGGTCCAAGCCAGCGCCAGCCGCGCGCCGAACAGATACGGACGGCCGGCGGGTCCGAGGCTCTCGGCTAGCCGATGCCCCGCCAGGCCAAGCCGTTTCGCGCGCCGCAGGCTGCCGCGGGTGGCGTGCAGGACAGCGAGCAGGTTGAGACTGCGCAACTGCAGATGGATCGATCCGGCCGCTGCTGCGTTCGGCCATCCGAGCGCGCTCAGCGCGGATTCGAGGGCAGCGATCGCCGCGTCCTCGGCGCCCGACCCAAGCAGAGCAATACCGTGATAGACGTTCACCAGCGGATGCAGCTCCGGATTGGCTGATGTTCGACTACCCGATAGCTGGCCCAGCAGGGTTTGAGCCTTCGTACCGACTTCCAACCCGTCCGCGTACGCGCCGGTGTCGGCGCAGAATGCCAGGCGGACGATCGCGTCCGATAGCACCAGCTCGACCGGGGAGGTTTCCGGTTCGATGAGCCTTCCCACGACGTGAAGGCGGTAGGCCGCCGCTGTGTAGTCGTGCCGCGCCACAGCCAGTGCCGCCTGGACCACCGCCACATTCGGACCTTCGACCTCGGCGGGCATCGGATTCAGCACCTCGGCATAGCCGTCGCGGCCGACAGCGAGCGGGTCGATCAGCGAGGTGACGAGCAGATCCTCGACGATCATCCCAGCCGCTTGGGTCCAATCAGCCGCGGCCGCGTGCCGCACCGCTGCTAGGCGCTCGCCGCGGAGCGCGAACCACCGCGCGCAGACCCCATGCAGCCTCGCCGTTTCGGCGGGATCCTGGTCGCGCAACTGCGCGCGAAGTGTTCGCGCGAATACCTCAGGCATGCGGTAGCTGCCATCGCCACACTGCGTCGTTTCGACCAACACCCCCACCCGGGCGAGATCAGCGAGAATCGCGCGCCCGTCCCGGACGTCGACGAGTTGCTGAACGAGATCCGGCCACAGTTGATCGGAAATGCTGAGCCGAACCAGGACATCGCGTAAGTCGCGGGGAAGGCTCGCGAGTAGCTCGGTGCGCAGGTAGTCGGCGCAGTGCCCGTCGCTGTGGCCCAGCGCGGCCGCCAGATCGCCAGGACTCACCTCAGTAGGAGCAGTCGCACCAGATATCCCAGGTTTCCTTGTCCGTTGCAGTGACAATGCGACCAGCCGCACCCCGGCAGCCCAACCGCCCGTGTGTGCCGTCACGTCTTCGGCCATCGCCGGGGAGATTGTCAGCCCGTGTCCGGCCAGCATTTGCCTAACTTCGTTCTCGGAGAAGGCGAGCGCGTTTGCCTCGATCTCGGCCATCATGTCCGCGAGGCGGTACCGGTGCAGTGGCAGCGCAGGCTCGCCTCGGCCGCACAGCACCAACCGGAACTTCGGCCAGGCGTGACGGAGCAGGAAATCGATGCCGTCCAGCGCAGCTGGACTTCCGATCCGGTCGAAGCCATCCACGACGAGCACGAGCGGCTCCGGTAGATCAAGCAGATCGGCGGCGAGTTCGGTCATGAATGACGCATCGACCCCGGAAGGCGGCAGTGCCCGACCCGCGCGTTCCAGCGACGCACCCGCGCGCTTGATCCCTTGCACGACGTGACCCCAAAACGCGCCCGGCAAGCCGCTGTCCTCGTCCACGGTCAGCCACGCCACCGGGCACGGCAGAGGATGCCGAACGCGCCAATCCGCCGCCAAGACCGTCTTGCCTGATCCGGCGGGTGCGCTGATCAGGGTCATCGAGCGCTCCCGCACACCACGCGTCAGGGCGTCGAGCAAGCCCAAGCGGGAAACCAGAACGTCCGGGAGCTTGGCCGGCTCAAAACTGCTGATCAGGAACAACCGCTGCCGCTCGAGGACGTCATCGCCCTCCCGGGCGGTCGTATCCGAAACAGCTGCGACGCCTCCGTTCACCAGCTGAAGCTCCCACCCGTGACTGCCGCCTCGCCGGCTGCTCGCGGTCATCTTCGCCACCTCTCCTTCCGGCTCACATCGCCGACTGCAGATGACCCGTGGCCCGCGGATGTAGCCGCTGCGGCGAAGGCTGGTGTCGAGCGACCGCGAACGAGAGCACAGCCATGCCGCCGGCCGCGACGGCAGTCCAGCCGAAAATCGCCGACAGGCTCTCGCCATGGTCGACGAGATTGCCCACGCCGAACGCGGCGATCCCGTATCCAATCTGATAAAACGCGATCACGCCGCCGGCTCTCGCCCATCCCGGCGAGACCGCGCTCGACACGTGTCCGCCTTGACCGTCGTAGTGACTACCAGGAGAAGCATCGCGGTGATGTTGCAGGCCAGGCCCAGCAGCAGCGCCCAGGCCAGCCACCATCCGGGTATGGAACGGTGTCCAGCCCAACAGGTCCAACCGGGCCGGGATCGTGCTACGGATCGGGACCTCGGGCAACTGTCACAACCGATCCCTCCTTCCGCAACGTCCTGGCTGACCTCGCCAAGACCCGTTCATGTGCTCGGGCCGGGGGTGTATTCCTTCGACGAGACATGCACGGCCCGGACCATTGCCGTCATCGACGCCAGCCACCGGAACCAGGCGGCGAGCCGCCGGCTCCCTCGGCTCCGATCGCACCTTCGACGTCGCGGCCGTTCGCGCCCTCAACGATGCTCTCGATGTCGTGGCCGAGAGCCAGGGCCAGCGGTCGGGCGGCGGAGACCGCCCTGGCCTCACCCACCAACGCACCGACGGCGATGAGGGTGCCGACCACCTCCCCCTGTGTGCATCCCGCCGCGAGCGCCCGGGACACGTACCACTGATAAGTCGCATCACCGGCGCCCAGCGCATGCAACCCCGCCAGACACACCAGGGCCTGCGACTTGGCGTCAAGACCCGTATCGACGGCGTCCGGATTCAGTCCGAGCAACGGACCCAGACGGCCCCGCAGATGGAGCCCCACATCCTGCAGATCCTCGACGTCGACCATCGCCTCATCCCTCGCGAAGTCACCGAAGCGATCGCATCCATGAAAGAACCGCGGACGAGAGCGCGCATCAGTCGATTCGACTGAAACTTCGCCCCGCGCGCCGACACACAAATTGGAGTACACCGCCAATGACAAGCGGGAATAGCCGATCACCATCGTCAACACCGGCAACCACGCCGGTGCTCCTGTCGCGCCCGGCCGACCGGATCGACGGCGCCCGGGCCGCGATGCTGCCGCTGGTGTTGCGTGTCAGAGGTGACCGGCTCCAGCTCGACCTGGCTGCCGCGCGATCACAACATCCGGTTGGACTCCAACGACTATTCGGTGCATCCCGCTGATCAGGTAGGGCCCTTTTCATCTTATTTCGACGGGATCTCTTCGGGCGACTTTCCCCTATTTCCGCCCATTCCCGCTCGCAAAATTCTTTGACGTACTGCGGAGGTTGTGGTTCGCACGCGCGAGAGATGGTCTACCCGGTCGAATCGAGATCGTCCAGCGCTGCTTTGCTTGCCTCGCCTTACGATCGAGAATGTGGCGTCTTTGCTGCTGATTGGACATCATCGCGTCGCTGGTGCTTCTCTCAGCGAGTCTGGGGAACCGTCCAGCGAACGCTCGTATATGGGGACGGTAAGGAGCTTGTGGGCAACTTGTTCGATCTTGTGAATACTCCGTGTTCACAGGGTGCGCGGGCAGCCGGAGTTCACAGAGGGGTAGCCGACCTATGACGCGTTCCCGCGAGCGTCGCACGGAGCAGTGTGGTGATTGCCCGCGATCGCGAGCTTCTCGTCGATGATCTGTAAAGTCCGCTGCATCGCAACCGGACGGAGACCGCCGATTCCTTTGTGGAATGGATTGTCCAGCGCGTACAACAACAGCAGCATGGCCGTGATGACCGCTACCACCGTGCCCATCAGGACAGCCTGAACGACGGCTCGTTCGCCCTTGTCGGCGAAGAACAACATATAAATGAAGATCAGCCCGGATATGAAGAACAACACGATCCACAGCGGCGCCGGGATCACGCCGACCGCCCCGTGGATGCGATCGTTGCGAGCCGACTCACGATCCGACGTCTGGCTGAGCCACGCGTCGAATGCCGACTGCTCGGCCGCGGTCTTCGGATCGACCGTCCGCAGCGTCTGAAATAGCTGCGACCCCCACGGGTTGAGCTGCTCGCCGAGCTTGCCTGCCTCCATCATCTCCCACTGCACGCCAGCGACCGAACGTGCGTAGCAGACCAGCTCACCGGTCAGCCGGTCTCGTACCGACGGAGGAAGCAACTGAGCCGTCTCGACTTGCTGCGCCACGATGACCGCTTCCTGTTCTGCTCCGGATCTGGCGGCGTCGTAACTGGTGAAAGCCAGGAAAACCACGAAACCCAACAGCACCGCGAATCCGGTCGCCAACACGCCGAACACACCGGCGGCACGGTCTCCGTCGTGAAAATAACTGCCATCGGGGGCGTTGCGCCGCACGACCAACATCGCCGCGACAGCGACCGCAGTCACGGCGACGACGACAAGAACAGCGACGAAAATATTCATCGAACCTGCTGCAGTCTGACGCGTTTGCGCGGTGACCGCATCCTCACCAAAGGGGTCTCACCGAATTTCGCCATGACCGCATTGAGCACTTGTCGCTCACCGCGCCCATGCGCCTTTTGATAGCCGTGGGCGTCCATCCATCGGCTCGCGCTGCGAGTAGTCATGCTGGCGGCTCGCGGAGTCGGGTGCGGAGCGCGGCGGCAGGTCACGGGAGCCCAGCGGGCCACGCGGTCCTAGTTGGATGCCCCGCAGCCCGCCGTCCAATGTCCCACCCACGGACGCCCTTGTCAGGCTCGCGGCATCGGGTCGAGCCCAAACAATCCACAGGCCTACCTAGTGTCGCGTGTCCGTCATGCCTGGTCGGAGTGCCGAGCTTTGGTGGGCAGCTCTCCCTGGGCCGCGGCGATGGCGGCGAGATCGCGGCCGTGCCCACGCAGGATCAAGGCACAGCCGACCGCCAACGCGGCGCCGAGCAGCGGGCCGGCCACATACACCCAGTACCCGGTCCAATCCGCGCTGACCAGATCGGGACCGAAGGTGCGCGCCGGGTTCATCGACGCACCGGAGATCGGGCTTCCCCACAGACCGGCCAAGGCGATATAGCCGCCCACCCCCAGCGCCCCGAACACCCCCAGGTTCTGCGCGCCGGACGCGGTGCCCAGGATCACGCTGACCAGGCCCAAGGTCAGCACGGTCTCCATCCAAAACGCGTCCAACGACGTGTACCCATGCGCCGGGTAATTCGCACCGTACGACGCCGACTCGTGGATGACCGCCTGCACGAACCACGCCGCCAAGCACGCCCCGACCAACTGCACCACGATGTAAGCGGGTACCCGCCGCCACGGAAAATCCCCCCGCGCCGCGAACGCGATACTCACCGCCGGATTCAGATGCGCGCCCGACACCTTACCCATGAACAAGATGATCGCCAGCACCATCAACCCCGGCGCCACCACCGCCGCGGTCCGGCTGATCGTATTCGGAAACGCCTGCCCCATCACGCCGCCACCAGCAGCAACCAGCACCAGGAAAAACGTGCCCAGAAACTCCGAGAACAACCGCCGCCACTCCCGCGACGGATCCTGAAAGTCCGCGAACACCCCCATGAGACGCTGCGTCGCGTGCTGCGCGAGTTCCGCGGTTTCACTCGACTCGCGGCGGTTCCACCCTGAACAGACTCGCTACTCATCTAACGCACCCTGGCCCCAATCGCACGCCCGGCCAGCCGGAGCCGACCGCCTTGATGAACACACGACCCTCCCGTTCACCCGCGAACCATATCGCCGCACGGTGAGTCGGCAGGGACTTGTCGACCGCTTGGTTCCGACGTGTTCGCGACGACCATCGCATCGCGGATTCGGACGCACGACATCACCCACGCTGGATGAACGACCATCATCCCGACGGACCGAGCCGCCTGTTGGTCGCAGCGGCCCAGGTCGGTCAGGCATGTGGGCTTTCTATCCCGTCAGGTTCCACGGTGCGCTGGCGATGGAGGGCATCAGGTGTTACTGCCGGGCGGCGTGGACGGTGGTGGCGCCGCTCGGCGTTGATCGAGGTGAACGCGAACTGTACCCGCGCCAGGTGAACGTTGATCGCCGGCGACCTCCAGTGGAGGCCGTGCTGGCCGGTCATCGTCACCAAGAAGAGGGGTTGCCCCGCGGCCGTCCGGCGGCGATCGTGTACCCATGAGTGAGAACTATGACGTGATCATCATTGGGACCGGCGCGGGCGGGGGCACCCTAGCCCACACCCTGGCGCAGTCGGGGAAGCGCATCCTGCTGCTGGAGCGCGGGGATTTCCTGACCCGGGAGCTGGAGAACTGGAATCCCAAGCCGGTGTTCGTGACCGGGAGGTACATCTCCAAGGACACCTGGTTCGACCAGGACGGCAAGCCGTTCCAGCCGCAGATCCATTACTTCGTGGGCGGGGCGACCAAGATGTACGGCGCGGCCCTGTACCGGCTGCGCCCCGAGGACTTCGGGGAGATCAAGCACGTCGACGGGATCTCCCCAGCGTGGCCCCTGACCTATGACGACTTCGAGCCGTGGTACTCGGCGGCCGAGCAGTTGTATCAGGTGCACGGGGAACACGGCGAGGATCCGACCGAGGGCCACTGGTCGAAGCAGTACCCGTGGCCGCCGGTCTCGCATGAGCCGCGGCTTCAGCAGATCTCCGACGGCCTGGCCAAGGGCGGCTGGCACCCATTCCACGCCCCGTGCGGGATCTTGCTGAACGAGGCGGACCGGCCGCGCAGCACATGCATCCGCTGCACCTGGTGTGATGGCTACCCGTGCATGGTGCACGCCAAGTCCGACGCCGAGGTGATCGCGGTCCGGCCCGTCCTCGGCCGTGAGAACGTGACGCTGGTGTGCGGCGCCGAGGTGACCAGGCTGGAAACCGATCCCGCCGGCCGCACGGTGACCGGGGTCGTGGTCACCCGCGGCGGCGACCGGGAGGTGTACGCCGGCGACATCGTCGTGATCTCGGCCGGCGCGGCCAACAGCGCCAAGATCTTGCTCAGCTCGGCCAATGACAAACACCCGCACGGGCTGGCGAACGGATCGGACCAGGTGGGCCGCAACTACATGTTCCACAACTCCAGGGCGATCTCGGCCGTGGCCACCGAGCCCAACGACACCCTCTACCAGAAGACGCTGGGGCTCAACGACTTCTACTCCGCCACCAAGGACTACGAGTACCCGATGGGCAACATCCAGATGGTCGGCAAGTCCAATGCCGAGGCCATGCGGGGCGAAAAGCCCAAGCTCACCATGTTCGCCCCCCAGTGGACCCTGACCGACGTGGCAAAGCACGCGGTGGACTGGTGGCTCACCACCGAAGACCTGCCGGTCGCCGAGAACCGGGTCACCCTCGATAAGGACGGCAATATCCACCTGTCCTACTCCAACACCAACCTCGAAGAAGCCAGCCGGCTCTACGGCGAGCTGAAGAAGATCCTCAACCACACCGGGATGGCCGAGCACCACGTGTGGCGCAAGAACTTTTATGCCGACATGAACATCGAGCTGGCCGGCTGCGCGCACCAGGCTGGCACCTGCCGATTCGGGACTGACCCAGCCACCTCGGTGCTCGACACCAACTGCAAGGCCCACGAGCTCGACAACCTGTACGTGGTGGACACCAGCTTCTTCCCGAGCATCGGCGCGGTGAACCCGGGCCTGACCGCCATGGCCAACGCGATCCGGGTCGGCGAGCACATAGCGAACCGCATCACCTGAGCCCACCCGGAGGCTGATGGGATGACGAGCAGTCAGGAAACGGGCACCGGCTCGGCCCCAGCATCGCCGGAACGGATGACCGAGGCCGAGTTCCAGCGGCTGTATGACCAGCTACGCGCCCAGCCGTCCTGGGGGCCAGCCGACCGGCGGGGTGCGCTGAATTACCTCACGCCCGCGACCGTGCTCGCCGCGGCCGGCGAGGTGAGGCTGGGGCGAGCGGTGTCCCTTGCCGGCCCCATCGAATACCGTGTGACAGCTGACAATCCTGAACCGTGCCGGCACAAGATGACACAGACCGGTGACAGCGCGCCGGCCGACGGGCTCTCCTTCGCTCTGGACCAGATCGGCATGAACATCCATGGCAACGCCGACACCCATATCGACGCCCTCAGCCACGTCATCTACGACGGCAGGCTCTACAACAACCGGCCAGCCGACATAGTCAGCGACACCGGAGCGGCCGAGCTCTCGATCGCCGCGGCCGCAGACGGCATCGTCGGCCGGGGAGTGCTGCTGGACGTGCCCCGGACCCGCGGCGTCGCCTGGCTCGAGCCGGGAGACTACGTGACCGCCGACGATCTGGCCGCCGCCGAACGGGCTCAGCAGGTCCAGGTTGGCCAGGGCGACCTGGTCTTCATCCGGGTCGGGCATCGCCTGCGGCGCTTCCAGTTGGGCCCCTGGGACGCGGCTGACGCACGGGCGGGCCTACATCCGGCGATCATGGAGCACCTGGCCGACCGGAAGATCGCCCTGCTGGGCAGCGACGGCAACAACGACACCGCGCCCAGTGCGGTGCCGGGCGTTGACTTTCCCGTGCATGTGCTCGCGATCGCCGCGCTGGGCGTGCACCTCATCGATTATCTCGACTTCTCGGTCCTGGCCCCGCTGTGTGCCGAGTTCGGGCGATGGACATTCCTGTGCGTGATCGCGCCGCTCCGGCTGGCCGTGGCCACCGGCTCACCGGTCAACCCGATCGCGATCTTGTGACGGTTCTGCGGCGCCTTCTCTCGACTCCATCTCGATGATCCTGGTTACGGCGTCGATGAGGGCCAAGTGGGTGAAGGCCTGCGGGAAGGGCCCGAGGTGCTGCCCGGTGGTGGCGTCGATTTCCTCGGTGTAGAGAAGAGCAGCGGCCCGGCAAAGGACACCAGCGTCGTACTTTCGAAGGGGCACGGTCACGTCGACTCCGTATGCCGGTGATGCGCAGATCCCGATGGAACTTCAACCGACCTACTCGAACAAAAGGGGACGCCGAAGTCGTCGCGACCTACGACGTCGAGTTCCGATTCCCGGACCCTGAATACGTCAGCAGGACCAAGCGTGGCAACTGGGGCGACGTCTTGACCGAGATGGACGACTTCACCTGAAATTTCTTGACGCGCTCGACGATTTGGGCATTGCCGACGACACGTTCGTCGTGTGGACGTCCGACAACGGCTTTGACACCTACTACGTTTGCCGGCCATTTACCCGATCCTGCGGGCGGTCCATGGACGGTTTTTCGGAGCCGTGCGCGGCGGCCCGTTGACGTCACTGGAGGGCTCCAACCGAACCCCGAACCCCGTGCGCTGGCCAGGGAAACGGATGACTGTTGTGTGACCCGCAGCAGACCAACCGGGGAACGAACCGCCAGCACCACCCGAACGGGCGCCCTATCTCATGTTCTTCGTGGTGGTTCGTCTTTGTCGGCGCTTACCAGATCTTCTTCGCGTGCCGATTCGGCACGTTCTACAAACACGAGCAAGGCAATCTCCGAAAGCTTTACAGAGGTGTGGCTATGGAGCCGCTCTACGCGGCCATCGGAATTGTCGCCTTCGTCGACGCGCGGGTAGCGTCTCGGTGTCTACTGCAGTTTCGTCATACGTTTAGGTGACGCGCAGCGGGGGTTGGTTGTACGGTTGGCCGATCTGGGCCGCGCCGCGGACGGTCGCGATGACGTCCGAACCCGGGGCCGATTTGGGCATCGACTTAGTTGGAGCTCTGTAGACCTGTGGGAGCCAGCCCTGCACGTGCGGGCGCGACCGTAGTCGTCGTGGGCGGCGGGTTCGCGGGCGTCGCTTGCACGAAACAGCTCGGACGGCACGGCGTGAAGGTCCGGCTGCTCGATCGCCATGACTACAACCAATTCCAACCGTTGTTGTACCAGGTGGCGACGGCACAGGTGGCGACGACGGACGTGGCCCGGCCGCTGCGCGCGATGTTCCCCAAGCGTCACCCGGTCGGGGTGAGCATGGCGCTCGTGACCGCGGTCGACCCGGTTACGAAGACAGTAACCAGCGCTGACGGCATCACCTTTACGGGCGACTACCTGGTACTCGCGATGGGGACCGAGCCAAATTTCTTCGACACCCCCGGCGCCGAGGAGCATGCGTTCCCGCTCTACTCGGTCGACGACGCCGAGCGTCTCCGGTCGCGGCTCCTCACCGTGTTCGAGGATGCGCATCGAAATTCGAGCCTGATCGACCGGGGTGCGATGAACCTCGTGATCGTGGGCGCCGGTGCGACCGGCGTGGAGACCGCGGGTGCGCTCGCCGACGCGATCGACCACCTGATTCCGGCCCGGGTGCGCGACGCGAAGCTCGGCCGAGCCGAAATCCATCTGGTCGATCCTGCCCCGGTGGTGCTCGCACCCTTCTCCGAGCACGCCCATGCGTACGCGCAACGGGTGCTCGAGCAGCGAGGGGTGAAGCTGGAGCTGGGGGTGAAGGTCGACGAGGTCAGGCCTGATCGGGTCAGACTCTCCGACGGTCGGGAGATCCTCACCCGCACGGTGGTGTGGGCGGGCGGAATCAAACCGGCCGAGCTCGCAGCGCGCTCAGGGCTTCCCCAGGGGCACAGAGGCAGACTCGAGATCGGTGCCGACCTCGCGGTGCCAGCCTTCCCGGGCGTGTACGCCCTCGGCGACGTGGCCAACACACTGGCGCCCGACGGCTCGCCGTTCCCGCAGCTGGGATCGGTGGCCCAGCAGGCGGGACGCTGGGCGGCCAACAACATCCTCGCCGACATCGATGGGAAGCCCCGCTCGGCGTTCCACTACCGCGACAAGGGCATCATGGCGATGATCGGCCGCAACGCGGCCATCGCCGAGATAGGCCCACGCCGCCGTGAACTGCACGGCCCGCTCGCGTACGCGTCCTGGCTCGGCGTGCACGCCTCGCTGCTCAGCGACAACCGCGAGCGGGTCAACGCGCTCGCGGCCTGGGCATGGGACTACGTCGCCACGACGCGCTCGTCCGCGTTCATCAACCGACCCGACGCGACCCACATCGACTGGGGCGAATAGCGCCGTGCGCGCGAGCCTCCGCGCGGTGGAACGTCGCTTCCGCGACGAGCCCGCTGTGGAGCTGGCCGCCGGGCGACTGACCGTGGTCTTCACGCCGCAACTCGGAATGACCGGGGTCTCGTTGCAACATGAGGGGGTCGAGCACCTCGCCCTGCCGGGCGGGCTCGATGCGCTGCGTGCCGGTCGCACGACGGGCCTTCCCCTGCTCGCGCCCTGGGCGAATCGACTCTCGGCGTGGAAGTATCGAGCGGCGGGCGTCACCGTCGATCTCGACGGTCTGCCCTTAGGCGTAGACGGCAACGGGCTGCCGATCCACGGGCTGCTCCTCGGTTGGCCGGGCTGGACGGTCGAGCAACTCGGGGTGCGGGCCGACTCGGCTCGGCTGCGTGCGTCGACGGTCGTTGATGCGCCGGCGTTTCCGTTTCCGCATCGCATCGTGGTCACCGCGATCGCGCGTGACCACGAGCTCGGTATTGACACGACGGTCGTTCCGACAGGGCGTCGGGAGGTGCCGGTCTCGTTCGGTTGGCATCCGTACCTGCGTCTGCCGGGCTCGCCTCGCGGTCGCTGGCGTCTCCGTCTGCCGCCCCGTGGGCACCTGACCCTCGACTCGCGTGGTATCCCCACCGGCGAGGTCGTGACCGAAGCGCGCGAGTCGGCGCCGATAGGGCGCCGAACGTTCGATGACGGGTACCACCTCGGTCGCGACCGTCGACTCGCGATCGAGAGCGACACCGGCCAGTCGGTAGCGCTGCGGTGCGGATCGCGATACCCGTTCGCGCAGGTCTGGGTCCCGCGCGGTCAGCCGTTCGCCGCCCTCGAGCCGATGGCAGCACCGACCAACGCGCTGGTGGAACGCACGGCGCCTCTCGTCGAGCCGGGCGACACTTTCACCGCGACCTTCAGGTTGACGCTCGACCAACCCGACTAAGGAGCAACCATGTCGACCCGCATCGAGGACTACGCCATCATCGGCGACACCCGGACGGTGGCAGCCGTCGCCCGCAACGGTTCGATCGACTGGTGGTGTGTGCCCCGGATCGACTCGGGTGCCGTGTTCGCCGCACTGGTCGGCGAGCCCAAGCACGGGCGCTGGTGTGTGGCGCCGAAGGGCGACGTGACCGCGATCCGACGCAGCTACGCGGGCGACTCACTCGTGCTCGAGACCGAGTTCGACACCGGCGACGGAACCGTGAAGGTGACCGACTTCATGTCACCCGGCGTCGACCGTCCCACGATCTTCCGCATCGTCGATGGCCTGTCCGGCTCAGTGACGATGTCGCTCGAGCTGATCGTCCGCTTCGACTACGGGTCGATCGTGCCCTGGGCGCAGTCCACCGGTGACGGACTCACCCTCGTCGCGGGCAACGACGCGCTGCGCTTGCACAGCCCGGTGCCGCTTCGACCCAGCCACATGACCACCACGGCCGACTTCACCGTGCAAAAGGGTCAACGGCGCGGCTTCTCACTCGCCTGGTACTCGGCCCTCGACGATCCGCCCGCACCCCTCGACGCGTCGGCCGCGTTGCGCTCGACCGAGCGGTACTGGGCCGACTGGGTGGAGCGCTGCACCTATAAGGGTGACTGGCGCGATGACGTTGTTCGCTCGCTCATCACGGTGAAGGCGTTGCAGTACGCACCGACCGGCGCCGTGTGCGCGGCGGCGACGACGTCGCTGCCCGAACAGCTCGGCGGCGTGCGCAACTGGGACTACCGCTACTCCTGGCTGCGTGACTCCTCGCTCACCCTGCAAGCCTTGCTGCTGAGCGGCTACCGCGAAGAAGCGGGCGCCTGGCAACGGTGGCTGCAACGAGCCGTCGCCGGAGACCCCGGCGAGTTCCAGATCATGTACGGCGTCGGCGGCGAACGGCGGCTCACCGAGGTCGAGCTCGACTGGCTGCCCGGCTACGAGAACTCGAAGCCGGTGCGCATCGGGAACGAAGCGAGCGAGCAGTTCCAACTCGACGTCTTCGGGGAGCTCCTCGACGCCGCCCTGACCGCGGTGGAGACCGGCATCGGCGAAGACCGTCACCTCCCGGTGCACCACCCCCAGCCGGGCGAGATGCTCCCCGCCGTGATGGAGCACCTCGAGCAGGTCTGGCAGAAGCCCGACGACGGCATCTGGGAGATCCGAGGTCCGCAGCGTCAATTCACCCAATCCAAGGTTATGGCGTGGGTCGCGTTCGACCGCGCCGTCAAGATCGCGGAGAAGACGGGACGTACCGATCTGCCCGTCGGGCGATGGCGCACCCTTGCCGACCAGGTGAAGTCCGAGGTCTGCGAGAAGGGCTTCGACAAGGACAAGAACAGCTTCGTCCAGTACTACGGATCCGACCAGCTGGACTCCAGCCTGCTCATGCTCGCTCGCGTCGGGTTCCTCCCGCCCGACGATCCGCGGATCATCGGCACCGTCGATGCCATCCAACGCGAGTTGGTGGTCGACGGGTTCGTGCAGCGCTATCCGACGTCCGACAAGGACTCGGTCGACGGTCTTCCCGCCGGCGAGGGAACGTTCCTGATGACGACGTTCTGGTTGGTCGACAACCTTGCCCTCATCGGACGCGAGCAAGAAGCGCGCAAACTGTTCGAACGTCTCCGCGGTCTGCAGAACGACGTCGGCATGTTCTCGGAGGAGTACGACACGAAGGCGAAACGCCTGATCGGCAACTTCCCGCAAGCCTTCTCGCACTTGGCTTTCATCGTGTCGGCGTCGCATCTCTCGGCCGCGCAGCCGTCGCCGCTGGCCACCCGCGCCACCAAGAAGACGTGATCATTACCACCGACCACTAAGACGTCGTCATCATT
>CAWDGB010000020.1:0-252083 GCA_963801715.1 uncultured Actinomycetota bacterium | reverse complement strand
CGGGCCCCGGTCGCCGCTAGTCATCGTCAATCCTCAAGATCACTGCCAGTGTGCAAGGCATGCCCCACATCCGTCAGCAAACGCACGGCCCGCAGTCGGCGCGGGCAACTGCTCGATTTGCCGTCGTGTCCGCGCGGCGTTCGAGCCTTGATCCGGTACGCGCGCCGCGCGTATGAACGTTCGCCGTCCTCCTGTCCGATGGGTTGCTGACGGATTCTCGTCAGAGGTCCGCAAGGATCTCCGCACCCGGTAAGGGAATCGCGACAGACGCAGCCTCAGCGCTTTACTCGACCTCACAACATGCCCCGCAGCGGCGCATACCCGCCGGTCGACTGGCCTGTGCCGGTTTCGTGGTTAGCCGCCGTGCCAGTTTCGGTGATCGAGCTGGCCGCCTACTTTCAACAGCGCCTCTTCCAGCTGCAAGCAACACCCGCCCGAGCCCTCAACTCCATCCACCTCACCCGCTCAACAGCCGAGGAGTAGCGCAGCCACCTGGTGTGACGGGTCGAGGCCGGTGAGCCGGGCGAGTGCGGCGAATCCATCGTCGGTGCTGGGCCAGTGGGCGCGAACCGCGGCGAGGCCGGCGCGGCGGACGACGCTGCGCAGCACGGCGGTGACGACGATCGGGCCAGTCGGCGGGGGGAATCGCACCCCCCGCCGCTCACAGAACCGTGCTTAAACCTCTCGGCTCACCGGCTCCCATCGTCCAGCCACCAGGTTTGAGGCCGATGCGCCAGTGCGCGAACAGCCGCGGCGATCGCCGTGAGGCCTCCGCCATCAGCTCACCCGCCCGTTCTCGCGTCGGCGTAACCGTTTGTACTTGCGCATGGCCCAGCGCACCAGATGATCATTGATGCGCCGCAGGAGGGGATACAACATGGACTTGTAGAAGCGCCCGTAATAGTTGATCCAGCCCTGCACGATGCTGTTGAACATCAGTGCCAGGTCGTCGAGGGACTTGTCACTGCGCCGGGCGATGTGCCAGGAACGGATCTCCCGGCCCATCGCCGTGATCGCGTCCTTGCTGACCGCCGGCAGGAAGTTCACGAAGTGCTTTCCCCACCTGTTCTTGGCCAGCCTCGGACGAAACGTGTACCCCAGGAACGTGAACGACGTGACCTCATGATCGTCACGCCGGTCGGCGTCCTTGCAGTAGACGATGCGCGTCTTGTCCGGATGCAACTCCAGACCGACCGCCGCCAACCGTACCGCGAGCGCATCCCGCACCTGACGGGCCTGCTCCTGGCTGGCGCAGTGAATCACCGCATCATCGCAGTACCGTTCGAACGTGACCGTCGGGAACTCCCGGGCCAGCCACATGTCGAACGCGTAGTGCAGATACAGGTTCGCCAACACCGGTGAAATCGCTGACCCCTGCGGGGTTCCCCGATCCCGCGCCACCAGGGTGCCGTCCTGCTGCTGCAACGGCGCTACCAGCCACCGCTTGACATACAGCAGGATCCATTTCTGGTCGGTGTGCCGTTCGACCGCCTTGAGCATCAGGGAGTGGTCAACGCTGTCGAAGAACGCCCGGACGTCAAGATCGATCACCCAGTCGTTCCGCCAGCAGCGTTCCCGGCATCGACCCACCGCGTCCAACGCCGACCGCCCCGGACGGTAGCCATAGGAGTCCGGGTGGAACATCGGTTCCACCGCCCGCTCCAGATCCATGGCCGCCACCGTCTGGGCGATCCGATCGTCCACAGTCGGCACTCCGAGGATTCTGACCCCTCGGCCTCCTGCCTTCGGTATCGCCACGGCCTTCACCGGCGGCGGGAAATAGCTCCCCGACGACAGCCGATTCCACAGCTTGAACAGGTTGTTGTTCAGATCCTGCTCGTACTGCTCGATCGTCACCTCGTCCACACCAGCCGCGCCCTTGTTGGCCTTGACCCTCTGATACGCCTCCCAGACCAGCCATTTCGAGATCTCAAACGGTTTGACCTGCGACTTCGATTCGCTCACCTGGCTCCTCCCGAGAAGCTCGGTTGACCACCAAAGCGAATCCGGACAATCCGCCCCCTTCGCTCCAGCCCCATTACAGGAGCTTCACCGCTACTACGAGGCGGTCCGCCCCGCTGCCCCGCATCGGTACTCTGCCCCTCGCGGATTCAGCCGCTTGGGGTTCTCCCGTTCGCCGACCGCACGAACACACGACCGGACACATCGAGGCGAGCGGTTCCCACGTTCCACACCAGCGCCCGAACCGAGCTCGCGCCACCTCTGCGCCGGACAACCACCTGGCCAGGAATACAGGCACCCGCCAGACTCATCCCAGAGCAACAACTGGACCCTGGTTTCGGTCGTCGCTACGCTTTCGACGTTTCATCAGTGGTTCACTCGCGTTCGCCTTCTCGGTTCACACCTGACGCCATCACGTGACGCCTTTTCCGCAACGCTCACCACCACGACTCATTCACCGCAGCAGCTTGCGGTGGTTTGAGACCTCCCCCTGCGCGGGCGGTCCCGGAGGGCCCACCTCCATCACCAGTGCAGCACCGCATCCGAGGTTTCCATCCTCTACATCGGAACCTCCTTCAGCGTTCGTGGCACACCGTCGTCCGCGTATCCCAGGACCGGGATGAAGTCGGGGATCAGGTCGATCGGGCACGCGAGGTAGGCCAGCAGCAACCCGAGCCGGATGCGGACCCCGCGTGGCAGTGTCGGGTCGGTGGCGAGCCGGCGAACCAGGCGCAGCACATCCGGCAGCAGACGCAGCGCCTCGCGCAGCAGCCCACCTCGCGGCCGGGCAATCACCAGCCCGATCACCAGGGCGAGCCAGGCGCAGCAGCAGGGCGGCGGCCATGCCCAAGAGCAGGTCCCACCAGAACGACCCGGTCATCGCTGGTCGGCCACCCTCAACCCCGGCATTCCACCGGCAGGGGCGGGTTCCGGTGCTTCAGCGCGCAGTGCGGCATCCTCGAACGCAGCCAGCTCGGCTGCGGCCTCCTCAACGGCGTCGCGGGCGGCCTGGCCGCCGGGCGCGACGAAGTAGTCGCGGGCGGCGATCTTGGCCAGCCACGTGCGGAATCGCTCCAGGTCGGCTTCGGACTCCTCGACCTCGGCGTAGGTGACGTTGCCGCGAGCGTGTTCGTCGGCCAGTTCCTTCCGCAGCTCCGGAAGCCGTTCCAGGAGCTCGGCGTATTCGGCGTCGCGCGCGGCGTTGAGCTCGGCGATCACCGCGCGTTCCTCGGCCGAGTCGGCGAAGGTGATCGACAGGACGCGGACGGTGCCGCCCTGGCGGCGGATCCGGTCGGCCAGCCGCCGGACCTCGCGCCCGCCGCCGGCCGGGCCGGCAGCAGACACACCGACTGCTGCAGGTACAACGCACCCACGACCGCAGCTTGCGCCACACCTGCACCCGCAGCGTGGCAGCCCCTCCGGCGGTGGAGGCGCTGATCAGCAACCACACCCGACCGTTCGCTTCGTTCGTCACACTGTTATGTTACGGACGTTACGTTTCGCGTCAACCGCCGGGTGCCGTGCCGGCAGCGTCGTGATGAAGTCACCACGCTGCAGCGCCCCAGAACGCCCGCGCGTTCTCGCCGGAGACGAGTCGCGGCGGGTCATCAGCGCGGTCAGCGCGAGTGATGCACGGCGCTCTGCTTATTGGGCATCAAACGCGCAGGGACGCAATGAGTTGATCTTTCCCGGTACGCAGTGGGTACGCAGGAGAATCGTCACGGACCGCAATTTCCCGTCGTCAACCAACGCTGGAAGCCCCGAAATTACTGGCCTCCAGTGCTAACCGACCGTAGCCAACAACCCTTGAATAGTTCGAGCTCTACTCGTGCAGTGAGATCACCGGTCGCTTGGCGCGTTGGAGAGATCGCCTGTGACGCGGCAGCGCTTCCCGGCAGTGCACAACGGTGAGATTGAGTCCGTCGCAAACATCGTGCCTCGACCGGATACTCCCGGCGCCGTACGACCTGGACCGGTTGAGCACTTGCACGGCAACACCTCAACCCGCAACACGGTGGCGACGCGACCGGTCGGTGCGGAATCACTTCGTCACTCCGACATACTTGATCTACTCGGGTACACAACGGGTACACACCAGGTCCGCAACACGCCGCGAACGATCAACTCGCTTCAACGCACGAAGCCCAGCAAATGCGGGGCGTCCATCGATTTTCGGCGATGACCAACGACTCCGGACACGGACTCCTAAGCCGGGCGTCGCAGGTTCGAATCCTGCCGGGGGCACCACTGGAGAGCCCGGATTTGCTGGGCTGTAGCGTCGAGTTCTCTACTAAGCTAGTAGCGTAGGCACGAGTTGGTCCGCAAAGTCCGCACACGCTTACTTCACACGTGCATTTTGCCTCGAAGATGATCTTCGGCGAGGCAGCTGCGGACCCGGGTCGCGACTCATGCAGGCCGCTGAATGTGCACTCGTCCAGCGGACGAGCCACGCAGCCCGCGATCGCCGAATAGGGTCACAGTCCGACTCGTCACGGTGAAGTCTTCGCCTGTCGTTATGCGCTGCCGCCAGGCAACTAGCCATTTGCCACTCGTCAACCAACGGCTTAGTCACAGCGGCGGACCGTCGCCGCCCGGAATCGGCTCAGCGAGGGCGGCCCGCCATGCAGGCGCTTGGAAGGTGTCCGCAAAGTACTGTGTCTCGCGCACTAGATGCTGATCAGCGAATTCCATGATGCTGACTGAGTAGGTGGGCACGCCGTCATACGTGATGATGCACTCGCTTACCCAGAGACTCCCACTGCCAACGATCCGCAGCACAGTGAAGTGGCGATTGGCTGGGTGCCCGCCGCGTTGGCCCGAAATCGTCGCGCGGCCTCGGAAACGTTCGCCTGACTGGGGGTAGTCGAGGATCGCGTCCGCAGCGTATATCGCGTGCTCGGCTTCGGTATCCCCGCACTCCGATGCCCGCCAGTGTTCCTCGACTGCGGCCCTGGTCCGGATATCCGCATCCATCGCATTGTCCGTTCTATAGGCAGGGGGCTGTCCGAGAGGCGGACTTACAATCCGTCCGAACCGGTCGTACTCGCACCAGTGACCGACCCTAACGAAACCGACCAGGGAGTGTGCCTGGCCCGACCGCGAGCGGCACGCGAGTGCGGACTTGGCCGAGTCTTCGTCCTCCCTTCCGCGGAGAAGGTGCGCCAGGTCTTCGGAACATGGAAGGGCTGAACTACGTCCCACCTGCGTGGGCTCGACGACCTCGTGATACCAGGTCACGAGCCCTGAAGCGGCAGTGCCGTAGCCGTCGATCTCGCGCAGCTCGCAGCCCAGGTCGCAATGCCCAGATCGATCTGTCGGGGCGATGGAATCTACGCCCTCATCGCCGAAGTCGGTGTGCTCCGCAGAGGTCGCGGCTCAAGCCCGCTCGTCTAATCGGAGATCGGTAGCGCACGCGTGGTGAGGCGTCGACGCCGCGCCCCTCGCGTTAGTGCGGAGACGATGCAGTGCCGCGAGTTGTTCTGCCGGACGGTGTCGCCCCGCACTTGTCAGCATCAGCTGAAACCACCGCAGTACGGGATCCGACTCTAATGCCCCGACACATACGAGCCAGGTGCTGGACAGGCTCAGGGTCTCCATCAAGGTGTGGCTGGCCACAACCGCACCCGCGCGGCGGGACAATCTCGCCCGAGGCGCATCGGCAGCGGCTGCGGAGAGTGCGCTCGTTCTTCGAGCGGATCATCGAGTGGGATTGGCCCGACGCCTCGGCACGCAACCCGGTGATCAACGGGGACATTCCGAGAAAGCCCGACCCGTTACCGAAGTTCCTCGAGAGCCGGCGGCGACGAGATTGCTGGCGATGTTCGGCACCCAGGACATCAGCCCCCAGTACCGCCTCGGGAGTGCGGTCGTGCCGTCACCGAAAGTTGCACCCCGCTGCCGAGCCCCGAAGCTTTCGCTCGGTCTCCCAGAGCAATTCTCCCTTCGGCCGGAGGCGGTGCGCTGTGAACCTTCGACCTGGCCTACCTGGGTGCAACCAATCACGAGCGCCGGCCGATCGCCCGGCCCGATTGAACCGTCGCCTGTCACGCGATTCCTGTTGTCGACCAAGGCTTAGGCCGGTCGCAATCGGCGGATCAGCAGGTAGGCCTTGCAGCCCAGGCAGACCCCGGTGGATGCGTTGAGAGCTGCCACGCCGAAGGTGAGTGCGGTGAGGCCGAGGCCGGCAACATCGACGCCAAGCGCGAAGCTGATCAGCGCGAGAGCGGTGAACAAGAAGCCGACGAACTGGCCGAACCTGTGCGGCCGAGCATCCTCCAACTCGGTCGGTGCACCGATCCGCGGCCAGATGACACGGGCAAAAATCTGTGCCCACAACGACCACTGAAAGCTCACGAACGCGGTGAACGCAAACACGGCGACCTGGGAGGCGAGCAGGCCGAGACCCAAGGGTCGAGCAACGCCAACGATGAGCAGCACCACGGCGAGCACGCTGGCCGTCGCCCCGGCGCTGAATCGCAATAGGCGCGGATCGACCTGGGCGCGGAGCGGGCACGCCCGAAATCCGGCGCTGGGCATCCGGTCTCCAGGGACTGGGGGGTTACCGGATCAGGATACCGAGCGCAGGTGGGCAACTCATCGATCCAGTGCTTGAACCCTGGGAGCCTGACCCAGTAGCCCATTGAGCCTGCGATATCGCCCCGTCGACGCCGGGCACGGGTTCTCGGCGCAGGCCGAGGTCCTGGCTGGAGCTCGACGACGCGCAGGCGGCCCGGTTCATGGCCGCCGCCCGCTCCAGCCGCGACCCGCGGGATCGGCTTACGGTGGAGCTCCTGGCTCGCACCGGGATGACCTGCCCGGGTCCGCTGCCTTCTTCCATGTTATTGGGCGTTCCGCTCGAGCATGAAGCACACGACGACGGCCGTTGCACTGGGCAGCGTTCACTTCGCCGTCTATCAAGCCGAGAGCGGTCCGGGCACTCGTGCAGAGAGGTTCAGGTCGGCAGCCACGACCTTTCCGGGCCTATACGTCGCTTCGCTCGACGGAGCGGTTGAGGCGCTCAAAGTCCTGGACACGTCTGATCGAACCGCACCAGTTCCGGCCGTGGGGTGTCGTGTCGTGGCCGAAGATCCCAGACGGATGTGCAGTAGTGATCAACCATCGCGACCACTGCGCTTGACGAACGTCCGCATTCGACGTTCAGCGGCTCTAGCGAATTTGCCGCGGACAGGGTGAATTCACCGCGCGGGTAGCCGTCGAAGCAGTGCACACGCCGCGTCGCGGCGCCGGACGGGGTATTGCGTTGCTATGTGCGCTCCACCGCTGGCGGTTCTGCCCCGACCCGGCCCCTAGCTGCGAGGTCAGGCAAGCTTGTTTAGCCATGCTTTTGCACTGTCCACGCCAGCATCAGGAACGTGAGCAGCACCGCCGCGTTGAGCCACGCGAACGGTAGATCGAACCCCCACCAGAACGGCGCGCAGAGCAGCAGCCCTACGATCGAGACCACGATTCCCGAGCGCCGTGGCCACAACAGCAGGACACCGCCGACGACCTGCACCACGCAGGCCGCGAGAAAGGCGGCCAGCAGCGGGACGGATGTCGGCACTCCGATCCGTTCGAACGGGCCGTTGCCGTACGTAGGATTTCCGAAGGTGTAGAGGATCCCGTGCCCTTGGCCGACGCTCACCATCGCAGGAATCGTGAAGCCGCCGAAACCCAGGCCGTTGACGATGCCAGTCGCGCCGGCGACGCGCAGGCACCAGGCCGCCAAGCCCGTCACGTGAGGTCCCTCCGCACGGCGACGCGTGTGCCGAGCGCACCGAGCGCGACGGTGTACGTCGTGAGCAGCGGGCCGCCGAACCACATCATGCTGACACAACGCGCTGAGAGAGTTCTTGTCGGAACTCGGCGATGGCAGCGATCAACTCCGCATCGCTGGACCTCGCCGCCGTCATGCCCTAACTGTCGCCTCCAGCGCGCCAGAAAGACTCACTTCCGCTAAACCGATCCGCCTCACCGCCACGAATCTGGCAAATCCCCTCGCGGATCCCGCCCCGCCCGTCGACACGCCGACCATGAACATCGGGCGACCTGACAGATGCCTTCGGCCCCCACAACCGCGGCCTACCGCACGCACCCCGGGCAGCCGAGCCAAGGATCCTCGTCCGAGACAACGACCCTTAGATCGACTGCGCACATAACGACCCCGCGAGAGCCACGATTGCGGGCCGACCACAGCGCCCTATTCGGCGATCGGTGCCCAGTTCGCGTGCATCGAAGTCGCACGCGTATTCAACGTGACGTCAGCGCAGACGGCTCGACGCTTCGACGAAGTTGATCTCGGCCAGTCCGCAACTAGTCCGCAAGAAGTCCGCAAACTGCTGTTGTTGATCAACGCCGACCAAGCTCAGCCAACACCCACGCAGGTCAGTAAGTACGGGGTCTAGAGCACACTGATGCTTGCGTTCAGCCGAGCATCGAAGCTCGCCAGATTAGCTCTCCTAAGCCGGGCGTCGCAGGTTCGAGTCCTGCCGGGGGCACGCAAACGTTGAGGCCCCGAAACGTCGGCTCTTCGGATAAGCCACTCCCGGGCCAGCACCCACTCTAAAACCGCCACCAGCGACCAGCAGATGCTCACTTCCCGGCCAGCTCCTGATAGGCGCCGAACCAGCCGGAGCGCAGCCGGCGTCCAGGTGGAGCCCTGCCCGGTCCCGCGCCGCCCCGGGCCCGGCAGAAACGACCTTGATACCGACGAGCACGGCCAAAATCCCCGCCGCAGGAGCAGGCCGCCGAGCACTTGATGGCATGAAGGAGGGGGTCTCCGTTCCTCGTGACTCCCGAGTGATCATCGGGATGAGACCAGGGCCTGCGGCCGCCACGCGGTCGGCCTTCCGGCCGACCCCCGGACACCGGCCGAACCCGGCGCGCCCAAACCCGGCGGAGACCGCGAAAGAAAGATCAACACAACCGAGACTACGACTCGACCGGCCCCCCTCCTTCAGGAATGACACAAAGAGGTCTCGTCATCTCGCAGCCTCGGCAGGCGGGCGTCCCCCGCAGATCTCGCTCGGGACGTGCGTGACACGTCCGAGGAGACAGCGCGGTCTCGGTGGCGGTTTCGCACTACCCGGCCGATTCGAGCAACCGTGTCCTCGTCCGGCTGGCGGTACCAGCGTGCTGGCAACGGCAGCGTTGTTCGCTGACCTAGCCTGTGCACGCTGGCGGGCGCGTAGTCTGGCGGAGCTGGCGGACCCGTCCCAGGGAAGCGGTGATGACAATGGCCGGTGAGACCCCGACGATCGTCCTCGTCCATGGTGCATGGGCCGACGCGACCGGCTTCGAATCCGAAATCCGCGCCCTGCGTGAGCGCGGGTTTACCGCCATCGGGTTCGCCAACCCGCTTCGCGATCTTGTTGGCGACACAACGTACCTCGCCGAATTCCTGCGGACCCTGACCGGTCCGATCGTGCTCGTTGGCCACTCCTATGGCGGCAACGTCATTTCTATGGCCGCGATCGGCAACGACCAGGTCAGGGCGCTCGTCTACTTCAACGGCTGGATGTGCGACGAGGGCGAGAGCCAGCAGCAGCTCCTTGAGAGGTTCGAAGGCAGCCTCGTGGGCCCTTCGATCAGGCCCGTGCCGTTCACCGGGCCGGACGGGAGCGAGGGCGCTGACCTCTACCTCGATCGCGAGGCGTTCCGCGAAGCCTTCGCGGCCGACGTCGACCCAGAAACAGCTGCGGTGATGGCCGCGGCGCAACGGCCGTACGCCGCAGCCGCGTTCGCCGCAACGCCATCGGCCCCGCCGGCGTGGAAGACGCTGCCTTGCTGGTACCTGCTCGGCACCGAGGACAAGGCGATCCCGCCCGCGCTCCAACAGTTCATGGCCGAGCGCGCGAACGCAACGATCGTGCAGGTATCGGCCTCTCACGTCTCCTTCGTGTCGCAGCCCGAGGCCGCAACCCAGCTGATCGTCCAGGCCGTCGAGGCAACGAGCCACGCGGACTCAGACACGCTGCGCTCACCGCTTGGCTGACAGCTGCATTCGCCCATTCCTGACAGCGAGGCTCCCGACTGTCCCGTCCTGCCGGCTGTGATGTCTCAGGACATCCCGAGCGCCGAACACCCGTCGGTGGTACACCGCGGCATCCGCGCGTATTCGGTGTTCCGGCAGCGGCACAGTTAGACGGTGATCTACGAGCCGAAGGCCCAGACGCTGCGTCAGCCGCTGGTGGTATTCCTGCCTGCGGAGCCCAAGCAGGTCATGACGACCGCCCTGGGGGTTCCGGCCGGTGCGGCATGACGCCAAGTCGTGTCGGTGCTTCGCCCGTGCGCTGCGGCCGAGTCGGACGATCACGGATGGTGATGACTGCGCGAGTCTGAAGTGCGATTGATCGCGTGACCGTTGCTAGGGACCTCGCGGGGTGGCTGCGGCTCAACCATGCCGGTCTCCTAGTCGTGCATATCCAGCCTGTCGATGATGTCCGTCAGTTTCAGCGCGGCGGCAGCGCAATCTGGCCGACGAAGCGAGAGACGAGAGCGCTTGTGGTTTCGTCCAAGCGAGGTGGTGCGCGTTCGGCACCTGTCGGGATCTCGGCGATGTTCGCGGCCTGCTGATTCCAGGTCCGGTGGGCTGTCGTGTGGATGACAGGTGTCCTGTCGTCGTGGTGACTGTGTGGGGGTGGTGCGGGCGGCACGATTTGTTTCGTCGGCGGGACACGACGGTGATGGGAGCAGGAGCCATGAGACTGCCGCCTTGAGGCGGCGGAGGTGGTGAGGACGCCGGCCGGGTGCGAGCCCGGCGGGGGTGCGGTGTCTTCCCGGGGGGGTCGAGGCGGACGGTGATGCCGTCCGCCTCGACGTCTACTGCGCGGCGTCCCTCTCGTCGTCGTACCGCCGGAGGCTTGCTCGGTGACCAATCCCTAGCCGGATCTCTTGCGGTGGCGCGACATTCTTGGCCATGCGCGGACGCGACTCGGCGCGGCCGCCTGCTCGATGGCGTTGCTCGACGGCGACGCGCTGCGCTACGTCGTGGCGGCGGGTCCGCGGGACGCTCGCGCGGATGGTCTTGGCGTATCCGCGGCTGACGCCCTACCGGGTGAGGTCGGTGCTGCGCAGCGTCGCGGCGAACGTGAAGATGCAGACGTGACGATCGCTGACGAACTTGCGGCTTTGGGGTTGTTCCACGGCCTCGGCGAGGCGGACATCGCCGCCCTGGCCGAGGTCTGCTTCGTGCGCCGCCTCGCGCGCGGGCAGGTGCTCTTCCTCGCCGGCGAGCCGAGTGAGCACCTGTGCGTGGTGCGCTCGGGGCTGCTGCGGGTGGTGACCAACTCGCCGCACGGGGACCAGTTCGTGCTCTCGAACGTGGCGCCGGGCCAGACCCTTGGCGAGCTGTCGATCCTGGACGGCGAGCCGCGTTCGGCCGACGTCGTGGCCGCCGAGTCGACCGAGCTGATGGTCGTACCGGCCGCAGCGGTGCGGGCGTTGCTGGACCGTGAGCCGGTCGCGCTGCGGGCCTTTGCGATGGAACTCGCGCGCAGCCTGCGGCGGCTCACCGGTGCGATGGGCGACATCCTGTTCCTCGACCTGCCCCGCCGGCTGGCCAAGCTGCTGGTCGCAGGCGCCGTCGCCGGGCGCGACGGCACATACCGCGTCGAACTGGCCGGCAGCCAGTCGGTGCTCGCCGCCCAGTTAGGGGTCACCCGGCAATCGCTGAACAAGGCGCTGACCGGGCTGGCCAAACGCGGCTGGATCGACGTCGCGGGCCGCGACGTTGTGCTACGCGACGTTGCCGCACTAGCCCGCTTCGCCGCCAGCTAACCGGCATGACAGCCCGGCGACCGGCTCTGCCGGCGCGGCCCACCCCGACACCGCCCGGAACCAGCGCGAAGAACCACATCGACACAGCGTGCCCGGCGGCACCGAAGCCCTCGGCGTCCATCCACAGCCACCGGCCCTCGGCGGCCGTGACGATCATCGCCGAGCGCGGTTCGACGCCGATGGACCACCTGGCGCGGGTGCCGGGTCCCAGGTCGTCAAACTCGACCAGCAGGCCATCATCGACCTTCTCGAGAAAGCCATGGCTGACGACAGCGTCCGCGAACCTCGAGAAGAAGCCAGCGCAGTGCCACGTCTCATGATGTCGGTGACCGATCTCGCTCGGGAAGTGGGTGACACGTCCGACGAGACGGCGCGGTCTCGGTGACGGTTTCCCCACTACCGGTCGGGATCTCGGCGATATTCGCGGCCTGCTGATTCCCAGGTTCGGTGGGCCTGTCGTGTGGATGACAGGTGTCCTGTCGTCGTGGTGACTGTGCGTGGGTGGTGCGGGCGGCACGATTTGTTTCATCGGCGGGACCACATCGCATGAGGAGCACAAAATGACCAGCATCGCCACCACCACCGTCCGGACCCATCGCCGTGGCCTCGCCGTGGTCGGCGCGCTCGCCGCCCTGGTCCTCGCCGCCGTCGCCCTGGTCCTGTTCAAGGCCAGCCAGGCGTACGACATGCACCAGTTGGTCACCAGCTACCACCACCTGCCGCAGTTCGTGCGAGCCCTCCTCGGCGCCGGACGCCACGGGTCCTGAGCCGGGTGCGCTGGGCTAGCGGCGCAACCCGGAGTCCGCGGGACGCTCGCGCGGATGGTCTTGGCGTATCCGCGGCTGACGCCCTACCGGGTGAGTCGGTGCTGCGCAGCGTCGCGGCGAACGTGAAGATGCAGACGTGACGATCGCTGACGAACTTGCGGCTTTGGGGTTGTTCCACGGCCTCGGCGAGGCGGACATCGCCGCCCTGGCCGAGGTCTGCTTCGTGCGCCGCCTCGCGCGCGGGCAGGTGCTCTTCCTCGCCGGCGAGCCGAGTGAGCACCTGTGCGTGGTGCGCTCGGGGCTGCTGCGGGTGGTGACCAACTCGCCGCACGGGGACCAGTTCGTGCTCTCGAACGTGGCGCCGGGCCAGACCCTTGGCGAGCTGTCGATCCTGGACGGCGAGCCGCGTTCGGCCGACGTCGTGGCCGCCGAGTCGACCGAGCTGATGGTCGTACCGGCCGCAGCGGTGCGGGCGTTGCTGGACCGTGAGCCGGTCGCGCTGCGGGCCTTTGCGATGGAACTCGCGCGCAGCCTGCGGCGGCTCACCGGTGCGATGGGCGACATCCTGTTCCTCGACCTGCCCCGCCGGCTGGCCAAGCTGCTGGTCGCAGGCGCCGTCGCCGGGCGCGACGGCACATACCGCGTCGAACTGGCCGGCAGCCAGTCGGTGCTCGCCGCCCAGTTAGGGGTCACCCGGCAATCGCTGAACAAGGCGCTGACCGGGCTGGCCAAACGCGGCTGGATCGACGTCGCGGGCCGCGACGTTGTGCTACGCGACGTTGCCGCACTAGCCCGCTTCGCCGCCAGCTAACCGGCATGACAGCCAGGCGACCGGCTCTGCCGGCGCGGCCCACCCCGACGCCGCCCGGAACCAGCGCGAAGAACCACATCGACACAGCGTGCCCGGCGGCACCGAAGCCCTCGGCGTCCATCCACAGCCACCGGCCCTCGGCGGCCGTGACGATCATCGCCGAGCCCATGACGTAACCCGGCGAGTGCCGTCGGCAACGCGCACCGCGCCGTCGCTATGCGCGGCTGACGACACCGGTAGTGAGCACGCAGATGGATCCACGCGCAGGCTGAGGCGGGCACCACTACTTGAGTCGATCGGCGGCCCCATCTTCGGCTGGGCCGGTAGTGGCGTTGGCTGCGATCCAGCCCACCAGCGGAAGGAGGAGCGCGACCAGCTGTTGTCCGCGGTCGGTCAGGCTGTAGTCGACCCTGGGCGGCACCACTGGATAGACATCTCGCAGCACAAGACCATCGGCCTCCAAGGTGCGCAGGGTCTGAGCCAGCATCTTTTCGGTGACGCCCTTGACCCACCGCCGCAGCTCACTCCAGCGCATCGTCCCGCTCGACAGCGCTACCAGGATGAGCACCCCCCAACGACTAGTCACATGGTCCAGAAGTTCCCGGCTGGGGCAATTCGGATCGAAGACGTTGCCCGACAGGTTTCCCCGCGCCAGGCCTGCTATCTGAGCACTTTCGTTCATATCAGTACCTTACAAAATAGTGCGTACCCGCGAATGGGAACGGTTGGCTGAGTTGGCTGGTTTGATCGAGGTAGGCATCCGAATGGAGCTCGTCTCGTGTCCCTTGTCGTCACCGGAACTGCGGCATCACTGGGTCGTCTAGTCGTCGGGCATCTACTCGAGTGCGGGGTGCCCGCGGGCGAGATCGCCGCCACCGACCGCAGGGTCCCTGCCACCGGATTGTCCGAAGCGTTGCCGCAGCGATTCGCCGTCCACAACAACACGGAGGGAAGGAGCCATCTCGTGTCGAATCCTGAGCGCAACAAGCAGGTCGTGGTCGATTACTACACCACCGCATTCGCCGGGAACCCGGAAAGAGCGGTCGCCGACCACTTCGGTCCGCGCTACATCCAGCACAACCCCGATGCCCAGGACGGACCGGAGGCGTTCATCGGGTTCGTGGAATGGTTGCGCGGCGAGTACCCGAACCTGCAACTGCACATCAAACGTGTGATCGCCGAGGGCGACCTGGTCGCCACCCACGCCCACCTCGACCTCGAGCCCGGCAATCCAGACAACCCCGGGCGGGCGCTAGCGGACTTCTTCCGACTCGAGGACGCAAAGGTCGTCGAGCACTGGGACGTAATCCAGGAGATGCCCAAGACCGCCGCGAACGAAAATGGGATGTTCTGATGCGCCGCGAGAAGGCCCGTCGTAGCTATACCCAAGACACCGCGCATATGCAGAATCCATCCACGGCTTCGAGCGGATGGATAGCCGCGTCGTCATGCGAGGTCAGACCGGTCAGGCCGGGCCTGTGGTGACAGCCCGCACCCACCTAGCGATTACAACCGCACGCTTTGTCGCCGTGCCACTGCGTTGCACGGCTGTAGCACCGGAGAGAAGGAAGAACAGTTGACAACCAGCACCGGAAAGAGCAACCGGACCGAGCGGCTACTAGCGCTCATGAAGAAGGGCGACGACGCCTTCAACGCTCGCGACTTCAAAGCCGTCGACACCGTTCATCACCCCGACATGGTCGCGCACATCACCGGGCTGCCGGCGCCGGTGTACGGCAGCAAGGCGCACTCCGCGGCCATGGCGCAGATGGTGGCTGCATTCCCCGATATGTACGTACACAGCGACCCGTACCCGATTCAATTCGGAAGTGGCGACTGGATCACCGTGGTCACCAACGTCACCGGAACGTTCACCGGCGAAATGAGCCTCCCCGATGGGACCGTGGTCGAAGGAACAGACAAAGCATTCGACGTCGAGTTCGGGCAAACCACCAAGTGGGCCGCCGACCGGCTGATCATCATCTCGGCTTTCTGGGACGCAGCGCTGTTCGCCCGGCAGGTCGGGCTCGCGTAAGTGAGAGCGGCGGCTGGTTCGTCCGATGGTCATCCCGACCGGCCGCCGCTGCCATCCAGCCGTGCTGACCTTGACCCATTTCTCGGCGACCGAAATAGGGTCACCTTGTGTGGGGTCGAACGAAACAGGGTCGAGCTAGATGGCCGGTATTTGCTGTCCTACAAGGCATTCCTACGCAGATCTCGAGTTCGTCGCGGTAGAAGGCGGCCCACGACATCGCCTCGACCCACGCCGACGAGGTAAACACTGCGCGGTTGGCGTTCCTTGCAACGTAGCAGGGTCCGCAACGGCGTGACCCCACCGAGACGATCGCCTTCCTCACCTCACCCCGCGCCGGCTACATCACCGGCGCCACCATCGCCGTCGATGGCGGCCGAAACCGCCATCTGAGTCCACGTTCACTGACCTCACCACAGCAGCCCAGCATCGGTGGGCACGCGCTGACTCCTGCGACAGCGGGATCGGCAGGCAATGTCAGGTTCTGGGCGAACACTGCAGCTGAACTGCATCTTCGTTGGCATCTGTGGCGAGCCGTACCGTGCCGGGTTGGCGGGCCGCAATCCGTGCGTCCTTGGCGAGCCGTTCAGACGATGTCGTGACCGTTGGCGGTCAGCGTGACGTCGATGTTGCCCCTGGTGGCATTCGAGTACGGGCACACCCGATCTGCGGCAGCAACGATCCGTCTCGCCTGCTCCGGATCTCGAACCTGCGGCAGAGTTACGTCGAGCTCGACGGAAAGCGTGAAACCACGCGCCTCGGTGGGAAGGAGGCTCACGCGGCTGTCGATCGAGACGTCGCCCACCTCGGCACGCTCGCGACGACCCACCACGCCGAGAGCACTTTCGAAGCAGGCCGCATAACCCACCGCGAACAGCTGTTCCGGGTTCGTGCCACCTCCCTGACCACCCATCTCCTTCGGCGAGCGGAGCTGCACGTCCAAGGCTTCGTCATTTGTGCGCCCGTGACCGGCTGCGCGGCCGCCGGTGACCGTTGCCTCCGCCGTGTAGAGAACTCGCGCCATCTTGGCCTCCATTTTGGGATCTACAGACTTGCCCCGACCGTTGCGTCATCTGGTGGCGCACGATGCCGGGTCGGCTAGGCACGACGACGACCACCGGTGCGTCTTTGCGGCCGACGGTCAGGGCCGGTCCGTAGCGCACGGCCCGAGCGCGAGCTGGGCATCGCGTGCGCGTTCGCAGAGCGTGGCTGGCTGTCTGGGCTTTCCGCCGCAAGTTCCACCAGCTGGCGCAGGGCCGGCAGGGCGGCGCTGAGCGCGGCCAGCTCCGGCCCGGTGAGCTTGTCGATCAACGCCCTGAACACCGACGCGCCGGCGCGGCGCATCGTGCGAAGGTGCTGGCGTCCCGCGCTGGTGATGGCGACCAGCACCACCCGGCGGTCAGCAGGGTCGCGTCGGCGCGCGGCGAAGCCGAGGTCTTCCAGCTGAGTCACTACCGCGGTCATCGACGGCTGGGTCACTCCCTCGCTCACGGCCAGATCGGTCAGCCGCCGCGGCCCGGTCCGCTCCAATGTTGCCAGCGTCGACGCCGCGGTCAGGCTCAGCTGTCGGCCGGTGCGACGGACCGCCAGGGACGCCAGTGCGGCCAACGCCTCGCCGAGGACGTCGCTGTCTTGAGCCATGACATAAACATAGGCACCTCTATATAGCTGTGTCAATGGAATCTGCCGAGATGGCGCTCTTGCGTTGGTCGTCGCTGGGCCCCCGCCCGCAACGAGAGGGGTGTTACGTCGGCCGCGTCGAGCGGAACCTCCACTGGGTCACCGACGGTCTCCGGGGTCTTGATCGGCTCGAACAACGGTCCAGACCGACATCCCCCGGTCACGCCGCTAAGGAACCCGACCCGACTTATGCCAGTCGGCGGGACTCTCCCAGCGCGCGCGGACGCCAGCGGCTGGCCTGCACGATATGACGTCGCGTGGAGCCAACCAGTGCCTAGCTTGTCGGCGCCTCCGGCGACTCGGTCTTAGGCTCTGCGGTCGCTGATGTGTCGGACACCGATCCCTTATCCGCCGTGGCGGCGGTTGGGTGTGACGCAACCTTCTCCTGATACTTGGTGACACTCTCTTGCGCCCTGGACAGACCCTTTTGCAGCATCTCGAGATACGACGAAGTCAGCTGCTTGCGGCGCTCCGGATCTTTGAGAGCCTCAAGCGCCTTCTCAAACTCCGTCGAGATCTGACCAAACTGGTGCTTGGCAACCTCGAGAAAGTCCTGCTTCTTGTGCGGAGTTTCTGACATGATCCGGGTCCCTTCGTCCAATCTTTACCGCGAGCCTAACGGTGCGCCTGCCCGATCAACCGCGCGCCCGAGGCCGCCGCGCAATTCGGCGTGCCTGGCGCGGCGGAGCAGGGGTCCGCATCTGCCATTTGCCTGCGATGACGACGACTGGGTCGGTTCGCCAGCCCCGTGCCCGATTCGCAAACCGAGAAGGCCTTGTGTGGTCACACCGCGGTCGGGGCGGCCGTTGACCGGCCCGCTCCAAACCCCGCGGGTGGTCGAGGGAGATCGTCCGCCATCCGCAAGGGGGGGCACGTCTGCTTGGAGGCAGGCACCTGCTCGAGCGCACGTGATTCGACACGTATCCGCTGGTCTCACCTGGCGCCCTCGTTTGCCCCTTGTCGAAGACGAGGAAGAAGATGTCGCGGTGGACAACGCGGAGTCTGCTGGTCGAGCGGTCTCGCCTGGCATGGGGCGTATTCGTTAAGGGCGATCCGCAAGCGACATTCGACGATCTTCAGCGCCGATCGGTTCTGACACCACTCCCGACGGGACAGCACGGGTCAAGCGGACGTACTGCGGAAGGTCAGGAGGCGCGGAAGTGGTCCGGATCGTCATCGAAGTCATCATCCTGTGCCTGTTCCTGTGGGCAGCTGTCTCACTCTCTCGCCGCTGGAGTGGCCTGCGCAGGGCGCAACACCAGTCGCCTGCAATCGCCGCGGCGCCGACCGACGCGTTGTGGCGGGCGACGCATGTGGGCAACGAGAAGAACCAGACGGAGGTGCTCGTCGTGTTACAGGTCCCCGGGCGGGACCAACGTGTGGGATCGACGCATCTGCACGGTCATCGAGAATCAAGATCCCGACTACGACAAGCGGCTCTACAACGCGATGGAGGACGCCAGGTCCCGAGCTGAGCTGCTCAACGGCATGCGCGACACGTGACAATCACATAGTTGCCGAATCACGGCCTTGCGAGTCCGATCGGACTACCAGATGCGGGAGATCGCCCGTGCGTTCCGCCGCTCCGGCTGCCGGTCGGCTTCGGACAGGTGCGTAAGCCGACGCGGGTGCTGGTGTTTCGATGGTGACCGGCTACTCCCAGGATCGAGAACGGCATGACCGACACCATCGAACCGTTTCGGATCGACATTCCCCAGGCCCAGTTGGACGACCTGCGGCTACGCCTGACCAGGACCCGCTGGCCCGACCGGCAGCCCGTCCCCGACTGGTCGCAGGGCATTCCCGCTGGACGTCGTCACCGAGCTGTGCCGATGCTGGCGGGAACAGTACGACTGGCGCGCGACCGAGCAGCGACTCAACCACATCCCGCAATTCCGCGTCACGGTGGATGACCTGCCGATTCACTTCCTGCACGTGCGGTCCCGGCATTCCGACGCCACCCCACTCGTGCTCACCCACGGCTGGCCTGGCTCTTTCCTCGAATTCGAGCAGGTGCTCCCGCTGCTCGCCGACCCGCCGGACGACAGCCCCGCATTCCACGTCGTGGCCCCGTCGCTGCCCGGGTACGGGTTCAGCGGCCGATCCACCACGACCGGTTGGAACATCCACCGCATCGCCCAAGCCTGGTGCGAACTCACCACCCGGCTGGGCTACCCGCGCTTCCTTGCCGCCGGCAGCGACTGGGGTACCAGCATCTCGACAAGCATCGCGCTTCAGCATCCTGACCGCCTGCTCGGCCTTCACCTCGTTCCACCGCTCGTCCCACCCGACCGCGACGCTCCCGACCTGACCGCCGCCGAGCGCACGGCGCTGGCCGACCTGGACGAACGCACTCGCACCGGATCGGGATACTCGGCGATGCAGGCCACCCGGCCGCAGACCGTCGGGTACGGCCTGTCCGACTCACCGGCCGGCCTAGCGGCATGGGTGGGAGAGAAGCTGTGGACCTGGACCGACCAGGCCGCCGGTGGCCTGAGCCGCAACCAGATGCTGGACAACCTCAGCCTCTACTGGCTTACCGGCACCGCCACATCCTCAGCCCGGCTGTACTGGGAAAGCATCGCCGAAGTCAGCAGATGGTTCACCACTGCCACCAGCGACACCGTCACCGTGCCGACCGGCTGCAGCGTCTTCCCCAAGGAGGTGCCGCGACCGTCGCGCCGCTGGGCGGCCCGCCGGTTCACCAACATCGTGCACTGGAGCGAGCCCGACCGCGGCGGCCACTTCGCCGCCTGGGAGCAACCGGAACTGTTCGCGCAGGAGCTGCGGGCCACGATCCGAGCCATCCGATAGTTCACTCTCAGGCCGGTCCGATACCCGCCGCCGGCTCATTCCATGCCGGCGTACGCGGTGAAGCGATCGGGGAACAGCTGTTGTCGATCTCGGTGGCGGCCACTTGCTCATCGCCCACGAACAGCGTGACCGCACCACCAGTGCCCAGAGTGCCCGGAGATTCGGCTGTGAACTGCATGCGCACCTGTACCTCGCCAGTGGGGAGCGGGCTGGCCGCCTCCTGCCGGTAGACCTTCACGCCAAGCATTCTGTACGTGTACTTCAGCTTCCCGTTCTGGACGAACAGCGAGAACCCACCCAGGTGATTGGCCTCCGCCACGATCACCCCCTCGGCGCCACCTTCGGGAACGACCAGGTTGGCGGTGATGCTGTAGGAGTGGGCGTAGATGGGCGGGATCATGCCCGGAGCCACGCTGTCGACGTCGCCCGAGAACGGGTACCTCGTCTGCGTCGGCGACGGGAGCACGATGCCCCAGAACGAGCCCAGCGCGGCGAGAAGCGGCGTGACGTGGTACTTGTCCATTTCTGCGTACATGAGCTCCCGAAGCTCCTGCACTTTGCCCGGGTTCTCCGCGGCCAAGTCATGGGCCTGGCTGAAGTCATCGGGAAGGTAGTAGAGCTGCACCGGATCGTTGTCGGGGTGCCAGACACCGGGCGCGAATTGCGCCATTGTTTGCGGTGACAGGTCCCACGGCAAGTGCGGGAGCATGGTGGCCAGCCACCAACCGTCCTTGTACATGCCGCGGTTGCCATAGATCTCGAAGTACTGCTGCGTGTGGTGCTCGGGCGCGGTTGGGTCGACGAACGACGAAGCAAAGCTGAAGCCGTGCATCGGTTGCTGACTCTCAGGCTTCGTGCTGAGGTGTCGCCGGAGGTGAGCGGGCTAGCCGAGTCCCAAGTTCTCGATTCCGAGGTAGGTGCGAGCCGCCCAGGACACGGGATCGTTGGCGAAGTGCTGCTGCATGGCCCGATTGCTGAGCACGTTGTCGAGCGCCGCCATGATCATGGATTGATCGAGCACGAGGTAGCGGTGACCGACCGATCCAGTCGTGGGGTTGACGGCGTCGAAGAAACCGCCCGCACCGTAAACGCCCGGGTAGAGCCTGCGCAGCGTTTGGATGTTGGCGTACGCCTCCTGGGGCGCGGCGTCCAGAGCAAGGAAGGACGCATGCGGAGTCACAACGTCCTCGGTCGCGCAGCCATGGCACTGCGAGAGGCCGAGGTTGGGGTGATCCGCGTCGGCGCCCAAACCGAAGTACGGGAACGTCAACCCCTCGACGCCGTAGCCGGCGTAGCCGCCGGTGTCGTCGGGCGTACTGGACGGCGACATGCCCCACACCGGCGAGTGCAGCTGCTCCTTGGCGTACTTGATCTGGACGTCGACGGTGCGACGGTCGGCCAGGCCGAAACTCTGCGGTCCCCACGACGTCTCAGGCACGACTTCGTTCGCCATCAGGCCCTCGAACATCCCGCCGGCAAACGAGGGGATGAACGCCAGGTCAGAGCCGGGGTAGACGTAGTGCCCCTCCCATACCGGGAACCGCTGGCCGGACTGTGGGTCGGTGTAGGTCTGCCACGACCCGGGCATGGGCCACTGGCCCTGCCAGGAGAAGTCGGGGTCGCTGGTCTGGCACTCCGGGAACGGAGCCGGCGGCGGCAACTCCCGCCAGCTGCGCCACCACACATTGCCGGGCATCTGATGCAGCCCCATCCCGATGTAGGCGGAGATCCGCGGATCGCTGTATAGAGCGCCGTTGTGGTAGTAGTGCGTCCAGTTGTCGCCTTGATCGGGAGGCAGGCCGGCGTAGTATCCGCCGAACATTTGACCTGTCGGCTGGTTGCCGAGAATCGCCGGGTTGGTGTTGCACCGGGTCTCAGCGCGGCCGTCGTAGAAGAGCCCGAAGTTCATCGGAGCGATAAGGCTATTCACGAGCTGCCGAAGCTCAGGCATCGCTTGCCGCACCACGATCAGCCCAGACGCGTACCAGCCGTTGTCAACGTTGGAGACGAAGTAGCAATTGTCGAACGTCGGCGTCGTCTCGGTGGTGCAGTCAATGTCCCCTGGATTACGGATCACGTGACCGGTCGTGGTGTCGTACCACTGAAACAGGAACCCGTGATCCCGGCGAAGTTGCGCTACCTCGGTAAGCGTGGCTCGGATGCGGTCGCGGGCCGCAGGCCGGCCAATCAGTTCGAGGTCGTATGCCGCGACCACGGCCCAGAGGTACACACCAATGTTCGCTGCCGATGTGTACCGCCCGTAGCCCGTCGGGGTCGCCGCGCCGCCCGCGAACGTGATGTTGTCCATCGGCAGTGCGGTTTTCGGGTCGACATCGACCCCGTAGAACCGCCACGTGTCGCGGGCAATCGCCCGGAGTGCAGCGCGCTGGGCCGAGCTCAATCCGTTGTTGGCGGCAACGGCCCGCTGGGGGGACGCCACGGCCGGAGCGAGGGACGCAATCAGCGCTGCGGCGAGGACGACGATGAGTCTCTTCATAACGTCCGCCTTAATGACCCTCGGCGGACGTGTGTGACGTTCCGGAGAGAGCCGACGTCTCGCATTATTAGGGGTTTAACCCGCTAATCCGACGTTGTCAACCCCTAGCGCGACGTTTTGTAGGCAGTTGCTCACATAGTGCGACGAAGCGTCGTTGAGTGGGCGTGCTAAGGGGTTTGGATGCTGACTCGGGCATGGAGGCCGCCGAGTTTGGAGGTGTCTAAAGACAGCCTTCCGCCGTGGCGGTGAGCTTCTGCTTCGACGATGGCGAGACCGAGTCCGCTGCCTGCGGCGGTCGCGCCAGGGCCGCGTTGGAAGCGGCGCATGACGCGTTCACGTTCGGCCGGCGGGATGCCGGGGCCGTCGTCGTCGACGAGAATCTCGGCTCCGCCGTTGAGCGGGGTGACTTGCATCGTGATGTGCCCGCCGGGGCGTCCGTGCCGGGCCGCGTTTTCGAGCAGGTTTTCGACCACGCGCCAGAGCCCGTCTCCGTCGCCGGTGACCGTTGGTCCGGACTCGGGCAGGTCGACGTCGATGGACAGATCGGGGTGCCGTGTGCGAGTGACGTACACAGCGCCGTCGGCGATGTCGCCGAGGTCGACCTGCGTGCCGGATTTCACGAGGCCGGCTTCGCCGCGGGCGAGGCTTTGCAGCCCGTCGACGAGTCGGTTCATCCGCTCCGACTGCTTGGTCGCGACGTCGAGCGCGAGTTGCTGCTCGTCCGGGCTCGCGTCCGAGGAGCGGGCGATGTCGAGGTTGGCGCGGATGCTCTGCAGCGGCGTGCGCAGTTCGTGTCCGGCGTCGGCTGCGAAGCGTCGCGCCGCGAGGAGCGCTTGCTCACGGGCGGCGATCGTGCTGTCGAGGCGGGCGAGCATTCCGTCGAGTTCCCCTGCGAGCGCGGCGACCTCGGTCGGCTGTCCAGGCTCTTGGACACGTATGCCGAGGTCCTCGGCGTCGCTGATGCGCGCTGCTTTGCGAGCTAGGACCTTGAGCGGGCGTAGCGCGCGGCGCGTCACCAGCAGCGTGGCGACCAGCGCGATCGCCAGACCGGCGAGGGTGGTCCAGATGACGGTGGTGCGTAGGCTCGCCGCTCGCGCGGAGATCCGTTCGGGTGCTCCGGCCTCTATCAGCAGCCCGGCAGGCCCGCTGACGACGGCGCTGCGCCAGTGGTCACCTGCGATTGTCGTTGTGCGCACCCCGGGCCGTGTCGACATTGCGGGGAATCCGCGCGGGACCGTACCAAGGATCAGGTGCTCACCGGTTTGCGCGTTCAGGGCGCGTACGAAAGCGATCTGACCGACCGGGCTCGCCGTGTCCCCGCTCGCGGCGAAGGCGTCACGAAGGGGCTCGAGCCCAGCGTCCTGCAGCGGCGGCGGATTCTGTGCACCTGGCGGCGGCGGGGGGGTTCGGTGCCCCTGGCGGTGGCGGTGGCGGGTTCGGTGCCGACTCCAGCGCAATCGGCTGCCCGTGCGCGTCGAGCAGCTGCGCCGGCACCGCATCGCCGGGCGAGTTCGCGGGCCGGCCGATACCGAGGGTGCCCGCGACCCACGGGGTGAGGTTCCCCGCGATGCGCTGTAATTCGCCGCCGGCGTCGCGGGCGTCACGCTGCTCGGTCACCCGGACGATCAGAAGGCCGCCGCCGATGAGCACGGCGGCAACGACGACGAGGACACCGGCGGTAATTCGGACGGTCAGCGACGACTTCATCACGGTCGCCGCAACACAAAGCCCACCCCTCGCACGGTCACCAGTATGCGAGGCGCGCCGGCGGTGTCCAGCTTGCGCCGCAGGTAGGAGATGAAGACGTCGAGCGCGCGGCTGTCCGGCACAAAGTCGTAGCCCCACACCAGCTCGAGCAGCCGGCCACGGCTGAGGGTGACGCCCGGGTTGCGGGCGAGCGTCTCGAGCAGAGCGAGCTCGCGCCGGGTGAGGCCGAGGTCGCGACCATCCCACGTGGCCACGGCGGCATGCGAGTCGATAAGCAAGGGGCCCAGGCGCAGCGGAAGGTCGACGCCGGTTGCCTGTTCTGAGTGATAGGTGGCGCGGCGCAGCAGCGCTCGCAGCCGCGCCGTCAGCTCGTCCATTGCGAAGGGCTTGACCAAGTAGTCATCCGCCCCGGCTTCCAGTCCAGCAATGCGGTCGTCGACCTGATCGAGCGCGGACAGGATCAGGATCGGTGTCGCCAGGCCACCGGCGCGCATTCGTGCGGCAACGATCCGGCCGTTCAGATCCGGCAGACCGACGTCGAGCACGACCGCATCCAGCCGGTCGGCCGCGACCACTCGGAGCGCCTGGGTGCCGTCTTTCGCAGTCGCGACGGAATATCCCTCGAGTTCGAGCCCGCGCCGCAGCGAGTCGACGATCGCCTCGTCGTCATCGACAACCAGGACGCGCGCCTTGGTCATGCGACCGGTCCTGGTTCGACCGCCCGCGCAGCCGCTCGCGCCGGGCGACCCGGTCGATGGAGAAATCTGCTTCCTCCAATGTTGACGTGCGGGATGAGCCGGTGGCGCCAGTGCAGCACGTCCCGGCTCTCCCGTCCCAGCCGGATCAACACGAACACCATGATGAGCTGGACCAGGATCGCAATTACCCCCGGCCGCCCCTCCCCAACCAGCGGCTTTCTCGCGATCCTGGCCGCCCGCCGCGCGCCAACAGCTCGTGCCGCGCGCGGTCGTCTGAGCACGGTGGCCGGACCCGCAGCGTCTGAATGCACACGCTGACCATCGCGGCACCGATGACGGCAGCGTTAGCGATCCTGCGCGTCATGGGCTGCACACTCGCACCCCACTGTTAAGAAATCCCTAGCCGCAGCTGTTAACCGACCGAGGATTTGGTCGTCGGCTGCGTATCCCTGACGTCGTCTTCGTCGAATACGCAGGCCGATCGGCTCCCCAGCGCGCAGCAGGCAGACTTGCCGGCGACATGACGGGAGCAGGGCGCCTGCCCTGCCCACCGTCCTTTCAGCTGAGCGTGGGCGTTCGAGCCGCTCGGCGTAACGCTCCTCAATGTTGAGCATGGCGGTAACGGCCGGCCATTCCCGTCCTAACATTCGACGATTGACCGCAAACAACGCGCATTACTACTCTTGGGCGCGTCGCCTTCGCGGGAGATGTCATGCGTACCCATCGAGCGACATCCCGGAGTCGATCATCGACGCCCGGACGTGAGCAGGCGCAAGCGACCCCAGTTCGTCTGGCTGAGGACTGCGTCGTCCATCGATTCACCCGTCACCGAAGGAGGTCGAGCCATGTCCAGATGGCAGCTCAAGGACCGTGTGAGTGGGAGGAAGAAGGTGGTGGTCGCCCTGGCTGTCGGCGTATTAGCGGTCGGGGGGCTGTCCGCCTTCGTCAGTCAGGGCAACGCAGCCGCCCCGCAGCCGCCATGGCTCAACCCGAACAAGCCGATCCAGGCGCGGGTCAACTCCCTCCTCGGGGCAATGACCTTGCCCGAGAAGGTCGGCCAGATGGACCAGCAACTCGTCGACAACCTGACGCGGCCCGTCCACCGGATGCGGCAGCCAGGGCTGGGCCCAGCTGAACCAGGACTGCATGAAGACGTGGCTGGTCGACAACAACGTCGGCTCGCTGCTCGCGGGCGGCACGGACAACCCGCCGGATACGACCGGCCAGGGCGGCACCGGTAACACCGGCTACGACTGGGCCAACGAGTACAACATGATCCAGAAGTACGCGATCCAGAACTCGCGGCTGCACCTTCCGGTGATTTTCGGCGTTGATGCCGTGCACGGTTTCGGGCATCCGTGGCAGGCGCCGCTCTACCCGCAGTCGATCGGCATGGGCGCTACGTGGGATCCGTCGGCTACTGAAGCCGGCGGTGCCGCTACCGGGAAGGCGCTGCGGGCCACCGGCTGGGTGTGGGACTTCGCCCCGGTGCAGGACCTCTCTCGCGACAACCGATGGGGCCGCACGTACGAGACCTGGGCCGAGGAACCGGATCTGTCCGCTGCGCTGGGCGCCGCGAACGTCCGCGGCCTTCAGTCCCCGGGTCCGGCTGGCTCGCTTGGTGTCACCGCGACCGTCAAGCACTTCGCCGGCTACTCCCAGGCGATCAACGGCCATGACCGCAACGAGGCGCTGCTGCCGCTGAACTACCTGCAGAGCATGATGCTGCCGTCGTATGCCGGTGGCATCGATGCCGGAGCAGGCACCGTCATGGTCGACTCCGGTTCCATCAACGGCGTTGCGGCGACCGGGTCGCACTACCTGCTGACCGACATCCTCCGCAACCAGATGCACTTCGAGGGCGTCGTGATCAGCGACTACCAGGACGTGCAGGCGCTGCAGACGGCCTACCACGTCGCCGCCAACCCGGCTGAGGCGATTGCCAAGGCCGTGAACGCCGGGGTCGACATGGCTATGTACGTGATCAGCCCCGATCAGTGGCAGGCCGGCATCCTGCAGGACGTGAACTCGGGCGCGATCAAGATGGCTCGGATCAACGAGGCAGTGGGGCGGATTCTCACCCTGAAGTTCCAACTCGGCCTGTTCGACCAGCCGTGCGTCAGCGACCCGAGCACGCCGTGCGTCGACGCCAACGCCGCCAACGCCGCGGTTACCGCGGGCCGTGCCGCCACGCTCAGCGCCGCGCAGGAGTCGATGACCCTGCTGCGCAACCAGAACAACACGTTGCCGCTCTCCTCGTCCGCCAATGTCGTCGTCACCGGTCCGAGCGCCGATTCGATGACCAACCAGCTCGGCGGTTGGAGCGTCAGCTGGCAGGGCGTCTTCGGCGCCGGCCACGTCTGCTGCATGGGCCCGCCTGACCAGATCCCGCCGGGCACCACCGTGCAGGCAGGGATCCAGAAGGACGACCCCAACGCGGTCTACGTGCCGGACGGCAACGCCGCCGCGAAGACGCCCGCGGACGCATACGTCGTCGCGGTCGGCGAGAAGGCGTACGCCGAAGGGCTCGGCGACAACCCGGCGCCGCAGTTGCCGCCGGACCAGAAGGCGCTGATCAGCGCGCTCATGGCGACCGGCAAGCCGGTGATCGTCGTTGTCATCGCCGGCCGTCCGGTCGGCCTCGGTTCCGATGCCGAGAACGCGAAGGCGATTCTGATGGCCTACCAGGGCGACACCGAAGCGGGCCAGGCAGCCGCCGACGTTATCTTCGGCAAGGTCAACCCGAGCGGCAAGCTCTCGGTCAGCTGGCCGTCGGACGCAGCAGCGCCGGGCGGGGACTTCGACGGCACCGCGCCGTCACCGCTGGGCGACCAGCCGAAGTTCTTCGACCAGTTGCCCGGCACCGGATCCGGACAGGGCCACGCCTACAACCCGCTCTACCCGTTCGGGTTCGGTCTGTCGTACACCACGTTCACCACGACGAACCTGTCGGCCACGCCGAACGTGTCGAGGAAGGGCACGGTGAACGCGACGTTCACGGTGACGAACACGGGATCTCGTAGCGGCACGGACATCGTCCCGGTCTACGTGGCCCAGCCCGTCAGTGGTGTCGTCGTGCCGCCACAGCGGCTTGTCGGCTTCGCCCGGGTGACGCTCGACGCCGGGCAGTCCAGGACCGTGACCGTCCCGTTCCCGGTGTCCAAGCTGGCCGAGACGCAGGGCGACATCAACGCATCCGGTCCGCCGACCGTCGAACCAGGCTCGTACGTCGTGCAGTTGAACCAGAACACGACCACGCCGTACCAGGTCGCAGTTTCCGCACCATTCACCATCAGCTGAGCCGCAACGACGGGCCTCGCCACGTCCATCGCGGCGGGGCGAGGCCCGCCTCACCGACTCGGCGTACTTCTTCGCGACATGTATCTCCAACTGGGCTGTGGGCTTTAGCTAAGGGCAACACCCGGGTCGCATCTCGCCATAGCTCCTGGCTGGATCGGTCGTGATCTCGGACTTGTAGCTCTAGGTCGACGATAAGTCCAAGATCATCAAGGAGACACCGGGGCGCCGGGTCACCGTGCGGCGCGCCGGTAGTCGTGCGGTGTCAGGCCGTATTTGCGTTTGAACGTGCGGGTGAAGTGGCTTTGGTCGTAGAAGCCTGCCTGCGCCGCGATATCCGCAATGGTGCTCGTGCTGCCTGCCAAAGCCTGTGCCGCCTGCTCCAGTCGCAGGTTACGGAGGTACGCGCCGACGGAAACGCCGAAATGGGCTCGGAAAGTGCGGGTCAGATGAACCGGGTGCACACCGATCGCTTCGGCGACCTCACCGACGCGCAGGCTCTGGCCGGGTGCGGCATGCAGCAGGTCTCGGGCCTCGTCGAGCCAGAGGGGGCGCCGCCGTCCGATGCGAGAGCCGTTCGGGTGCCGGACCCGAGCCGCCGTGGCGAGCAGTTCGAGGACGAGCCCTTCCAGGGCGAACGGAGCAACTGCGTCCGAGGCGCTCAACTCACCACTGGCCCGTCGCGCCAGGCCGCTGACGAACCCGTTCTGCCGGTAGTCGAACCGGTCGAGCAGCGCGGCGAACGGCTCGAGCAACTCTGCCCGCGCCGGATCCGGTTGCACGACGAATACCGTCGCCCCGGCGGGCGCGAACCGGTTGCCGTGATCCTCGCCGGCAGGCTCGGTGAGCATCGATCCGGTCGGGCACGGGTGCGAGGCGCTGCGGGTTGTACCTTCGAACGCGCCGCGCAGTATCACGGCCACAGTGGCGTGTGGATGGCTGTGCAGCGGCAGGGTGAGGTTGGGCGGGAAGACGATCCGGGCAACGTGAAATCCACCGACATCCGCGCCGCGGAACCCGATGCAACCTGTGGTCACAGGTACGGACGTGGTCGTGGTGACACTCCCATCGACACGCAATGTTGTTTTCGTCCCAACCGGTGCGATCCATACAAGACAGATGGCTGGTCCGGACACCATTGTGGGCGCCGCAAGACACCGTCGTCGAGGTGCATCGGAGGCTCGTCATGCGTCGGTTCGCCCTCGTAGCAGCGGCCATTCTGTTCAGCAGCCTGGTGCCGATCACCGCGGCGGCTGCGGCACCCACGGCGTCGGGTCCAGTGACCGCCCGAGTGGACGGACACACCTATGTGTTGCTCGGCCCGGCGGTCTTCGGCGTGACAGTGCAACAGGACCCACTCGCCTACAGTGCCGTGAAACTCTCCGACGGCACGATTCACGGCCATTGGAGCTACCACTATTACGAAGCCGGTGTTGAAACGACGTTCAGCGGGCCGGTCAGCTGTTTGACTGTGCGCGGCAACCGTGCGTGGATCGGCGGCCCCATTACCGAATCGAGCGACCCCACCCAGGTTGGCAGCGGCGGCTGGTGGCAGATCGCCGACAACGGGACTGGACGGCACCCGGTCATCCCCGACCGCACAACGTTCGTCGGCATTGGCACCATCGCGCAGACCGAGGCATATTGCGACGCCGCACCGGAACCGCGGTTCATCTTCGACGTCCAGCTGGGCGGGGTACGGGTCAGCGCCGGTTAGCGCGTGCGCTTGATCGGGATCTGGATATCGACAGCAAGGCGACGCGTCGGCCGATCATGGCCCCAGCTTGTCAGCGTCGTAACCAACAACCATGGCTGCTGCGCTGTGGTCGATGAACCTGCGCTCGTCCTCCAGCAATCGTTGCACAACCGCCTCGTTCGCCATGATGCCAAGGAAGGCAGCTTGATCGGCGTAGCAGGCCACAGCCACGCCGTCGTAGTCCGGTCCATTGACTCCGAGAATTCTGCGGGCCTGGTTGGTCAGCGCCGCATCAGTGTGTACCTGTCGATAGCCCTGGGATCCTGGCACCTGGCGGCCCAGCTCGGCATGGTTAGTTGACCAGTAACGCTGGAATTCCGGTCGGCTCATCTCGTCCCGTCGACGAAGTGCCATGGCGAGCAACAGCGGCTGCTCCCCCGGAACGACCACAAGCTCCGGACCGACCATCACCGTCGACCGCTCACGGTCGACCCACGGCCATTGATCCAACTGAGCAACGAGCGCGTCCAGCGTCTGCGGGATCGGGCCGTTGTGCAGTTGGCGTACTTGCAGCAGAGCTACGAACGTCGGAGCGCTGGCAGTCTCGTCCCCGTGCGCCAATCCGCCCAGCGCGGTCGGGTCGTGTACCACGGCGCGGGAATCGGCAGTTGTCACCAGGTCACCGACGGCTGAAGACCAACGCGCCAGCTCATCCGCGTGGTGCGAACGATCCGAGCTGGCCAGAAACAATTCGACTGTGACGAACTCGGAGCTGGTCATTGGCACACCTCCTCTTGGTAACAGCGTGGGCGGACTGATAGTGGCGCGCGCTCACCTCAGCTATGCCGTCAACGGGTCGGCGGAAGCGACTGAGGAAAGCCGAAGAAATTGTCCGGATCGTACGTGGCCGCACTCACCAGTTCAGAACCGCCACCGGGTCGCGCCGCCGGGCTCCACGGTCCGCAGCGCTGTGGCGGTCTGAGGGCTAAGCCGGTACACGAACCATGGTGGCGGGCCCGCGGAGGGAGCGCTGAACTCGGCCGTCAGAGCCCGACCCGTTTCATCGACTTGGGCCGGCCAGCCTTCGGCCGCCCAGCGGGCCGCCATGGCGGCCACGGTTGGTGGATCGGTGACTTGCCGGGCCTCGCCTTCTACGACGAGATCGAACTCCTGGGTCGCCACGCTCAGCGCGCACCGCGGGTCGCGGGCGAGATTCCGGGCCTTGCGGGTTCGCTCGCCGGATTCGAACCAGAACGAGCCGTCGACGAATAGCGCACCGATGCCCGTGACGTGCGGGCTACCGTCCGGATTGATCGTCGTCAGCCAGCAGCTGTGACGGTTGGGACCACCGGTGCCCGGTGCTTGGCTAATTCCGGCGTCAAGTCGCGCTTGGATGGGGGCCCACTCGAGCGGCGGCAGGTTGTAGAGGTCAGCCAGGTTGGCTACGTCCATGACCGCAGACGCTACGCGGCCCGGGCACCACCGAGCGGCTACCGCGCGCACTGGCCTGGGCTGGCCGTGACCTTGGCTAACGACGGCGCGCGGCGCGCTCCGATTACCGTGGCCAGCCGCCACAAAGCGGCGGCGGCCAGGACGTGCCAGATCGCGTGACGTGGGAGAAGACCGTCCGCTCGACATAGCGACATCGGATCGGAGGGTGTACCCATCGTCACCCCAGCGGCTGCGAGCACGAGGGCGGTGATCAGGGGCCTGCGCAATACCGGACGCCGCACCGCTCGCAGCAGGTTCCCGCCGATTACGGCGGCCGCCATCACTGCCTGCGCGATGGTGGAAACCGTCGCATCCAAGGCAACTACCGGAACCATCGCCACCGACGGGATCAGCCACCAGCGGTGCGACAGCTCGCGGCCAGTGAGGTCCGACGCGGCGTCGGCGGCAACGAATACCAGAACGGCGGCGAGCGGGAGATCGTGGGCGTAGGCCTGCCAGTCCGGGTGCGGGCCGTGCTGGATGAACGATCCCACCCCGACGCCCGCTACGAGCAGCGCAAACACGGTCCGCCGATCGCCGACTGGTTCGTCACTCCATGCTTCGGTGCGCCGGCTCGCAACGAGTATGCCCGCGCCGGCAGCTACGAACGCCGCGCTGCTCATCGCGTTCGCTGGCTCCTGGAGGAACCCGATCCAATAAGGCTTGCAGGCCGCGACCAACTCCACCCGGTCGAGTATGAATCACGACGCGGGACTGCAGGCGATGGCGGTCACGGGGGCAGCGGGAGTGTGGCCCCATTCGGCCCATGATCCGTCGTAGACGCGGACGTTGTGGTGGCCGAGCAGGTAGGTCAGCACGAACCAGGCGGTGGCGGCTCGGCCGCCTACGGCGCAGTACGTGATGACGTCGCCGACTGGCGCTGTGGCGATCGGCGCAAGCTGCTGGCTGAGTTCGCCGACGGAACGGAACCGGCCTCGGTCGTTGCAGACGTTGTCGATCGGCAGGTGTATGGCGGAGGGAACGTGCCCGGCGCGGCCAGATGGCTCGGGTGCCCCGGACGGCCAGAACCGGTCGCCCTGAAATTCGGCGAGGCTGCGGACATCGACAATCGCCGTCGATCGTCGCCCAATCGCAGTCTTAACCATCGCATAGTTGGCCCGAATGCGTGGATCAGGCGCGGCCAGCGGGTATCTGGTCGTCGGGCCGGTCGGAGTCGGAGGATCGGTGGTCCACGGCCGCCCGTCGTCCATCCAGGCTCCTCGAGAACAGTCGAGCACGCGGACGTCGGCATGGCGGTAGAGCTTCATCAGCCAGAGCGCGAGCGCAGGAGCGTAGCCATAGCACACCACTGTCGAGCCGGGCTCGATACCGGTACGGGCGAGCAGGTCCTCCATGGCCGCCGGGGCCAACAGTCGGTAGTCGCTGTCCTTCAGGTCGCGATAGACGTTCCACAGCGCAGCACCGGGAATGTGCCCCTGGTCGTACGCGGTCGCACTCACGTCAACCTCGATCAGGCGCAGCTGAGGATCGTCAAGGTGCTCCTCGAGCCACTCCGGTTCCACCAGGACATCAGCTCGCCTGTGGGTCTGATCCTTGATGATCGGGGGTGCTGATGTCATCGCGGGCCTCCTGATGTGGCTACTCGATCTGTATCCAGGCGAGCAGGTCTTGCTGCTCGACGGTTTGCAACAGGGCGGGATGGTCGGCGGCCATATGCGCTCGGATTGCCGTGACGACGTCGTCGTCGCTGTCGCCCCTGGCCACGTAACCGCATTCGCACCGGATGATCCTGGCCATCTCGTCCTCCTCGAACGTTCTACGCGAGCACCATTGCCAGAATGTTGGCATGACCTTGGCGTCGATGCCGCGGCTGCGGATCCAGCTCTGCGGCGCCACCATTGTCGAGCGCGATGGGGAACGACTCGAACCGCAGCTTCCCGGACGCCAAGGCCGGCTGCTGTTCGCCTACCTGGTCATCAATCGCGATCACGCCAGCAGCCGACATCAGCTCGCCGACGCCCTGTGGTCCGAGCCGGTACCCGGATCCGCCGCCGCGGGGCTCAATCCCCTGCTTTCCAAGCTGCGCAAGATCCTCGGGCCGGACGCGGTCGAGGGCCGGTCGAGCGTGCGCCTGCGGCTGCCGACCGACAGCAGCGTCGATGTAGAGAACGCCGCGGAGGCGGTTCACCGGGCTGAGTCGAAGGTCGCTCTCGGTGAGTGGCAGCGAGCGTGGGCCCCGTCTCTGGCGGCGCTCCTCGTGGCTGAACGCACGTTCTTGCCCGGCGAGGACGCGCCGTGGATCGACGAGCAACGCCAGCGGCTGGGCGAGATCCGGCTGCGGGCGCTGGAAGCGTACGCAACCGCGACGTTGCGCACGGGCGGTACCGAGCTTCCCGCGGCCGTTCGCGCTGCCCGCACGCTCATCCGGTTGGCGCCGCTTCGCGAAAGCGGCTACCAGACGTTGATGGAGGGCCTAGCTGCTCAGGGCAACGTCGCTGAAGCCATTCAGATCTACGGCGACCTTCGCGTCGTGCTTCGAGACGAACTAGGCGTTGACCCGAGTTCCGCTTCCCAGGCGGTCTACACCAAGCTGATGCGAGGTAGCGGATGACATCGAGCGACGTATCAGGTCACGGATCGTGGGAGCGTGGGCAGTGTATGTAGCCGTCGTCGGACCGGGGCAGGACGCCCGCGAGCGGGACCGTGACCTGGCCCGTGAGGTTGGCCGGTTACTCGCCGAGCGAGGCATCCGCGTGGTCACCGGTGGCTTGACCGGCGTGATGGCGGCCGCGGCAGAAGGATGCAGTCAGGCGGGTGGAATCTCGATCGGCCTGCTGCCCGGAACAGATCGTGAGGGGGCATCGCCGCGGCTGACCGTCGCGCTGCCGACCGGTCTCGGCGAGTTGCGCAATGGTCTGCTGGTACGTAGCTCGGATGGGGTCATTGCGGTGGGCGGGAGCTGGGGCACGTTATCCGAGGTTGCGGTCGCGCATCGCCTCGGCGTGCCTGTGGTCACCCTCCACGGGTGGTCGGTCTGGGATGCTGCAGGCGTCTCTCTTCCGATGATCATCGCATCCTCCCCGCTCGTCGCGGTCGAGCGCGTCGTCGAATTGATCGAAGCCCAGCGCTGAGCGGCGGCCGTCACAGAGCCGCGACTACCTGACGGAGGTCGTGAACCAGACCGTCGAACGTCTCGCGGCGGGACTTTTCGTCGGCCCGCAGGACGGCGGACGGGTGAACGGTGGCGCAGACGACGTCAACCCGTTGCCGCGAATCCGCGTACGGGCCGGTAGGAGGCGGCCACGGGAGGAGTTCGCCGCGGTGCTGGGTGAGCCGGAAGCCCGGGCCGAACAAAGATTGCGAGGCAACCGAGCCGAGCGCGACGAGCGCGGTTGGCCGGATCGCTCGGAGCTCTCCGGTGAGCCAGGGGCGGCAGGCCGCGATGTGGCGTGCGGTGGGTGTCGCGTGCAGCCGCCGCGACGTCGATTCCGCGGCCTTCCAGCGGAAATGCTTCACCGCGTTCGTGAGATAGATATCGGAGCGGTCGATCTCAGCCGCCGCGAGAGCTCGGTCCAGCACCTGCCCAGCGGGGCCGACAAACGGCTCGCCCCGGCGGTCTTCCATGTCGCCGGGCTGCTCCCCGACGAGCATCATCCGGGACTTGACCAACCCGGCTCCGAACACAACCTGCGTGGCCGACTCGTACAGGTCGCACCCTCGGCAGACGCGCGCCGCCCGCCGTAAGTCGGATAGCCGCATCTTCTCCGGCAGAAATCTATCGGCACCCGGATACGTCATACCTGCTGAAGTTACCTACTACCCGCCCGGCCAGCCGTCATTCGTTGGGATATCGCAGGCCGATCTGCGCCCGAACGTCGTCCAGAGTGCCCATGATCGCAACAGATTCGTCCGGTGGCAGCAGCTCACTCGACGTGAGTCCGGCCTGGATGCAACGCTCCGCCTCGAGCGCCTGATACTGCATCCCCCGCCCAGCAACCGTTGAGACATACCGTTCGCGGACTGCGCCCGCGACATCGAAGACGGTGAACGATGTTGCCTGATACCAAATCGGATCGATCTCGATTCGGCCCGCGGTGCCGAGTAGTACCGCGCGATTGGGCCCGGCCGTATCCAGTGCGGCCTGCATGACGGCCTGCCGCCCGTCGTCGTGCTCGAGCAGTACGCCGACCTGCCTATCGACACCCGTGGCCGTCATCGTCGCCATCGCGCGTACCTGTTTCGGCGGCCCGAAGAGGTTCCACGCGAACGAAACCGGATATATGCCGAGGTCGAGCAAGGCGCCGCCACCAAGTTGCGGATTGTTCAGCCGATGCGCGGGATCCTTCGGCAAGCTCTGGTTGTGATCCGCCAGCAAGGTACGTGTGTCTCCGAGCGTTCCCGCGGCGACGATCTCGCGAATCCGCACCATGTGCGGTAGAAACCGGGTCCACATCGCTTCCATCAGAAATCGCTCCTGGCGTTCGGCCAGCGACGCGACGGCCTGGGCCTCGCGTGCGTTGAGCGTGAACGCCTTCTCGACGAGCACGTGTTTTCCAGCGTCCAGGGCAAGGCACGCGTCGCGGGCGTGGAAGGCATGCGGCGTGGCCACGTAGACGATGTCGACGTCCGGGTCGGCGACCAGCGCCTCGTAGCTGGCATGCGGGTGCTCGATCGAATGTTCGCGCGCGAAGGCGTTCGCGGAGTCCTGGCGGCGGGATCCGACAGCGGTGACCACACAGCCGGCGGTGTGCAAGTCGGACGTGAAGACGCCGGCTATCCAACCCGTTCCAAGAATCCCCCACCGCACCGGAGATCTGGCCATGGCGCTAGTGTCCCGTTCTGATCGGTGACGGCGAACTGTAAGTGGCCGGTCGCATCACGCCAGCGCGCGCAGTCCGGGGACGACATCTTCGCTGAACTGATCGAGGAACCGCATCTGGTCGGCGCCGGGGCCGTGGAACACCAGATGGTTCAACCCGGCATCTACGTAAGGCTTGATCTGCGCAAGCGCTGTTTCCGGGTCGGAGGCGACGATCCACCGCCGAGCCACCTGCTCAATGGCAAGCTCGTCACAGGCACGCTCCATCTCCGCCGGATCCTCAATGCCATGCTTCTGTTCCGCCGTCAGAGCCAAGGGCGCCCAGAAGCGGGTGTTCTCCAGTGCGAGTTCCGGTTCCCGGTCGTACGAGAGCTTGATCTCTATCATCCGGTCGATGTCCGACCGATCCCGTCCAGACGCCTGCAGGCCCTCGTCGACGGCGGGCATGAGCTTGTCGGTATACAGGTCCATTCCCTTGCCGCTCGTACAGATGAACCCGTCACCGGCCCGTCCGGCGTAGCGGGCGACCACCGGTCCGCCGGCCGCTATGTAGATCGGGATGCCACCTTCCGGACGGTCGTAGATGGTGGCTCGGCTCGTCTGGTAGAACTCGCCGTCGAAGGTGACCTGATCCTCTCGCCAGAGGATCCGCATCAGTCGCACGGCCTCGCGCAACCGCGCGAACCGTTCCTTGAAGTCCGGCCACTCCAGCCGGGCCACCGCAACCTCGTTGAGCGCCTCACCGGTACCGACGCCAAGGAATACCCGGCCCGGAAATAGACAGCCCATCGTCGCAAACGCCTGGGCGATCACGGCCGGGTTGTATCGGAACGTCGGCGTCAGGACGCTCGTCCCGATGGTCACCCGTGAGGTCCGTTCGCCGAGAGCGCTCAGCCAGGACAGGGAAAAGCACGCATGACCGCCCTGATGCCGCCACGGCTGGTAGTGGTCCGCGACCGTCACACTGTCCAGCCCGTGCTCCTCGGCCGCTACGGCGCACTCCAGCAGCTCGCGCGGTCCGAATTGCTCCGACGAGGCCTTGTATCCGATTTTCAGATCCACTGATGTCTCCGTTCAAGATCAGGCCAGAGCCGGTATCACCTCGCGAGCAAACAATTCGATGCTCGACCGGTCGTACGCGGCGTCCCGGAAGTACGTGATCGCGTAGCGCATGCCCAGCGCCGATAGCTCCTTAAGTCGCTCGATGATCTGCTCGGGCGTGCCGACCAACGGACCTCCCGCATATTGCCTGTCCTGCGCGGCCAGCTGCGCGGCGGGCACGAGCGGTTCGTACTGCGCGTGAATCCAGGCCAAGCGGTCAGCGACGTCCTGTGCCGTTTCGCCGATAACGACGTTGAAGTTGACCGATCGCGTGATGGCGTCGAAGTCAGAGCCGACCTCGCGGCAATGGTCGGCCAGGATCTGCGACTTGCGGTCGAACTCGTCGGCGCGGCCGTCGGAGAAGTTCGTGTAGTCGGCGTACTGCGCCGCGATGCGAAGGGTCCGCTTCTCTCCGCCGCCGGCGATCCAGAACGGGATACCGCCGGCCTGGATCGGGCGCGGATGTCCGAGTGCACCGTGCACCCGGTAGTGCTTGCCGTCGAGCCGTGCTTCGCCGGTCGTCCAGAGTTGGCGCATTATTTGGACGCCTTCGTCGAGCATGCCGAGCCGATCGCCGGCCGACGGGAATCCGTAGCCGTAGGCCTCCCATTCGTGCTGGTACCAGCCACCACCGATGCCCATCTCGACCCGGCCGCCGGAGATGACGTCAGTTGTCGCCGCGACCTTCGCCAGGTAAGCGGGATTGCGATACCCCATGCAGGTGCACATCTGCCCCAAGCGGACCCGCTGCGTCGTCGCCGCGAGTGCGGCCATGAGCGTCCACGCCTCATGCGTTACTTCGTCGCTCGGCAGCGGGACGGTGTGGAGGTGGTCGTAGACCCAGATCGACTCCCACGGCCCGGCCTCAGCCGCTTGCGCAACCTCAAGCATTGTCGGCCACTGCTGAGCCAGCTCAATGCCGGCCAGATCGAGCCGCCAGCCTTGTGGAACGAACAATCCGAAGCGCATGAGAAAACACTAGTGGTCACGTCCGTCGGTTCGGCGGGAGCCGCTTCCATGCCGTTGGTCGGCCTACCCGCACGGATCGTCGACGGCGTGGACGCTTGTCGGGAGGATTCCATGTCGAGTTCAGGTCGCTCTACCCGAGGAGGATCTGAGATCATTCGCTGCGTCAGGTGCCGTTGCTAGCGGTCGGGGGCGTCTTGTGACTTGTGGGCGAACTCCGGCGATGAAGCGGGGCATCGGGGCCATCGGGGCGCTGGCCGTTCTGGTCGCGAGTTGTTCGTCTACGACGTCCGACCGCGCAAGGAGCCCGACACAACCAACGCGGGCCGCCGCCCCGACCCAGGTGACTACGGGGGTCGCCAAGCCGCTGGCGACGACGCCGCTGGCACAGCGGCAAATCGGGCGGATCACCATCGATAACGCCGACGGTCTGGTCGCCGCGCTCGGCTTCATTTGGGTCAAGACCGACGACGGTCGCTTGGTCAAAGTCGATCCGCGGACGAACCGTATCGTCGGGCAACGCAAGCTCGACACGGCCACTGAACAGTCCAACTACTGCCAGGGGATCGGCACCGACGGGAAGTCCGTGTGGGCCTGCGCCACGACCGACATGGCGACCGACGTCGTGCAGGTCGACCCGACGTCCCTCGCTCCACTTCACCGTGTGCGGGCGAACAAGGTCTTCGACCAGCTCCGCTTGCCGTTCGCGGGCGGCAAATTGTGGGTACTCGGCGAAGACGGGACGTCGTTAGTCGGCGTTGACCCGGCTACCGCCGCCGCAACCGTGCGAAAGCTACCGGTCAGGTGTCTGCAGGTGTTTGGAGCGGACACCATGCTCGTCGCCACCTGCCGCGTCGACAATGTCATTTTGCGCATCGATCCCGCGTCGGGAGCCGTCAGCGCCCGACGATCGATTGCCAGCCCTGGTTTCGCCGTTACGTCCGGGACCGATATGTGGGTGGACACCAGCGAGGGAGTACAGCGCTTGGACACCGCGCTGCGCACGACCGCCGTCTACCCCGACCTGGTTGTCGGATTGGACGGCGACCTCGCCGTGGACGACACCGGCGCGATCTGGGCACGCCAACAGTCCGGGTTCCTCTTGCGCATCGACCCGAACCGCAACGCCGTCGTCGAACAGGTAACCGCGTCGCGCTCGTTGAGTGGCGGCAGCCTACTCATCACTGGTGACTCGATCTGGACGACAGCCAGCGATGACGCCGCCCTACTGCGACTGCGTCGATAGCCCGGAGCATCGGCGGTTGGCCCTCCGCGGCCAACCCGGGGAGGGGCCGACGCCGGAGCCTACGGACATGGCAGTCGGGCAAGATCGGCCGGCGCATCATGCCCGCTGGACGGACTCGGCGTCGGCCAATACCCGGAGGATGTTCCGGCGAGTGAGCGCCGCGATGTCGTCGTCGGACCAGCCGCGCTCGACCAGCTCGGCGATCAGCGCGGGGTAGCAGGACACGTCCTCGAGGCCCGCCGGCATCGGATCGCAACCGTCGAAATCGCCGCCGAGCCCGACATGCCCGACTCCGGCCACATCTCGCACGTGATCGATGTGGTCCGCGACCTGGGCCACGGTTGCAGTCGGCGGTGGCACCTTGGCGGCCCGGGCCTGTACGGCTGCCGTGTAGGCCGTCCAGTCCACCGGGTTCTCGCCATGTACACGCATGTCGTCCACGACCTCCTGGTCCCAGGCCCGACAGTCCTCCGAGATGAAGGGCGGGACGAAGGTGACCATGCACACGCCGCCGTTCGTTTGCAGGGCGGTAAGCACCTCGTCGGGCACGTTTCGCGCGTGATCACATAACGCACGCGCGGACGAGTGGCTGAAGATCACCGGCGCGGACGTCGTCTCGAGCGCGTCGCGCATCGTGCCGACGGCGACGTGGGACAGGTCGACGAGCATGCCCAGCCGGTTCATCTCCCGGACGACGAGCCGGCCGAAGTCGGACAGCCCGCCAAGGCGGGGGCCGTCCAGTGCCGCGTCCGCCCACGGAACGTTGACATTGTGGGTAAGCGTCAGGTACCGCACGCCGAGCCGCTGCAGGATCCGCAGCACGCCAAGCGACGAGCCGATCGAGTGGCCACCCTCGGCGCCGAGGAGAGACGCGATCCTTCCGTTGGCCTGGGCCTTCTCCACGTCGGCGGCGCAGCGCGCGAGGGACAGGCGATCCGGATACCGCTCGATGAGATGGTGTACGAAGTCGATCTGCTCCAGCGTCCCGATCACGGCGCGGTCGCCGAATCCGGATGACGGGACGTACACCGACCAGAACTGACCCCCGACGCCACCTTCCGCGAGCCGCACGAGATCGGTTTGGGTCACGGTCTGCCGCGCCGTGACATCGAACCGATCCAGGTCGTAGTCCACCCGCTCGCGGAGCGCGAACGCAAGATCGTTGTGGCCGTCGACGATGGGATGCGCGGCGAGCACGGAGCGGGCGCGGTCGTACGAGGTCACCCACGCAGGGTAATCAAACCTCGACGGTCTCCCGCACGGCCAGGTGCCGGTACTGCGTGCCGTGCTGCCCGCCGATCCGGCTGACGTGGGCCTCGGTGAACTGGAGCCCGGCGTCGTTGAGTAGCCCGTCGTGGATCTGGTAGGCGTTGCTCGCCCGGACGCTGACGACGAAGTCGACCACCTCGGCGATCTTGGACCACGGAGCGTGGATCGGCACGAGCAAGGTCGTTACCGGCATCGTCGGGACGATCAACGAATCGCCGGGGTGGTAGACCTGTTCGTCGATGAGAAACGCAACGTTCGGGATCACCGCAACCGTCGGATGGATCACCGCGTGCTGGCCACCGAGTGTCTGGACGGCGAATCCGGCCGCCTCGAATGTTTCGTCTTCGCGAACCGTGTGGACACGATCGCCGAGCTCGGCGAACTGGGTGGCTACGCTTGCCGGCGCCCAGACATGCAGCTTCGGGTCCGCGGTCGCGGCGGCTCGCAACGCTTCGACATTGACGTGGTCGCCGTGCTCGTGAGTGACGAGCACAGCATCCGCGCCTTGGAAGACATCGGCGATCTGGGCAGCATCCAGCAAGCTGCCTGGGTCGACAACGAGCGCCCGATTGTCATCATCCAACCGAACGCAGGAGTGCCCGAACTTCGTCAGGCGCATGTCACTCCTCTTCGATGACGTGAATCGCGGCCTCTTCGGCGCTCGCGGCGCCACCCGATCGGCCGACGTCGTTCGCGACTTCATCGGCTTCGGTGTCTGAATGCGTGCCCTCATCCGGAGCCACGAGCCTCCCGGTTCGCGGATCGGGTGCGCTGAATTCGATGTCGTAGTCATCAGCGACGGGCCAGTCCGCTGCCGTGACGTCGGGCTCCTCTTCGGCGAGCAGCTGATCGAGCGACTCACCTTCCGATTGCTCTTCCGCCGTGGTGCCGAAGCGGGTTGCATGCGGCTCGTAGTCCGGCGGTGAGTAGCCCGCGTCGAGCGGATCTTCGGTGTTGTCACCGGTCAACGTCTCGGACGGATCTAATTGGTTGTTGCCCTCAAAGCCCGCCACATACAGGTCGTCGGACTCGCTCACGTTTTCCTCCGGTTCCCTCGCGTAGGCACACGTCTCGGTCAACTCAAGCACGGCGACCGGCAGACTGGCCATGTGCCCGGTCTTGCGACTTCGGTGATGTGGTTCCGCCGCGACCTGCGATTGCAGGACCATCCTGCGCTGGCCGCTGCTGCCGACGCGGGGCGGGTAGTCGCGCTCTTCGTACTCGACGATGCGTTGCGTCGGCCGTCGGGAGCCCCACGGCTGGCGTTCCTGTACCGGAGCTTGCGCGATCTGGACGCCAAGCTGCGCGAGAACGGCGGTGAGCTGGTTCTGCGGCGGGGCAAGCCGGAAAACGTCGTTCCCGCCGTCGCCCGGGATGCCGGCGCCGCCAGCGTGCACATCAGCGCAGACTTCGGGCCCTACGGCGCCGAGCGCGATGAGCGGGTAGCCGCGGCGCTGGGCGAGGTACCGCTTGTCCGCACCGATTCTGCCTACGCGGTGGTCCCGGGCCGCATCGTCAAGTCCGACGGCAAGCCGTTTCGGGTCTTCACGCCGTTTTACCGGACGTGGTTGGCCTATGGCTGGCCCGCACCCGCTGACTCAGACCCCGCGCGGATCAGCTGGAGGCGGGGCATCGGCGGGACCGGGGTGCCACAAGATCCCAGACTGCCGGCGCGCCTCGTCCTGCCCGACGCCGGCGAACCGGCCGCGTACGCAGCATGGCATCGCTTCCGGCGGGATGGGCTTCGCCGCTACTCCGACGATCGCGACCGGCCCGATCTCGACCGCACCTCACGCTTGTCGGTGTACCTGAAATACGGCGCGATTCACCCCCGCACCCTGCTCGCCGACCTCGGCGACCAGGATGAAACGTTCCGCAGAGAGCTTGCCTGGCGAGAGTTCTACGCCGCGGTGCTGCACTTCTGGCCGGATAGCGCACGCGAGTACTTCGTCCGGTCTATGGCTCGGATGCCGTACGCCACCGGCACGACCGCTGACGCACACTTTGCGGCGTGGACCGCCGGGCGAACCGGCTACCCGATTGTCGACGCTGGCATGCGCCAACTGCTCGCCGAGGGCTGGATGCACAACCGGGTACGCATGATCGTCGCGTCCTTTCTCGTCAAAGATCTGCACATCGAGTGGACCCGCGGAGCGCGACACTTCATGCGGAACCTGGTTGATGCCGAGCTAGCTAGCAACCAGCACGGTTGGCAGTGGACCGCTGGCACCGGGACCGACGCGGCGCCGTACTTCCGAATCTTCAATCCGATCGGGCAGGGCAAGAAGTTCGACCCGGACGGAAGCTATGTACGGCGATTCGTGCCCGAGCTACGCGGCCTGTCCGGGGCAGCAGCCCATGAACCGTGGGAACATCCCGACGGTGTGCCAGCCGACTACGTCGAGCGAATCGTCGACCATGCCAGGGAGCGCGTCCGATCGCTCGCCAACTACCAGAATCTGCGCCGATCGAATGGACGTGCCGTCGACCCTCGACTCAGCCGGGCGCTCCGTGCGAACCAGTGTCCGGACTGACCAGCGCGATCAGATCGTGTCGGCCACGGCTTCGCCGTGCCAGGCCCGGCGCAGCGTTAGCCGATTGCCCGAGTGCAGGATTGCCACTCGATAAATCCGTGCGGCGATCGCCAGGATGGCAATTGTCGCCCCGATCATCAGCGCCGCTGCGATCACCACCTCAGCCATCGACGCTTGGCCGCTGGCCATCCGAGCCGGCATCGCGATCGCCGAGATCGGCGGAATCAGCGACAGCAGCCGGGAGAATGACGCGTTGGGGGCGTTCGCCGCATAAAGGCTGCCCAGATAGGACACCAGCAACAACGACGTGACGGGCGACATGACCCCGCTCACCTCCTCCTGCCGCGAAACCAGCGAGGCGAGGGCCGCTGACAAGGCCGCAAAGAATGCGAAGCCCAGCACGAACCACAGGAAGCTTGTCGCGATCGTCGCGTATACCGAAACCGGCACGTCAAGTGAGCCCGTCGCTGAGACGATCGTCAGCCCGATGCCGCCAAGCAGCACGACCTGGAAGATCGCGAGCGCGCCGATGCCCAGCAGCTTCCCCGCGAGCAGCTGGAGGGGGCGGACGGCTGACAACAGAATTTCAACCACCCGGCTGGATTTCTCCTCGACGACGCCCATTGCCATCCAGGTACAGAAGGCGATGAGTTGCGTGAACAGAAATACGACGGTGACGGAGGCAATGACTCGACGCTGGGTGTTTTCCGCCGACCGAGTGGCGATGACAGGAAGGGGCTCGACCGCAAGGATCTCCTGCACCTGCGAATTCGTCAGTCCGGCTTGGGTTAGCCGTTCGATCGTGTCGGCGGATTTGTGCGAGACCTGCAGTAAGGCGACGGCCGAAGAATTGCCTTCCTTTGCGATGATCTTCGTGTCACTGACGATTGCGGCGTCCCAGGCGCCCTTCTCGACCATGCTCATTGCGTCCTCTGGTGACGTCACGACGACGTTGACCGTCAGGTCCTGCGCTGACGCCGCCTGACTCACCGCCGAGGCAAGAGCTTGGGCGTTCCTACCGGATACGCCGACCGTGGTCGCGTTGTCGCCGATGCCCTTGATCAGTCGGGGCGCCAGCGCTCCCAACGCGACGATCACGACGGCGACAGCCAACCCGATGCGGAAACCTTTCTGCTGCCACCGCGTGGTTATCTCCCGGCCGGCGATTAAGCGTACGGTCTTCATTCCTGGACCGCCTCGCGATACAGCTCGGACAGCGGAGGTTGACGCCATCCGAAGTGCTCCACCCGACCTGCGCGCATGGCGGCGGCGAGCACGGCCTGATCATCCTCAGGTCGATCGAGACGCAATCGCAGTCGGCCGGCAACCCGACCGACGACCTCGACTCCGGGGACGTCGCGCAGCCAGTCCGGATCCGGGTTATCGATGCGTAGTTCGAGGTCGCGCCGCCCGGCTGCTTGTCGAAGCTCGGCGAGCGTGCCGTACGCCACGATCCGCCCGCTGGTGATGATGATGATCCGATCGCAGATGCGCTCGACGAGGTCGAGCTGGTGACTCGAGAACAGCACACCTACGCCCGCCGCGCGCCGAGCGCCGAGCACCTCGGCCATGGTGTCGACGCCTACCGGATCGAGGCCGGCGAACGGCTCGTCGAGGATCAGCAGCTCCGGTCGATGCACGAGCGCGGCCGCCAGCTGCACCCGCTGCTGATTACCCAGGGAGAGCGTCTGCAGCTGCGCGTTCGGCTCGGCGAGGACGTCGAGCTGCTCGATGAGGCCCGCGGCCGACGCACGGGCATCGTCCGCGGTCATGCCGCGAAGCTGACCGAAATAAGCGACCTGATCGACGATGCGCATCTTCGGGTAGAGGCCGCGAGACTCGGGCATGTAGCCGATGCGCAAGCGCGTCGCAAAGCTCAGCGGCTGCTCCCGAAACCGAACCCGGCCGGAGTCAGCGGCCAACAGCCCCATCGCGATACGCATTGTCGTGGATTTGCCGGCGCCGTTCGCGCCGACGAAGCCGACGATCTCGCCGCTCCGCACCTCTAGGGAGACTCCGTTGAGGGCGCGGACCGGGCCATAGGACTTCTCGAGATTGGAGATGTCCAACATTCCTTGCAGATTACCGATCGAGCGGCGTAATTCCCCATGAACCCGACCAGGATCCACCGGATTGGATGATGATCAGTCCGACTCCGCTGTTGAACGCATCAGCCGGGCAGGTCATCGGCTCGACCGCTACGGCCGGGACGCCACCTCGGAAGTCGTCCGCCGTGAACACCTGGAGGTATTGGAACGTCTCGTCGAACCACACCCGGGCGCCGCCCGACCTCGTGCGCACCTCGGCGGTGCCTCGCCCATCGCGTACCGCAAGCCCGGTCAACGCATCGTCGAGGCGCAAGGCCGAAAGCTTCTGGCCGAGGCGTAAGTCGTACGGGGTGTTGGTGACGTCCTGGACACCGACTGGGACGAGGGCCTCATCGAGGAGCAGGCGCCGAGACGCGGGAATCACGAGCGTGACGTCCTTGAGCGGCTGGCCGTGCAACGACAGGTACGGATGGAAGCCAGCACCGAAGGGCACCGGGCTGACACCGTAGTTGCTGGCTCGGGCGGTCACGACGAGTCCAAACTCTGGATGCAGCGCGTACGTGACGTCGACCCGGACTTCGAACGGCCAGGCCGATTGCGGCACCAGGTCGATGGCGAGCGTGATCGATGCCGGTCCTTGCGTAACCGGCACCCAGCGGGCCCAACGGGCAAGACCATGTATGGCGTTTCCCCGAGCCGGCTCGGTAATCGGCAGCTGGTAGCTGACTCCGCCGAACGAATAACGTCCGCCGCGGAGCCGGTTGGGCCACGGCACCAGGACCCCACCGCAGCACTTCGGTGGCAACTCGGTCTCCGGGTAGGTCGCCGTGACGTCCTGGCCGCGGTAGGTGAACGATCGCAATCCGCCTCCGACCTCGACCACGGTCGCTGCGAAGTCGCCGACGCTGATTGTGAACTGCTGCCCAGTGAGCGTCATGATCGACAACTTAGCGCGCAGAAACCGACTCGTCGCTGTTCGGATCGACCCGGTAATTCCAGAACGGCCGGACGGCGATCGCCGCAACCAGGACCACTACGACACACGCGACGCCGCCGCCCACCCAGGACACCGTGGCTGACGTCGCCGCGGCCATCGCACCGGCGCGTACGTCGCCGAGCCGCGGGCCACCCGCAACGACGGCGATGAAGACGCCCTGCATTCGTCCTCGCATCTCGTCTGGCGCGTAGGTCTGCAGGATCGTCTGTCGGAACACTGCGCTCACCAGATCGGCCGCGCCGGCCAGTGCCAGCAGGACGACGACCAGCCAGAGCTGGTGGGCGAGACCGGAGATCGCAACGGCCGTGCCCCACGCGACCACGGCGGCGGTCAGCGCTACCCCTCGTCGGCGCACCCGCGCGATCCACCCGCCGGAAATCCCGGCTAGCACCGACCCGATGGCGAGTGCCGCGTACAGCGGGCCGACCGATCCGTGGAAACGCTCGTCGGCGACCTCGGGATACAGCGCGCGGGGCATGGCCAGCACCATCGCGACGATGTCGACCAGAAACGACATGAGCAGAACCGGCCGGGAGCCGATGAAGACAAGGCCGTCGATCACCGAACGGAATCCGGGTCGGCCGAGGGAACCGTCCGGCGGGATCGGAGGCAACCGGATTGCCGAGTAGAGCGCGGCGGTGAACAGCACCGCGTCAAGGCCATACGCATAGGCGAATCCGTGTTCTAGCGAGATCAGCACGCCGGCGAGCAACGGGCCGACGACCTGCCCCACATTGCCAACGGTGAAATTCAACGTATTCGCCGAAGCGACCAGATCCGAGGGGACAATGCGCGGAATGATCGCGCCGCGCGCCGAAGACGCGACGGCGAATGCGGCGGCCTGCACGGCGACGAGGCCCAAGATCACGGGCACGCTGTCCAGCCCGATCAGGCTCTGGATCAGCAGCGCGATCGTCACCAGCCACGTTCCGACCGACGACCACAGGTACAGCCGGCCGCGGTCGACGGCGTCAGCGATCGCCCCGCCGTACAGGCCGAACACGACGATGGGCAGCAGACCGGCGAACCCGACCAGCCCGACCAGTAGCGAGGAGTGCGAGATGGCGTACACCTGGACCGGTACGGCGACCTGGGTGACCATTGAGCCGACGAATGCTGTGCCCTGGCCGACTAATAGCCGTCGGTAGTCGGATATGCGGATGGGCCGTGTGTCGACCGCATGGCGCCGAAGTGCGGCGCGCAAACCGCGTGCTTCCTCGACCGGATCGGCGGGGTCGAGCACCTGCTCATCGAGCTCGGTGTCGGCCGTCGCGCGTTGCGGCCGACTGTCGCCGTTGTTCATGGCGCGAGGCGCTCGATCGTCCACCCGTCCTCGGCGCGTCGGTAGCGCAGCCGATCATGCATCCGGTCGGTGCGGCCCTGCCAGAACTCGACTACGTCAGGGCTGATCCGGTAGCCGCCCCAGAACGGTGGCGCGGGAACGTCGGCGCCGGCGAATCGCTCTTCGATCTCTCGAACCTTCTCGTCGAGCTCGGCCCGCGATGCCACCACCTCGGACTGCGGTGACGCCCACGCCCCGATTTGCGATCCGCGGGGCCGGCCGGCGAAGTACGCCTCAGTCTCTGCTCGCGGGACGACCTCGACAGGCCCGGCGAGTCGAACCTGTCGCTCGAGCGGCAGCCAGGCGAACACCGCTGCGGCGTAAGGCCGGTCAGCCAAGTCACGCGCCTTCGCCGATTCCTGGTTGGTGTAGAACACGATGCCGCGCTCGTCGAGGCCCTTCACCAGGACCGTGCGCACCTCAGGACGGCCCTCGGGGGTGACCGTCGCGAGCTGGATCGCATTGGCCTCGCCGACTAGGCCGCTCGCGGCCGCCTCGTCGAACCAGGATCGCAGCTGGGTGTACCAGTCCGGTGCCAGCAACTGCTCGCAGAGCTGGCCCAGCAGATAGCTGCGACGCATGGCGGCTGGATCACTCACTCCGTGGATCTTCGCATCTTCCGCTATCGATAGGTGCGTCAGTGTGAGCAGAATGGTCAATAAGTGACGCCCTCGTCCGACTGCAGAACCTCGCGACTAATCGATCGGAGACGTCGATGGCAGACGACTACAGCCCAGGACTGGAAGGCGTCATCGCCTTCGAGACAGAAATCGCCGAGCCGGACAAGGACGGCGGTGCCCTGCGCTATCGCGGCGTCGATATCGAGGACCTCGCCGGCAAGGTCACGTTCGGCAACGTATGGGCCCTGTTGGTCGACGGCAAGTTCGGGCCAGGGCTCCCCCCGGCCGAGCCGTTCCCCATCCCGGTGCACACCGGTGACGTTCGCGTCGATGTCCAGGCGGCACTAGCGATGCTCGCACCGATCTGGGGTTACCGCCCGCTGCTGGACATCAGTGACGGCGAAGCGCGCGACCAGCTGGCCCGGGCCGCGGTGATGGCGCTGTCCTACGTCGCCCAGTCGGCGCGCGGCGTTGGCGTCCCGGCCGTGCCGCAGTCGCGGATCGATCAGTGCCGCACGATCATCGAGCGATTCATGACTCGGTGGCGCGGGGATCCGGATCCGCAGCACATCAAGGCAGTCGATGCCTATTTCGTCTCCGCCGCTGAGCACGGCATGAACGCCTCGACGTTCACGGCGCGGGTTATCGCCTCCACGGGCGCCGACGTTGCCGCCGCGATGTCTGGTGCCGTTGGCGCGATGAGCGGTCCGCTCCACGGTGGCGCCCCGGCGCGCGTGCTGCCGATGATCGAGGAGGTGGAGCGAACCGGCGACGCCCGCCGCCTGGTATCCGGCATCCTCGACCGGCGCGAGCGACTCATGGGCTTCGGCCACCGCGTCTATCGAGCCGAGGACCCGCGCGCCCGGGTACTGCGCCGAATGTGCCGTGAGCTCAAGGCGCCCCGGTACGAGGCCGCGGAGGCGCTGGAACAAGCGGCGCTGATCGAGCTGCGAGACCGCCGCCCGGACCGCCCCATCGAGACGAACGTCGAGTTCTGGGCGGCCGTGATCCTGGACTTCGCCGAGGTGCATCCGCACATGATGCCGGCGATGTTCACCTGCGCCCGAACCGGTGGCTGGTGCGCCCACATCATGGAGCAGAAGCGAACTGGGCGGCTGGTCCGGCCGTCCGCTCGGTATATCGGCCCACCGGCCCGAAAGCCCGCGGATGTCGAGGGCTGGGACGACATCGCGCAGATGGCCTGACAGAACAGAAACAGCCGGCCACTCGCGGGGGGTCGAGTGGCCGGCGCTCTGCCCCGACGAATCGGGGTGATACGGATGGTTCCACGCAACAGATGTGATCACCGTAAAGCGCCCTTGCTGTGCGTGATAATTTGCGGGCACAGCGCGGAAATGAGCGCTTTTCCGGCGGCGCTTTCGGTAAGGTTTGCCCAGTTTGTTGGTTTTAGCTGATTAGGCGGCCATCTCAAGGCTGACCGTCTATCGCCGACGCGTCTTCGACACCGCCCTCGCGACGCTCAAACAGGCGATAATTCGGGGCCCGGCGTGTGCTACCGCGTATCCCAGCCCGGCTCCGTATCGTCGCCCTATGCGAGAGCTGCGCTTCGTCGGTCCAGGCGAAGACGGCGACTACGTGATCGTCGAGATCGCCGATGGCGAGGAGGCGTTCAGCTTGCCGATCGACGATGACCTCCGCGGAGCGGTCCGGGAAAACATGACGCCCGCTCCAGTAGCTCGCCCCGAGCAGACACCGATCACGCCGCGTGAGATCCAGGTGCGGGTCCGCGCCGGAGAGGTGCCGGAGCGGATCGCCGAAGAAGCAGGCATGCCTCTCGAACGGGTGCTCCTGTTCGCCAACCAGGTCCTCGAAGAGCGCGCTCGGATCACCGACGAAGCCCGGCGGGCGCGAGCCCGCCGCAATACGGCGGACGGACAGCTGGTCGAGTTCGGGACGGCCGTCGACGGCCGATTCGCGGTGCACGCGATCGAGCCGTCGGACATACGGTGGGACTCCTTGCGCGGCACGGACGGTCAATGGGTGGTATCTGCGGCCTGGCGCGGAACGGACGCTGCCGACCGCATCGCCCGCTGGTCGTTCGCGCTCGCGACCCGGACGCTCACGCCGCTCGACGAGACCGCCGCGGATCTGCTGTCCGATCGCCCGATCCGGCCCATTGTGCGGGCGGTCCCGGACATGCCACCCGATGCGACCCCCGAGGAGACGACCGGTCCGATTCCGTTGCCGCTGGCGCGTGGTGCCGACCCGGGTCCGGGCGCCCCGGTCGCGCAGGCGTCGCGCGGCATACGCCCGGCCGCCGGCGAGGACGAGGACGCTCCAACATTGCCGCTGGCGGGGACTGATCCTCCGGCTGGCACGGGATCCGCGCGCCGCTCGTCCCGCTCACCTCGGGGTGGCCGGAATCCGGCCACCCCGGCGCCGCCGGAGCCAACGGACGACCCGCGGGGCAGAGCGACAGCGCCGGCCGAATCCGTCCGCCCGACCGAGCCGCCCGTAACCGAGCATGTCCGGCCGAGCAAACCCAAGGTGCCGTCGTGGGACGACATCCTGCTTGGCGTCCGGCGTAATCGCGACTAAGCCTGCGCCCCTCCGCGGCGCCGGCTGGCTCGGCACCGAAAATCGTTCGAGCACATCCGTCCGGCTACGTATCGTGAAGCAATGTGAATCGGGCCGCGGTGAGACGCGACCCCGGGGCGATCGAAACCCTGCTGCGCCTGCGCCGCTGGACCCGTCCGCACCGTCGCACGATCGCCTTCATGATCGTCACGGCCTGCGGTGCGATGCTCGCGCAAGCTCTGGTTCCCCTCGTCGCGGGGCGCATTGTCGACGGTCCGATCGCGGAGCACGACACCGCGGGCATCTGGCCGTTGGCTGGAGTCGCCCTGATATTCGGCATTGCCGAGGCGGTCCTCTTTTTCGCGCGGCGATACGCAATGGCGAGCGCCGCGCTGGGTCTGGAGACCGACGCTCGGCAGGAACTGTTCGCTCACCTGCAGCGACTGCCCGTGGCGTTTCACGATCGATGGCCGTCGGGTCAGTTGCTGTCACGCGCGACTACTGATCTGTCGACGATCCGGCGGTTCGTAGGCTTCGGCTTCGTCTTCCTGATCGCGAATTCGATCACCGCAGTCGTCGTGGTGATCCTGCTCCTGCACCTGCAGCCGATACTCGGCCTGTTCGTGCTGCTGGGCATGGCACCGCTTCTCGTGCTCACCCGGAAGTTCGAGCTGCGCTATAGCCGCGATGCACGGCGCGCCCAGGACCTGACCGGTGATCTCGCGACGTCGGTCGAGGAATCGGCCCTCGGCATTCGAGTGATCAAGTCGTACGGTCGGCGCCCGCAGATGCTGGCATCGTTCACCCGTGACGCAAGCGTCTTGCGGGGCGCGGAACTCACCAAGGTCCGCACCCTGGCGGGGTTCTGGGCGCTGCTGGAAGGTCTTCCGCAACTCCTGCTCGCGGGTGTTGCCGGTGGTGGAGTGCTCGCGGCCGCACACGGCACGCTCAGCCCGGGACAACTCGTCGCCTTCCTGACGCTGTACCTGCGGCTGATCTGGCCGATGATCGCCCTCGGCTGGCTGCTTGCGCTGACCCAGGAAGCGGCGTCGGCGGCGCGACGAATCTTCGAGGTACTCGACGAGCAGCCGTCGATCGTCGACCGGCGATCGCCGACGACGCTGCGGTCCGAGCAGCGCGGACTGGAATTCCACGAGGTGCGCTTCCGGTATCCAGATGCCGATGACGACGTGCTCCGCGGCGTCGACCTGACCATCCGCGATGGCGAGACCATGGCACTGGTCGGCGCCACCGGATCCGGCAAGACGACGCTGCTCGAGTTGGTGCCGCGGTTGTACGACGTGACTGCCGGATCCATCTCGATCGGCGGATGCGACATCCGCGACCTCCGCCTCGACGAACTGCGCACCACCGTGGCTACGGCGTTCGAGGATGCGACGTTGTTCTCGGCGAGCGTGCGCGAGAACGTGACACTGGGCCGGCCGGACGCGAGCGAGGCTAGCCTCGCCGAGGCTCTTGACATCGCGCAGGCGGGCTTCGTCTTCCAGCTGCCCTTCGGGCTCGACACTCGTATCGGCGAGCAAGGCATGTCGCTATCGGGTGGGCAGCGGCAGCGGCTGGCGCTGGCGCGAGCCGTGCTCGGCCGTCCGCGAGTGCTGGTACTCGACGACCCGCTCTCCGCGTTGGACGTGCAAACCGAAGCCCAGGTGCAGTCGGCGTTGCGAAACGTGCTGTCGACAACGACAGCACTTGTGGTGGCCCATCGTCCCTCGACCGTGCTTCTCGCCGATCGGGTGGCGATGCTCGTTGACGGGCGGATCGACGTCGTTGGATCGCACACCGAGTTGCTGGCGGCCGAGCCCCGGTACCGGGCGCTGCTCGCGCAGTCCTCCGAGCTGTCGGCGGTGTCGTCATGAGCGGACAGGCATCCGATGACCGCGTACGGGAGGAGGACGTCCACGTGAGCGCCGACTGGCAGGGGTTGCTCACCGAAGAGGCGGCGGCTGTCCAGCAGGCCGAGGACCAGTTCACGCCGGCCGGCCGGTCGCAACTGCGCCACTTGGCCCGTCGTTTGCTCGGCCATCTGCTTCGGCCGCATCGGCGAGCGATCATCGGGGTACTGCTCGTCGCGCTGGTCCAAGTCGGCGCGACGATGGCCGCACCCTGGTTGGTCGGCATCGCGATCGACCGCGCGCTCCCGGCCGCTACCGGCGGGGACTACGCCCCGCTCGCCCTCATCACGGCGAGTCTCGTGGTGTGTGCGGTACTTTCCGGCGCGCTGCGGGCGGTATTCGTGCTTCGGGCCGGCCGGATCGGCCAGGCGGTCCTCTTCGATCTGCGCCGGCGCGCATTCGATCACGTACAAGCGCTATCGGTTTCCTTCCATGAGCGCTTCACATCTGGGCGGGTGATCTCCCGGCTGACCTCGGATATCGACACGCTCACCGAGCTGCTCGACTCCGGCCTGGATGGACTGATCACCGCCGCGCTCAACATCGTGGCGATCGCGGTACTGATGTGCTTGCTCGATCTCCCGCTGGCCGCGATTGCTCTGGCCTCGCTGATCCCGTTGACCGTGCTCTACCTCTGGTTCGCCTCGCGGGCGCCCGTCGCGTTCCGACGCACTCGGGAAACCGTTGCCACGCTGATCGTCAACTTCGTAGAGACCTTCAACGGCATTCGCGCGGTGCAGGCGTTCCGCCGCGAGCGGCGCAACGACAGGTTGTTCGCCGGGCTTAACGGCCGCTACCAAGACGCCAATGCCGCCGCCTTCCGCTTGCACGCGGTGTTCATTCCGGGTAGCGCCTTGATCGGGAACATCGCCATGGTCAGCGTGCTGATCGTCGGCGGCTACCGGGTCGCTAATGGCAGCCTCGATCTCGGCGTGCTGACGGCGTTCCTCCTGTACGTGCGGCAGTTCTACGACCCGATGGAGGATGTGGCCGTCTTCTACAACTCCCTGCAGTCAGCGACAGCCGCGTTGGAGAAAATCGCCGCGGTGCTGGCCGAGGATCCGGCGGTACCGGAGCCGGCCAAGCCGACCGCGCTCTCCCGACCGCTGCGCGGATCGGTCGACCTCGACGGGGTCACGTTCGGCTACCGACCGGACCGTCGAGTTCTGCCCGAGTTCGACCTGCACCTACCCGCCGGGCAGACCGTGGCGCTGGTCGGTGCGACCGGTGCCGGCAAGTCGACTATCGCGAAGCTCATCTCCCGTTTCTACGACCCGGTCGCCGGGAGCGTGCGCTTGGACGGCGTCGACCTCCGGCAGATCGCCGAGACCGACCTGCGCGAGGCAATCGTCATGGTTACCCAGGACGGCTTCTTGTTCGCCGGATCGGTCGCCGACAACATCGCCTTCGGCCGTCCCGGCTCAACTGTGGCGGACGTCGAAGCGGCTGCCCGCGCCGTTGGAGCGCACGACTTCATCGAGCGGCTGCCTGACGGCTACGCCACCGACGTGCGCAAGCGGGGCGGGCGGCTGTCCGCGGGGCAGCGCCAGCTGGTCGCGTTCGCGCGGGCGTTCCTTGCCGACCCGGCCGTGCTCATCCTCGACGAGGCGACCTCATCGCTCGACGTGCCAACCGAGCGAGCCGTTCAGCGAGCCCTGCGCACCGTGCTGCATGACCGCACCGCGCTGATCATCGCCCACCGGCTGTCGACCGTGGAGATCGCCGACCGGGTACTCGTCCTCGACGATGGGCGAATCATCGAGGACGGACCCCCCGAGTCGCTGATCGCCGAGGCGCAGGGCGAGTTCGCCCAGCTGCACGCCTCATGGCGAGACTCGCTGGTCTGACCGCCGTCCCTAACCGCAGCGTGCCGCTACCCCAACCGCAGCGTGCCGCGCACTAACGGGACAGAACTGAACTCCTGGCTACCTCAGGAGTCACTCTCGTCACGTGGCTGCGCGGGAGCCGACGGTCTGTGGACAGCGCTCGACGTCGATTGCCCGCAGTGCGCCATCGTGTCGGCGTGCTCTCGGCGGACCCGGTGCCGATCCTGCGGCGACTCGGCGGATGCAGCCGGCGAGCCGTGTTGCTCGACGAAGGCGTGAGCGAGCGCGGGCTGGCCCGAGCGGCGGCTGCGGGCCACGTACTGCGCTGTGGTCGGGGCGGGTATGCCCTGCCTGGCGCGGACCCCGCCGTGATGGTGGCCATCCGCTGCGGCGGCCTCCTGACATGCGCCTCGGGTGCCGGTGCGCTTGGGCTCGCCGTTCTCGCACCCACGCGGCGCGCCCACGTCGCCACGCGGAACAACCCGGTAGGGCTTACCTGGCCCGCGGTGCTGCACCGTGGCCGCGCCCGCCGCTACGACGGGCCACTACCAGTAGCAAGCGCGCTGGACTGCGCCGCGCAGGCACTGCGCTGTCTGGCACCGATGGCCGCCCTCGTCATCGTGGACAGCGCGCTCGCCGGCCGTCGAATCACCGTGGACGAACTCCGGGTGCGGCTCGGCACCAAGGGATCATCGGCGGCGGCCCGAACGCTACTCACCCTCGCCGACGCGAGCAGTGAATCGCCGTTGGAGACAATCGCCCGCGTTTTGCTGCGGGTACACGGGCTGGACGTGCAGACGCAGGTGTACCTCGAGGGCGTCGGCCGGGTTGACCTGCTCGTCGAAGGCGTCCTGGTCGTGGAACTCGACGGATTCGAGCATCACTCGGATCGGGCGCACTACCGAAACGACAGGCGGCGCGCGAACGCGCTGACGTGCATGGGGCTGCGCCTAGTCCGATTCACTTACGAGGACGTCGTGCACCGGCCTAGCTGGGTCGTGGCGTGCGTGCTCGAGGCCCTCCGCGCCAGTGCCACGTCTCGTCCCAAGCTTCTGCACCGTCGCTTCCCGCGCGTTGATGGGACAGATGTCAACTCCTGAGGTGATCAGGAGTAGTCATTCGTACCGTGCGCGCGCGAATCGACGCGACGTGCCACGATCCGCGCGTCGCGCGTTAGGTGCGCAAACGTGACGGCGGCCGCGGTTGCGACGTTGAGCGAGTCGACGCCCGGCGCCATCGGGATGCGAACGCATGCATCGGCGGCGGATATGGCCGTGGCGGTCAGGCCGGGACCCTCAGCGCCGAGCAACACCGCCCAGCGGTGCGGCGGCGCGACTGAAGCCAGTGGCATCGCCTCGTTCCGAGGCGTCAACGCCAATAGCGCGAAGCCGATCTCCCGCAGCGTTTCCAGCGCCACCGGCCAAGGATCGGGCAACACGGCGAAGGGCACATGCAACACATGACCCATCGACACCCGGACACTCCGCCGGTAGAGCGGATCGGCGCAGCGGGCATCGAGCAGGACGGCGTCCACGCCGAACGCGGCGGCGTTGCGAAACAGCGAACCGAGGTTCTCGAAGTCGTTCAGCGACTCCAGGACCGCGACCCCCGTAGCTCCGGCGAGAACGTCCGCAACGGAGGCGGATGGCAGTCGGTTTGCCGATGCGAGGACCCCGCGGGTCAAGCGGAAACCCACCACATCCGACAAGAACCATCGATCGGCGGAGTACACAGGCAGGTCCGGAAAGCCGGCCAGCGGGTTCGCGAGCGCGTCGAGCCGAGTCGCCTCACCGAATACTGCTCGCGGCTGATAACGGGACGTGAGCAGTCGCTCGACAACGGCAACGCCTTCAGCGATGACGACGCCACGCCGATCCGGCCGCACGTCCGCATCGGTGAGATCGCGGAAATCCGCTAACCGCGGATCGGCCGGATCGGTGACTTCGACGGGGAGCGACACAGACCGGCGCGGCTACAAGAACAGACCGCACTCGCCGAGCATGAACTCGACCCGCAGCCGTTCCAGATCCCGTTGCTGTCCGGCCGGTACCGCGTTCAACGTGGTGGCCACTTCGAGCTCGGCGCAGGCAATGAGCAGGACTTCGTCGTAGGCTCGCTGGACGCCGGCCACGCGGACATACGACGCTCCCTTGGGCAAGCGTTCGAGCTGACGGCGCAATCGCCGCAGATCAGCCGCGACCTGCTGGATCGGCGGACGCTTTGGCTGGTCGGACTCAGGCCAACTTGCTCCGCCCAGTTCCGCTTGCCATAGACGGAGGTCACGCCGGTGGCCGAAAACGCCCACCAGACGACTATAGGAGGCGGTGGCAGCAAAAGCTCGGCCTAATACCGGCTCGTTATCTTCTCCCACCGATCGGTAACGTCCGTGAGGCGTAGCAAGCCCTGGCGGACGAGATAGAGCGCCATGCCGACCGCCACCGCCATGCACACCAGGCCGCCGCCGATCATCCCCCACCGGGGCCCGACGGTGTTGGCGACCCAGCCGACGATCGGAGCGCCGAACGGCGTTCCGCCCAGGAAGGCCATGAGGTACAAGGCCATGACGCGGCCGCGCATCGAGGCCTCGACGCCCAGCTGGACTGACGAGTTGGCCGCCGTAGTGAACGTGAGCATGGCCAGACCGACCAGCACCAGCATGAGCGCGGTGCCGCCGAATCCTGGCATCGACCCGGCGACGATCTCCAGCAGGCCGAAGCTCAGCGCCGCGAGTAGGAGGAACAGTAGGCCGGGGCGGGTCCGACGGCGGGTGGCGAGCACGGCGCCGACACACGCGCCCACGGCGAGCGCTGTGGACAGCAAACCGTAGCCGGTCGCCGTCCGGTGGAACACTTGCTTGGCGAGCAACGCGGTCGTGATCTGGAAGTTCAGGCCGAACGTGCCGACGACGAACACCAAGATCATTGTGAGCAGCAAGTCCTGCCGGCGCCATACATAGCGCAGCCCAGCGCGCAGCTGCCCACGGACGTGGTCGATCGCCGGCGACGGGCGCAACTCGCTGGGGCGCATCAGGGCCAGGCCGGTCAGCACAGCGATGCTGGATATGGCGTTGGCGACGAACGCCCAGCCGGTACCGACCACGGTGATCATCACGCCCGCGACCGCCGGGCCGAGGATGCGGGCCGAGTTGAAGATCGTCGAGTTGAGGCCGACCGCGTTCGTCAGATCGTCAGGGCCAACCATCTCTACGGCGAACGACTGGCGTACCGGTGAATCAACGGCAGACACGAGACCCAGCAGCAGGGCGAGCACCAGCACCTGCCAGTACTGCACGATCCCGGTGACGTCGAGCACACCCAGGATCAGGGCGACGAGTGCGAGGCCGGTCTGCGTCGCGAGGAGCAGCTTCCGCTTGTCGTAGCGGTCGGCGAGCACGCCGCCCCAGAGTCCGAACAGCAACGAGGGCAGGAACTGCAGCGCCGTGACGATGCCGAGCGCGGTACCAGAGTTGGTGAGCTCGAGAACGAGCCAATCCTGGGCGACCCGCTGCATCCAGGTCCCGGTAAGCGAGACGAGTTGGCCCGCGGCGTACAGCCGATAGTTCCGGACCCGCAGCGACCGGAACATTCCGGTCGACGGCGCAACGACCGATGAGTCGGGTGGCGAGGTGGACGCAGGCGAAGTGGCAACCGCCGTCACTGCTCAGCCAGCTTGTCGAGCACCGGCACCACGGAAAGCAGCAACGCTAGCTCGTCGTCCGTCAGTTCGGCCAAGCGCCGGGACAGCCACGCGTCACGAGACCGACGCTCGGAGTCGAGCAGGTCGATGCCGGGCTGAGCGAGCACGATGATGGCCTGCCGACGGTCGGTCGGATGCGCCTGCCGCGTCACGAGGCCACGGTCTTCGAGAAGTGCGAGCACCTTCGTCATCGACGGAGGCTGAACCCGCTCGATCCCTGCGAGCTCGCCCGGGCTCATTGGCCCGTGCTTGCGCAGCGTGGCCAGCGCGGAAAGCTGAGTAAGAGTGACCGACATGTCGACGCGCTGGTTGCGGATCAACCTGGTCAGACGCAACAGCGCCGGGCGCAGCTGTGAGGCCAGCTCTGCCGGCGTCATGCTGACCATTGCGGTGTCCATATAGTTAGTTTACCTAACTTTCTGCTTCCGGGCCAGTTGCCTCGGCGGGTAGCGTCCGAGGACATGGCGAGTCCGGAACGCCCCGAGCCGCTGCAGCCGCCCCCGGTCGACTCGGCCCGAGTGATCGGCATCGGTACCGCCATATGGTTCGTCGCTTTCGTCGCGCTACTACCTTGGTGGAACTGGCTGGAACAGCATGATCATCAGGTCTGGCTGTGGACCTGCCTCGCCGGCTGGCTACTCGGGCTCGCCGGCCTCGTCGTCCTCGCTCGGCACAAGCGCGCCGGGCGGATCGTCTAACTATGGTTCCTGGCGAGATGCGGTGCGCACAGCCGCGTCGGAGTGCGCCCCGCAGCCGTACTCGACACTGACAACGCGTCCGTCGGCAGGCGAAAGCCCGTTGCTGCACACGCCGAATGCGGCACGCAGCGATCCCGCGACCGGAACGCAGAACGCACAGGTGCCGCAGTGTGCGGGGGCGCTGCGAGCCATCGGGCTGCTTGGGCCGACGTCTCCCTCCCACCATCGCTCGGCCGCCTCGGCCCGACCGTCGCGAGACAGCACCCGCTCGCGCCCGAGACCGAGTTCAAAGGCAACCTCCGCAGCCTGCTCCGCATCGGCCGAATCATCCGTCGAGAAGAACGCGACTACTACGCGTGGGTCATCGGGATCAGCCGGTAGGAGATCCCCCGGGTTGAGATCCCCTGGAAGCAGCCGCTCGCTCCACGGCAGCCACGCAGGCGCAAGCAGCGCGTCCGGACCGGGCAGCAACACCACCTCGTCCACCGTGACCGACCTGGAGCGGGGCGCCCGGGTGACGGCCACTGACCAGAACCAGCCGGCGTAACCAGGGACGTTCGCCGCGAAAAGCTGCGTAACGAGACGGTCCCCTTCGGCGTGAACGGCCTGATGCTCGCCAACTGACTCGCCGCCGACGTCAACGGCTGCTTGTCGGGCCACGTCGACAGCTGCCGCGCACACCGCATCGGGCTTGCCATGGGTACGCACAGAATCAACTGCCTCGGCGATGCGCATGCAGCCCATTGTTACAAAGAGCCTCGGCTGATACCCATCGGTACGGCAGGATGGAACCGTGCCACGCAAGACCTCCGGAGGCGACCGCCCGGCCGGGCGGTTCTCCAAGGCTGGGCACACCCACCATGCCGCGTCTCGCCAGCCGGAGGCGCCAATCCCGCCGGGGTACTCGCCGCATCCGCGACCACCGAGCGCTCCCTTGCCCCCGCAGAGCCCGGTTCCGGCCGGGGAGTTCGAGCAGCCGACATACCATCGCAGCCAGTCGGCAATCAACGGGCCTCAACAGAAGCGCGGCATAGTCGGAGGCAGCAACCAGCTAGCCCGAACCGTCACCCGCAAGGTGATCACCGCGAGCACCGCCAACGGGGCCGGCGAGTCCGGACTCAGCCACCTGATCTGGAACCAGGTGTTGTCCTACGGCGCCGACGCCATGGTCACGGTCGCGCTCGCCGGCACAGTGTTCTTCGGCGCGTCCGCGCATGCGCAGCGCGGCAACGTGCTGCTCTACCTGTTGGTCACGATGGCGCCATTCGCGCTGATCGCCCCGGTCATCGGGCCGGCCCTGGACCGCTTCCAGCACGGGCGGCGGTGGGCGATGGGCGCGTCGGCGATCGGTCGCGGCGTCCTCGCCTTGATCATGGCCGGACATCCGACGAACCTGCTCGTGCTCTACCCGTGCGCGCTCGGATCGTTGGTGCTCTCCAAGGCCTACAGCGTCATCCGGGCCTCGGCTGCGCCGAGGCTCGTCCCGCCCGGCATGACGCTCGTCGAGGCGAACGCCCGGCTGTCGTTCTTCGGGCTGGCGTCCGCCCTTGTCGGGGGCGGCCTGGTTGCCACGGTGATCAAGGTGTCCGGGTCGTACACCGCCGGGCTCGTCGTGACGGCAGTCGGATTCGCCATCTGCGCGTTCTTCGCCTTCCGGTTGCCCAAACAGGTCGACTCGACGCGGAATCCCGGGCAGCTGCGGCGCTCGGTCACGCGGCCCAAAGCGCCGTCAGCTCGGGGCATCCGGCAGTGGGCCCAGCGCGGCCTCCCGCCCCAGGTCATCACGTCATTGCAGGGCGAAGCGACGCTACGGTTCCTGTCGGGCTTCCTGACCGTCTTCCTGGCGTTCTACATCGAGACGACCTCGCACGGATACACAGCCGCGCTGGCATTGGCTGGGCTGGTCGGCGCCGCCGGGTTGGGCAACTTCGTAGGAACCGCTACCGGCACCCGCATGACCCTCGCCCGACCAGAGTTGATCATCCTTATCGGTGCCGCGTCGGCCGCTGTGGTGTGCTTGCTCACGGCTGTGCTGTTCAGCACCTGGTTCGCCATCCTCGCAATGCTGCTCAGCGCGGTGGCCAACGCGCTGGCCAAGATCTCGCTCGACTCGGTCATCCAGCGGGACGTCAGCGAGACGATGCGTTCGAGCGCATTCGGCCGATCCGAGACGTTCCTGCAGCTCGCCTGGGTCCTCGGGGCAACGATCGGCGTGGTGCTTCCCGCCGATAACGGGGCGGTGGGGTTCTGGGTAGCGGGCGGCATCGTCGCTGTGGTCACCACGGTCGTGGCCCTACACGGCCGCGCCGCGTCCCGCGCGGTTGCGGACCAGACGCACTTGCCGCATGCACCCGGTACCGTGGCGCCCGGTCAGCCGAACCCGTAGAGAGCCTCCGACTGATGCCCGTGCAGCCTTCCCGACGCTCTCGGCGTGCACCGCTCGCAACCCTTGCTGCGGCCGCCGCGGCCGCGGCGGTGCTCACCGCCTGCGAGAAACCGCTCCCGCAGGTCACCGTGGTCGGCGCCGGTCGAGTAGTAACCGTGGCACCCTCGTCCTATTGCTTCGACGCAAACTCGTGCCGGAAACCGGGCGCCAACCGGCTGGCCGTCGTGACCGTGCCGGCTGACGAGAAGATCCTGGTCGACGTCCCTCGCACGGTGAAGAGTCGGGGCTGGCAGGTGCGGGCGCTCAGCCTGAGCGACGATGGCAAGCAGATCGGCAGTAGTGGACCAATCACCGACTCGCACTCGTACAAAGTGACCAGCGGAGCGGGTGGCGGCGCACCATTCATCGTCGAGGTGGACCAACTACGCAACGGACAAGCCGACGGCAGCAGATGGAGCTTCCTCGTGTCTGTGTCCACGACCGGATCGTGAGAGTTCTGGTCGCGACCGCGGTGGCCGCGGAGCAGGCCGCCTGCGAGCGAACCCCAGCCGACGTCCACACTGTCGGCGTCGGTCCGGCCGCCGCAGCTGCCGGCACCGCGGCCTTGCTCGCGCAATATGCCTACGACCTTGTGATCTGCGCGGGCATCGCGGGTGGGCTCAACGGAACCGGGGTCGGTCAAGTCGTGGTCGCCGATCAGATCGTGTTCGCCGGCCTCGGTGCCGAGACCCCCGACGGATTCCGTCCGTTGTCTGCGCTTGGATTCGGACACGAGCGCTACCCAGTGGACGCCGACCTGGCCCGGCAACTCGCACATCGAACCGGAGGAGTACTCGGCACCGTGTTAACAGTGACCACCGTCACCGGTTCGGAGGACACCCTGGCGACACTCCGGCGACGTCATCCCGACGCTCGAGCGGAGGCCATGGAGGGAGCTGGCGTTGCCGCTGCGGCCGCGCGGTTCGGGGTGCCGTACGCCGAACTGCGGTCGATCAGCAACGTCGTCGGGCCACGCGACCGGACCAGCTGGCAGATAGACGCCGCGCTGTTGAATCTGGGCCGGGCGGTGGCCGCAATTGGAGACCTCACATGAGGCTCGCCTTCTCCCCGTGTCCCAACGACACCTTCGTCTTTCACGCCTGGACTCACGGCTTGCTCGACGGCGCGCCGACGACCGAGGTCACTTTTGCCGACATCGACGTGACGAACACGGCGGCCGAGCGCGGCGAGTTCGACGTGATCAAGGTGTCATATGCGGCGCTGCCATGGCTCATGGATCGTTACACGCTCTTGCCCTGCGGCGGGGCGGTCGGCCGCGGCTGCGGACCACTCGTGGTCACCCGTGGCGACGGACCGATCGAGCTAGGCGGTCGCCGGGTAGCGGTGCCGAGCGAGCGGTCGACCGCATACCTGCTGTTCCGCCTATGGACGAGCGCGCAGGAGCCGGCAGCCATAGACGTCGTGCCGTTCGCCCAGATCATGCCCGCGGTGCGCGCGGGCAGGTACGACGCCGGGCTGGTCATTCACGAGGCGCGCTTCACCTATCCCGACTACGAACTCACGGCGCTGGCAGATCTCGGCGCCTGGTGGGAGGCCAACACCGGTCTACCCATCCCACTCGGGGCGATCCTCGCTCGCCGCGAGCTGGACGCGGTCCCGCTGGCCGACGTGGTGCGGACATCGGTGGAATACGCCTGGGCGCACCCTGAGGAATCAGCCGCGTACGTCGCCGAGCATGCGGCCGAGATGTCGCGGGATGTACAGGCGCGCCACATCGAGCTCTATGTGAACGACTACACCCGCGACCTCGGCATCGACGGTTACACCGCGGCCGAGACCTTGCTCGCCCGGGCGCACGCTGCCGGACTCACGCCGAGCGCCCCAGCCCTGCGGTGATCGAAGGCGGCGAGGAACCGCTCGGCCCTCAGGCGTCGAGGTTGTCGGCAAACGCGCGGAGCAACCCGGCGACCTTGCGGGCCTCACCCTTGTCGGGATAGCGCCCTCGACGGAGCGAGTTCGACGTGCTGTCGAGCATCTTGATCAAATCCTCGACGAGTGGCGCCATCTCCTCGGCCGGCTTTCGGGTGGCCCTGACCACTGACGGCACCGGGTCGAGCACCCTGACCGACAACGCTTGATTGCCCTTGCGTCCCTGCACGATTCCGAACTCGACCCGCTGCCCCGGCTTGAGCTCGGTGACCCCGCTGGGCAGGGCGTCACGATGGACGAATACGTCCTCTCCATCGTCCTCGGCGAGAAAGCCAAAGCCCTTCTCCGCGTTGAACCACTTCACCTTGCCGGTAGGCACCGGTACTCCCTGCTTGTCGATTGGTCGTGACGTCCGGCTGGACACACAGAAGGCACCGCACCTGCGGCGCCTCCCCTGCACAGGCTACTGCGTCGCGTATTGGGTTGGCATAGAGATTGTGCTCGGCTGGGGAGGAAGGAGCACTCTTCGCAGGCCGATAAATGCTGGCGTGCCCGGCTTGCCGGATACGCCGAAGACGTCGAGCGCATTCGACTAGGACTCGGGCGCGGCCGGCTCGGTCGGCGACCGCTCACCGAGCCAGAGGTAGGCCCGGGCACGCGCGGCAGCCGGCAGTTCCGGTGCCTCCAGCAACCGATGAGCAAGGTGACGATCTCCGGTGAGGGCACGGAAGGTTTCACCCAGTGTGACTCCATGGCTCGGACGATGCACCACCTCGATGCGATCACCCGTTCCCACGTCTCCCTCGGTGATGATCCGCAGGTACGCCCCGGGTCGACCGGCTTGCGTGAAGCGGCGGATCATGTGGGGCACCTCCCAGAAGCCAGCGAGCGTTCGACAGGGAATGCGTGGGCTGCTGACCTGCAGGACCGCGCTTCCGATTGCCCATCGTTCCCCGATGACCGCGCCCGTCTGGTCGAGGCCTTCGGTGGTGAGGTTCTCGCCGAATTGACCAGGCTGGACCAGGCGGTCGAGTTCGCGGGCCCACCAGGCTGCGTCCTCCGTCGCGTAGGCGTATACGGCCTGGTCGTGACCGCCGTGATGCTCGACGTCGCAGACAGCATCCCCGTGGACCTGGTCGTTGGCGAGGCGCACCCGGTGGGCCACCGGCCGTTTGTCGATGCCGGTGCGGCCGACCGCCTGCTTCCAACCCGGCGTGCGCACGCGGGCGAGGTTGACCGAGATCAGCGAAGCCACGCATCCGGACACTAGCGTTCCTTGCGTGGCAGACTGGTATGTCTGCCCAAATTCCTCGAGTCCCGAAGGTGGCGCCGATGGCTCGCAAGGACGACAACCCCGTTCGCCCGTATCGAGCCGGGCAACCGCCGCAGACCGACTTCCTCGTTTCGGAGTTCGCGGCGGACAGCGCCGGCGCCCATTCACCGTTCGGCGACGACGTGCAGTTTCCCCTGAAACTCGACCAGTTGCGTTACGTGCACCCTGGCCCGGCCGACCGTCCAAACCTGGCGGGCGGCCGCTAACGCCGGATGGCCGAACATGGCGCCGACCAGGCGCAGCGCGGCCGCGCATCCTCGCTCGCCGAGTGGCTGCGGCGTCGAAGCGACGAGCAACTGATCGATCTGCTCCGCCGGCGGCCCGACGTCGCCTTGCCCGCGCCGGCCGACATCGCAACGCTCGCGAGCCGCGTCGGGGTGCGCAGTTCCGTGCAGCGAGCGGTAGACGCGCTGGACGCGTTCACGTTGCGCGTCCTTGAGGCGCGCGTTCTGCTCCACGAACGCGCTGTGCCTGCCGGCGCGCTTGTGCGGTTGTTGCCTACGGTGACCGCGAGCAGGTTGTCGCAGGCGCTGGACGAACTACGGGCACTCGCACTCGTGTGGGGCGACGACGACGGGCTGCATCTGGTGGCAAGCGTGCCGGACGCGGTGGGTCCGTACCCGGCTGGGCTCGGTCGCCCGGCTGCACGGCTCCTCGGAGCGGTGTCGGACGTCGCGCTCGCCCCGGTACTACGCACGCTCGGACTGCCACCCGCGACCCAACCTCGCTCCGCCGAGGAAGTGGCCCGGGTGCTGAGCTCTCCCAACCGGGTCGCCGCGATGCTCGACGAGCTCGAGCCGGCCGAGCGGGACGTCGTGCAGCGGCTCGCCGCCGGGCCGCCGATCGGCACCGTCGGCGATGCGCTGCTCCCAGTGGACCGGGCCAGCGACGCGACGTCGCCGCGCCGGCTGATCGCGCGCGGTCTGCTGATCCCCATTGACATGCAGACCGTCGAGTTGCCGCGGGAGGTCGGGCTCGTGGTCCGGGGCGCCGAACCGCTCGGTGCGGTGTCGCCGGATCCGCCGCCAATTCCGACCATCGACCGCGCACCCGAAGAGCTGGATCGACTCGGGGCCACCGCGGTGCTCGACACGGTGCGTCTCGCCGAGACGCTCGGTGCCGAGTGGACCCATCGGCCCGCGCCAGCGCTGCGCGGGGGCGGGGTCGGGGTCCGCGAGTTGCGCCGTGCGGCCCGGACCCTCGATGTAGGTGAGAACGTTGCCGCCGTCCTGCTCGAAACCGCGGCCGCGGCCGGCCTCGTCGCGGCTCGCGGCGGTATGGAGCCGGCGTTCCTTCCCACAACGGACTTCGACAGCTGGCGAAACCGTGATCCCGCCGACCGATGGCTCGTGCTCGCCGCGGCCTGGCTCACGATGACTCGGCAACCCAGCCTCGTCGGCCTCCGCGACGAACGCGATCGATTGATCACCGCCCTGGGTCCGGACGCCGAGCGCGGGACGATTCCCGCCGTGCGCCGCACCGCCCTCGAGTGCGCTTGGTGACATCTCGCCCGGCAGTGCTCCGATCAACCGCGGAGTCGTCCTCGACCGCCTGCGTTGGCTGGCTCCGCGCCGGGCGCCCGGACAACGTCCGATGGTCGAGGCTGTCTTAGCCGAGGCCGACCAGCTTGGGGTGACGGCAGCTGGAGGACTGACCAGCTACGGTCGCGCCCTGCTGACCGGAGCACGCGCGGCGGCTGCCAACTCGGTACGGCAGGCGCTACCGCCTCCGGTCGACGACTTCCTCATTCAGCCGGACCTGACCGTCGTTGTGCCGGGACCGCCCACGACCGAGTTAGCCCGCGAGCTGGGCTTGGCGGCGGATCTGGAGTCGACCGGCGGTGCAAACGTGTACCGCGTCACCGAGATGTCGGTGCGCCGCGCGCTGGACTCCGGGCGCAGCGGCGCGGACCTGGCAACGCTGTTCACGCAACGTTCGCGTACGCCGGTCCCGCAGGCCCTGAGCTACCTGATCGACGATGTCGCCAAGCGGCACGGCTTGCTGCGATCGGGCGCCGCGACGGCATACCTGCGCTGCGACGACGAGTCGTTGCTGACCCGGGTCATCGCCGACCGCGCCGTGAGCAGCCTGGATTTCCGCCGCATTGCGCCGACCGTCGCCATCTCGCCCGCTCCGGTCAACCGGGTGCTGGAGGTTCTTCGGGCCGCGAACTACGCGCCCGCCGGCGAGGCACCGGACGGGCAGGCGTTGAGCCTCGACGCGCGTCCGCCACGAGCGACCGCGCGATCGTCAGCTCGCATCAGCCGGCTACGGCCTGCGAGTAACACCACGAACCACCTGACGGAAGTGGTGAACCGGCTGCGCGCAGGCGACCAGATCTCCGAGCTCAGCCGCAGGGTCCAGACACCCGCGTCGACGGTGCCGGGCGTGACGACCGCGTCCACGCTCGCGCTGCTCCGCGACGCGATCCGTCGGAGCCAAACCGTGTGGCTGGGTTATGTGGACGCGCACGGGAGTGCGTCACGACACACGATCGCGCCTATCTCACTGGGTGGCGGCATGGTGCGCGGCATCGACGCCTCCTCCGGGCGCCTGGAGTCGTTCGCGTTGCACCACATCACCGGGGTCGGCGTTCTCGAACCGAACGGCGTCCTGCCGCGGGCAGCAGAGCGCGAGGACAACTAGTGCCGACGGCCACCGCGCCCTGGGCTCGGCTTCCACCGTGGTGGCGGGCGGTCGCCTGGACGCTGCTCGTTGTGGCGGCCGTCTGGGCGGCACACGGCGTTGCTGCCAAGGTAGCTGCCGGTGTCTTGATGGCAGTAGCCGCACTCGGCACCCAGCTGTCGGGGCGCGAGGATGCCGCTTATCGGCCTGCGGCCACGCTGATGGCCATCGCGGCCGGACTTGCCGTCATCCTGATCGCGCCGAACGCTTTGGGCGAGGTCCCCGTCCTGGTCGCCGTGGCCGCGATTCCCGACGCATTCCCGGCGCGTGTTGCCACCGGACTGTTGATCACGGTCACAGTGCTATTCGGCCTGGCCGTGTGGTGGATCACTGACAGCTTCGCCGGTTTGCTCGCCGGTCTTGCGGTTCCGTTCCTGGCCCAACGAGCAGTGCAGCGCCGGGAACTCGTGCGCGAGCGAGACCGGGCCCAGGCGCTTCTGGCCGAGCTGGAGATAAGCCGGGACGCTGAGGCGCAGGCGGCCGCATTGCGCGAGCGCGGCCGAATCGCCCGTGACATGCACGATGTGCTGGCGCACAGCCTTGCCGGCCTATCACTACAACTGCAGGCGGCCCGGGCGGTCGCCGCCAAGGAGGGGGTGACGGCGAATGTCCTCGGCCCGCTGGATCGCGCGGCCGATCTGGCCCGGGACGGACTCGCAGAAGCCAGAGCAGCAGTCGGGACGCTCCGCGATCCCGTCGGGCTCAGCGTGAATGACCTCGGCGCGCTCGTGGACCGACATCCGGGCGATGCCCGGCTGCAAGTGACCGGCGATCCGGCCTCGGTCAGTCCGGAAGCGGGGCACGCGGCCTATCGAGCAGTGCAGGAGGCACTGACCAACGCTGCGCGTTACGCGCCGGGATCGCAGGTCACCGTCTCGCTCTGCTGGATGGCGATGTCGCTCGTCGTGCGGATCGAGGACACCGGACCGGGTCCGGGCCACGAGGTGGTGCGCGGCCAGGGCAGCGGACTCGGGCTCGCCGGCATGCACGAACGGATGGCGGCAGTAGGCGGCACTGTGCAGGCCGGTCCGCGCCCGGGCGGTGGCTGGTCCGTCGAGCTCCAGGTTCCCGTGGTCGGCGACGCCGCCGATGGGCCAACGACATGATCAGCGTGGTGGTGGCCGATGACCAGGCGGTCGTCCGGGACGGCCTGATCCTGCTTCTGTCCGCGAGCGACGAGATCACCGTCGTCGGCGCTGCGGCTGATGGACCGGAGGCGGTCTCGCTGATAGCGCAGACCCAACCGCAGGTAGCTTTGCTCGACCTGCGCATGCCTGGGCTGAGCGGAGCGGAGGTCACGGCCGAGGTGGCGACCCGCGCGCCGTCTACCCGGGCGCTCATCCTCACGACCTACGCTGACGACGAGGCGGTGCTGCCGGCGTTGCGCGCGGGCGCGGCCGGCTACCTGACCAAGGACGCGACCGGCGAGACGCTGCTCAACGCGATCCGCGACGTGGCGGCTGGGCGGACCGTGCTCGACGCCGCGGTGCAGCGACGGCTGGTCGAGATGGTCACGGACCTCCCCGCGCCGACACCCACAGTCGCGCCGACGGACTCAGCTGCGCCCTCGCCAGATCTCGTCGAGGGACTTACCCGCCGCGAGGTCGACGTCGTGCGGCTCGTCGCCGAGGGCCTGTCGAACCGGCAGATTGCTCGTCGCCTGGTCGTCAGCGAGGCCACCGTCAAGACCCACCTCAACCACGTGCTGTCCAAGCTCGATGTGGACGGTCGACCTGCGCTGGTCGCCTGGGCCTGGCGGCACGGCTTGGCCAGCCGGTAGCTGCGCCGCAGCAGGACGTGGAAACGGCCGGCCGGGGGTACCCGGCCGGCCGAACCGTGAACGGTGCACACAGGATCAGGCAGCGGCCGGCAGCAGGCCGCGGGCGGCGTGCGCGTCGAGTGCCTGACGGCTTCGGACGTACAACACGCCGACCCGCGCGGCAACCTCACCGATCGCCATCAGCACCAGCGCCGCGGTCCACGCCTGCCCGCTGGTGATGTGATGCGTCTCGGAGAACTGAGCAACCACATCCTGGCCGCCGTTGGCGACCCACACCGCAAATGCCATCCGCGATCCCATACCGAGCACCCACAGCCCGGCCGAGGCCCAACCGGCCTGCACCAACGCGTACTGGCCGCCGTCGGCCCGAACCCGGGTCACCAGCCCGCTGAGCGTCCCCAACAGGACACCCACCCCACTCAGCCCCACGATCAGTAGCAGATCGTTGCCACCGGTCGGAATCGCGTGCAGGTAGCTGTGCGCCACCACTGCCACGATCGCCAGCGGCAGGATGATCGCCCGCTTGTCGAACCGGCTCTCCCGAATCTGGCGAAGCACGATGAGGATAAGAACGCTGTCTACGAGGTAGTCGATGAATGTCATGCCTCAAGACTCGCCGGATTGCGCCCACGGCGAATCAACCCTCAGGTGGAGCCCGGGTGGAACATCACCCACCACCCCCAAGTTGAGACAATGAGCTGTCACCCACGACCCGGGAAGGTTTATGACTGTGCCGCCCGTCGCCGCCCTCCGCTACCCTCCTCGGGCCCAGGGGGCCCTGCGATGCTCCGCGGAGGACAGCTCCTCATGACTGTGCCGCCCGTCGCCGCCCTCCGCTACCCTCCTCGGGCCCAGGGGGCCCTGCGATGCTCCGCGGAGGACAGCTCCTCATGACTGTGCCGCCCGTCGCCGCCCTCCGCTACCCTCCTCGGGCCCTGGGGGCCCTGCGATGCTCCGCGGAGGACAGCTCCTCATGACTGATGGCCCACTGATCGTCCAATCCGACAAGACGCTGCTCCTCGAGGTCGACCATCCGCTTGCCGCGGACGCGCGCGGAGCGATCGCGCCGTTCGCAGAGCTCGAGCGCTCACCTGAGCACATCCATACCTACCGCGTGACCCCGCTCGGGCTGTGGAACGCGCGGGCCGCGGGGCACGACGCCGAGCAGGTCGTCGACGCACTCGTTCGATACAGCCGTTACGCGGTGCCGCACGCACTGTTGGTGGACGTCGCCGACACCATGGATCGGTACGGACGGCTCCAGCTGCTCAAGCACCCGACCCACGGCCTGGTGCTGCTGTCGCTGGACCGGGCCGTGCTCGAGGAGGTGCTCCGGAACAAGAAGATCGCGCCCATGCTCGGGCAGCGCATCGACGACGACACGGTGCTTGTTCACCCGTCGGAACGCGGACGGCTCAAGCAGGCCCTGCTCCGGGTCGGTTGGCCGGCTGAGGATCTAGCGGGATACGTCAACGGCGAGGCACACGACATCGAGTTGCGCCAGGATGGCTGGCAGCTGCGTGACTACCAGCGAGACGCAGTAGCGTCCTTCTGGGCCGGAGGCTCCGGTGTCGTCGTGCTTCCCTGCGGAGCGGGCAAGACGCTCGTTGGAGCGGCGGCGATGGCCGAAGCCAGCGCCACGACGTTGATCCTGGTCACGAATACGGTGGCGGGGCGGCAATGGAAGCGGGAACTCATTGCTCGAACGTCGCTCACTGACGCCGAGATCGGTGAGTACTCCGGCGAACGCAAGGAGATTCGACCGGTCACGGTCGCCACATACCAGATCATGACAACGCGCCGTAACGGCGACTACCGGCACCTCGAGCTGTTCGATTCCCGCGACTGGGGCCTGATCATCTATGACGAGGTGCATCTCCTGCCGGCGCCGATCTTCCGGCTGACGGCCGATCTGCAATCCCGTCGACGGCTGGGCTTGACCGCGACCCTCATCCGCGAGGACGGCCGCGAGGGTGATGTCTTCAGCCTTATCGGCCCCAAGCGGTACGACGCGCCGTGGAAGGACATCGAGAACCAGGGCTGGATCGCCCCAGCCGACTGCACCGAGGTTCGGGTCACCCTCACCGACGCCGAACGGATGGGCTACGCGACGGCCGAGCCGGAGGATCGTTATCGCATCGCCGCCACGGCACGAACCAAGTTGCCGGTGATCCGTCACATCGTGGACCAGCATTCGGACGACCAGGTTCTCGTCATAGGCGCCTACCTCGATCAGCTCGACGAAGTGGCCGCCGAGTTGGATGGCGCGCCGATCATCCAGGGCTCGACCACGAATCGCGAGCGAGAACGGCTCTACGACGAGTTCCGGCGCGGCGAGCAGCGCGTTCTCGTCGTCAGCAAGGTCGCAAACTTCTCCATCGACCTCCCGGAGGCCGCGGTCGCCGTCCAGATCTCCGGCACCTTCGGCTCCCGCCAGGAGGAGGCTCAGCGCCTCGGCCGGGTGCTGCGCCCCAAGCACGACGGTCGACAGGCGCACTTCTACACGGTTGTGGCTCGCGACACGCTGGACGCCGACTACGCATCCCACCGGCAGCGGTTCCTTGCCGAACAAGGCTACGGCTACACGATCGTCGACGCTGACGACCTGCTGCGCCCGTTGTGATCTAGAGCGGCGCCCCGTCGATTGGGCTAGCCGGCGGCGCGCGCGACCTCGTCCGATCGGAAGATGACACCGTGGAAATCGCACTGGAGATCGTCGGTCTCGTCATCGTCGTCGGTGTCGTGGCCGGAATGGCCGAACGGCTCAACTGGTCGCCGCCACTCGTCCTCGTGATCGTCGGCGTCATCGTTTCGTTCATCCCCGGAGTGCCAAGGGTCGAGATCGACCCCGACGTGGTTCTGTTCGGCCTTTTGCCACCGCTGCTCTACTCGGCCGCGATCCGGACGTCTCTCGTGGATTTCAAGGCGAACCGGAACGCGATCATCCTGTTGTCGGTCGGCGCGGTCACGTTCACGACGGTCTTCGTCGGCCTTGTCGCCTGGTGGGTTGCCCCTATCACGCTCGCGGCGGCGCTAGCTCTTGGTGCCGTCGTCGCACCACCCGATGCCGTCGCTGCCAGCGCCATTGCCCGACGAGCCGGGATGCCCCGCCGGATCGTCTCGATCCTGGAGGGCGAGAGCCTGGTCAACGACGCCACCGCGCTCGTCGCGCTCAATGTCGCGATCGCGTCCCTGACCCGAACGGTGACCGTCTTCGAGGTGGGCTGGCGATTCCTGCTTGCCGCAGGAGGCGGGGTAGTGATCGGATTGCTGGCCGGCGTGGTGCTGGCGAAGATTCGCAAGCATATTCGGGATCCGGTCCTTGATACGACGCTGTCCTTCGTGGCGCCCTGGGTCGCGTTCGTTCCGGCCGAGGCCATCCACGCCTCCGGGGTACTGGCCGTCGTGGTCACCGGCCTGTTACTCGGGCACAAGTCGCCGATACTGCAGACCGCCGCCTCCCGCATCGCGGAGAACACCAACTGGCGCACGATCGCGTTCCTCTTGGAGAACGCGGTGTTTCTGCTGATCGGCCTGGAGCTGCGCACAGTCATCGAGGGCATCTCGAATACGAATCTCTCCGGGCTCGAGATCGTCGTCACCTGTGTCGCAGTCCTGGTCGCGACTATCGCGGCGCGGGCCATCTGGATCTACGGCATCGTTGTGGTGTTCAAGTACGGCCCGCGGCGGCTGCGGAGGTCCGCGTGGGGATGGGACGCCAGCGCAGTCGTATCCTGGGCGGGCATGCGTGGCGTCGTGACGCTGGCCGCCGCGCTTCTGCTGCCGGCCAGCACCCCGCAACTGCAGCTCCTGCAGCTCGCCGCTTTCACGGTGGTGGCCGGCACCTTGCTGCTGCAAGGATCGACCTTGCCATGGCTCATCCGGCGGCTCGGGCTCACCGGGCCGGACCCCGCCGAGGACGCGCTGCAGGCCGCTTCGTTGGTCAACGCGGCGGCGCAGGCGGGTCTGCAACGGCTCGAACGGGTCAAGACTCCGGAGGATCCTCCGGAGGTCATTGCTGAGCTGAACGACCGGTCCACCCGGCGCTCGAACGCCTTGTGGGAGCGGCTTGGCCGGCCCCAGCAGGAGCTGGAGACTCCACAGGCGACCTATCGGCGGTTGCGGTTGGAGATGCTCGACGCCGAGCGGACGTCGATTCTGGAAGCTCGGGACCAAGGCGGCTACGACGACGAGGTACTGCGGTCCGCGTTGACCGCCGTCGACATCGAGGAATCCATCCTCGACCGGATCGACGACGCTGAGTCGCGCCTGGACGACGAGCTGCGCGCACCTCCTAAGCCGTCTGGCGACTGCGCCCATCTCAAGGCGGCGCCGCGGGTCGCTGTCGCGCGAACGCCGGGAGCATGCGAGGAGTGCCTCCGCGACGGCACCCGCTGGGTACATCTCCGGCTCTGCCTGGGCTGCGGTCACGTCGGATGCTGCGACTCGTCAGTCGGTCGGCACGCCACTGGTCACTTCAAGCAGACCACCCACCCGGTGATGCGCAGCATCGAGCCCGGCGAAGCCTGGCGGTGGTGTTACGCCGATCAGCAACTGGGCTGAGAGTCTGGCAACGCGCTAGCGCAGGTCCCGGCCCGGGACGGCACCTTACGGCTGCGCTGGCGGATCCGCGTCGCGCTCCTCGCCGGGCGCCACGACACGTTCGCGCTTGGCTGCCGCCTTCTGCGCCTTCTCCTCGGCCTTCTGCGCCTTCTCTTCGGCTTTGCGTTCCTGCTTGGCAGCCACCTTGTCCTCTTTGCCGGCGGCCTTCTGTTGTTGCCGGGTAGCCACGTCGTCGATCGACTCGATCACCTTGTCGAACGCATCTAGCATGACGTCTGTTGTCGCCGACGTGACGGCCTTGGTCTTCTTGGCTGCGGTCTCGCGTAGCGACGACCGGGTGGGCTCGTCCCTGTTCGGCACGTCGTCCGGGTTTGCCATAACACCTTCCTCCGCTGCAGTCGTTCGGGGGTGCCGTCCTGCGACCGAGCCTAGGCGCCCGGTTCTGGCCGGTGCCGTCGGACGTCATGACCGGAGCTGGGTCAAGCGAGAAGAAGGGGCGGGCCCATGGGACCCGCCCCTTCTCGGAACTTCTTGGACTCTGACCGAGGTCAGAAGTCCATGTCACCGCCCGGCATTCCGCCGCCCCCGGCTGGGCTCGCCGCCTTCTCGGGCTTGTCGGCCACCACGACCTCGGTGGTGAGGAACAGCGCGGCGATGGACGCAGCGTTCTGCAGCGCGGACCGGGTTACCTTCGCCGGCTCGACGATGCCCGCCTTGAACATGTCGACGTACTCGCCGGTCTGCGCGTCCAGGCCATTGTTAGCCGGAAGCGTGGACACCTTCTCGGCGACGACGCCGCCCTCGTGGCCGGCGTTGATCGCGATCTGCTTCAGCGGCGCGGTGAGCGCGACCTTGACGATGTTGGCCCCGGTCGCCTCGTCGCCGGTCAGGTCGAGCTTCTCGAACGCGGTCGCCGCCGCGTTGGCCAGACGCGACGCCCCCACCCGGAAGCAGACCCTCCTCGACGGCAGCCTTCGCGTTGCGTACAGCGTCCTCGATGCGGTGCTTGCGCTCCTTGAGCTCGACCTCGGTGGCGGCACCGACCTTGATGACCGCGACGCCGCCGGCGAGCTTGGCCAGCCGCTCCTGCAGCTTCTCCCGGTCGTAGTCGGAATCGCTCTTCTCGATCTCGGCGCGGATCTGGTTGACCCGGCCCTGGATCTGGTCGGCGTCGCCAGCACCCTCGACGATCGTCGTCTCATCCTTGGTCGTCGTGAGCTTGCGAGCCCGGCCGAGCAGGTCGAGCGTCGCGTTCTCGAGCTTCAGGCCCACGGTTTCGCTGATGACCTCGCCGCCGGTGAGGATGGCGATGTCGGCGAGCATGGCCTTGCGACGGTCGCCGAAACCGGGCGCCTTGATGGCCACCGACTTGAACGTGCCGCGGATCTTGTTGACGACCAGGGTGGCGAGCGCCTCGCCCTCGACGTCCTCGGCGATGATCGCCAGCGGCTTGCCGGTCTGCATCACCTTCTCCAGCAGCGGCAACAGATCCTTAACGTTACTGATCTTGCCTTCGTGGATCAGCAGGTACGGGTCGTCGAGCACCGTCTCCAGACGCTCTGCGTCGGTCACGAAGTACTGCGACAGGTGCCCCTTGTCGAAGCGCATGCCTTCGGTGAGCTCCAGCTCCAGTCCGAAGGTGTTGCTCTCCTCGACGGTGATGACGCCTTCCTTGCCGACCTTGTCCATCGCCTCGGCGATGAGCTCGCCGACGCTGTTGTCGGCAGCGGAGATCGACGCGGTCGCTGCGATCTGCTCCTTGGTCTCGACGTCCTTCGCCTGGTTGCCCAGCACCTCGGACACCGACTCGACCGCCTTCTCGATGCCGCGCTTGAGCGCCATCGGGTTGGCGCCGGCCGCCACGTTACGGAGACCTTCCTTGACCAGTGCCTGGGCCAGCACGGTCGCGGTGGTCGTACCGTCACCCGCGACGTCGTCGGTCTTCTTCGCTACTTCCTTGACCAGCTCGGCGCCGATCTTCTCGTACGGGTCTTCGAGCTCGATCTCCTTGGCGATGCTGACTCCGTCGTTGGTGATCGTGGGTGCGCCCCACTTCTTCTCCAACACGACGTTGCGGCCCTTGGGGCCGAGCGTCACCTTCACAGCGTCGGCGAGAATGTTCATCCCGCGCTCGAGGCCCCGGCGGGCGTCCTCGTCGAACGCGATCAATTTGGCCATACGGTTGTCGTCCCTTCGATGAACAACACTTGGGGGTAGGCCGGCGCGTAGTGCCCGCGACGGACGGTGTCCACGGGGACACCTCACCACGACCGGCTGGCACTCAGCCTAGCCGAGTGCCAGTTCAGGTTTAGCACTCACCCCCGGAGAGTGCAAGAAGCGGGACACTGCTGGCGTGGACACCCTGCTGGTCGGCCGGCACCGCGAGCTGGCCGAGATCGAGCGGCTGCTCGCGGCGGCCCTCGCCGGCCGCGGGGCCACCGTCCTGGTTACCGGAGAGGCCGGTATCGGCAAGTCGACGGTGCTGGCCGAGGCGCTGTCCCGGGCGCGGGAACGTGGCGTACCAACGGCGGTCGGGCGCGCCACGTCGGACGACGACGCGCCGGCACTGTGGCCCTGGTCGCACCTTGTTGCCACCACTCAAACCATGCCGGTGATCGCCTCCGGCGGCTACCTCCTCGACCCGACGGCCAGCGAGGTAGCGATCACGGCCCGCGGCGCGTTCGGCGCTCGCGTGCAGGCAAGCATCGACCTGGTCGACGTCCGGGTCGACGTCGCGGGCGACCCGAGCGCTTCGCGAGCCCAGGCAACGTTCGACATGTCCTCGTTCGAATCGGGAAATGGCCGACGCGACAAGGACATTCGGAATCGGTTCTTCCGCGCCGACGAGAACCCGACGATGAGGTTTACCAGCACCGAGTTACAGGTGGGCGCCGACGGCGGATGGGAACTGGGCGGCCGGCTCGAGTACCGCGCTGCTTGTGACGTCACCCTGGCGCTGTCCATGGTCGAGGCGGACGAGCACGGAATCCGCGCTCGCGGCACGGCAACCGTCGACCGCTATGCGTGTGGAGTCACCAAGGGTCGCGGTCTGGTTGGGCGATGGGTTGACGTCATGATCTCGGTGCGGCTCTGCCGGGTCTGATCGTCACTCGGCGGTGACGCCGTTGCTGACGTGCCGGACCGCGGGTGCGAGCGGGCGTATTGCGGGCGGCTGGGCGAGCAGGTCCTCGAGTTCGAGCTGCAGGGCACGGAAGAAGTCGTGCCGGAAGTGGGCCTGCACCGCTTCACCGTCAGCGAATTCTTCCCACATCCAGACGAGGTCCTCGTCGTTGGGATCGGCGGCCACCGTGAACAGCGTGGTACCGGGCTCGCCGTTGTCAAGGGTGCGCGCATAGTTGCCCAGGACTCGAACGAGCTCGTCCCGACCACCTGGCTTCGCGGTCAGCTGGACTAGGGCGCCGAACTCTGCTCTTTCGCTCACGATGATGGCAACGATCCGGCGGCCAGGGACATTCCAGCGCGGACACGAAACGGCCCGACCGTTCTCCGGCCGGGCCGTTCCTGTGCTGAGGTGGTTCAGCCGACGACGCGAACGCCGTCCGCCTGCGGGCCCTTGGGGCCTTGGGCGACTTCGAACTCGACGCGCTGACCCTCGTCCAGGGAGCGGTAGCCGTCAGCCTGGATGGCGGAGTAGTGCACGAAGACGTCCTGCCCACCATCCACGGCGATGAAGCCGTAGCCCTTCTCGTTGTTGAACCACTTCACGGTGCCCTGTGCCACGTGCACTCCTTGCTAGGGGCCTTCCGACGCCACACATCGTGGCACCGGGGTCTTCGTTCCTCGGTCCCGCTTCACCGCAGTGCACGTGCTCGCCGGCTAGCCGGGTACCACGTGGTCCTCGTTGTTCGAAACGCTCGTCACTCGACCGAGGCGAAAGGTACACGGCTGGCGCCGAAAGAGCCAGACTGACCCGCAGCGGTGATGCCGCGTAACGCCTGCCGCTCATCGGCGGTCACGGGAGCGCCGCTTGCTGTCCGGAGGAGCCGCCTGGTCCGCTACTCAGCGCTACTGGCGCGAGAAGCGGCGAACCTGCGTCAGGCAGCTTGCGACCCTCCACGACGATCAGGTATGCCGAACCGCACCAGCCACGAATCGCCCTGGCCTTGACGCCCCAACGCAGCCCGCATTCGACCGCTGCGGATAACGGCCCGGACGGCCGCCTCGCCGGCACCGGCGATGACGCGGCGCCGTCGTTCGATGATCGAGGATCGGCGCGGTCATCCGCTCTTGCGGAAAGAGATTGTCGGTCGAAGCCGGTTGAATCGCCGCCCGACCGGCGTCCACTGCCTTAAGACTCACTGCGCTTAGGCACTCACCGGTTGCGGACGTCGGAATACGTCACCGAGGCGCAGCGCACGGGCTCCGGGCGGCCGATCAGAGCAGTCCCGCGGTGCGGATCGCGTTGACGGTCGGCGGGAGAACCGCGGTCAGCTGCGCACGGTCAGACACCGCGTCCAGGGTTTTCAGCCCGTCACCTGTGTTGTAGACGACTGTCTCCTGGCCGGTGTCCAGCGTGCCAGACTCGCTGAGCTTTCGCAGCACCGCGATGGTGACGCCCCCTGCGGTTTCAGCGAACACGCCGGTCGTCCGCGCCAGAAGCAGAATTCCCGCTCGGATCTCGTCGTCAGTTACCTGCGCCATCGCGCCGCCGGTACTGCGAACGGCGTCGAGCGCGTAGGCGCCGTCCGCGGGGTTACCGATATTGAGCGATTTCGCGATGCCCGTCGGCTTCACCGGCCGCACCACATCCCAGCCGTTCTCGAACGCCGTGGCGATCGGCGAGCACCCCGCCGATTGCGCGCCGTAAACGCGCCACGGCGACTGCGACACGAGGCCGGCTGCGGACAGCTCGTGGAACGCCTTGTGCACCTTGGTTAGCAGCGATCCTGAGGCCATAGGTGCGACGACTTGCGCAGGGAGACGCCATCCGAGCTGCTCGGCGACCTCGAAGCCGAGGGTCTTGGACCCCTCAGCGTAGTAAGGCCGCACATTGACGTTCACGAACGCCGTCGACTCGAACTCGTCCAACTCCGACAGCTCACTACACAGTCGGTTGACGTCGTCGTAGGAGCCGTCGATACCCACCAACGCTGTGCCGTAGACGGCAGTCTGGACCACCTTCGCCGGTTCGAGGTCGGACGGGATGAAGATGATCGACCGCATTCCGATGCGGGCCGCGTGAGCCGATACCGAGTTCGCGAGATTCCCCGTCGACGCGCACGCGATGCGGTCAAAGCCCAGTTCCCGCGCCGCCGTTATCGCAACGCTGACCACCCGGTCCTTGAAGGAGTGCGTCGGATTGGCCGAGTCGTCCTTGACCCACACTGGAGCGGTGAAGCCGAGTTCGTCGGCGAGCCGGTCAGCGCGGATAAGCGGAGTCATGCCGGTGCCCGAATCGACCCGGGTGAGCGGATCCTGCCCGACCGGTAGCAGGCCCGCGTAACGCCAGATCGAGTGCGGGCCGGCCGTGATGTCCGTACGCGACACCCCAGCAAGCGCCGCCGGGTCGTAGCCGATCTCCAACGGCCCAAAGCATTCGAGGCAGGCGTGCTGGGCACCGAGCGGATAGCGAGCGCTGCAGTTGCGACAGACCAGCGCGGAGGCCGGCGAGGCAGGCACCGCCGGGCGGTCCAGGACAGCAGTCATGGGAGGCCTTTCTCCTCATCTCTCCCCGAACCAGGTACTGGTCGGGGACGGACTTGGCACCTGCTGCGGCGGCCTCGCAAGCGATCACAATGACGTGATGCGAGTCAACGCGGTGGTTGCCGGGGCTTCATCGGGCCGGTCCCTCTGCCCCTCTGGATGAGCGGTCTTCAGTTGTCCTTCCATGGTCTCATACGCGGCCGGACGGGCCGGTCGTGCGCCGGATCAGCCGGCGAAATCTGACGTGAGCACGACGACGAGTGGTCCGGGTGGCAGCTCGGCGAACCGTGGCGCAATGCGCTTGATAGCTGGGAACTGCTGTTGCAGTCGGTCAGCGGCGGCCAGCGCGCCAGGGTTGGCCGGGTCGTAGTACACGCACGTAGACAGGATCTGATTGTCGAGCGTGCTGACGTAGGAAACGGTCCAGCCGCTTTTCTCGAACTCTTGTTGGGCGACGTCCTGCGAGCCGGCGCGCGCGGTGTTGTTCAAAACGATGAGTGGGAGCGAGCTCGCCAGTGCGGGCGCCGGTGGCGTCACGCGCGCGGGTGTCGTCTTCGGTCGCGCACGGGACGCTCGTGCCGACGGCGTTGCCGAGCGGGGGACGCTCGTCGCCACCGGTGCTGTCTCCCGACTCGCCTGTCGGCCCTCGGGACGCTGCAGTGCGATCAGCGCGACCGTGGCCACTCCCAGCCCGACGACAGCGAGAACGATGCCGACGACTCGATCAATCCGCCACCGCCCCGGCGAGCGGGGAGCGAGGTGTGACACGGGCGTCAGGCTAATGGGCGCCGATATGGGTCAGACGTCGATCCCTAGCCGTCGTGCGGAACGTTGCCGTTGCCGTCCGGCGCGCAGCCGTCGCAGTCGCTTGACGAGCAGCGGATCGACGGCGAGCGCGGCGGGCGCATCGATGAGCGTGTTCAGTACCTGGTAATAGCGGGTGGCCGACATGTCGAACAGCTCGCGGATGGCCTGCTCTTTGGCGCCGGCGTATTTCCACCACTGCCGCTCGAACGTCAGGATTTCCCGGTCACGACGAGTCAGTCCGTCGACATGCTCGGCGGTGTTCGAGCCCGAAGCCGCGGCGTCCGGCACGTCGGCGGAGGCGGACTCCATGCGGTGCACCCCCACGTTCTCCGGATGGCTGCCTGCGAGGCTACCGTAGCTAATTTCATGCTTGTCATTCTCGTTCGCGCAGCCCTGCGGCGTGTCGCCCGGACCAAGTTGTGGATAACCTCTGTCGCTGTCCACAGATCGCTGCGGTCCGTGGCGCAATGTCCGGCGATCGGGCGATCGTCGTGCCATGACGAGCTTGCTCGATCCCGTCGAACTCGGCGCGTTGGCGCGCCGGGTTGACGGGTGGGCGGACGAGCTGCGGGGCCGTGCCAGTGGCCTGCTCGTTTGCGCTTCGGCCACGCGATGGCAATCCACCGCGGCCGAGGCGTTCCGACGTCAGGCCAGCGACTTGGCCAGCGCCATGCGCAGGTCAGCCGTGGACGTTGACGCGGCAGCAGCGGCCCTGCGACGGCACGGTCGTCAGGTCGAGATCGTGGAGTCTGCGATCGCGACTCCGCTGGACTTCCTGGCGGATGTTGCTCTGTCCTGGCTCGGTGGGTGACGGCAGTGCACCCGATCGAGGTCGACGGTGGCCCTGGGGGCATCACCGCCCACCTGGAGGATCTACGGGTGGCGGCTCGGCAGGTCGGACGGGTCGCTGATGACATCGGGCATCTGGCCGCGCATTTACACGCCGTACTGCTGCATCCAGCATTGCTGGTCTCGGCCGGATTCGATCCGATCGGCGCGGGCGAAGTGAGCGCCGCGATCTTTCGAGCGACCGATGGTCCGGGCGGGGTTACCACTCTCGCGCTGCGAGGGGCGGGCCTGGCGCTGGCCCTTCGAGCCTCAGCCGCGCGGTACGAAGCGGTCGACGAGCTGACCCGGCTGGCGGGCCCGATTCCCGAGCTGATTCGTCGATTGCCAGTGACGGCGGCCGAGACCGCCGGAGTTGTCACGGTGTCGGGTGCCGGTGCGGCGCTCGAGCATCTGGTCACGCACGATCCACCGCTCGTCGACGTCGCGGTGAGCACCCTCGCCGCGTTGCTCACCGCCCGGGCCACGCCGGCTGCCGCGGCCCAACTTGCGCGACAGTTCCCGGACGGGCACGCCGCAGTGGCCAATCTGGGCGCCGACCTCGCTGGCGACGCGCTTGGCCCACCGCGCTCCCTTCGAGATCTTCTGAGCGGGATCGACCGCCGGACGGCCGGTCAGTCGGGCGAGATCGACGTGCGCATCCTGACCCGGCCTACCCAGTCCGGAGCGCCGCGACACGTCGTCGTCGATATCCCTGGCACGAAGACCTGGTCCCTCGCCGCCCACAACCCCGACGTGACGAGCATTGCCACCAACCTCCGATCATTGGCCGGACAACGCACCGCTTATGAGGAGGGGATCGAACTCGCGATGCGACGGGCCGGCGTTCGTCCAGAGGACGACGTCGTGCTTCTCGGCCACAGCGAAGGCGGGATGGTGGCAGTCAACGCGGCGACCCGCTTCGCGCAGACGGGCGAGTTTCACGTGGGTCGAGTCATTACAGCCGGGGCTCCGATCGGCGCGACAGTGGATGGAGTGCCGAATTCAGTGCAGGTATTGGCGCTGGAGAACGCCGGTGACGTCGTCCCTCATCTGGACGGTCAACCCAACCCAGACCGGCCGAATGTCACGACGGTCACGCTGCATCACGACTATGGCGACATCGGTCGCAACCACGACCTCAGCGACAGTTACCTGCCGGGTGCCACGGACGTTGCCGCGAGCTCCGATCCGTCCGTTCGCGCATACCTCGTCGGGCTCGCGCCGTTCTTCAATGCCACGGCCGTCCGGACGCAGCGGTTTCTGATTAGCAGGACGTACCGATGAGCGGGCTGAGGCAATTGCTGCCCGCTGTTGCCCTCCTTGAGTTCCTGACGCACGATCACCGACATGCAGGGACTCATGCAAACCACGCCGCTCACCACCAACATGATCTTCCGGCGCGCCGAGACCTACTGGGGTACGCGGCGAGTCGCCACCCGCACCGCGTTGGGAATCGAGCGCATGACGGTTGCCGAGATCGCATCCGAGGCCCGCCGCGTCGCCGGCGCGCTCGAGTCTCTCGGGCTGGCCGCGGACGCCCGCGTCGGCTCCTTCGCGTGGAACACCGCGCGTCACCTGGCCTTGTACTTTGCGGTACCGGGCACCGGACACATCCTCCACACGGTGAACATCCGGTACTACCCGGAGCAGATCGTGTACTCGGTGAACCACGCCGAGGACGAGGCGCTGTTCGTCGACCGGTCGCTGGTGCCGTTGCTCGGCCGGATGCTGCCACGCCTGCCTACCGTGCGCCACGTGATCGTCATGAACGACGGAGCGAAGGCCGACATCCCGGACGACGCCCGCATCGTCGACTACGACGAGCTCGTTGGCAGATCCGACGAGGTCGATTTCGTCGACCTCGTTACTGACGAGGACCAGGCAGCGGCGCTGTGCTACACGACCGGGACAAGCGGAAGCCCCAAAGGGGTGCTGTACTCCCACCGCTCGATCTGGCTTCACGCCAATGCGGGATTGTCGGCATTCACCTCCCGGATCACGGATACCGACAACGTTTTGCCGGTAGTCCCGATGTTCCACGCCATGGCCTGGGGTCTGCCCTACACCGCGATGTCAGCCGGTGCCTCGATAACGATGCCGGGACCGGACCTGTCACCAGCCGGGCTGCTCGACCTCGTCGCGTCGGAGCGGGTCACGTATGCGGCTGGCGTGCCGACGATCTGGATGGGGATGCTTCCCCTACTCGGCGACTATGACGTCTCGTCGCTGCAACGGGTGATGTGCGGCGGCTCGGCGGTACCGCGCTCGCTGTCCGAAGGCTGGCGCCAGGCGATCGGAGTGCCGATCACCCAGGGCTGGGGAATGACTGAGACTTCCCCGGTGGCGTCAATGAGCACGTTGCGCAGCGAGTTTGCCGGCGCAACCGCAGACGAGCTCGCTGAAGTTCGAGCGACGGCCGGCATCGCTCTCGCCGGGCTGGAAATGCGCATCGCGGACACCGAGACGGGTGAGCTGCTGCCTTGGGACGACAAGTCGACCGGCGAGGTGCAGGTCCGCGGTCCTTGGGTGGCCCGCCAGTATTTCCGCACGGACGGTCCTGGAGAACAGTTCACGGAGGATGGCTGGCTGCGCACCGGCGATGTCGGGGCGATATCACCTCTCGGCTACCTGCGACTGGTCGATCGGACGAAGGACTTGGTCAAGTCGGGCGGTGAGTGGATCAGCTCGGTCGAAATCGAGAACCTGATCATGGGACACCCGAAGGTCGCGGAGGCGGCGGTGATCGCTGTTCCGCACCCGAAGTGGATGGAGCGCCCGCTTGCGTGCGTCGTGGTGCGCCCCGGGGAAGAGCTGGGCCGCGACGAGGTGCTGGCGTTCCTGGGCGAGCATCTGTCCCGCTGGCAGGTTCCCGACGATGTCGTGTTCATTGACGAGATCCCGAAGACGAGCGTGGGCAAATTCTCCAAGCGGACACTGCGCGAGCGATTCGCCGACCATCGATTGCCCACCCCCGAGTAGTAGCGACGGTCACCGAATCGATCGAGCGGGCGGTAGCCGTGTCTCGCGGGGTCTGCGGCTCGTCCGATGCAAACGTCCGCCACGCGACCGAGGCATCAAGCGAGTGACCGAATCCTCGCCCTGATAAGAGTCCTCGCTGTCGCGGGTCGAATCGCGAACTAGGCCTGAATAGGATTGGCGGGCGTGACCTACGTCGCGGCTGCGAACCGCTACCAGTCCATGCGTTACCGGCGATCCGGGCGGAGCGGCGTTCAGTTGCCCGAGCTATCCCTCGGGTTCTGGCAGAACTTTGGCGACAACCGGTCCATGGAGACCCAGCGGGCCATCGTCCGATACGCCTTCGATCAAGGGGTGACGCATTTCGACCTGGCCAACAATTACGGACCGCCCTACGGGTCGGCGGAGACCAATTTCGGCCATATCCTCGGCCAAGATTTGGCGCCGTACCGCGACGAGCTGTTCATCTCCACCAAGGCGGGCTGGGACATGTGGCCCGGTCCGTATGGCGACCACGGGTCACGCAAGTACCTGCTCGCGAGCCTCGATCAGTCGCTGCGGCGCATGGGTCTGGACTATGTCGACGTCTTCTACTCCCATCGCGCGGATCCGGACACGCCACTCGAGGAGACGATGGGCGCGCTGGATTCCGCCGTTCGCCAGGGGAAGGCTCTCTATGTCGGCGTGTCCTCGTATTCCGCGCGGCGGACCGCCGAGGCCGCGCGCATCCTGCGCGAGTTGGGAACGCCGCTGCTCATTCACCAGCCGTCGTATTCCCTGCTGAATCGCTGGATCGAGGAATCGCTCCTCGACACGTTGGAGCGGGAAGGTGTCGGCTGCATCGCGTTCACCGCGTTGGCGCAAGGCCTGCTCACCGACAAGTACCTCAAGGGCATTCCCGCCGATTCCCGGATGGCCGGACCGGACGCCACGCTGTCCCGTGACCAGCTGACGGAACAGAACCTCAAGCACATCCGCGCCCTGAACGAGATCGCACAGCGCCGGGGCCAGTCGCTGGCCCAGATGGCACTGGCCTGGTGCCTGCGCGACGAGCGCGTCACCTCGGTGGTCGTGGGGGCCAGCAGCGTGCAGCAATTGCAGAACAGCCTGGGCGCGCTGGATAGAACCGACTTCACCGCCGACGAGCTTGCGGAGATCGACGGGCACGCCGTCGAGGGAGGCGTCGATCTGTGGCGGAGCAGCAGCTCGTCCTGATCGACCGCGACTCGCGGCTGGCGCGATGGACGCTGCTGGCGGCGATGGTCCTCACCGGGCTGTCCATGCGCACTGCCGCCATCACGGTCGGACCCGTGCTCGAAGAGGTCGAGTCCGGCTTGCACGTGACACCAGCGGTGGCCGGCGTCATCACCACGCTGCCCGTCGTCTGCTTCGCGGGCATCGGCACCATCGCTCCGCGGCTGGCCCGACATATCGGTGAGCATCTGCTCGTCGTGACGTCGATGGCGCTGATGACCATCGGTCTCGTCCTGCGCGCGATCGCCGGCTCCCTGGCCCTCTTCCTAGCCGCGAGCGTCTTGGCCCTGTGCGGCGGCGCGATCACCAACGTGTTGATGCCAAGCCTCGTGAAGCGGCACTATCCGGATCGCATCGGGACGATGACCGCCGTTTACACCACGGCCCTCGCGGTAGGGGCCACCGCGGGATCGGCCCTGACCGTACCCATCAGCGATCTGGCCGGCCATGCGAACGGCTGGCGCTGGGGGCTCGGGGCATGGGCGGTGCTCAGCGCGCTGGCGGTGCTGCCGTGGCTGATGACGCTGCGCGGTGACCGACCGGACACCAGCCAAGCTCCTCACCTGCCCGTGTGGCGGCTGCGCCGGAGCCCGACCGCGTGGACGATGACATTGTTCTTCGCGGGCCAATCGATGCAGGCCTACATCGCCTTCGGCTGGTTCGCGTCATACCTGCGCGATCAGGGAATCTCCGAGACGCACGCCGGCGTTCTGATCGCGTTCTACGCGGCCTTGTCCATTCCGACGTCGGCGATCATGCCCATGCTCGCCATCCGCGGTCAGCGTCCGCTGGTCCTCGCACTCGCCGCCTGCTACCTCGTCGGGTACGTCGGCCTGCTGATCGCGCCCGTCGACGGCAGCTGGGCGTGGATGTTGCTCATCGGGGTAGGCGCCGGCATGTTTCCCCTAGTGCTCACCATGTTCGGGCTGCGGACGCGCGCGCCGGAAGCGACCGTGGCCCTGGCCGCCTTCACTCAGGGCGTGGGCTACCTCCTCGCCGGGACCGGCCCCTTGCTCGTCGGGCTACTGCTCGGCCAGCCGCACAACTGGAACTGGCTGTTCGTGCTGTTGTTCGCGGCGCTAGCAGTCGCGACCGTGGCCGGCCTGCTCGCCGCCCGCCCGCGCTTCATCGAGGACGAGGTACCCCTGTCGTGACGATCACCGTGGTGCCGATGCGAGCCGCGCACGGCGCGGCTGTGCTGCGGATCTATCAGGCCGGTTTGGACGAGGGAGACGCGTCCTTCGAAAGCGCCGCGCCGGCCTGGCCGCAATTTGACGCGGTCCCATCGGCCCGACCTCCGATTCGTCGCGATCCGAGCCCGCGAGGTGACCGGCTGGGTCGCGTGCTCTCCGGTCTCGACCCGGGCCGCCTACAGCGGAGTGGTCGAACACTCGGTGTACGTGGATCCGGCGGGGCGGCGATCCGGCGTCGGTCGAGCCTTGCTGATAGCGCTGCTCAACGCGACCACATCGTCCAACGTGTGGACGGTGCAAAGCTCACTCTTTCCGGAGAACCAGGCCAGCCTCGTAGTTACACGAGCGGCTGGGCTTCCGCGTCGTCGGACGTCGCGACCGGATCGGCCGGCATGCGGGCCGATGGCGAGACACCTTGCTCGTCGAGTGGCGAAACCCCGTTGTCCAATAGGCTGATCCGCCATGCTCGATAGGTGATCCCCATGCCCAAGTAGCCGGACTTCCCGGGCACTAGCGAGGCAAATGTCGCTGGAGCAGTGAAAGCTCGGGCGGGCCAAGTCGGTCCGATGCCGTGTTGGCCTGATGCCAGTGCGGATACAGCAACGGCATGGCGCTCACCGCGTCAAGGCGCGCCAGCTCGTCGTCCGCCAGCTGCAGGTTTGCCGCCGCCAGGTTGTCAGCCAGCTGGTCGTCGGTTCGCGCGCCGACGATGAGCGAGGTGACTCCAGGCTTGCGCAGCAGGTAGGCCAGCGCGACCTGGGCCGCGGACACGCCATGTCCGGCACCAATCTCCACCAATAGCTCGATCGTGTCGTAGAGCTTGCTCTCGTCGTGGATCGGTGGCTCGCTCCAGTCTCCGGCATGCCGGCTGCCGGCCGGGGCGTCCTGCCCGCGCCGATACTTGCCGGATAGCAGTCCACCGGCGAGCGGGCTCCACACAAAAATGCCGAGACCCTGGTCCAGGGTCAGCGGGACCAGCTCGTACTCGGCGTCGCGAGCCTGCAACGAGTAGTAAATCTGTTGGCTGACGAAACGAGCGAACCCGTGGCGCTCGGAAATACCGAGTGCCTTCATCAGCTGCCAGGCGCTGTAGTTGGACGCTCCGACATACCGGACCTTGCCTGCGCGCAGCAGGGAATCCAGAGCGTCAAGTGTCTCCTCGAGTGGGGTCTGGCCATCCCACTCATGAACCTGGTACAGGTCGACGTAGTCCGTGCGCAGCCGTCGCAAGGTGGCCTCGCAGCTGCGGATGATGTGATATCGCGAAAGACCGGCGTCGTTCGGTCCGTCGCCGGTGGGCATCCGCACCTTGCTGGCGAGGAGCACATCGTCCCGCATGCCCGAAATGGCCTCGCCGAGAATCTCCTCGGATAGTCCGGCCGAGTAGGCGTCCGCAGTGTCGATCAAGTTAACCCCGGCGTCCAAGCACATGCTGATCTGCCGTTTCGCGCCGTCGAGGTTGGTCGATCCGACGGCGCTCGCCCATCCCGTCCCGCCGAACGTCATCGTGCCGAGGGTGAGAACCGAAACACGCAACCCCGCGTGGCCGAGCTGCCGATACTCCATCGTCGCTCCTAGGTGAAACCGCGCCTGGCAGGGGCGGACTGAGTCGAGGCCGGTTCGACCCTAACCGGGGAGTGCCGGATCGCGCTCGCCGCGCGATCGACAGGGATAGCTACTTTCGTCCGCCGCTGCCCTGGGCCGCGGTCGCGTCCGCACAGCCTCAGCTCGTCCTCATGCCGGCAACAGCGTCCGGCTCCACACCGGTGTCGACGACGTACCCAGCCAGGTCGCGAAGCTTGACATGGCTGCGCTGCGAGGCCCGTACCAGCAGGTCGAACGCCCGTTCCGGCGGCATCTTGTGGCGCTCGACCAAGATTCCGATCGCCTGGCCGATGGTCCCGCGAGTATCGATGGCGGCCCGCAATCCGGTCTCAGTGCGGCGGTGGGTCAGCGCGATTGAGGCGTGCGCGGCGAACACCTGGACAATGGCCACCGAATCCTCGTCCAGGGCGCCGGCCTCCCGCGCATACAGATTCAGGGCTGCACTGGTCCGCCGGGGCGAAGGTAGCTGGCAGGACAGCATGCTGAGGATTCCCAGCTCAGCCGCCCGGGCGGCAAACCTCGGCCACCGGGTATCGGCTCGCATGTCCTCGACCAAGCAGGTGTCCCCGTCCCATAGCGACTCGACCGCCGGCCCCTCTCCGTGTTCGAACTGGGCCTTGTCCAGCAACGTGGCGATCTCGTCGGTGCTGGCGATCGTTTCGATGGGCTGCCGTTCCTGCAACCAGGACACCCCCGCGAAGTCGCAACCCGGCACGACGTCGACCGCCTGTCGGACCGCTTCCTCGACGGTCGCCTCCAGAGACGGCTGCTTCTCGAGCTCTTGGGCGATGTCCGCGAATGTCTGCGCCAGCTCGATATGTGATTCGTCCATAGCTCCTCCGTGCCCCGTGACGAGATCGTAGGCCGGACGGGGTCGGCTCACGGATGACCGTTAATCCCTTGCTGGCACGACAGCGATCCTGACACCGTCGGCGAATGACCCTGCAGGTGGTCCAGATAGACCCGCTGGACCCAGCCCAGAACGCCGTGTTCCTGGAGTGGCACCGGATGCTCGACGACGTGGCCGCCGAGGTTTACGGCGAATGGCGGACTATCTACTCGCCGAACGAAGTGCGCGCCCGGCACCGATACGAGCCAACCGTGCAGCTGCGGGAGCTCGCGGCAATCGAAAACGGAGCGGTAGTCGGCACGCTGGAGGCCGAGCTGCCGCTCGCGGACAACCGGCACCGAGTTGAGCTCTACGTGACCGTTCGCCGAGACCGGCGGCGGCGCGGTATCGGCAGCCGGCTGCTCATGGCGGCATACGAGCTCGCCGCGGTAGCCGGGCGGACGGTTCTCGGCGCTTACTCCGAGGCCACGACGGACGGCGATCCATCCGAGGCGCGCGGCTTCGCGACCCACCACGGATTCGAGGTCGTGCAGACCGAGCTGCGCAGTGACCTCATACTGCCAGTGCCTGAAGGCCGACTCGAGCGCGCTCGAAGCCGAAGTATGCCGCCACGCCACGGAGTACGAGGTCCTCACGTCCGTGGACAATATCCGCGACGAGTGGCTGGCCGGGCGAGCCGAGCTGGCGCGGTGGATGAGCGTCGACGTCCCGCTCGGCGGCCTGGACTATCAAGAAGAGCGGTGGGACGAAGCCCGGGTCCGCCGCAGCCACGAACTCGCTCGGGCCCAGGGACGGCGCACCTTCGAATCGGTCGCCCGGCACCGGGCGACCGGGGAGCTCGTCGGCTACACCACCCTGCACGTACCGGCGCACACGCCACGACAGGCCATCCAGTGGGACACCCTGGTCCGCGACGATCACCGAGGACATCGCCTAGGGTTGGCGCTCAAGATCGCCAACCTTCGCGCACTCCGCGCCCAGCTTCCGGCCGTCGAGCGCGTCAGCACATGGAACGCACACGAGAACGAGCCGATGCTGCGGGTCAACCGTGACCTCGGGTTCGAGGTCGTCGGATCCGACACGGAGTGGCAGAAGCGGCTGTCCTGACCACGTCCCCGATCGCTATCTGGAACATCACCCGCAGGTGTGATGGGGTCTTTCTGTGTTCGAACTGGGGACGGACGGTCCGAGCCGCATCCTCGTTGCTATGGACAACTCGGAGACCTCACTGCGCGCCGGCGCATATGCTGCCGGGCTGGCCCGTCGCCAGGGATCCCGCATCATCTGCTTATTCGTCGGCGAGATGAACCCGCTCGTGGCGGCCATGCCGGCCGCGGCCGGCGCTGCCGTCCAGATGAATCACGCGATCGCCGAGCAGATCCGAGCCGAGATCAACGCGCAGGCGCCCCGCCTCGGCCTGCAGGTCACGTTCCTGGAGCGATCGGGTGATCCATTCACCGAGATCGTCCACGTCGCCGACGAACTGCGCGTCGACGCAGTCATCGTTGGCGCCTCGACGAGCGGCGGACACCGGTGGATGGGATCGATCGCCTCCCGCCTGGTGAAGATCGCCCGGTGGCCGGTCACCGTCGTGCCCTGAGCTTTCCGAATCCAACAGCAGCAACCGGGCTAGGGGACCGGATCCTTCCGGGCCAGATACTGGTGCGCATGAATCGACAGCGTTCGCCTCCATGCTGCGATCCCGCGACGGCGATCAGCGGGTCACCAACATCGAGCTGTTCTTCGACTTGGTCTATGTCTTCGCGGTCACCCAGTTGTCGCACGGATTGCTCAACCATCTAACGGTCGAGGGCGCGCTGCAGACCGCACTCCTGCTCGGCATGGTGTGGCTGGTCTGGGCGTACACGACGTGGGTCACGAACTGGCTCGACCCGGACCGCACTCCTACCCGGCTCATGCTGATAGCCCTGATGCTCGCCAGCCTCGTGATGTCTACCGGGCTGCCCGAGGCATTCGGCGACCGAGGCCTCGCGGTTGGCGGGGCGTATGCGGCCATGCAGATCGGGCGCAGCGCGTACACGGTGATCGCCTTGCGAGGGGAACGGCTTCAGCGCAACTTCCAGCGAATCCTCGCGTGGTGCGTGGTCAGCGGCGCGCTCGCGGTCGCCGGCGGGTTCGCCGACGAGCGGTGGCGCGAGGTGCTGTGGCTAACCGCGATTTTGGTGGACTTCATAGGCGGGTGGGTCGGCTTCTACACTCCCGGACTCGGCCGCTCGGTGACGCAGGACTGGACAATCGAGGGCGGTCACTTCGCCGAGCGGTGCCAGGCTTTCATGCTCATCGCGCTCGGCGAGTCCATCGTGGTCACCGGCGCTACGTTCGCTGACCACAGCGACGGAGCCGCGACCGTTGCCGCCTTCGTCGTCGCTTTCGCCGGAGCGGTGTCGCTGTGGTGGATCTACTTCGACCGCAGCGCGGACGATGCCGCGCGCATCATTGCCGAATCGGACGACCCAGGGCGGCTCGGCCGCTCCGCCTACACTCTGGTCCACCCGGTGATGATCGCGGGAATCATCGTCATCGCTGCTGGAGACGAGGAAGTGCTTCTGCACCCCACCGAGGTCGCGGATGTCCCGGTTCGGTGGCTCATTCTCGGCGGGACCGCGTTGTTCGTCACCGGTCATGCACTGTTCAAGGCGATCGTGTGGCGAGTGGTGCCCTGGACGCGAATTGCGGTCGTCGTCGTGCTGGCGCTCATGGGATTGCTCGCCCCGCACGTCTCAGCTGTCACCCTGGCCGGCTGCGTCGTTCTCCTCCTGGTTGCGCTTGCCGTCGCCGATCGGATCCAGAGCCGCAGCACGTTCGAGGTCGGTCGCAGCGACCTGGTCCCAGCCCCGGACAGCCCAACGCGCGGCCAATCGTAGGCTGTCGCGGTGGCGGCATACCGCGTGGTCTGCGTGGAGTGGCAGACCTTCGACGACGGGCACCGGCACATCGTCGCGATCGGTACCGGAGACAATCCGCGCAAGGCCGAGGAACGCTGGACCATGACCGAGGTCCTGTTCTCGATGCGGTTCGGCCAGGATCGCTTCTACACCGAGGACGCCGACGGCCGATCGGCTGGGGTGGAGAGAGTCATATGCGACTGCGGCGCCCGCACCGTCGGATCGGTGGCCGGCGCGGTAGGCACCGAAACGCTCTCGTCGCTTCGGCCGTGTCGCTTTCGCTAGTGTCGCGCGAGGGAAGTGTCGCCCGGTCCCTCTCCCGTCGATGATCTCGGACTTATCGTCGCTGTCTGGCCGCAAGTCCAAGATCACGACTGGGTGTGTCCAAGTACCGATCACGACTCGGGGGTGGCCGCCTTTCGGTGCATGCGGTACTCCAGCCGCAAGAAAGGCATGACCGAAGACCCAGAACGCATGATCCGCCCGCAGCTCGTCGTCCTGCACATAGACATCGAGCTGTTCGGCGAATCCGTGGACGGCCAGCGTGGTGAGGTCTCTGGTCGTGGGGTCGATATAGCTCAGGTAGTGGCCGGGCTGGTCGAGGTCGCTACGGCTCGTCAGCACCAGGCCGCCGCCAGGGCGCGGCCTGGGCAGCAGCGTTGCCGTGAAGCTCCCCTGCGGGACCGGAAAGCCAACGCTGACGTAGCCCCTGCCGCCATTCCGGTACGTCGTGTAGATGCCCACGTAGATCGGCTCATCGGTGTCGGTGAACGATCGGATCCAGCCACGAATCGCCACAGCGTCTTCGCCCGCCCGGGTGATCGTGTCGATTCGGCTGCGTATCCCGCGTTGCATTTCCCGCTGATTCATCGGCACGTTGGCCTGCCCGAGCGGCCGGGCGACCAGAGTGCGGTAAAGCAGGTAGCCGGGCCGCACCCACAGCCGCCAATGCGGGACAATGTCCAGCGTGAACCGAGTGGTGTGTTCGTAGAATTCCCGCACCCGAGGGTCAACGCCACCCGGGTCGAATCCGGGTCCGGCCAACTCGTCGAGGGACGCGATGATGCCGACGTCTGCCGCATCGGCCACGTAGCTGCCACCGATGACCTTGGCAAGCTCGCGAACGTACCCGGTCCCGACGTACCGGGCCCGAGATTCCAACGGAACGACGAACGGCAAGTCCTCCGGCGGTGCCTCCTCAGCCAGCAGGGTGACCTGCGGGTCGCGGAAGACAAGCGGCGAGACAACTCGGTAGGCGAGCATGGTCACGCTGGCCACGATCGATGCCGGCACCGGCCGCCCACGCGCGCCGAGGATCCAGCCGACCGTCGCTCCGAAGAAAGGACCGAGCACGACCTTCTGCGGCCGGACACCGAGCAGTCCCGCCAGCGCACCGGTCGCGGTGCCGACCGAGACCGGCCCCGCCCTGGTCGCGCGGCCGCCAATCCAGCCGAGCGGGCCCACCAACGCCGCAGTTACGGCGATGCGCTGCCATAGCGGAGGGAGCTCCCCAACGCGTTGCCGGCGCCGCGCCACCCGTTCCGAGCTCGCCAGCCCAACCGCGCCGGCGATCGCCCCGATCGCTGCCGCTCGCCAGCCGCGATGCGCGGTCCAGGCCGCACCGGCTCCAGCGCCGATCAGTCCGGAGAAAACCACAGCGCCGTCCGGCTTAGCCGTCTTCGCACGATGCCGCGCCACCCCGCGAACCTACCGGTCTACCCGGCCCGCCAGGCGGGATCCGCTCATTAGCAAACCTCATCGCGTGCGCGCACATGCACCCCGCTCATCATCCGCTCGCCGCGCACCTGCGATGCTCGCTCGCTCAGGCGTCGGCCAATTCCCGGGGCACCGCGATGACGTCGACCAGCGCGCCGTTGCGCCAGACCGTGATTTCCAGGCGTCGGCCGATGACGTGCTCGACCATGAGCCGTTGGATCGCTGTGCTGCCGACGATGTCCTCGCCACCGACGGCGACGACGATGTCTCCGACCCGCAGGCCAGCCTGGTCGGCCGGACTGCCCGCTATGACCTGGGCGACCCGCAGCCCGGACCGTCGGCCCAGCTTGGCGACCAACGGCGGAGGCAGCGGCGACTGCGCACCGGCCAGGCCCAGCCAGGCGCGTCGTACCCGGCCATGGGTCATCAGTGTCGTGATGAGCGCCCTCGTTGTCGCATTGATGGGCACGGCAAGCCCAACTCCTATTCCGGCAACGGCGGTGTTGACCCCGACCATCCGACCGGCGCTGTTGGCGAGGACGCCCCCACTGTTGCCGGGGTTCAGCGCCGCATCGGTCTGGATCACCTCGTCCACGACCCGGCCGGACCGGGTGGGCAGTGATCGGCCGAGGGCGGACACGATGCCCGCCGTCACGCTGCCGGCAAGCCCCAGCGGGTTCCCGAGAGCAACGACGAGCTGACCGACCCGGAGGGCAGTCGCGTCGCCTAGCGTGACTGGAGCCGGAACCTCCCCACGGGCCCGCAACACGGCGAGATCGGACAGCGGGTCTCGTCCGACGACATCAGCGCGTACTTCGGTTCCGTCGGTGAACGCGGCCTCAGCTGAATCTGCACCCTCGACGACGTGGGCACTGGTGAGCAGGAATCCGTCAGCGGTCAGCACGCTCGCGCTTCCGGCCCCACTGCCACGGTTCGTCCGAACGAGCAGGCTCGCCACGCTGGGCAGCACCCGCTCCGCCACCCGCACCACCGCCGCGGAGTAGGCGTCGAACGCGTCCTGGTCGTCCTCGTCCATGCTCCGTCAACCCTTGGCGAGGCCGGGGTGTGCCCGCCGTTCGCCCACGGCGGACCTCGGACAGCTCCCGGCTGGTCCCGCAGACAGTCGAACGTCGACGAAGAGTGGGACGATCAAGCTCGGATGGCTGCCCCATTGGCCCACTGGTAGGAGGAGCGATGGCCAGCAAGCAGAATCGGGCCGCCTCGTCGGATGCGCTGGAGAAGATCCCACGGCGCACCTACGAGCGCGAGTTGGCTCGCCTGCAAAGTGAGCTCGTGAACATGCAGGAGTGGGTTCGCACGTCCGGAGCCCGGGTACTCGTCGTTTTCGAAGGACGCGACGCGGCGGGTAAGGGGAGCACGATCAAACGCGTCACCGAGTTCCTGAATCCCCGGGTCGCGCGGATCGTCGCCCTGCCCGCTCCGACCGAGCGTCAGCGGACCCAGTGGTACTTCCAGCGCTATGTCGAGCACCTGCCGGCTGCGGGGGAAATCGTCCTCATGGACCGGTCCTGGTACAACCGGGCCGGGGTCGAACGAGTGATGGGATTCTGCACCCCCGAGCAGCACCGCCGGTTTCTCGCGCAGTGTCCGGTGATCGAGCAATTGCTCGTCGACGACGGAATCATCCTGCGCAAGTACTGGTTCTCGGTCAGCGATGAGGAGCAAGAGCGCCGGTTCCGCAAGCGGCTAGCCGACCCGATGCGGCAATGGAAGCTCTCGCCGATGGATCTTGAGTCGATCACCCGGTGGGCGGACTATTCGCGCGCCAAGGACGAAATGTTCGTGCACACCGACACGTCGGTGGCACCGTGGTGGGTGGTCGAGGCCGAGGACAAACGCCGCGCCCGGCTCAACATGATTGCGCACCTGGTATCCAGCGTGCCGTACCGGGAGGTGCCACGGCGGGCGCTCGAACTGCCGGACCGCCCGCCGGCGTCGGACTACGCCCGGCCACCGCGCGAGCTGTTCAAGACCGTCCCCGACCACGCGGCGACGCTGATCAACTAGCACAGATGCACGACACATCAGGCATGATCGGGTGATGAGCGAGTGAGCAGCACAGGCGTCGCGGGCGCCGAGGAGCGGGGCCCCCGCGAAACGCGTAGCGTTTGGTGGGGTGCAGGAGCGGGTCGAGGTTGACTGATGACTGAGCAGATCGAGGTGCGCGACAACCCGAGCGACCACCGGTATGAAGTATTCGTCGACGGTAGCCTGGCCGGGTTCTCGCTTTATCGAACCGAGCCCGACCTCGTGATTTTCTTCCACACCGAGATAGATCCTGACTACGAGGGTCATGGCGTTGGGAGTGCGCTCGCGCGCGGGGCACTCAGTGACGTACGGCGACAGGGCAAGCACGTCATCCCGCAGTGCCCGTTCATAGCCGGTTACATCCGCCGGCATGACGAATTCGTGGATCTCGTCGACGAGCGATTCCGGGGACGTTTCATCCGGTCGAACACATGACCGCCGAGCCGGCCGGCCGGGCGTACACCAGCGACGAGATCACTGTCTATTTCGACAGCAGCCGGTGCCGTCACTTCGCTGAGTGCGTACGGGGTGCGCCGAGCGTGTTCGATGTCGAGCGGCGGCCGTGGATCCAACCGACGAACGGCACAGCCGAGGATATCGCGGAGGTCGTTAGGCGCTGTCCAAGCGGCGCGTTGCACTATCGGCTAGCCGACGGTCCAGAGGAAGCACCGGACATACCGACCACCGTCACCGTTATCGAGGGCGGACCGATACTGCTGCGGGGTGACATCGCGCTGCGCGGAACATTCCCAGCAGTCCGGGATACCCGGATGGCGCTGTGCGTATGTACCCGATCGGCTCGGCTGCCGTTTTGCGATGCTGCCTGCACGAGCCCAGCCGCTTAGTTGCGCTGCTCAGGTCAGATCCGGAAGAACAGGTTGAGGTAGCGGTCCGCGTTGGCTCGATCGCCCCGTATCGTGCCGGAGTTGCTCCGGCCGAATGCGGTGAGCACGAAACTGCCGGGGTCGAATTCCAGAACAGTGTCCAGGTCGGAGACGTCCGCCGGCTCATAAGACATCCCGTCCGGACCGATGGTCACCCGAGTGTCACCCGCGTTGGGGCCGGACGTTATTCGGATGCCGATATCGCTGCGCTGGCTGTCGCCAGCTGTCGTGTACTTCCAGAGGACGAACATGAACGGAACGAGCAGGTCGGCCGCGTCGCCGGACAATCCGTGCGCTCGGCCGGTGCCCTGCCGGATGTCCCATGAGTGCACCCCGTAGTCCATCAGCTGGAAGGCCGGGTAGAAGAACGAAGGAAGTGGACCCATGTAGAAGTGCGACACGATAAGGCCGGTCCAGTCCTCCTCGGACAACCCGTCGAAGATCCCCATCATTTTGTCGAAGTCCGTGCGCAGCCGGTCGAGGAGCGCTACCCGTGGTTCCGACCGCAGCGCCAGCGCCTGTTCGTCCACGCGCGCTGCCATGCGAGGCAGTCCGTAGGCCGGTGGCATCTCCGCATTTGCGCGAGCACTGTCGAACGCGACGAAGTAGGACTCGGTGGTGTCAACGAGGTGGGCAATAGCATCTCGAACCTGCCAGTGCCCCGCCCCGGTAGGGGCTTCCCAGGCGTCGTCGCTGTCGGCCATCGCGAAGAACTGGGTGGCCTCGTTGCGCACGACGGCGAGGATTGTGTCCTTCCCCTCGTAGGTCATGGCGTTCCACTTGCTCATGCCGACCCTCCTTGGTAACGGCCGTTGCTCAGACTGCTGCTATCCGCCGCGAAACGACACACACCGACCCTTGGGAAAGGCCCGGTCAACGGCAACTAAGACTCGGTCAGGCGAACGCCATCGAAGACGCCGATCCGCTCGTTGTACAGCTCGATGCCGGCACCGTTCGGGTCACGCAGATAGAGGCTGTCCTCGACGCCGCGATCCGGCCCGAGATATTCGATGCCCGCCTCGTCCAGCTTTCGCTTGGCCGCCTGGAACTGCTCCTCGTTGACCGAAATGGCAATGTGCTGGATGCCGCCGATCGTCTCGTGGAAGTCAGGGTGCTCGTGGCCGGGAAAGTCGAAAAAGCCCAGGAGGTTGCCATGCCCGACGTCGAAGAAGAAGTGGGTTGATCCGGTGTAGTCGCGATTCTCAACCATCTCGACCAACGGGAAGCCGAGCAGCTCCTGGTAGAAGTTGATCGTTTGCTGGACGTCACGGCATATGAGCGCGACATGATGGATTCCGCGCGCCGTAGATTGCCGATCCCTGGCCAGATACTTGCCGCGCAACTCCTCGCGCCGTTCCCGGATCCGGTCGAGCTCTTCGCCTTGGGGCTCTGGCATGGTCTGTCCCTTCAACCCGTTCAGATTAGTCCTCAACGCAACTATCGCTATAGCAACCGCTGGCGATCAGGCGGATCAGCGCACCTCCAGCGCGGACGCCCCTCGCGGCACGAACTCACCGATCACGGTGGCCCCGGCCAGCTCGCCGGCCACGAGCAACCCGCCACTCGTCTGCGCGTCGGCGAGCAACAACAGCTCCTCTTCCGTGACGCTGGCCCGCAGGTGCGGACGCACCCATTGCAGGTTGCGGCGCGTCCCCCCGCTGACGTATCCGTCGCGCACCGCCTCGCGCGCGCCGTCCAGGTAGGGCAGGGCGGCCGCGTCGATCACTGCACCGACACCAGACGCTCGGGCCATTTTGAACAAGTGGCCGAGCAGACCGAATCCGGTGACATCGGTGGCCGCGCGAATTCCCGCCTCGAGGGCGGTCGCCGAGGCCACGTCGTTGAGGGCAACCATGGCGTCGACGGCTTGCGGAAACATCTCGCCCGTGACCTTGTGGCGATTGTTGAGCACGCCGATGCCCAGCGGCTTGGTCAGGCTGATTGGTTGGCCGGCGCAGGCAGCATCGTTACGTAGCAACCGGTCGGGGTCGGCGAGGCCGGTTACGGCAAGTCCGTACTTCGGCTCCGGGTCGTCGATGCTGTGGCCGCCGGCCAGGTGACACCCGGCGGCGCGGGCGATCTCGGCACCGCCGCGCAAGATCTCGGCCATGACGCCCGCCGGCAGCACGTCTCGCGGCCAGCCCACCAAATTCAGCGCAACGACGGGCCGGCCGCCCATCGCGTAGACGTCGGAGAACGCGTTCGCAGCCGCGATCCGACCGAAGTCATACGGGTCGTCGACGACGGGCGGGAAGAAATCGGCGGTCGCGACGACCGCAGTGCCGTTCAGGACACGCACGACGGCCGCGTCATCCCCGCTGTCGAGTCCGACGAGCAGGTCGCTACCGGGCGTTGCCGGGATCAGACCTCGTACCAGATCCTCCAGCTCGCCGGGCGGGATTTTGCAGGCACACCCCCCACCGTGGGCGTACTGGGTCAGCCGGAGGCGGGTCATCGGCTGGGTCACCCCGTCACGGTAGTCCGCGGCCAACTCATGATGATCACGCCTGGCCAGGCCGACGACGAAACTGAATCCGCTACCGTCGCGGACGGAGGCGTACAGGCGCCTGGTGGCCCTCCCGGTCTTCAAAACCGGTGAAGTCGAGCAGCTCGGCTTGGCGGGTTCGATTCCCGTCCGCCTCCGCGAGACGATGCGAGCGGAGGTGGGCGGTGACGGCCGATGCGCGCCGGCGCGTTCCCCGGACAGACGTCGTACTCGGCGACGCCCGGCTGGCCGAAGCCGTGACCCGGCTGGGTCGATCGACGGTCAAGGCGGCGGTCGCCGCCGCGCAAGAGCAAGGTGCGCCAGGGAGTGCTGGATCCCACCGCGGTCACGGATGCCGCTGTGGCCGGATTGCCGGAGACGGCGACCTCCCTGCACGAGGTGATCAACGCAACTGGCGTCGTCCTGCACACCAACCTCGGCCGAGCCCCACTGTCCGGTGCGGCGCTGCGGGCCATGGAAGCAGCAGCTGGCTACGTCGATGTCGAGCTCGACCTTGCTACCGGTCGGCGGGCGGCGCGCGGACGCGGCACCCTCGCGGCGCTTCGAGCAGCGGTTCCGTCCGCCGAGGATGCGCTTGTCGTCAACAACGGCGCGGCAGCCGTGCTGCTCGCGACGACGGCTCTCGCAGCCGGCCGCGAGGTCGTGGTCAGCCGCGGCGAGCTCGTCGAGATCGGCGATGGGTTTCGGCTTCCCGACCTGATCGAATCGACGGGTGCCCGGCTGCACGAGGTCGGCACCACCAACCGGGTCCGGCTTGCCGACTATGCCGATGCGATCGGCCCGGCCACCGGCTGCATCCTCAAGGTGCATCCGAGCAACTTCCGCATCCAGGGCTTCACGGCGGCGGTGCCGATCCGCGAGCTTGCGACGCTACCGGTGCCCGTCGTCGCCGACTTGGGCAGTGGCCTGCTGGCGCCGGATTCGCTACTGCCTGACGAACCGGACGTCGCGAGCGCGTTGACCGCAGGCGCGGACCTCGTCACCGCGAGCGGCGACAAGCTGCTCGGCGGCCCGCAGGCCGGGCTGGTCTTCGGCCGAGCCGAACTGGTCGAGCGGCTTCGCCGCCACCCGCTGGCTCGGGCGGTCAGGATCGACAAACTTCGGCTAGCAGCGCTGGAGGCGACCGTGCGCGGACCCCGCGCGCCCGTCGCCATCGCACTGCACGCCGACGCCGCCGAGCTGCTCGCGCGGTGCGAGCGACTGGCCGACTCAATCGCGGCCGATGACGTCAGGGTCGTCGAAGCGACCGGGGCAGTCGGCGGAGGCGGGGCGCCGGGCTGGACGCTGCCGGGCTGGGCGGTCTCGCTACCGGAAGCGTGTGCCGCTCGGCTCCGCGCCGGACGTCCAGCCGTGGTGAGCCGGATTGAGCGCGGCCGATGTCTGATCGACCTACGTTGCGTGCCGCCGGCCGACGACGGCCGGCTGGCCGCAGCGATTCGAACCGCTCTCGCGGCGCCCTAGATGCACGTCATCGCCACGGCTGGTCACGTCGACCACGGGAAGTCCACGTTGGTGCGCGCGCTGACCGGAATGGAGCCGGACCGCTGGGCCGAAGAACGCCGGCGCGGCATGACGATCGACCTCGGATACGCGTGGACGTCCTTGCCGGGCCGACCGGCCGACGAGCTGCTCGCCTTCGTCGATGTGCCCGGGCACCAGCGATTCATCGGCAACATGCTGGCCGGCCTCGGGCCGGCGCCCGCCGTGCTGGTCGTGGTCGCGGCGGACGACGGGTGGCGGGAGCAGTCGGCCGAGCATCTCGCCGCCGTCGACGCCCTCGGCGTGCGGTACGGGATGATCGCGGTCACCCGAAGCGATCTGGCCGACCCGTCGACCGCGCTGGCGCAGGCCCGGCGACACACAGCCGCAAGCTCGCTCGGCGAGGTGGAGGCGGTTGCCGTATCCGGACTCACGGGTGATGGCCTGCCCGAGCTACGTGCCGCCTTGGGCCGGCTGGTCGAGCGGCTACCCGAACCAGTGACGACCGGGCGGGTGCGGCTATGGGTCGACCGCTCGTTCACCGTTCGCGGCAGCGGCACGGTGGTGACCGGAACGCTCAGCACCGGCCAACTCGCGGTCGGTGACGAGCTCGAGGTCCGTGGCCGGCGGGTCCGGGTGCGCGGACTTCAATGCGCCGGACGGACCGCGGACGTGGTGCCTGCTGTCGCGCGGGTTGCCGTGAACCTTCGCGGAGTGCCGCAGGACGCGATACGCCGCGGTGACGCGCTGCTCACACCCGAGGCCTGGCACCTAACGTCGGGGGTGGATGTGCGGCTCAGCGTCGACGCGGCCCGGTTGCCGGCGCAGTTGCTGCTCCATCTCGGCACCGCGGAACTGCCGGCGCGGGTGCGCCCCCTTGGTGGACGGATCGCCCGGCTCAGCCTTCCCCGGCCGCTGCCACTCCAGGTGGCCGATCGGGCCATCCTGCGGGATCCCGGGGCGCAGCTGCTGGCCGCGTCTGTGCTCATTGTCGACCCGGATCCACCTGCGTTGACCCGGCGCGGAGCCGCGCGACGCCGGGCCGACGACCTGGCCACGACCGAGCCCGACGCGCATGCCGAGGTTCGGCGGCGGGGGGTGGTGCGGTGTAGCCATCTCGTCCGGCTTGGCGTGCCGGTCGCCGGCGACCTGCCCGTTCGCCGGGCGGGCGACTGGTTGATCGCTGCGGAGATCTGGACGGACTGGGCCGGGTGCCTGACCACACTTGTGGATGAGCGGGCCCGAGCAGCGCCGCTCGATCCCGGGCTTCGCGCGGAGACCGCTGTCCAGCAACTCGACCTGCCGGATCGGGCGCTGCTCGCGCCGTTGGTCGCTCACGCCGACCTGCAGCTCGCCGCCGGACGAGTGAGCCGCCCGGGCACCACGACGTCTTTGGGCAAGTCCGAACCGGCAGTACGCGCGCTGGAGCAGCGGCTGGCAGCCGCGCCCTTCGCGGCACCGGAACGGGCGGACCTCGGCCGGCTCGGACTCGGTACCGCGGAACTCGCGGTGGCCGTCGCATCGGGCCGGTTGATTCGCATCGCGCCGGACGTGGTCTTGTTGCCGGTTGCGCTCGACCAAGCCCGCCGCATCCTGGAGCGACTTCCCCAGCCGTTCACCACCAGCGAGGCCCGGCAGGCACTCGGCACGACACGACGGATTGCCGTCCCACTCCTGGAACGGCTGGACACGGAGGGCTTGACGCGTCGGCTCGACGCCAGCGGACGGAGGGAAACCGTCCGCTGATCGCCGCGCTAGTCCGACTTAGTCGGTACAACCGCCTCGAAGGCGCTGGCGATGACCGCGTAGCCCTGGACGTTCGGATGGATGTTGTTCTGCGTGCACTCGAACGTGAGCGCGCATATCGTCGCGACATTCAGCGGCACGGCGCCCGAGTCAAATGGCACCTCAGTGAAGTTGTTCGTCTGGAATGCGCCCGACACGTCCGCCACCTTCACGCCGAAGATCCGGTACTCGAACGTCTCCAATGCGTTGAGCTTGTTGGCAATCTGGACGGACTGCCGGGCGAGATCTTGCCCGGCCGGACCGAGCAGCCAGGCGGCAAGGAACGGATCGTAGTAGGTCATCCCGGCGTACTGCGGACCTAAACCGCTGGCCTGACGTAACGCGAGAAGGATGGCCAGCAGATTTCTGCCGATCGTCGCCAGGCTCTCTTGGACGCAGGTCTGGTCGATCACGCCTGACGCAGCACACGGATCTATGTCATTCGCACCGATGTCGATGGTCAGGTACTTAACGGACCCCCGATGGGTGCGCAGGAACGTCACTGCGGCCTCCAACTGGGAGGCGGCATCGGCATAGGTGCAGATGCCGCCCTGGCGCATGGTCGTCGTCGTCTCGCCCGAACAGCCGAGCTTCACCAGCTGCAGTTGCGGCTGGTTCTGATGGAGATGTGCATAGAGCTGGTCGACGTATCCCTCGTTGGAATCGCCGGTGGGCGGCATGAATCCCTGTGATAGAGAATCGCCGAGCGCGACGTAATAGGTGGCGCCCCCTGGGGGCGTTGCCGAGGTGGCGCTCTGGCCCGCCAGTACGACGGCGATGCAGACGATGATGACACCGACGAACTGCCCCAGCCTGCGCAACGTCATTGTTGGCCCTTTGCTTCGCGTGCGGACTCCGTCGCCGAGAGTATGCGCCCCGTACTTGCTGACGTACCAAATTAGCGCATACGTGACGGCGACGGTGAGAACGGCTAGTCTCCTGATAGCGGCTCAGACCGGTAGCCCTCCCGCTGACGCGGCGCTACCAGCGCCGGTGAATGATGGTGATCAGCCATGGCGGTCGAACAACGCACGTCTGATCGCACGCGCGGATACTCCTTGCATCTGGATCTAACCGAACCGCGGCTGATTGCGCTCGGCGAACTCGACCTCGCGGCGGTCGCGGATGTCGCCGATGCCCTGGCCCTGGTCGACGGCCAGTCCGCGCTTCTGCACGTCGACTTGTCCGGCGTGACCTTCTGCGACACATCGGCTCTGCAGCCATTCGTGGAGGCTGCTCGGCGCCGGGCGGAGCTAGGGCAATCGCCGATCGCCATTGAGTCCACGAGCGCAGCCGTGGACCGGCTGCTCGAGATCCTGCACCTCGATGGTCATCCGTTGCTCGACGTGGCGGCATGGGATCGGGTCCAGGCCCCGAGCCCCACCCAGGTCCTCGACCGCCGGGGCGAGCAGCCGGTCTAGGGCAACGTCCCGACCGCTAGCGTGAGCGGCATGGCCGTCGCGCGATTCAAGAAGATCTGCCTCGACGCCGCCCAGCCGCTCACGGCGGGGCCGTTCTGGGCAGAGATTCTCGGGCTGTCTTGGCAGCCGGATAGCAAGGGCGAAGGCGGTCTGTACGACGCGGGCGGACGCTGCATCATCTGGGTCAATCAGGTACCGCGGGTCAACCCCGTCAAGAGGCGCGTCCATCTCGACATGTATGCACCCGCTCTAGGTCCCCTGCTGACGCTTGGCTGCCGCATCGTTCTGTTCGAAGGTGACGACCGGCGGTGGACGGTGCTCGCGGACCCCGAGGGCAGGGAGTTCTGCGCGTTTCTCCGACCGGACCTGCCCGCGGAGACGCTGCACGGGCTGGTCATCGACAGCGCCGACCCAGCGGCTCAAGCTCACTGGTGGGGCAACGTGTACGGCGGCACCGTCACCGATTCCGAAAAGGGATTCTCGACTATCACTGACGTCGCCGGCGCGAACTTCACGATGGACTTCACGCCGGTGCCAGAGACGAAATCCGGCCCGAACAGCGTTCATTGGGACGTTGCCGGCGACGTGACGGCGCTGAGCGCGGCTGGTGCGACCATGCTCCGGGAGCCAGACGGCGACGTCTCGTGGCATGTCATGGCTGATCCAGAGGGCAACGAGTTCTGCGTGTTCGGCGAGTGAGCGCAGTCGGGGGCGCCTCGGCTGGCCCCGAGCCGACGATCGTGGTCGTCGGAAGCTGCAATGTCGACATGACGAGCTACCTGGCGCAGGTGCCGGGGCCGGGCGAAACCGTCATCAGCCGGTCGTTCTCGATCGGGTTCGGCGGCAAGGGCGCGAATCAAGCGCTCATGGCCCGGCGCCTCGGCGCCCGAGTGGTCATGGTCGGGTGCGTCGGCAGAGACTTGTTCGGCGACATGATGCTCGTCAACCTGACCGACGAGGGAATCGAGACGGCCTGGCTTGGGCGAGCAGACGCGGTCAGTACCGGCGTGGCGGTCATCTGGGTCGAGTCGGACGGCACTAATCGGATCGTCTGCTCCCCCGGCGCAAACGAACTGGTATCAGCGGCGCAGGCCGCGGAGGCGGTGACTGCGATCTCGCCCGCAGCCGTGCTCGCGCAGTTCGAGATCCCTCAGGCGGCCACCCGCGCGGCATTCACCGCCGCTCGCCGCGTGGGCGCGATCACCATGCTCAATCCCGCACCGGCAGCTGCCGCGGAACGCGAACTTCTGCGGTTGACCGACTGGTTGGTGCCGAACGAGGTGGAGCTTGCCCGGCTGACATCGACCACATCGTCGGCAGATGATGCCTTGCGAGCGGCGGCCGAGCGCCTCTCGGTCGGTCGGCTACTGGTGACGCTGGGCGGTGCCGGAGTGGCTCTTGTCGATGACGACTCAGTGCTGCGCATCCCGGCGCCAGACGTCCAAGTCGTCGACACCACCGGAGCGGGGGACGTGTTTATCGGCGCATTCGGCTATGGGCTCGCTCGCGGCATGGGCCCGGCCGCAGCGGCTGAGCTCGGAGTGCTGTGCGCCTCTGACTCGGTACAACGTGCGGGTGCTCAGACCGCAGTACCGACGGCGGAGGAAGCCGCCGAATTTGCTCGTCGCTGCTGGGACCGCCCGCTACCGGATCGAACCCGGCGCGACTAGCGCCGTTGGCGCCTTCGTCGTCGGCGTCGGCGTTGGCGTTGGCCCGTGGGCCGCCTCACCGGTCCTCGAAGCCAGCAGTACGCCGAGCACGACAATGACGGCCACCAGGCTCGCGACCAGGCGAACCCCGAAGCCCACTGCCTCACCGAATATGCCCATGGCGCCCGTCGCGGCCCGAATTAGCACTGCCAGCACGACAACGACCACCGCCACGCCGATCACAGCTGCGACGGCAAGGTGCGTCGTCGTGGCCTGGCTGGTGCCCGATGCACTCGGCGCGTCGTAGCCATACAGGTCTCGCGCCGCCAATGGTTGCAACGTTAACGTTGACATGACGTGCTCCCGTCCGGGCGGCGGCAAACCGCCCAGGCAGTCGGGTTCGTCGGTCCGTGGCGGGTGCCCCCGGCGTCGCTGCCAATCGAATTCCAGGGGCGCCCGCGAGCTAAGTCGTCGGTTCGCGAAACCAGACGTCGCTGTGTGGTGGCGGACCTAGCACGGTCTAGCGATCGAGAGTCGGCTGCCGATCGACCACCTCCGCTCCGCGCACTTGGGCGCTGCGGGTGGTCGAACCGGTGAGGCCGGGCTTCGCTGCCCTTCCGGCCGGCCGGGATCGGTTGCCTGATCGCGCCGGCCTATGGGCTCCTTCGTGGTCGTCCACCCATGGTGTGAGCATGCGCCTGGTAGCTGCATTTGGCAAGTGCCAATTGTCTGTGCCTCTAGTTGATACCAATAGTTCATGCCTGCGTCTCATGACAGTTCACACGCCTTGGGGTCACATCGGCGGTTAACGCTTGCATTGCCTGGCATCACGGGTATCTAATGCGCGGAGGTTCCAGGGGCACGTCCAGCTGGCACGTGCCGACAGCAGACGACCATCAACGAAGGAGCAGCCGCATCGTGGCGCGCCAGGCCAGTCCCACGCTTCGGCGTCGTGAACTCGGCACCCGGCTGCGACAGCTCCGGCTAGATCAGGGCAAGACGGCGGAGGACGTCGGGCAGGCGCTGATGGTCTCAGCAACGAAGGTCACTCGGCTCGAAACCGGCGCCCGCGGGGTCAACCTGCGGGACATTCGGGATCTCTGCAACTTCTACCAGGTCAGCGAGCCCGAGCGGGAGCATCTCATGCGCCTCGCCCGGCAGAGCCGTGAGGACTCCTGGTTCCAGCACTACGACCTGCAACACCCGACCTATATCGGGCTGGAGGCATCCGCCGCGTCGATTGCCGACTACAAGTCCGACGTCATCAACGGTCTGCTACAGACCGAGCGGTACGCCCGAGCGATCCTGGAAGCGACGCTGCCCGATCCCACCGAGGACAAGATCGCGCAGAACGTCGAGTCACGTGAGCTCCGCCAGCGGCTGCTTACCGACGACCCACCGCTCGGCCTGTGGGCAGTCATCCACGAGGCCGCGCTCCGCACCTACATCGGTGGCCCGGAGGTCATGCGCGAGCAGCTCGAGACCCTCGTCGAGCGCGCCGCCCAGCCGAATGTCGACCTGCAGCTGCTGCCGTTCAAGGCCGGCGCCCACCCCGCCATCAACAGCACCTTCACCCTTCTGCACTTCCGCGAAGATGTGCCCGACGTCGTCTATGTCGAGGGCCTGCTGGGCGAGCATTACCTCGAGGCGCGGACGGATATCGAGCGCTATCGGCGCGTTTTCGATCAGCTGCGAGCGATGGCATTGAGTCCCAAGGACTCTGCGGCGCAAATCGCGGCGATCGCCAAGACGTTCGTCGACGACTAGCCGGCGAACCTCCAACCCGAGAGGGGAGAGACGTGTTCTCACCGAATTACGAGGCCGACGCTCTGGCCTGGCGGAAAGCTACCGCCAGCGGCAACGGCGCCTGCGTCGAGGTCGCGGTCCTCACCGCGGGCAGCGGAGTCGCGGTTCGCGACTCCAAGGACCCGGACGGACCTGTGCTTCACTACACCGACGCCGAGTGGCGTGCCTTCCTGCACGGCGCCCGGAACGGCGAGTTCGACCTGTAGCTGCCTTCCAGTGCGGGCTCCCGCCTCCGCGGGAGCCCGACGCCCAGCCCGAGTCCAACCCCGGAAGCGATGCCATGGTCTGATCCTTTAGATCCGGACGTGGCGTCGCGTCGCACGCGCTCACGTGACGCGAGTGACTGGTGGGACTGCCAGGAGTCACTCTCGTAACACGAGCGCGCGGATCGCTTCGCTCCGAGTTCCTGTGCCGGTCAGAAGCTGGCACTGAAGCCGACGCGTGGCACCGTGGCCAGCACCTGCTGCTGGTAGTAGATCGGGCCGCCTTCGTCGGCAGTCACATTTGACGGATAGTGCGTCGATACATCGAGCGCGTAGATGGCGTTCGCCGAGATCGCGAGCCCGAAGTAATCACCGATGAATCCGTCGTTGCAAGGATCTGTTGCTCCGGCGCACGGATACTGCGACAGGCCGCCAAGGTGCTGTCCCGGCTGCTCCGGATCCCACGTGTACGTCGAGATCCGCACGTTCGCTTTGACGGGTACGGCCCCGCTGCCGCTGTCCTTGTACGCCTGCAGCGACGTGTCGATGCAGAAGTTCGTCGCGTCCGACGATCGGCGGGTAGCACGCTCGGGTCGTTCGGGCAGGCCTGGCGCCGGTCGTAGAACGCGATGGCGACCGCGCCGTTCGGGACCCGCGGCGATCGACGGCTGGAACTGGTCGGTGGGCGGACTCGGTGGGTCGTCGTTGACGACGGCCGGCGTCGTCCAGGTGGCGCCGCCGTTGGTGGACTGCGTGAACTTGACGTTCATCTTGCCCACGTCTGAATCCCAGTCCTCGTAGGTGAGGTAGAGGTGGCCGGGGAAGGTCGGGCTCGCCGCGAAGCTCTCGGTAATGCCGTCGCGGAAGCGGGTATTCGGCAACACGCCGCCCGGGACCGCGTTGACGGTCGTGATCGGGACGAATGAGCTGAAGGTCCGCGCGTCGTCGGTCGACCGCGCGACGTAGATCGTTGACACACTCCCATTCGGCGGGAACGAGACGACCGAGACGTACACGTTGCCGGCGGCATCGATCGTGGGATAGACGTAGGTGGCGCCCGCGCTGACTTGGGACGGCGGGGCGATCGTGACCGCCTTGCCGAACGTTGCGCCGCGGTCGCGCGACACGGCCATGCGCACCTTGATCCCGCCGCCGTTGCCGTTGAAGACGGCCCAGGCTGCGTAGACATGGTCCTGGAACCTGTTGCCGACGATGTGGTTGACCGCGATCCACTGCTTGTCCTCGACGTGGCCGGCCTGCTTCGCCGAAGCGTTGTTCGACGGCTCGAGGGGCTTTCCGCCATTGCCCTTCACCCAGTGGCGTCCCAGGTCGTCGCTGTAGGACAGGTCGATCTCACCGTCCGGATGCAGCTTGGTGGCGTCAAAGAACGAGTTGTAGGCCAGCATCGTCTGGTAGACCCGACCCTTGGTGTCAAAGTCGGCGTTGGGGTCGGTGGTATTGGTCCAACTCGGGGGCATGGCCTGCGTGCCTGTCGATATGCAGTCATAGCCCTGGACCTGGTTGTTGCCGGCCGGCGTCCCGCCCGGGATCTGATAGGCACCGTTGTAGAACATGTAGAACGTCGAATACTTGGTCGAAGAAGAACTTCGACGTTCCGACGAGGTCCTCAGTACCTGGTTTGACGGCAAGCCAGGACTCGGAGTGGTTCGCGTTGAACGGGCCGCTGCGGCACGTCCCTGCTACTGGGACCCGTGAGCCCGGCGGAACCGGGTAGCCGCCGCCCGTCGTCGGGGAGCTCGCGACGACGTTCGCGAACGGAACGCTCGGAGCTCCATAGGGGATCTGCCGCGCCCGCCGCTCCGCTCACCGTCACGGACAAGAAGGCGGTAAGTAGCACCGTCATGGCCGCTGCCAGGAGTCGATTCATCTGTCCTCCAGTCCCCGACGTGGATCCGCACTGCGCGCTGGGCTGGGATGCCGATATCGCGAGCTTGGCCCTGACGGTGAGCCAGCGCAATAGGCTCCGTGCGCATGGCCGGCAGGCCGCGTGATTCGGGTGACAGAAGTATCACGACCGTACCGGTGCTCCTCTGGTGGTGAAGGAGAGTCCAGGGATCGTACGGGGATGTCATGTCCGATCACAGAACAACATCAGCCGCTGATCGGCCACGAGCGGGATTGGCTCGCGACCGGGTCAGCCCGAGCTGCTGCGTGGTCGGATCGTGACCGCGACGCTCACCCCGGATCGACAGGTTCACTGGGTGCGAACGGCTCCAGCAACGGCAACCCGCCACAGGATCGCGAGCGCGCTGGTCAGCGTGAGCCGGGCCCATTTCGGGCCTCTGCGGGAGTGCATCCGCAGCCGCGGTCTGGCCCGCGCCGTTCCAGCGAGTCTCGCCCTGGCTACCGCGAGCCTCATCCTGACCGCCCTGGTACACACGCCGAGTCCCGTCCAGCAGCAGGCGACGAGCCTGCTCGAGTACAAGGGCGATGATCTTTATTCCGGCGAACTATGGCGGCTTGTTTCCAGCGGACTTCTCGCCCAGAGCTGGCTGCAGTATCTGTGGACGCTTTTCATCGCGGTAGTAATCTTCGCCGTCCTTGAGGTACAGATCGGATGGGCCAGGCTGTTGGCGTGCGTCGCGGCGAGTCACGTCCTGCCAACTGTCACGGTGGCTCTTCTGGCGCCGCTGCTCGGTCACGCCGACGTCTTGAGCGAGGTCGACTACGGCACCTCATGCCTGGTCGTCGGCGCTGTGGCCGGGCTCGCCTGGCTGCGCCGTTCACTCCCCCTCGCGGCCATCGTTGCCGTCGGGGTGATCGGCGACGTGATGCTCAGCGCACCCCTGACCGTGGTTGAGCACACATTGGCGCTCGTAGTCGGGGCCGTTGTCGTCGCTGTCACTGCGAGTCGGGTGGCCGGCGGAGTTCTAGCGCCGTCGCGCAGCCGGCTCCAGAGCCGGGTTGGTCCATCCGCCGTCCGCGGGATTGATGTTCGTGCCGGGCGGGACGATCTCATCGATACGGTCGAGCACGTCGTCCGAGAGCTTGACGTCGGCGGCAGCAAGCTGGGACTCGAGCTGCTCCATGGTGCGCGGCCCGATGATCGCCGCGGTGACCGCCGGGTGATTGATCACGAACGCGATGGCCATCTCGATCAGCGGCATCCCTGCCTGCTCGGCTAGCTGGGCGAGCGACTCAGTGGCGTCGAGCTTGCGCTGGTTTTCCGGTAGCGACAGGTCGAAGCGCATGGGGAGCCGCTCGGCGCGCGTCGAGGACGGCGCGGCGGCTTCTTTGCGCCAGCGCCCGGACAGCCAGCCGCCGGCCAGCGGGCTCCACGGAATTACGCCCATCCCGTAGCGCGCACAGGTCGGCAGGACGTCGCCCTCGATGCCGCGGACCAGCATGGAGTACGGCGGCTGCTCGCAGACAAAGCGCTGGAGGTGCTGGTCCCGCGCCGCCCACTGGCCCCGCACGATCGCCGAGGGTGGGAAGGTCGACGAGCCGAGATAGCGCACCTTGCCCTGTCGAACGAGATCGGTGAGCGCGCCGAGCGTCTCTTCGATGTCGACGTCCGGGTCGTAGCGGTGGATCTGGTACAAGTCAATCCAGTCGGTGCCCAGCCGTTGCAGCGAGTCTTCAACCTCGCGGAGGATCCAGCGGCGCGAGTTGCCCCGCTGGTTAGCGTCTTCGACCCATCGGCATATGGGCCTTGGTCGCGAGCACGACATCGTCGCGCCGGCCCGCGAGCGCCTTGCCGACGATCTCCTCCGATTCGCCCTGCGAGTAGACGTCAGCGGTGTCGATGAAGTTGATCCCGGCATCGAGCGCGCGGTGGATGATCCGGATGCTGTCGTCGTGGTCCTTGTTGCCCCAGTCGCCGAACATCATGGCGCCGAGGCACAGTTTGCTGACCGAGACGCCGGTGCGCCCGAGTGGTCGATGTTCCATGAGTGTGCTCCTTCAACTAGGACGTGCCTGCAGGATCATCCTGTGAGGGCTCTGCGGCGGCCCGGGCACGGGCCGAAACTCTGTCGCATGCCAGTACAGCCGAGCCCGACCACCGAGACCGATCCCGACCGAGTATGCGCTTGTCCATGGCCGCGATTCCTTCCATCCGGGCTCAGTCATCGCGGTATTCCTCGTCGGTGACGTGCTCGCCCCAGTCCGCCTCCGGACGCAGGTCGCCGGGGACGGCCTCGGTGATGGACAGGTGCGCCATGAAGTGGTCGGGTGCGGCGCCATGCCAATGCCACTCGTCGGCTGGCGTGTAGACAATGTCGCCCGGGCGGATCTCGACGACCGCACCGCCCCGGGACTGGACGAGGCCCTTTCCTTCGGTGACATAGAGGGTTTGGCCTACGGCGTGGGAATGCCAAGCCGTCCGGGCGGTGGGCGTGAAGTGGACCGCGCTGACCCGGACGCGCGAAGGATCCTCGCCTCTCGCGATGCTGTCGATCCAGACGTCTCCGGTAAACCACTCCGCTGGGCCTTTGGTGGTCGGCGGCTTGGGTTGGACGTCCACGGGCGTCTCCTTACTGAGTGGTTGGGTGAGGCTCGCTCGCTCCGCGGTCCTGCCCGAGCCATTACAACCAGCCTCGCGAGCGGAGCAGGACGTAGACGCCACCGGCATTCAGCATCTCGGCAGGAACCCATCCTCCACCAGGCGGCCACCTCCGCATCGGCGGGTTCTGGTTGGACATTGCGGCGGCACCGCAGTCGTGACACTCCGGCTGCCCCGCCGCCGCGAGCAAAGGCGTCCTCACTAAACCCCGACAGTTTCCGGTAGGAACTGTAGATCACCTAGTCCGTTGCGAGTTTGACGCCGAAGCCGAGCAAGGCGCTGCCGGTGGCGGCGTCCAGCGCCCGACGGACTCGACGGCGAGACAGGACCGAACGAGCTTGATGCAGGCCACTCACGACGACGATCAGATAAAGCAAGGACATCACAGCGTGGGTGAAGGCCAAGCCGAGCAGGACGGCGAGCGTGGGATGTGGGCCGAGAAACTGCGGCAGCACGCTGAGATAGAAGACCAGCACCTTAGGGTTCGTGATGTTGGACAGAAAGCCCTGTCGCCAACCCGTTAGTGCCGCAACGCCGCCGGGACCTGCTGAATTGCCGCCCACCGGCCGGTAGCGGCCCGCGGCCGCGGACCGAAACGCCTGAACTGCGAGCAGCGCCAAATAGGCGACGCCGGCCCACTTGATCGCATGAAATAGCGGTTGCGCGCGCACGATCACCGCACCGAGACCAGCGGCAGCGGCAGCCCCCTGGATCACGTTGGAGGTTGTCACACCAACGCAGCTCCAGACCCCGCGCCGACGGCCGCCCGCGAGTGTGTTTTTCGTCACTACCGCGAAATCCGGTCCAGGAACGAGGACGAGCACTATCGCGAACACAAGGAATGAAACGTAGCTCGACCAACTCACCGAGCCAGGGTGCCATTCACAGGGAGCGAGCGTGTGTTAGCTCGCACTGGGTTGCAGGTCGATGCGCCGCAATAGCTGCGCGTTCGCGGCGACAACCAGGGTCGAGGCGCTCATCAAGATTGCGCCCACGGCGGGCGGCAGTAACACTCCAACACCGGCGAGAACACCGGCCGCCAGCGGCACAGCGATCAGGTTGTAGCCGGTCGCCCAGGCCAGATTCTGGATCATTTTGTGATAGCTGGCCGCACTCAGCTTGATAACGCTGAGAACGCTACGCGGGTCGTCGGAGGCCAGGACCACGCCCGCCGATTCAATGGCGACGTCGGTGCCGGCGCCGATGGCCAGACCGACATCGGCTCGGGCCAATGCGGCGGCGTCGTTAACCCCGTCGCCGACCATGGCGACGCGCAAACCGCGCGCTTGCAGCTCGGCCACCTTGGCGTCCTTGTCTTCGGGCAACACCTCGGCGAAGACCTCGTCGACTCCCAGGTCCGCTGCTACCGCCTCGGCCACGACTCGGGCGTCACCAGTGATCATGACAACTCGGATGCCACGAGCGTGCAGCTGGTCGACGGCCGGCGCGTGACTCCGCTCGGATTTCGTCGGCCAACGCCAGCGCTCCGATGACCTTGCCCGCTTCCATCACGTAGAGCACAGCGGCGCCGCGATTTGACCACGTCGTCACCTGATCGTCCAGAGCGTCCGGCACATCCAGACCGACCTCGCGCAATAGGGCCGGGCCTCCTACTGCCACGTCCACCCCGTCGACCGTGGCGCGGACGCCGCGACCGGTCAACGACTGGAAGTCCGCCGCGATTGCCATGGCCCCGCTCTGGCGCGCCGCCGCCACAATGGCACGAGCCAGCGGATGCTCAGAATCGGCCTCAACCGCGCCAGCCAGGGCTAACACGCGTGTGGTGGCGTCCTCAGAAGCGTCGACGGCGGCTAGCCCGACGACGGCCGGCTGTCCTTTCGTGAGCGTGCCGGTCTTGTCGAACAACACCGTATCGACGGTTCGCATGCGCTCCAGCGCCAGGCGGTCCTTCACCAGAATGCCCGCCCGGGCAGCTAACGCCGTCGACAGCGCGATGACCAGCGGGATGGCCAGTCCGAGGGCGTGCGGGCAGGCGATGACCAGCACGGTCACCGTGCGTTCCACCGCCTGCTTTGGATCACCGAGCACCAACCAGACGATGAAGGTGATGACCCCAGCAGTGGTTGCGAAGTAGAACAGCAACGCGGCGGCCCGATCAGCTAGTGCCTGAGCTCTGGATCGCGATGCCTGCGCTTCCGCGACCAACCGACGAATCCCGGCCAGCGCGGTGTCCTCGCCGACGGCGTCGATACGTACTCGCAGCGAGGAGTCGGTCGCCACCGTGCCAGCCACCACCCGGTTCCCGATCGTCTTCGTTACTAATCGAGATTCGCCAGTAATCATTGACTCATCGAGTTCCGCGTGGCCCTCCAGCACCGTGCCATCGGCCGGCACCCGGCCGCCGGAACGCACCAGCACCAGGTCGCCGGGCTTCAGCTCATCCAGCCCGACTGACGTCACTGCCCCGTCGTCCTCGATCCGCTCCGCGCTGTCGGGTAGCAGGGCCGCCAACGCGTCGAGGGCACTCGATGCGTTGCCGAGCGCGCGCATCTCCAACCAGTGGCCGAGCAGCATGATCACGACAAGCAGCGCCAGCTCCCACCAGAAGTCCAGGTCGACGCCACCAATGTCGAGCGACGTAGCGGCGCTGGCCCCGAACGCCACGGTGATGGCGAGGGCGATCAGCAGCATCATGCCCGGCTGGCGGGCGCGCAGCTCCGACCACGCACCGGTGAGAAATGGCCAACCTCCGTAGAAGAAAACGACGGTGCCCAACACCGGTGATATCCAGGCCGTGCCTGGCGGCAAGCCGTAGCCGAGCACGTCGGCGAACATCGGACTGAAGCCGACGACCGGCAGGGCCAGCAGCAGGCTCAACCAGAACCGGTCGCGGAACTGAGCGGCGTGGTCATGCTCTGCGTGTCCCATGTGCCCATGACTGGCGTGCTCGCTTGTTGCCGGAGGCCCCCTATGGTTGACGGGCTCCGGCACCGGAGCGCGTTCGTTCACCCGGGTCATGCCCTGGGCCTCTCGCCGCTGATCTGCAACAGTTGTCGCAGACAGTGCTCCAGCAATGGATGCGGAAAGGCATCCGCCAGCGCGTAGTAGACAATCCGTCCTTCCTTGCGAAATGTCACCAGGCCGGAGGTGCGCAGCAGTTTCAGCCCGTACGAGACTGCGTCTTCGCTGACGCCGAGGGCCAACGCCAAATCCCCGACGCACAGCCGATCGACCGCGACCAAAGCGAACAGAATTCGCGACCGGACCGGGTCGGCCAGCAAACCCAGCAGCCCGGCCAGGCGGCCGGCCTCGTCGATGCTGATCAGTTCTGATTGCGCCTTGGCCACCGCGTCGGCGTGGACCGGATGAGAATGCGCGCCAAGTACCATTACAACCTCCGTACACCCGCATGATCACACGGATATGCGGAGATGTCAAGAATAGGAGGCGCGGACCGTGGGACAGGCAAAGCGGCTTGGCAGCCTCCGTAGCGGAGCCGCACGACTAACCCCGGCGGTACTCCGCGTCGACAATCTCGCCACGAGTGAAACGGTGCACGTGCCACGCGTTGCGCGGCACGCTGGAACCGTCCGTCCTCGACGGTGGTCGGGGTGAATACCCGAAGGGAGAGCATCCGTGACCGACCCGGCGTCCGCGGCTGATGCGGGAACGATCGCCATTGGTGGGGATCTGACGGTCAACCGGCTCGGCTTCGGGGCGATGCGCCTAACCGGCTCGGGAATCTGGGGTGAACCGCCGGATCGGGACGTCGCCAAGTCGCTGCTTAGGCGGGCGATCGAACTTGGTGTGAACTTCATCGACACGGCCGATTCGTACGGACCGGACGTGAGCGAGACATTGATTGCCGAAGCGCTCTACCCGTATCCCGAAGACCTCGTCATCGCCACGAAGGGCGGACACGAGCGCACCGGCCCGAACCGGTGGCCGATCAACGGCCGGCCCGACCATCTCAAGGCAGCGTGCGAGGGAAGCCTGCAGCGCCTCCGACTCGACCAGATTGCCCTTTATCAGCTACACCGCCCTGATCCGCGTATCCCGTATGAGGATTCCGTCGGAGCCCTCGTCGAATTAAAGGAGCAGGGCAAGATCCGTCATATCGGCGTGTCGAATGTGAATGAGGAGCAACTTCGGGTTGCGCAGCGGCTGACTCCCGTCGTCTCGATTCAGAACCGGTACAGCATCGCTGATCGTGACTCGGAATCCTTGATCGACGTGTGCGAGCTGGAATCACTGGTCTTCCTGCCCTGGGGGCCGATTCGGGACGTCGCGAACAATCGCACGCTCCGGGAGCTCGCTCCGCGTCATGATGCGACACCCACCCAGGTGGCCCTCGCCTGGCTCCTGGCTCGGTCGCCGACGATACTGCCGATTCCGGGCACCGGATCGGTCAGTCATCTCGAGGAGAACATCGCCGCGGCCGCCATCCGTCTCGACGCCAGCGAGGTCGCCCGGCTGAGCGCAGCGGACGCCTGATCCGGACGAACATCCGTCTGGGCTGGGATTGCATTCCCGCGGGTGTCGATCCATGCCGGTGTCGTTCGTGTAGAGGATGAACCGACACCGCAAGGGAGGCAGAGATGAAGCAATACCTGCTCAGCGTCTACCAGCCAGAAGGGACTCCGCCCGCACCTGAGGTCCTGAGCAAGATCATGCAGGATCTGGATGAACTCAATCGCGAGATGAAGTCGGCCGGCGTGTGGGTCTTCTCCGGAGGCCTCAATCATCCGAGCACAGCGACCGTGCTGCGGCTCGACGGAGGCGAGATCTTGACCACCGATGGTCCGTTCGCCGAGGGAAAGGAATACCTCGGCGGCTTCACGATCATCAACGCCACCGATCTCGACGCCGCGCTGAGCTGGGGCCGCAAGCTCGCCCAGGTCGTTCCGCTGCCGATCGAGGTGCGCCCGTTCGCCGACGAACGGTAATGCCCGATCTGCCAGCGTCCGAGATTGCGCGAGTGTTCCGCGCTGAATACGGGCGCGCGGTCGCCGTGCTGGTCCGCGTCCTCGGCGACATCGATCTCGCCGAGGAGGCGGTGCAGGACGCGTTCACGGCTGCAGTCGAACGCTGGCCGGCGGCCGGGCTGCCGCCCAGCCCGGCGGGCTGGATCATCACGACGGCCCGCAACCGCGCCATCGATCGGCTGCGTCGCGAGGCGTCCCGCGACGACCGGCATGCCCAGGCCGCTCTCTTGCACACCTCGGGCGCGCCTGTCGAAGGGGAGGATGTCGTGCCTGACGACCGGCTCCGTCTGATCTTCACTTGCTGTCATCCGGCGTTGAGCATCGGCGCCCAGGTCGCGTTGACCCTGCGCCTGATCGGGGGGTTGTCCACAGCGGAGATTGCGCACGCCTTTCTTGTCCCCGAGCCGACAATGGCGCAGCGGCTGGTCCGCGCCAAGGGAAAGATCCGAGACGCGCGGATCCCCTACCGCGTCCCGCATGAGGCCGAGCTGCCCGATCGTCTTCGTGCCGTGCTGGCAGTCGTCTACCTCATCTTCAACGAGGGATATGCAGCCAGCTCGGGCGAGCACCTCGTTCGTGAGGACCTCTCCGCGGAGGCGATACACCTCGGCCGGCTGCTCGCCGAGTTGATGCCTGACGAGCCCGAGGTCCGGGGACTGCTCGCGCTGCTGCTGCTTGTCGACTCCCGGCGGCCGGCGCGTACCTCTCCCGACGGTGCTCTTGTGCTTCTCGCCGACCAAGACCGGGCCCTGTGGGACAACGAGCTCATCGCGGAGGGCCAGGCCATCGTCAGGGACTGTCTGAGACGTAATCAGCCCGGCCCGTACCAACTACAGGCCGCAATTCACGCCGTCCACAGCGACGGGCCGCCCACCGACTGGGTGCAGATCAAACAGCTCTACGATCAGTTGCTCGCGATTGCGCCGAGTCCAATCGTCGCGCTGCACCGCGCGGTTGCCGTCGCCGAGGTCGACGGCCCGACGACGGCACTGGCACTAGTCGATGACCTCGACCTCAGCCAGTATCACGTGTTCCACGCCGTGCGCGCGGACCTGCTGCGCCGTCTCGGTCGCGACGCGGAAGCCGCGGCAGCGTACGACGCCGCGATCGATCACGTTGGCAACGCCAGCGAACGCGACTTTCTTCGCCGCCGTCGCTCGGCCCTGTCGATCTGACCGCATGCCGTTCGTGTAGCGAGTGACCACCCGCTGACTGAAAGGCGTGCATCATGAGCGAACCGCAGGTGTTGATGACCGGGCTAGTGATAGGCGAGTCGCCGCGGTGGCACGACGGCCGTCTCTGGTTCTCCAACTGGGGAACGCAAGAAATCATTGCGGTCGACGTCACCGGCCGGAGCGAGGTGATGGCCCGCGTCCCGACCACCATCCCGTTCTCTATCGACTGGCTACCCGACGGCCGGCTGCTTGTCGTCTCGGGGCCAGAAGCGCGCCTGCTCCGCCAGGAGTCGGACGGGGCCTTTGTCGAGCACGTCGACACCGGCGGCCTGGCGGTGAGCAACCTCAACGAGATCGTCGTCGACGGTCGCGGCAACATCTACCTCAACGGCGGCTGCGAGTTCGACCCCAGCGCACGAGTAGCGCCCGGCGTCATCGCGCTCGTCACGACAGACGGTGCAGTACGGCAGGTCGCAGATCAGATCGCCTTCCCGAATGGCATGGCAGTGACCGCCGACAACTCGACGCTGATCATTGCGGAGTCGTTTGCCGGCAAGCTCACCGCGTTCGACATCGCTGCCGACGGCAGCCTGCTCAATCGGCGGGTCTGGGCCGACGTGTTCAGCGACGGCATCTGCCTCGACGCTGAGGGCGCGGTATGGGGGCCGAGCTGGCGAGACGGCCGGCCCGGCTGCATTCGCGTCGACGAAGGTGGCCGGGTCCGGCAATGGATCGAAACCGACCGGGCGTGCTTCGCGTGCATGCTGGGCGGGGATGGCGGTACGACGCTGTTCATGCTGGCCGCCGACTGGCACATGAACGAGGACTTCGCCGACAACTTGCACCGGCTGACCAGCGGACCCCGCACCGGCCGGCTCCTTATCGCTGATGTGTCCGTACCCGGCGTCGGCTGGCCGTAGGCCACGCAGCGTCCTGTCCGCGAGTGCTCGTGGTACCCGCAGCGCGCGGCCGCGGTCCTTCGATCCCGATGATCTTGGACTTACTGGCGCCCCAGAGCTACAAGTCCAAGATCACGACGTTTCAACCTTCGAGGACGGTGACCTTTCCGGATGAGCCGTCCACCTCGAGCAGCGTTCCGGTCGGGATCCGGTTCGTCGCGTTCGGCACGCCGGCCGCGCACGGAATGCCGAGTTCCCGGCTGACGATCATCGCGTGGCTGCCCATCGCACCAACATCGACGACGACGCCGGCGGAGACCATGAACAGCGGGGTCCAGGACGGATCGGTCTGCGGGGCAACGAGGATCTCGCCTGGCTCGAAGTCCGCGATCTCGGACAGGTCGCGGATCACCCGGGCGCGGCCACGAGCCACGCCAGCGGAGGCTGGTGCGCCGACCAGCACCTCGCCGGGCGTCACGGTCGGTGACTGCCCGACCTCGGTGCGGAAGCAACTCCGACACCGGCTTCATCGGCTCGCCACCAACAACGAAGGTGGGCGGCTCGACGGCGAACAGCTGGCGCCACTCCTTCTCCCGCTCGCGCAACCTCTCGCGGTAGTCGGCGGCATGGGTGGCGAGCATGTCCAGTTCCGACTCGAGCGCCATGAAGATCTGGCGTGGATGATCGAGTTCGCCGGCCGCGGCGAGCCGGCGACCGAGCTCGTAGAGCGCGATCCGTACCTCGTGCATCAGCTTGACAGCGTTGGTCTTGCCCCGTTCGCGCCAAGCGCCGAAGCGGCGAGCGGAGGCGATGGCGAGGTGCAGCGTCTGTATGGCCTCCTGGTTGTCTGCGAGCAGCGCCAGTGCCTCCTGCAGCGCGGCGGCGGCGTCCCCCGAGCGGGCCTCACGGCGCAACACCGGCGATTGGTCGTCCTCCAGGTACCGCAACCGGCCGATCAGCGACAACGGCAGCTCAGGCTTGGTCTCCCACGAGTCCATGCCGGGATCCCACTCGCTCGGACCCCGATAACCGAATTCGAAGACGAAATTGTCGAACCGAGTCGCGAAAGCGGGATGCTCGGCCCGCAAGCGGTCGAGCAATCCTTCCTCACCGGCGTCGAAAGTGGCGGTCAGGCCGGTGTCGGCGCGAACCTCGCGGGAGAGGTCCCACAGCGCGAACGACGGCAGAGCCGAATCGACCTCACCGGCGCTGCCAATCAGCCGGATGGTCAGCGTGGGATCGGCGGCCCCGACCAACGACGTGATGACGCCCGGCCCGATCGAGGCCTGACCACTCGCGACGTTGTACGCGCGGCCCCACACCAGCCGCTGCAGCGGCGCAATCGAGCGGGCCCGAGCGATCAGCACCTCGTTGGTGGCCGTCGCCAGGTTCGGGCGCTCGGCCCGAATGCGGTCGGCGAGCTCCCGTTCCTCCTCCAACTCGGGGTAGGTCGACGTCGTCAGCGTCCACTGTGTCCGCTGGGCCATGACCGCCGACAGTTCTTCGTTGACGTCGGACGGACTGGCCTGGTGCGGCGGAGGGTTCGGGTGGGCGAAGAACGCCGCGTCGATCGCATCACTACCGATGCCGGCTCGGATGCCGATAAGCCGCACCGCCGTCTGGTTGACGTACAAGTAGCCGTAGTAAAAGCCACCCGCGAGGAACGGCTCGCCGTCCAACTCCCGCGGCGTAAACGAGCCGACCCGCATGTAGCCGCTGGCCCATCCCGGCAGCACCTCGGGGATCCACACCAGCGTCGCGCCCAGCGGAGTGATCGGATCCGGCATGACATCGCCTGCGTTGAGCCGGGTATAAACCGGGAACCGCGTGCTCGGGACGGTATCGATGTGCTGCGTGAGGTCGGTCACTGGTCCTCCAGAGCGCATGGCGGGACGTGTCGAAGCAGTCGGGTCCCGGTAAGCCTGCCAGGTCACTTGGGTCGCGCAATAGAGACCTAGGCAACTTGTAGGCAACCAAGCGTGCTGCCGGCTCAAAGGATCGACGAATGTCCTCGGCATGGGTCGTTTCGCCGGGCCACCCCGCAGACCTCCGTGGTGCCGACGTGGCTGCCCTCGTCAGACCCATTAACGGTCACCTGAACTGCCCGTGGCTAGTCTCGTTTCACGTTGACTAGCGAGGTTCCCGGACGCGTCGCCCTGGACTCTTCTCGGCTCCCGCCGATCCTGAGAGCGAAAGGACTCATATGCCAGAGAACGAGGTATTCATCGACTATGCCAACCTTCCGACGCCTAGCGAAGGCTTCTTCGTGACGCTGTTCATCACGGTCCGGAAGGTGGCACGGTCGCGCGCGTTCTACACCGAGGTACTGGGCGGAACAGTCGTTCTCGAGGAAAACCCCTGCATGGTCAAGCTCGCCAACTCCTGGATCATCATGAATCCAGGCGGCCCGCCCACCCCGGACAAGCCCGACATCACCGTCGCCGACTACGAACCGGGCGACACCACCTCCATCTTTCTGAATCTCCGGGTCGCCGACATCGACGCCTGTCATCGGGAGTGGAGCGCTCGGGGGGCAACGTTTCTCACCCCGCCGATCGACCGCGGAGCAGAGATCCGCTGCTACATGCGGGACCCAGACGGTTACCTGATCGAAGTGGGCCAATCCACCGGGCTGCTCACGCGGACACCTCGCCGCCAAGCGACCGGAAGACCTTCCCGGCTGATCATTCGTACCCCAAGCCGACGACGCGTCGAAGGTGGCCGGATAGAGCGCGGAATTACCGCCCCGGCGGCGCGAACCCCCACGGCGCGCACCGTTCGTGTGATGATCTTCCCAGTCCGCGTCGGCGCCTTCGAATCGCACAATGGACAAGGATCGACGCGCTGGGTGTCCAAGACCTTTCCCTAGAGGTCGTGGTGCATCACGGTCGATGTCATGACGGCTTGCACCGTCGATGCCCTGGAAGGGGGTAGTGCGATGACCGGGCCTGTCACACGTCCGTCTGCCCAATACGGCGTGCATTCGGAGGTTGGCCAATTACGCAAGGTGCTGGTCTGCGCACCGGGGCTCGCGCATGAGCGGCTCACCCCGTCCAACCGCGACGGCCTGCTCTTTGACGAAGTGATGTGGGTGCAGAACGCGCGACGTGACCATCTCGATTTCATGACCAAGATGCGTGATCGCGGTATCGATGTCGTCGAGCTGCACGACCTGTTGTCGGCAACGCTCACGATCCCCGAGGCGAAAGCATGGTTGCTCGACCGGAAGATTGTGCCGAACGAAGTCGGTCTGGGCCTGGTCGAGGGCACACGGGCGTTCCTGGAGTCTCTCGCTCCTCGCGCCCTGGCGGAATACATGATCGGCGGACTGTCGACATTTGATCTGCCGGAGGAATTTCGGAGCAGCGACCTCGCCTTGGCGCGCGAGTCCAGAGGGATGGGCGAATATCTCATGCCGCCGCTGCCCAACACGCTCTACACGCGGGACACCACATGTTGGATCTACGGCGGAGTCACGCTCAACCCGCTCGTACTGGCCGGCCAGGCAAGGCGAGACCCTCCTCATGAAGGCCATCTACACCTTCCATCCGGACTTCATCGGCGCCACGACGTGGTGGGGCGATCCCGAGCAGAACTGGGGCCTGGCAACGCTCGAGGGCGGAGACGTCATGCCGATCGGCAACGGGGCGGTAATCGTCGGCATGGGCGAGCGATCGTCGCGGCAGGCGATCACCCAACTAGCCGCCACCCTCTTCGCAAACGGCGCCGCAGACCGCGTCATCGTCGCCAGCCTGCCCAGGCTGCGCTCGGCGATGCACCTCGACACCGTCATCACCTTCGTCGATCGAGACTGCGTCACGGCTTACCGAGAGATCGTCGACGCTATTCAGACCTTCACCCTCCGGCCGGGCGACAAGACCCCGATCGACGTCATCGAGGAGAAGAACAGCTTCCTCGACGTCCTTGCCAATGCCCTGAACCTCGACCTACTGCGCGTCGTGGAAACCGGAGGTGACCCCTACGCCACCGAGCGCCAGCAGTGGGACAGCGGCAACAACGTTCTCGCCGCCGCCCCGGGCGTGGTCTACGCCTACGACCGCAACACGTACACCAACTCTCAGCTGCGCAACGCGGGTATCGAAGTGATCACCATCGTCGGCGCGGAACTCGGCCGCGGCCGCGGCGGCGGCCACTGCATGACCTGCCCACTGATCCGCGACCCCATCGACTTCTGATACAGCCCGCAACCGTCGCGGTCCCATGCCGTCCTCACCGAGAGCTCTCGGGACCGTTAGGAAGCCTGTCCTCTGCAGGCAGGATCGTCCACGACTGCCCGGCCGAGCAAGGCGAAAGCTACCAAGGGCACGCAGGAGCTGCGTGCGCAGGTCAACTTGTCGGCTGTCGTGGTCTTGTTTTGCGGCCGGTGGTCACGCGGTGGGGGCGCACTATCCAGGTGAGGATGGCGCCGATCGCGATGGCGGCGGCGCCGAACGCTGCGAGTTGCGTGGGTGCCGCTCCGGTCGCGGCCAGGGGTGATTGGGACGGGCTGGCCGGTGGCGGGCAGGGGAAGGTGATCTCGTCGGTGAGCACGGTGTGGGTCGTGTCGCGCACCGTGAAGCTGACCTGGGCGTGCGTCGTGGGCTGCGCGAGTGTGACGGTGCTGATCACCATGGTGTGGTGCGCGGGCAGGACGAGGTCTTTGCTGGCGCCGGGGGTGGCGGAGTTGGACTCGATCAGGTGTGCCGGTAACGAGTATGGGTTGCTCGCCGTGTAGCTGACGGTGTTCGTCGTGCAGTTCGTCGCGCTGCGGTGCACGGTGATCCCGCACGCACCGGGCAGCACGGTCACCGTGATGACTCCCTGTACTGCCTGCAATGAAGTCGTTGTAGCCGAAGCTGTCTGTGCCGGCGAAGCACGGGTCGGGGGTATATCGCAGCAACACGCCGCCAGGCCTCGTCTCGGTGGTGACCACTCCGTGCCGCGGGCGGGGGGGCATCCGTGACGCGGAAATGAAGTCCGTCTTCGTATAGGTAGCGCCCGCCGCGATGGTCACGGAGACGTTCTCGACCGCGATGCAGAACCGCACCACCAGCGACGAGATCACGTCGTCCTGCGCGTCGACCAGCTGCACCGTGCTTGCCGGTTCCGTGTTGAAATCGAGCGGGACATGCACGGTGGTGCCGGGCGGGACGACCACCGAGTCGCCAGCCGGTACACCATTCACCTCGACATGCACCGTGACCGCTTCCGCCGTGGTGTTCGTGACGTCCCAGCCATAATCCGAGCAGAACCCGTTGAACGTCGCCGTCACCGTGTTCGGCGGAGCCACCTTCGGCGACGCCCCTTCCGACGCCGTCGGCGCGTCGCTCGGTGTCTCACTCGCGCTCGGCGCGGCGGTCGATGTACCAGTCGCGGTCGCGGCGGTCGGTGTGGGAGTGGCCGGCGACTCCGACGAGGCTGGCGGCGTCGAGGACACCGCCGTCCCCGACGGTGACGGACCCGTGCTCGGATCAGCGAACGCGCTACCGAATCCCGCCAGCCAAACCGCCGTCACCACAACCAGGAACGCCACACCGCGACCTGCTCGCATCAACCGCCGACCAATCTCTGCACAGTGATGGTGCTTCCGCGCCCACGCGAGGCGATGCATTCGACCACGGATGACACCGCGACGCAATCCCGAACCCGGGTGGAGAACCTCCAGTCGCCGACGTCCACCTCGACGACGCGGCGCGCGCGGCGAGTGGCGCCATCACCCCTGCGACTTCAACTGCTTCGCGAACGCCTCCACCTGCGGGGTCGACTTCGGTAGGTCGGCGACGGAGCGCGGTGCCCGCTTGCCGGGTTCGCTGATCCGCGGACTACGGGTTGGCTGGCGCGTCTCGCTCCAGTCGAGGATCTGCTGCGCCGGGCGAAGTACCAGGTGCCGTCGATCCCTTGCGGAGGTCCGGATTCCGCTGCGCGGCGATCATGATCGCCCGCTTCCCCGTCCGCGGTAACAGATCGAGGCGCAGGACTGTTTCTTACTTTCGTCGGCGCAGCTTTCCGAGGCGGCTGCGCAATGATGGCCGTTGCGACTCGAACGGTTGCTGGCCCCAGCGCAGTTGCATGTAGAGCTGCTTGAGGGCACCGACCAGCGGGGTGGCGACCAACGCGCCGGGGACGCCGGCCGCGGCACCGCCGACCAGTGCGGCGAGCATCGTGGTTGCCGGCGTGACGTCGACAGCTTTACCGACGATTGCCGGGCTGATCACGTGGTTTTCGAGGTTCATGTAGAGGATGTACAGCCCGACGACCACGACGAAGACGACTGGCCCTTGGGTCAGCGCCAACACACCCAGGAGAGCGCCGCCGAGAAATCCGCCGACCTGCGGGATGAGATCGGTAATTGTGGCCCAAATGGCGGCCAGCGGAGCAAGCGGGACGCCGAATATCAGACACAGCGCGAGCACCACGATTCCCATCAGCGCGGCAACTGCCAGCGACCCGCCGAAGTACTGGGCCGTCGCCTGGTAGAACACACGTCCGACCTGGTCCGCACGCGCGCGCCAACGCTGCGGCAGCAGGCGGCGAACGGCAGCCACGAGGCGCTCGCCGTCGAGCAGTACCGCAATCGCCACGGCGACCACGAACACGGTCGAGAGCGTGCCTCCTATCAGTCCCTCGACCGTGTCGGTCACACTCTTGTCGCTGATGTTGCCTGGCAGGTCCCTGACCGCCTGATCAACCTTGGCCGCTGCGTCCTGGCGTTCGAGCCAGCCACCAATGGCTGGCAGATCGTAGAACTGCCTGACGGTCTGCGGCAGGTCGGTGGAGATATGTCTCGCCTGGTCTGCCGCTTGCGGCCCCATGATCCCGACGACCGTCGCGACAAGGACGATCACGCCGCCGACGACGAGCAGCACCGACCTCGATCGTGACCACCCCCAGGCTCGTCGGACGGCGCCCACAACGGGATCGAGGGCCAGGGCGAACACGGCGCCGAGGGCGATCGTTGTCAGTGCTCTCGGTGCTGAGCGGAGCAGTCCGAACGCGGCGAACACAGCCAGAATTCCGCCGAGTATGTAGACAAAGGTAATTGGATGAAGCGCCCACGTCGTCGTGGACGGTCTTTCAGCCTTCGGATCGTCTCGGTCGCCCGTGACCATCGGCATACGATAGTCGTCCGTGACCGGCGAGGCGCAGCGCGAGCCTGAGGTCGAGGTCCGCCAGATCAGGTTGAGCATCGGCTCGGTCTTCCTGGTCATCGGAGCAGTGGTGGCTGCGGTCGCCCTGGCGAACCTGTTCCAGGCGGCACGGCGACCCGTTGCGTGGACGATCGCAACCGCAATCGTCGCGTGGCTGCTGTCCGGGGTCATCGCCGCTCTCGATCGACGGATGCCCAGGGCACTGGCGGTGATCACGACCCTGGTCGGATTCGTCGCTCTGGCCGGTGGCGCGGTTATCGGCGTCCGGGCAACCATGCGCTCAGAGGTGGACAGGCTACGAACCGCATTGCCCGCAGCCGCGCACGAACTAGAACAGCGATACAGCGCGGCGGCGAACTTCCACGTGGCGCAGCGAACCCAGTCCTTGGTGAACAGCCTTGACGATCGGTTCGGGGCGCGGGCGCAGGTCGCGGCCGCCGCCGGAACCGCCTCGACTTACATCGTGACCGGCGTGTTGACACTGTTCCTGGTGATTTATGGACCACGGTTCGTGTCGGCCGCCCTGCGTCAGATCGCCGACCCGGGTCGGCAAGCCTCCGTGACCGCCGCCGTCTACCACGGATCGGATCGTGGTCGGGCCTACCTCCTCGTCGTCCTTGCCCAGACGATTGTGATCACCGCTGTCTGCTCGGCGGTCTTCTATCTGCTCGACCTGCCGGCACCGTTCGTCCTTGCGTTGCTGGTCGGATGGTTGGGTGTCATACCGTTCCTGGGCATCCTCGTGGGCGGATTGGCCCCACTTCTCGCGGCCGCAACCGAACCACACGACTACACGTACCCCACGCTCCTCAGCCTGTTGATCGGCCTGCAACTGATCGAGGCCTTGCTGATCCGTCCACGGCTCGACCGTCGCACGATTCGAGTCGGGCCGACGTTAATGCTGGTCGGCAACCTCATCGGCTTCGACCTTTATGGCATCGGCGGTGCCATCTACACGACTGCGGCACTCGTCTTCGCATGGGCCGTGCTTCAGGCAACGCCGGATCACCCGGCAAGTGCGTCGCCCCCGCCGCGTCCTGTCGCCAACTCATGATCGGACCGCGCCGGTCCTTGGACGCCAGGTAGCTCCTGCTCAAGGCCGCGGGCTCCGGGGGTCAGGACCATCAAGACCTTCAGTGCCCCAGGTCCGGTCGCGCGAATCACCGGAATCCGGTGACGCCTCCTCACCTGCCTGGCGGCAACGGTGGCAGTGGCCTGCCTCCCGGCAGGAAATTCAGCGGCGGATTGAAACGCGCCTGGCAGCGCTGCCCAGCCAACCCCAACCGAAGGGAGATCCTCCGTGAGCACCGAGCAGCGAGAGAGCCTCGAAGCAATCCTGCGACAGTCAGCCTTCCCCGTCGGTAGCGATGTCAACGAGCAACGGCGACTGCTCCGCGAGTTGACATCGACGCAGCCGCTGCCCGCCGACGTGACCGTGACCGCAGCCGCATTGGGTGCCGTCCCAACGGCCGAGATCACAATCAACGGAATCGAACCTCGCCATGTTGTTCTTTACTTCCACGGCGGCGTGTACGTACTGGGGGACGCCTTCCTCGCCGCTGACCTGGCCTCGCAGGTCGGCCGGCGGACGCTCGCCAAGGTCATCTCCGTCGACTACCGACTCGCCCCCGAGCATCCGTATCCGGCGGCGGTCGACGACGCTCTTGCAGCCTACGAAGCCCTCCTGCAAAACGGCACTGCCCCATTGGACATCGCCTTCGCGGGAGAGTCCGCTGGCGGCGGCCTCGCCGTCGCCACCCTGGTCAACGCCCGAGATCACGGGCTGCCGTTGCCCGCCGCAGCCTTCGTCATGTCACCGTATGCCGACCTCACCCTGGCCGGGTCGACCATGGAAACCAAGCGCGAGGTCGACTCGCTGATGAGCCGGGAAAACCTCCAATCCCGAGTCACCGACTACACGGCGGGACAAGACGCCGCTATGGGCCTCATCAGCCCGATATTCGCCGATCTCTCCGGCCTCCCGCCTTTGATCATCCAGGCCGGAACTCACGAGGTTCTCCTCGACGACGCCGTCCGCCTCGCGAAACAAGCCGCCACGGCCGACGTCGAGGTCACCCTCGACATCACCCCTGGCGTTCCGCACGTCTTCCAAACCTTCTATCCGATCCTCGACGAAGCGGCCGCTGCACTGGACAGAGCCGGACAGCTCCTGTCGGCGCATCTCGCCGGCGCAGAACGCGTCGCGGCATAGCGAAAGGCAGAACGCAAGGAAGGACGAACCTGAGAACGAATCGAGGCAGGATCGCGATCGTTGAGTAAATTCGGTCGCCTGCAGACGGCGCTCAACTGCAGATCGGCCGCCTGATCTACGGTCGGCTGACCCGACGTCTGCCAGAGTCCGCCAATCGGCTCCCCATTCGGCTACCGAAATGACAGGATCAGACCGCTACGGGCCAGCAATTACGGGGAGCCGACGCCCGGACTCGAACCGGGAACCGCTCGATTACAAGTCGAGTGCGCTGCCAATTGCGCCACGCCGGCGAAGCATCGATCGTAGCCGCGCTATCACCTGGGGATGATCGTGCTCGCTCACGGCACACTGTGCTGGGAGCGAGGGAGCGACATGAGCCGACTGCACAAGCCCAATGCCGGATGGATGGTCCGCGCTGTCGTCGTCGTGCTGTACCCCTTCAGCGGGCTGATGTTCCGGATCCGGTTTCGCCATCTCGACCGCATCCCGCCGACCGGTGGGGTGATCCTGGCGGCGAACCATATCTCGCATGTCGACACGGTCCTCATCGCTCGGGTGATCTGGCAAGCGGGCCGCATCCCGCGGTTCATGGTCAAGAGCACGATCTTCGACAACCCCGCGCTGGGTCAAATAATGCGCCGGTCCAAACAGATTCCCGTGAGCCGCGGTACAGCTGACGCAGCGAAATCGCTCGATGCGGCGAAGGCGGCCCTGGATGCGGGTGAGGCAGTCGTCATCTACCCCGAAGGCACGATCACCAAGGATCCCGCGCAGTGGCCCATGCAGGCCAAGTCAGGGCTGGCCCGGCTGGTGCTGCTCGCGCCGGACGTGCCGGTAATTCCGATCGGGCAGTGGGGCTCACAACAGGTCAAGAGTCAGGGTCGACGGCACCTCCTGCGCCGCCGCGCGGCCGCCGCGTCGGTGGGACATCCGGTGGACCTGGCCGATTTACGTCAGGCTGAGCCGACCGCTCGGACGCTGGTCGAGGTGACGAACCGGATCATGACGGCGATCCGAGAGGAGGTCGCGACGCTGCGCGGCGAGGATCCGCCCGTGCGCTTCTACCGACCGCCGGGCGCGGGCAGCAAAGCGGCACCGGAAGTCGATGGAGGCAGCTGATTGACTTGGCGCGTGCCGCAACTTGTGCCCGCCCGACTCGGGCGTCCACGTCTCCTTCCTCGCCGCTATGGCCGAGTTCCAGGCTGAGGGCCGCGGATCAGCCGACGACACCTCAATGATCGGAACCGAGATCCGCGAGTACGGGCCGTCCTGGGCGGATCCGGCAGTATTCGACCATTACACGAGCCAACTGCGGGAGCAGGCCCTTCCCGAGACCCCCCGCCCAGCCGGGTACGTGCCGTGCACGACATTGTGGTGGGTCGACGGTGACCAGTACATCGCGCGAATCGCCATCCGGCACCAGCTGAACGAGTTCCTGCTCAACGTCGGTGGCCATATCGGCTACGACGTCCGGCCTGGTGCTCGCAGGCGCGGGCACGCTACCGCCATGCTGCGGGCCGCGCTGCCTGTCGCTCATCAGTTGGGCATCGAACGGGCACTCATCACCTGCGACTGGGACAACGTTGGATCTCGCAAGACGATCGAGGCCAACGGCGGCATTTACGAGGACCGGCGAGGCGTCAAGCTGCGCTATTGGGTCCCGACGTTTCCTTGACGCAAGGTGGCCCGTCACGGTCCAATAACGGTGCCCGACCGCTACGCCGGTCGATCGGTGCCGCCTGCTACTCGGTGGGGCGGACCAACGCTGATCGATCGGAAAACCGTGAGGTGCGCCGACGGCGTCTAGCCAGCGCCCGAGGTTCACCCGCACCCGGTGCGGTCACCTACACCGAAGGGAGCCCCCCATGGCTGGAGTTAAGTTCGTCGACGCGACCCGGATCTATCCGGGCGCCACAGTGCCCTCGGTCAACAAGCTCAACCTGGACATCCCCGATGGGGAGTTCTGCGTGCTGGTTGGCCCGTCAGGATCCGGCAAGTCCACCGCACTGCGAATGCTGGCCGGTCTGGAAGACGTCGATCTCGGCGCGATCTACATCGGCGACCGGGACGTCTCGAATCTGCCGCCGAAAGAGCGCGACATCGCAATGGTGTTCCAGAACTACGCGTTGTACCCGCACATGTCAGTCGCCGAGAACATGGGCTTTGCCCTGAAGCTCAAGGGCGTGAACAAGGCCGATCGGGACGCGAAGGTGCGAGAGGCCGCCAGGCTCCTCGACCTCGAGCCGTACCTCGACCGCAAGCCGAAGGCTCTGTCCGGTGGCCAGCGCCAGCGTGTGGCCATGGGCCGGGCAATCGTGCGCGAGCCCAGTGTGTTCCTGATGGACGAGCCACTGTCCAACCTGGACGCCAAGCTCCGGGTCGAGACCCGCGCGAACATTGCCGCCCTGCAGGCCCGCCTCGGCACGACGACGCTGTATGTGACCCACGACCAGGTCGAGGCCATGACGATGGGTCATCGGGTCGCCATCCTCAAGGAGGGCGGCTTCCTGCAGCAGGTCGATACGCCACGCAACCTGTACGACAGGCCGATCAACTCGTTCGTCGCGGGATTCATCGGATCGCCGGCCATGAACCTGCGGCCCGCCGACCTGGTACCCGGAGGGGCGAAGCTCGGCAACATCGTCGTCCAGCTGCACGGGGACGCCGAGGCCGAGGCGAAGAAGGCGAATTTGTCGAAGGTCCTGCTCGGGGTGCGTCCGGAGTCGTTCCACGTCGGCGCGGACCCGGACTCAGGTTTGGAGCTCAAGGTAAACCTGGTCGAGGAGCTTGGCGCCGACGCCTACGTGTACGGCGAGCTGACCGGTGATCCTGAGGTCTACGAGAAGCAGTACATCGTGCGGTTCGACGGCCGGGTGCCGCCGCGCATCAACGACGTGATCCATGTTGAGGTCCGGCAGGGTGAGGAGCACGTGTTCAACCCGGACACGGGCGCGCGCCTCGGTGGGGCGTCCCAGGACGTGTTCGACCGCTCCGCGCCCTAGCGCGCCGCCGGTCGAACGACTCCGAGCGACGGGGGTCGGTCCGGTCAGCCGGCGCGGCGCACGCGGGCGATCTCCGCGAGGGTCACCGCGCCGGCTACCGACGCGTTCAGCGACTCGGCCGGCCCGACCATCGGCACGGCTACGGTGAGATCGCAGGTCTCGCCGACGAGCCGGGACAGTCCGCTGCCTTCGGATCCCACGACGATCAGAAGCGGGTGGTCGGCCACGTGAAGATCGTCGAGGCTGGTCGTTCCTCGAGCGTCGAGACCGACGACGAATAGGCCGGCCTCCTTCGCGTCGCGCAGCGCTCGCACCAGATTGGTCACCCGCGCCACTGGAAGGCGTGCTGCCGTCCCCGCCGAGCTGCGCCAGGCAGCGGCCGTCACCCCCGCCGCCCGGCGAGCCGGAACGACCAGGCCATGCGCGCCGAACGCGACGGCCGAACGTATCAACGCACCGAGATTGCGTGGGTCCGTCACGCCGTCGACCGCGACAAGGAGAGCCGGCGCCGTAGCCTCGTCAGCGACGGCCAGGACGTCGGGAAGATCGACGTAGCGGAACGGCGGCACCTGCGCCGCAAGCCCCTGGTTCGGCAGCCCACCAGTCATGCGATCCAGCTCAGCCCGGCTGACCTCGACCAAGGAGATACCACGGTTTCCGGCGAGTCGAACCGATTCGGTGACCCGCTCGTCGGCCTCGATCCCAATGGCCACGTACAGCGCGGTCACGGGCACTTTGGCTCGCAACGCCTCAGCTACCGCATTGCGGCCTGCCACCAACTCCGGCGCGTCCGCTCGTCGAGACCGAGCGCCGGTGCCCCCGCCTCCCTTGGCTCGAGAAGCCGACTCGGCAGCGGGCCGCCGCGCGGCCGGATGCCCGGTGCGGTCCGCTGCGCGCGGGGTCGGCCCCCGTCCGCGCAACCCTTTCCGAGACTGGCCCCCGGACCCGACCGTCGCGCCCTTCTTCGACTTGCGGACGGCACCCTGCCGGCGCGAGTTGCCAGCCACGTCAGCGTCCCTTCAAAGTCCAGCGCGGGCCGGCGGAGGTGTCCTCGACGACCACCCCAGCCGCGGCGAGCTGATCCCGTATGCCGTCGGCGGCGTCGTAGTCCCGCCGGGACCGCGCGTCCGCACGGGCCTGCAAGGCGAGCCGCACCAGGCTGTCGACCGTGGCGAGCAGGTCGGTCGATTCGGTGCGCTGCCAGTCGAGCGGGTTGATGCCGAGCACGGAGGTCATAGCAAGCACCGCGCCGAGACGATCAGCGACCGTCGTCAGATCACCGGAGCCAAGTGCGATATTGCCGTCCCGCACGGCCGTGTGGATCAACGCGAGCGCCTGGGGAACGCCGAGGTCATTGTCCATGGCGGCCACGAACTCCGGCGGCAACGGGCGAGGTTGCGGATCCGCGCCCACGTGCTCCACGGCACGCTCGACGAAGTTCTCGATCCGAGAGTAGGCGGCTGCGGCCTCGTCCATCGCCTCCGGCGAGTACTCCATCCGCGATCGGTAGTGAGCCGAGCCTAGGTAGTACCGCACCTCAGCCGGCCGCCATTGAGTGACGATCTCACTGACCAGCAAGGTGTTGCCGACTGACTTCGACATCTTCTCGCCACCCAACGTGAGCATCGCGTTGTGCATCCAGTAGCGGGCGAACCCATCTCCGGCCGCGTGTGACTGGGCTTGCTCGTTCTCGTGGTGCGGGAAGATCAGATCCAAGCCTCCGCCGTGAATGTCGAACGCCGAGCCGAGGTACTTGGTGGCCATGGCCGAGCACTCCAGGTGCCAGCCTGGCCGGCCCTCGCCCCACGGCGTGGGCCAGAACGGCTCACCGGGTTTTGCCGACTTCCACAGCGCAAAGTCGCGCGGGTCTCGTTTCCGGTCGTCCCCGACACTGTCACCCGACGCCTGCATCTCGTCGATCTTCTGACCCGACAGCTCACCGTAGGCCGGCCACGACCGGACGTCGAAGTAGACGTCCCCGTCCGCGGCGTAGGCGTGGCCGGTGTCGATCAGCCGCTGCATCAGCGTGATCATCTCAGGCACGTGGCCGGTGGCTCGCGGCTCATACGTGGCCGGTAGGCAGCCCAACAGCGTGTACGCCTCGATCACGGCGCGCTCGAACTCGTACGCCCAGGCCCATGACGGGCGACCAGCGCCCGCAGATCGAGCCAAGATCTTGTCGTCGATGTCCGTGACGTTGCGGACGTAGCTGACCTCGTAGCCGGACTCGAGCAACCAGCGTCGCAGGATGTCGAAGTTCACGGCCGAACGCACGTGGCCAATGTGTGGCGGGGCCTGCACGGTCAGGCCGCACACGTAGATCGACACCTGACCGGGTATGAGCGGATCGAACCGGCGCAGCGTCCGGGTCTCGGAGTCGTAAACGTGCAGCGTCACCGCGCCATCCTAATGAGCGGATCTCGTGACCACGCTGCGCACACCCAGGGCGAAGGGCCACAACCCGCCTCTGTCGCGGGATAGCGTCGGGAACATGGACGGACTACAGCCCGAATCGGTCGCGGTCGCAAGCGGACGGCCGGCCCGCACGGCCGACGCTCCCCTGAACTCGCCAATCGTGCTGTCGGCACCGTTCCATCACGGCGAGGACAACCGGTACCTGCGCGTCCAGTCGAGCGAGACGATCCGCTCGTTCGAAGCGGCAGTTGGGGCCCTCGAGGGCGGCGAGGCGATCGCATTCGCGTCCGGCATGGCTGCTGCTGCCGCCGTCGTCGAAGGGCAGCCGGCAGGCAGCGTCGCCGTCGCACCCGCAGCGGCATACGGCGGTACCTCACTGTTGTTCGCGGAGCAGGTGCGGCTCGGCCGGATGATTGTCCACGAGGTCGACATGACTGACACGACAGCGACGGTCGCCGCGTTGCCCGGCGCCGATCTGATCTGGGTGGAATCCCCGACGAACCCGTTGCTCGGTATCGCGGACCTGCCCCCGATCGCCGAAGCCGCACATGCCGTCGGCGCCACGGTGTACGTCGACTCGACGTTCAATACCCCGCTCGTCGCAAGACCGCTCGACCTCGGCGCGGACGTCGTCATGCATGCCGCAACCAAGGCGCTGGCGGGCCATTCCGATCTGCTGATGGGCGTGCTCGTCACCCGCTCGCCGGAACGTGCCGAAGCATTGCGAACGCGTCGCATCCGTACCGGAGCGATGCCCGGCGGCCTGGAATGCTTTCTCGCGCTGCGAGGGCTGCGAACACTGGCCGTGCGGATGGAGCGGGCGCAGGCCAACGCCACCAAGCTCGCCACCCGGCTCAGCGAGCACCCGCGGGTCTCCCGGGTCCGCTACCCAGGTCTGCCGTCCGACCCGTTTCACGAGCGGGCGACGCGGCTACATCGGGGCTACGGAACCGTGATCTCGTTCGAGGTCGACGGGCCGGCCGAAGACGCCGAGACGGTGTGCGAGCGGGTGCAGTTGATCACGCACGCCACCAGCCTGGGTGGAGTGGAATCGCTCATCGAACGCCGCGCCCGCTACGAGACGGACGCGGCCCAGGGCACCCCGCCGTCGTTGCTGCGGCTGTCTGTGGGCATCGAGCACGTCGAGGACCTCTGGGCCGACCTCAGTCGCGCGCTAGCCGGCGGTTAGCCGCGGCTGATCAGGGCCGTCGCGATGGCGGCCCGACCCTCGCCCCGGCCGGTGAGTCCAAGTCCGTCAGTGGTGGTGGCGGCGAGCGTGACCGGCGAGCCGCCGATCGCAGCGGACAACGCCTCCTCGGCCTCAGCCCGGCGCGGGGCGAGGCGGGGTGTGTTGCCGATCAGTTGCACGGCGACGTTGCCCACGGTCCAGCCATCGGTGCTCATCCGATTGACGACGTGGGCCAGCAGATCCGCACCGCACACTCCGGACCACCGCGGGTCCGACACGCCGATCAGCGCGCCGAGATCGCCAAGTCCCGCAGCCGAGAGCAGGGCGTCACAGGCCGCGTGGGCAACAACGTCACCGTCGGAGTGGCCGGCGCACCCGTCCTCACCGGGCCACGTCAATCCGGCAAGATGGCACGGGCGTCCCGGTTCGATCGGGTGCACATCGAGGCCGATCCCGGTCCGGATCACCGGCCGGCCACCGCCTCAGCGAGCGCTAGATCCCACGGACGAGTGATCTTGAAGGCCTCGTCGGCACCATCGACGACGGCGACCTGGCCGCCGTGCGCCTCGACGAGGGCAGCGTCATCGGTGAAGTTGCGCCCAACTCCCGCGGCATGGGCGGCTTCGAGCACCGCGCGGCGGAACCCTTGCGGCGTCTGTACGACTCGCAGCTCCGACCGATCGAGCGTCGCGACTACGGCGCCCTCCTCATCGACCTGCTTGATGGTGTCTGTGACCGGACGGGTCGGGACGACCGCATCGGCGCCCTCGGCGAGGGCGGCAAGCACCCGGTCCACCACCTCAACCGGGACGAACGGGCGAGCCACATCGTGGACCAGCACGGTGTCGATGTCAGTGGCCACCGCCGCCAGGCCGAATGACACCGACGCCTGCCGGGTCGGGCCGCCGGCAATAGTTGTCACCTCGTCGCTGAGGAGGGCAGCGGCATGGGCCACGTACAGCCCGGGCGCGACGACAACAACGTCGCGAACCGCGCCGCAGGCCCGAAATGGGACGAGGGCATGTTCCAACAGAGTCCGCCCACGAATCACCGTAAACGCTTTAGGCACCGCACCGCCGAGCCGAACTCCGTCGCCAGCGGCAACGAGAATGGCGGCGACGATCGGGTGACCGTGCGCCGCCATCGGTATCGACGAGCCGAGCGTTATGCGACCGCTTCGGCCAGTACCTCGTCCAGGACGATTTCGGCCTTGTCTTCGTTGGTGCCTTCGGCAAGAGCCAGCTCGCTGACGAGAATCTGGCGAGCCTTCGCGAGCATCCGCTTCTCCCCGGCCGACAAGCCCCGGTCCTTGTCCCGGCGCCATAGGTCGCGCACAACCTCGGCGACCTTGTTAACGTCGCCCGACGCCAGCTTCTCGCCGTTCGCCTTGTAGCGTCGCGACCAGTTCGTCGGCTCCTCGGTGTGCGGCGCGCGGAGCACCTCGAAGACGCGGTCAAGCCCCTCTTGTCCGACAACGTCACGAACACCAACAATCTCGGCGTTATCAGCGGGTACCAAGACGGTGAGATCGCCTTGTGCGACCTTCAAAACTAGGTATGTCTTCTGCTCGCCCTTGATGGTGCGCTTCTCGATTGCTTCGATCTTGGCCGCCCCATGATGGGGGTAAACCACGGTCTCGCCGACCTGAAACGTCATGTGTGCGGGCCCCTTTCCACTTCTTCCAGGGTAACACGACCTAGATCACCCAGGATTGAGGAATGTGGCTTATGCGAGGCTGAATAGGCTCGCGCTACGAGCCTGGTCGGACCACCAGATAGCTAGCACACAGGACTACGTCGCGCCCGGCGTGGCCCGCTTCTGCAGCCGGATTCTCGATCGCTACGCTGGGCTGCGGTCGCTGTTCGCCGGTGCAGGCCGACGCGCGCGAACTGCAACCGCCCGAGAGTCACCGCGAACCGACCGCGAGGAGTCGAGCCGTGAGTGCACAGCCTAGGACGCGCGGCCTGCGGGCCGTGCTCGTCGCGGGTGGGATCGGGGTGCTGCTGGCCGGATGCGCGGCCGGTCAGGTCACGAGTACGGCGGAGATCGTGCCGGTTGTCGACGGGGCATTGGCCACCGTCAGCACTATGGACTTGCGTGCCATTGCCGTGGCAGCGCCCACCGACCGGAGCTGGGCTGAAGGCAGCTCGGCGCCGCTGCAGATGTATCTGATCAACAACAGCGCGACGCCGGACCAGCTCGTCAAGGTATCGACCGATCGGTCCGCCTCGGTGCAAGTCCTCGCCCAGGGCGGCGTCGAGGCGTCCGCGGCCTCCAGCGCGCAGCAAGCACAATCCATAGACGTGCCCGGCGACGAGTCGGTGAGCGTCGGGTTTGACCCAGGTAACCCGCAGGTCGTGCTCACCGGGTTGACCGAGAACTTGTTCCCGGCCCAAACGATCTCGGTCACGTTCCTGTTCGCGAAGGCCGGATCGGTGACCACCAACGTGCCGGTCCGCCTGACTAGCCCGCCGTCAAGTCCGCCGATCATCAACGCGACGCCGACCGAAGGCTGAGCCAAGTTCGCTGCTGGGGATAAGCGGCCAAATCTGTCGGACCTTGCACTTACGGTGCCTGCGTGACTCGAGCTGCGACTCGCCCTCCCGCGTCAACCTTCCGCTGTGCCGAGTGCGGTGCGACGGCAATTCGCTGGGTCGGGCGCTGCTCGGAATGTCAGGCGTGGGGCACGCTGATCGAAGGTGGCGCCGCAGCAGCCGTGCGGTCGGTGCGTCCAGGACCAGTCAGCAGTCCGGCCCGGCCGATCGGCGAGCACGACCCGGAACGGGCACGGGCCCAACCCACCGGCATCGGGGAGCTTGACCGGGTGCTCGGCGGCGGCTTGGTGCCGGGATCGGTGGTACTCCTGGCGGGCGAGCCGGGTGTCGGCAAGTCGACCCTGCTACTCGACGTTGCCGGCCGCTACGCTGCCCGAGGCGGTCGGCCTGCGCTGATCGTCACCGGTGAAGAATCGCCCGCCCAGGTTCGACTGCGGGGGGAACGCACCGGCACGGTGCATCCCGCCCTGTTCGTGGCCGCCGAGAACGATCTGAGCGCGCTGCTGACGCATGTCGATCGGGTTGTGCCCGGCTTACTCGTCGTCGACTCCGTGCAAACGATCACCAGTCACGGCGTCGACAGCTCGGCCGGCGCGGTAACCCAGATCCGCGCGGTGACGTCGGCGGTGATTGCGCTCGCAAAGGAGCGGGAAATCGCCACTGTCCTCGTCGGACATGTCACGAAGGACGGCTCCATCGCGGGGCCTCGGGTGCTCGAGCATCTGGTCGATGTCGTGCTGCACTTCGAGGGTGAGCGGCATTCGGCGCTGCGCCTTATTAGAGCCGCCAAGAATCGCTATGGCGCCGCGGACGAGGTCGGCTGCTTCGAGATGCGCGAGGGTGGCATCGTCGGGCTGGAGGATCCGTCCGGACTGTTCCTGTCCGACCGCGGCGCCGCGGTTCCCGGCACATGCGTCGCGGTGACGCAGCAAGGTCGTCGGCCGATGGTCACCGAGATCCAGGCCCTTGCTACCCGCGGATTCGGCGGCGGTTCGATGCGGCGGGCAGTATCGGGTCTGGATGCCGGCCGGGTCGCCATGCTGCTCGCGGTGCTCACGCGCCACGCGCGGCTGCCCATGGCCGATCAGGAGATCTACGCGGCGACCGTGGGTGGCATTGCCGCCACGGAGCCAGCCGCTGATCTCGCGATCGCGCTGGCGCTTGCGTCGGCACTGCGAGGTACTGCGTTACCGCCAACGGTGTGCGCCATCGGCGAGGTGTCCCTCTCCGGAGACGTCCGCAGCGTGCCCGGCCTAGACCGGCGCCTAGCCGAGGCCGCTCGGCTCGGCATGACGACGGCACTGGTTCCGACGGGACACCACAATCGACTGACGACCGATATGGTCACGCGTCCGGTAGCGACAATTGAAGCCGCGCTCTCGGCCGCCGGTGCACTGGCTGGCCTGGTCCCCGCGCCTGACCCGCTCCGGCCGCCCCGCCGGCCCCCGGATCCGTCGGCGGATGCGGGTGCGCCCCGCCGCCGGAGCGCCGCGTCCAAGCGCCGGTGACGTGCTGGCCACCTCGGCTACGCATGGTGACCAAGGCGTTGGCCCTAGACTGATCCGGGTAGCGACGTCGCGGAGGTGACCGTGCCGACCACTGAACGCGAAGTGGCGCTGCGGGCTGTTCTGGCAACGGTCGCACCGGGGACTTGGTTGCGGGACGGACTCGAGCGCATCCTGCGCGGCAATACCGGGGCGCTGATCGTCCTCGGTTGGGATCCCACGGTCGAATCCCTGTGCACCGGCGGATTCCCGCTGTCCGTCGAAACGTCGGCCACTCGCCTGCGGGAACTCGCCAAGATGGACGGCGCGGTGGTGCTCTCCTCCGACGGCACGCGGATTCTCCGGGCGGCCACACACCTCATGCCCGACCCTGCGGTGCCGACCGAGGAATCCGGCACCAGACACCGGACGGCCCAGCGGGTGGCGGTACAAACCGGTTACCCGGTGATCTCGGTATCCCAGTCGATGCGCATCATCAGCCTGTACCTGGGCACGCGGCGGCATGTGCTGGAGAGCTCGAGTGAGCTGCTGTCTCGCGCCAACCAGGGCATCGCCACCCTGGAGCGGTACAAGGCTCGCCTGGACGAGGTATCCAATACCCTCTCAGCCCTGGAGATCGAGGATCTGGTCACGGTCCGGGACGCCACGATCGTGCTGCAGCGGCTGGAGATGGTCCGCCGCATCGCCGACGAGATCGTCGGCTATGTAGTCGAGCTCGGTACCGACGGGCGGTTGCTGGCGTTGCAGCTGGACGAGCTGCTGGCCGGCGTTGACACGGACCGGCAGCTGATCGCGCGGGATTACCCGCCCGTGGGACGCCGGGAGCGCAGTTCCGAATCGGTGATGGTCGAACTGGCGGAACTGTCTGCAACCGATCTGCTCGACCTCACCGCCGTGACTCGAACCCTGGGCTTCGGTGGAACACCGGAATCCCTCGACGCAGCGACCAGTCCCCGGGGCTACCGGCTGCTGTCCCGTGTACCCCGGCTGCCCGAGCCCCTGTTGGATCGCGTGGTCGAGCAGTTCGGCGGTCTGCAGAAGCTCTTGGCGGCGAGCGTCGAGGAACTCGAGGCGATCGACGGTCTGGGGGAGGCGCGGGCGAGGTCGGTGCGAGAAGCCATCTCCCGGCTCGCGGATGCATCAATAATCGATCGGTACCCGTGATGGGCGAGGACGTCAGGTCAGGCTGAACGTCGTAGTCGTGCCCTCGGCGCTGGACAACTTGGCGTGCAGTGTGTAGGTCCCCGCTCCGACCAGCTGGCGGGTGCCCGCGCATTGCGGCTGGGAGGACAACCCGGTCCAGGTGATCGATCGCCGGACCGCCTGGCGTGGGTTCAACGTCATGCGCTGGGTACCCGGCTCGACCTGGCAATCATGGCTGCCCCAGACCCGGGATTCACCGTTGTAAACGAGTAGTTCGATCTGGGTGTCCGAGAGGTCGGCGACGCACGAGTTCCTGCCGGTGTTCGTCACTTGCAGGGCAAGCACTGGCTGACTGCCCAGCTTGAAACTGGGCGCGGCTGTGGTCGCCGCCAACTTCAGCGTGCCCGGGGGACAGCCGTTCGACGCGGAATTGCTCGGCGATGCCGTCCGAGCAGCCGTCAGCGACGCGGGACGGTTAGCCGCGCTCGTCGATGGCGTGCTCGTGGGGGCAAGAGCGGACGCTCCGGGGCGGCCGGAACCGCGGCCGAACAGGACGTACAACGAGATCACTAGGAGAATGACGGTAATCAGCAGGACCGCCCGGCGCCGCCAGTAGACGCCGGGTGGCTTGCTGCCGACCGGGTGCATCATGGTGTCCTGGACGGTAACTCCGCGCGGGCGCGCGATGGTGGCACCGCGCGGATATGTCCGGCAAATTTCCGGTCTGGCACGCTGGACGCGTGGAGCTGGCGTCCTCGGTACTCGAGTGGTACCGCCGGTCTGCCCGTGATCTACCGTGGCGCGCGGCGGGCGCCACCCCGTGGGCGGTTCTGGTCAGCGAGATCATGCTGCAGCAGACGCCGGTGGCCCGGGTCGAGCCGGTGTATCGCACCTGGCTGACCCGCTGGCCGACGCCCGCGGATCTGGGCCGCGCTGGACCCGGGGACGCAGTGCGGATGTGGGGAAAGCTGGGTTACCCGCGGCGGGCCCTGCGGCTGTGGGAATGCGCTGTCGTGCTGACCGAGCGATTCGGAGGTGAGGTTCCGGCCGATGTCGATGCGCTACTTACGTTGCCCGGCGTGGGCAGCTATACGGCCCGCGCGGTGGCAGCGTTCGCCTATCGCCAGCGTCACCCCGTGGTCGACACCAACGTGCGCCGCCTGATCGCGCGAGCGATTCGGGGTCAGGCCCAAGCCGCCCCGGCGGCGCCGGGCCGCGAGCAGGCCGAGGTCCTGGCGTTACTGCCCGCTGAAGCGGAGGCGGCGGCGCGGCTCAGCGTCGCGCTGATGGAACTGGGCGCGCTGGTATGCACGGCCCGCAACCCGTGCTGCGTATCGTGTCCGCTCGCAGCTAGCTGCGCCTGGCGGGCGGCCGGCGCGCCGGCGCATGCCGGACGTGCGACGAGGGCACAGCGCTTCGCCGGCACCGACCGCCAGGTTCGCGGTCTGCTGCTCGACGTGCTTCGCGGCGCTGACGATCCTGTCGACCGGGCCGCGCTCGATGTCGTCTGGCCTGATCCGCTGCAGCGCGAGCGCGCACTCGACACGCTCGTCGTGGACGGCCTGGTGGATCCGCAGCCCGACGGTCGATATGCCTTACCGGGCTAGCGGTTGAGAGCATGACCGGATGGAACTGGCGCCCAGATACCCGGTGCGGTCTCGTCGATTGAGTCTTCGTCCGCTGTCCGCGGCGGATACGAACGCGTTGTTGGCCTATCGCAGCCGACCGGACGTCTGCCGGTACGTACCGTTCAAGCCGATGGACACCGCCGTCATCGCTGAACGGCTGGGGACCGTCTGGGCCCGGACGTCGCTGAACGATGCCGGGCAGAGCTTGACTCTGGGCGTCGAGGTCACGGCCACCGGCGAGCTTGTGGGAGACGTCGTGTTGTTCTGGCACAGCCGCGAACATCGAGGTGGCGAGGTCGGATACGTTCTCAACCCAGAGTTCGGCGGCCACGGCTATGCCTCCGAAGCGGTCCGCAGGTTGCTCGGTCTGGCGTTCGACGATCTGGGGCTGCACCGAGTCGTTGCCCGGATCGACGCCCGGAACGAGGCGTCGGCCCGGCTGGCCCGGCGACTGGGCATGCGCCAGGAGGCCTACCTGGTGCGTAACGAGTGGTTCAAGGGTGAGTGGACCGACGAGCTGGACTACGCGCTGCTCGAGGATGAATGGGGCACCACCTCGAAGGAGGATGACTCGGCCTGGGACCCTCGTAACGGATCCGAGGCCAGCTAGCTACTGCCCTGGTTGGTTGTCGTCGCCTTCGCCGACGTGCCCTCTTGTGCGAAACCTACTGCGCCGCGGCGAATCGACCACCACCTCGAACGGTAGATGGATCGGCCTCGGACCCGTCACAACGGATCCGAGGCCGCGTGGAGCCGGCTCGACGAGCTACTCGGTCGCGCCGCCTTCGCCGACCGGAGCGAGATCAGGCACCGGAGCCGCCTTGCTCTCGCCACGGAAGGTGAACGTCGGCTTCCCGTCTTCTCCGGGCGCGACGTCCACGACGACGATCTGCCCGGCGACCAGCTCGCCGAAAAGGATCTTCTCGGACAGGGCGTCCTCGATCTCGCGCTGAATCGTCCGGCGCAACGGCCGCGCGCCCAGCGCCTTGTCGTAGCCCTTCTCCGCGAGCAGGGACTTCGCGGCCGGGGTCAGCTCGAGGCCCATGTCCTTGCTGCGCAGCTGCACGTCGAGACGACCGGTCATCAGGTCGACGATCTGGACGATCTCCTCCTGACTCAACGGATGGAAGACGATGGTGTCGTCGATTCGGTTGAGGAACTCCGGCCGGAAATGCTGCTTGAGCTCGTCTGTCACCTTCTGCTTCATCCGCTCGTAGTCGCCGGCGGTGTCATTCGCCGCGGCGAATCCGAGCTTCGCGATCGCCTTCGAGGCGTCGCGCGTGCCGAGGTTCGTGGTCAGGATCAGCACGGTGTTCTTGAAGTCCACGATGCGGCCCTGTCCGTCGGTGAGCCGGCCGTCTTCCAGCACCTGCAACAGCGTGTTGAACACGTCCGGGTGGGCCTTCTCGACCTCGTCGAAGAGCACGACGCTGAACGGCTTGCGCCGGACCTTCTCGGTCAGCTGGCCGCCCTCGTCGTAGCCCACGTAACCCGGAGGGGCACCGACCAGCCGGGACACGGTGTACCGGTCGTGGAACTCGGACATGTCCAGCTGGATCAGCGCGTCCGCGTCGCCGAACAGGAACTCGGCGAGTGCCTTCGACAGCTCTGTCTTCCCGACCCCGGACGGACCGGCGAAGATGAACGATCCGCCAGGGCGCTTCGGGTCCTTCAGGCCAGCACGGGTCCGCCGGATTGCCTGCGAGACCGCCTGCACGGCCGGCTGTTGCCCGATGACGCGCTTGTGCAGCTCGTCCTCCATGCGCAGCAGGCGGGCCGTCTCCTCCTCGGTGAGCTTGAACACCGGGATGCCCGTCCAGGTCGCAAGGACCTCGGCAATCTGCTCGTCGTCGACCTCGGCCACAACGTCCAGGTCGCCCGCCTTCCACTCGTGCTCGCGTTGGGCCTTCTCCGCGAGCAACGTCTTCTCGCGGTCCCGAAGAGAGGCGGCCTTCTCGAAGTCCTGCGCGTCGATCGACGACTCCTTCTCGCGGCGCACTTCGGCGATGCGCTCGTCGAACTCACGAAGGTCCGGCGGCGCCGTCATGCGGCGAATGCGCATGCGCGATCCGGCCTCGTCGATCAGGTCGATCGCCTTGTCCGGCAGGAACCGGTCAGAGATATAGCGGTCGGCCAAGCCGGCTGCGGCCACCAGGGCCGCATCGGTGATCGACACTCGGTGGTGCGCCTCGTACCGGTCGCGCAGTCCCTTGAGGATCTCGATGGTGTGCGCAACGGTCGGCTCGCCCACCTGCACCGGTTGGAATCGCCGTTCCAGCGCGGCGTCCTTCTCCAAGTACTTGCGGTACTCATCGAGCGTCGTCGCACCGATCGTCTGCAGTTCACCGCGCGCGAGCATCGGCTTGAGGATCGACGCCGCGTCGATTGCCCCTTCGGCCGCACCGGCTCCGACCAGCGTGTGGATCTCGTCGATGAACATGATGATGTCGCCGCGCGTGCGAATCTCCTTCAGCACCTTCTTCAGGCGCTCTTCGAAGTCGCCGCGGTAACGACTGCCGGCCACCAGCGATCCGAGGTCGAGGGTGTACAGGTGCTTGTCCTTGAGCGTCTCGGGCACCTCACCCTTGACGATGGCCTGCGCCAGTCCCTCGACGACGGCCGTCTTACCGACGCCGGGCTCGCCGATCAGGACCGGGTTGTTCTTGGTTCGGCGAGAGAGCACCTGCATAAGGCGCTCGATCTCTTTCTCGCGGCCGATGACGGGGTCCAGCTTGCCCTCGCGGGCGGCCTGGGTCAGGTTGCGCCCGAACTGGTCGAGCACCAGCGACGTGGACGGTGTGGACTCGGCGGCCGTGCCGGCCGGCTCCTTGCTCTGGTAGCCGTTGAGCAGCTGGATGACCTGCTGGCGCACCTTGTTCAGGTCAGCGCCCAGCTTGACCAGAACCTGCGCGGCAACGCCCTCACCCTCGCGGATGAGGCCGAGCAGGATGTGCTCCGTCCCGATGTAGTTGTGGCCGAGCTGCAGCGCCTCTCGGAGCGATAGCTCAAGAACCTTCTTTGCGCGCGGAGTGAACGGGATGTGCCCACTCGGCGCCTGCTGACCCTGGCCGATGATCTCCTCGACCTGCTGGCGCACCGCGTCCAACGAGATCCCGAGGGACTCCAAGGCCTTGGCGGCAACGCCCTCGCCCTCGTGAATCAAGCCCAGCAGGATGTGCTCGGTCCCGATGTAGTTGTGGTTGAGCATCCGGGCCTCTTCCTGGGCCAGGACGACAACCCGACGTGCGCGGTCGGTGAACCTCTCAAACATGTTCCAGCTCCTTCCCGCGCCGTAGTGACGGTGCCACCATCGACTGTAGCGCCGGCGTGTAACGCGCCCGGTCACAAATATGGCAGGACCGAGCGTCTATCCTGTCAACGTTCCAACACGATTTTCGATGCCGCTAGCTCGTCCGCTCGAAGCGAACGCCAGCCTGCCACCCACGCCAACTGCCGGCGATTGTCCGATATCTTCCCATTGTCAAGAGGCGCGCTAAACTCCTGCGCTACCCACACGAAACCACCCCTAGGGAAGCCCCAGGGGTGGTCTAGGCCCTGCGCCCGATCAGACTCGGCCCTCGTTCCTCGTTCGGCGGTAGTCTACGTCCGACGGCGCGCCGTACGAACCCGCCTACCTATGTAGTGCCGCGCGCGAGATTAGCTTGCGCTGTTATACGCCTCGAGAACGACAGCTGGTACCCGACCGCGGTCGCTGACTGCGTACCCATTCGATCGCGCCCATTCGCGGATTGCCTGCGTCTGTTCCCGACCGGCGCGCGCCGTCGATCGGCCCCCACGGGGTGCGGACCTTCCGGTTCGACTAACACGTCGCGCGCTGCCGACATACAGCGACAGTGACTCGCGTAGTTTCCGTGCATTCGACTTTGAGAGGTCTATCTCATAGACGGCGCCATCCAAGCCGAAGCTCACGGTCTCCGCGGCTGTGCTCTGATCGATGTCGTCTACGAGCGTGACCTGTACCTTCTTGGCCATGCGCAGACCGCTCCTTCGTTGGAGTGATTTCGGATTTCTAAATAATAGCGCACTACGGCCCTTAGGTGACATTCGGTGAGTTGGCCGGCCGTGCGTAACGCCAGGATTCACAGCGGCTTCAGGATCGGAAACAGAATCGTCTCTCTAATGCCACGCCCGGTGAGCAACATCACCAGGCGGTCGACACCCAATCCCATTCCGCCAGCGGGTGGCATTCCGTACTCAAGTGCTCGCAGAAAGTCTTCGTCCAGCTGCATTGCCTCCGGATCGCCGCGACTCGCCGCAGCTGCTTGCGCCATCAGCCGTCGACGCTGCTCTACCGGGTCCACGAGCTCGGAGTAGGCCGGCGCGATTTCGATTCCTCCGATGACGAGATCCCATGCCTCAGCCAATCGCGGATCACGCCGGTGTGGCCGCGCTAAAGGTCGCACTTCGACCGGATAATCTCGGACGAATGTCGGCTCCATCAGCGTGTGTTCGACGAGCTTTTCGAACAGCTCGAGTACGATCTCGCCGGCGTTAGCTGTCTCCGGAACTGGCACACCCGACGCTTTCGCGTACTGCCGCAATTGTGTGATATCCGTGGCTACCGTGATCTGCTCGCCGACCGCAGCCGAGACCGCATCATGCACCGTAACCGAGCGCCAATCCCCCATCAGGTCGATCTCAGTGCCGTCCAGTGCAAGCGCGACCGGTTGGCCTGCCGCGATCGCGGCGTCGACGATAAGTGTGCGCGTCAATTCTGCCATCGTGTCGTAGTCGCCGTACGCTTCGTAGGCCTCTAGGTGCGTGTATTCGGGGGAATGGGTCGAGTCGATACCTTCGTTGCGAAACGATCGACCGAGTTCATAGACGCGCTCGATGCCTCCGACCAGAACCCGCTTGAGGTATAGCTCGGTGGCGATGCGCAGCGACATGTCCAGGTCGAAAGTGTTCAGATGCGTCCGGAAAGGGCGGGCGGCAGCACCGCCGTGTACAACCTGCAGCACGGGAGTTTCGACTTCGAGGAATCCCCGCGAATCCAGCGTGGAGCGTAATGAGCGCAGCACCGTCGCCCGTAGTTCCACCATGCGCCTTGCTTCCGGGCGGACGATCAAATCCACGTACCGCAGCCGGACCTGGGATTCCTCCGACAACGGACGGTGCGCGACTGGCAACGGACGCAAAGCTTTCGCGGTGATCTGCCAAGAGTCGGCCAGCACCGACAACTCACCTCGCCGGGACGAGATGACCTCACCGTGAACGAAGACCAGGTCGCCGAGGTCGACATCAGACTTCCAGGCCGCGAGTGAATCGGCACCAACTCGATCCAGCGACAGCATGACCTGCAGTTCGACGCCGCCTTCGCGCAGGGTGGCAAAGCAGAGGCTGCCAGTGTTGCGAGCGAAGATCACCCGTCCGGTGACGCCCACTTCGTCGCCAGTGTGCCGGTCCGGAGCGAGGTCTGGATAGGTCGCACGGATCTGCGCGAGTGAATGAGTACGCGGAACCTTTACCGGATAGAGCGCGCCGTGAAGTCGATCATATTTCTGCCGCCGGATCCGCAACTGTTCCGGCTGGTCAGGGGACTCGCTCTCCTCGTCCGCCGCGGGCGGGGGCATGCTCACGCCAGCAACCCTATCGGGGGATTCGAAGTGCAGTCGGCCTCCTCCACGGGACACTGACGAATGTCATCGTTGAGTCCTGCCCGGTGGCACTGTCAAGCTGCCGCTGGTGGCGGCAGGCTGGTGACATGAGTTTGAGCACGTCATCCGGCCGCGCCTCGGCCGGAGTTGTCCTATCCGATCTGACCAAGTCGTTTCGCTCCGGCGAGGGCATCGTGCATGCGGTCCGTGGCATCGACATCTCGATCGCGCCCGGTGAAACTGTCGCCTTGTTAGGACCAAATGGGGCCGGTAAGTCAACGACCATCGACATGCTTCTCGGGTTGCTGCCGCCCGACGCCGGCGCGGTCTCACTATTCGGTCGGCCGCCAGCCGAATCAGTCAAGCTCGGGGCTATCGGCGCGATGTTGCAAACGGGCTCGCTGATTCGCGATCTGAGCGTCGGTGAGCTCGTGACCATGATGGCGTCGCTATATCCGAACCCGATGTCAGTCGATGAGGTTATCGAGCTCACCGGTATCGGCGACATTCAGCGCCGTCGTACCCAGAAACTGTCCGGCGGACAGACGCAGCGCGTTCGTTTCGCCATCGCCCTCGTGTCCGACCCAGACTTGCTCGTCCTCGACGAACCCACAGTGGCAATGGACGTCGAGGCGCGACATGGCTTCTGGACGACCATGCGGACGTTCGCCAGCCGCGGTAAGACTGTCGTCTTTGCCACGCACTATCTCGAAGAGGCCGACGCCTACGCTGACCGCATCATTTTGATGGCCCGCGGACAAATCGTCGCGGACGGTCCGGCAACGCAGATCAAGGCCACGGTAGGCGCCAGATCAATTCGAGCGACGCTTCCCAACGCCGACCTGGACGCGCTCGCCGCGCTGCCCGGTGTCACGAAGGCTGACCACAGAGGCGACTCAATCGTCCTCACGTGCGCCGATTCCGACCGCGCTGTTCGGGCCCTCCTGGACAAATTCCCCGGTGTCCGCGATATCGAGATCAGCGGGGCAGGTCTGGAGCAGGCCTTCCTTGCCCTCACCGCAGGTGAGGACGCTTCGACCAAATCCGGCGACCACGCGGAGATCACCCGATGAGCACGTCAGTCACGTACTTGCGCTATGAATTGCTCCGGACGGTGCGCAACACCCGGTTCTTCATTTTCTCGCTGGTGTTTCCGCTCATACTGTTCTATGTCGTCGCTGGAGCGAACAAGACTCTGACGCTAGGCAACATCCCGTTCCCGACCTACTACATGGCCGGGATGATCAGCTGGGGAACTATGGCGGCCGTCCTCGCGGGAGGGGCTCGGATTGCGGCAGAACGAAGTGTCGGCTGGAACCGGCAGCTTCGGCTGACCCCGCTGACGCCGCGCACCTACTTCCGCGCGAAAGTCATCACCGGATACGCCCTGGCCGCGGTCAGCATCGTGTTGTTGTGCATAGCTGGCATCACGCTCGGCGTCCATTTGGCGCCCGGCCGATGGGCCACCATGATCTGGTTGATCCTCATCGGGCTCATCCCGTTCGCGGCGCTCGGCGTGCTGCTCGGCCACGTACTCACTGTCGAGTCGGTCGGGCCGGCTCTCGGTGGGATAACGGCACTGTTCGCATTGCTCGGCGGCGCCTGGGGGCCAATCCTGCAAAGTGGCGTCATGCTCAACATCGTCGAGCTGCTGCCGTCCTATTGGCTGGTCCAAGCTGGGCATGTTGCCTACACCGGGGAGAGCTGGCCGCTGAAGGCCTGGATCGTCATCGCCGGGTGGACCATCGCCCTCACGGTGTTGGCCGCCCGCGCGTACCGGCGCGACACCCAGCGGGTCTGACCGCATTAAGCTCAGGTCGAGATGACCACCGGCCGCGACCCCGCCGAGACGCTCACCGCCACGTCCTTTGGCGAACAGCAGAATAAGTGGCGCAAAGGGTGGCGCTACGTCTTTCCAAGCTTCTGGTTGATCTACCTTGGCCAGACCGCGTCCGGAGTCAATGAGCACGCAAGCGGCTGGATGGCGGCCGTCGGATACCTGATCATCGTCGCCTTTGCCGGCCTGCTACCTGGCCGCACTTCCGGCCGGCTGGGGCTCGCACCGTAGGCGGTTCTGGTGGCTGTATGCCGCGACCTTCGTGCTGCTGGCCCTGGAATTGCCGATCGCCCATCAAGACGCGCTGGTGTTCTGCGTCTATATCGCCGTGCTGACGGTGGCGAGTCGGGCGAGCTGGGCCATCGCGATGATTGCCGGACTGGTGGCGCTCAACTTGTTCGCGCCGGTCGTCATCCAGTCCTGGGGCGGCCAGGTCGATTGGCAACAGGGCATCACCATCTTGCTCGTCGCCTTCGCGATGTATGCGTTTTTTGCGATCATCCGATCGAACGTGCAGCTCGCCGCGGCGCGGGCTGAGGTGGCTAGGCTCGCCGCGGAAAACGAGCGCAGCCGAATCGCTCGAGATCTGCACGATCTGCTCGGCCACTCGCTCACGACAATCACGGTCAAAGCTGGTCTCGCCAAACGGCTGGCCGAGCTCGATCCGGAGCGCGCCGTCCGGGAGATGGCCGAGGTGGAGCAGTTGAGCCGCAGCTCCCTCGCGGACGTCCGCGCGGCGATATCTGGATATCGAGACGTGACGCTGGTCGGCGAGCTGGCGAGCGCCCATGAGGTACTTCGAGCAGCTGGAGTGCAGGCCGAACTGCCAGGTGCTGTCGATCTCGTCGACCCGAGGCTGCACGAGGTGTTCGGTTGGGTCATTCGGGAAGGCGTGACCAACGTTGTGCGCCACGCCCGGGCCAGCCACTGCACGATCGCGCTCGGCGCGACCTGGATCACCATCGACGACAACGGCCGGGGTGGGATCGCCGGTACCGGCAACGGTCTGACCGGACTGCGCGAACGGGTGCAGGCAGCCGGCGGCACGCTAGTCGCCTCCAGCCGAGCCGGCGGCTGGCGATTGCGCGTCGATATTGCCGAACCAGTCGTCCCGGAAAGACCGCAAACGGTGGACGAGCCGACGATCCCGGCGTGACGATTCGTATCCTGCTCGCGGACGACCAAGCGCTGGTCCGCTCGGCGCTCGCCGCGCTGCTCGAGCTCGAGGACGACTTCGAGGTGGTCGCCCAGGTCGGGCGCGGCGACGAGGTGGTGGCGGCCGCGCGGGACCGACATCCCGACGTCGCGTTACTCGATATCGAAATGCCGGGAGTTGACGGCCTCGCCGCAGCAGCCGCGCTCAGCCAAGAGGTGCCGACCTGCCGGGTGATCATCGTGACCACGTTCGGCCGGCCCGGCTACCTGCGGCGAGCAATGGAATCCGGTGCGCTCGGGTTCGTCGTGAAGGACGCGCCCGCCGAGCAGCTGGCTGACGCGATCCGCCGGGTGTCGCGCGGCCTACGGGTGGTGGATCCAGCGCTGGCGGCGGCCACGCTCGCGGGGGGTGTGTCGCCGCTGACCGGACGGGAGCGGGACGTGCTGGTCGCCGCCCGGGACGGCGCGACAGTGGCCGACATTGCCGGCCGGTTGTTCCTGTCCGAGGGCACCGTGCGCAATTACCTGTCCGCCGCAATCGCGAAGACCGGGGTGCGTAATCGGGTCGAGGCCGTCCGGGTCGCCGACGAACGCGGCTGGCTGTGACTCGCGACCAGTCCCTCAGAGCTGCGGCAACACCTCGGCCGCGATCAGCTCCAGCTGCGAGATATCGGTCAGGTCGAGAAACTGCAGGTAGATCCGGCTGACACCGAGGTCGGCCAGCTGGCCGATCTTGTCGACAACCTCGGCCGGCGTGCCGGCGAGCCCGCTCGTGCGCAACGTTTCCGCGTCCTGGCGGAGGACGGCCGCGCGGCGGCGTACGTCGGCCTCGTCCTTGCCGACGCAGATGATCTGACCGGCGGAGTAGGCGAGGCTGGCCGGGTCCCGATCGGTGTCGGCCAGGTTCGCTTTCAGTCTCGTGAAGATCTCCGATGTATCGGCGAGTGGGCTCCAGGCGACGTTGAACTCGTTGGCAAAACGGGCAACGAGCCGCGCGGAACGCTTCCGGCCGACTCCGCCGAGGATGATGGGCGGGCGCGGCGACTGCACGGGTTTGGGCAGCGCCGGCGAGTCGGTGAGCTGGTAGTGCGCGCCCCGGAAGGAGAACCGCTCCCCCACCGGAGTCCGCCACAGCCCGTCGATGATCTCCACTTGTTCGCTGAGCATGTCGAACCGGGTGCGCAGGTCCGGAAACGGGATGCCGTAGGCGCGGTGTTCAGACGCGTACCACCCGGACCCGAGGCCGAGCTCGACCCGGCCGCCGCTCATCGTGTCGACTTCGGCCACCATGACGGCGAGCGGGCCGGGCAGCCGGAACGTCGCCGGACTGACCAACGTGCCAAGCCGAATGCGGTTCGTCTCGCGGGCCAGGCCGGCCAGCGTCACCCAGGCATCCGTTGGCCCCGGCCGGCCGTCGCCCATGATCCCGAGATAGTGATCCGAGCGGAAGAACCCGGCAAAGCCGAGGGATTCGGCCGCCCGGGCCACCCGGAGCAGGTCCTCGTAGGTAGCGCCCTCCTGGGCCTCGCTGAAGACATGCAGCTGCATGGTCGACACCCTAACGAGGGCCTTCGATCAGACGTTGCGCTCGTAGATCAGGCGCAGACCGAGCAGAGTCAGGTCCGGCTCATGCCGGGTCACGGTTTCGCTGTTGCGAATGACGAGCGGCGCGAGCCCACCGGTCGCGATCACCGCGACGGACGCCGGATCGTCCGGGACGAGCGCGGCTCGCAGCCGGCGGACCAGCGCATCGACCTGACCGGCGAAGCCGTAGAGGATCCCGGATTGCAACGCCTCGACCGTGTTCTTGCCGATCGGTCCACGCGGCTCGACCAGCTCGACCTTGCGCAGCTGCGCCGCCCGTGCCGCGAGCGCGTCCAACGAGACCTCGATCCCGGGCGCCAAGGCACCGCCCATGAAATCGCCTCGCTCGTTCACCACGTCGAAGTTGGTGGTGGTGCCGAAATCGACCACGATCGCCGGCCCGTGTACGAGGTGGTAGGCCGCGAGGGTGTTGACGATGCGGTCGGCGCCGACCTCCTTGGGGTTCTCGTACTGCAGACTCACCCCGGTACGCACGCCTGGCTCGACCAAGACCGTCGGCAGGTTGCCGTAGTAGTCAGCGAGCATCTGCCGCAGCTCGCGCATGGCCGCGGGCACGGTGGAGCAGGCGGCAATGCCGTCGACGGGATGGTCGGCGAGCAGCCCACGATAGGTGAGCGCGAGCTCGTCGGCGGTGCTCCGCGAGTCCGTCTTGATCCGCCAGGACCGGTCCAGCTTCTCGCCATCGAACACGCCGAGAACGGTGTTCGTGTTGCCGATGTCGATGGCGAGCAGCATCACGGCAGGTCCATCCCGATGTCGAGCGCCGGCGCGGAATGGGTGAGCGCGCCGACCGCCAGGAAGTCGACGCCGGTCGCCGCGACCTCGGCGGCCCGGTCGAGGCTCAGCCCGCCCGATGCTTCGAGCCTGGCCCGCGACCCGGACTGACGCGCATAGGCGACGACCTCCCGCAATGCGTCCGGCGGCATGTTGTCCAGCAGCACCAGATCCGCGCCGGCATCGATGACTTCGCGGGCCTGAGCGACGGTGTCGACCTCGACCTCCACCGGCAGGTCGGGGTAGCTGTTGCGGACGCGATCGAACGCCGTGACGACGCCGCCGGCCGCGGCGACATGGTTGTCCTTGATCAGGGCAGCATCCGACAGCGACATCCGATGGTTCACTCCACCGCCGCAGCGCACCGCGTACTTCTCCAAGGTGCGCAGGCCGGGGAGGGTCTTGCGAGTGTCTCGCACCTGGACACCGGTCCCCGCCACCGCGTCTACCCACCGGCGGGTCAGGGTCGCCACACCGGACAGGTGACCTAGCAGGTTCAGCGCGGTGCGCTCGGCGGTCAGCAGGTCACGAACCGGGCCGCGCACGGTGGCCAGCACCTCGCCGGGGGCCACCGTCGCGCCGTCAATCGAACCGAACTCCATCCGCACCCGACCCTGTCCGACGCTGTCGAACACCCATGCCGCGACGGGAAGCCCGGCCACCACCCCGGCGGCCCTCGGCACCAGGTCCGCACGACCCATGAGGGTCCCCGGCACCGTGGCCAGCGTGGTCACGTCGCCATTCGGCGCCGATGTCCTCGACCAGCGCCCGAGAAACCACGTCGTCGACCAGCCATGGCGAAAGCCTCGCGGACTCAACGATCGCGCGCACCGAAGGGTCAGCCGACCTCATGGCGGCGCTCCCCGGTCATGGATCCGATCATGGCACCACATCCGTGACGAACCGCTGCCGAACGATTCCGCCCGGATCAAGGCGGACATCCAAGTGCCCGGCCCACCGCACGTCGTCGCGTTTCGGGAAGTCGTCCCGCCAGTGCGCCCCGCGCGTCTCCTCACGCGCGCGGGCCGCGGCCGTCAGCGCGGTTGCCACGGTGAGCAGGTTGCTGGTTTCCCAACCCTCGGTGGCACCGCGTGGCCACAGTGCGGGCGGTTAGCGCGGCGAGCTCGGCCGTCGCCGCATCGAGACCCGCTCGGTCGCGCAGCACGCCGACGTGTGACGACATGATCTGCTGTAGGCGCGAGCGCGCCGAGTCGTCGGCCACGGCGGACTCGCCCTCCGGATCGGCCGGCTCCGCGGTCGTTGCCGGCTCGCCGAGATCGGCTACGAGCTCGGACGCGATCCGTCGCCCAAACACCAGTCCCTCCAGCAGCGAGTTGGACGCCAGTCGGTTCGCACCGTGTACGCCAGTGCAGGCCGCCTCCCCGCACGCGTAGAGCCTCGGCACCGTCGATCGCCCAACCAGGTCGGTGCGAACCCCGCCCGATGCGTAGTGGCAGGCGGGCACCACCGGGATCAGATCGCGCACCGGATCGATTCCAAGACTCGTCAGGGTCGCGTAGATGGTCGGAAACCGGACCCGCCACTTCTCGGCGCCGAATGCCCGGCCATCGAGCCAGACGTGCTCGGTCCCGGTCTCGCGCATCCGCCGCAGCATGGCTTTTGCGACGACGTCTCGTGGTGCGAGGTCCGCCAGCTCGTGCTGGCCGGCCATGAACGGGATGCCGGCGTCGTCGACCAGGACGGCGCCTTCGCCCCGCACCGCCTCGCTGACCAGCGGCTGCTGCCCTCGGGACCGCGCGCCTAGCCAGACAACCGTCGGGTGAAACTGCACGAACTCCAGATCGCGTACGACGGCCCCAGCCCGCAGGGCCGCCGCTACGCCGTCGCCGGTGGAGACCGCGCGGGTTCGTCGTGGCGGTGTAGACCTGGCCGAGGCCGCCGGTGGCCAGTACGACGGCGCGGGCATGTACCGCGCCGACCCCGTCCCGCTGGCCTTCGTCCATGACGTGCAGCGTGACTCCACAGGCCACACCGGCCGCATCGCGGAGCAGGTCGAGGACGACGGCGTGCTCGATGACGTCCACACCCGACGCGGACAGCAGCCGCGCCTCCAGGGCGCGCTCGATCTCGGCGCCGGTCGCGTCTCCCCCCGCGTGCGCAACGCGGTCTCGACGATGACCGCCCTCTCGCGTGAGGGCCAGCTGCCCGTCCCGGGCGCGGTCGAACCGGGCGCCGATGGAGGCCAGGTCGCGCACCGCGGCTGGGCCCTCCCGAACGAGGACGCGCACTGCGGTCTGGTCACAGATCCCGTCGCCGGCGGCAATCGTGTCGGCGAAGTGCTGCGCTGGGCTGTCGCCGACACCCAGGGCCGCGGCGATACCGCCTTGGGCCCAGCGCGTCGACCCGGCGGCCAGCACGTCCTTGGTCACGACGAGAACGCGCAGGGGCGACTGGCGAGCGATCTGCAGGGCGGTGGACAGCCCGGCAATACCCGAGCCGACGATCACCACGTCCGTTTCCGTGTGCCAGCCCGGCGCCGGAGCCCGCAGGCGCGTGGGCAGCATCAGAGGAACACCTCGACGTTGTCGATGAGCCGGGTACGGCCAACCTGCACGGCACCCAACAAACGCGCCGGACCGTGGTCCGGCACGGCATTCAGGTCGGGCGCGCGCAGCGCCAGGTAGTCGACGACGAGCGGAGCGCCGAGGGCCGCCCGGGCCGCCGCAAGCACCGCATCCGGACCCGCTGGAGCGGCCTGCTGCCCGGCTCGCATACCACGGGGTAGCGCAAGGGCCTGCTGCCGGTCGGCCACCGAGAGATAAGTGTTCCGGCTGGAGACGGCGAGGCCGTCCGGATCGCGCACGGTCGGCACGGTGACGATGTCGACGCCCAATTCAAGGTCGCCGGACATTTCCCGTACTAGCACCTGCTGCTGGTAGTCCTTCTCGCCAAAGTAGGCGGCGTCCGGTCGGACCAGGCCGAAGAGCTTCGCGACCATGGTCAGCACGCCGACGAAATGACCCGGACGAGCCGCACCTTCCAGCTCGTCCGCGAGCGGCCCCGGCGACACGGTCACCTGCGGCGTACCTCGCGGGTAGACATCGGCGACCGATGGCACCCACACCATGTCGACACCAGCGCGGTCGCACATTGCCAAGTCGGCCGCGAGGGATCGCGGATACCGGTCGAGATCCTCCCCGGCACCGAACTGCAACGGGTTGACGAAGATGCTGGCCACGACCGACACGCAGTCCGCTCGCGCAACACCGAGCAACGCCGCGTGTCCGGTATGCAGCGCGCCCATCGTCGCCACCAGACCGACCGGTGCGACCAGCTCTGCTCGGGCCGCGGCGAGCTCGGCGCGGGTGCGAGTGACGATCATTCCGACTCCAGCACAGCGGTGAGTTCTGCCGCTCGCGACGCCGGCAATCGGCCGGATTGTTCGGCCCGCTGCGCGGTCCGCCGGGCCATTGCGACATATACCGGCACGACGTCGGGCGCCTCCCGGCGCAGCGTCTCCAGATGGCCGGCAACTGTGGCTGCATCGCCGCGAGAGACCGGCCCGGTCATGGCGCCGTCGCCGAGGCGAAGCGCGTTGTCCAGGGCGGCACTGAGCAGCGGGGCGATGAGACGCCCGGCCGACTGAACGCCCGCTCGGGCCAGTGTGTCGGTCGCGTCGTTGACCAGCGTCACGAGGTAGTTGGCACCCATCGTGAGGGCCGCATGGTAGAGCGGCCGGGCCGGTTCCGGGACCCAGATCGGTTCGCCGCCGAGTTCGACGACCAACGCCTCGGCCACCGGCCGCAGCTCGTCCGGGGCCGTCACCCCGAAGCTCGCGCCCTCGAGCCGATCGAGGTCCTCCGGCCGGCCGGTGAAGGTCATCACCGGGTGTAGGGCAAGCGGTAGCACACCCCGGGCCGCTGCCGGATCGAGAATGTCTATCCCGTGCGCACCGGAGGTGTGTGCGACGAGTTGCCCACGGCGCCAGACCTCGGTGGCCGCCAGACCGGCGACCAGGGGCCGGAGTTCATCGTCCGGGACGGCGAGGAGCACGAAGTCGGCCGCCGCGACGACCTCGTCCGGAGGAAGCAGCGGCACCCCGGGAAGCCATCGCTCGGCCCGCCGTCGCGACGCCGCCGATACCCCGCTCGCGGCCACAACGTGATGCCCGGCCCGGGCTAGGGCCGAGCCGAGCACGCTGCCGACTCGGCCGGTTGCGACGATCCCTACCCGCAGTCGCGCGGGGGCGGCAGGTGTCGTGGTCAGGGGGAGTCCTCCGGACGCCGGGGCGGTCAGCTGGGCGGACCGCGGTCGAGCCTACGCGGCCCGTCCACCGATACCAGCGTGTGGACGAGGAATTGCGCGACCAAAAGCAGTATGTTGATCGCCCGTGAACGACCTGCAACCTGCCGTCGCCCATAGTGCCGACCTTGCTGGCTTGCACGCGACCGCGCCGGCGTTACTGCTCGAGCTACAGAGCCTGCTCGGCGCGCTGTCGGCCACGGCGACCGAGATCACCGATCGCGGGCGACGGCCATTCCGACCGAACGCCGAATGGTCAGGTCGACTCGGCGAGCTCGCCTATCGCGTTTACCTGCTCGCCGACCAGACCGGTGCCGACCTGGAGGCCGAGATCCGCAACACGGCCGACGTCGTCGAAAAGGGCGCCGCCGAACTAGTTGGGGACGGTGGCTGGCCCTTCGACCATGATTAAGCCGGGATGAGCCCGACGCCGTACCGGCGGTAGTTCGTGCCGGTCAGACGCGCCCGGACCCACCGTTGAGCTGTGCGCCAGAGTGCGCGTGCTCGCTCGGACCGGCGCGGCGGCGGCCAACGTAGCCGTCCGGCAGAGCAGGGACGATGTCGTTGTCGTGCATATCCCGGAACACTCCGAGCCGCGGCATCTCGCCGAACGGATCCGGCGGGGAGTACGGCTCTGAGGGCGACGGCAGGCCGCTGCCGGCCGGCCGGGCAGTTGACCATGGAGTCGACGGTGGCAGCGGGCCAGCCGCGAACCCCGGACCCGACGTGGTTCCACCCGACCCGGCGCCGGGCGCGCCGGCGGTTGCGGGCGGACCGTTCCGAAGTCGGAACTGAGCCCGGTCGGAGGAGTGCCGTTGGCCGGCTCGACCGGAGCGGGTGCGCGGGTCGCGGGCGGCGGGGGCGCTGGCGCCGCCTGGACTCGTAACGGCGGCGCGGGCGGGGGCGTGAATGGCGGTGTCGAGATCACCGACCCGGTCGAGCGAGTCGGCGGCATGTCCATGCGTGGTGGCGTAAGCGGGGGAAGCGGCGATCCCGCCACCCGAACAGGTGGGATCGGCGCTACCGTGCGGCGTCGCGAGTGGCGACGCCGCAGGGCGCGGGCGGCGCGGGTGGCGGACCAGCGGGAGGTGGCGTCGCCGGGCGCGGTGTCACCGAAAGCGGCATCCCCGGACGTGATGTCACGAAGGCGGGGTCGCCGGACGTGACGTCACCGATGGCGTCCCTAGGGGTGACGCGGCGCGCGGTGGCGGGCTCGCCGCCGCACCGGCCGGCGGTACCGGAATCGAACCGATCGGCGGGAGGGAGACCGCTGGCGGAGCCAGCGGGGGCACCTCCAGGGCCGGCATTGCCGGTGGCGGGGCGGACGGAGGCGACGAAACGACACGCGGAACGCGGGACTGCCCGGCCACGGACGCGTCGCCGGGTGCCGCCGCCACCGTCACTGTCTCCCTCGTCGCGGTCAGCGTCGGTCCTGGCGTCAGGAACTCCCGCGACACCGCGAGCCGGCGGATCTCCCGCTGCAGCGCTTCGATGTCCGAGCCGAGAGCCCGGGTCGTCTCGGTCCGTTCAAGGCGAAGCTGTCCGTTGACTTTTTCGACGAGATCGTTGCGGAGCAAGGCAACCTCGCCGCGCAGCCGGGCGACGTGCTCGTTGAGCGCCTGCTCCATCTCACGCCGGAAGGTCCGCTCCAACTGCGCTTGGTATTCCCGGTATTCGCGTCGCGGGTCCGGCGCGGTTCGTATTCCGACGTCGTTGTACACGGGTCGCGAGGCGTCAAGACCGGTCGAGACAGCTTGCGGCTCCTCTTCGCGGCGCGGCGGCAGGAAGTACGCCACAACGGCCGCCCAGATTCCCAGCAGCACGCCGATCCGTAACTGCTTTTGGGAATCACCGAGGACGACCAGGGCTACCGCGATGGCGCCTAGCCCAAGCACCAACAAGATGCCGAACCACCGCACCAAAGTACGGCCTCGGGAACGGGGCATTTGGCGAGCTTACCGCCGAAAGCGGGTCAGCCAAGGCGGCTGGCCGGAACGCCTACGGAACGAATCTGCCTATCAATCCGGGGCTTTCCCGTTAGCTGGGCGTTTGGTCGAGGGGTCTATTCCAGCGCGTTCCAATAAGAGGCCGGCCACTAGAAGTAATCCGCCGGCCACGAGGAGCAGCAGGGCGACCCGCAAGTCGTTGCCCGCCGCGCGAACCGTCGAAGCATCTGGCGCAACGCGGGCAATCACCCCCACGGCAGCGCCGCAGATCCCGGCCGCGACGAGTGCGGAAGCCTTGCCCAGGGCGACGCACCGCGCCACCGAGATCGCGGCCATCGGCCTGGCATCGCGATCGTGGTGCACGACCGCGCGCACCCGGCGTGCTATCGAGAACTCGACGATGGCCAGGATCGCAATGGGGATCGGCAAGATGTACTGCAGCGGCGGGATCGAGCCGTAGAAGAACCGGAAGACCAGATAGACCGCCAGCCCCACGATGACGAAGGGCAGAATCAGATCGCCGACGCTCGTCCGACGCACCGCTACCTCAGCACCAGGTCCGGCCGCATATGCACGGCAGAGATCTCGCTCGTGGGCAGCAGAGCCACCAGGTCAGCGACCGATCCACCGGGCAACCGAGCCTCCGGGTCGACCGCGAGCCACGGGACGAGGACGAACGCTCGCTCCGCCGCCCGCGGGTGCGGCAGGGTCAGGTCGGGATCGCTCTGCTCGACGTTGTCAACCGCGACGATGTCGACGTCGAGCGTGCGCGGTCCCCAGCGCACGTCACGAACCCGGCCCGCCGCATCCTCAGCGGCACGCGCCCGGGCGAGCCACGTCCGTGGATCGGCACCCTCGTCCGACACGAGGATCACGGCGTTGAGATAGTCGGGCTGGCTGACCGGACCCCAGGGCGGGGTCTCGTACACCGGCGACACCGCCCCGAGGTATGGCTGCATCCGGTCCACGACGGATCGCAGATGGGCTAGCCGATCGCCCACATTGGAGCCCACGGACAGGACAGCGCGAGTCACGACCGACTCCGGCGCATGGTCACAGAGACATCGTCGAAGTTCAGCCGGATCGGCGCCTGCGGCTTGTGCACGGTGACGGTAGCTGCGGCCACGCGGGCATCGGCCAGGCATACGTCGGCGAGGCGTGCGGCGAGGGTTTCCAGGAGGTTGACCGGCTCGCCGCTGATCACGGCGGCCAACGCCTCCGCCAGTGCTCCGTAGTCGACGGTGTCGGCCACGTCGTCCGATGACGCCGCCGGAGCGAGGTCGAGATCCAAGCTCACGTCGACGACAAAGTCCTGCCCGGCCCGTCGTTCGGTCGCCAACACGCCGTGGTGGCCCCGCACCCGCAGCCCGGTGAGCGTGATGCGGTCGGTCATCGGGTCGCTGCCTCGCGGACTGCCGCAATCGTGCGGGCCGCATCGACATTCGCTCTCACGTCGTGCACCCGAACCCCCCACGCCCCCTGCGCCGCTGCGTAGGCCGTGAGCGCGACCGTGGCCGCCTCCCGTTCGTCGACCGGCCGCGGCGTACCTGCGGGATCAGCGAGCACGCGCCCGAGGAACGACTTGCGCGAGGCGCCGATCAGCACCGGCAGGCCTAGGCCGACCAACACGTCGAGATGGGCGAGCAGCGCCCAGTTGTGCGCCGCTGTCTTGGCGAACCCGAGACCGGGGTCGATCACGATCCGGTCGGCGCTGATACCGGCCTGATTCGCGGCTTCGACCCGCTCGGCCAACTCCCGGCGGACATCGTCGACCACGTCGGCATAGTGGGCCAGATCCTGCATCCGGCGGCTGTGCCCACGCCAGTGCATGAGGATCCATGGACACTCGGCCGCGCGGACCACCGCCGCCATGTCCGGGTCTGCGAGCCCGCCCGACACGTCGTTGACCACCGACGCGCCTGCGGCCAGCGCACGCTCGGCGACCACCGCTCGATACGTGTCGATACTGACGCGGATGCCGTTGGCGACCAGCGCCTCAACGACAGGGACTACCCGTCGTTCCTCTTCGGCGGCCGCAACCCGCTCGGCGCCCGGGCGGGTTGACTCGCCGCCGACGTCAACCAGATCGGCTCCCTCGTTCGCTAGCCGGCAGCCGTGCGCGACGGCATCGTCGAGATCGATGAAGCGGCCGCCGTCGGAGAAGGAATCTGGCGTGACGTTCAGGACGCCGATAACGACCAGGCGATCCGGCCGGGCGGGCAGGGCCACTACGTGCCTACCGGCCCAGCACCAGCGATAGCGCCTCCGCGCGGGTCCGGGGATCGCTCTGGAAGATGCCTCGTACGGCTGAGGTCACCGTGAGCGAGCCGGGCTTGCGAATCCCCCGCATGGCCATGCAGAGATGCTCCGCCTGAATCACGACGATGACGCCCTGCGGTTCGCAGGCCCTTGCGCAAAGCGTCAGCGACCTGCGAGGTCAGCCGCTCCTGGACCTGGGGGCGCCGCGCGTACAGATCGACCAATCGAGCGAGTTTCGACAGGCCCGTGATGCGACCGTCCGGGCCCGGGATATAGCCGATCGCCGCCGTCCCGTGCCACGGCAGCAGATGGTGTTCGCACATCGAGTACAGCGGGATGTCCTTGACCAGAACGAGTTCGTCGTGATCCTCGTCGAACGTCGTCTCGAGCACCGTGTCAGGATCGGCGAACAAGCCGGCGAAAATCTCGCTGTATGCCCGCGCAACCCGGGCCGGGGTGCGTTTCAGGCCCTCCCGGTCGGGGTCCTCGCCGACCGCGAACAGCAACTCGCGAACGGCGGCCTCCGCGCGGGCAAAATCGACACCTTCGGGCCGGCTCCCCTGCCGGAGTGTCACGCGGAGCCCTGCAGTGCCACCGTCCGGGCCGGGGCGCTGCTCGGGGCGAGTGCCGCCAGGCGGCGGGTATGGGCTGCCCTGCGGAGACTGGTTTCCGCGCTCGCCGCCAGTAGGCGGCGGATACGGCGGCTGGCCGTAGCCAGGGCTGGGGGGAACCCCGTAACCCTGCCCGGGCTGACCGTTACCCGGCGCCGGCTGACCGCCGTAGCCCGTGCCCGGGTTCCGGTAGCCCGACCCCGGCTGGCCGTAGCCCGGCTGGCCATGGCCCTGCGCGTGCTGGCCATACGTCGGTTGACCGTACGGCTGGCTGGGTTGGCCGTAGTCCGGCTGCCCGTACCCGGGTGTGGGCTGTGGGACGGGCGGTGCCTGGTCCTTCGTGGGGTCGCTGCGGCCGTTCGACCGCGCGCGGAGCGGGATCTCGACCGGCGGACGGTCGCTCGGCGTGCGCTTGCCGAACCCGCTGAACGTGTTGTGCGGTGGCCGCTTACGGACCGGCGCCAGGATGCGCTCGAGGTCTTCCTTGTTCAGCGTCTCTTTCTCGACCAGCTCCAGCACCATCTCATCGAGGGCATCCCGGTACTGAACCAGGATCTCCCACGCCTCATCGTGCGCCGCCTCGATCAGGTCACGCACCTCGGTGTCGATGTCCGCGGCAATGTCCTCGGAGTAGTCGCGGGTGTGGCCGTAGTCGCGGCCGAGGAACGGCTCCGAGTCAGACGTGCCGTACTTCACCGCACCCAGCTTGGAACTCATGCCGTACTCGGTGACCATGGCGCGGGCCAGTTGAGTGGCCTTCTCGATGTCGTTGGACGCACCGGTCGTCGGCTCGTGGAACACCAGCTCCTCGGCTGCGCGGCCACCCAGCGCGTACACGAGCTGATCGAGGATCTCCGACCGGGTCTGGGTGTACCGGTCTTCCAGTGGCAGAACCAGTGTGTGCCCGAGCGACCGGCCGCGCGGCAGGATCGTCACCTTGTGCACCGGATCGAGGTTCGGCATCGCCCACGCGGTCAACGCGTGGCCGGACTCGTGATACGCGGTGACCCGCTTTTCCTTGTCACTCATCGCGCGGGTCTTGCGCTCCGGGCCGGCGATGACCCGGTCGATGGACTCCTCCAGCGCAGCCGTGGTGATCAGCCGGCCGTTTGTGCGCGCGGTCAGCAACGCCGCCTCGTTGATGACGTTGGCGAGGTCGGCCCCGGTGAAGCCAGGCGTGCGCCGGGCGATGATCCCGAGGTCGACGTCCGCAGCGAACGGCTTGCCCTTGGCGTGCACCGCGAGCACGGCCTTACGGCCCTCGACATCGGGCGGCGCTACCGCGATCTGCCGGTCGAAGCGACCCGGCCGCAGCAGCGCCGGGTCGAGGATGTCCGGGCGGTTCGTGGCGGCGATCATGATGACGCCGCCCTTGACGTCGAAGCCGTCCATCTCGACAAGCATCTGGTTGAGCGTCTGCTCGCGCTCGTCGTGTCCGCCACCCAGGCCCGCGCCGCGGTGCCGCCCGACGGCGTCGATCTCGTCGACGAAGATGATCGCCGGAGCATTGGTCTTGGCCTGCTCGAACAAGTCACGGACCCTGGACGCACCGACGCCCACGAACATCTCCACGAAGTCGGACCCGGAGATCGAGTAGAACGGCACGCCGGCCTCGCCGGCTACGGCGCGCGCGAGCAGCGTCTTGCCGGTTCCTGGCGGTCCGTAAAGGAGGACGCCCTTGGGGATCTTGGCACCCAGTGCCTGGTATCGAGCGGGGTTCTGCAGGAAATCCTTGATTTCCTGCAGCTCCTCGATCGCCTCGTCAGCACCGGCGACGTCGGCGAAGGTCGTCTTGGGGGTGTCCTTGCTGACGAGCTTGGCCTTGCTGCGGCCGAAGCTCATCACCCGGTTGCCGCCGCCTTGCACCTGGGTCATGACGAACCACAGCACGCCGAAGATCAGGAGGAATGGCAGCAGGCTGAACAGCAGGCTCAGCCACCCGTTGCTCTTGCTGACCTGGGTGGTGAATCCGTTGGTCGGCACCTTGGCCTGCAGGTCATTGAAAATGCTCTGCGTGGCGTCAGCCGGGTAGGACGTCGAAATCTTGCTGTGGCCGTCGACGGGCGACTTCAGATCGAGGTTGAGGGACTGCTCCTTGTCGTGGATGACCGCCTTGTCGACGTTGCCGGAGTTGATCTGCAGAGATCGCCTGGGAGGTGTTCACCGAGTGGTACTCGTCGCCTGAGCTGAGCACCGACTGAAGCGCGAAGAACAACACGATGGCTACGACAGCCCATAACCACCATGATCTGACGATGCGCTTACGATCCATTATCGTTGCGAGTCGCGGCGGCGGACTCGCATTCCTCCTGCTTCGACCACTGGGACACCCTGGAAACCAGCGTGAGATCGGAAGCGATGCTCACCTGGCACGGTACACGGGGTGACCCACGATCCGAGAATCGTGGGACGACCCGTTATCGAATGCAACGCGCCGCCGAGACCGGTCGTTCCGGTCGCTCGGAACCCATCGCCGCCAGCGAACGTATCCTCAGCTAAGTCTCAGCTCGGCCAGTGGGTGCGGTCACTCCGGAACCACCCGGCCGGCCTGGATTTCGTACACGGACGGCCGCAACCGGCCGATGTACGGCAGATCGCGGTAGCGCTCGGCGTAATCGAGCCCGTAGCCGACGACAAACTCGTTCGGGATGTCGAAACCGACATATTCCACGGTCACATCCACCTTGATTGCGTCGGGTTTGCGTAGCAACGCCACGACACGCACCGAAGCCGGATTGCGACTGTGCAGGTTTTTCAGCAGCCAGGACAGGGTAAGGCCCGAGTCGATGATGTCCTCGACGATGACCACGTGTTGCCCGCTGATGTCGCGGTCGAGATCCTTGAGGATCCGTACCACCCCGGACGAGGTCGTCGAGGATCCATACGAGCTCACGGCCATGAACTCCATCGTCGAAGGCCGCGACATCGCCCGAGCGAGGTCGGACATGAACATGACGGCGCCTTTGAGCACGCCCACCAGCAGCGGCTCGCGGTCGGCGTAGTCCTGGTCGATCTGCTTGGCGAGCTCACTGATCTTGGCCGAGATCTGGTCGGCGGTCACGATGACGGCGTCGATATCGGCATCGAGCACGGACGACACAGTTACCCCTTATGGGAGTGCGGCGAGATCAGGCACAGCCTGCCAGATACTCGAGTCACACCGAACCCGCCGGGCAAGTCGACCCGAGCTTGCCCATGCCAATGCGCCACGAGCGCATCCAGCTCGGCGAGATGGGTCGCGGTGAGCGCTGGCACTCCGGCGCGCATCGCCCAGCGCCGCAACACCCGGGAGCGGATCGCCTGGGGATGGGTGGCCAAGCTCGACGCGTCGAGGTCGGCGCCTTCGGTGGGCAGGTATGACTCGGCGATCGCGTCGAGGGCATCGAGGTCGGACTGGGTGAGTGCCGCGGTACGGGCCAGGGCCTCCGCCACCCCGCCTTGCAAGACCTGCTCGAGGAGGGGCAGTACCTCCGTGCGCAGCCGCACTCGCTGGAAACGCCTGTCGCTGTTGGCCGGGTCGTGCCACGGCGTGAGGCCAAGGGCCGCGCAGGCTGCCGCCGTCGTCGACCGGGGCACACCCAGGAAGGGACGGTGGTAGCGCCCATCGACCGGGCGCATCCCGGCCACGCTGCGGGGTCCAGATCCCCGGCCCAGGCCGAGCAGTACCGTCTCGGCCTGGTCGTCGAGCGTGTGCCCGAGCAGCACGGTCGCACCGAAGGCCTCGCCGGCCGCATCGAGGGCCGCATAGCGCGCCGCGCGCGCCGCCGCCTCCGGGCCACCAGCCCTTCCTACGGCGACGCGAACGATCTCGACCGGGTCGTAGCCGAGCTCGTAGCCGATCGACGCGACTGCGCGCGCCTGCTCGAGGGAACCGGGCCGCAGCGCATGATCGACGGTGACGAGGCCGGCCGACAGGCTGGCGCGCGGAGCCTCGAAGATCGTCGCCGCAGCAAGAGCCAGCGAGTCCGCGCCGCCGGAGCACGCCACGAGCACCGGGCCCTCGACGCCCGCCAGCGCAGCCCGCACAGCTCGGCGGACCTCGGCCACCGCCGGATGAGGTCCCATCAGCCGGGCCGAGCTGGGCAATCCGCGGTCGTGCTGAGGCGTGTCCGCTCGATGATGCAGGGCTTGCTGATGATCTTGGAGATATTGTCGCCCCACGGCAGCAAGTCCAAGATCACGACAGTTGCGGCGCTCACGACGGTCGCGGGCCTCGTTGTCACGGATGGACGCGGTTAATCCAGTCGGCGGGCGACGCGATCTCGGCCTTCGTGGGCAGGGTCTCGCGCGACGTCCAGATCGTATTGAAGCCGTCCACCCCGGTCTTGTTCACAATTGCTCGGACGAATGCGGCACCGTCGATGTATTGCCGGGTCTTCGCCTCCAGCCCGAGCAGTCGGCGCAATAGCCGGTCGAGCGGGTTGCCGCCCCTGCGGCGGCGTACCCCGAAACGCTCCTCGATCGTGGGCTGGCTCGGAATCACGTCCGAGGACACCGCATTCATCACGAACTCGGCGTGACCCTCGACCACGGACATGAACGCGGACACTCGATCCAGGATCGTCCGTTGCTCGGGCGTGGCGATCACCGATAACAACCCGGAGCCGTCACCCTGGCCCCGGACGACGTCCGTCAGTTCGCCGAGCCCGGCGCGCAGTCGCTCGCGAAGTGCGTTGGGATCGATCTCCACCGTGGCGGTGAGGGCATCCACCTCGTCTTGCATGTGCTGGCGCAGCCACGGGACGGCGCTGAACTGCACGCGGTGGGTCACCTCGTGCAGACAGACCCACAGACGGAAGTCGGACGGATCGACGCTCAGCTGGCGCTCCACCCCGACGATGTTCGGCGCGACCAACAGGAGTTGCCCCCCAGGGTGATCGAAGAACTCGAACTGGCCCAGCACCTTGCCGGACAGGAAGCCGAGTAGCGCGCCGGCCTGCACACCGGTCACCCGGCTGCCGACCGATTCGGCCATCTTGCCCACGGAGTTGGCGGCGGTGAGCCGGTCGACGAGTGGAGTCATCACGTTGCGCATCGCCGCGGTATTGACGTCGATCCAGGCGTCCCGATCGACTACCCGGGTCAGCGCCGTGATCGGCGGTTCGACCAGGCGGGTCAGGTCGGCGACATGGCCGGCCGCGGTGTCGGCGGCGTGATACAGCCCGCCCACGGTGTCGTCCGCCTCGTCGCGGGACACCGAGGGCGACGGTGGGGACAGCCGCCGCGCGGTGCGCGCAGCGAGATCCCAGTCGATCAGGGAGGCCATGACGGCCACGGTACCGAGCGCTCAGCTACCCCTTACGCCGATTCGGCTATCGGCGCATTCTCGAGTGCCTCGCGGCCCGGACCACCAACGATCAGGTAGTACGTCGCTCCGGCGATGGCCGCACCCACGACCGGCCCGACCAGGAACACCCACACCTGGGCGATAGCCCAGCCTCCGGCGAACAGCGCCGGACCGATCGACCGGGCCGGGTTCACCGACGTGTTGTCGATCGGAATGCTGGCCAGGTGAATCAACGTCAGCGTCAGGCCGATGGCGAGGCCGCCGAACCCGGCAGTAGCGCGCCGGTCCGTGGCGCCGAGGATCACGTAGACGAAGATGCAGGTCAACAGGATCTCGGCGATCAGCACGGCCCACAGACTGTAGTGGCCGGGTGAATGATCACCGTAGCCATTTGCCGCGAATCCGGATTGCTTCGAGGAGAAACCCTTCTGACCGTGAGCAATGATCCACAGCGCAACCGCGGCGGCGATGGCGGCGACGACCTGGGTGATGATGTACGCCGCCACGTCGCGTCCAGGAAAGCGACGGGCGATCATCAGCCCGATCGTCACGGCTGGGTTGAAGTGCCCGCCTGAGACATTGCCCACGGCGTAGGCCATGATGAGCACAGTCAGACCGAAGGCAAGCGCCACGCCAAGAATTCCGACGCCCCTCGGCCCGAAGTTCGCCGTGATCACCGCGGTCCCGCAGCCGCCGAATACCAGCACGAACGTGCCGAGGAACTCCGCGCCGATACGCTTCGGCAGGGGATCGTCCATGCCACACCCTTCCGCGTGATCGCGCCGACCGGACGGTCTCCTGTCTAGGGCATGACCGACCGATGATCAAGCACCCACGCCGCTCTGGTCGGGATCGGTTGGTCAGCGGCAGCCGCATTCGACCAACGCGCCGACGCTCGCGTCCAGGGCCTGCTGCGCTTCGCTCGTGCCGGCAGCAGGAACCTCGTCAGCGACGATCGAGAACAGCAGCAGCCGTCCGTCGTGATCGCGGAGCAAGCCGGCCAACGCCGAGACCCCGGTCAGCGTTCCTGACTTGCCGCGAACCACCCCGACACCGGCTACGCCAACGAATCGTGTCGCGAGCGTCCCGTCCCAGCCAGCGACGGACAGCCCGTCCAACACGTCGCGCAACCGCGGTGGTCCCGTTGCCGCCGATTGCACCAGCGCGGCCAGAGCGGCCGGACTGATCCGATCGTTCGGCGAGAGCCCGCTCCCGTCGAGCAGCCCCGAACCGATGTCGAGACCGGCCTTGCGCAACACGTCCGCCGTCGCGGCGGCGGCGCCGGAGAAGGACGCCGGCTGCCCGGTCGCCAGCGCCACCTGCCGGGCGAGGCACTCGGCAATGACGTTGTCCGACTCGTTGAGCATCTGCTCGACCAGCGTGCCGATCGGCGCAGACTGCACCTGCCCAACAGCCCGCGCCCCGGTAGGCGCATGACCGGATGTCACCGCTGACGCGGGCAGCCCGAGATCGGCCGCAAGGGCCAGACCGGCGGCTGCGGCCGGATCCGCGCTTCGCGTGACGGCGTCGGGGGTGTCTCGCGCGCCGTCCACCATCGCAGCCGTGATCGGAGCCGCATACGCGCTCGGCGCATCGCCCGGACCCCAGCCCGGCCCGGTGAGCGCGCCCGTAAACAGGGAACCATCGACGACGACGGCGGTCGGGGTGATCCCAGCTGCTCGCACTGCACGCGCCAGATCGGATATCCGGGCGGCCTCGGGATAGGTTGGCGCTGTGCCGGGAGTGGCCGCCGTCAGCGTGGGATCCCCGGCGCCCACGAGCACAACCGCCCCAGGCGCTGCCCCGGCCACCACGCGAGTGGTAATCCGATCCGTGGCCGAGCGAACGCTGAGCACGGCCGCAGCCGTGGCTAGCTTCGCGGTCGATGCCGGAGCCGCAGGGGTGGCCGCATTCCGGTCCAGTAGCACGGCCCCGGATTGCGCATCCCGCACCTGGGCGAGCACTCGCCCACCCAGCCGTACGTCGTCCAGCCGAGGGGTCAATGCGGCGGACACTCCACCGACCGTCGGCGCAAGAGCGACCGACGCAGTCGCGATCGGCGACGGGGTCGCCAGCGCCGCGCTAACCGCGGAGGGAAGCGGGACCGCCGACGTCGAGACGGCGGCCGATGCGTCGGATTGCCGAATCCCGCTGACAAGTAGGTACCCGCCGATGGCGGCACCGACAGCTAGGACCGCTACCAGCGCCACGATGAGCACGGTGCGGCCCCCGCGGCGACTCATGACGAGCCACCTTAGTGTCCTGCCCCGGCGGACACTTGTGTGCGCGCATAGCGGCACCGGTTGGCGGCCGACCGGTTGGGCGAAGGACACTAATGCGGGAGCATGATCGCGAGCGCGCGCGAAAGGGGCCTGCCGTGGAATTCGACGTCCTCATTGAGATCCCCCGAGGTAGCCGCAACAAGTACGAGGTCGATCACGAGAGCGGGCGGATCCGCCTCGACCGCACGCTGTTCACCTCGACGCAGTACCCGGCCGACTACGGCTATGTCGAAGACACGCTCGGGGAGGACGGCGACCCTCTCGATGCGCTGGTCATGCTGCCCGGCGATCCGCTTTTCCCCGGCGTGCTGGTGCGCTGCCGGACGATCGGCATGTTTCGCATGACCGATGAGAAGGGCGGCGATGACAAGCTGCTCTGCGTCCCGGCGCATGACCCGCGGCTGGATCACCTGCGCGACATCTACCACGTCTCCGAGTTCGACCGCCTGGAAATCCAGCACTTCTTCGAGGTCTACAAGGAGCTCGAGCCGGGAAAAAGCGTCGAGGGCGCGATGTGGGTGGGCCGGGCCGCTGCGGAGGAGGAGATCGAGGCGTCGCGGAAACGACTTCAGGAGCACCTGGCGACGGAGTCGACCTGAGCTGTGCCTGAAGGCAGGCTCCTATTCATCCACCGGCGCAGCGCTGACCGGCCGATAGCCAAGAAATCGGCCCAGCCCAGGCCGGTCGCAGGTGAGGCGATCTCCGTCGTGGGGCTCGACCAAGACCGTGACGTCGATGAGGCCGTGCGGTCCCGATAGCCGCACGATTGCTTGCCCATTCCGTACCCGGTGCGCGTGCACGAGCCGTATTGCGTCCACCCGTCGGACGGCGAGATGTTCGTAAGCGAACGCGAGCGCGGCCTGCGCCGACGGCGGCAGCCCAATCCGGCCCCGGAGCAACGCACCGACGACCTCGCCGGCCTCCGCGGCGGCAACGAACTCAGCGGCGGCGAACGGAAGCACCCGCCCGTACAGCAGGCCGGTCGGGAGCACCAGGACGTTCGCGGCAAAGCGCTCGCCGCCGACGTGGCTGCACTCCCACACCAACCCAGGCCGGACCTCGTGCAGCGCCATCGCGACATTCCGGCCGCGCAACGCGCAGCAGGTGTCGTGCTTGCTGTGCGTGCAGACGAGGTAGGCAAGCTGCTGGGTGGGCTCGCCGGCTGACCCGTCCAGCGGCAGCTCGAGCAACTCGGCGTCGGACTCGTAGCTACCCCACCGCGCCGTCTCGCGATCGCTGCGGCAATCGATCAGCGCCCACCGCCGCACGATGCCCCGCGGCGTCCGCCCCGGCCGACGGATCGCGAGGACCCGGATCCCGCGCTCCCCAGCGCGCGCGACGAGCGCCGCCGCGGCGGCGCGGTTGAACCGCGAGGCTGGCAAGCCGGCTCGGCCCCACGGTCCGGGTTGCTCGACGAGCAGCAGCCGGCTGGCCGGAAACGCGGTACCGAGCATCGGGTCGCCGCGCAGCTGGGCGTGTAAGGCACATCGATCGAGCGACTCGCGTGGACGCGGATGACTCGCGTGGCGGCCATCCTCCCGCTCCGATGCCACGCGCTCAGGCCGGCACGAGCACGCCCTCGCGCAGCAATCGCCGCGCAAGTGCGAGCTGCTCGTCCGCATCCAGCCCAGGCAACGACGCCGGCGTCAGGAGCTCCCCGGTCAGCACCGCCTTCACGGCGTTCTCGGCAGTGGTGGAAAGCTCAATTGTCCGGTCCAGCAGCCGAAGCTGCAGCTCGCCGCCGCGGCGGGTGATCCGGCACCGGAGACCCCGCCGCAGCGAAAGTGCGGTCTCGGGCCCGAGCGTTTCGACAGCCCGCAGCTGCGCGAGCGGGCCCAATGGCGCCGGCCTGGTCTGGGAAGTCACCTCGTCGGCAACCGCAGTTGCGATGGCCTCCACCGCGGCCGAGCCAGCGGCCGACGCGAGGTGGGCGGCGAGAGCGGACACCGTCGCCGACAGCTCGGGTGCCAGCACCTCCGGGTCACCGAGCTCGACCCCCATCGGCAACGACGCCCGCAGCGCCGGGTCGTCACGAGCTCGGGCGACGAGTTGCTGGACGAGATGATCACGAGTTACCGGATGGACGCCGACAGTCAGGTGGATGGAGATCTTGCCGAGAGCGTCCGCCGAGTGCAGGTAGCCGCGCGGCAGGTAGAGCGCGTCTCCGGGCTCCAGCGCGACGTCGATCAATGGTTGCTCGGCCGCGCGCGCGGCGACCGCGGCTCGATGCTGTTGCCACGGTTGGTCGGGCAGCGGGTTGAGAACCACCGGCTCGTGCACGTGCCACCGCTTGTGGCCCGCGACCTGCAGGACGAAGACATCATGTACGTCGTAGTGGGCGGCGAACCCTCGGTTCTCCGGCGGCGTGATGTACGCATTGACCTGAACTGGGTGGCCCAGGTCTGATGCCAGGTCGGTGGCAAAGTCGACGAGTGGTGGCCATGTGCGATGAAGACCTTGCAGCACCAGCGTGCCGCCGCCGCCCATCTCGGCCAGGATTCGGTCGTCGGCTGCTTGGTCGGTAACGCCAGCTCCCGCGCCTCCTGCCCGCGTGAAGCGGGACGCCGGAAGCACGGTCCCATCCTTCGCCATCCGGAGGAATGGGGTGCGCAGGCCGCGGCGGGACACGAGCTCGTCGATCGCGCGTGCGTCGAGAAGATCGGTGAAGTCCCGATCGAGGTCTCGGCGTCGGGTGAGTAACGCCGCTCGGCCCCAGTAGGTGGCGGCGAATGTGGCTGCATCGCAGGCAATACACCGGCGCAGCGCCGTGAAACGGTCGCTAGCTAGGCCTCCCGGATCGGGCGCTGCGCCGGCTTCGCTCACCGATCAGCCTCCAGCTGGCCCGTCGGCTCCGCCGTCACCAGCCGCGCCGTCACCACCGCTGTCGGCGCCCCCATCAGCACCGCGATCGCCCGCGCTGCCATCGGCGCCACCGTCTGCGCCACCATCGGCTCCGCCGTCACCGGCAGCTCCGTCCGCACCGCCGTCGCCGAAGTCAGCGCCACCGTCGCCGCCACTGTCAGCGGCGCCGTCCGCACCACGATCACTGCCGGCCGACGTGGCCTCGTCGTCACTCATGCTCATGCGAGTCCTTTCTCCATACGAGGGGAGGGATCATCGATCCGCGGGGATAGCGGCACCGGGTTAGGGCCGCCGCGCTCACGCTATCCGGTGTGCGTGGTGCAGTGCGACGGCCCCGCCGGTCAGGTTGCGCCACCGCACATCGGTCCATCCGTTGGCGTCGATGCGCTGCGCCAGTTCTTCCTGGTGCGGCCACGCCCGGATGGATTCCGCCAAGTAGTAATACGCGTCAGCGTTGGACGACAAGACGCGCGCGATCAGCGGCAGGGCGGTGAGCAGGTAGCGGGTGTAGACGAAGCGAAACGGCGCCAACCTCGGCCGGCTGAACTCGCAGACGACGAGCCGGCCACCGGGCCGCACCACCCGAGCCATCTCGCGCAACGCGGCATCGGGATCGGCGACGTTGCGCAGCCCGAAGGTGATCGTGACCGCGTCGAATGCACCGTCCGGAAACGGCAGGTGCAGCGCGTCGCCAGCGACGAACGGGACCTTGCGCCGGTTCCTGCGGGCCCGCCCGGCGCGCAGCATGCCTAGCGAGAAATCGCAGGCAACGGGTCGGCACGAGGTACGGTCAGCGAGCTCGGCGGTGGAAACGCCGGTTCCGGCCGCCAGGTCGAGGATCCGTTCCCCCGGTTGTGGCTCAATGGCCTGCCGAGTGCGGCGCCGCCACAACCGGTCCAAGCCAAGTGACATCACGGTATTCGTGATGTCGTAGCGACGGGCAACGCCGTCGAACATCGAGGCGACCTCGATCGGCTTCTTGTCCAGCGTGGCGCGATTCACCCGCGCCCCGTCTCAGCAAGCGGCCCAGCATCTGACGACTCCGGAGCATGCTCGAGGGACGGCGAGTTGGCGAGCCGAATCGTGCCGTAAACGATGGCAGCGAAACAGAGCACGTAACCGATGACATACAACGGCGACAGGGGCACCTCTTCGTGCAGCAGGACGGCGCCGAGCAGAACCGCGACGAGCGGAGCCGTGGACTCATTCGCGGGGAAGCTCGCACCAAGAGCACCGATCTGGAACGAGATCTGGGTGAGAGTGAAACCCAAGGCGCCCAGCGCCAGCCCCCCGATCAGCGGAACCAGCCCGTCCGGGTGGGCGAAGCCATTCCAGGACCTGGCGTCGAACGTCTGAGCCACTGTGTTGATCATGACGCCAACCATCCCGAAGAAACCGCCTGCCACGCAGCCGTACCCGACGGCGCGGATCGCTGGCCGACGGCCGCGGACGGCGAGCAGGATGGCCGCGCCGACCGCGAGCCCGATCAGGATAGTGACGAGGGCCGCGCCGGGACGGAGCGGCTCGCCGTCGCCCGGGTCGCCAACGAGGACGAAGAACACCGCGAGGCCGGCGATGATCGACGCACACGCGCCGTAGTCCGCGCCGCGCGGCCGCGGGCCGCCGATCAGAAAGCCGACGATCAGCGATACCGGCAGGGCGAGGACCAGTAGCGGTTGGATGAGCACGACTGGCCCGGTGGCAAGCGCGACCACCTGGAGCAGCAGGCCGACCCCGTCCCCAGCGACGGATAGCCACCATCGGGCACTGGTCAGCAGCCGCAACAGACCGACAGCGTCCGCCTCACCAGTGCCGGTGTGCGCCGCCGAGTGTTGGACGGCCGTTGCCCCGCCGTAGGCCACCGCGGCAGCGATCCCGCACGGAATCGCGACAGCTAGGGACATGGCCGTTGGTGGCTGCTAGCTCGCGGCCCGTTGCGCTGGCACGAGGGGCAGCGCGGTCGAGGAGAAGTGCGAATGGACGCGGGGGTCGACCGGGTCGAGCGCGGGATCCTCGTGCACGACGAGGTGACGGTACAAGGTGTCGCGCTGAGCCGGGATCCGCCCGGCCCCGCGGATCAGCTCGATGAGCTCGGTACGGTTGCTGCGATGCCGCGCACCGGCCGACGACACGACGTTCTCCTCGAGCATTACCGAACCGAGGTCGTCGGCGCCGAAGTGCAAGGTCAACTGGCCGATGTCCTTTCCCGTGGTCAGCCATGACCCCTGAAGGTGATTGATGTTGTCGAAGAACAGCCGGGCGACGGCGACCAGGCGCAGATACTCAATGCTCGTCGCCTGCGTCCGCCCCTTCAGATGGTTGTTTTCGGGCTGATACGTCCAGGGGATGAAGGAGCGGAAACCACCGGTGCGATCCTGGACATCGCGGATCATCCGCAAATGCTCGATGCGCTCGGCGTTGGTCTCGCCCGTACCCATCATGAACGTGGCCGTCGATTCGACACCCTGCTCGTGCGCAGCCGCCATGATCGCCAGCCAGGCCTCGCCCGACTCCTTCAACGGGGCGATCGCGGTGCGCGGTCGGGCGACGAGAATCTCGGCACCCGCCCCGGCGAAGCTGTCCAGCCCGGCCCGATGAAGTCGCGCGATGACCGCGGGGACATCGAGATCGGACGTGCGCGAGATGTGCATGACCTCGGATCCGCCGAGGGAATGCAGGGTCAGCTGTGGGTAGGCCGCCTTGATGGCCGCGAACGTCTCCTCGTACCACTCGATGCCGAGTTCCGGCGAATGGCCGCCCTGCAGCATGATCTGGGTTGCGCCGAGTTCCACGGCTTCCCCACACCTGCGCAGAATCTCATCGACCGAATGCGTCCAGCCCTCGTCGTGTCGCGGGGCGCGGTAGAAAGCGCAGAACTTGCACGCAGTCACGCAGACGTTGGTGTAGTTGATGTTGCGGTCGATGATGTACGTCGCGATGTTGTCCGGGTACCGCCGCCGGCGTACCGCATCGGCGGCCTGCCCCAGAGCATGCAGCGGCGCGTCGGTATACAGGAGGAGCGCCTCGTCGGGACTGATCCGGCCACCGTCCGCCGCATGCTCGAGCAGCCGTGCAGTCTGTGCTGGCATAGCGACCAGGGTACGGCCGACGGCTACAAGGAGTCGCGCCAGGCGACCCAACGGCGAAGGCCGCCCAGGTCGTACCGTGGTCCGCCGACGCCAACCGTGAACAAAGTTATGCCAGCGTCGAGTAACGCCGGGCCGGTGCGGTCCGGATCACCCTGGACGCCGACCGACCGTTCGATCTCGGCCGGGTCGCGGCCAACATCAGCACAATGCTCGGCCAGGACCGCCGACTTGTGCCGCACCGTCCCGACGTCGCCGAAGCTGTGCCAGATGTCGGCATGCGCAGCGACCAGTCGCAGCGTCTTGCGCTCGCCACCACCGCCGATCAGGACTGGGATCTGGCGAGTCGGCGGCGGGTTCAGTCTCGACCAGCGGCGCTGGACGCGAGGCAGCGCTTCGGCGAGCGCATCCAGTCGGCTGCCGGCGGTGCCGAACGCGTATCCGTACTCGTCGTAGTCGCGCTGGAACCAGCCCGCGCCGATGCCGAAGATCAACCGCCCGTTGCTGATGTTGTCGACGGTTCGGGCCATGTCGGCGAGCAGATCGGGGTTGCGGTAGCTGTTACACGTGACGAGCGCGCCGATCTGCACCCGGCTGGTCTGCTCGGCCCACGCGCCGAGCATCGTCCAGCACTCCAGATGCTTGTCGTCATCCGGGCCGTACAGCGGGATAGAAGTGATCCCAGTTGAACACGATGTCAGCGCCGAGATCTTCGGCCTCGTGCACTGCATCCCGGATGGCGGGGTAGTCGGCATGCTGCTGCTGAAGCTGGAGGGCGACACGCACTGGGCGAATGGTCACGTCCGCCGACACTAACGCCCGAGCAACGGGCGACGAGCTCGGCATCGAGCTAGGACGCGGGTGGCGTCCAGACGTACGGCGTGGTGGTTGTCACCGCTACGAACCCGAGGCGCTCCAGGATCGGGCGGCTGTCATCCGACGCGTCCACCTGCAGGAAGCGATAGCCGAGACCGACGGCCAACTGCGCCCGCCGGGCGACCAGGGTGCGATAGATCCCTCGGCCGCGCCAGGCCTTCAGGGTCGAGCCGCCCCAGATGCCGGCGAAGTCGGTGCCCGGCTTGTAGACGATCCATCCCGCCGACACGACCTCCTCGTCGGTCTCGGCGACCAGAACCTCGGTGTGGCCACCGGCGACGAGGCCGATGAGCTCGTCCGCGAGCCAGCTCCAGTCCGCACCCCATACCGACGACTCCATCGCCGCGACGCGCCGCATGTCCTCGTCGGCCCAGACCGAACGGAGCGTGATGCCGTCGGGAAGCACCAGGTCGGTTGCCATCTGGGCGGCCACTCCGATCAGAACCGTCTCGCGAGGCTCGGGCTCGAAACCACGGGCTCGCAGCCGTTCGGGCAGGTCGGACGGCCAGTCGTGCCCGCGCGTCTTCCATTCGAAGGCCTGACCACGATCGGCGAAGTGTGCGATCTGCCGGTCGATCAGCGCGTCCAACTGCTGATCACTTAGACCCTCGAGGCTGCGATAGCCGACAAACCCGCGATGGCGATAGTGGACGCGCACGAGCGGCCCGTCAGAGTCCGTCTCGACAGCAGGGTCGGACTCGGCCCGGCCGCGCAGTTGCTCGTCATACGCAGCGAGCAGGTCGGCTGCACGGTACACACGCTTCAGCGTGAAGCAGTCGGGTAATCCGAGCAAGGCCAGGAGCTCGACGCCCGCTCAGTCGAACAGCGCCAGCTGGTTGGCAGCGACGGCGTCCCGCACCTTGCGGCGCACGATCGGACCCGGACGAGGTGCCCAGCTGACGGCGTCGGGCGGCACGTTATCCCACGCTTGCCGACGCTCGTCGGTGACGGGGCCTGGCTCACCGCACAAGACGCGCAGTGCCTCGGCCGTCGTCCAGCGCAACTGCATCGCGTCAAAGGTGGCTCGCACGGCGGCCGGCAGCAGTGGCAGGGTAGGCAGCGCGGCAACGTCGATCGGGACGTCATCCCGCATCGCCATCACCCGCCGGTTGAGCTCCCAGGTTGCGCGTGCGTCCGGCGCCTGGAGCCGATCCGCCACGGACGATCCCAGGGAACGCGCCACCTCATCGGGCACCGCGAAGGCGGTCGCCGCCGAGCCCAACTCGGCGAGGATCCGGGCGGCGGTCTTGGCCCCGATCCCCCGCACTCCGGGCAGGTTGTCTGACGGATCACCTCGTAACGCGGCGAAGTCCCGATACTGATCGGGCCGGACTCCGAGAAGCAAGACCAGCCGCTCGGCGGTGATCAGCGGCGAACACTCGACGCCACCGTTGATGATGCGCAGCACGTGCGTGTCCGCGTCGATGAGTGCGAAGGCGTCCCGATCGGACGTAACGATCACAGTGGTGCCGCCGGATGCGGCGACGGCTCGAGCGGCGGAGGCCAACACGTCGTCGGCCTCCAGACCGGCGGGGACGATAACGCCAACGCCAAGACCTCGCAGTACTTCCGCGGCGACCTCGAGCTGGCGCACAAGTGTCGGCAACTTGTCGGAGCGATTTGCCTTGTACTGCGGCCATTTCTCGCGACGCCAGCTCACATCCGGATCGTCGAAGCCGACGACCACGACATCCGGTTGGAAGCGATCGACAGCGGCAACCAGTTGCGTGAGCAGGCCCCGCACGGCCCAGATCGGGTCACCGTCGGCGCCGTGCAGACCGGTGCCGGCCTGGGAGTGGTAGCTGCGGTGCACCAGTGAGTTGCCGTCCACCGCGAGCACCACCCGATCCTGCTCGGCGCGACTCGGCGGTGCCACTGCTTCAGTCTCCTCCCCCGTCTGACAACCGGTGTCGGTCATACCTCGGCGAACGCCGGTGTCACTTCCGTCGCTACTGCGCCAACCGAGGCCGCCCGGCGCGCGAACTCGGAGAGCCCGGCCAGCTGGCGTTCACCGAGCCGGAAGTCCAGCGTGCGGAAGTAAGTGGCAAGGGTTCGAGCGTCGAACACCTCCCAGCGCGCAGCTTGCAGAGCGACGGCGTCCACATGCCCGAGCGCCTCGTCGCGGCTGCGCACGAACGCGGTATGGACGTCCTTGACCAAGCCCGGGTTGGCGACGGCGTAGGAGCGACGAACAGCCCAGACCGCGAACACCATGGGCAGCCCGGTCCACTGGCGCCACACCTCCCCCAGGTCGTGCACCGCGAGGCCGGTCCTTGGCGCGTCGTACGTCGCGCGTAGCGCGGCGTCGCCAATGAGCACGCCAGCGTCCGCCTCGAGCAACATGGCCGTGAGGTCTGGGGGACAGACGAAGTACTCCGGGTGGACGCCATGCACTTCCGCGAGCCACATGCGGGCGAGCAGGACGGAGGTCCGCGAAGTGGAGCCGAGCGCGACCCGACCCCCATCCAGCGCCGCAAGCGGCACCTGCGAGACGAGATTGACCGACAGTACTGGCCCGTCGGACCCCACGGCCAGATCGGGCAGGAGCAACAGCTCGTCCGCGTTTCGCAAGTACTCCAGCAGCGAAATCGGGCCGATGTCGAGATCTCCCCGAACGAGCGCGTCGTTGAGCCGATCCGGCGTGTCTTTGGTCAACTCGACGTCGAGCAGCGCGCCCGAACGCACCAGTCCCCAGTAGATCGGCAGGCAATTCAGGAACTGGATGTGTCCGACGCGAGGCCGCGCGGATGTCACCGGTCGGGACGGTTGATCGCGGGCAGCGGTCCAGGCTCCGGTCCCGGTATCGGCCCGGGCCCTGGACCGGGCGTCGGCCCCGGGTCTGGCGTCGGCGGCGGAACAGGCGACGGCGAAGGTGGCGTCGGCTCGGGCATGGGCGGTGCGGGCGGACCGGGTTCCGGTCCGGGCACCGGTGAGGGGACGGGCGGGGGTGACGGCACGGGCGGCGTGGGCGGGGTCGTCATCGTCGTAACGCTACGCGGGAGCCGCTGCCGTCCGGCGCGGAACACCCGCGTTCGGCCGCCAAGATCACGGCAACGGACGCTCTAGTGTTGATCGGTGACCGACGAGCCTGACGATCTGGCGCTGGCGTCGAATCTCGTGCGGGCGGCCGGGGCATTGGCCGCCGACATGCGACGCTCCGGAGTGCAGTCCTCGCGCAAGACGTCCGTCACTGACCTCGTGACCCCAGCCGATCACGCCGCTGAGGCGCTGATCGTCAACGGGTTGCGCGCGGCCCGCCCGGAGGACGGCATCGTCGCCGAGGAGGGGAGCTCGCAACCAGGCCGCCGGACATGGTTTGTCGACCCCATCGACGGCACCTACAACTACGCGACCGGCGTCACCCTGTGGTGTAGTGCTGTGGGTCTCACCGACGCCGGTGAGCCCTTGCTCGGCGCCGTCTACCATCCGGCCGCGGACGACCTGTGGTCCGGTGGTCCAGGGAGGCCGACGACTCGCAACGGAGAACCCGGTGTCGCCCATCGCCGACCGGCCGCTCGTCGAGGCGGCGGTGGCAAGTTACCTGCACCCCACGACCATGCCGGACGACTCGGTGCGGGAACCGCTGTTACGTGCGCTGCGACGCGCCGGCACGGTACGCACCTACGGCTCGGGTTCGATCGAGCTGGCCTGGGTAGCCGATGGTCGGCTTGGCGGCTTCCTCCAGCACGACTGCCTGCCCTGGGACTGGCTGCCCGGCGCGGCTCTCGTGGCCGCGGCGGGTGGCGACATCGCTGTCGTGCCGGCCAACGGGCACCAGTGGTACATCGCCGGCAGCAAGCGGCTCGTCGACGATCTGGCGACGGTGCTGCTCGGATCAGGCTGACCGGTCGCCGTCCGCGGTGAGCCGGCGGTAGATCTCGGCCGCGGCGGATGCAAACCCCGCTGGCAGACCTACCGTGGCCATGGCCGCTGCCACCTCGTCCATCTCGCCGGACCAGCGCCACGCCTTGCCGCCGGCCCGCCGAGCGAACGCGGCCAGCGCCGCGTCCAGATCGACCCCGTCACGCGCCAGCTCAGCGCGCACCGCGTCCGCCACGCCGTACCGGCGCGCTGCCTCCGCCAAGGTCCACCACAACGTGGGGAGTGCCTTGCTCTGCAGTGCGAAGCAGGCCTTGAGCGCGCTGGCCGAGCCCAGATCACCGGGCAACACCCGGGCATCGAACGGGGAGGCCGCGAACAGCGCAGCCACCTCCTTCGCTGGCTCGCCGGCCAGCCACAGCACCGTGTCCGCACGCTGCCAGGCCGGCGCGCCGATGACCGCGCCGTCGACCACCCGCTCCCGGCCGAGCAACTCGGCAATCGATGCGACCGTGGTCGGCGCCACCGCGTTCGCGTCCAGGTACGCGGCAGGACGAGCGCCGCGAGCGGAGGCCCGCACCTCGCGAGCAATGTCCAGAGCGGCGTGCGGGGGGCAGATCGAGATGACGAGATCGCTACGCGCCACCAGCTCGGCGACGTCCGGGACAGCGACGAGATCGGCGAGCTCCGCCCGCTTGCTCGTGGCGTCCGAGCGTCCGGCGGCCGCCCAGATGACCTGACCGGCAACGGGCTTGAGGGCCGCGCCCTAATGCGGCGCCCATGGCGCCCGGGTGCAGGACGCCAACGACGGGCCGTTCCCCGAGCAGCACCGTCGGCTATCGGCCGCGGCGTCGCTCGTCACGACCGCCGTAAACGATCACGGCGACCGCCGGGACGAGCAGGAACCACACCCACCATCTCGTGGCAAAGAACAGGGCCAGCGCGATGATCGGGGCGAGCGCGACGACAATCGCACCGGCCCGCCCGCCAAAAACGCGGTCATCACGGTCGGCATCGGATGGCTCGGCCGGCGCGGAGCTGGTGCATGCCTGATCGCCGCTAGCTGCGCGCCCGACAGCGAATGCGGCTCCGGGAGATCGACGAACAGCACCTCGAGATCCTCACGGGTGCGCGCCACGCTGACCTTCGCGACCCGGTCGCCGTATTCGTCGGGCTCCAGCCTCCCGGCGGATAGGTGCTCGTCCAAAGCCTGCATGGCGGCAGCGCGCTCGTCGTTGCCGATGCGGATGTGCGGCTCAGACGATCCGTCCGCCCCGCTGGGCGAACTGCTCATCGGCGCCATTGTCGTGAACGCCCGGCCCAACCACATCGGGCTGCCCGGATAGCCCCACCGTCGGCCAGACGTGAGCCGCGGGAGAACGACGAAGTACAGCACGACAGCCGCGACGGCGAACGGAAACACCAATATCACGGCCACGACCACGGCAATGAGCGCGGCGATGCGACCGACCGACGACTCCGGGATGTAGCTATACCAATCCCGCCGATAGCCGCCAGAGCTGGCGTTCACCGGGAGAGTCGAGTGCCCAGTCGACGGATGCGGCGCCGGCAGGTCGGTGAACAGCGCATCGAGCTCGGCTTGGGTGCGGGCTATCTCAGCCGCGGCGTACCGGTCGGCGTACTCGTCGGGGTCGAGCCGTCCGGCGGTCAGATGCTCGTCGAGGGCCTCCTGAGCGGCGGAGCGCTCTGCATAGCCGATGCGGATCTGCGGATGTGGCGCGGTCACCCTCCCAGTGTGCGCACGGCATGGGCCTGGCGCATAGTGCGAATTGTCAACACGTATGAGCCGTGGCCGTTTCGTCACTCACCTTTTGAGCCGAGAGCTGGCGCCAGAATAGCGCGCCGGAGCCGACCGGGGAGTTGGCGCAGGCTCTAGGGCGTAGCGCTTCCGTCGTCGCCCTTGAGCCGAGAGCTGAGCTCATCGCTATGGGCGCGGCGGGCCATGAGCCGCGCCTCGACCGTCTCGGCGAGCGCGGCCCGCGGCCTGGCGAGCAGAACGTAGGACAGCGGCACGGACAGCCCGAGCGCGAGCACCGCGGCGAGGAATACCGGAACGCCCACCAACCAGAGCAGACCGAACAGGACTCCGAAGACCAGGAACCGCAGGATCGTGTACATCCACAGCGTCCCCATGGATCGACCGAACGACGGCTCGGGCGGCGGCGTGACCTCCAGCGGCGGCGCGATCTCCGGCGGCTGACTAGCTCGTCCGACGGTTCCCCGGCCGGCCCGCGGATCGGCTCGTCGGACCCCGGCGCAGTCACGCCCAGACCGCCTGCGGCTCGGCTCGCCGGACCGCGAGCGGTACCGGCCCGTCGTACTCGCGAACGACCTGGTAGCGCGTGTTTCGCTCCACCGGGCGGAACCCGGCGTCGCGGATCAGCCCGAGCAGGTCCTCCCGGGTCAACTTGTCGGGGGTGCCGAACCCGTCCGCGTCGTGGGTGATCTTGTATTCGACGACCGAGCCATCCATGTCGTCGGCGCCGAAGTTCAAGGCCAGCTGGGAGGTCGACAACCCGTGCATCACCCAGAAGACCTTGACGTGATCGAAGTTGTCGAGCAGCAGCCGGCTGACGGCGAACGTGCGCAGCACATCCGCTGGCTGGGCCATCGGCAGGTGAGACAGCCGGTTGTTGTCGTTGTGGAACCGCAGCGGGATGAACACGACGAAGCCGCCGGTCTCGTCCTGCAGCCCGCGCAACCGGAGCACATGGTCGACACGGTGCCGCGGCTCCTCGATGTGGCCGTACAGCATCGTGGCCGGGGTGCGCAGCCCCTTGCTGTGGGCCAGCCGGTGGATCCGCGACCAGTCCTCCCAATGCGTGTCGTGATCGACGATCTGCTTCCGGACGTCCCAGTCGAAGATCTCCGCGCCGCCGCCGGTGAGCGACTCGAGGCCGGCGTCGATCAGCTCGTCGAGGATCTCGTCGGCTGGCAGCCCGCTGATCTTCTCGAACCAGTGGACCTCGGTCGCCGTGAACGCCTTCAGCGCCACCTGCGGCAGGGCCGCCTTCAGCTCGCGGAGCACTCTCGGGTAATACCGCCACGGCAACGTGGGGTGCAGGCCATTGACGATGTGCAGCTCGGTGATGCCGTCGTCCTTCATGGCGAGCGCCTTCGCAACGGCCTCCTCGACCCGCATCGTGTACGCGTCGGCCTGTCCCGGCTTGCGCTCGAACGAGCAGTACGCGCACGAGGCGCTGCAGACGTTGGTGAGGTTCAGGTGCCGGTTGACGTTGAAGTAGGTGATGTCGGTGTTCTTGGCGGTCCGGACGCCGTGGGCGAGACCGCCCAGCCAGGCCAGGTCGTCCGCGGCATACAGATCAACGCCGTCCGCGTAGTCGAGGCGTTCCCCGGCCGCGATTTTCTCGGTCAGCTCGGCCTTGCGGAATTGCGTGAGCGGCATGCCGTCAGGGTACGGGACGGGCTGGCGGCGACGCCCCGTGATGATCAGTCAGCGCGGCGCCGAGCTGGCCGGTCCACCGGGTCATCAAGTCGTGCGGGACGCCCAGCACGTCCAACACCTTGGCCGCGACGAAATCGACGAGCTGGTCTACGGATGCCGGTGCGCTGTAGAAACCGGGGCTTGCCGGGAGCACGACAGCGCCCGCATCGTGCAGCTCGAGCAAGTGCTGCAGCGTCGCCCGCGTGTAGGGCGTCTCTCTCGGAACGACGACCAGCGGCCGCCCTTCCTTGAGTGTGACGTCAGCGGCCCGTTGCAGCAGGTCTTTGGACAGCCCGATCGCGATCCCCGCCACCGACGCGGTGGATGCGGGAACCACGACCATGCCGCGGGTCCGGTAGGACCCCGACGAGGGGCCCGCGGCGAGGTCGGCCGGCGGCCAGCAGACGAGATTCGCGTCGGCCACATCGCGATCCAGCCAGCTGGCCAGATCTGTGGCCCAATGGGAGTCTCGGAAGCGAACGCCGGTCTCGTCCAGCAAGGTGAGCCGGGCTGCGCGCGAAATGACGAGGTCCACCGGCAGCCCGGCATCAAGGAAGCCGCCAAGCACCGCTCGGGCGTACGGGGTCCCGGATGCGCCGGACACGCCGACGACCCACGGCAGCCTCGTCATCGCCGCACCTACGCCTACCAGCGGAGGCCCTGCGCGATCAGATCAGCGAGGGCAAACACGAACAGGCCGATGCCGATTACGCCGTTGGCGGTGAAGAATGCCCGGTTGACGCGCCGGAGATCATCTGGTCGCACGATGCGATGTTCGTAGACAAGCACGCCGGCGGTGAGCAGCACGCCGAGCCACCACCACCATTCGAGCCCAGCGGCGACGCCGAACCAGACGAACGCGCCGAGCGTCACGACATGAACGAACGACGATGCCTGCAGTGCCGCCGGGATGCCAAATCGAGCCGGGAACGACCGCGAACCGATGCGCCGGTCGACCTCGGCGTCCTGGCAGGAATAGATGAGGTCGAATCCGCCGATCCACGTGCCCACCGCGAGGCCGAGCGCCACTGCGGTCCACGACACCTCGTTGGTTACCGCCAACCAGGCGCCGACCGGTGCCATGAACTGTGCGATTCCCAGCAATACTTGAGGAAAGTCGGTAAACCGCTTGCCATAGGAATAGAGCACCAGCGCGCCGAGGGCTATCGGCGACAACAGGAGGCAGCGCCACGACAAGGCGGCGGCGCTCGCGAGGAAGACGATCAATGCGATGACCGTGCCGATCCAGGCGGCACGCAGATCGAGCTCGCCGGTGACCAGCTCGCGTTGTGCCGTCCGCGGATTCAGCGCGTCATAGCCTCGATCGAGGATCCGGTTCGCCGCCATGGCGACCGTCCGCGCAGACACCATGGCGATGGTGATCAGCAGCAGCTCCCACCAGTGGACCGAACGGGTCAGCTGCCACATAGCCGTCAACGCCGAGATGTATGCGAACGGCAGGGCAAAGACAGAGTGTTCGATCATCACCAGCCGGAAGAACTTCGCGACCCGGCCTCGGTTCGCGCCGGGACTGTGGGGCAATGTGGCGCGATTCGGCTCAGTCACCCTGCACCTCCGTCGGCCCCGCGCTGAATGCGATACGAGGCCCAGCGGCGGCCAACCAGCTGCGTGGTCGAGGGGTCGACCACACATTCCTGCGGCCATCCCCCGTCGCGGCGATATCCCTCGCCCGGCAGCTTGCGGGTGGCGTCCACTCCGAGCTTGCCGCCGAAGAACTGTTCGTACGACGCGTGGTCCAGGTGGTCGACCGGGCCCACCGTGTGCAGTGCGTCGTGCGCGTAGTCCACGTTCCCGAATGCCCGCCACGCGACTTCGGCGTAGTCGTGCACGTCACAATCCGCGTCGACGACGACGATCAGCTTCGACAGCGACATCAATCCGGCGCCCCATATGGCATTCATCACTTTCTGGGCGTGCTTGGGGAACCGCTTCTCGATCGAGACGATGACGCAATTGTGAAACACGCCCGCCTCGGGCAGGTCGTAGTCGACGATCTCTGGAATGGTCAGCCGGATCAGAGGCAGGAAGATTCGCTCGGTGGCCTTCCCGATAGGCCCATCCTCCTGCGGTGGCCGGCCGACGACGATCGTCTGAAAGATCGCGTCCGACCGCATGGTCATGACGTCGACGCGCATGAACGGGAACGGCTCAACCGGCGTGTAGAAGCCGGTGTGATCACCGAAGGGTCCTTCCGGGTGCCGCGCGCCCGGTTCGACCCATCCTTCGAGGACCACCTGCGCCGCGGCGGGTACCTGGAGGGGGACCGATAGGCACTCAACCATGTCCACTCGGTCGCGTTGCAGGAATCCGGCGAACAAGTACTCGTCGATGTCGCCCGGCAACGGCGCGGACGCCGCGTAGGTGACCGCAGGCGGGCAACCGAAGGCGATAGCGACGGGTAGTCGCTCGCCGTGGCGCTCGGCAACCGCGGCATGCGAGGTTGAATCCTTGTGGATCTGCCAATGTAGGCCGACCGTCTTCTCGTCGTGCTGCTGCAAGCGATACAGCCCGAGATTGCGCGCCCCGGTTTCGGGGTGCTTGGTATGGGTGAGTCCGAGGTTCAGGAAGACGCCGCCGTCATCTGGCCATGCCTTGATTCCTGGCAGGATTGACAGGTCGACATCGTTCTCCCTTGAGCACGACCTCGTGCACCGGAGCGACCTTCACCCGCCGGGGCGGCGCCGCCCGCAACTGGGCGACCTTCCCGAGCGCGTCGCGTAAGCCACCGAAACCGCGTGGCAACTCCGGGCGCAGCAGGTCGCCGATCCGCTCGCCGATTTCGTCGAGGGACTGGACTCCCAATGCCCGGGCCATGCGCCGCGTCGTTCCGAAGACGTTGATCGCCAGCGGTAGCCGGCCGCGTCGCGGGTGCTCGAACAACAAGGCCGGCCCCCGATCGCGCACCACCCGCTGGACGATCGCCGCCACCTCGAGGTCCGGGTCGACCGGGGTGTCCACCCTTGCCAGGTCGCCCTCACGCTCCAATGCGCGCAAGAAGTCCTGGAGATCAACGAAACCCACAGCAAGCAAGCCTAGGCTGAAGCCATGATCCGGTTCGGTGGCCTCCTCGCCCTCGTTGCGTTCGGCTTCTGGCTCTATGCACTCTTCGATTCCATATCCGCGCCGCGGGAGCGGATCCGGTTGCTCCCGAAACCGGTCTGGGTGATCGTGATCGTGGTGCTCAACATCGTGGGCACCGTGCTTTGGTTCACCGTCGGACGTCCGCGCAAGTCCGACGTACCACCGGCTCCCACCGCCGCTCCGCGGGCAGGCTGGGCGGGCCAGTTCGGCCGACCCCCCGCCCCACCCCGCCGGCCCGTCGCCCCGGATGACGATCCCGAGTTCCTGCGCAACCTGCGCAACCGGCCGCGCGACGACCACCCGGACGGCGGACCCGACCAACCGAACTGACCGTCGCTCCCGTGGTCCAAATCCTGCTCGTTGAGGACGACGCGGCAATCCGCTCGGCGTTGATGCGCGCCCTGCGGGAACAGGGGCATACCGTCAACTCAGTCGACACCGGCATGGGTGCGCTCACGTCGGCGGTGGCCCAGCGACCCGACGTCGTGCTCCTCGATCTCGGGTTGCCCGACATCGACGGGGCCGACGTGCTGTCCATGCTGCGCAGCGTGAGCGACGTGCCCACGATCGTGGCCACCGCCCGGGACGACGAAGCCGAGATCGTCCGGCTGCTCGATCTCGGCGCCGACGACTACGTGATCAAACCGTTCACTGCAGCCCAGCTGACCGCCCGCGTCCGCGCAGTGATGCGCCGCACCGGGCAGGCCGACGAGGAACCGCTGATCACGGTCGGCGGGCTGACGATCGACACCCGCAGCCGGGAAGTGATCGTCGACGGGCGCCCGGTCGATCTGGCCCGTAAAGAGTTCGACCTGTTGCTCGCGCTGGCCCGGCGGGCCGGTGAGGTGGTGACCAAGCGCGACCTTCTCGCTGAGGTCTGGCAGCTCGCCTGGGGTGGCTCGGACCGGACCGTCGACGTGCACCTGTCCTGGCTGCGCCGCAAGCTCGGTGAGTCCGCAGCTGACCCGCGCTACGTCCACAGCGTGCGCGGAGTGGGGGTTCGGCTGATGGCCCCCTCGGACGTGGAAGGGTGACATGCGCCGCCAGATCATGGCCCTGGTCGTCGGGCTGACGACGCTCGTCATCCTGGCGTTCGCCATCCCGGTGGCGCTGCTCATTCGCTCTTCCGTGGTCCAGAACGCGGAGCGCGCGGCCGTGTTACAAGCGAACAACGTGGCGCTGACCATTCGCACGAACAGCAATCAGGCCGCCATCGATTCCTACTTGAAGGCTCTCGCGCAGAACAAGGACCGCCGCACCAGCGTGCGCACCCCCGGCGGGACCCTGCTCGGCACTGCGCCGCCCGGCGCCGCCGAACCAGGCAACGGCCCGCCAGCGCAGTCGGCCCCGAACGAGACAGAGAACAACCGGCCACCACCCGGCGGAGAGGGTGGCGAACAGGCCCAATTACGTCAGATTCCCGGTGGCCAAGTCGCCGAGCTCGCCCTGCGGCTGCCCGACGGCATGTACTTCGTGCAGGTCTACGTGTCGAATGCTGCCTTGCACAGCGGTGAAGTCGGGCGGTTGATGCTGGTCGTCGGTGGCAGCCTCGCGCTTTTGGTGGTGAGCGTGTTGGGCGCCGAGTTGCTGACTCGTCGCATCGTTCGGCCCCTCGTCCAGACGGCCGAGACCGCGCACCTGCTGACCGCCGGGGACGTCACCGCTCGGGCCCCAACGAACGGGCCGCGTGAGGTGGCTGAAGTCGGGGCATCGCTCAACCAGCTTGCCGACCGGATCGACGAGCTGGTCGCCGAAGAACGCGAGACGGTCGCGAACCTCTCGCACCGGATGCGAACGCCACTGACCGCGCTGCGGTTGGAGTCGGAGTCCCTGCGCGATCCGGCCGAGCGCGAGCGGATCGCGACCCAGGCGTCCGCCCTCGAGCGAACCCTTACTGCGGTCATCCATGCCGCCCGGAGGCCGCAACGAGAAGGCCGGCTGCCGTCCGCCGATGCGACCGCGGTGGTGCGCGATCGAGTTGCGTTCTGGTCCGCCCTGACCGACGAGCAGGAACGGGCGTGCACGCTGACCCTTCCGGACGGTCCGCTCATCGTCCGAGCGTCGGCCGAAGATCTGGCCGCGGCGGTCGACGCGCTGATCGAAAATGTCGTGGCGCACACCCCCGAAGGCACGCCGTTTGCCGTGTCGCTGCGCTCGGCGTCCCCGAACTCGTCGACCTCGTGGGACCTGACCGGCTCGGTAGGCGCGGGCCCGACTGGCTCTCTTGTCCCGGACGCCGCGGCATCGTTGGATCCACCGGCGGACCGGTCGTTCGGGCCTGGCTCGGCCGCCGGACCGGCCCGGTTCAACGCAGTCTTGAGCCCCGAGGGTGCGGTCAGTGCGCCGAGCCCGTCGGGTGGCGCAGCCGCGTTCAGCCCGCGGTTGTCCAGTCTGTCGGGCCTGACCGAGCTGACCGTAAGCGACGCCGGTCCCGGGTTGCCCGATGGAGCGGGGATCCGCGGACGCAGCGACCGCGGGTCAAGTGGCCTGGGGTTGTCGATCGCGCGACGGTGCGCGCAGGCCAGTGGCGGCTGGATGGATACCGGTAGCTCACCAACCGGCGGCGCGCAAGTCACCCTTTATCTGGGCGCCCCGTAGCCGCCTGAGGTCCCCCCACGGATGATCTTGGAGTTAGTGCCAAATAGAGCCGATATCTCAAAGATCATCTTGGGTCAGCGACAAGCCCAGCATCGTTCAGCCGCCTCCTAACCGATCTTGAGGTGCACTTGACGGTCGGCTGAGGCTGCGATGAGTCACCCCCGGTGATCGTCGTACGCATGACAACGACACCACCCCCCAAGCGACCGAATCGCGTGTTGCGCCGCGCCACATTCACTGCGGCAGGGGTCGCGACGGCAGGTGCGGCCCTCGGCGCGACGCTCGTGGCCGGAGTTGCCAATTCCGCCACGACCGGCACCTCGGCGGAAACGTCGGGCTCCACGTCGACCGGCACCTCGGGGTCCGCCGCCGGGTCCGCGACGGCCAGCACGCCAGGTTCCTCGAGCAGTTCAGCGAGCAGCACGCCGACGCCCGGAGCGTCGTCCGACAACGGCACCAGCGGCGTCGGCTCGACCAATCAGGGCAATGCCCCAGCAGCGGGGAGCAACGGATCATGACCAGCACCCTCGATCCGGCAGTCAGCCCCGGTCCAGCGACCCGGACGCGCATCACGGCCGATGTGGACGCCACGGCGCTGGCCCAGTGCACGCACGTCCAACAAGCGTGGAGCTGCATGGTGCGGCTGATCGTCGCCGATCCGACCGCTCGCGACGCCGCGGCTCGCGATCTCACCGCGCTGCTCGATCTGGTCGACCGCACCGCAAGTCGCTTCCGCCCCGACTCAGCCTTGTCGCGCGCCAACGCCAACGCCGGGCGGCCGACGCCGGTGCCCGCGTTACTCGTCGAGTTCGTCCGGGCCGCCCTGGACGCGGCCGCCGTCACCGGCGGCGTGGTGGATCCGACGGTCGGCCTGGCCATGCGATGCATCGGCTACGACCGGGACATTCGCGCCGTCGCGGATTCGAGCGATCCGGTTCACCCGCTTGCGCCGCAGGCGAGTTGGCATGACGTGCTTCTGGATCGGGAGGCCGACCTGTTGACCGTGCCGCCCGGTACCGCGCTGGACCTGGGTGCGACCGCCAAGGCTCATCTGGCCGACCTCGCCGCCCTTGTGCTTTCCCGACGTCATCGCACCGCGGTGCTGGTGGAGATCGGCGGCGACCTAGCCGTTCATGGCAATGCGCCCGGCTGGAACGTGCTGGTTGCGGAACGGGCCGGCACTCCGGGACAGCTGGTCCTCGTGCGGCACGGCGGCCTGGCGACGTCAACCACGACCGTCCGGCGCTGGACGCGGGCCGGCCAACCGATGCACCACATCGTCGATCCCAGGACCGGCGCGCCCGCCGACGGACCATGGCGCACGGTGACCGTGCACGCCCAATCAGCTCTTGCGGCCAACACCGCGAGCACGGCGGCGATCGTGCTCGGCGGTGCGGCGCTCGACTGGCTCACCGCCCGTCGGCTTGCCGCCCGGCTCGTCGCTCGCGACGGCACCATCGTGGTGACCGCGTGGTGGCCCACCGTCGGCCTGGAAGCGGTGGCGTCATGACGACGCTGTGGTACACCGCTCGCGGGGCCGGCCTGGCCGCTCTCGTGGCATTAAGCGCGGCGACCGCGCTCGGGGCATTGGTTTCGATGCCGAGCCCGAACCCGGCGCGGCGGGTCGTCGTTCAGTACGCGCATCGGGCAGCTGCCGTCCTCGGGCTGGCACTCCTTGCGGTGCACATCACGGCGATCCTGGCGGACGCCAAAGCGCATGTAGGCGTCCTCGGCGCTCTCATACCGTTCCAGTCCGGTTATCGACCGGGTTCGGTGGCGTTCGGCTCAGTTGCCGCGTACGTGTTCCTCACCGTGAGCGCACTCGGCCTCGGCCGAGGTCGACTTGCCCGTTCGCCGCGGGCCATCCGCGTTTGGCGGGGGCTCCACGCGCTGGCTTACCTGGGATGGGCCGCCGCGATAGTCCACGGCTTCCGGTCGGGCACCGATGTCGGTGAAGCGTGGGTCGACGCCTTGTTCCTGATCTGCCTGGTCGGGGTGCTCGCCGCCATCACGGCCCGCCTCGTCTCACTCGCTCGCCGCGACTACGTGCGCCGCGCCATGGTCCCGATCGAGGCAACCCGGTGACCGCCGTGCTGATCCGCCCTGCCCCGACCACGCCGGCCGAGCCGACGGCGTGGAGCATCGGCGCGCCCCGCCTACTTGCCGGGCTCGATCGCGGGCTGAGCCGCCTGGACCAGCGCGCGCACCGTGCCACGCACGGCCCACAGCCAGCCGTCGAGCTACCCCGATTGGTGGGCATGCTCGATGGCGTCGCGTTGGCCGGGCGCGGCGGTGCAGGCTTTCCGCTCGCCGCCAAGATCCGCGCTCTGCCGGCGGAAACGCGCCGCGAGGTCGTCATAAACGGATGCGAGAGCGAGCCCGCGAGCAGCAAGGATCGGCTGCTCCTGCGGTTCTCCCCCCATCTCGTGCTGGACGGCGCGCTGGGCCTCGCGGCCTCGATCGGTGCCCACCGGGTAACTCTCGCGGTGCACGACTCGATGAGCGCTGATTCGGTCCGCGACGCCGTCGCGGAGCGCTCCGACGCGCGCATCGTGCGGATCCATCGAGTACCAGGTGGATTTGTCAGCGGTGAAGCCCGCGCCGTGCTGCGGTCCATCCGAGGCGGCCCGGCGATCCCCCCTGGCCGGCGCATCCACGCCAGTTCATTCGGCGTGATCCTCGGCAACGTCGAGACATTCGCTCAGCTCGCCGTGCTGCTGCGTATGGGCCCCCAGCGGTACGGCGGCACCGGTTCGCTCGCCGAGCCCGGCAGCACTCTGCTCTCGCTCGGCGGAGCCGTATCGCGAGCCGGCGTCGTCGAAGTGCCGCTGGGCACGCCGCTCGGCGTGCTCCTCGAGGCCAGTCACGCTGCGCCGGCGCAGGCAGTGGTTGTGGGCGGCTACCACGGACGCTGGCTGCCCGCCGATCCCGAGCTGCGGCTATCTCGAGCGGGCGTCGCCAATGCCGGCGGCAGCTTCGGCGCTGGAGTCGTCCTCGTGCTGGATCACACGACGTGCGGGCTCGGCGAACTGGTGCGGGTGACCGACTGGCTGGCGGCCGAGTCCGCCCGGCAGTGCGGACCGTGCCTGTTCGGCCTGCCGGCCCTGGCTCGCGATGTCCGAGCGATCTGGACGGGCGACCGGAACGGCCTCGCCTGGGGGCTCCGTCATGCCGACCTGGTCGACGGGCGTGGCGCCTGCCGGCATCCGGACGGAGCGGCGCAATTCGTCCGCAGCGGACTAGCTGCGCTGTCGGATGACATCGCCGCGCATCTGCGGGGCGGCTGCGGGCGTCCGGTGCGAGGTCAGCTACCGATCGGAGGGTCGCGATGACGATCGAGATCGACTGGACGCGCTGCGATGGCCACGGGCTGTGCGCCGAACTCCTGCCGGAACAAATCGTCCGAGACGAGTGGGGATTTCCCATCCTGCTCGGCCGGCGCGGTGCTCCGGTCGACAACCGAGCCGAGCGGCGGACGGTAGCGACCTGCCCAGCGCTGGCCTTGCGCATGACCGAATCCCCGAGATAACCCGCCACCGCAGACGGAGCGACGCCATGACCTCCATTGAGGCCAGCGCCCAGCTGGTGCTCCCCACCCACACCGGGACGGCCGACGTCGAGATCGTCGTCCCGGTCTACAACGAGGAGCGCGACCTCGCGCCGAGCGTGCGGCGATTGCACGCGTACCTGCACGACGAGTTCCCCTTCCGGACGTTGATCACCATTGCCGACAACGCCAGTACCGACGGCACCTGGCCCATCGCCCAGCAACTGGAAGACGAGCTGTCGGACGTGCAGGCCGTCCACGTCGCGGCCAAAGGTCGCGGTCGCGCGTTGCATGACGTCTGGACTGCCAGCAACGCTCGCATCGTCGCCTATATGGACGTCGATCTGTCGACGGACCTCGCGGCCCTTCTTCCACTGATCGCCCCCTTGATGTCGGGGCACAGCGACGTGGCGATCGGCACCCGGTTGTCGCGGACGGCGCGGGTAGTTCGCGGTCCGCGGCGGGAACTCGTCTCCCGCGGTTACAACCTTCTGCTGCACGCCACGCTTCGGGCCCGCTTCTCCGACGCACAGTGCGGATTCAAGGCGATGCGCGCGGACCATGCACGTGCTCTGTTGCCATACGTGCACGACCGGAACTGGTTCTTCGACACGGAGCTGCTCGTCTTGGCCGAGCGCGCCGGGCTGCGAATCCACGAAGTGCCGGTCGATTGGGTCGATGACCCGGACAGTCGGGTCGACATCGTTGCCACCGCTGTCGCTGACCTGCGAGGAATCGCCCGAGTTGGGCGCGCATTCGCCACCGGCGCCCTCCCACTGCGTGACTTGCGGCAGCAGCTCGGGCGGCAGCCGATCGGAGTACCCGGAGTGCCGCCATCGCTGGCGCGCCAGATCCTGCGGTTCGCCGCCGTCGGCGCGGCCAGCACCGTCGCTTACCTGCTTCTGTTCGTCGCGCTGCGCGCTGGCATCGGCGCGCAGCTCGCCAACTTGGTCGCACTCCTTCTCACGGCGGTGGTGAATACGGCCGCCAACCGACGATTCACCTTCGGCGTGCGGGGCGAAGGCGTCGCCCGGCACCAACTGCAAGGACTTCTCGTGTTCGGACTTGGTCTGGCTGTCACGAGTGGGGCGCTCGCTGTGCTGTCGTGGATCAGCATCGACCCGTCACGCTTCGTCGAGGTCGCAGTGCTCTTACTCGCGAACCTCGCCGCGACCGTGCTCCGGTTCGTTCTGCTGCGCGAGTGGGTCTTCTCCGCGCGCCAACCAGTCCAAGCAGCCAGCCATCGTGCCGTACCAGATGTGGAGACCCTGCCATGACAACGACCTACCCGTATCTTCGCCCTGACGCACCCCCACCGGCATTGGCGCCTCGGGGCCGGAGCGGCGTGCGCCGTGCTCTGCAAGGTCCGGTCGGCCAACCCACGTGGGTCCGTCCTTCAGTGCTCGCGCTGCTTGCCGGAACTGCGCTGCTATACCTGACGAATCTCGGCGCCTCTGGGAACGCCAACCAGTTCTATGCGGCCGCTGTGCAGGCCGGCACGAAGAGCTGGAAAGCGATGTTCTTCGGCTCGCTGGACTCGGGCAACTTCATTACCGTCGACAAGCCGCCGGCTTCGTTGTGGCCGATGGAGATCGCCGGCCGCATCTTCGGATTCAATTCCTGGTCAATGCTCGTCCCACAGGCCCTGATGGGCGTCGCGGCGGTCGGGCTCCTCTATCTCACGGTCAAACGCTGGTTCGGGCCGGCCGCCGGACTGATCGCAGGTGGCTTGCTTGCGGTGACTCCGGTCGCCGTGCTGATGTTCCGCTTCAACAACCCCGACGCGTTGATGACGCTGCTCCTCGTCGTCGCTGCCTACGGCGTTACCCGGGCCATCGACGACGGCAAGCTGCGCTGGCTGGTGGTCGCAGGCGCGGCTATGGGATTCGACTTTCTGACGAAGAGCCTGCAGCCCTTCACCGTGCTTCCCGCGCTCGCCATCGTCTACCTCGTCGCCGCGAACACGACGCTAGGCCGGCGCATTCGCAACCTGCTGCTCGCCGGCGCGGCGATGGTCGTCAGCGGCGGATGGTGGGTGCTCGCGGTGACGTTGACGCCCGCGAGCAGCCGGCCCTATATCGGTGGCTCGGGCAACAACTCCGTGTGGGGGCTGGCCTGGGGTTACAACGGGCTCAACCGGCTGACGGGCGGCGTGGCCGGCACACCTGGCGGCAGTCAGGGCGGTGGCGGCACCGGGCCGACCGGTCAGCTTCCCGGAATCGGGGGCGCCGATCTCGCTGCCGGCGGTGGTCCCGGTGGCGGTGGGGAGGCGGTGGCGGCTTCGGCGGCTCGTCCGGGCTCGGCCGGATGTTCAACTCCGACTTCGGCACGCAGATCTCTTGGCTGCTCCCGGCCGCGCTGGTCGCGGTCGTCGCCCTGTTCGTCGTCGCCCGCCGGGCGCCGCGAACCGACCGGACCCGTGCCGCAGCACTGCTGTGGGGCGGCTGGCTCCTCGTAACCGCCGGAGTATTCAGCTACGCGAGCGGCATCATCCACCCGTACTACGCGGTGCAACTCGCTCCGGCCATCGCTGCGCTGGTCGCGATCGGCGCCGTCGTGCTGTGGCGGCGACGTGCGGCCATGGGGGCCCGGCTGACCCTTGCGGCTGGCGTGGCGGTGACCGGCGTATGGAGCTACGAGCTGATGACCCGGGCGGCCGATTGGTATCCGTGGCTCCGCTATGCGCTCCTGTTCATATCGCTTGTCGCCGCGGTGGCCATCGCGGTCCCTCCGAAACTGATCAGTCGGCGCGGTGTCGCGGTTGCCGCCTTGGCCGGCGTGCTCGCGCTCGGGGGCGGATCGGCGGCGTACGCGGCCGACACCGCGGCCACCCCACATGCTGGTTCGATTCCGTCGGCGGGGCCGACCTCGAATACGGCATCGGGCGTCAGCGGGCTGGGCGGCGGCCGAAGCTCATTCAGCCAGCAGGGGAACGGGAGCGAACTGCAGTCGGGACAAGGCGAAATCCCCGGTGGGTCCGGGCCGGGAGCTCCGACCTCGTCCAACACCGAACTCGCGGCGCTGCTCGAGGCCACCTCCACCCGCTGGGCCGCGGCAACCGTCGGCGACCAAAGTGCGGCCAGCCTCGAATTGGCCAGTGGCGGCAAGGCCGTCATCGCTATTGGTGGCTGGAGTGGATCCGATCCGACGCCGACACTCGCGCAATTCAAGGCGTATGTCGCCGGCGGAGAGATCCGTTACTTCATTGTCGGCGGAGCGGGCGGCGGCCCGGGCGGCGGCGCCGGAACCAGCAGCGAGATCACCAACTGGGTGACGTCAAACTTCACGGCCACCTCCGTAGGCGGTCAGACGGTCTATGACCTGGGGAGTAGCTGACGTTTAGGACGGCAACTGACTGGCAGGAATGTCGGTTGCCGACCGGTCATCGGCAGTCGCCGACCGCAGTTCGACGCAACATTCACCCACTCGTGGTTGCAGGACCGCGCGAACGGTCGGCGCATTCAGCCCGGTCAGGAAGCCGGTCAGGAACGAGTGGTTGAGCCCGCACACGAGTTCCGGGAACTGCCTACTGACGGGATGGAACGGACAGTTGCGCAGGCAGACCCGCGTGGGTGAGACCCGGTCCGGCTCATATCCCTGTCGGCTCAGCAAGCCCTCGCTCAACGTGAGCGCGCGTTCGACGCCGAGCCGGCCGGGACGGGAACTCTCACGCTCGGCCGCGCCGACCGCCTCGCCGCGGTCGCGCGCGGCCCGTAGGACAGCGTGCGGGGCGGTCTCGCCGGCCCGCTCGCTCAGCACGGCATCGATCAGGATGGTCGCCAGGACGTCGTGCTGGCGTTCCGGGATGCTCATCCGGACGTCGGCATCGACCGGGACGTACACCTTGGGCGCGCGCCCGACTTTGCGCACGCCACGCGGGTGCGGGTAATCGGTGCGCAAGAGCCCGGCAGCAACGAGCTTATCGAGATGGAAGGCGGCGAGCTTGCGCGAAATGCCGACGGCCGCCGCCGCCTCCTCGCGCGTGACGGGTCGTCGCGCCGCGCGGATGAAGTCATGAATGCGGCGACGCAGGTCGTCGTCCAGCGCGGCGATCGCCCTGATCGCCGGACTGGGCCGGTCACTGCGGCTCATACCGTCCACCATAACGTAAACAGGCATATACGAAAGTCGAACTCTCCTTGTGACTTGACGATTTCGAAGAATAAGACCAAACTTCTTTAGATAAATAGTCGACCGAGCCTCGACGGGCGCCGTCATCGTCGAAAGAGCGTCTCATGCGCAGCAGTCCCGTCCTCCGCATCCTGGAAGAGCCCACTGGGATGGATCTCGGCGCCGCGGAACGCGCCGCCGGCCAGTTCCTCACGGCGCTGGGCATTTCGCTCGACACCGAGAGCCTGCGCGACACTCCCGGGCGGATGGCCCGGGCGTACGCCGAGCTATTCACGCCCCGTCCGTTCGACCTGACGACGTTCCCGAACGACGAGGACTACGACGAGCTCGTGCTGGCCCGCTCGATCCCGGTGCGGTCCGTGTGCGAACACCACCTGCTGCCGTTCGCGGGCGTCGCCCATGTCGGCTACCTACCCGGTGACCGGATCCTGGGTCTGTCGAAGCTGGCCCGGATAGTGGAGCACTTTTCCTGCCGTCCGCAGGTGCAGGAACGGCTCACCAAACAGATCGCGGACTGGCTCGCCGACCGATTGCAGCCCAAGGGAGTGGGCGTCGTCATCGAGGCTCGACACACATGCATGACCCAGCGCGGCGTCCTCGCCACCGAATCCGACACCGTAACCTCGACCCTGCTCGGCACGCTGCGGCACGATCCACGGTCACGAGCGGAGTTCTTCGCGCTAACCGGCGTGTCCGGCTGACGCGGCAGCGACCGCTTGACCTGCAGCAGGCAGAGCGGCCGGCGGGCCGGCCACTGTCGCCGGGTTAGCGCTGCCCGGCTGGGTTGAGCCGGTCAGACCGAGCCCGCTCCGGGAACCTCCGTCGCCTCGACGTGGGCGTCCGGACCGGGAAAGACGAGCGCCTCATGACCGCTGTCTTGCCAACGGACCATGAACGGCGGCCCGCCATTGTCACCGTGCACGGCGAGGATCTCCCCTCGGCGGGTGTGGCTGTGCTCAGTAGGTCCTTCGACCAGCAGGAAATCGCCTGGCTGTGCTCTCATCGACGTGCCTCCTCGAACATTGGCGTCATTCAACGGCAGTCGCCCGAGTAATTCAGCTCACCACCTTCGGAGGCGCAACTCCAGGGGCAGTCGTCATTCATCTCTTGATCCGATCCGCGCGCACTCACGATCCGCGAGGCGTCTCGTCACTTGTCGCGGATGGTTGCGCCGTAGACGGCGGCCTGGGTGCGCCGTTGCATGCCAAGCTTGGCAAGCAGCCCGGAGACGTAGTTCTTGACCGTCTTCTCGGCGAGGAACAACCGGTCGCCGATCTGCCGATTGGTGAGCCCGTCGGCGATCAAGCCGAGGATCTCCCGCTCCCGATCGGTGAGCGTCGCCAACCGTGGATCGGTCACCGATCCCTGCCGCAGCCGCGTCAGCAGCCGTTCCGTGACGGCCGGGTCGAGCAGCGATCGGCCGGCCGCGACCTGCCGCACGGCATCAACGAGGGAGGTCCCGCGGATCTGCTTGAGCAGATAACCGGATGCACCACCCATTACCGCGGCGAACACCGCGTCGGCGTCGTCATACGACGTCAGGATGAGGCACCGCACCGCGGGAAGGGACGAACGGACGTCCCGGCAGACGTCGATGCCGCTGCCGTCCGGCAGCCGAGCGTCGAGAATCGCGACGTCCGGCCTTGTGGCTGGAATGCGGCGCAAGGCTTCGGCGGCAGTCGCGGCCTCGCCCACGATGGTGATGCCATCGGCCTCGAGTACATCAGCTATTCCGCGCCGGACGACCTCGTGATCGTCGAGCAGGAACACCCGGATGGCGCGGTCGGTGGAATCTGGAGTCAGTGGAGCGGAATCGTCCATCGCAAGCGAGTTCCTTGTCGGTAGTCGTCCATGGGCGGCTCCTCGACCTGGCCGATGGAGAACGTGCCGCCGTGATGTTCGGCGCGAGCCCGGAGGTTGGCCAAGCCGCTCCAGCGCGAGCCGTCCGTGATGCCGACGCCATCGTCGGTGACCTCGAGGACGAGAGAGTCAGTGGTTGCCTCCACGGTGACGTCGACGCAGCTAGCGTTTGCGTGGCGGGCGACGTTGGTGAGTGCTTCCCGCAATGCCGCGATGAGATCATCGACGGCCGCGTCGGGCGCCGCGAGATCGACCGGCCCGGCGAAGGTGACCCGGGGTTGCAGGCCGAGAACCGGCTCGAGCTCTGACACCACGGACAACACGGCCGACCGCATCGTGCCCACTTCGGCGATCAAGGGACCGCGTAACTGGAAGATCGACGTGCGGATCTGCCGGATGGTCTCGTCCAGCTCAGCAACGACGCGGCGCAGGCGTAGCGACGTCTCGTCCGAGCCATGCCTTGCGGCGACGCTCTCGACCGAGAGTCCGGCCGCGAACAGCCGCTGGATCACGTGGTCGTGCAGATCGCGCGCGATTCGGTCGCGATCCTCGAGCAGCACCATGCGCTGCTGACTCTCGCGCGCGTCGGCGAGTTCGAGAGCGACTGCGGCATGGTTGGCGAACGTGGTCGCCATGTCCAGGTCAGCATCATCGAACCGATTCCGCCCCCGCAGCCGAGCGATGACGAGCGCACCCCTCGTGTCCCCCGTACCGACGAGAGGAAGCACCATGATTGGGCCGACCGGCAGCACCTGCGACAAGTGGGAGTCGTAGTCGGAATCGGCGGCGTCACCCACCAGGACTGGGTGCCCGCTGCTCAACGCCAGCCCGGTCAGCGTGTGCTCGATCGGATAGCTCAGACCGGTCAACTCGTCGGCTGCTTGCCCGGCCGCAACCTCCACCATCATTCGCTCGCGGGATTCGGTGGGAAGGACGACGGTGACCACGTCCGCGTCCGCGATCTGGCGGGCCTCGCGGGCGATCAACTGCAACGGCTCTTCACCCTCAGCCGACAGCAACTGCCTGGTGATCTTGGCCGACGCTTGCAACCAGTCCTGGCGGCGCTGAGACTGCTCGTAAAGCCGGGCATTCTCGATCGCAACACCGGCCGTAGCCGCGAGGGCGGCCACCAGTTCCTCGTCGTCGCCGGTGAACTCCCCGCCATCGATGCGCTCGGTCAGGTAGAGATTGCCGAAGACCTGTCCACGAACCAGCACGGGCACGCCCAAGAAACTGGTCATAGCCGGGTGATGCGGCGGAAACCCAACCGACCTCGGGTCATCCTCGATGGACCGAAGCCGAATCGTCCTAGGATCATCGATCAGCGCGCCGAGCAGGCCTTTGCCCTCCGGCAGATGCCCGATCCGCGCCACCACCTGCTCGTCCATCCCGACATGCACGAACTCGGCCAGTCCGCCGTTTGGGGCAAGCACCCCAAGCGCTCCGTACCGGGCGCGCACTAGTTGGCACCCAGCCTCTACGATGCGTCGCAGCACGTTAGGCGAGGTCAAGTCAGCGGTGATCGTCCGGTTGGCGGCGAGCAGGCCACGCAACCTGCCCTGGGTGGCCAGAACCTCCTCCGCGCGAACGATGATCTGGGTCAGCAGCTCATCGAGTTCCAGGCGCGGGGCGTCAGGGAACACGAGCTGACCCGAATCGTCGGGGCGCTCGTGCGATTCGGCCTCACCTGGCATCGCCACCGACCCTATCTGCCGTCGCTCGGGGTGAGAACGTTCTGCTCAGACACTTTCGGCGATCATGTCGACCAGACGTCGCCGTCGGGTCGCAGCGGTCGCAGGTGCCCGTCCGACGCGCAGCAGGATGTGGGGATACATCGTCAATGCCAGCTCTTGTCGAAGCATGGCATTCGTCCGGGCCACCTCGATCACCTGCGTGAACGGGCTCGCTACATATCCCCGCCGGGTGACCTCGAGCAGCACCCGCTCGAGCGCCTCGCCGCTGCGCATCCAGGCCACCTGATCGTCGGCGGCGGACCCCAGCAATAGCAGGCACTGCCGCATCGACGACTGCGTCTCGGTAGGCAACCAGCCCATTCCTCGCGTATCGAAGTCCCGGATCGGTATCTCGTCCCCGGATCCCGCATCAGTGTGCGGGACCGCAGCCGCCGGTACGCCATCGCGGCGCCGTCCGTCGTCGGTGGTCCAGGCGCGCAACTCGGCTCGGTACGCCGGATCGGCGTTCTCGATTGCGTCGGCCAGCTGCGATAGCCGCGCGGTCGACTGTCGATGTTCGTCGCGTTCGACCGGAAACAGGACCGCGCCCTCCGCGGCTGCGGCCTCAACCAAGGCGGCGACATCTGCCGGCGGAACTGGTTCATCGCAGAAACGGCGGCGGTTCGTGTGCCGGCGTTCAGCCTGATCATCCAAGGCTCCCATAGGCACCCAGCCGCGCCGAGGCTCGCCGACCAGCACCCGCGCGAGCAGGTCAGGCTGCATCGGGTCAGGCCGGCGCTCGACGGCCGGGTCGTAGCCGGCAGCGGCCATCGACGCCCGAGCGTTGAACAGCGCGCACCCACAGCTAATCGTCATCTGACGGCCACGTGGGTCCAGCACCCGCAGCTGCCGCGACCGATCGGCGTGGATCTCCAGGGCGTCGGCCGACAGCACGAACCGCCATGGCTGCGTGTTGTGAATCGAGGGAGCAAGGGTGGCCCGCACCGCCGCGCGGCGCAGGGTCTGCGAGCGATCCGGTTGAATCAGCGAGGTCATCGGTCCTCCGGTGTTCCGAGTGACCCAGCGTGAGCACGAACCCCGGATCGCCAAGCAGAGTCAAAGGTCCCGAGTAATCCAGGCATCTGGACCGATGTGGAAACCGCCCCATCACGAGCATGATGGGACGACGGTGCGTCCCTGGGGGAGACATCTGATGATCTCGACGAGCTGCCAACATCTCGATTCCGAGCCGAATTACCCACACGATTGCGCCCGCATCGTCGTCTGGGCCGACAGCACGCCGCTCGCAAGCGCTGATATCGCAGCCGATCGCGGGACCGTGACGCTCCAGTTTGCGGTGACGCCTGGCCATCTGCCTCGTGGTGCGCGACTCGACTTGCTCGAGGCAGTCTTCGGGCTGCTGGGTGACGAGCCGAGTCGGAGTGTGCGGGCGACTATCCCACTCGGAGACTGCGACCTGCTGGCCGGCCTGACTCGCCACCTCAGCGACGTGCGAACTCGAGCGGCCGGTGCGACATGCCTGATCGACGCGCGGACATAGGTGTCCCGTGAACACCACGGTGAGTCGGTTCTCGGTCGTCGTCTGCGGCGGCGGGATCGCCGGGATGGAGGCCGTGCTGCGGCTGCGACGGTTGGCGGGTGATCAGCTCGAGATCACCCTGGTGAGCCCGTCGGACACGCTCGTCTATCGGCCCCTCGCCGTTCTCGAGCCGTTCGGAGCGGCACTCGTTCACCGCTACCCGGTGGCTCGCATCGTCTCCGATACAGGGATTCGCTGGATTCGCACGGGCTTTGACTGGGTCGACCGCGCCGCGAACATCGCGCATGCCGGCGCCGAAGACGTCTCCTACGACGCGTTGTTGCTGGCGATCGGTGGACATCAATTGCGGGCGCCGGCCGGTGTGTTCGTGTTCAGCGATCGCACTGCACCCGCGTATCGGGAAATCCTCGAACAAATATGGTCCGGTGCGATCAGCCGGATCGCGTTCGTCGCTCCGGCCGAGCCGAGTTGGCCGTTGCCGATCTATGAACTGGCGCTGCTGACCGCTGCGCGGGCCGGCGACGCTGGCGGGCCACGGACGGAGATCATCGTGGGCGAGCCGGGACCCCGGCCGCTAGCCGCCTTCGGCCGCGAGGCCAGCGACGCCGTCACCGAATTGCTGGCGAACGCGAAGATAAGCGTGTACCCCGGGTCCGAGATTCGGGAGCAGGATGGACCATTGCTGCATACCCCCGGTGGTGACCTTCGCCCGGATCTGATCGTCACTGTGCCGCGCATCACCGGGCCCAACGTCCGAGGCATCGCCGGCCACGCCATCGACCGATTCCTGCACGTCGACGAGCACTGTCGGGTGACGGGAGCCGGCGGGCGCATCTTCGCCGCCGGCGATGCGACACACCTGCCCGTCAAGCAGGGCGGCGTAGGCGCGCAACAGGCGGATACCGCAGCCGAGTCCATCGTCCACCTCGCCGGTCTCGGGCCAGAACCGCCACCGCTGCATCCGGTCATCCGTGGCGTGCTGTTGACGGGCGGGCAGCCGCTCTATCTGACCGCGCATCTGATCGCCGGGGAGGGGGCGCGAGCACAGGTGTCTCGCACCCCGCCGTGGCCGATTGACGACAAGGTCGTTGCCGAGGAGCTCAGCCCTTATCTGGCCGGACTCAACGCAACCATGGGTGCCGACGGACTAATGGACGCGCCGCCCACAGCTGGCCCAGACCCCACGTCCGCGCCGCACCGGTGAGGGCGAGCACCACGAGGACCACGGCGTAGATGTAGTGGTAGTCAGCGAACGGGTTGGTCGACCCGCTCGGACCCCCGGCACTGGTGTGCTGGGCAAGGGGAAGCTCGGCCAACCACATGAAGCCGAGCAGGAGGACACCGGCCGCCGTGCCGGCATACATCAGTACGCCGAGGATGAGCGTGAGGCCGACGCCGAGCAAGCCGAGCATGAACAGCCAATCCGCCCACCAGGTACCCGCGATCGAGTGGAACCATGACTGCAAAGGCCCCACGTCAACGGATTTAAGGAATCCCCTCGTCGGTGATCCGCCGTGTATCCACGCCTTGGCCGATGGGGTCGAGTAGTGCAGGCCGAAGGTCTTGTCGAGGAAAGCCCACAGGAACGCGAAGCCCATGGACACGCGCAGGACGGCCAGCGCGATAGCCGCTGCCGTGGCTCCGGTCCTCGGCTTGTCGATGCTTACCGAGTCGGTCGGCGCTTGGCTTGCGGAGTAAGTCGGCGCTTCGGTCATCATTCGATGCGTTGTCATGTGTTTCCCCTTTCGGATTGGTGCTAACCGGCGGTTCGGTCGTCGAAGACGTCGGCGACCTGCCGGCGCCGGGACGCGGGGGTGACCGGAGCCCGACCCACCCTGATCACCATGTGCGGATGCATGCTCAGGCGCAGCTCGGTCCGCAGCTGCGCCCGGATCACCGCGACCTCGACCGGTTGCGAGAACAGACTGGCGACATAGCCAGCGCGGGTGGCCTCCAGCCATACCCGTTCCAGCGCCTCCCCGGCGCGCAGCCACGCTTCGGGCCGGTCGGTGGTGGTGCCGAGCAGCAGCAGGCATTGCTCGCGCCCCGATTGGGTGTGCGGGGGCAGCGCACCCTGCCCCTGACTGTCGAAGTCGCGGATCGGGACCTCGTCGCCGGCAGTCCCGTCGACGTGTGGCACCACCAGGGCGCGGACACCGTCGCGCCGATCCGGGTCGGTCGTCGTCCAGGTCCGAAGCTCGGCCCGGTACGCCGGATCGGAGATCTCCTGCGAATCTGCTCGCTGCACGAGCCGGGCGAGGGCCACCCGGTCGTCCTCGAGGACGACCGGGTGCAGAATGGCGCCCTCGCGCTCGGCGGCGGCGACCAGCGTGCTCACGAGCTCAGGCGGCACCTCACCCGAAGCGAACCGACGGCGGTTGGTCTGACGCAGGCCGATCACCGGATCCAGGGCGGCAAGCTCCCGATCCACCGCTGCGTCGCCGACGTCGATCGAAGCGAGCAGACTCGGCTGCCCCGGGTCGGGCAGCAGGCACACCGCCGGGCTCACGCCGGAGGCCGCCAACGAGACCCGGGCGTTGAAGATGGCGCACCCGACACTCAGATGCAGCTGCCGACCCGTCGGATCAAGCACCGCCAGCTGGCGACCACGATCGGCGAACACATCGAGCACACCAGACCGCAGCACGAACCGCCACGGCTGGGTGTTGTGCACCGAGGGCGCCAACATCGCGCGCACCACTGCGCGGCGGAACGTCTCATGGATGGCGTACGTCGTGGTCGTCATTCTTCAAGCCCACGTCAGACCGGAGCGCTGGACAAGAGACCTAGGTCCCGAGAGAGACCCAGGTCCCGAGAGTGACCTAGATCCTGTGATGATCTTGGAGATGTTGTCGCTGGAAGGCGCCTAGTCAAAGATCAGGATCGGTTGGCCACCGACGCGAGCTTCTGGTGTCCCGCGTCGGCTCATTCGGTTTCCGACGTCGATTCGGCGTATGGCGGCGAGCAGTCCGCCTTATGCCACGCTCAGCTGCGCTTGATGCAGGCTTGAAACTGTCGTGAGGCTGTCCTGACCAACCGCCGACCAGGCTCGGCCGCGATGGACGGACAGCAGCGATGAGGGCGCTGCATTTGCGCTACCCCAGGCGCCGGTGGGTCGTCGTTACCGCGATCGTCGCGCTGCTCGCGGCTGGGGGCGCCGTGTGGTGGGCACGCAGCGCCGGCACCTCGAGCGCCAACAATCCGACCTATCGTCTCGTGGCCGCAACGACGGGAACGATCCGCCAAAGCATCACGTCGACGGGAACAATCGCGCCGGCTGAGCAGGACGCGGTCAACTTCACCGTTCCGGGCAAGGTCACGCGGATCGCGGTTACGGCCGGACAGCGAGTGAGCGCGGGAACAGTGCTCGCGACCATAGACACCGCCACCCTCACCGCGAACCTTGCCCAGGCCCAGGCCACCCTGGCCACCGCGCAGGCCAAGGTGGCCGCCGACAACGCGGACAGTTCGACCACTGCCCCGCAGCTGACGGCTGACACCGCGGCGGCGACCTCGGCGCAGGGCGCAGGTCACCGCCGCCCAGCAGGCGATGTCCGCGGCGACGCTGACGTCGCCCATCGCCGGCGTAGTCGCCCAGGTGAATCTCACGGTTGGCGAGCAGGTCGGCACGTCGTCTGGTGGCTCAGGCAGCGCTACGTCCGGTGGTTCGGGCGGTGGCGCCGGGGGCTCAAGTGGCGGTACGGGCGGCTCCGGGTCCGGTGGCTCGAACTCGACCAGCTCGTCGTCGACCGATCAGTTCCTCGTCATCAGCACGACGTCCTGGATCGTCAACGCCACAGTCGACTCCACAGGCGTCGGCCTCATCGCTCCCGGCAACCAGGCGCAGATCGTCCCGGGCAGCTCGCCGAGCATGGTTTACGGAACCGTCGCATCGGTCGGCGTGATGGCCACGACCTCGTCTGGGGTAGCGACATTCCCGGTCGTCATCTCGGTCACCGGTAATCCGCCCGGTCTGCATGCTGGCGACACGGCGACGGTGTCCCTGATCTACCGGCAGTTGTCCGACGTGCTGGTCGTTCCGACCGCGGCAGTGCACACCGTCGGCGGGCAGCGGGTCGTCTACCTGGTGTCCGGCGGCAAGCAGGTCAACCACCCGGTCGGGGTTGGTTTGTCATCCGGCGGGAGCACCCAAATCACATCCGGGCTGAACGAAGGCGATCAGGTCGAGGTCGCGATCCCGACGACATCGAACGGCGGTGCCGGTTCGAGTGCCAGTCGAAGTGCCCGTCCGAGCGGTGGCACGCGGCAATTCCCCGGCGGCGGCAACTTTGGCGGCGGTGCAGGCGGCTTCGGTGGCGGCGGCGGATTCGGCGGAGGCGGCGGCGGGGCACGCAGCACCGGCGGGGGCTGATGAGCATGCAGCCCGAGTTGCCGGACCCCCACGAAACCCCACAGCAGTTTGCTCGGGTGCAGATGCAGGTAACCGAGCCAATTCCCCCGGTCACCGTCGACCCGGTCATCCAACTGGAGGGCGTGGGGAAGACCTATCGCACCGGTTCAGTGCTCGTCGAAGCACTCCGCGACGTGTCGCTCTCGATCGCTTCGGGCGAGTACGTCGCAATCATGGGCCCGTCCGGCTCGGGCAAGTCGACACTCATGCACATCCTTGGCTGTCTTGACGTGCCGACTGCGGGCCGTTATCTCCTCGCCGGGGATGACGTTGGCCGGCTTTCGGAGCTCGAGCTCGCCGAGATCCGCAATCGGAGGGTCGGTTTCGTCTTCCAGCAGTTCAACCTGCTCGCTGGGATGTCGGCATGGCGCAACGTCGAGCTGCCACTGTGCTACGCCGGAGTGCGGCGCGCCGAGCGGCGGACTCGAGCGGTCGATCAGCTGGGACGCGTGGGCCTGGCCGACCGGATCGAGCATCGGCCGGGCGAGCTGTCTGGTGGCCAGCAGCAGCGAGTCGCTGTCGCCCGGGCCTTGGTGACCGATCCTGCTCTCGTACTGGCCGACGAACCTACGGGCAACCTCGATTCCGGCTCGACGGAGGACATTCTCAACTTGCTCGATGCCCTCCACGGTCAGGGCCGGACAGTTGTACTGATCACGCACGAGCATGACGTGGCCGCGCGGGCGCAGCGCATCATTCAGCTGCGTGACGGGCTGATCAGCTCGGACAGCGGTGGTCTCTAATGGGTTGGCTGGAAACCTTCCGAACCGGCTGGGACGCGGTGCGATCGCACCGTCTTCGCTCGGCGCTCACCATGCTGGGCATCTTGATCGGCATCGCCGCCGTGGTCCTGACCGTCGGCCTAGGCGAGGGTGCGCAGCAGAAGGTCAGCGCACAGATCAGCGCGCTCGGTAGCAATCTGCTGATCGTGTCACCGGGCAGCGCCACGAGCACGACCGGCGTGCGTGGTGGCTTCGGTTCGGCATCGACTCTTACCGTCGCCGACGCGGCCGCGCTGAGCTCGCCAGTCGCCGCGCCAGACGTCGCAGGCGTTGCTCCCGTGAAGACCACCTCCGAGAGCCTGGTCTACGGCTCGACGAACTGGACGACGTCCGTCGTGGGCACGACGCCCGATTGGCTCGCGGTGCGAGCACGAACGGTCACAGAAGGCCGGTTCCTCTCGACGGCAGACCAGGCCGAGTCGGCGGCAGTCACCGTGCTCGGCCCGACGACTGCCCAGGAATTGTTCGGCGCAACGGATCCGGTTGGTCAGACCGTCACGATCAACGGCATTCCGTTTTCCGTCATCGGGGTACTGAACTCGGCCGGTTCAGACTCGACGAGCAACCTGGACGACCAGGCCTTGGTCCCGATATCGACCGCGGCCTCGCGCCTCGTCGGCGGGAGCACGCGCAATTCGGTGTCCTCGATCTATCTCGCCGCCCGATCGAGCTCCGTGCTGTCGGCGGCGTACCAGGAGGCCGACAGTCAGCTGTTGAGCCTCCACCACGCCAGCTTGCCCACGAATGCCGACTTCACGATCACCAGTCAGCAGTCACTCATCACCACGGCCACCTCGGTGAGCAAGACATTGACGATCCTGCTCGCGGGTGTCGCTGCGTTGTCCTTGCTGGTCGGCGGAATCGGCGTCATGAACATCATGTTGGTGTCCGTCACCGAGCGCACGCGCGAGATCGGCTTGCGTAAGGCGCTGGGTGCACCCCCTGCGGTGATCCGGCGGCAGTTCCTCGTCGAGGCATCGGTGTTGGGATTCGCCGGAGGAGTTCTGGGCGCGGCACTCGGCATCATCGGTGCGATCGTGCTGCCGCACCTGATCAACAATCCGATCGCCATATCACCGACGGCAATCGCGCTCGCGCTCGTCGTGGCCGTCGCGATCGGCGTGATCTTCGGCGTCTACCCGGCGAGCCGCGCGGCACGGCTGGCCCCCATCGACGCGCTTCGCAGTGAATGACATCGATCAAAGGAAGCTCATGACGACTCGAATCCCCATCAGCGCCATCCGGCTTTTCGCCGGCGCGACAGTGGCTCTGGCCGTTGCCGGGACGTTGGTGGCGTGCAGTAGCTCTAAGACGAGCGGATCTGGCGCCGCGGCGACGAGCCAGCCGGCGCCAGCCAGCAGCGGGTCGAGCTCGTCGTCCTCCTCGGGAGCGCGCCCCGCCCGCGGTGTGCGGCCGGCGGCCCAAGGCACGATCGCCGCGCTGGCCGCCACCAGCATGGAGGTGCAGAGCCCACAATCCGGTCAGGTCACCGTGGCGTTCGGTCCGAAGACCGCGTTCACTCAAACCACGGCGGCAGCGAAGGCCTCCGTGGTCGTAGGAACATGCGTCGCCGCCATGGCTGCGCGCAGCCAGTCATCCGGATCAGCGGCGCCGAGCACCCCGGCCCCGTCGGCGAGCCCGCCAGCCCGGGTCACGAGATTCACCGCCGCGACCGTGGTGATCACCAAGGCCGGTCAACGGCACGTGTAACGGCGGCTTCGGCGGACTGAATGGTTCAGCAGCCCCGAGCGGCGCTCCGTCCGGAGCCTTCCCGAGCGGGGCGCCGTCCGGCGGATTCCCGGCGCGCCGTCCGGCGGATTCGGCCGCGGCGGCTTCGGTGGCTTCGCTGCACGAGCCACCGGCAAGGTGACTGCGGTTACCGCCTCGACGATGACCGTCGTCGGGTCGACTCGAAGCGGCACGATCACCTACACCGTGTCCGTCGACCCCAGCACCATGTACACCGCCACCGGGAGCGGGACATCCGCATCGCTCGCCGTTGGAAAGTGCGTCATCGCGTTCGGCTCGACCGATTCGACCGGAGCCGTCGCCGCCACCCGCATTGCCGTCAGCCCAGCATCGTCTTCTGGCTGCACGGTCGGCTTCGGCCGCGGGCGACCCGGCGGCGCATCGGGCAGCACGGGTGGGTGAGCAGGTGACCGGGCGTCGCGGTAGGCGCAGGCGGATCCTCATCGTTGGCGTTGCCGCGCGTTGTCGCCGTGGCCGTTGGTGGTGGCGTCGCCATGGCAATGACGAGCTCCTCCGGACCGTCCTATCGGCTGGCCAGCGTCACCCGCGGGTCGGTGACCCAGACCGTGACCTCGGTCGGCACCGTCTCATCCGTCGACCGGGCCACCGTCAGCTTCGCGGAGTCGGGCAAGGTGGCATCGGTTGCGGCGCAGCTCGGCCAGCAGGTGGCTGCCGGACAAACCCTGGCGCAGCTCGACATGACCGCGCTGAACCAACAGACCCAAGCCGCGGAAGCCGACGTCGCCAGAGCGCAGCAGACACTTGCCGCGGACACCGCCGCACAGCTGACCGGCACAACCAGTTCGTCGTCGGCACCATCAACGTCGTCATCGACATCGTCCAGCGGCGCGGGTTCGACAACGCACGTCACGCAAAGCGCAGCGACAACCGCGTTGACGGTGACTCCAGCGATCCTGCTCCGCACGACACCGGTGCCGTCCTCGTCGAGCAGCGCCGGGTCGTCTGGCCCCACACCGGCTCGAACGCGGGTTCCGGAGCTGGAACTGGTTCGGGCGCCGGAACGCACGGGACCGCAAGTGGCGGATCAGGTACGAGGGTGGCTTCTGGGTCGAATGCCGGGATCGTCGCGGCGCGAGGCCAAGGTTGCCCAGGCCCAGGCCGTCGTGCTCAACCAACAGCAGGCCATCGATTCGCAGCTGGCGACGGCAGTCCGCCGACATGAGCGCCGAGGTCAAGGCCTGCGCGGCGGTCAGCGCCTCGTCGCCCACGTCCAACCAATCCACAGCGCCGACCGCCAAGTCAGGGGGAACGGCCCCGTCAGGTGCCCGATCCGCACCCGGGTCCACGTCGCCGTCGAGCGCTCCGACGAGCGCACCGGTCGCGCCATCAGGTGGCACGGCCGTGAGCGGCCTGGCGGCCTGCCAGAGCCTCATCTCGACTGTGCTGGCCGACCAACAACAGGTCGCCACGCAGGAAAACACTCAGCTCAGCAACGAGAAGACTCTCGACACCGCGCTGACCGCGCTACAGCACGCCATTCTCGTGTCGCCCAGCGGCGGTGCCAGCGGATCCAGTAGCGGCAGCGGCCGATCCGGTTCGACCGGGTCAGGTGGATCCGCCAACCACGCCGGTTCGGGAGGTTCGAGTGGCACCGGCTCGGCCGGTCGCGGCGGATCCGCGACGTCAGGCTCGAAGAACGGCTCCGGCTCGTCCGGCTCGAAGAACGGCTTTGGCTCGTCGAGTTCCGCAAGCGGGTCGGGCTCGTCCGGCTCGAGAAGCGGGTCGGGCTCGCGAACCGGGTCGGGCTCCTCCAGCTCGACCGGTGGGTCAGGATTCAGCGGATCCGGCGCTGGCGCTGGATCCGGCCGGACCATCACCGCAGCTGCGCTGGCGGCGGATCAGGCGCAGCTTGATGCGGCCAACGCGAACGTCGCCGTGGCGCAGCAGAACGCCGCGCAAGCAACCCTCACCAGCCCGATTTCCGGCACGGTGGCCCAAGTCGGGCTGACCGTCGGTTCGTCCGCGGGAAGTTCGGGAATCACGGTGATCGGTTCCGGCAACCGTGAGGTATCGACCACGGTCTCCCTGACCGACATCGATCGAGTGAAGATCGGCGATTCCGCAGGCGTAATCGTCGATGGGGTGACTACACCGCTGTCCGGCAAGGTTTCGGCCATCGGGATCCTCAACACGACGACGGGATCGTCGACCAGCTATCCGGTTACCGTGCTGCTCGATCCAACGACGGCCAAGCTCTATGACGGACTCGGGGCATCGGTAGCGATCACGACGAGCTCGGTGTCGAACGTCCTTACGGTGCCTAGCTCCGCCGTGCACACCGTGGGACAGCTGCACGTCGTATCGGTGTTGAAGGGCGGAACGGTGTCGACGGTGCGAGTCAATGTCGGCGCCATCGGCCCGGACCGTACTGAGATCACGTCGGGTCTCGTCGAGGGGCAGCGGGTCGTGCTTGCCAATCTCGACGAGCCGATGCCGACCAACTCGGCGAACGTCAATCCACGCCGCCTTGGCGTAGGCGGGACCGGAGGTCTTGGCGGCGCCGGCGGCATCGGTGGCGGTGCGGGCTTCGGTGGCGGCGCTGGGTCTGGCGGCGGTGGCGGTGCGGGCTTCGGTGGCGGCTCTGTCACCGGCGGCGGTAGGTGAAATCTTGTGGTGATGATCTTGGACTTATCGTCGCCCCGGGGCTATAAGTCCAAGATCACCGCTTCACAAAAACAGAGGCGTCGCGACGCTATCCCTGCGTCAGAATGCCGTTGATCCGTCGCGGCAGACGCCACGGATTGTCGGCCTGTGCCTCGGCAGGAAGCAGATCGTCCGGTACTGACTGGAAAGCGATCGGCCGCACGAAGCGGCGCAACGCCGCCGCTCCCACCGAGGTGGCCGTTGGGTTGGACGTTGCTGGCCAAGGACCGCCGTGCTGCTGAGCCCAGGTGAACGCGACCCCCGTTGGCCAGTCATTGACGATCACGCGGCCGACCGAACCGGACACCTGATCGATGATCTCGCCAGAGTCTGGGTCGTCCTCATCGTTCATGATCACACTCGCGGCCAGGGAGCCCGGCAACTCGAGCAGCGCGGCTCGAAGATCAGCAGCGTCGTCGTACTCGGCGACCAGGGCCACCGGTCCGAAACATTCCTCGAGAAAGCGGCTGCCGACCCGCAGGGAACGGATGGGTACCCGAAGGACGGTCGCGTTTACCGACCAACCCGCCTCAGTGCCAGGCACAGACCGGACGACTTCGGCACCCGCGTCGATCAGCTCGGTAAGGCCACCGTTGAAGGCATTTGCTATCCCCTGCGTGAGCATCACCGGACGTGGCTGCGCGGCGACGAGGGCGTCACCGACAAGGTCGGCAGCACGACATCCACGCGGGGCGAAGAGCAAACCCGGCTTGGTGCAGAACTGCCCGGCGCCGAGAGTGAACGAACCTACGAATCCTGCGGCGACCGTCGCCATGTCGTTGGCTGCGCCGCGAGTGACGATGACTGGGTTGACCGTCGCCATCTCGGCATAGACAGGAATCACCGTCGAACGCTCGTTGGCCGCTCGCCACAACGCCAGCCCACCGCTCTGCGAGCCGGTAAAGGCAATTGCGGCAATGACGTCAGCCTTCGCCAGGCTCACACCCGCCTCGTACCCAGCGACCATGGCGAACGTGCCCGCCGGCGCGCGGGAGGAAGCGAGGGCCGTCACTGCAAGTTCGGCCAGCCGTTCACTGAGCAATACGTGCGCAGGATGCGCCTTGGCGATCACCGGGCATCCGGCAGCAATCGCCGAACCGGTGTCGTTGCCGACCAGGCCAAATGCGAAGGGAAAGTTGCTCGCGCCGAACACAGCGACTGGGCCGATTGGCCGGTTGACCCGGACCAGCCGCGGCGTCGTGCCGGTCGCATCGTCAATGGTCACATCCAGGAAACTGCCCTCACCGGCGACGTCGGCATAGAAGCGCAGTTGACCCGCGGCCCGAGCCACCTCGGCCGTGAGGCGCTGCCCGCCGAGCGCAGTTTCCCGGTCCGCGATCTGCACGAGTTCGTCGACGTGCCTTTCCAGGGCTTCGGACATGGCGTACAGCCACGTACGTCGTTCGGACGGTGGCGAGGCGGCCAGCAGCGGTGCGGCGGTCCGCGCTAGCTCGAGGATTCGCGCGTGCTCTCCTTCGGGCGTCTCCGCGATCGTTCCGGCGACCGCCCCAGTCCGCGGCTCGAAGCTCGTGGTCCCGCTCATTGATCAACCTCCTTGCCGCACGGCATTTGCGCCCGGACATGTTTCGTTGCTCGGTTACTGGTCCACCATCCACTGCCTGCACGGACTGCTCCAGCACAAGGGTGCTCATCGTGCCAGGAAGCGATCGGCGGTCCTCAACTCTGGCTGGTCTGTAGCCAGTGGCTGCGCATCGCCAAATCGGTTGTCACGTACCTCGGCGGTAGCCGGTCGTAGGGGTGCTGCGCTGCGCTATCGACCGGTATTCGCTCTGGCGCCCGCGGTCTAGGGTTTGGGAAACCGCCCTGCACCCGTCGGAGGTACCGCTATGGCCGGCAAGCGCGAACTGCAGAACTTCATCGACGGAGCCTTCGTCGGGGCCCGGGACGGCGCGTCCACGGACATCGTCAACCCGTCCACCGGGGAGGTGTTCGCGACTGCACCGCAGTCTGGGCCGGGCGATGTCGACGCCGCCTTCCAGGCGGCCGCACGCGCCTTCGACGGGGTGTGGCGGGACACGACGCCAAGCGAGCGGATGGGCTACCTGCTGAAGATGGCCGACGCCATCGAATCGCACGCCGAAGAGATGGTTGCGGTGGAGAGCGAGAACACCGGCAAGCCACGAGCGTTGACGATGAGCGAGGAAATCCCGCCCATGGTCGATCAGGTGCGTTTCTTCGCCGGCGCTGCGCGCATGCTCGAAGGCAAGTCGAGCGGGGAGTACATGCGCGGCTTCTCCTCCTGGATCCGGCGCGAGCCCATCGGCGTCATTGGATCGGTGACACCGTGGAACTACCCGATGATGATGGCCGTCTGGAAGTTTGCTCCGGCGCTGGCCGCAGGCAACACGATCGTGCTCAAACCCTCCGACACGACACCGGCCAGCACGGTAAAGATGGCCGAGCTATTCGCGGACATTCTCCCGCCTGGGGTGTTCAACATCGTCTGCGGCGACCGTGACACCGGCGCGACCCTTGTCTCGCATCCGATCCCAGGGCTGGTCTCGATCACCGGCAGTACCCGCGCAGGCATCGCCGTCGCCACGGCTGCCGCCGAGTCGGTCAAGCGAGTCCACCTCGAGTTGGGCGGCAAGGCACCGGTGATCGTCTTCGACGACGCCGACCTCAGCACCGCCGCGGAGGGCATCGCCGTTGCCGGGTACTTCAACGCGGGCCAGGACTGCACCGCAGCGACCCGAGTGCTCGCCGGGCCTCGGGTTCACGATGACTTCGTGGCCGCCCTCACCGAGCAGGCCCAGGCCACCAAATTCTCCCGCGACGAGGCGGACGACGACGCGCTGTACATCCCCCCGATCAACAACGCAAGCCAGTTGGCGCACGTCTCGGAGATGGTGGAACGCACGCCGGGATACGCCACGGTGCTGACGGGCGGTCAGCGGGCCGGCGACCGAGGCTACTTCTTCACTCCGACGGTGATCGACGGTCTGCACCAGGACGACGAGATGATCCAACGTGAGATCTTCGGCCCGGTGATCACCGTCCAGCGGTACTCGGACGAGAACGAGGCGCTGCGGTGGGCGAACGGTGTCGATTATGCGCTGGCTGCAAGCGTGTGGACCCGCGACCACAAGCGGGCCCTGCGAATGGCCCGCGGCCTCGACTTCGGTTGTGTGTGGATCAATTGCCATATCCCCCTGGTCGCCGAGATGCCGCACGGCGGCTTCAAGCGCTCTGGCTACGGCAAGGATCTGTCGATGTACGGGTTCGAGGACTACACCCGCATCAAGCACGTCATGTCGTACATCGAGGATTAGTTCGATGAGTGACTCCGCGGGCGGGACTCGCCGACGACTGCGGAACATCTCCGAGATCCGCACGTTCTTCCGGACCAATGAGACCCCGATTCTCTTCGTGGGTCCCACCGCGTTCAACCTGCTGGGCCTCGACCGGTGGGTGCGCAACTTCTCCTATATCGCTTACTACGACTCGTGGGAAGGTGCGCATCCACGCGTGTTCGTCCCTAAAAGCAAGCAATACGTCGAGTTCCAGAGCGCAGAGGAGATCAACAACTATCTGCTGCGTATGCCGGAGGTACAGGATTTCATTGCCGGTAAGGGAGATTCGCCCAAGGTCGCCACGGTGTTCTTCGACAAGGAGACGGAGCAGATCTGTGCCGATCTGGGCTACGACCTGATCCTGCCGGCGTGCGAGTTGCGGCAGCGGCTCGATTCCAAGATCACCACGACCAAGCTGGGCAACGAGGCCGGGGCGCCGAGCGTGCCGAATGTTCTCGGGACCGCCGACAGCTACGACGACCTGGTGCACCTTGCCGAAAGCCAGGATCTAGGAACCGACTTGGTGATCCAGACGCCGTACGGCGATTCGGGCAAGACAACGTTCTTCGTCAAGTCGCGCACCGAATGGGAAGCCCACGCCGAGGACATCGTCGGCGAAGATCTCAAGGTCATGAAGCGGATCAACAACAAGGCCGCTGCGGTAGAAGCCGTGATCACCAAGCACGGCACCCTCGTCGGCCCGTTCATGACCGACCTCACCGGCTATCCCGAGCTCACGCCCTACCAGGGTGGCTGGTGCGGTAACGACCTGTTCCCGGACGCACTGTCCGACGCCCACCGTTCGCGCGGCATCGAACTCGTGCGCCGCCTCGGCGATCGGCTTGGCGCGGAGGGCTACCAGGGATTCTTCGAGGTGGACGTGCTGGTGGATCTCGACACGGACGAGATCTACCTCGGCGAGCTCAACCCGCGGATCTCCGGCGCCAGCTCGATCACGAACGTTACTGCCGGTGCCTACGCCGACCTCCCGCTGTTTCTCTTTCACGTGCTGGAGTACATGGAGGTCGATTACGACATCGACATCGACGAGATCAACGAACGGTGGCGGGAGCTCGCCGCCGTCGATGTGTGGAGCCAGCTGGTGATGAAGGAGCCGCAGTCGCGAGTCGAGCGAATTGTCGCCGCGCCCCGGACCGGGCAGTGGCAGCTGCATGAGGACGGCACGCTCAGCTTTCACCGTGCGGCGCTGGACTGGCACCAACTACAGGACGAGACGGAATGTTTCTTTCTCCGGGTCTACGGGCCTGGCGATTATCGCTTCAAGGGCGCCGACCTCGGCATCCTCATCACCAAGGGTCGGCTGCAGACTGACGAGCCAAAGGAGCTCACTGAACGGGCCCGTAGGTTCATCGAAGGTATTCGGTCGCACTACGCCGGAGCGCCGGCGGGGACGGAGGTCCATCCTCCACCGGTGAGCTACCTGACGTCGTCGTCCTTCTGACAGAGCGGTATCTCCGCGAATCCTGCTAGCCGATGCCACCGGTCACGTGGTGCTCCCGCTGACAGGCGGCAGGCGGGCTGGGAGCCACGTCGAGCGCGGGGTTGCGGTCGAAGAACCCGAACGGCTTGAGCCAGAACGAGACCGTGTCCGCTGGCATGATCGGCCAGTCCTCCACCCGCGTGATGTGGTGGATCCCGAAGACGTACCACAGCACCACATCGGTGTTCTCGATCGGCCGGTTCGCTGCCGTCCATCGTGGCAGCCCGCCATCCGTCCGATTCTGGTTGACGAACTCGCCGCACGGCCACCGCTCGTCGCGGTCGAAGGGAGTTACCCACAGCGTGTGACCGATCACCTGCGCCACCTGGAAGATCGGCGAACCTTCGTCCATCAGCGCGGGGATCGCACCGGTCGGCACCAGCTTGTATGCCACCGGTGTCCCGACTGCGTTCCGACAGTTCGGGTTCTCTACCTTCCAGGTGCGCTGGCTGGCCCACGAGTAGTCCTGCTTGCCCTCCACTTCGGTGCGCAGTGGCACGTTCCGTTGCACCATAGCCAGACCGTGCGGGTTGTCCGGACCGGTCCGGAGTTGTTCCGACTCGGACATGATCACGGTGTTGTCCTCGCCATCCACGTCCATGTCGAGCCGGGCGACGATGAAGTGCTGGTGGAACGGGGCGTATGTCCGCTGGTCGATCAGCGTGCCGTACGGCGGAGGCTCTCCGTCGGCGAAGTGCGTCGCGACCATGATGCCGGTGGCCCGCACCTCGCACTCGATACTGCCGTCCTGGTAGAAGCGCCAATAAACGAGGTACTCGTAGTTCGCGACCGTGAGGTGCGCTGACACGACGAGGCGACGAGCCCGGCGGACCTCCGCCCGCTCCGCTGGCACATCGATGTGCTTCCAGAGGACCGCGTTGTCCTCCTCATGGATACAGATAGCATTGTTAATCGTGTAGGGCTCGCCATGCGAGTCGTGCAGCACGGCATCGACGTAGACGATCTCGCCAAGACAGTCGCAACCGAGTTCCAGCGACGTCGTCATGAAGCCAAGGCCCCACTCCCCGACGTCGTACGCCGTGCGCCGGTAGTGATCGACGCTAGGGTCTCGATAGGGAACGACCATCTCGGCGAACGAGAGCCGATGGGCGATCGGGCGCACCCGCCCGCCGTCCTCGTAGCCGACACAGTGGATGGTGGGGCCCTCGCGGTAGTTGAAGCCAAGCCGCATCGACCACTTCTGCCAACGCAGAAGGTAGCCGTCGAGGGTGAAGGACACTCCTTCCGGCTGCACTATCTCGAGCGGTTTGAGGTCGGCGCGCACTTGTTGCCCGGGAACCAGATGCGGTATGTACTCGCCCATCACCGGCGGGGGGTCCACGACGAAGGAGTCCTCGACCTCGAGCAGTTCCATGCTGTTGAGATCCACCACGAAATGCAGTCCATTGACCGGGTGCGCATACGGATTGCCCTCCGCCGTCTCCCGATGCCATGCGTCGACCCACCCGATCCGGCGCCCCTGGTACCTCTCTGGTATCAGCGCGCCGCGATATCCCCAGGTGTCGAGGAACGTCAGCGACATATCGGTGATCCCACGACGGGTCAGCGCCTCGATCACGCGTGGGTCCTCCCGCAACGCGTGGTCGGCTTCGTGCCACTCGTCGACGGTGAGGTTCGGCTGCTCGCCGGACTGATGCTCCCAGCTGAGTACGCGATCTTCGGTCAGTGACACGACCGCCTTGAACGCTTGGCCATCGTCTCGGTTCCAGCAGACGGCAAGTGCTTCCCGGATGATCGAGGCGCCCGGCTCGAACTCGCGTACTGCCTGCTTGGACGGCTCCCGCAACTCGATCGACGCAAGGCGCCAACGGTCACCGACGCCCTGGTCGCGCCGCAGGATGGCTGCCGCTTGGCGGAATTCTTCGGCCGATAGCGGATCGAGGGGGTGCACACTCATGGCAGTTCGTGACCATCCTCGGAACCCAACCCGCTCACCCCTCAGTCAGACGCAGGTGCAGATCGATCAGTCGCTCTATCTCGCCCCGAGCATGCTCCTCGGCCCGGCTCCAAGCCGCATCCTGGTGGCGACGCCGGACCGCGGCGGCAATCAGTCGGGCTGAGTCCTCGGCCGTAGCGGCAGTGCGGTCAGTTCAGTCCGGCGTAAGAATGCAGGCCGGAGATGACGATGTTGACCACGAAGAAGTTGAACGTCATCGCGCTGAAGCCGAGCAGGTTGATCCACGCCGCCGACCGACCCTTCCAGCCGGCAGTCGCCCGGGCATGCAGGTAGGCGGCGTAGATCACCCACGCAATGAATGCCCAGGTCTCCTTGGGATCCCAGCCCCAGTAGCGCCCCCATGCTGCCTCGGCCCAGATGGCGCCGGCGATGACCCCGAATGTGTATATCGGGAAGGCGAACGCGACCGTGCGGTAGGCAACCTTGTCCAGGGTCGCCGGCTCCGGCAAACGCCCGCCGAGAGAAATCGGAAATCGCACCGGCAGTTGTGCTGCGACCCGCTTGTCGTATCGCTGCCGCATCAAGAACAGCACGGTGATGACCGCGCTGGTCATGAGAATCCCTTCCGCGCTCGCCGCGGCGGACACGTGGATCGCCAGCCAGTAGGACTGCAAGGCGGGCACGAGAGGAGACGCCTTGGCGTACAGCACCGTGCCGGCCAGGAACATGACCAGGATGACGGGCAGCATGACGAACAGACCGAGATAGCGGATCTGCGGCGCCCGGGCGAGCGAGGCCAGGAAGGCCAGGACGGCGATCAGCCCGACTACCGACGCGAACTCGTACATGTTGCCCCACGGCACGCGATCGACGGCCGCGCCACGGACAGCGATCGACGAGGCATGGACGACCGCGCCGATGATGGTCAAGCCGACGGCGATCCGACCGAACCGGTCGCCCACCGCGGAACCCCGCCCGGAGCGACTCGGACTGATCGGCTTCGTCACCCGCCCGGGAGCCGAATCCATGCGGCGGGATTCCCCGGCGCCTGCCCCGACCAGGACCTTCGCCGGTGTCGCGCGAGATGTCAGCGCAATCCGTCCGCGCCGCCCAAACGCGTATTCGGCCGCGTAGCTGATCATCGCGAGCGTGTAGAGGGCGATTGCTGTGGTGAACAGGGTGTCGGACAGATGTGCCATGCCGCTGTTGACCGCCACCGTCACTCCCTTCCGGCACCGACGAGTTCGGGCTCCGGAGCCGGGCTGGCCGCGGCTTCCAAGCGCTCCAGGAGCGACGCGAACTCGCTCGAGAAATTGCCCGAATCGCTGCGGGCGAGCCCGCCCACGGACACCACGGTAAGCGAGGACGGATCGCCGGACGCACCCGGGGTAATCCGCAGCCAGAGTCGGCGACGCCGGATGGCGAGCGAGCCGATCAGCCCCAGCACCATCGCCACGCCGGCGACAAGGAGATAGTCCTGGCTGGGATCGTGCGAGACCTGCATGCTCGCCCATGGAACCCAGCCGTCGAACGTGACCGTAACGCCGTTGGCAGCCCGGACGGTTTGACCGATCTGGAGATTCGCCTGACCGGTGCGGGACAATTTGGTCGTGTCGAGCGAGTACACCGACTGCGGCAGGCCGGTGGCATTGATCGTGCCCTGATAGATGAAGATGCCGAGGATCGGGTTGTTCACATCCGGCGATACCGAGGTGATCACACCGCCCCCGGTGTCCGCCGGGGTGGGCGCGAAGAAGCCCTCGATGCCGATGTCCGCGTTGGCGCCCTGCTTCCCGTACTCCTTGAACGCGCCTTCGGAGAGCAGCGTGGTCGGATCTCGTGGGAGGAACGCTTGGACGTCCTCGCGGGTCGTGCCATCGGGCATCCGGACGGTGATCTTCGGGGCGAAGCCGTGCCCGATCAGATAGACGCGATCGCCCTCGATGCGCAGCGGATGGTTCACCGTGATCGTCGCGGCTTGAGTCGGCGTGCTGACCGTCTTGTTGTAGCTGACCTTCGCAATGAACTTCGATGGCTCGCCGGTCGACAGGTACGTCGCGCTGAACTGGTTGAGTTGCACGCAGAACGGTGCCGGGCTAATCGTTCCGTCCTGCGCGAGCCGACCCAGGCGCGACGAGTCGGGCACCACGCCGTTGCAGAAGCCGGCCCCTTCGTTCACGACGAAGTTGTATTGATAGCTGAACAACCGGCCGATCGCGATGAGTACGAGAGCCGCGAGTAGCGCGATGTGGAAGATCAGATTTCCGGTTTCCCGGCTGTAGCCCTTCTCGGCCGACAGGGTGAGTACGCCGCCGCCCTCGTCTCTACGGACTACCCGCCACCGGCGGCCCAGCACCGCCCGGGACGCCGCCGATGCATCCTCGACGGAGGCGGTGGTCTCGAAGCGGCCCGACTCAGGAAGCCGATCGAGGTGTTTCGGAGCCGGCAGTGGCTTGGCGCGAATCGCCTTGGCGTGCAGGCGGATCCTCGGCACGAGGCAGCCGACCAGCGACACGAACAGCAGCAGGTAGATCGCCGCGAACCACGCCGAGCCGAACACGTCGAACATGCCAAGCCGGTCGAGGAATCGCCCCCAAGCGCCGTGCTCGGCGAGGTAAGCATCTACCTTGGACGGATTCAGTGGACGTTGCGGGAGTAGCGATCCGGGAACGGCGGCAACCGCAAGCAGAAACAGCAGCACCAGCGCAGTGCGCATGCTGATAAGCCGGCGCCACCCGCGGCGCAGGACGCGCACGGCCACTGTCACGGTGCACCTGCTTCGCGGGTCCCCGCGAAAACGCGGAGCGTTCTGGGCGAAGCGGTTTCGTGGGGTGCTGATTGATTCGGGGTCCCCGCGAAAACGCTGAGCGTTCTGGCGAAGCGTTTTCGTGGGGTGATCATAGGTCGGACCCGACGCCGGTGTTGCCGACTACGTCGCGCAGCCAGTTCATCCAGTGATCCCAGGTGCCGCTGACGAGTAGCACGCCGATGAGGATCAGCAGCGCGCCACCGATTTGGCTGATCAGACTGTCGATGCCGCCGCACGAAACCGAGCGCGCCTGACACCCACCCAACCCCAAGGGCGACCAGCACGAAGGGGATGCCCAGCCCGAGACAGTAGAACGTCATGAGGAACGCACCCCGCGCCGCGGTGCCCTGCTGATAAGCGAGGGCGAACACCGCGGACAACGTCGGGGTCAGGCACGGGCCCCACGCCAGTCCGAACGCGGCGCCGAGCAACGGAGCTCCGACGAGGCCCGGGGCTGGGAGCCGGTGAATGCGGGCTTCCCGCTGCAGGAAGGAGAATCGGCCCAGAAAAACCAGGCCCATCACGATCGTGACGACGCCCAAGATCCGCTCGATGAGCACGGTGTGGACCCGGATGGCCTCCCCCAGGCTGCCGAACAGCAAGCCCTCAGCCACGAAGATGACCGTGAAGCCGATGACGAACAGCACCGCGCCACTGACCATGCGCCGTTGCCGATGCCGCTCGTCCGTCCCGCTAAGTCCCGCGACGTAGGAGAGGTAGCCAGGCACGAGCGGCAGCACGCATGGTGAGAGGAACCCGACCAGACCGACGAGCGCGGACACTCCGGCGGCAACGAGCAACGGCCCGTCGGTAACCGTGCCGGACAATCCGTCGCTGGCGATGTTGGTCACGTTTCGCGGGTTAATCCGGTGATCACCGGACGCAAGTCGGCCGGTTGCACCGCACCGAGGTAGACGGCGGCGATGCGTTGCTGCTTGTCGACGATCACAGTGAACGGCAAGCTGACCGATGGCACCTTGCCGAGCTGCAGTGCGGTCCGCGCCTGCTCGTCCCACACGATGGGGTAGCTGATGTCATTCGCCTGGACGAATGATCGGCCGCCGCTCGCGAGTGTCCTTGGCGTCGATGCCGACGAACTGGATGCCCTGGGTCTTGACCTGGCGATACAGGAGATCGAACTGCGGCATCTCGGTCTGGCACGGAACGCACCAGGACGCCCAGAAGTTGATGACGACGACCTTGCCTTTGTAGTCGGCCAGCCGGAAATTGCCGCCGTCGAGCAACGATCCGGTAACAGTGCCCACGGCCTTTCGATCCGCAACCGCGATCGTGTGGCCCTTCGACGTGGCGCCGACGAAGCGATACTGGCCGCCCGCCTGCTGGTCGACGGCGTCCTTACCGCCCGAGCATGCGGTGATGGTCAAGCAGGCGGCGATCACTCCGGCCAGAGCGGCAAGAAACCGGTCGCGGGCGCGGCGGCGGCGCTGCTTGGTCGGCGTCCTCATGGCCCGTCCAGTGTGCGCTACGAACCTGAGTGGCATTGCCCGGGTCCGACGACCAACCGGTACCGGCGTCACGCTCCGGCGACGGATTCGGCCGGTGTCGCGCCCGCAGGCTCGGCGTAGTCGACGCGCACCACGACATCGCCCGAGAACGTCAGCGAGGTTACGGATGCGAGCGCACATTGCCGGCGCCGGGGATCGTGCGCCAGGGGTCGTCCCTCTACGTAACGGCGCGCCGCGACGATCGGCAGCTGGTGGCTGACGCAGACGGCCTCGGCGGTGTCGCCTGCGTGGTCCCGAGCCGCCCGAGCGGCGGCCAGCACTCGCATGGCTATGTCGATATATGGCTCGCCCCAGGACGGCCGAAGCGGATTCACGAAGTGCCGCCAGTTACGCGGATCCGCCAGCAATGCCTTGCCGCCCGCCACCTGGCGACCCTGCAGTTTGTTCTCAGCCTCGATCAGGCGGACGTCCAGGTGCGTGGCTAACCCGAACAGCTCACCCACCGGGCGGGCGGTCTGCACGGCCCGTTCGAGCGGCGACGACACGAGAAATCCGATGTCGCGAGTCGCCAGATACTCCGCAGCCGCCTTCGCTTGCTCCTCGCCCCGTGGCGACAACGGAAAGCCATCCAGCCGCCCGTACAAGATGTGGTCGGGATTCCACACCTCGCCGTGTCGGAGCAGGTGGACGACTCTCATCGGCTGCCTTTCGCGGATCCGCTCAGTCATGCGGCCGGTCCGGCCTCGGCTGCCGCCTTGGCCGCCGCCGGAAGCGCGGTGGCGATGCGCTCGATCGCCGCGTCGTCATGTGCCACGGACAAGAACCATGCTTCGAATGCGCTGGGCGGCAGGTACACGCCCGCGTCCAGCATGGTGTGAAAGAACGGCGGATACCGAAACACCTCAGCCGCCTGAGCTTGGGCGAAGTTCGTGACCGGCGACTCAGCGAAGAACACCGAGAACAGGTTGCCCGCGTACTGGACCTGATGGGCCACGCCAGCCGCGGACAGCGCATCCTCGACGAGCCGGCCGACGACGCCGACGTTGGCATCCAAACGTTCGTACACGTCCGAGGTGCAATTGCGCAGTGTCGCGAGGCCGGCGGCCACGGCAACGGGATTTCCGGACAGCGTCCCTGCCTGGTACACCGGCCCGGCCGGGGCCAGATAGGCCATGACGTCGGCCCGCCCGCCGAACGCCGCGGCAGGCAGTCCACCGCTCATCACCTTGCCGAAGGTGAACAGGTCGGCATCGACCGGATCGAGTCCGTACCAGCCGGCTGGGCTGACCCGGAATCCGGTCATCACCTCGTCCATGATGAGCAGCGCACCGTGTCGCGCGGTGATCTCCCGCAGCCCAGCATTGAACCCGGTCGACGGAGGAACCGCGCCCATGTTGCCGGCGGCCGCCTCGGTGATGACGCAGGCGATGTCCGTGCCGTGCTCGTCGAAGGCCGCCTCGACGGCGCCCAAGTCGTTGTACGGCAGCACGATCGTCTCCGCCGTCTGCGCGCCGGTGACACCTGGGGTAGTCCGGCAGGGCGAAGGTTGCAACGCCGGATCCAGCCGAGACGAGCAGCGCATCGACATGGCCGTGATAGCACCCCGCGAACTTCACGACTCGACTTCGCCCCGTGACTCCTCGCGCGAGCCGGATGGCACTCATCGTGGCCTCGGTTCCCGAGTTGACCAAGCGGACCTGCTCGACCGGGCTCACCCGATTGATCAATTCAACAGCCAGCTCCACCTCGCCCTGGGTCGGCGTGCCGAACGACAGCCCGCGCCCGGCCGCCGCCCGCACGGCCTCCACGACCGCAGGGTGGGCGTGCCCGAGGATCATCGGTCCCCACGACCCGACGCAGTCGACGTACTCCAGCCCGTCCGCGTCGGTCAGGTACGGACCGTGCCCGCTGACCATGAACCGCGGTGTGCCGCCGACCGCTCGGAACGCCCGTACCGGCGAGTTCACCCCACCGGGGATCACTCGCTGAGCGCGGTCGAACAGCTCCTGCGATACCGATACTTCCGTCACCCGTCCAGTCTTTCAGCCACTCCGCGACCGCTTTCGGCCAGCCTTCCTCGCCGCGTTGGCCATTCGCATATTGACATACCGACCGGTCGGTTTGTAATCTGCCGCCATGACCGCCACGGCCGCCGACCGAGGAGCGCGCTCCCGGCGGGCCATCCTGGACGCGGCGACGCCGATCTTCGAGCGCGACGGGTATGCGGCCGCCTCGCTGAACCAGATCATCGCGGCATCCGGGCTGACCAAGGGTGGCTTCTACTTCCATTTCGCGTCCAAGCAGAAATTGGCGCTGGCTGTGCTCGCCGACCACAACACGCGATGGACCGAGCAGGTGCGCCTGGAGACCGCGCGCCATCCGCGTGCCGTGGACCGGCTTTTCGCAACGCCACGCATCATCGCCCGGCTGGCCGAGTCTGGCGGTGGACCGGTTGCACTGCGCCGTCTCACCGAGGAGCTCGCCCGCGATCCGGCCTTGCGCGATGAGGTATGCGGCTCGATTCGCTATGGAGTGGATGCGACGGCCGCACAATTCGCGGAGGCGCAAGCAGAGGGCACGATCCGCGCCGACCTCGAGCCCGGTCAGTTGGCCGAGACCGCGGTCGGCGGATTCATCGGTGCCCAGGCGCTCACCGACCAGCTGGGTGACGCGCGACTGGCCGAGCGCGTCGAGGCTCTTGTGCGCTTCGTACGCGACGCACTGGAGATCCCGCCGACCGGGTCACCGTCGGAGATCGAGGAGGAAGATTCTCATGCCGTATGACGCGATAGTCGTGGGCAGCCGGCTGGCTGGGGCGGCAACCGGGATGCTGCTCGCCCGACAATGTTTGCGCGTGCTCGTTGTCGACCGCACGCATTTTCCAAGCGACACGCTGTCCAGTCATCAGCTGCAGCCGCCGGGAGTGGCCCGGCTGCACCGCTGGGGTCTGCTCGACCGCCTGGACGCGACGGGCACGCCGCCGGTTCGCGACGTCCGATTCGATGTCAATGGGGTTGTCATTGCCGGTCGATATCCGGACGTAGCCGGGGCTGGGGCCCTGTACAGCCCGCGCCGAGAGGTGCTCGACACGTTGCTCGTCCAGGCGGCACGGGAGGCCGGGGCCGAGGTTCGGGAGGACACCATCGTCGACGAGCTGTTGATGTCAGAAGGCCGGGTCCGAGGAATCCGCTCTCGCCGCAAGGGATCCTCGACCGCAACTGACGACACGGCCGCGCTGATCGTAGGCGCCGACGGCAAGCATTCGATGGTGGCTAAGACCGTTGGCGCACCCAGCCGACGCTCCCGGACGGCGCGGTCGCTCGGTTTCTATTGCTACTGGCAGGACGTCGAGATCCTGGCCGGCGAGCTGTACAGCCGCGACCGGCGGGTCGCCGGTGCCTGGCCCACGGATCAGGGAATGGTCGTGACCTACGTCGGCTGGCCGGCGAGCGAGTTCGACGCCTTCCGAGCTGACCCGGCTGGTCATGTGCTACAGACGCTCGACGCGTGTGGCACGCTCGGAGCCCGAGTCCGGGCCGGCCGCCGGGTCGGGCCGGTGCGCGGCACCTCCGACCTGCCCAACGAGATCCGGGTTTCGAGCGGTCCCGGCTGGGCTCTCGCCGGCGACGCTGGACTCGTGATGGACTCCATTACCGGTCAGGGCATGGGGCATGCCCTACGCGACGCGGACCTGCTGTCGGAGGCGATCGTCACCGGGCTTGGCAGCGGACGGCTCGACCGCACGCTTTCCCGTTATGCCAAGCAACGGGACGCACAGACGAAGGCAATGTTCGACTTCACCGTGCGGCTAGCGTCCTTCCCGCCGCCCACGCCGGCGGAGCGCACTATGTTCGCCGCCATCGCGGAGCGTCCAGAGGAAGCCAGTCAATTGCTTGGCGCGCTCGCAGGTTCGGTACCCATCACGTCGCTGTTCTCGCCGCGACGGCTCATGTCGCTGACAGGTGTGCGGGGCTTCGCGGCACTGGCGGGAAGCCAGCTACGACCGGTGACCCCGCGCCCGGCTCCGGTGGAGGAGCTCCCAGATCGCGTCGCATGACAACGCGCCGGCCGACGCGGTCCAGGCCGAGGTCGCGTTCCCAGTCACGCAGCTCGGCCAGGCCGGGGGTGAGTTCGTCGATCTCACGGAAGCCGCGGGCCGCGTAGAACGGCGCGTTCCAGGGCACGTCTGCGAACGTGATCAGCGTTATGGCCCGAAGACCCTGATCGGCCGCCCACCGGCAGGCGGCCTCGACGAGCTCGCCGCCAATCCCCATCCGGGTGTCCTCGGGCAGGACGCCCAGCTGCTCGAGGTGGGCCAGCCCATCAACAACGTCGACTCGAGCGAAGCCTACTGCCGGCCGGCCCGCGACGAGAACGACCGCAGCCTCGCGCAATGATTCGGGATTGTTCTTGCTGGCCGGCAGCTGCGCGACAACGTCAACGGAGAACACTTCGTCGGCTCGCGTTTCGATGTCGGCGATCTGTTCGAGATCGTCGTCCTCAGCAATCCTGACTCGACCGGGCGACTGCCCGCTGTGCCGCCCCACCCGTTCACCGTAGCTCGGCATCGCTTAGAGCCCGCGTAGGCTCTCGGCTTCAGCGCAGAATCGCGGCGGCCTCGACCGCCCAGTACGTCAAGATCATCGATGCACCGGCGCGACGGATCGCAGTCAGCGTCTCGATCATCACCCGGTCCCGATCGAGCCAGCCGTTCGCGGCCGCAGCCTCGACCATCGCGAACTCACCGCTGACCTGATAGGCGGCCACCGGCACCGGCGATGCGTCCGCGACCGCGCGCAGGATATCCAGGTACGGGAGTGCCGGCTTCACCATGACGATGTCGGCGCCTTCAGACACGTCGAGCGCCGTTTCCGCCAGAGCCTCGGTGACGCTGCGGGCGGGATCCTCCTGATACGTCTTGCGATCGCCCCGCAGTGACGAGTCGACGGCTTCCCGGAACGGACCGTAGAAACCGGACGCATACTTCGCCGAATAGGCGAGAATGCCGACGTCGGCCGCGTCACACCGATCCAATGCCATGCGGACCGCTCCGACCTGGCCGTCCATCATGCCGCTCGTGCCGACGAGATGCGCTCCCGCCTCCGCCTGCGCGACACCCATCGCGGCGTAGCGATCGAGCGTGGCGTCGTTGTCCACGCGTCCTTCGTCGTCGAGCACCCCGCAGTGACCATGATCGGTGAACTCATCAAGACACAGGTCCGACATGAGCACCGTCGAGTCAGCGAATTCGCTGCGCAGCCGACGGAGCGCCAGATTGAGCACCCCGTCGGGCGCATCGGCACCTGAGCCGCGCGCATCCTTCCGCGCTGGCACGCCGAACAGCATCAGGCCGCCAACACCCGCTTCGATCGCCTCGTGCGCAGCCTTGGTCAGTGAGTCCAACGTGTGCTGGACCACGCCGGGCATCGATCCGATCGGCTGCGGCTCGGTCACTCCCTCCCGCACGAACATCGGCAGGATCAGCCCGGACGGGGTCAGGACGACATCTGCGGTCAATCGCCGTAGGGCCGGTGTGGTCCGCAACCGCCGTGGCCGCGAGACGGGAAACCCGGGAAGGACGGGCAGCTGGCGCATGGTCTTCAGCCTCGCAACGTAGCTCGGCGGGAGGGCCGCGGCGACTTCTTCGTAGCGGTGGCCGCCTTCTCTCGCTGCTCCATGACCCGAGCGGCTGCGTACTCGGCCAGGGCGTCAACCAGCGCGGCGACGGTCGGCGTCTCCGGCTCCACGTCGACGCGCAGACCGAACTCCCGCGCGGTTGCCGCGGTCTGCGGCCCGATCACCGCCACCACGGTCTTGGCGTGCGGCTTGCCAGCTATCCCAACCAGATTGCGCACGGTCGAGGACGACGTGAAGCACACCGCGTTGAAGCCGCCGGACTTGATGGCGTCACGGATCTCGGCGGCCGGCGGTGCTGCCCGCACTGTGCGATAGGCGGTGACGTCGTCGATCTCCCAGCCGCGCTGACGTAGGCCCGCGGCGAGGGTCTCAGTCGCAATGTCCGCTCGCGGCAAGAGCACTCGATCGATGGGGTCGAGGACGTCGTCATAGGGCGGGAATTCCGCGAGTAGACCCTCGGACGACTGATCGTCAGAGGGCACCAATTCCGGGGTTATACCGAAGGCGCGTACGGCAGTAGCGGTCGCCTCACCCACGCAGGCGATCTTCACTCCGGCAAACGCTCGAGCGTCCAGGCCGAACTCCTCGAACTTCTCCCGGACCGCCCGGACCGCGTTCGTCGAGGTGAAGACGATCCACTCGTACCGTCCGGTGACCAGGCCCTTGATGGCCCGCTCCATCTGGGTCGGCGTCCGCGGCGGCTCTACCGCGATCGTTGGTACCTCGACGGGTGCCGCACCATGCAGCCGCAACCGTTGGCTCATCGCTCCGGCCTGGTCCTTCGTCCGCGGGACGAGCACCTTCCACCCGTACAGCGGGCGAGCTTCCCACCAGCCGAGTTTCTCTCGCTGCGCCGCGGCCCGGCCGATTGCGACGACGACGGTGCCGGTCATACCGGCCACGGCGAGTTCCAGCTCGCCCGCCGTGGCCGTAGCCGTGTGCTGGCCGGTACCCGTCCCGTCGCTGGTCAGGGTGACCGGGGTGTCGGGCTTGAGCCCGCAGGACACGAGCTGCGTGCCGACGTAGGTGACCTGGTCTGCCGGCACGGTCAGCAGCAAGGTTCCTGGTGACCGGGCCAGCAGGTCGAAGTCGGTCGCCTCCATTTGTCGCAGGTCGGCCTCGGTGTGCACCGAACCCACCGGCACTCCTGCGTAGGCGGCCGTGCCGGCCGCTATCGACAGACCCGGCACGATGTCGAAGGGCACCACGGTTCGTGCGACGGCCAGAGCCTCGCGGACCGCATGGTCATCGACGAATACATCGCCGGCTACCAAACGCACGACAGCGGCTCCGGCACGGGCCTCGGTCAGCATTGCCTTGGCCGTGTCGGCCGGCGTGGCCTCTGGTTCGCGAATCTCGGCTGGGGCGAGGGCGCGGATCTGGTCGGACACGGCCGGGTCGGCGTAGACGATCTCGGCGCGTTGCAGCGCGTCGACGGCATGCACGGTCAGCAGGCCCGGGTCCCCGGGCCCGGTACCGACAAACGTGACTCGGCCGGCGATCTTGCGGGCACGGGTCATGACGAACTCCCCATCATCTTGTCTGCTCCGGAAGCGATCAGGTCGGCCGCCAGCCGCCTGCCCACTCCCGCGGGATCGGTTACCACTCCGGTGAGCGTCCGCCGCACAGCGTCGCTACCGTCCGCAGCGGTTACTACTGCCGTCAAGGTGAGCTCCGCCGGATTGGCGCGGATCTCGGCCAGCGCTCCGATCGGGGCTGAGCAACCGGCCTCGAGCTTCGCCAGCACAGCCCGTTCGGCGGTAATGCACGCCCGCGCGCCGGCGTTGTCGAATGCCGCGAGCGCCTCGCGTGCCGCCAGGTCGTCCGCGCGGCATTCGACGGCCAGCGCTCCTTGCGCTGGGGCCGGAACGAAGCGCGCTGGGTCGAGAATCTCGGTGATCGCGTCGAAGCGCCCCAGCCGACGGAGGCCGGCAACGGCCAGCACCACCGCATCGAGGTTCTCGCCGACGTGCGCAAGACGAGTATCGACGTTGCCACGGACGGGCACGACGGAAAGGTCCAAGCCGAGCGCACGCAGCTGGGCAGCCCGTCGGGGCGACCCCGTGCCCACAAGGGAGCCCTTGGGCAGCTCGACCAGCGTCAGCCGGTCTCGGGCGACTACAGCATCTCGCGGATCCTCTCGCGACGGTACGGCGCCGAGAACGATGCCCTCGGCCGGTACCACCGGCAGGTCCTTGGCCGAATGCACGGCTAGGTCGATATCGCCTGCGAGCAACGCCTCACGCAGCGCGGACACGAACACTCCGGTTCCACCGATGACGTCGATCGGTGCGGCCGTCCGGTCGCCTGCCGTAACGATCGGGACGATCTCGACCGGCGTGCCCAATCCCGCGATGACGAAGTCGGTCTGGGCGCGAGCGAGAGCGGAGCGCCTGGTGCCGACGCGAAGTACTCGAGTCGCCGTCATTGGGGGCGCTCCGGGGACGTCCGGACGGCGGCGACGGACTCCGGTGCGGCCGGATCCAGATCGAAGAGTTCACGCAAGGCCGCGGCGTACCTGTCGCCGTCCGGTGTGGTGGCGAGCTCCTTGACCCGAACCGTGGGCGCGTGCAGCACCTTTTCGACCGCGCGACGCACGGCCCCGGCCACCTCTGCCCGGGTTGTCGGGTCGAGCGACGGCAACCGGCCGTCCAGTCGAATCAGCTCGGCGTCAATTACCTGGTTGGCCTTCGATCGCAGCGCGGTGACAGTCGGCGCAACCGCCAACTGCTGCTGGATCGCGAGATAACCTCCGAGCTCAGCGTCGACAATCGCGGCCGCCGCCTGCACTTCCGTATCGCTGACGATGGCTCCGTCCCTGCGAACGGAATCGAGATCGATGTAGGTGACTTCGGGCCGGGCGGCGACGGCTGGGTCGACGTCCCGAGGTAGCGCGATATCGACGATCACGAGTGGGCGACCGGCTCGAGGTCTGATCGATGACGCCGGCAGCACCAACCCGATCGCCCCGGTGGCGCTCACCAGGAGATCCGCGTTGGCGATTTCGGCCGGGAGATCATCCATGGCGACGGCCCGGCCGCCGACGGAATGAGCCAGCCGCCGTGCCCGCTCCGCGGAGCGGTTCGCCACCGCGAGATCAAGAATCCCCCTGCGTCGAAGGGTGGATGCGGCCAGTGCGCCCATCGAACCGGCGCCGACGATCACCACCCGTCGGCCGTCGAGCGGACCCAGCACCGCCACAGCGTCGCCGATCGCGACTGACATCACGGACGCTCCGGCGCGGTCGATTCCGGTCTCGGTGTGCGCACGCTTGCCCACCCGCAGCGAGGTCTGGGCGAGGTCGTGCAGCACCGAGCCGACCGTTGCGGACTGCACCGCCGTCGCATAGGCGGACCGGAGTTGACCGAGGATCTGCGACTCGCCGACGACCATGGAGTCCAGGCCAGCGGCGACCGAGAACAGGTGCCCCACTGCCGCCTCGGCGAAGTGCACGTACAGGTGCTCGCCGAGGTCCGGGACCGTGAGGCCGGCATGCCGAGCCAACACGTTGCTGATCTCGGCCAATGCAGGGTGGAAGCGGGCGACGTCGGCGTAGATCTCGATCCGGTTGCACGTCGAAAGCAGCAGCACTTCGCTGATCGACGGTGCGGTGCGTAACTCGTCGAGCAGCTTGGGGACATCGTCTGTCGAGACGCTCGCGCTCTCGAGCACGGACACCGATGCCGACTTGTACGAGAGGCCAACCACAAGAATGCTCATCGCCGACCACCGGCCTCGACGTGCGGCATCTCGGCGGCCTTGCGGTTCTCGTGGAAGGAGAGAATCTGCAGTTCAGCGGCCAGATCGACCTGCCGGACGTCGACGTGTTCCGGCACGTTCAGCACTACCGGCGCGAAGTTCAGGATGCTTGTCACGCCGGCGTCGACCAGTCGGTCGCAGACCTCCTGGGCGGCGGCAGTCGGGATGGCGAGGACCGCGATCGTGATGTTCTCCCGACGGACGACGCTTTCCAGATGCGCGACGTCTCGCACGACCAGACCGCGAATCTTGGCCCCGATACGGGCGGGGTCGGCGTCAAGCAGCGCGGCGATCCGGAAGCCGCGCGAGGCGAATCCCGAGTACCCGGCGAGGGCCTGCCCGAGGTTGCCGACACCGATCAGGGCGACCGACCGGTGCACGGTCAGCCCCAGTACCCGGGCAATCTCCTCGGTGAGCGTGATGACGTCGTAACCAACGCCGCGAATGCCGTACGAGCCGAGATAGGACAAATCCTTGCGCAGCATCGCCGAGTTGACGCCCGCTGCCGCGGCCAGCTCATCCGAGGACACCGTGACCGCCAGACCGTCTCGGAATCCGCCCAGCACCCGGAAATAGGTGGCGAGCCGGGCCACCGTCGCGTCCGGGACGGCGCGACCCGTTCGGGCGTGAACCTCGGCCGCATCCGCCACGTGACCATGTGGGGCGGGTGCGCCGGACGCGTGCCGCTGGACGGTCATTGGCTCCTCGATGATGCCGGAAGCGCGCTATTCAGATACCCCATGCAGTGGCGCACAACCGGTGTGCTAGAAGCAGCTGGACGCCGGTAAAGGTACGCGCTTGTGAATGCTTTCCCAAATCGCTGTGCGATGTGCTATAGGGGCTCTCTCAGCTATCGATCGGGCGCGCCCCGAGCCTGGCCTGGAGCAGACCGAGCGCATCCGCCTCGGGGTCGGCCGGCGTCGGTGGCGGAGCCGCGAAATCGGTGTCGTCGCGCGGGTCACGTTCGGCGAGCGCCGAGGGTAGTGACCCGGCGGCTGGAGCAACTTCGGCTGGCAGGGTGTCGAGCACCTGGACGGTAACGCGCCAATCACCCCCGACCTCGTCGCGTAGCGCCGCCCGCACGACCTCCACATTGCTGTCCTCGCTGATCATCCGGGCCAAGGTCGGGCTCGGCGCGGTTAGCGTGATCAGGTCACCGTCCACACTCGCGACCTGGGCATCGTGCAATAGGGCGCGCGTGCGCTGCTTACCACGTTTGACCGCGTCCAGGACCGCGGGCCAGAGCTGGCGGATAGCAACCGCATCCATCGTTCGCGGCGGCGCCGCACCGCGGCCCGACCGGGTCGGAGCGGCAGCTGGAGCCCCGTCCGCGGCCGGCACCGGCGGCGCCGGCACGCTCGGTGCCTCGCTCGGTGCCTCGCTCGGTGCCTTGCTCGCCGACGGCCTCCGCGACGCGGACTCGGCCGGTATCCCGCTCTGCGTGGCGACCAGCCGGCGCTCCAGGCGTTCGACGCGCTGAAGCAGCGCGGCGGAGTCGGTCGCCGCGTCCGGCAGTTGCATCCGTGCGCACAGCAGCTCGAGAACCAATCGTGGCGACGTCGTACCGCGCATCTCGATCAGCGCCGTGTGCACGATCTCCGCGAACCGCGTCACCGTCGCTATGCCGAGGCGACCAGCCTGGTCCGCCATCCGGGTGAGCTCGTCGTCCGGCGCGTCGAGCAGGCCGCGGTCGGCGGCGTCCGGTACCGCGGCCAGCACGAGCAGGTCGCGGAACCGGTCGAGCAGATCCACGGTGAATCGGCGCGGATCGTGTCCAGCTTCGACCACGCGATCGACCGTGCCGTACACGGCCGCCGCGTCGCCGGCCGCGAGAGCGTCGACCATGTCGTCGAGCAACGCGACATCCGTGACCCCGAGCAGACCGACGGTCCGGGCGTAGGTGATCCCGGTAGGGCCGGCCCCGGCGATGAGCTGATCGAGCAACGAGAGCGAGTCCCGCGCCGAGCCGCCACCACCCCGAACGACCAGGGGCAAGACCCCCGGCTCGACCTCGATGCCCTCCGCCGCGCAGATGCGCTCCAAGTGCGCGCGCAGCACGCCGGGCGGGATGAGCCGAAACGGGTAATGGTGGGTCCGGGACCGGATCGTTGGAAGTACGCGGTCCGGCTCGGTAGTCGCGAAGACGAACACCAAGAACTCGGGCGGTTCCTCGATGAGCTTGAGCAGGGCATTGAAACCCTGCGTCGTCACCATGTGCGCCTCGTCGATGATGTAGACCTTGTAGCGGTCCCGGACCGGGGCGTAGAAGGCCCGTTCCCGCAGGTCGCGGGCGTCGTCGACGCCGCCGTGGCTGGCCGCGTCGATCTCGATCACGTCGATCGAGCCTGCGCCGTTCGGGGCCAGCTCGACGCACGACTCGCACACGCCGCACGGCGTGGCCGTTGGGCCTTGGACGCAATTCAGCGAGCGGGCGAGGATTCGCGCGCTGGACGTCTTGCCGCAGCCTCGCGGACCCGAGAACAAGTAGGCGTGATTGATCCGGCCGGAGTCGAGCGCCTGCATCAACGGGGCGGTCACATGATCTTGCCCGATGACCTCGGCGAAGGTGGCGGACCGGTACTTGCGGTACAACGCCACGTTCGGTCCAGCCACGCCGTCGACCTTACTGACCGGGCGCCGGCGACGCAGGGACCCCCCGCGCACCCGCCAGAGCCTGCTTATCCTTGCTGCCTTCCGGCCCTGGGGAGGTTCGCAGGGTGAGCGCCACACGAGGGGTCGGCGTCCGATCGTACCCGGGCCCGATGGCCCGGGCGACTGCCGACCATCGGCTCGACCTGCCTCGCCCGGGCCCCGTATCCTCCGCAGCGGAGGATTCGCCTAGTGGCCTATGGCGCTCGCTTGGAAAGCGAGTTGGGGGCAACCCCTCGCGGGTTCAAATCCCGCATCCTCCGCGCTGGCACTCAGGATGGCCCCGACGATCCCGCCCGATGACGATAAGCCCTCGTGTTGCGACGGCAGGAATCCCGACCAAAGTAACCTATTTCCGGCTGCGGGCGCCCTAGTCATTGAGGAAGGCTTCGACATCTGCGGCGAATTCGGTGTGGTGCTGGAAAAGGAATCCGTGTGCCGAGTCCGGGTAGATCTTGACCTGAGCCTGCGGGATGAGGCCGGCGAGCAGATAGGAGTAGTGCGGCAGGATCATTGGGTCGCTGTCGCCGTTGGTAACGAAGACCGGCACCTCGATCGCGCTCACGCGCTGCAGGAGTGGGTGGTTCGGGATGCCCCAGGCGCACACGGCGTCGTACTGGGCTAGCCGCGTTTCCCACGTGGTGGCCTTGTCACGGCCGTCGGTGCGGGCATAAATGCGGCCGAGCGACTGCTGTCCGGCCTGCTGGCTGGCCGGAGACGGTGCGTAGAAGACTTTGAGCACTCCCTCGGGACTCGGTACGCGGGAACCCACCGCCTCGATCACTTCCGGGGCCCAGCCGTGCATGCCCTCCGCGCCCTGCGGGGCGGATGAAGCCAGTACGAGCCTGCGTAGCACTGCCGGCCTGGACAACGCGATTTCTTGGGCGATGAAGCTGCCGATCGAGAAGCCGAGTACATCGGCCTGATCGATCTCCATCGCGTCGAGGAAGGCAACGGCGTCGCGCGCCATCGCTGCGACGGTGTTCGGCGTCGTTCCGGTGGTGGCGCCCACTCCGGCGTTGTCGAACGTGAGAACGCGCCTGGTCGCCGCCAGAACGTCGATCAGCGCTGGATCCCAGTTGTCGAGGTTCCCCCGGAAGTGCTGGAGCAGGACCAATGGCGTGGCGCCCTCTCCCGTATCGCGATACGCGTAGTCGATGCCGTTCGCGGCGCTGACGAACCGAGTCGACGAGTCGGCGAAGGTTGTGGGCACGGTTTCTCCCGTTCGGATCGGCAGGTCATCCTCAGGACCGGCGTCGGCTGCTTACGTCACGATCCGGTGCCGGGTCGTTCTTCTTCGGTACGTGACGTTCCGTCTCGTCGTGACCGTACCCGGCTGCGCCACCGTCGTAAGGTGCGCGGCAACCGGTCGCGGAGCTGGGCCAACTTGCGGACCAGCGGGGATTTCGGTCACCTCGGTTTTACGGATGGAGGTACTCAGGGTCGTTCTCGACGTCCCAGAGCCGCAGGTCGCCGATCGGTGTGACCTCGGGAGATACCTCCCGGCAAGCGCGGGCGGGCGCGCTCAAGCTGCGCGCGAGCTCGAAGACGTCTCCAGGTGCGAGGTACTCCCACGGCGACGCGGCCGCCTGGTTCGTGATCTCCTCGGCCTCGGCCACCACTGCTCGGCCTGCCTCGGTGGCTTTGCCATCGGCGTCGAGTAGCTCCCGGCGAACGAGTCTGGATGTCGCTGCCAGCCAGTCCTCATCGGACCACCCTCGAGCGGGCTGATGGACAGCGCGATCCCAGTCGATTCCACACCGCAGAACCAGGATGTCGGCGCCGGTCACGCCGACCGCGACGAGGGCGGCCACATGCCCGTCCCCGCGGTGCTCGCGTAGCGACGTACAGGCCTGCCATAGCCGGGCCTGCGAATCATCCGGTTCCGGGAGCGCCAGGTTCGCCGCACCAAGAGCATGGCCGGCTGGTTCGTGCGCCGCCACGATCGGCGCGAGCAGGTCGGCGAGCCGGGCCGCTTCTCGTGCATCGACAACGCCGGCGAGCACAGCAGCGGCGCCCCGACTACGGACCGCCAGCGCGTCCGCTGGACTGACCAGCTCCCAAACCGCCGGCAGCGCGCGTTCGACCATCGATGGGGCAAAGGTATTGAACATTCCTACGACCGGAGCTGGACCGATCGCGCCCAACGGCGCCGCCCGCCCGGCGAAGTACCCACGCCAGAAGCCCCGCAGCCCGGCCGCCTCGAACTCGGCGCGTGCCCCGGCCGCAAAATAGGTGATGGCGTGGATTGGCTCGTAGAGCGTCCACATTGCGCGAGCGAGCGTCGTGGGCTGCATACGACGTTCCTAGCGCACGACCAGCCTCAGGTCGTCGATTCGACATTTCCGGGGAGGTGGCATGGGCACGGCGTGGGACGCCATCGAGCACTGGCTCGCCACAACCGGATCGATGACCTGGCAGATCACCTGGTCGCTCATCCTGGGATTCACGTTGTCGGCCATCATCGAATCGCTGGTTCGGAAAGCGACGATCGCCCGGCTGCTGCCCGATGATCGCCCGCGCAGTCTGGCTACCGCCGCGGGATTGGGCGCCGCGTCGTCGTCCTGCTCCTACGCCGCCGTCGCCCTGGCCAGGTCGCTGGTCCGCAAGGGCGCTGACTTCACCGCCGCTATGGCCTTCACCATTGCGAGCACCAACCTCGTCATCGAATTAGGTCTGATCCTGGCGCTGTTGCTCGGCTGGCAGTTCACCCTCGCCGAATTTGTCGGCGGCCCGTTGATGATCCTGTTCGTCGCGCTGCTGTTTCGACGTTTCCTCACTCGCGGGACCCGAGATGCGGCCCTGCGGCAAGCCGACCGCGGGCTGGCCGGATCCATGGAGGGTCACGCCGTGATGGACATGAGCGTCGGAGGTTCCGGCAGCTTTCTCCGACGCCTAGTCAGCCCGGCGGGTTTCACGTCGGTGAGCCATAACTTCGTCATGGCGTGGGCCGCCATTATTCGCGATCTTGTGATCGGCCTCTTTCTGGCCGGAGCAGCGGCAGCGTGGATTCCCGACTCGTTCTGGCAAGGCCTGTTCTTCTCGGACTATCCGGCGGTGGCCAAGATCTGGGGCCCGCTGATCGGGCCGCTGGTCGCCGTCGCATCGTTCGTCTGCTCGATCGGTAACGTGCCACTCGCCGCCGTGCTCTGGAACGGCGGCATCTCGTTCGGCGGAGTCGTGTCGTTCATCTTCGCCGACTTGATCATTATTCCGATCGTGCACATTTACCGGCGTTACTACGCGAGTAGCGCGGCCTGGCTCATTACCTGGACGTTCTACGCGAGCATGGTCGCGGCCGGTTACGCCATCGAGCTGATCTTCCAAGCGCTCGGCCTCGTCCCGGAAGGTCCTCGGCACGCGAGCGTCGGCGAGACCTCCATCCACTGGAACTACACGAGCGTCCTCAACATCATCTTCCTCGCCCTCGCCGCGCTTCTGCTGTGGCGCTTCTTCAGCACTGGCGGTCGGACCATGTTGTCGATGATGGGCGGCGGCCCCGACGACCGGTCCGTGTCTCGTGGCTTACCGGGGCCGGACGCCGGGCCCGGACCAGGTCAGGTACCCGGATCGGCCTCGACCTGATCGCGTCGTCGGCCGTCGCAGAGCGCACCGGCCGTCGCAGAGCGCAACAGCATCGTTACCAGGGGGTTCCGAAAACGTTTCGATGTCGCTAGCGTCTGGCTCCGCACGGCTTTTCCCTAACGCGCGCTTTGGGGGCGTGCGTCTGAGTCTCCCCGAGGAGCCCTCATGGACCGCCGATCGCGAACCTCCGCCAACCCGCCGACCAGACGTCGCCGCAGGCTCTGGACTCTGCTCGCCGCCGGAGTCCTCCTCGCCGCGGGCGCCGTACCACTCACCCTGAGCAGCCTGGCGCAGGCCGACCCTAACTCCGGTTCGAACAGCAACCGGCCCGCGCACGACGTGCTAACCAACCTGTTCGAGTGGAACTGGCCGTCCGTGGCCAAGGAATGCACGACCGTGCTCGGCCCGAAGGGATACGGCGGGGTGCAGGTCGCACCACCGCAGGACTCGATCAAACGGACCGAACTCGGCAACGGCAGCGACACGATCCTGCACCCGTGGTGGGAGGTGTACCAGCCGGTGGACTACAACCTCACCAGCCGCATGGGCACCGAGGACCAGTTCAAAGCCATGGTCGCCACGTGTCGCAAGGCCGGGGTGAAGGTCTACGTCGACGCGGTCATCAACCACATGACCGGGCAGGGCCACGTGTCATACGGCGGCGTTGAGTACACGCCGTACAACTACCCCGACTACTCGCCCGCTAACTTCCACGTGAAAGCGGGCGAATGCCCGTCCTCCGACGGCGGGATCCAGGACTTCAATAACCTGTTGCAGGTCTTCCACTGCAACCTGCTCGGCCTCGAGGACCTACGTACCCAGACCGACTACGTGCAGACGAAACTGGCCGGGTACCTCAACAAGCTGATTGGCTACGGCGTCTCCGGGTTCCGGGTGGATGCAGCCAAACACGTCGGCCAGGACGACCTGACCGCGATCTACGCCCGACTGCGCGACACGCTCGACGGTCAGCGGCCGTACTGGGTGCTCGAGGTCTTTGGCGGCGGCCCCGGCCTGCTCTCCCCGCAGGCGTTCACGACGGCCGGCTCGGTGTTGGGTCTGGACGGTGTCAAGCAGCTGCGTGACGCGTTCAAGAGCTATCCGGCCGACCACGTCGGCAGCATCGCGACGCTACGGGCCTACGGCGAGGAGTCCGGCCTGACCCCGAGCAGCAAGACGCTGGTGTTCGTGCAGAACCATGACACCGAGCGCAACGGCGACGCGCTGAACTACAAGGACGGCGCGCGGAACATCCTCGCCAACGAATTCATCCTCGCGTACGGCTATGGCACCCCTCAGGTGTACGCCGGCTTCGCGTTCGGCACGGACACCAACCAATCGCCCCCATCGACCACCGACGGACTCGTCACTAACACCGACTGCTCGGGCGCCAACCCGACCTGGATCTGCATCGACCGGGACCAGAGCGTGGCCAACATGGTGAGCTGGCACAACTCCGTCGGTGCTGCTCCGATCGCGAACTGGTGGGACGACCGGGCGAACCTGATCGCCTTCAGCCGCGGCAACAAGGCCTGGATCACGATCAACAACGGCCCGGCGGCCCAGACCCGCTCGTTCACCACGGGGCTGCCCCGCGGCGTGTACTGCGACATCATCAGCAGCGCCAGCTTCAGCAACGGCCGCTGCTCCGGCACCAAGGTGACCGTTGACCAGAACGGCAGGGCGACAGTGACGGTCCCGGCCCTGGGGTCGGTGGCGATCTTCCGCGGCAGCAAGATCAGCTAGTCCCGCGGTTCTCGGCGGCTCGGCCGTCCGGCGCTTGCCGGGCGGCCGAGCCGCGCTCGGGCCGTCCTCGGTCGCGCGGTCGTGGCGGCGGGACGCGGAAGGCGCAGCGTCCCGCGCACTCTTGGGACGGGTGAGCACTCCTGATCACCTCAGCAGTTGACTCCTGCCCCATGGGTGCGCGGGAAGAGACGCATGGGCCTGCCGGCGAAGTGCGCTGGCGGTGGGCGGCGGTGGCGAATTGGCGGTGGCGGTGGGATTTGAACCCACGGAGGCTTGCACCTCACACGCTTTCGAGGCGTGCTCCTTAGGCCGCTCGGACACGCCACCGCGCGCCAGCCTACCGGACGGGCATGCCCGGTTCGGGCTACCGAACCCCTTCGCTGGGCCGTCTCGAAGGGGCTGGCGCGGAGCGTCGATCGACGAAGAACTCCTGTAGTAGCGCCGAGCATTCCGCCTCGAGGACGCCACCGACGACCTCGGGTCGATGGTTGTGGCGGCGGTCGCGCACCAGATCCCACACCGAACCAGCGGCACCGGACTTGGGGTCCCAAGCGCCGAACACCAGCCGGTCGACCCGGGCGAGGACGACGGCACCGGCGCACATCACGCACGGCTCGAGCGTCACCGCCAGCGTGCAGCCGGTGAGCTGCCAGGAGCCGACCGCGGCGCCAGCGCGGCGCAGCGCCAGCATCTCGGCGTGCGCGGTCGCGTCGTGCGCCACCTCTCGTTCGTTGTGCCCCATCGCGATGATCGCACCAGTTCGATCCAGCACCACGGCCCCGACCGGGACATCTCCCGATGACGGCGCCGCCCGGGCCACCTCGAGCGCGGCATGCATCGCCGCGTCCGGCGACGTCACGCGCGGATGGCCTCGAACTCGTCCGCGCAACCCGCCTTCTCGCATACGGCCACGATCACGTCGATCGGCAAAGTGCCCTCATGGGCACACAGGCCGAGCAATTCGGTGGCGCTGGTGCCTAAATCCGCGACGACGGACGCATCGCCCAACGGCGTGCTGTCATGGCCGGCTGCGGCCAGCACGTCGCTCGCCAACTCGTCGTCGATCTCGTCGGACTCGTCGGGATCGGCGATCTCCTCCAACTCCTCGGCAATCAGTGCGGCCAGCGGATAGGCGTCCGCGGCATGCCCGTCGGACAAGAAGACGTGGACCTCGTCATCGCCGGCATCCACCCGGGCCAACGCGACATACTCGTCATCCTGCTCGACCACCAGCAGCCGCACATCGCCCGGCTCGTCGCTGACGACATCGGCGACGTCGTCCATGCTCTCGCAATCGTCGAGATCGACCTCGACCCCGCGCCACCGATCCTTCGTGCGGGTGAGCACGGCCGCGAAGTAGCTCATACCGACTCCCCGGGAGTTCAGACGCGCGCAGATTCACTTGCCCGCGCGTACTCTTCCGCGAGCCCTATCCGTTCAACGATCGCATCCAGCATCTCGTCCGGATAGGCGTCGAGATCATCGAGCAGCTGCTCCATCTCTTCCTCGGACAGATTGAGATCGGCAAACAGGTCGAGGTCTCCGATCGGCCAGACCTCGTCCAGCTCGTCGTCGTCCGGCGGATCCTCCCCGAGACGCTCCAGCACCTGCTCGGCGAGCGGGTACTCGACGGACGCCGTCAGGTCGCTGAGCAGCAACGAGATGCGCGGACCGTCCTGCCGCGCGATCAGGAAGAACTCGTCGTCGACGTTGGCGATGACGAAAGGGCCGCCTTCCGGAGGCTGGGAACGCAAGGCAGCGAGCAGGACGCTGAGATCCGTCAGAACAGTCGGCGGCAGCGGCTCGCAGCGCCACAGGCCGGCGTCACGAAACGCCGCCACCGCATATCCGCGCGCCGCCATCACCACCGCCAGACTCGCCCAGCACCATTGGTCCTGGATCGATCCTGACACGTTGCGCCTGCGGTCTCTAGGGCTCAGCGATACCGTTCTGTGGTGATCTGCGGGTGCTGTGGCAGGACCGGGTGACCGCGACGTTCGGCCGGGTCGCGGTGCTTGGTCTAGGTCTCATCGGGGGATCGCTGATCCAAGCGATTCGCCATACCGGACTCGAGGTCGTCGGATATGACCCCGACCTCGCGACCGCGTCAGCGGCCAGTACCGCCGGCTTTCCGGTCACGGCCACCGATGCCAGTGCTGTCCATGGCGCGGATCTCGTCATACTGGCCATGCCGCTACCTGAGGTCGAGCCGGCCCTGAATTCGCTCGCGCCCCACCTCACGTCGGGTGCGGTGCTCACGGACGTCGGCACGCTCAAGGCGCCAGTGATCGCAGCGGTCCGCCGGGTAATCCCGTCAGCCCGGTTTGTCGGGGGACATCCGCTGGCCGGAACGGAGAACACCGGATGGGCAGCCGCCGATCCGCTGCTGTTCCGGGACGCACCCTGGGCGTTGACGCTCGAGGCGGACACCGACCTCGACGCGTGGCTGGCCCTCGCCGAGCTGGTATGTGATCTCGGTGCGAAGCCGGTGCCAGCGACCACCGACGAGCAGGATGCCGCAGTGGCCCGGATCATCGGGCTCCCGCATGTTCTCGCCGAGGTGTTGGCGCTGGTGGGCCTCGGCGGCGGTCCGATGGGCCTGAGTCTGGCGGCCGGTTCCTACATGTCCGGATCCCGGGTGGCCCGCACCCGCCCGGAGCTGGTCGCCACCTGGTGCGACGGGAACGCGCCATTGGTCGATTCACTCGACGACGTCATCCGCCGGCTGAACGACGCTCGAGACTGCCTCGCGAACCACGGCACCGTGCTCGACCTCGCTCGCGCCGGCCATCACGCGCGAATCGATTGGGAGCACCGGGCATTCCTGCCGGTCGAGCTGACCGCTGATCCCGATGCCCTGCGTCAGCTCGGACATGGCGGCGGTTGGATCACGGCTGTGCTTCGTGACGACGACGGTGTGCGGCTGCTCGGCATGCGGCCGCTACCGTGACGCGCGCCGAACTCGGGCGGCGGCGGTGATCAACCTCCGGTCCGGTGCGCCGCTGGTCGAGGTGCATCGGTCCGGCGTAGTGGAATCGCTGCACCGGGGCCACCTGGTCGTGCTCGACGCCCGCGGCGACGTGATCGACGCAGTTGGCGCGCCGGCGCAGCCGATCTTCCCGCGCTCCTCGAACAAGCCGCTGCAGGCCGTCGGCCTACGCGAGCTCGGCCTGTCCGTACCCAGCGCCGCCCTAGCCCTGGCCGCGGCCTCGCACTCGGGCGAACCGCGACACGTTGCGGTCGTGCAAGCCATGCTGGCTCAGGGCGGCTTTGCCGAAGATGATCTCGAATGCCCGCCGGACTGGCCGTTGGGCGAGGCTGCGCGCGACGAGTGGATCGCAGCCGGCGGGGGTCGTACCCGGGTGCGGATGAACTGCTCCGGCAAGCACGCGGCGATGATGCTCGCCTGCCAGGCAAACGGTTGGCCGGTCGACGGATATCCGGCCGCTGACCACCCGCTCCAACGGCACCTGGCTGAGACAGTCGGCCGACTCGCGGACGAGCCCGTAGCGGGCGTGGGCGTGGATGGCTGCGGTGCACCGGTCTTCGCGATCACCCTGCTCGGCCTCGCTCATGCGTATGCCCAGCTCGTTGCGGCTCGATCCGGCCCGGAGGCGGACGTCGCGGACGCGATGCGCACCCATCCCGAGTTGGTCGGCGGGATAGACCGCGCGGCCAGCCGATTGATGGCCGGAGTGCCCGGACTGCTCGCGAAGGATGGCGCGGAGGGAGTCTTCGCCGCAGCGCTCGCGGGCGACTGGCGCGGTGGCGGTCAAGATCGATGACGGTGCAACCCGGGCCGCGGAATGCGCGCTCATAGCAGGACTTCACCGGTTGAGTGTGACCGGCGAGATTCTCGACGAGCAGGCCGAGGCGCCCGTCACCGGTGGTGGCGCGACGGTGGGCGCGGTACGCATTCGGCCGGGGTTGTTCACGCGCTAGCGTTTCTGACATGGCCCTCGAGCAGTCGGCCGCTCCGGCGACGACGTCCGACGCCGGTCAGGCCGTTTCGCCGGTGCTGGACGACGACGGCGGGCCCTCGCCGGTCGAGGTTGCACAACTACGCGAGAATGTGCTTTCGGCCGCGGTAAACATCCCAGAACGGCTGAGTTACCGGATCAAGCGGGCCCTTCTCGGCGAGCCACTCGTGACGGCCCGACTACACGAAGAGAAACTGTCCAAGAAAGCCGCGCTCGGTGTGCTGTCGAGCGATTGCATCTCCTCGTCCGCATATGGGACGGAGGAGATGCTCGTCGCTTTGGTTCCCGTCTTTGGGCTGGCGAGCTTCCACATTTTGGGGCCGATGACCGCGGTGGTGATCGGCGTGTTGATTCTCATGACGCTCTCCTATCGCGAGGTCGTCATGGTCTACACGAAGGCCGGCGGCTCGTATGTAGTGGCGCGCGACAACTTCGGCCCGAGAGTGGCGCAGATCGCGTCCGTCGCGCTCATGATCGACTACATCGTGACGGTAGCGGTCCAGGCCGCGGCGGGCACATTGGCGATTACCTCTCTGGTGCCGTCGATTGAGCAGTGGAATCTCGAGATCACGATCGGCCTCGTCCTGGTACTCGCCTACGGCAATTTGCGCGGCGTCCGGGAGGCAGGCCGGGCGTTTGCCTTCCCGACCTACCTCTTCTTCTTCTCCATGACGCTGGTGATTGTTCTCGGTATCGGACGCGAGATTCTCGGCGATCTACCGCAGTACGCGACGGACCTGCCCGGACAGTTCCCGGTGACCAACCAGCATGACGCGATCCTCTCCTGGGCGGCCATCTTCGTGCTGCTCAAGGCGTTCGCCAACGGCGGATCGTCGCTCACCGGTCTGGAGGCAATCTCCAACGGGGTAAGCGCGTTCCAGCCACCAGCGGGCGTCAACGCGCGCCGAACGTTGTCCTTGATGAGTCTCATGCTCGGCTTTCTCGTCGCCGGAGTCTCGTATCTGGCCGTGCAGACGCACGCTGTGCCCTACACGGACGGCGCGCCGACCGTGATCAGTCAGGTGGCCAAGGCGGCATTCGGGACCTCGTCGATCGGGCACGTGGGCTTCATCTTGGTGCAGCTCGCGACCGCATTGATTCTCTACACCGGCGCGAACACGCCGTTTACCGGATTCCCGTTCCTGGCGAGCTTCGTCGCCGAGGATTCCTTCCTGCCCCGCCAACTGACTCGCCGCGGGCACCGGCTGGCGTTCAGCAACGGGATCATCGTGCTCACCGTCAGCGCCATCGTGCTGTTGCTGGCGGTGGGCGCGAACGTCGATCACCTGGTGCCGTTCTACGCCATCGGCGTGTTCACTGGCTTCACGATGGCCGGCCTCGGCATGGCCAAGTATCACTGGACACGACGCGAGCCGGGATGGCGACGAAGGCTCGTGATCAACTTCGCGGCCGGCATTGTCTCGCTGCTTGTGGTGGTGATCTTCGCCGTGGTGAAGTTCACCGAGGGTGCCTGGCTCGTGGTAATCCTGTTCCCCATTGGGTGGTTCGCTCTCGTCCGTCTCAACGATCAGTACCGCGAGGAGCAGCACGCGCTCGATCTGATTACGGCCGCCCAGGAGGGCGGATACCTTCGCGGACACTACGCACGACACGTCGTTCTCGTCTTCGTGGATCGGCTCGATCTCGCGGTAACTCGGGCGCTGCGATATGCCGGCAGCCTCCGCCCGACGGAGATCCGCGCGGTTCACTTAATGATCGACAGTGACGTCGCCGAGGAACTCGAGGCCGAGTGGGTGGCGCGGGGACTCGGTGACCGAGTGCCACTGTCCGTAGTGGAGTGTCCAGATCGACGGCTGATTCGCGCGGCGAGCGAGTTGGCGCTCGGCGTGGTCGTCCAGGACCGGGCCGAGGTCACCGCGTTGTTGCCGCGCCGCACATTTCGGCGATTGTCACAGCGCCTGCTCCACGACCGAACAGCTGACCGCATCGCAAGTGCCCTCGGCCGTATCCCCCACGTTTCGGCGACGATCGTGCCCTTCGACACCACGCTCTCACCCGAGGTCGAGCGGCGCCTCGAGCGGACTCAACAGGCCGCTGCCGCCGAGCCGGCGCTGCCATCCACCAGAGTGCGGACCGGCACCGACGACGATGAAGTCGGGGTGGCCGCGCCCCAGGCGAGAGGACCGGGCATCACACCGATCGGCGAGGTCGCTTGGAAGCAACGCGTGACGGTGGAGGGCCGGATCAAGATGGTCCAGGTCGGCACTACGGCCGGGAAGTCACTGGAGGCGCAGGTCTTCGACAAGACCGGCGGCGTGCGACTGTTGTTCTTCGGGCGCACCCGGATTCCTGGCATTGAGCCGGGCGCCGTTGTTCGAGCTACCGGTACTGTCGGCGAATACAAGGGTCATCTCGCGCTGGCCAACCCGCGCTATGAGTTGCTCGATTCAGGCACCGCGCACGAGCCGGTCCCGAAACCGTCCTGACCCGCATCCGCCCGCCCCCCATGCTGATGATCTTGGATCTATCGGCGCCCGAGGGCAGTAAGCCCAAGATCACGATCGGCAACCTTTTCGTCGGACTCGCGCAATCCGTAGCGACGGTAGAAGCCGCGCAACGGTGCCGGCGCCCACCAGTTGGCGTCGCCGAGTACCCGCATGGTTGCCGGCACGAGCACAGCACGAGCGCATCGGTCGAGCGGTGCCGATCGGCCTCCTCGAGCTCTTCCTGTCCTGCTGGATGCGGCTCTACGGAGCGGTGGCGACCGAAGCGTTCGGGCACCTGGACTTCGCCCTGAGTGACGGCGACGCCGAGGCCCTGTTCGAGGGCCTGCTGGGTGAGCTGGCGGAACGGCTTAGGTTTGCCCACTGAGTCACGAACGGCGGGTTGGGGGAACGCCAGGCGTCGCCTATGCTGGGCGGGTTCCTCCGGCGGGGCTATAGCATGAGTCGGATATTCCGCCCTCATCGTCTAGAGGCCCAGGACGCCGCCCTTTCAAGGCGGTAGCACGGGTTCGAATCCCGTTGGGGGCACGCAGCCACCACCAAGCACCACGCAGGTACGTCTAGGCCCCGTAGCTCAGCTGGTTAGAGCGTCGCCCTGTCACGGCGAAGGTCGCCGGTTCAAGTCCGGTCGGGGTCGCAGCGCAGATTCGTGCAAGGGTTCGTGCATTGAACCGCTGTTAGCGTCGTGATCATGCCCGCGCGTCGCCGACCTCGTGGCCACATTCGCGAACTGCCGTCCGGCAGCTTCCAGGCGATCGTCTACGCCGGCGTCGACCCGCTGACCGGCAAGGAGCGCTACCTGCGTGAGACGTCGCGCACGTACGACCAGGCCGAGGTGTCACTGACCCGGCTGCAGGCGCAAGTCGACGAGGACCGCCATCCGAAGTCAGGAATCACCATCGGGCAGGCCGTGACCCAGTGGCTCGACGTTGTTGACCTGGAGGACACGACCCGGGAGAGATACCAGGACCTGATCCGGATCTACATCGCCCCGACCTTCGGCGACCTGGCCGCGGCGAAGCTCGACGCCGAGCTGCTCGAGCGGTTCTACGCGCGCCTCCAGCGATGTCGAGCGCTCTGCAATGGCAAGGCGAGTGCGAGCCACGAGTGTCGGCCGCTGAGCAGCAGCACAGTCCGGAAGATCCACTTCATCATCCGCGGCTCGTTGGAGCGCGCCGTGCGGTGGCGGCATCTCGGAGTGAACAAGGCGGCGCTGGCCGAGGCACCGTCGCCGGCGCCGAGTGAGCCGGATCCACCCACAGCGGAGGAAGCAGCGCTCATGCTCAGCGAAGCATGGGCGAGTGACCCGGACTGGGGCTTGCTCCTGTGGCTGACTATGGTCACCGGCTCCCGCCGCGGCGAAGTGAGCGCGCTTCGCTGGCGCCACCTCGATCTGGTTCGCGGCCTCTTGCGCATCGAACGAAGCAACGCACATCCGAAGGCCGGCGTGCGCGAGAAGGAGACCAAGACGCGCCAGCGAAGACGCGTCACACTCGATCCTCAGACACTCGACATGCTCGCCGCTCATCGCGAACGCTGCAGAGCGCGCTGCGCGGCGCTGGGTTGCGATCTGGAACCGAACGCGTATCTGTTCTCGCCGGCCCCGGATGGCTCGACGCCGTGGCCGCCGCGCACGCTCACCCAGCGATACGGCCATCTCGCACGCAAGCTCAAGCTGCGCAGCACCAGGCTTCACTCCTTGCGGCACTACTCAGCGACCGAGCTCATCGCGGCTGGCGTCGACATCCGCACGGTCGCTGGTCGCCTGGGCCATGGCAGCGGCGGGGCAACGACACTCAAGATCTACGCGGCGTGGGTGGACGAGGCCGGCCAGCGCGCGGCGGGAACAATGGCCGGGATCATGCCACAGCTCGCCGCGCCGCCGGTGCGCGCACCGCGAGGGCCGTACGAGGTGATCGCGGCGAGTCTGCGCGAGCAGATCCACACCGGGCGGCTGGCACCCGGCGATCTGGTCCCGACAACTCATGACCTAGCTGTGGCCCACAACGTGTCGATTCCCTTCCCCTTCCCTCCACCTTTCCGAGCATTTGGGTACGCCTATGCACCGGAATAAACACCGGCAGCCCAGGCGGCATCGTCGACCGAACCTTCTACCTCCTACTGCACCTCACAGCCCGCGACTGAGCCACCGTCAACACGGGGACGGCAGGCGCATCTCCGCTGCCGTCCCACGCCGTCCTCGGCGCTAGCCGGGAGGTCGAACTGGACACACTAGCGAAGGAGAACGGCGACTCGTCCCAGATCGCCCGCGGCCCAGCATGCTCCGTCGGCGGCGCAGCCAACGGTGTTGAACTCGCCGTCGTCGAATCGCGCCCAGTGCTGCCCGGCGTCGTAGGAGACGTCCGAACCGTTGATGCCCACGGTGACCGCAGTCGCGAGCGTGAACGGAAGCCATGCGGCGGCGGAGCGAACTCCGAACGGCTCGCTCGCCGGAGACGTCCAGGGACGGCCGAAGTACGAGACCGCCGAGACCTGATGCGCTGATCTCGGGGGTGAAGAAGTCGCCGCCGACCGCTAGTCCGAGGTTGGCGGTGTGGAACGCCAGGCCGTAGATGCCGGCGGTGCCCTCGACGGAACCGCTGAGGACCGGGGTGGTCTTGACATCCCAGGTGAGCCCGCCGTCGCGCGAGTGGAACACCCGGGATACGGAACCGCCGCTGGCGAACCAGGCGTCCTTACCGGCCGCCGTGATGGTCGTGCCGCTGGCGGCAAAGCCGTATTCGTCGGGTTGCGCCGGCGGCATACCGGCGTTCGGCAAGATCGCCCAGGTGTCACCGCCGTCGGTTGTGGAGAGGATTTGGAACCTGCCATCGACGGGATCGGACATGACGAGACCAAGCTGGCTATCGAAGAAGGCCATGGCGTCGAAGAACGTCGCCGGGTCGCTCGCCTGATAGGCCAGCCGCCACGATCGGCCGCCGTCTGAGGTCGCATAGAGGCGCGAATCAGAGCCCGGGCCAGCGGTCAGCGCGACAGCTCGGCGCGGGCGTAGAGGTCACGGAAGTGCAGGCTGCTGGTTCCCGGCGGAGAGACGTCACGCCATGACTGCCCCCCATCGACGGTGCGCAGCACCGTGCCGTCGTCCGATCCGATCCATGCGGTCAGGCGATCCTCACTCACGACCGGAGCCTGACGGACGGCGTGACGGCCGACGCCAAACCTGTAGGTGCGCCCGGCGGGGTTTCTCTCAACGCACCAGCCGTGAAGCGTCACCCGACGCAGCGGCGGCTCTTGATCGCGTCTGCTGCGGCGGTGATCGTCGCCGGGGGCACACGAGTCGCGGTCGTGGCCACACATGGCCAGCGGAGCAGCCTGAGTGCGCTGCCGCCGAACAGTGTGGGGGGGTCATTCACAGCGACGGCAGCCTCCACGACGCGGTCCTAGTCGGGCAGAGCCCGAGCGCGATCACGTTCGCCGCTGGTTCGCTGTGGGTCGCGAATGGCGGAACGAACACGGTGATGCGCATCGATTTACGCGCTCACATCGTCGTTCGTGAGGTCGCGGTCGGTGCCGACCCGGTCGCGATCGCGGCCACCGGCTCGGATGTATGGGTCGTCAACGCCTCAGACGGAACAGTGAATCGCATCAACACCAACGTGAACCGTGTGGTCGGGAAGCCGATCAAGGTCGGGAACCAGCCCGGCGCGATCGCGGCCGGGCCCAGCGGCGTCTGGGTGGCGAACAGCGGCGACGACACCGTGCAACACATCGATCCAGACTCGAGCGAGGCGGACCCGGCAATCGCGGTCGGCGGAGGTCCCGACGGCGTCCTGGCAGTCGATGCCGATTCGGTCTGGGTGGCCAATGGCCTCGATGGAACCGTGTCTCAATTGGATGTGCGCACCGGGGCCGTGCGCGCGCAGATCCATGTCGGTATTGGACCGGCCGGCCTGGCATTCATGGACGGGGCCGTATGGGTCACGAACAGCCTTGAGCAATCCCTCAGCCGCATCGACCCGGGGTCCCGCGCGGTCGACACGATCCGTGACGTCGGCGATGGGCCCACTGCCGTGGCCGGCGACGGCCGGTTTCTCTGGGTTGCCGCATCGCACGCCGCGACGGTTACGCGCATCGAGCCGAGGAGCCGGAACGTCCGCCGCTTCGGCATAGGCGCATGCCCGACCGCCATCACAACGGTCGGCTCATCGGTCTACGTCGCCTCGCGAGCGTTCGCTGTCGCCGGCCACCGCGGCGGGACGCTCACTATTGGCAACGACAAGCTGCCCGGCACGTCCAACGGCATCGACCCGGCGAACCTGTACTACTACTGGACTTCGGCGGCGGAGCGCTTCGTCTACGACGGCTTGATCGCCTACCGAGCCGCCGACGGAGCGGCGGGCTACACGTTCGTCCCCGACCTCGCGGCCCGCCTGCCGGAGGTGTCCCCGGACCGCAAGACGTACACGTTTACCGTGCGGCGAGGAATCCGTTATTCGACCGGGCGAATCGTCCAGCCTCAGGACTTCGCCCGGGGTTTCAGACGGGTCTTCACCGTCGGCGGAGCGGGCAACCCCAGACTGTTCAGCACGGTCGTCGGGGCAACCGGCTGTATTGCCCACCCGGCCGCCGCGACCTCAGCCGCGGTGTGATCGCGGACGACGCACACCAGAGCGTGACTATTCACCTTGTCGCCCCGGACTCGGACTTCCTGCACAAGCTCACCTACTTCGTCGTACCGACGCCGCCCGGGACACCACCGAAACAGCTGAGCACGCCGCTACCCGGCACCGGCCCGTACCCGATCAAGGTCGCGTTTACGAGGCGGAACCCCGTGGATCGGCACCCAGAGGTCGTCTTCGACACGCTCGTCCGGAACCGGTACTTCCGGCAGTGGTCGTTCGCCGCGCAGCCGGCCGGCTATCCGGACGTCATCAAGTTCCGCGAGTACAGGGACGCCGAGAAGGCCGCCAAAGCTCTGCAGGCCGGCATCATCGACATCGCCCGGATCCCCGACCTCGACACTGCGAAGCTCGCGCACGTCACCGCGGAGCTTCAGCTGCGCTACCCGGATCGCGTGCACGCACTGACGCGTCCCGGCGCATGGTGGGAGTGGCTGAACACGCGGATTCCGGCGTTCGACAACCAGCTGGCTCGGCAAGCGGTCAACTACGCCATTGATCGAGACCAGGTCATCAAGAACGTGTTTGGGCCGGGCGTAGTCGCTGAGCTGTCAGATGCTCCCGGCGGGCTTCCCCAGCTTCGAATGGTACTGCCCCATGCGAGGGCAGGACCCAACCCGTACAACGGACCCGACCTCGCCAAAGCCCGTCGCCTCGTCAAGCCCTCCGGGACGAGCGGCACCTCGGTCACGGTGTACGGGGTCATTGGTGGCCCCTCCTATTGTGCCCTACTCGCCGACTTCGCCCAGGCCCTGCGCAACATCGGCTACAGAGTCTCGACTCGCACCGTCCCCGACAACGACGCCAGCTATGCGTGGCTTTCGGGACCCACGTCACGGCGTGCAGATCTGGGGCAAGGACGGCTGGATCGCGGACTACCCCGTCGGCGGACACGTTCTACGACCCGCTCCTCTCCTGCCGGGTCAAGAACCAGACCGCTGCTGGGTTCTGCAACAAGCACATCGACGATCTAGCCACGGTCGCCCGGGTCACCGCGCTCACCGATCCTAACGAGTCCCGCCGACTGTGGAAGAAGATCGACAAGCTCATCATTGATCAGGCCCCGTGGGTCATCCTCGGCAGCGAGCAGTTCTTCCATTTCACCGGCAGCAGAGTCGGCAACTACCAGAGCACACCTTTCAACCCACTCTACGATCAACTCTGGGTCAAGTAGCGCATCGATCCGACACCGCACGCTCCAGTCCTTGATCTCGTCCAGTGCGCCCGCGCCCGCCAGCTCGGGTCGGAGTCGGGGATCTCGCGGGCGGCCTGTTCGGCCTCGGTGGCAAGCGCGGCGGCCCGCTCCGGCTCCCCAGCCGCGACCAACGCCGACACCAGCAGTGTCAACACCTGTGATCGCGCGCTCGCCCGCGCGGACCTGACTACCC
>CAWDGB010000019.1:0-8672 GCA_963801715.1 uncultured Actinomycetota bacterium | reverse complement strand
TAGAGCGTGATCCAGTCGGTGAGAATCGGCTCTCCGCCTTCGGGAGCGCAGTACAGCCGGAACGTGCCGGTCGGTACCGGCGTCGACGTGAAGTAGCCCACGTCGTCCACCGTTACCCGGTTCACGCTGCCGTCGGCTCGCCGGATCTCCGCGACGCCCGGCCCGGGCGGGACGAGCTGCCCGTGGAGCGCGTCGTGCACGATCTCCAGCTCGACGGTGAGATGCGTCGCGTCGAACGTGAGACAACGCAAGGCGGCGGGTTCGGCCCGGCTCTGCGCTGCGCCGACGAGATCTCGGGAGGAGTCGTAGGTGAGCGCGGCTAGCTCAGCGTCGATGCTCTGCCAGGTGAAGGCCATCTTGCCGGCCTCGATGAACGATGCCGGCGCCGGCTCGAGTGCCCGATGCAGTTCGCCGAGCAACTCGTCATCGTCAACCCACCATGGGCTTGTCATGTCGAGCACCTCCCCTTCGCTCGGCTGGTGCGTCCTCGACCAGCGCCGCGATCGACGGATGCTGGCGCAATCGAGTCAGACATCGAGACCGGTTCGGGCCGATAGCGCCGACCGGCATGCCCAGTTGCACGCTGATCTCGGCGTAGGCGACCGGCGGGTCGGCCATGAGCATGCCCAGCAGCTCGCGACACCGATCGCCGAGGTCGGCGAACGCGGCCCGCAGTGCGGCCTGTCGCTCGGCCGCGATCAACCACTGATCGACCTGTGTCTGGTCCTCGTCCGCCGGCACATCGAGCTCCGGGTCCGCAAGCTGGCGATCGCGCTTCCAGCCGAGTCGCTGCACCCGGATGCACTCGCGCCGCGTCGTCGTGGCGAGCCAGCCGGGCAGCGCGGCCGGCTCGCGAAGCACGTCGAGATGTTCGACCAACCGCAACCAGACGTTCTGTCCGACGTCGTGCGCGTCGGCGTCCGACAGCCGAAAGCGATGGCATATCGACCAGACAAGCGGGGCGAACCGCTCGATGATCTCGTCCCACGCCTCCTGGTCGCCATCCTGTGCCCGGGTCACGAGAATGATCACGGCCGGGTCGTCGCGCATAGTTCACCCCCGCATCGTTTCGCCAGGCATGGCTTAGGTAGGTGGTCACGCAGCCCGCGACCCTTTGATCAAGATACCGTCGTAGTCAGGGGACAGGAGGATCCTGCGCACGTCGCGGGCGTCGCCGTTGACCGGCAGGCGGGCCGCGATTTCGCCGGTGGCCAGACCAGCCGCGAAGGAGGTGCCTTGCCACATCGCGTAACCGGTGAATAGTTCCGGCTTGCCCGACTCGCCCTTCACCAAGCCGTCGAAGTAGTTGCTGACGATGTCGACGCCGAGTGCGGTGATATCAACCCAGGGCGCTTCCGGTGTGAATGGCGCCGGTTCATGGTTCGGGCCGTACGCGCCGACCGCGACGACGTCGTCGAGAGCAGCCGGCCAGAACGGGCGGGGGCGGGCGGGCTGGCGGTGATTGCCTGCGGCCGCGACGATCAGCATTCTGGGCGTCATGATCTGGATTGCGCGTTGCATCAGAAGCGGTGGCTGGTTGTCCTCGGTGTAGCAACCGAGCGAGAGGTTGAGGATCGCCACGTCTCGGTCGAGGAACGACACCATCGCGCATGCGACGTCCCAAGCTGTTGCCGACGCATCGCCGGGGTGCAATGCCCCAAGGACGCCGATGTTGGCATCCGGTGCTTGTGACGCGATAAGGCTAGTCACGAAGTTGGCGTGCCCGACGTCATAGCTGAACGGCTCGCTAGCGTTGGAGTACGGCTCGCCGTCGCTGCTGGACGGGTCGAGGGACTGCACATTCTGACCCCACTCCGGATTCCAGACGAGCGGGGTGTCTAGCACACCGATGCGGACTCCGCGCCCCCCTGAGGCGGCGTTCCTGGGCCGTTTCGGTCCGTCAGATGGGGACGGCAGCCCACCGCCGCCGCCGCTGACTTGCCCGCCGCCGCCGCTGACTTGCCCGCCGCCGCCGCTGACTTGCCCGCCGCCGCCGCTGACTTGCCCGCCGCCGCCGCTGACTTGCCCGCCGCCGCCGCTGACTTGGCCGCCTTCGCCTCCGATGCCGTTCATGACTCGGTTCTTGCCGATCGTCGGCGTCCATCCTCGGTACCGGAAGCTGCAGGCGGTGCGCACCATGGTGAGCACGTCGTTGAGATTCCGGCCAGACACGTCATCGGGCAGGTCTGCGGCCGCACGGTCGCGATCACTCGGATACGACAGCCGGATCAGACCGAGGCCCAACGCCACGCTCTGGTCCTCGGCGGGTAGCGTCGGCGCGCTCATCAGGATCCCGGTGCGAGCAAGAGCGGCGAGTTCGGCCAAGACCACGTCGGCGTGCTCGAGCGAGACGACCAGCTGATGGGCAAGCACGTCGGTCGGTACTTCGGTTATGTCGGTCGTTTCGGACATGCACGACTCCACGGTGGGCAGGAAGAGATCACTGACTGGTCGGAGGGCGAATGCCCGGGGCTGATACACCAGAATGGGCACAAAATGCTTGACACGGAAGGGGTAGGCGGGAACCACTAAGAGCCTGCCCCTATTGGCGGAGGCTCTAAGCCATGGCGGCAACCACCGAGGACCTGGCCCGCGAGGCGCTAGGTCTCGTCGAGGTGGATCCACGACGGGCTGCAGTCCTGGCTGCCCAAGCGATGGCCGGCGCACATCAGTCGCACGAGAAGGCTGCCGAATCCGTCGCGGCCCGCGCCCAGGGCCTGGCCGCCTTCTACCTCGAAGACCTGGACGCATCCGTCGCATTCCTACGGATGGCCATCCGGCTCGCCCGGCAGGCCGGATCTACGGAACTCGCGGCCGAGGCGCGAATGACACTGGCGTTCGTCTTGATGTGGCGCGGCCGGTCGGCAACCGCCATAAGCATGATCGATTCTGCGGTTGGCGTCCTGCACGGCGTGGACCGGGCCCGCGCGCATGTCCAGCGCGGGGCAATCCTGCAGCAGGCAGGCCGATTCGACGAGGCCCTCGTCGACTACCGGGCCGGACTGCCGGTCCTTCGCAAGGCGCGCGACGATCGCTGGGCCGCGCGGGTCTACGTCAATCGAGGCCTCGGACGGGCGCACCGCGGCCAGTTCCTCGCCGCGGAGAAGGACATTCGTGAGGCATTACGCCTGTGGGACGGACTCAATCTGGCCCTATCGGTGGCCATCGGCATCCATAACTTGGGCTACGTGCAAGTGCTTCGCGGAAACATCCCGTCTGCATTGGCGTACTTCGACCAAGCCGAGGCTCGCTTCCGCCAGCTTGGATCGCAGGTTTCGCCGCTGCTGCGAGACCGCGCCGAGCTGCTGCTGTCGGTGCGCTTGGTGTCCGAAGCACGGGAGGCAGCGGAGCGGGCGATCACGGAATGTCTACGCGAACAGCGGCACTCGATCCTGCCTGAGGCGCGATTGCTGTTGGCGCGCGCGGAGCAGTTGGGAGGGGATCTGGACGGCGCCCTGCACCAAGCTAGAACCGCCGCTCGAGAACTGGACGGTCTCGGGCACGCGGAGCTCGCGGCTCTCGCCCGCGTGCTGGTGTTGACCTATGAGCTCGCCGGTGACTCGCCGCGCACTCGCACGGCCGAGTTGGAGCGAGCGATTGCCGGCACCGGCGGCCTCTGGCCCGATGTCGCTCTCGAGGCTCGCTTGGTTGCCGGACAACGTGAGCTGGACCGGGGGCGTTCCGAGCGAGCAGTCACACTGCTGACGCGTGCCGGACTGTCTCGTCGGCGAGGCGCCGCCACCCTTCGCGCGCGGGGCTGGTATGCGCAAGCGCTGCTGCAGCAAGCCAGCGGCAACCGCACGGCCGCCCGGTCGGCCGCGCGGACAGGGCTGCGAATTCTTGACGACCACGCTGCGGCGATCGCGGCCACCGACATGCGGGCGCACGTCGCCGGGCACCGTGTCGATCTCGCGTCGCTCGGTCTCGGCCTTGCCATCGAAGACGGTTCAGCTCGGCAGGCTTTCGCCTGGGCCGAAATCGGACGGGCGAGTCATCTGCACAAAGCGCCCGCCGCGCAGCGAGACGAGGCGCTGTCTGAGGCTCTCTCCGAACTACGCATCGTCACCCGAGACATTGACGAGGCCAGCACCGCGGGCCGCCCGACCGGCGCCCTCCGCGTGCGCCAACTAGGCCTTGAGCGGCAGATCCGAGACCACGAGAGGCACCAGCGCGCGAGTCATCTCGGGGCAGCGGCGGCGCCGTCAGTGGCCGATCTCGCTGAGGCGTTGCGGGGCGCCGCTGTGGTGGAATACGTCGCCATCGACGAGCAACTGCGGGTCATCACGGTCGTCGATGGGCACGTCCGGATGCGGGAGCTGGGCCCATTGGCGCCGGTGCTCGACCTAGCCGACCGCCTCCCGTTCGCGTTGCACCGACTGGCCCGCCGGAGCGCCTCGAAGTCGAGCCGGGAGGCGGCGCATTCCCTACTGCGAGCGACAGTGGCCGAACTGGACCGAATCCTGTTGGGCTCGGCGCCGGATGTCGATGATCGGTCTTTGCTCGTCGTGCCGACCGGCCACCTGCAATGGCTCCCATGGTCTGTGCTGCCGTCCTGCGCCGGCCGCCCGATTACCGTCGCACCCTCAGCGACGCTCTGGCATGGGGCGATCACTCGTCGGGCGAGGCGCGGCGCCGTGGTCGTGGCAGCTGGTCCGGGTTTGCCGGGCGCCCGGGCCGAGGCGGAGGCCGTGGCGTCGATCTACGGTGTCAAGCCGCTGGTGGGTGACATGGCAACCGTCGAGTCGGTGGCAGCGAGCCTGGACGGTGCCGCACTGGCCCACCTGGCCACCCATGGGCGGGTGCGCGCCGACAACCCGCAGTTCGGGTCATTAGGCCTAGCCGACGGACCACTGATGATCTACGACCTGGAGAAGCTGCGCCGGACGCCACACACGGTCGTTGTGGCGGCGTGCGATGCCGGCCGTCCGGTCGTTCCGGTTGGAGACGAGCTGCTCGGGCTGACCGCGAGCCTTCTCGCGCAGGGCACCTCACAGCTCGTGGCATCGGTGCTGCCCATTCTCGACACGGAAACCTGGCCGCTCATGGTTGCCTTCCACGACCGGTTACGGGGTGGCGAGACGGTGGCCACGGCACTGGCCTCGGCACAGCTGGAGGTGGCCTCCCGAGGATTTGAGGGCATTGCAACGGCCGCGGGCTTCCTGTGCTTCGGCGCCGGTTTCACCCGACCGAGCGTTGCCCGTTCATCCAGCTAGCCCGGAGGTGGCTTGTCCGCCACGGTCGGCACGGCAATCGTCACGGGCGGCCGGCGCCTCGGTTACCGTGGTCGCGGACGCCGACCGGACTGAACGGGAGCTATCACACTGATGCGAGTCACCGGGCTGGGGCACGCCAGCGCGCTGATCGAGACCGCGTACGGCAGCATCCTCACCGATCCTTGGGTCAATCCCGCGTACTTCGGATCGTGGTTCCCGTTCCCGGACAACTCCCAGCTGGACTGGGACGAGCTCGGCCGTGCGGACTACCTGTACGTCAGCCACCTGCACCATGACCACTTCGACCCGACGAATCTGCGCGACCACGTGGACAAGGGCATCACCGTGCTGCTGCCCGAGTTCCCGACCACCGAACTCGAGGACGGTATTCGGGAGCTAGGTTTTCGGGACATTGTCAAGACCGTGTCCGGCGAGGTGATCGACCTGGACGGTCTGCAGGTGATGATCCAGTCGTTGACGTCACCCACGGACGGCCCTATCGGTGACTCGTCACTGTGGGTATACGACGGCGACCAGCGGCTGCTGAACCAGAACGACGCGCGGCCGGCCAACCTGACTGCATTTCTCGAACTCGGCCCGGTCGACGCTTACCTGATCCAGTTCTCCGGTGCCATCTGGTTCCCCATGGTGTACGAGCTGCCCAAGCGCGCCAAGCAGGCGCTCGGATTGCAGAAGCGGGCACGGCAGTTCGACCGGACCTTGCGATACATCGAGGAACTCGAAGCCGCCTACGTCTTCCCAACCGCTGGGCCGCCCTGCTTTCTTGACGAGGAGCTGTGGGGGTTCAACGACATATTCGGCGACGAGTCGAACATCTTCCCGGATCAGGTCGTCTTTCTCGAGTGGCTGGCCGACCGAGGCCACGGCGAGGGACGGTTGTTGCTGCCCGGGTCGGTGGCGGACGTCGTAGCCCCCGGATGCCCGGTCGAGCATCAGATGTCCGACGCCGAGGTCGAGAAACTGTTCGCCGACAAGGCGGCGTACCTCCGTGACTACCAGGTCCGGGCCCAGCCCGCCGTCGAGGCGATCAAGGCCACCTGGGCCCACCCCGAAATTGACGTCATCCCGATCCTGCAGGAGTGGTTCGCCCCGCTGTTGGAGGAAGCGGACCATATGGCGGCAGGCATCAATGGCGGAGTCCGGTTCACGGCCGAAGACGCCGAACGCGGGGACATCGATTTCATCATCGACTTCGTCGCCCGCGAGCTGCGGCAATATGCAGGGGAGAAGGTGCGCTATCGCTTCCGCACCCGCCGCGCCTACCTCGAACAGCTCGTTCACGATCACGAAGTCGACTGGGTCAACAGCCTGTTCTTGTCCTGCCGATTCTCCGCGCAACGCATCGGTCCCTATAACGAATTCATCTACGTCTTCTTCAAATGTCTGTCCGAGGAACGGCTCAACTACGCCGAGGGCTGGTTCGCCGAGCAGAATGCCGCGGAAGCCGGCGAATCGATCACGCTCGACGGCTGGGAGGTGCAGCGGCGGTGCCCGCACCTCAAGGCCGACCTCTCGCGGTTCGGCTCGATCGACGGCGACGTGCTCACGTGCCAGATGCACGGCTGGAAGTGGCGGCTCACCGACGGCAAGTGCCTCACGTCCGTCGGCCACAATATCCGCAGCGCCCCAGCCGGCCAGCCTGTGCCCTAGCCACGATCAGCAGGCAATACCGCTGCGAGGGCAGCGAAATCTGCATGCAAACGGATTGGTCAAGAAGTGGGGCCGGTGGGATTCGAACCCACACTGGACGGCACCTAAAACCGTTGCCTCTGCCGTTGGGCTACGGCCCCGGGGCGGCTCACACAGCGAGGTCCTGGCGCAGCTTCGCAACGTGACCGGTGGCCCGGACGTTGTACAGGGCCTCCAGAATCCTGCCGTTCTCGTCGATGACGAACGTCGAGCGGATCACGCCTATGACCTTCTTGCCGTACATCGACTTTTCGCCGTACGCGCCGTATGCCGATAGAACTGATCGGTCGGGATCGGACAGCAGCGGGAAGGTCAGCGACTCGTTGTCTCGAAACTTCGCGATCTTAGCCGGCGAGTCCGGGGAAATTCCGACGACGGCGAACCCGGCGTCGTTGAGGTCGGCCAAATTGTCACGGAAGTCGCATGCTTCCTTTGTGCAGCCGGGCGTCGACGCAGCTGGGTAGAAGTAGACGACGACCTTACGGCCCGCATAGTCAGAGAGTGACACCTGCTTCCCGTCAGCGTCGGACAGCGTGAAAGGGGGAGCGGGGTCGCCGGAAGCAAGACGTGTCATGACCTAGACACTAGAGCTAGACACTAGGCTCTGCGGCGAGCGGCATCTATGGAAGGAGCCGGGCGTGACGGTGCAGCGGTCACCAGAGGAGATCCAGCGCGACATCGAGCAGGCTCGTGCGTCGCTCGCGACCACCGTCGACCAGCTGGCGGAGCGCACCAACCCGAAGCGGCTCGCCGATCTCGCGAAGCAGAACCTGATCGCCTGGACGAAGAGTCCCAAAGGAAGAGCGGTCGTCGGAGGCACGACGCTGCTCGTGACGCTGCTGGTCGCGGCCAGGATCCGGGCAGTGCGCCGCCGGACGCACTGACCGCCCACTCCTGAACCCGGTGCGGGTCGTCCTGCTGTTGTCCTGTCCCGACCAGCCCGGACTCGTCCACGCGGTCGCCGAGTTCGTGCTCACCGTGGGCGGCAACATCCTGCACGCCGAGCAGCACGTCGACACCGAGACCAGCGTCTTCTTCCAGCGGGTCGAGTTCGACACCAGTTCGGATGCACTACCACGCGACGAGGTCGGAGCGCGGTTCGCTGATGTCGCCAGGCGTTTCGGCATGCGGGTCGACATCCGGTTCGTAGACGATAGACCCCGCATCGCCGTGCTCGCGTCGCGCGAGGTGCATTGCCTCGCTGACTTGCTCGCGCGCTGGCGGGCCGGAGAGATCTCAGCCGAGATCGTGGCGGTGATCAGCAATCATCCCGATCACGCTGCCCTGGCTGAATTCAGTGGGGTGCCGTTCCACTACCTGCCGGTCACCCCGGACACCAAGTCCGAGCAGGAACACCAGATCCGCGCCATCCTGCACGCTAGCGAGGTCGAGTTGGTGGTGCTCGCTCGGTACATGCAGATTCTTGGGCCGACGCTGCTATCCGCCTACCCAGCACGGATCATCAACATCCACCATTCGTTCCTGCCGGCATTCAGCGGGGCCCGGCCTTACCACCAAGCACAGCAACGAGGCGTCAAGCTGATCGGCGCGACCGCGCATTACGTGACAGCTGACCTGGACGAGGGCCCCATCATCGCCCAGGATGTGACGCCGGTATCCCATCGTGACTCGGTCGCCGACCTCATCCGGAAAGGACGCGACCTGGAAACGGTTGTCCTGGCGCGGGCAGTGTCCGCCCACGTGGAGCATCGGACGTTGGTGTTCGGGAACAAGACGATCGTGTTCGGC
>CAWDGB010000018.1:0-108638 GCA_963801715.1 uncultured Actinomycetota bacterium | reverse complement strand
GTTGGTCAGGTACTCGAGTTGAGTCGTGACTGAGATGAGCCGGGGATCGTCTATGAACAAGTCGACGCACCGCGATACGAACGTCGGCCGGATCTCGTCGCTGTCGCCGATCCAGCGAAGGAACACTCCGCGACAGTGGTGCTTTGTCCACTCAAAATTGTTGATCAGGCCGATATTGCGTGGCTGTCGGTAGTAGCGCACACGGGCATCGGAGTCGGCAAGCTCCCGGCACAGGTCCTCGGTGCCGTCGGTCGACGCATTGTCGGAGATCAGCAACTCGATGTTTTCGTAGTCCTGCGCGAGCACCGACTTCGCGACGCCGCCGATGGACTCCGCACCGTTGAAGACGGGTAGCGCGATCGTGACTAGAGGCTCAGTGCCCACCGCTCACTCCCTCGATCGAGGCAGATGCCAACGCATGATCGGGGCGAGGTCGATGATTGTCGGCAGAAGCCAACGCGTGACGGGGACGTGGCCGATTCTTTTCGCCGAGGTGCACCGCGTGGCGGGCGGCCGGCCGATTCCTGCTGTCAGAGGGCAGCGCATGGCGCGGAGGGGATCTCTTCCTACCGGTGACACTAGCCCAGATAGTGGTCCGGATCTTCGACGGAACCGCAACCGCGACGTACGCCACCAAGCCCGCTCCACCAGCCGCGAACAACTCGAGCCATGGCGCCGCGTGTAGCGTCGCAACGACAGCTAAGCACACGCCTGCGCACAGTATCGCGGCGACGCCTGGCCGCACGAGGGTGCGGGGGATGCCGGACAGACTTATCCCGGCGCGTTCCAACAGCACAACCGCCAGCGGGACGGCGATGAACATCCCGACCAATGCGTGACTGATAGCAGTGCCACGGATCCCTCCGTGGTTTGTGCCGAAATATAAGGCTGGGATCAATACAACCGCCCAACCGAGGTTCAGCCAGAGCGTGGAGCGCGTTCGGCCGGCTGAGGTCAGGATGTCGAAGGCAAAGGACACGAGGACGCGGGCGGCCATGAGGAACATCAGGAAACGTAGCGGCGCAGCGGCCGGGGCCCAGTTGCTTCCGTACAGAACCGCAATGATCTCGGGCGAGAGGATCGCAATCAGGATAGTGAAGGGCAGGACCAGCGTTATTAGCAGAGGAACTGTACGCTGGACGCCTCGCGTCAACGACGAGTCGTTTTCCTCCGCCAGCCTAGAGAAGCCGGCGATCGACACATAGCGAATGCCGGCGGAAACGATGCCGGGAATCCAGTTCGACACGTTGTACGCCAGCGTGTAGTACCCGAGTGCTGTCACCCCGAGAAGTCGACCGACAATGACGTAGTCGGCATTGAGCAGGATCGATTCAATGCCAAGGCTAGTCGCAAGCGGAAGCCCGAAACGAAGCAACTTTCGCGCCACTGCACGGTCGAAGCCAACCTCGGTCGGGACCTTCGCGAAAGAAAAGACGAAGAACCCAGTGACGATTGCCCCAACCAATTGCGCGACGGCAAAGCTGTACGCGCCCGCGCCGTCCAACGCAAGCAGGATCGATAGTGGAGCCTGCACCGTGAAGCCGATCGCGTTGGCCACGGTGAGCTTGTCCTGCTGGAATCGGCGCATGAGCGCGGCGCTGCGCACCGCGGTGATCCCATCGACAATGATGACTGCAGCTAAAACGCGGATGACCCCCGCCGCGTCGGGACTGTGGGCGAAGTCGGCGAACCACGGCGCGATGGCGAATACGATTCCGTACACCGTAACGCTGAATGCGAGGGCCATCGCCGCCGCGGTCGCGGCCATATCCTCGATTCGCCCGGGCCACTGGATGACTGATGCGATCACCCCGGCGTCGTTGACGTGCATGAGAAACGCGGTGACCGCGACGGCGAGGCCGAATATGCCGAAGTCTTCCGGGGTCAGTATCCGGGCCATGACGAGGCTGATGAAGAACGAAGCCATCTTCGTCACGAGGAGCCCGAGCAAGCTCCATTTCAGGCCCCGACCGACTCGGGTACCAATCAAGGCAACATTCGTGGCCTCGACGGTGCTTTCCCGCGGCGGGTCGACGCCGACGTTATCCGACATTCTCGTTCGCTCGATGCCTTGGTGATTACTTGTCTTCGATGCGGTCGAGCCAGATCTCGCGCCAGAAGCAGATCCATCGGCGTGGGCAGGTCGACGCGTAGGCACCCTCGCAGACCAATCCCTCGAGCACGATGCACGGGTTCTTCATGTGCACCATCTTCGACGTCTTCTCGTCGATGACCTGTTGCACCCGGCGCGCGACGACGGCTTCTCGTCCGCAAAACCGCGACATCTCACCGTCGAATCCCATTCCGCGATTGAGCAGGTCCTCGTTGAGCGTTTGCTCGATCTCCTCCCTGGACTTGATCCGCACGCGATCTCCAGGTTGCAGATTCAGTTCCGCGGTCGGCGTACGGCCCACGGCTCGGCCGGTCAGGAACGGCCACCGTCGGCCGCCGCGGAACCAGAGCTTGCGCGGGAGCACCTTCGTACTTCTGGTCTGCAGCCGGTTGAACAATGCCGACCAGGAATGCCCGAACAATCCAGAACAGGTTCGCGTTCCCAGACTTGTAGTCCGTGACGTACTGGCCCAGCTCGAGGAACGGCTGTCGCTCGGTTGCCCGGTTGAGCTCGGTCGCCTGGCAAGCGAACAGCTCGGTGCCATCCGCTGCGGGCGGCTTGCGGGTCGCGGCCTGCAGCAGCGGAAGCGTCATCCGTCGCGAGCCGGTCGGCGCGTCAGCCGCCGGACCCGATGTCGATTCCTCTGGCCGCCTGAGCCACTCTTCCTTCCAGTACAGGAGGCAGCCGTTCTGGCAACCTCCGTGGGCTGAGCCATCGCACCGAGCCGCGGTCAGGTGCACCGCGCGATCCATCTTTCGCAGGCCGCCGCGAGTGATCGTGTCGCATGCCTTGTTGGCGACCTTCTCGACGGTGAGTTGGGTTCCGCAGAACTGCAGCATCTCCGGCATGAACGGAAGCGAGTCCAGCTCGCCGTGCTCGTCGAGGGTGGCGAGGATCTCCTCCTGACTGCGGACTTGGACGACATCGCCGACGCGAAGTCCCATTGTCGCCCGGCCGTTCGAACTGTCACGCGACACTTTGTCCCCCTTCTTGAACTTCTGCCGTCGCCGAGTCCTCGTCGTGGGACGTTCTCTCGATGCGTTCGACATCCACCCAACGTCCGCCGGCCGCCTCGATCTCTGGGAGTGCGCTGCGCACCTCAGAGAGCAGATCAGGCAATAGGAGCAGGACTTCGTCAGGTTGCTCGGCGGCGAGCTGCTCAGGAGCGATCACCGGGATGTCCGTGGCCGGCATCCGCGTACCGTGCTTGCCGGGCGATGCGTCGGCAATCGCAGGCAGCAGGTCCCGGCCGACCTCCGCCCGGCACAGCAAAGCGACCGCACGGGATGCCGCGCCGTAGCCCAGCACCCGGACGCCTTTCTCGCGGCGGTCGCGTCAGCCAGGCGTGTAGGCCAGCCGCGCTGGCGGTGGCCGCATCTTGCAGGCCTCGCAGGACGCTGGGCTTTCGAACCCCGAGACACTGCTCGGCGACGAGCAAATTTCGAACGTCTCGGTGTCCGGCGCGTCGGACGCAGAGCACGCCGGAGGCTCTCGTTGCCGCGAGCAACACGGTTCCGCCATAGAGATCGAACGACCAGATCATGCGCGGGACCAGGCCCGCGGCGCCGAGCATCTCGGCCAGCGCGGTCGTCGAGTAGTAGGCGTAGTGCCCATGCCGCAAGCTGTTCCACTGGCCGCGTTCGATTATGGTCGCGAGCGAGTGGTACTGAATCAGCAAGACGCCGCCCGCGGCTAAGCGAGCCGTGCGCTCGGCAACAGCCGCCGCCTGATCGGCGCAGTGCATCAGACCGAAGCAGTCAAGCACGATGTCGGCCGGCGCGTCGTCGGAGTGTGGCCGAGATACCGCGTGCGGCCAACAACGGTAGCCACGACCCGCCGTGCGGGCTCCCGAATTCGGTAATGTTCATTCCAGGGCGCAACCAGCCGGCGTGGCTCACCCGGTCGATCGCGTCCTTGGCCTGCGCGACGAGCGCTGCCGGCTCGGCGGCTCTCGGCTCCTCCGGCACGGTGGGGTCCGCCACGAGCTGCGCGAGTCCGCACGCTGCGCACAGCCACATCTGCAGCGGATAGGTCGGGTCGGGGCCTGGGTCATCGAGCGGCGGAAAGTAGTCGCAGGCCGGTTGGGCGCCGAGGTCGAGGACGAGTTCGCCCGCGGTCTGGCGACAGAATCGGCAGGTCATCTCAACCATGGTGCGCAACCAGAGGATCGACGCGGATGTCAGAATCCGGCTTATGCAGGTACTGAAGACGACCCTTGACGGTGTGCTGGTCTTCGTCCCGGAGCCGCATCACGATGAGCGTGGCTTCTTTACGCGAACGTTCGATGTCGCCATCGCCGCCGCGCATGGCATTGACGGCGCGTCGTTTGGACAGGACTCCCAGTCGCGCTCCTACCGCGGAGTCATCCGGGGATTGCATGGACGCGTGGGTCGCGGCGAGGCCAAGCTCGTACGATGCGCGCACGGCGCGATCTTGGATGTCGTTGTTGACGCTCGCCCAGGCTCGCCGACCTTCGGTCGACACGAGACGTTTCGTCTGGACGACGAGCAGTTTTGGCACCTGTTCATCCCGCCTGGCCTGCTGCATGGCTTCCAGGTCCTCAGTGACATCGCGGACGTGTGTTACCGGATCGATCGCCCGCACGACCCCACGGAGGACGTCTCGGTCCGCTACGACGACCGCGACCTCGGGATCGCGTGGCCGGACCCGGTGACGACGATCAGCAGCCGAGATCTCGGCGCCGGATCGTGGGCGTCGCTGCGAGCAAGCCTTGCTAAAGGCTAGCTGCGTCAATCTGACACCGCCGGCGCTTCACGGTCGGCCACTAGTCGGATCTGCTCGTCGACCCGGCCGGCAGCGCGCAGCTGGTCAATACGCTTCAGCCGAGTGAAGCGCGGACCGGTGACGTCGTCGATGTCGAGACCGAAATCCTGGATCGCCGCGTAAAGCTGCTCGACCCCCTTACGGACCGTCCATTGCGCGGCGGCGGCTGGCACTTCGGCCTCAATGCGGCTGCAGTCGACCCGGTAATTGCGCTTGTCCGGCCCCGCGCCCTCGGCGAAGGCCACAACACTGTCCGGCACGACGTCCTGCACGATCTCGGCGACCTCGCGAATGCGATAGTTCTCCGTCGTGGCACCCACGTTGTAGGCCTTGAGGTGCACGTCTTCCCGTCGGGCTTCCATGACTGCGAGAAATGCGCGCGAGATGTCCTCGACATGCACAAGCGGGCGCCACGGAGTTCCGTCGCTCTGCAGCAGGACGGTGCCTTTTGTGCTGGCGAACCCGACCAGATTGTTCACCACGACGTCACAACGAAGTCTGGGCGATACGCCGTACGCGGTCGCGTTGCGAAGGAACGTCGGGCTGAAGTCGTCATCGGCCAACGTGGCGATGTCACGCTCGGCGAGCACCTTCGACTCGCCATAGGCCGTGACGGGGTTGAAGCTGGCGGTCTCGTCTAACGGTGCGTCGCCTTGCGCACCGTAGAGGCTGCACGACGATGAGAACAGGAATCGCGATACGCCGGCGGCCTTTGCGGCTTTCGCCACCGTGACGGCTGCGACGTGGTTGATGTCGTAGGTCGTCCTCGGATTCAGGTTGCCCAGCGGGTCGTTCGAGAGTGCGGCGAGATGCACGACGGCGTCGAAGCCCTCGAGGTGCGTCGCCGAAACGTCGCGAATATCGACCGGCATGGCTTCGACCCTCGCCGGTGCTGGGCCGAAGTCACAACCCTCGAATAAGCCGGTGTCAAGGCCAACGACCTCGTGCCCGGCGGCTTGGAAGAACGGAACGAGCACAGCGCCGATGTAGCCGCTGTGACCAGTGACCAAGACACGCAAGATTACCCCCGTTGATCTTGCTGGTGACCAGAGCGACGATGTCGCCCGGCATGGGCGCAGGCCGCCACTACCCAAACAGGGAGTTTACCTCAGCCGGTCGACGATCGTAACGTCGAGCATCACGCGCAGGCTGAGCATCAGATGACCTGACTTCCTCGATTCGATGGTCCACGGTATAGTCCCCGTGAGTTCGCGCCATCGGGGGGCGTGGCCATACTCGGGGGATAAGCGTCATGGCGCTGCGGCGCTCGGCGTGGCCTTGTGCCACGGTCCGAATCGAAGGGTCGGTCCACCAGTCATTCCAGGCGCCGTCGTGAAGCGGTCGCCGCTGGTACTGGTTCTCGTCGAGAACCTGCCGTTGCCCGGTGATCGGCGCGTCTGGCTCGAATGTTCGAGCCTACGCGATGCGGGCTACCGAGTAGCCGCGATCACGCCGAAAGGCGCTGGTGACCCGTCCTACGAGCTATACGAGGGTGTACACCTCTACAAGTACAACCCACCGAGGCTCACGTCGGGCTATCTGTCGTATGCCTGGGAATTCATCTATTGCTGGCTGATGACGCTGCGGCTAGTCGGCACCGTGCTTCGGCGCCACGGTCGACCAAAGGTCGTCCAGGCGTGCAACCCGCCGGACACCTTCTGGCTGATCGCGCTCTTGCTACGCCCGCTGGGTACGAAGTTTGTCTTCGATCAGCACGACCTGTGTCCCGAGACCTTCGAATCGAAGTTCAACCGGCGTGGTCTCGCGCATCGCGGTTTGCTTGCGCTGGAGCGTGCGACGTACGCGCACTGCGCAACACGTCATCTCCACCAACGAGTCCTACAAGGCCGTGGCGATGGGCCGAGGTGGGGTGCCCGACGACCAGGTGACGGTCGTGCGTACCGGTCCGGATACCTCGACACTGTACCGGCGTGAGGCGGATCCGGCCCTGCTACGCGGCCGCGACTACCTTGTGCACTTCCACGGTGTCATGGGCCGGCAGGACGGTGTCGAAGTCGTGCTCGAGACCGTGCGCGAGTTCCTCGCGATCGGTCGGACCGACACGTTCTTCAACATCATGGGCTCCGGCGATGACTATCCAAGACTTCGCCGGCTCGCCGCTGAGTGGGGGCTGGATGACTTCGTGTACATGCCCGGAAGGGTGTCGGACCAGGACCTGTTCGCCTCGATGTCTTCCGCGGTGGTCGGCCTGTCGCCCGACGCGCCCGGCCCGCTCAACGACGTCAGCACGATGAACAAGACCATGGAGTACATGGCGTTCGGCCTGCCTGTACTCGCGTTCGATCTCAAGGAGACCAGAGTCTCGGCCGGAGATAGCGCGGAGTACGTCCGGCCGGCGACGTCTTACGCGTATGCGATGGCGTTGGCGAAGTTGATCGACGACCCGGCGCGCCGTAACGACATGGGCGAGATAGGGTGTGCGTCGCGCGCGCGAAGAACTGGACTGGCGAATCCAGCGCCCGGCCTACCTCTCGGTCTTCGAGCGGCTGATTCCCGAGGCACCGACAGCGTAACCCGACTAGCGCAGAACCCGCGGGTGGCTGCACATGCTGCCGATCGGACGCCTACGCTGCAGGTGACCGCCCGCGCGTCTGGCGTGGTGGGCTAACCATGCGGATCGTTGTCGTGCGGCGGCGCACGCAATTGCACGTGCTGTGCAACGGTCCGCTCAGTTGGCCGGCGCTACCAGCTCGCCGCTGTCCCACCTATTGTTGACCCACTGGTTGCCAGAGTTGTTCACGGCGAATGCCGTCACCGGCCCGTAGTCTGCGCACTTGTTGTTTGTGCCGCGTTCGAAGACATTGTCGCGGTATACGACATGGTCCGAGTGAGGTGTAGCCGACGTCGACTTCTCACCACCGTAGGTGCAGAATGCGGGAACCCGTGTTCGCTCCTAAGAGGTTGCTCTGGATCAAAGCGCCCGAGATCGGGCGAAGTTGGGAATGAGATTGATGTCCCCCGTACAGCCCTCACCATGATCGACTGGATGGTCGCAGACAACGTAGTTATGGATCATGGTGAGATTGTCACTGCCGTCAGACAGGAACCCGCCGAGATGCCACGTTGAGCCCGGTGGCATGTACTGCCCATGCAGCCAGGAGTCGGTAATGGTGCACCACCGGTTTCCGTTCTCGCACTGCGCGCCGTTCTGCCCGCCGTGCGAGTTCACCCGCTGTACCGTATATCATGCCGCAGCAGATGGCGGGGATCTGATGTGTCCCGGCGTCAACCTCGGAATCAGCGACTGTCATCGACCAATTGTCCGAGCCCGGTTGGTCCTGGTCCAGCCAGATATTCGTGTTTACCTTGCTATTCTTGATCGTGACGTTCGCGAGCCTTCACCGTCAGCTGGTCACAATTCACTATCTTGGAGTCAATAACCGTGTTGGCGCGGTGATCGTGCACGGGCCAGCATAGTTGGACAAAGCTGTACCGGATGGGACGCCGGTGCAGTTAGCGTTTGGGTAAGTTAGGCAGGGCGCAGCCACTGCGTGCATCAGTCACGGGCGGCGACGCGGTGGAACTAGAGGTTTGCGGCGCAGGCGGCGGTGGCGCACGTCGCCGATGTGGCGGTCTTCGGCGCCGTAGCGGATGCGCTTGTGCTCGGGTGTCGCTGATGACGCGGTCGGTGTGTGACGGCGCGCTGGTGGATGGGTTCACTGACGGGCTTGGCGTCGGTGAACCGAGAGTCGCTCGTCCTTGCCACGGCCTTGAACGCGACCAGGTGCATCACCCAGCTGCCGCCGGCATGAGTGGCTATGGCGTTGTACTGGCCAGCAGTGGACGCCGTCCGATCTTGGACGATGTTTCCCTTCGGCCAAGCTGCGGACATTGAATCCGGGAGCACCGTTAGAAACCGCGCCGACGGAGCCGCCAGCGCTGAACAAGAGTTCGCCAGGGCGACTTGTGCGAAGAGTGCCAGAATCTAACGTAGGACCTGACCCGGCCACCGTAGCTACGCTATCGACGGGGTGGGTTACGTCGATTCCGGCGTACTCCATCACGTAAAGCACCGCGAACTTAACGGGTGCGGAGAATGTGGCCCTGACGCGTGTGATGCCACTACGTGCATTCGGCGTATAGAGCACACGCGAGCTGTAACTCCCAGCCCAGGTAGCGGCTACCGGTCCGGCGTACCCATTGCCATGACTATCGTCGACTTTGACGTCACCGGTATTACTCCACAGAACGTACACAGCAAGCAGGTCGCTTTGGCCACCCGACGGGGCAACGTTAGCTGTGCGGTCGTCCCTCGGTTCGCGTAGCCATACGTACCTTGAACGTATCGGGCGCTCGTCGGCGGTGTCGGGGAAGGCTTGGGGCGCCATGAGTCGGCTGACGCTACCGTCGCCAGCGTAATCACAGTCAAGGCAGACATCGCCAATAGCACGAACGCCCGAGTCCTGGAACTCACCGGAGCTCGGAACTTGGACCTTGCCAACATCCGCTCCTCCTGGCGGTGTCGGCCCTGAGCTGCTGGCGGACGATTGTGTGGAGTTGTCTTGCTGTACGACACAGAGTGACCTCAACCGGTGTTGCCCCCGTACACGGACCGCGGGTGACGCTACCAGCTTCTGTCAACCCCTCGAGGAAGTCGACACGTTGGCGGGATGGCGCGGCCGCCTTCGGGCCCTTTCTTTCGAGGAAGGCGTCCGCGACATCTGCACCTTGGGAGATCGGCTAACTCTTCAAGCCGGTGAGCAATCACGGCCGAATCTCCCGTTTGAAATCAATCACATACTGTAACCGCGCTGTTATTTCGCGCGTTCCTGCCGTTATGTGTCGCGTACTGTCGAACGTGCCGCAGCTCTCGCCGCTGGGTGCTGAGTCTCGTCTAGGTCGCCTCCCTCGCGGCGGTGCCCACGGCCATGTCGGCAGGTCACGTGGTGGCAGCGTCGCCATGTCGGCAGCTTCGCGATGTCGCTAATGCGCGCGCCATCACGGCACCCTGGACGGCGCCGATATCAGCCACCGCTACGTTGTCCCTTGCGTCGTAACGCTCCGCCATTTTCGGGCCACGGCTTGCAGGCGCGGACCGATCGGCGAGGACTTGGCCGCCGCTATGGACCAGGCGCTCGCCCGCTTCAGCGCGAGTCGGACCGTACTTCTGGTCACCAGGCCTTGGCATACCGTCGTCTCGCCAGTCTTCGCGCGGCGCTTGTACTCATCGTCGCCGCGGCCAAGATCGATTCGCTCTACACCCAGGAGCGGCGCGGCTGAGACGATCTCTCGAAGCAGCATCCATCCCGGCGCGAGGCCTGCGAAGCTGGGGTCATAGACCGGGAACCACCAGTGCAGCACCTTTCCAGCCCTCAATCCGAAGTGGGCCGCGATAAGATGATCACCGGCGTGCAACGTTGACAGCAATCCGCCGAACGACGAATCGCGTGTGCGAAGCAGCGAGTGGAGCAGCTCGCGTCGGCTGGGCTCAGCGAAGTAGTCACGGGCGCCGGTCGCCGCGTATTGGCTCCGTTTGAGCTCGATTACCTGATCTAGCAGCCCGCTGTCGGTCGAATCGCGAACGAACCTCACCGGTCCAAGCTCACGCTCGGCTTTGGCAGTCCGTCTGCGCGCCTGGCCCATGTTCTCCTTGCCGCTACGTGACGCTCGCCCGAGATAGCTGTCCAGCCCGCCGGACACATCAAGGAAGGGCGAGGCACTGCGCGCGGTAATCCACGGCTCGAAGCCTTCGCACGTCTCAACCAGGTGGTCGAACTCGAACGATGTTGCTCTAGCCGCGAGCAACGTCCGACGGACGCATAGCGTTTCCGGCGGGTAGGACGGGCCCTTGAAAGTCGACCCGGGCCACCCGACAGGCCGCATCCGAGCGCCGTCGCGGTGGAACGCGAGCAGTCCTCTGGTATCCGCGCCGCGAGGCGTAAAGCGTAACAACCCAGACGTCCCGGCCGGACGCGTGAACCGCCTGCGCGAACCCAGGACGTACAGAACGCTGGCTATGGGATCGTTGTCGCGAACTCGCGCAGCTCGCCTGGCTGGAGTTGGTGGGAAGCGGTCAGCTCAGTCAGCCGGCGCCACCAGCTCGCCGGTGTCCCAGCGATTGTTCACCCACTGGTTGCCAGGATTGTTCACAGCAAACGCCGTGACAGGTCCATAAGTGCCGCACCGACCGTTTGGGCCACGCTGGAAGACATTGTTGGTGAAGACAATATAGGTGGCATTATTAGGGTCGCTACTGAACGGTTTGCCGTTTGAGCCGCCGCCGTATACGCAGTAGGCCTGACCGATGTTGCCCTGCATGAAGAGATTTTTGTCAATGGTGTCGTGCATGATCGGCGCGAAGTCTGGGTAGCCAGACATATCGGCCGAGCAGCCCAGCTCGTCGTTGTTGAACGGTCCCTTGTAGTCGCAGTTGAGCGCGTTGTGGCGCAGTGTGAGGTATTGCTCATTGCGCACCGAGGAGGCGTGAGCCAGGTTTGATGGGTCAGGCCAGAGGTTGGTGCCGTGGAAGTAGCTGTCCGGTGATGGTGCACGTCTTCTCGCAGTAGGCCGCGCGGTTGGTATTGATAATTTCCGTTCGCGAAATAGTGAAGTTCCGGTAGCCAACACCGCATTCCGTGGTGGCATTGTGGGGGTCGCCACAGGCGTACATGCCCGCGGCACAAGCCCCGTTGCTGCAGGCCCCGTAGGAGACAGCGTTGTCGATGAACGAGTCCTGGATGGTGAACGAAGCCGAGCCGGTGTTCTGGATCACCCCACCCTTAATGTACGAATTCTTGATCATAAGGCCAGAAGCACCGCTTCCGACGAACAGCGGGCTGCAGTTGACTACCTTCGAGTCGATCGTCACATTTGCGGCGGTAACCGTACAAGAGCCAGTGTAGGCCGACATCGACGACTCGGGCGCGTTGGGACCGGTATTGCTCGGGCCCGGCCAGCAGCCGCCCATGCCGTCAGGCCCGTCGGGGACATTGGGCGTTGAGGTGGAACAACTACCCGAAGTGGGGGCGCGCGACGTCGCGGAACTGGACGTTTGCGGCGCCGGCGGCGGTGGCGCACTCGCCGATGTTGGTGGTCTTCGGCGCCGTAGCGGATGCGCTTGTGCTCGGGGCGTGAGACGCGGTCGGTGTGGACGGCGCGCTAGTGGATGGGTTCACTGACGGGCTTGGCGTCGGTGAACCGGAAACGTTTGTCGTTGCCACGGCCTTGAACGCGACTAGGTGCATCACCCAGCTACCACCGGCGTGAGTGGCTATGGCGTTGTACTGGCCAGCAGTGGGCGCCGTCCGGTCCTGAACGATATTTCCCTTCGGCCAGGCTGCGGACATTGAATCCAGGCGCACCGCTAGAAACCGCACCGACGGAGCCGCCAGCACTGAACAAGAGTTCGCCAGGGCGACTGGTGCTTAGAGTTCCAGAATTTAGCGTAGGACCTGACCCGGCGACCGTAGCTACGCTATCGACGGGGTGGGTTCGGTCGATTCCGGCGTACTCCATCGCGTAAAGCACCGCGAACTTAACGGGTGCGGAGAACGTGGCCCTGATGCGTGTGATGCCACTGCGCGCATTAGGCGTGTAGAGCACCCGCGAGCTGTAACTCGCAGCCCAGGTAGCGGCTACCGGTCCGGTGTACCCATTGCCATGACTATCGTTAACTTTGACGTCGCCGGTATTGCTCCACAGAACGTACACAGCAAGCAGGTCGCTCTGAGCCACCCGACGGGGCAATGTTAGCTGTGCGGTCGTCCCGTCGTTCGCGTAGCCATACGTACCTTGAACGTAGCGGGCGCTCGTCGGCGGTGTCGGGGAGGGCTTGGGGCGCCATGAGTCGGCTGACGCTACCGTCGCCAGCGTGATCACAGTCAAGGCAGACATCGCCAATAGCACAAACGCCCGAGTCCTGGAACTCACCGGAGCTCGGAGCCTTGGACCTGTGCCAACATCCGCTCCTCCTGGCGGTGTCGGCCCTGAGCCGCTGGCGAACGATTGTGTGGAGTTGTGTTGCGGTACGACACAGAGTGACCCCGACCAGTGTTGCCCCCTGGTACACGGACCGCGGGAAACGCTACCAGCTTCTGTCAACCCCTCGAGGAAGTCGACACGCTGGCGGGATGGCGCGGCCGCCTTCGGGCCGTTTCTTTCGAGGAGGCTCGCGACATCTGCAACGTGGGAGATCGGCTAACTCTTGAAGCCGGTGAGCAATCACGGCCCAATCTCCCGTTCGAAATCAATCACATACTGTAACCGCGCTGTTATTTGCCGCGTTACCTGGCCTTATGTGTCGCGTACTGTCGAACGTGCTGCATCTCTCGCCGCTGGATGCTGAGTCTTCGTCTAGGTCGCCTCCCTCGCGGCGGTGCCCACGGCCATGTCGGCAGGTCACGTGGTGGCAGCGTCGCCATGTCGCTGGCTTCGCGATGTCGCTAATGCGCGCGCCATCACGGCAGCCTGGACGGCGCCAATATCAGCCACCGCTACGTTGTCCCTTGCGTCGTAACGCTCCGCCATTTTCGGGCCACGGCTTGGAGGCGCGGACCGATCGGCGAGGACTTGGCCGCCGCGATCGACGAGGCGCTCGCCCGCTTCAGCGCGAGTCGGACCGTACTTCTGGTCACCAGGCCTTGGCATACCGTCGTCTCGCCAGTCTTCGCGCGGCGCTTGTACTCATCGTCGCCGCGGCCAAGATCGATTCGCTCTACACCCAGGAGCGGCGCGGCTGAGACGATCTCTCGAAGCAGCATCCATCCCGGCGCAAGGCCTGCGAAGCTGGGGTCATAGACCGGGAACCACCAGTGCAGCACCTTTCCAGCCCTTAATCCGAAGTGGGCCGCGATAAGATGATCACCGGCGTGCAACGTTGACAGCAATCCGCCGAACGACGAATCGCGTGTGCGAAGCAGCGAGTGGAGCAGCTCGCGTCGGTTGGGCTCAGCGAAATAGTCACGGGCACCGGTCGCCGCGTATTGGCCTCGTTTGAGCTCGATTACCCGATCTAGCAGCCCGCTGTCGGTCGAATCGCGAACGAACCTCACCGGTCCAAGCTCACGCTCAGCTTTGGCAGTCCGTCTGCGCGCCTGGCCCATGTTCTCCTTGCCGCTACGTGACGCTCGACCGAGATAGCCGTCCAGCCCACCGGACACATCAAGGAAGGGCGACGCACTGCGCGCGGTAATCCATGGCTCGAAGCCTTCGCACGTCTCAACCAGATGGTCGAACTCGAACGATGTTGCCCCAGCCGCGAGCAACTCCAACGGACGCAGGGCGTTTCCGGCAGGTAGGACGGGCCCTTGAAAGTCAGAACCGGGCCACCCGACAGGCCGCATCCGAGGGCCCTCACGGTGGAACGCGAGCAGTCCTCTCGTATTCCCGCCGCGAAGCGTAAAGCTAACAACCCAGACGTCCCGGCCGGACGCGTGAACCGCCTGCGCGAACCCAGGATGGAAGTACGGGCTGTCTAGCTGCGGATTTGTCGCGTGGAGCGTGTACCACGTATCGAGTGCCTTCCCACCGAGCGTGTCAAGGCGCGCTACCTCAGGCCGCACTGAATTCGACGGACTCACAGCGAACACCTAGGCCGGAAGCTCGCGGATACGACGAGACGGCTGTATCAAGGCTGCGAACGCTGCTCGCGACGGCCGCCTACCGGCGATCGCGCGCAGCCCCTCACCAGTCAGTACCGAAAGGAAAAACGCAGCGCCAGCAGCACGCCCATGCCGGCGGCGAAACAATGCCACCCGGTTGATCGCAATGAGCGATGCCAGCATCGAGTTCGTGCCTGATTCGCCGCCGATATGTTCCACGACCGCGCGTGGTTCGTACCAGAGCCGCCAGCCGTGATCCGCAGCGCGCAGCATGTAGTCCGTCTCCTCGCTATAGAGCAAGAAGGACTCATCCCACTTGCCGACCTGGGCAACCATGGCCGATGACATGAGCATCGCCGCACCCGTCGCCCACGCCCATTCGCCGGCCTGCTTATATGCATCCGGATCGCCGACGAGTTCGCCTAGCGTCCCGATTCTCGCAGCGGCTCGGCCGAGAAACGATTCGGCGAGCGCTCGGTGGATGGCTGGCTCTCTCCGCAGCGACAGCTGCAGGCTTCCATCCGGATTGACGAGCTTCGGCGCCGCGATACCGACGCCGGGTTGGTTCAGTGCCTGCCCGAGAATCGCCAACGACCCAGCTCGGAGACGGGTATCCGGATTCATGACCATGATTGCGTCGAGCGCGCCGATATCAAGTGCGGCGATCCCGGCGTTGACGCCTGCCGCGTAACCTGCGTTGCGGCCAATCTGGACGGTTTGGACCGGTCGGGAATTGAATTCCTTCGCCACTCGAAGCGAATCGTCAGACGACGCGTTATCGACGACTACTACATCAGCAAGGTCAACGCCCTCGGAACCGTCCTCGAGCGATCCGAGACATCCTGCCAAGACCCCGACGCTGTTATAGGTAACGATGATGAGACCGATGCGAAGCGCTCGAGCAGACATAGCGAGCCTTATGCGACCGGCGCTAGCCACTGCGACCGTGCTTTCGACATAGCCGATCGCCTCTCGGGCTAGGGCGTGCGCGCTTGACGCCTCGTACTGCCCCCTTAAGAGCGCGTTGAGCGAGCGATGACTGGCCGCGCAGTACCCGATCGATCCACTCCGGTCCGAGATCGTGCGGCAAACTATTCCGGGCTTGCAGCCAGGCGTCAGGTCTTGCGCGGCCGCCATCGCTTGTGTACGCGCGAGTAATACCGGCACGCCGCAACCTCGCAATGACCTCTCGGTCGTAGGAACCGAATGGGATCGAGACGCGCAACACCTGCCGGTTGGTCAGGCCGGCCAACATCGAGCGTGCATCGTCGATCTCCTGTACTGCTTGCCGGTCGTCGAGTCGGCGCCAGTCGCGATGAGCCCAACCGTGCGAACCGATGGGCATACCTGCTTTGAGCAATTCACCAACCCCGTCAGCCGTTAGCCGCCCCGGCTGATCCAACAGTCCCGCGGCCAGGAAGAACTCGGCAGTGAGACCGCGCTCCAGGAGTCGGGGGAGCGCCACTTCGAGGTCAGAAACATTGCCGTCGTCGAACGTGAGGCGGACATCGTCGCGGTCAGCCGCTGCATCAACCACACGCTCGAACTGCTCGACGCTCACCCACGTGCGTTCCTCGCCCGGGTCTAGCGGCCGTGGCGGAGGACCGATCCCGTGCACAGTCAAATTGACCAACGTCCGAGCCATAACCGCTCTAACTTCCTCCGCTATGGTTCGCGTATACCTCTGTCGCGAAAGTACCGACTTCAGAATCAAGAACTCGCAATTGTCAATTCACCTTGTATGTGTAATGACCCGGAAACCTGTGCGAGCAATCGGTTAGTGGATCACGCCACTGCCTCGTCTCGCCCAAGTTCCCAGGCAGACATTCATCCCTCTGTAGCAGGGGCTTCCTCCGCAATCAGCTTGGGTGCAGTGGGTAAGGGCAGCCTCGCCCGCCACGCGAGTAGGCGCTGCTCTGCGGCTGCTTTGAGCGCAGGCCACGTCTTGTGCCGTGTGAACGGGAACTCAAACAGCGCAGCAAAAAGCCGAGCCACGATCACTGCTAATGGCACGGCCACGGCGAGACATACCAAAAAAGCGACAACCCCGTGACCTAGCCACGGCGCGATGACGAGCGTGTAGAAGGCGACCACGATCGGTGCATGGGTGAGGTACAGGCTGTACGAGAACGAGCCGAGACTGCGTACGGGTCGCGTGTCGAGGAAGCGCACCAGATGTATCGGCTTTCCGGTCGCGACGCTGGCGATGAGCAGAGCGATGCAAGGTCCGAGGGCGAGGTCAACCCAGAACAGATGCGCAATGGTCCATTCGGACCCCTGCACAGCTATGACGACCACGACGGGAAGAGCTGCTAGCAGCGCCAACCAGGGTCGCCGGCCCACTCGTCGATGGGCAACGCGCACCACGCCAGCAGCCGCCGCACCCATCGCGAACAGCAGGGCGAATTGCGGAGTCAGCCGCATCAGCTTGTCGACGAGCGACACCCCCGGCGCAAGGGCGCCAACGGCAACGACTGCGGCCGCGACGGTCGCCACCATCACCGCGGTCCCTGAGCGCCGGATGAGGAGTATGAGCAACGGAAAGACGAGGTACAGCTGAGCCTCGACAGCTATCGACCAGAACGCGCCGTTCGGCGATGGCGCACCGAATATGTCCTGGACCAGCAGGCCGTTGACGACGACCGACTTCGATGTCGGTAGTGCCTCGCCTGGCTGCGGGGCCAGTGTCCAGGCAACAACTAGGCTCAGCGCGAGCGCCGGCCAATACGTGGGCAAGATGCGCCAAGCGCGCCTGTAGAAGAACCGGCCCTTGCTGTCCAGCCGCCATCCGGCGCGAGCAGGCGCGACGGCAAGCGAGAAGCCGGAAAGGACGATGAAGACCGCTACTGCGAAGTGTCCGTAGATCATCCAGCTGGCCCAGAAGGGCCCTGTGCTCGCTGGGTAACCAGGAAAGGACAGAAGGTAGCAATGGTGCAGGACCACGAACAGCGCAGCCAGGCCACGGATGCCGTCGAGTCCAACCAGTCGGCGCTGACGCTGCGTTGGAGGCTGCGCCACCGCAGCGCGATCCTCCGGCACGTGTCTGGTCGCCAACACCGACACCATTCTGTCCCCCGACTTTCTTCTAAACGGCCGCGGCGGGCAGTCGACTCAAGCTGCAGAGTCCGAGCTGTCTCGCCCGTATGCGGGCCCGTGACGCGGCTAGTGCAGCCTCCTACCCGAAGCCTGTAGTTGTCGCATGATTCGAGATACGTGTTTGCTGCGCACGCTGAGCGATCGCGAGCGGCCGTCACGGCGCGCGACGAGCAATGCAGTCATGTTCGAGCCCCCGAAGACGATGCCTGACTCGGCCGTCCACGTGAGTATGGCATTAAGATTGCGTCGACCACCAAGTGCGGGTCTGGAGAGCCACAGATTTGATCTTGGCCTACAGGGATCTGCCACGCTTGTGTAGGTGCGGCAGTGCCTGGTCGACGGTCCGCCAGTAAGAGATCGCCTTTGCTGATCGATGCGGCGCGGGATTGTCCTCTTGAAATCCGAGCAGCGACGTCCTGATGGACGTGAGAGGCACGCGGCGGACTGGGTCATGGCAACCGACCGTATCCTGGGCGTGGCCAACGGGAACTGCCCTTGTGCGGCGAGAGAATCCGAGCCTTCCAAGCCGATATGATGCAGCACGTCACGGACCGTGGTCGAGCGACTGCACCCACGCCCCCGCTTCAAGCAATACCCGCTCGCCCTCAGCCGCTCGGCCACTCCGTGGGCGCGAGCGCTCCTGCTACAACCAACGCCCAATCCTGACAACGGCCTCACTACCGGGAGTCGGAGCGGCTGCTCGCGTCGGTTGCCCATTCGATCTCGTTCGACCTTTGTGCGCGGGTGACCACCCGGTCCACTGTCATGACACCCAGATAGCAGGCAGCTGCCAGGGCAGTCGCGTCGCGATGCGCAACCGCGCGGTACAGCGACGCCAATGAGAGGCGTTCGTGGCGAGCGACCTTTCCGAGGGCGTCGAGCTCGCGGTTACCGCGCCGCACTCGTACCCGTCGACGCAGGTGATCCCGAACGTTCGTCGCCGGACGTACGACGGACGACGCTGACGTGACCACGACGCGTTCGGTCGGGTCGAAGCTGCGTTCCACCCACTCGTCGTCGCAAACGATGTCGGGCACCGGAAACGCGCGGGCGTGCCCGGCCTCGCTCAGGACGTACACGCCGACGCCGGCCAGCCCCCGCGACGGGGCAACCAGCACGTCGTGCACGCGGTGAACCCGTCGCATCACCCAAGTTGCTTGGCCCAGATCCCATTGCGGTCGTGGCGAGGCGGCCAGCGCGTGGTCACGGGAAAGGGCGGCGACCAATTCCCGCACAGATTCGGCCGTGAGCGAGATGTCGGCGTCCAGATACACCCTGGGGAACGTTGCGCACGACTCGTCGCCGAGCCGAAGAGCATGCGGCTTGCCACCGATTGGAGTCTCGATCACCCGCGCACCCATGCGGGAGGCGATCTGAGCTGTATCGTCTCGACACGCGTTGGCGACGACGACGACCTCGAACTCGCCGGGTCGTGCTCCCTCGAGCAGGGACTCCAGCGTGTGACCAATGACGGCCGACTCGTTGTGCGCGGGAATCACGACGCTGGCGATTGGGAACGTCGTCATGCCCGGGAGCGACCCCAAGACGGGCGCCGGATCGCGCCTGAGACATGAAAGCCCCGCTACCAGCCGATGCCAACATATCCCGGCTGGGTGCGACGGACCTGTGCGTCCGGGAGTCGGACAAGATCGAGGATCACGCGATCGTCGGCCGCACTCGAGGGCCTCGATTACCGTCGGCGTCCTTGCAGCCGATCACACAGACCTCGGCGTGGTCCATCACGTCGTCGACTGAGCTGGTCAGCAACTCCCCGAGGTGTGGGAGCATTCGCTCGATGTACTCCTGGTTGGCACCGAGGAGGCGCGACACGGTCACATTCGCGTCGTAGATGCGAAGGTCGTACCCCTTGCCGATAAGCCGCTCGGCCAGTTCGACCAGCGGACTCTCCCGGAGATCGTCCGTACCGCCCTTGAACGAGAGACCGAACAACCCGATCCTGCGCGCGCCGGTAGCGATAACCGCATCGACGGCGCGACGGATCTGCGTGTCGTTGGACGAAAGTATGTGCCCGAGGATGGGGACCGACACATCGGCTCGCCGCGCGGCGTACACCAGCCCTCGGACGTCCTTCGGAAGGCAGGAACCTCCGAAGGCGAATCCGGGGCGTCAGGTACGCCGGACTGATATTGAGCTTGGTGTCGGACAGAAAGACGTCCATTACCTCGTGTGAGTCGAGGCCCAACGCCTGACAGATCGCGCCCAGTTCGTTGGCGAATCCGATCTTCAACGCGTGGAAGGAGTTGTCCGCGTACTTGGTCATCTCGGCCACCGGGAATCGACACCCGGAATACTTCCCCCGGCAGGCCGTCGTACAGCCCGGCGACAATGTCCCCGCTCGCGCGGTCGTACTCACCGATCACGGTCTTGGGCGGATCGAAGAAGTCACGGACGCTCGTGCCCTCTCGCAGGAACTCCGGGTTCACGACGACGCCGAAGTCCAAACCGGCGCGTAGACCCGACGAGCGCTCGAGTATCGGGCACCAAGAGGTCTTGGCACGTGCCGGGCAACATCGTGCTGCGGAACACGACCGTATGCCGGCGGTCACGTTTGGCGAGCTCACCGCCGATCTCGCTGGCGACTCGCTCCAAGTACCCCGTGCTCAGGCTGCCGTTCGCCGCCGAAGGCGTGCCGACGCAGATCAGCGAGACGTCGCTGGCCGCGATCGCCTCGGCGACGTCCGTCGTGGCGCGCAACGAGCCAGCGCGCACCACCTCAGCGATCAACTCGCCGATCCTCTCCTCAACGACTGGTGTGCGGCCGCGAGCTATCAAATCGACCTTGATCGGATTGACGTCGACGCCGATGACGTCGTGCCCTTGGGATGCGAAGCACGCAGCTGAGACCGAGCCGACGTAGCCGAGTCCGAACACGCTTATGCGCATGTGGCTGAACCTCCCCTATGGGTTGGTATCGAGGGCGCCGCCCAGCGCGAACGTCTGCGCGAGATGTGCGGTCTGTATCCCACTTGGCAGACCGGCGCCATGCGGCCGCTCACCCTCGGTTCCCCCGAAACGACGTTGCGATCATTTGCCCGCGCGAGCGCACGCACCAGCCCAAGGAGCCCCCGTGGATGCCATCTCCGCCTGTGCTTACCCGAATTTAACGGACCGGAGGCCTCGTTGTAAATCTCGCCGTGTGATCATGGACGCGTGCCGCCTGCCTGGGTTGGACACGTGACGATGTGTCACTGTCGAGACAAACGGCGCCGAGACGCTTCACGCGACGCGGAGCCGGCACAGCTGTCGGATTGCTGTGAAGTTATTGCGTACCAACCAATTATGCATAGGCTGTGAGTTTGGCGAGGTCTCTGGGCCCGCTGGTCCGTCTTCGGGGCGGATGTACTACGGGGGAAGGGTTGAACTATGCGCCAAGTGCTGCGGGGAGCACGTCGCAATCTCGGCCAAATGGTTTTCGAACGCAGGTACGGGGTACAAACGGACGGCCGCACCTATCTCGAGGAACTTGGCGTCGCGGCCAGCGACCGCGTGTATTACGTCCCGTCCAACTGGCTCACGTTGCATCGCGCGCTCCCACGGCGCGACGTAGACAGCGACGACGTCTTCATCGATCTCGGCTCAGGCAAGGGCCGGATGGTGCTCGCAGCGGCGGCACGCTACCCGTTCAAGCGGGTCATCGGTGTCGAGCTCGCGGAGCAACTTCATGAGGTTGCCCGCGCGAACGTCGCGAGTGGCCGCCTGCGGTTGCACTGCAAGGACATCGTGCTGGTCTGTTCGGACGTCCTGGACTACGAAATCCCGGACGACGTAACCGTTGTCTTTCTCAACAACCCATTTCGCGGAGAGACATTCGCCAGCGTGATCAAGAATCTGATCGCGTCCGCTGACAGAAACCCGCGCCGCATCACGGTGATCTACTCGAACCCCATCGAAGAACCCGCACTACTGGGAACCGGACGTTTCGTACGGCAGCGGAAGCGGACGATAACACCGCTGACCCGGCCGAAGTCTGCATTTGGCTGGACGACCACGTACTCCCTGGTCCCGCCGTCGTAGGTCTCGCTCGCCCCAGCTAGGCCAGTTCCAAGATCGCGGGATAGCGGAGTCGTGTGTGGATCCGCTGACCTTCTGCTTGATGCGGCGCACGGTCCGCGTAACGGGGTGATGGCGGCGTGCGGCTAACTGCGTTCCGTGCTCGATCAACAACTGCGCGCGTACAGGAATGTCGAGAATGTCGAAGACGGCGACACGGATCCGGGTTCCGCAACAGTTCGACTGGAAACAAGGCAACAGTTTGGTTATCGAGATAAGCGTCCTCGACGAGCAGGTGGCAGGTGGGTGTCACACGGGGATTGAGTTTCGAGCAACTGCGTGTCACCGCGGTCGGTCATAATGAAGTCGAAGCCGGAGAATCCGCTCAATCCGAAACGGCGAACAAATTGCTGTGCCGTTTCGGCCATTTGTGGGTGATCAACGACTCGGACGACCGCGGCGGCCCTCTCGCCTCGGACACCTGCATGACCTCGAGGCAGACGAGCGACTGCACCTTTCCGTCCACGGACGCCGCCGTTGACGATGGCCTCGACGACCGGGACAATATTGCTGGGCATTCACCACTGGCCGTTCGCGCCGGAGCCACGCGACCAAATAGTCCGGTTCCTGATCGAACACGGCGCGCTTTAGCGACCGGACAAATCCTGGCGGGTTCGAAATCGTCCGCCAGGCTCTGCGCATGCTAGACATGCTGCGCACGATGGCGACTCGCGCCCCGCCCCAGCTTCCGTCCGTCTTGAGCACGATGGGCACGTCGTGCTCGGTGACCCATCTGTCGAGGCGCGTCGCGTTACTCCATGATCGCGGTTTGCGGCGCGGTAAAATTGACCGCCCGAGCCTCGCTCGCCAGCCCGGTTCGCGACGCAATTGACAGGCCAATCTCCCACGTTACCGAGGGAGCGGACGAGCAGCGTGGCCAAATCCCGGATCGGTGGTCCGGACCCGCCTCTGTAGTCGCCGCAATAGGGCGAGGGCTCGTTCGTCGTCGCCGATGACGAGATCGGGATTCGCGGCGCGAATGGCTGCGGCGATCGAACGAACCGGCCACAGTTTGTGAAGACTACGATCAATGGTCAATGCGTCTACTAGTTCGAGCGGGTGACCTCCGGGTCGGCAGGGGAGACCGAGAAACCCGCTTCGGACAAGGCGTGTGCTAGTCGCGCGGCCGAGAACCATTTGTCGCGTCAGGATCATTGGCCGTTCGAAGCCGGGCATAGGCTTCAGGTCTGTCCAGTCGGCGCGCTTGACTGCGAGGGCGTGGTCGATGATGCCAGCGACGGGCACGGCCGAGCTGGATCCTGCAAGACGGTAAGGTGATAGCCCTCAATACGCTGCACGCGTAGCTGGCCAACCTTTCCGGTCCAGATATCGGCAGCGTCGCGTTTATGCTCGGCATCGTGGCTGGTGGTCGATGAGTCCGGGGGTATCCGACCATGCACGGTCGATCCCCCGACCTCCTCGCCAGTACGATCCCGGTTCGAATCTGTAGCCGAGGCCGGGCAGCGGCTCGGCCTGCGCGGCGAACCCGGCTTCGCGACCACGCATCGATTCGTCGAGGGCGTGAGCCACGCCGGCGATCGGCTCATCGGTCTCTGCACCAGCCGAACCCGCACCCTGGCGGCAAGGTCATGATCAAACTTCCGTTACTTGCTAATCGCCCCTCCTCATAGGCGATGTCTCCACGGTACGAGGGAAGCCGAGTCCGGGTCAGCTCAGCGCGTTGTCCCTGACGGCGACGATCTCGGCGGCGGTGAGTGCGCGGTTGTAGACGCGGGCTTCGTCGATGGCGCCCTGGAAGTACTCGCCGTAGGGGCTGTTGCCGCCGATCCAGAGTGGGTTGGTGGTGGTTTGGATGGTGCCGGTGGCTGCAGTGGAGGAGACCTGGGTGCCGTTGACGTAGAGGCGCATGGTGGTGCCGTCGTAGGTCAGGGCGATGTGGGTCCACGCGTTGACGGGGCTGGTGGTGGTGCCGGACACGATGGGGCCGCCGCTGCCGATGGTGCCGCCGCCGGCGGGCAGGAGGGTGCCGGTGCCTTTGCTGGCGTTGAGGAAGTAGGCGTCGGCTTGTTTCTGCATGATAGTGCGCCAGCCGGTTTGGCTTGTGCTGGGTTTGATCCAGGCGGCCAGGGTCATGCCGGTGGTGAGGTTGAGGGAGGGGGCGGAGGGGATCTGGACGGTGTTGGAGCCGTTGAAGTTCAGCGCGCCGCCGTACTTGCCGGTGGTCCAGGTCGCGCCGTTCAGGGCGCCGGTGTTGTTGTTGCCAGAGGAGTCGGTGGCGGTGGTTCCGGTTCCGGCGTCGAAGGTGTAGCCGGCGACGAGGCCGGCGGGCTGGGTGGGGGCGGTGCCGGTGGTGGCGCTGGCGGTGGCGGAGTAGCCGCTGAGGTTGCCTGACGGGTCGATAGCGCGGACGCGGTAGCTGTAGTTGGTGGAGGGCGCGAGGGCGGTGTCAGAGTAGGTCGTGCCGGTCGGCGTGGCGATCTGGGCGAAAGTGGTGCAGCCCGCGCCTTGGCAGCGCTCAACCCGGTAGCCAGCCACTGACGTGTTATCCGTCGAGGCCGCCCACGACAAGTCGACACGCGTGCCGTCTCGCTGTAGCGGTGATAGTGGCGGGCGCCGTCGGCGGTGTGATGTCTGGTTGCGTCGGCGTTGTCACCGCAACCGCGCCCGAGTAGCCGCTTAGGTTGCCTGCGGCGTCGGTAGCGCGAACCCGGTATCGGTAGGTGGTAGACGCGGACACGGCGGAGTCGGCGTAGTTGTTGACGGTCGCCGTGCCCACCTGGGCCCAGCTCGTGCATCCGGATCCTTGGCAGCGCTCAATCCGGTAACCGGTTACGCCGACATTATCGGTCGATGCCGTCCATGACAGATTGACCTGCGTTGGTCCGGCCGCTGTGGCGCTTAGCCCCTTCGGAGCCGACGGCGCGGTGGTGTCGGATGCAGCGGCCGTTGTGGCGGCGGCAATTGTGGAATATCCGCTCAGGTTCGGCACAGCATCCGCTGCACGAACCCGGTAGCGGTAAGTCGTGCCGGCGGTGAGACCAGAGTTCGCATAGCTGGTCGTGGCGCTGGTGGCAACTTGGGTGAAGTTCGTGCAGGAAGCTCCGGAGCACCGCTCAATCCGATACTCGGCTACGCCGACATCGTCGGTTGAGGCCGTCCAGCTCAGGTTGATCTGAGTGCTGCCGAGATGCCGACGCACTGAGGTTGGTCGGAGCGGTGGGCGCAGTCGTGTCTGCCGTTGCTGTCGTGGCCGACACGATGGCCGAGTAGCCGCTGGTGTTGCCGGCCGCATCGACTGCCCGGACGCGGTAGCTGTACGAGGTCGACGAGGCGAGCCCGGGGTCGGCGAAGGTCGTCCCGGCCGGGGTGCCGATCTCGATGAAAGACGAGCAGCCCGCACCTTGGCAGCGCTCGACCCGGTATCCCGTGACACCCACATTGTCAGTTGAGGCCGTCCAGCTCAGGTTGATCTGAGTGCTGCCAGATGCCGACGCACTGAGGTTGGTCGGAGCGGTGGGCGCAGTCGTGTCTGCCGTTGCTGTCGTGGCCGACACGATGGCCGAGTAGCCGCTGGTGTTGCCGGCCGCATCGACTGCCCGGACGCGGTAGCTGTACGAGGTCGACGAGGCGAGCCCGGGGTCGGCGAAGGTCGTCCCGGTCGGGGTGCTGATCTCGATGAAAGACGAGCAGCCCGCACCTTGGCAGCGCTCGACCCGGTATCCCGTGACACCCACATTGTCAGTTGAGGCCGTCCATGACAGGTTGATCTGCGTGCCCGCAGCCGCGGCCGTCAATCCCGTTGGCGTTGTCGGTGCACTCGTGTCCGGGGCGGGCGGCAGGATCGGATTGTCGCGGATGAACGTGATTTCGCCTGGGTCGAGGGCGCGGTTGTAGACGCGGGCTTCGTCGATGGCGCCCTGGAAGTACTCGCCGTAGGGGCTGTTGCCGCCGATCCAGAGTGGGTTGGTGGTGGTTTGGATGGTGCCGGTGGCTGCAGTGCGAGGAGACCTGGGTGCCGTTGACGTAGAGGCGCATGGTGGTGCCGTCGTAGGTCAGGGCGATGTGGGTCCACGCGTTGACGGGGCTGGTGGTGGTGCCGGACACGATGGGGCCGCCGCTGCCGATGGTGCCGCCGCCGGCGGGCAGGAGGGTGCCGGTGCCTTTGCTGGCGTTGAGGAAGTAGGCGTCGGCTTGTTTCTGCATGATGGTGCGCCAGCCGGTTTGGCTTGTGCTGGGTTTGATCCAGGCGGCCAGGGTCATGCCGGTGGTGAGGTTGAGGGAGGGGGCGGAGGGGATCTGGACGGTGTTGGAGCCGTTGAAGTTCAGCGCGCCGCCGTACTTGCCGGTGGTCCAGGTCGCGCCGTTCAGGGCGCCGGTGTTGTTGTTGCCAGAGGAGTCGGTGGCGGTGGTTCCGGTTCCGGCGTCGAAGGTGTAGCCGGCGACGAGGCCGGCGGGTTGGGTGGGGGCGGTGCCGGTGGTGGCGCTGGCGGTGGCGGAGTAGCCGCTGAGGTTGCCTGACGGGTCGATAGCGCGGACGCGGTAGCTGTAGTTGGTGGAGGGCGCGAGGGCGGTGTCAGAGTAGGTCGTGCCGGTCGGCGTGGCGATCTGGGCGAAAGTGGTGCAGCCCGCGCCTTGGCAGCGCTCAACCCGGTAGCCAGCCACTGACGTGTTATCCGTCGAGGCCGCCCACGACAAGTCGACACCGCTCGGCCCGGTCGCAGTCGCCGTGAGGCTGGACGGCACCGTAGGCGCGGTGGAGTCGTTTCCGACCGGAAGCGTCACACTCGTGCTCGACGTGAGGCCGCTGCTGTCCGTGGCGGTCAAGACGATCTCATAGGAGAACGTACCGATGTCCCCGTGGTCCTCAACGGTGAAGCTGCCTGAGCTTCCATTGCCGCCCACAAACGTGTGTACGTGCGTGTTGTGGTGAAGCAGAACTGTCCAGCTCAAAGCATTGCCGCTAAGCGTGCCATCATCCGGGTCGGTGGCCGATCCCTGGTAGGTGATGACTTGGCCCGGCAACACCGAGGTGCCGTTGATGGGCGCCGTGATCGTCGGTGTCGGCGGTACGCTTCCAACGGTTACCGACAGGACGTAGCTTGCCGAGGTACCACCGGAGCCGGTGACGGTCAGCTTTGGTGCGAACTGCGTCGGCGTGGTCGCCGTATAAGTGTGCGAAGGGTTGGCGGCCGTAGAAGTCGCGCCATCACCGAAGTCCCATAGATAGGAAATCGTGCCAGTGCCACCGGCCGGCCCAGATCCGGCGCTTGAGAATGCCACGGTCAGCGGCGAGTACCCATACGTGGGAGTCGCGCTCGCGACGGCCAGCGGAGCGTTGGAGCGAATGCGGCGAATCTCCCCTGAGGTGAACGAGAGATAGTAGATCAGGCCGTCGGGGCCCACCTCCATCGACACAGGAGCCGCTACACCAGTGGCGAACGGTTGAACGCCTGTCGGGTTGTTGCCGGCGTCGAAGCCGATGCGCTTGATGTAGTTGCCGGAGTAGTCGCCGAAGAAGAAGTTTCCCCGGTATTGCTGCGGGTAGGCGGTCGCGTTGTAGAAGGGTCCGCCGATGGCGGCGCTGCCCTGGCTGTGGTCGTAGGTGTAGTAGGGGAAGCGGACTGCGCTCGCCGATAGGCTGCCGCAAGTCTCTGGAAAGTTGGACTGGAAGAATGGCTGAGGGCTGTTGCCCTCGTAGCATGGCCATCCGTAGTTGCCGCCCTTGATGCCCCGGTCGACCTCTTCCCATGTATTCCAGCCAACCTCCCCAAACCAGATGTCACCGCTCCCAGGTTGAATGGCGAAACGGAACGGGTTGCGGACCCCGTACAGCCAGACCTTGGAGCGAATCGAGTTGGTGCCGTCATAGAATGGGTTGTCAGTGGGCGCAGTACCGTCCCGGTTGATGCGCAGAATCTTGCCGTTGATGCTGTTCAAGTCCTGAGCGCGCAGTGAGAGTGCGTCGCCGTCGCTTCCGTCACCGACACCCACGAGCATCGTGCCATCCGGCGCGAACACGACGCTACCCAGCGTGTGACTACCGGCGTCGGCAGGGATGCAATCCGCGCCGACGGGCTGGGCGGAGCAGGGCGGGGTTCCAATCGAGCCCATGATGACGGTCTCGCTGCCGGCGAGCGCCACGTCGGGATGAGCCGGATCAGCTTGAACCCGCACAAGCCGGGAAGTCTTCGGTCCCTGGTCGTTCGGATTTCCCGTATTTTCGTAGGTGTAGGTCATGTAAACGAGGCCGTTCGAAGCGAAGTCGGGGTCGAAAGCGAAGCCCCAGAACCCGCGGTCGTCGAATGTATTCACCTTCGCGGAGAGATCGATGAATGGCGTCGGCAGCATCGTCCCGTTCTTCACCACCCGCACTACGCCGTTCTTCTCCCACACGAACATCCGGCCATCGGGGGCGAAGGCAAGGCCGACGAGGGTGAACGGCGGTACCGTCGCCACGACCTCGGTGCTGAAGGTTGGGTCGGTGAAAGTGTCGGCACCGCTGGCGGGCGCGGTCATTATGCCAACCACAACGGACGCGATGATCGCGACGACAAGGCTAAGGATGCGAACGTAGCGAGGCTTGCCCATGGACAGCTCCATTCGTCAGGATGCCGTCCCGAACGGCGCCCACCCGCCGCCCCCGGGCGGACAACGGGGATCTTATATGCCTGTCAAACTCACCGTGTCCAGACGGCCAAACAACCGCGAAACTCGGCGCAATAGCCGTGTTAGTCGATGATTCGAACAGTTCGCCCAGTCGTAAACGTCAACGAGTGCTCGCTCGCTGTCGGAGCAGGTGCGTACCCTTGTAGATAACCCCCTCCCGATCCCGGTTGGGGGCTGTCCGTGCTGCCGTAACACCCGTGAAAAGGTCCGCATGACACTCACCGGCCTGCTTGACGCCGCCCTTGGCGACCCGGCCCTGCGCCGGATTGCCGAGGCACTTGACCAGCCCGACCTGACCGTGTCCGGTCCGCAGGCTCTCGCACCTTTTGCGATTGCCACGCTGACCCGACAGGGCAGAACGGTCCTGGCGGTCACGAGCACCGGGCGGGAGGCCGAGGATCTCGCGGCGACCCTTGGCTGCCTGGTCGACCCGGACCGGGTTGCGGTCTACCCCGGCTGGGAGACACTTCCCCACGAACGGCTCTCGCCGCGCTCGGACACGGTCGGGCAGCGACTGGCGGTCCTGCGACGGCTGGCGCATCCCGAGCCGGACGATCCGGCGGCGGGACCACTCGACGTGGTCGTTGCGCCGATCCGGTCGGTGCTGCAGCCCCAGGTTGCCGGTCTTGGCGAGTTGACGCCGGTGACCCTCCGGGTCGGCGACTCCGGACGGGAGCTGACCGACATCGTGGCCGATCTCGTCGCGGCGGGATATGCCCGCGCCGACCTCGTCGAGCAGCGCGGCGACTTCGCCGTACGCGGCGGCATCCTGGACGTCTTCCCGCCGACCGAGGAGCACCCGCTGCGGGTCGAATTCTGGGGTGACGAGGTCGAGGAGATCCGCTACTTCACGGTCGCCGACCAGCGCTCGATCGAGCTGGCCGAGCACGGCCTGTGGGCGCCGCCGTGCCGCGAGCTGTTGCTCACCGACGACGTCCAGGCCCGCGCCGGGAAGCTGCTCGGCGAGCACCCGGAGCTCGCGGAGCTGCTCGACCCGATCAGTCGCGGCGATGCCGTTGAGGGGATGGAGGCGCTGGCTCCGGTCCTGGTCGACCGCCTGCAGCTGGTGCTGCATGAGCTGCCTGCCGGTACGCACGTCGTGCTCACTGACCCAGAGCGGATTCGCACCCGCGCCGCCGACCTGGTGCGCACGTCGGAGGAATTCCTGGCCGCGTCGTGGGCCGCGGCCGCGGGAGGTGGCCGCGCGCCGGTCGACCTGGGCGCGGCGTCGCTGTGGAGTCTGGACGACGCCGCGACAGACGCGGCTCGGATCGGGCTGCCCTGGTGGGGCATCACGCCGCTCACCCCGGACGAGGACCTGCAGCCGGACACCGTGACGAGCGGGTTCGAGACGGCCCCGGCGTATCGCGGCGACCTCGAAGCCGCGCTGGCCGATCTCAAGCGTTGGACCCGCGACGGCTGGCGGGTCGCGGTGGTGTTCGACGGACACGGCACGGCGCAGCGGGCGGTCGAGCGCTTCGGCGCGGCCGACATCGCGGCGCGGCTCGAGTCGACGCCGGCGCCGGAGGCAGGCGTCGTCTCGGTCACCACCGGGCAGCTGCCCGGCGGGCTGGTGTCGGCGGAGCAGAAACTGGCGCTGCTGACCGAGGCCGACCTGACCGGACAGCGCGGGTCGTTGACCAAGGACGCCAGCCGGTTGCCGTCCCGGCGACGCAACGCCATCGACCCGATCCTGCTGCAACCCGGTGACTATGTCGTCCACGAGCAGCACGGGGTAGGCCGCTACGTCGAGATGGTGCGCCGCACCGTCAACGGCGGCGAGCGTGAATATCTGATCATCGCGTACGCCCCAGCCAGGCGCGGTCAGCCGGCCGATCGACTATTTGTGCCCACGGACTCGCTCGATCAGGTCACCAAGTACGTCGGCGGGGAATCGCCCACCATCAACCGGCTCGGCGGCGCGGACTGGGCCAAGACGAAGGGCCGCGCCCGCAAGGCGGTGAAGGAGATCGCCGCGCAGCTGATCCGGCTGTACAGCGCGCGGATGGCGACCAAAGGCTATGCGTTCAGCCCGGACACTCCGTGGCAGCGAGAGCTCGAGGACGCGTTTCCCTATGTCGAGACGCCAGACCAGCTCGCCGCCATCAACGAGGTCAAGGCCGATATGGAGAAGCCGATCCCGATGGATCGGATCATCTGCGGCGACGTCGGATACGGCAAGACCGAAGTAGCTGTGCGGGCGGCGTTCAAGGCCGTGCAGGACGGCAAGCAGGTGGCCGTTCTGGTGCCGACGACGTTGCTGTCGCACCAGCACCTCGCGACCTTCAGCGACAGAATGGCCCCATTCCCGGTAGTTGTGCGTGAGCTGTCCCGGTTCACCGGAGCCGCCGAGGCCGAGGCCACGATGGCGGGCATCGCGGACGGCAGCGTGGACATCGTCATTGGTACGCACCGGATCCTGCAGCAGACCGTGCGGTTCAAGGATCTCGGGCTCGTCGTCATCGACGAGGAGCAGCGGTTCGGGGTGGAACACAAGGAGTACCTGAAGTCGATGCGCACGGCCGTCGACGTGCTGACGATGTCGGCGACGCCGATCCCGAGGACACTCGAGATGTCGCTCACCGGGATCCGCGAGATGACGACGATCCTCACCCCACCGGAGGAGCGCCACCCCATCCTCACGTTTGTGGGAGCCCAGGATCAACGACAGATCGGCGCGGCTATCCGCCGGGAGCTGTTACGTGACGGGCAGACGTTCTATATCCACAATCGGGTGGACTCCATCAACCGAGCCGCGACCCGGGTGGCCGAGCTGGTGCCCGAGGCCCGGGTCGCAGTCGCGCACGGCCAGATGGGTGAGGACGCACTCGAGCAGATCATGATCGGCTTCTGGGAGAAGCGGTACGACGTGCTGGTGTCGACGACGATCGTCGAATCGGGCCTGGACATTGCCAATGCCAACACGCTGATCGTCGAGCGGTCCGACATGTTCGGGCTTTCCCAACTGCATCAGATACGTGGCCGGGTAGGTCGAGCCCGCGAGCGCGGCTACGCCTACTTCCTCTACCCACCGGAGAAGCCGCTGACCGAGACGGCCTACGACCGGTTGGCCACCATCGCGCAGCGGACCGAGCTGGGCGCCGGCATGGCGGTCGCCATGAAGGACCTCGAAATCCGAGGCGCCGGGAACCTGCTCGGCGGGGAGCAGTCCGGCCACATCGCCGGGGTGGGATTCGACCTGTATGTGCGGCTGGTCGGTGAAGCAGTCGCCGAGTTCCGGGGCCAGCCGGCCGAGGCCGAGGCCGTCGACGTCAAGGTCGACCTGCCCGTCGACGCGAACCTGCCGGTCGACTACCTGCCCGGGGAACGGCTGCGGCTGGAGGCGTATCGCTCGTTGGCCGGTGCTGCCACCGACGAGGCGGTCGACGCGATGCGAGCCGAACTGGTCGATCGGTACGGGCCGATACCGCCAGCGGTGGAGAACCTGCTTGCCGTGGCCCGGTTCAAGGTGTTGGCGCGCCGCTACGGCGTCACCGAGATCTCCCTGCAGGGCGGGTCGATCCGGATCTCGCCGGTGACCCTGCCCGAATCCGCGCAGCTCCGGTTGCGGCGGCTCTACGACCGGTCGCTGTACAAGCAGGCGGTGTCGACGCTCTCGGTGCCGCGACCCAAGGGCGCCGCGCGCTCCGACACCACGCTGGCCACAACAGCGATCGGCGGTGAACCGCTGCGCGACATCCCGTTGCTCAACTGGTGCGCCGAAGTCCTGGCGCAGGTCCTCCCGCCGCCGGCGTGATCCCCCTGCTCAGCTTGGACGTGTATGCATGATCCGTTGCCGATACGACCGGATCTGCGCACCCATCGGCGACGTGAGAGTCTGTGCACCGCCTACCTAGTCGCCGGGAGAACCGATTGCCGTGAGAGTCCGCCGGGTCGCCGCCGTTCTCGCCACCGCCGCCATCGTGCCGCTGGTCGCGTCCGCGCTCAGCGGATGTGACACGAAAGTCGGCACCGCCGGGGTCGTGAGCGGTGAGCGCATTAGCGAGGCGACCGTTTCCAGCTACGTCACACCAAAGGCGCAAAGCGTCCAGCTGAACAATGGCCAGACGATCGCCGCGCGCTCGTTCGTGCTGCAGACGCTGGTCAACGCTCGCGTCGCTGAGCAGGTGTTGGCAGCTCACGGGATGACGCCGACCGACCAGCAGATCGCCGCGGCGCAACAGACGGCGCTCGGTCAGGCCAACGAGGATCAACTCGTCCAAGCTCTGGCCGCGCGAGGTTTTGCGCCGAGTTTCGAGCCCGTGTACTTGCGAGCTGTCGCGCTGAGCCAACTGCTGGCCACGGTGCCCGGGATCACCGACCAGCAGGGCCTGCAGAACGCGCTGTCCAAGGCGAACGTCACGGTCGACGTGAATCCTCGATACGGCACGTGGGACTCGACCCAGCTCGCGCTGAACAGCGACCTTGCCTCGAATCTGCCGCCGTACCTGAAGGCCAGCAGCGGGTCGCCCTCGCCGACCGCCACGCCCACCGGATGAGCGGTGCGTTGCACCAGGCTGTGGCCGTCATGGACCGGCTGCGGTCGCCCGGCGGCTGCCCGTGGGATGCCGGCCAGACGCACCGATCTCTGGCTCGATACCTGATCGAGGAGACGTACGAGACGATCGAGGCGATCGAGACCGACAACATGGCGTTACTGCGTGAGGAGCTCGGCGATCTGCTGCTCCAGGTGCTGTTCCACGCGCGACTCGCCGAGGAGTTGCCGCCGGGTGAGCGGTTCTCCATCAACGATGTCGCCGAGGATCTCGTCGCCAAGCTGGTTCGCCGTCACCCGCACGTGTTCGGCTCGACCGATGTCGCCGATGCCAACGAGGTCAACGAGAACTGGGAGCGGCTCAAGGTCGCCGAAAAGGGACGGACGTCGGCTGTCGACGGAGTGCCGTTGAGCCAACCGGCCCTGGCCTTGGCCGGCAAGCTCGTCACCCGGGCCGAGCGGGCGCAACTGCTCGTGGATGTCGCTGGCGATGGGATCGGTGAGCGGTTGTTCGCGCTCGCGCGCGAGGCGTCGAACGCCGGCATCGATCCGGAGTCGGCCCTGCGCGACACCAACCGGCGTTTTCGCGTGGCCATCCTCGCCGCCGAGGCCGCGCGGGACTCGTCCGAGCAGCACTCGCCCACGGATCAGGCAAGGACGCTGGGGACGCCCATCCAGCATGATGAGGCATGACCGACGCCTCGTCCTTCCGGCACGACCCGGAAACCACCGGCGACGAGCGGGCGACGCTCACCGGCTTCCTCGACTATCACCGGGGCACCCTGGAGTGGAAGTGCGCCGGCCTGACTCCGGAGCAACTCGCCCGTCGGGCGATACCGCCCTCGACGTTGAGCCTGCTCGGGCTCGTCCGTCACTTGGCGGACGTCGAGCGCAGCTGGTTTCGGATACGGCTCGCGGGCGAGGGCGTGACACACATCTTCTTCACCGAGACCGAGCCCGATCTCGACTTCGACGGCGCGGTGGCCGACCCCGACGAGGTTGCCACCGCCTTCGCCGCTTGGCGGCGCGAAGTCGCGCGGGCCCGCGAGATCACGTCGGCGTTCGAGCTGGACGACACGTTCGTGCACCCCCAAACGGGCGAGACGTTGTCGGTCCGGTGGGTGCTAACCCACATGATCGAGGAATACGCCCGGCATAACGGGCATGCCGACCTGCTCAGAGAAGCGATCGACGGCCAGACGGGCGAGTAATCAAGCCATCGTTCAGCGCCCGGCCGGTGGCGGCGGGTCAGCCAGCGGGTACCGAGTGTCCCGGTTAGGCTCGTCGTGACCGATGTTGGACACCGAGGAGACTTGTACCCGTGGCGACCATCGAAGCAGTCGGAGCACGCGAGATCCTCGACTCGCGCGGCAACCCAACCGTCGAGGTGGAGGTCGCTCTAGACGACGGATCGCTCGCCCGCGCGGCTGTGCCCAGTGGTGCCTCGACCGGAGCGTTCGAAGCCGTCGAGCTACGTGATGCCGACGAGCGCTACGGCGGCAAGGGGGTCCGCAGGGCGGTCTCGGCAGTACTCGACACCATCGGACCTGAGCTGGTCGGCTTCGAGGCCAGCGAACAGCGGCTGGTCGACGCCGCCCTGATCGAGTTGGACGGCACACCGGACAAGGGCCAGCTCGGCGCCAACGCAATCTTGGGCGTATCTCTGGCCGTGGCCAAGGCCGCCGCGGCGTCGGCTGAGCTGCCACTGTTCCGTTATCTCGGCGGCCCGAACGCCTATCTGCTGCCGGTGCCGATGATGAACATCCTGAACGGTGGCGCGCACGCCGACTCGAACGTGGATGTGCAGGAGTTCATGATCGCGCCAATCGGCGCGCCGACCTTCGCCGAGGCGTTGCGCTGGGGGGCCGAGGTCTACCACGCGCTCAAAACCGTGCTGAAGCAGAAGGGACTGGCGACCGGCCTCGGCGACGAAGGCGGCTTCGCGCCGAGCCTCGACTCGAACCGGGCCGCCCTGGATCTCATCGGCGAGGCGGTCGGCAATGCCGGCTACGTTGCGGGCCGGGACATCGCATTCGCGCTCGACGTTGCGGCGACGGAGTTCTACCGCGACGGTGGCTACCTCTTCGAGGGTGAGGGCAGGACCGCCGACGAGATGGCGGCTTACTACGACCGACTGGTAACCGACTACCCGATCGTCTCGATCGAGGATCCGCTCGCCGAGGACGACTGGGCCGCTTGGCAAGTGCTGACGGAACTGCTGGACGACCGGATCCAGATCGTCGGCGATGACCTGTTCGTGACCAACCCGGAACGACTAGCGCGAGGAATTGAGGAAGGCGCCGCAAACGCCCTCCTGGTGAAGGTGAATCAGATCGGCACGCTCACCGAGACGTTCGACGCCGTCGATCTGGCCCATCGGCACGGATACCGGTGCATGCTCTCGCATCGCTCGGGTGAGACCGAGGACACCACGATCGCCGACTTGGCGGTGGCGGTGAACTGCGGACAGATCAAGACCGGTGCACCGGCTCGCAGCGAGCGGGTCGCGAAGTACAACCAGCTGCTCCGCATCGAGGAGGAGCTCGACGACGCGGCTCGCTACGCCGGCGCAGGTGCCTTTCCCCGGTTCGAGGCAGGGGCCGGATCCGGCGGATGACGAATCCGCCGGCCGAGGGTGCCGCCGCGCGACGGAGGGCCGCGACGAGGAGGGCCGCGCCGCGGCATCACCGGGCGCGCGCTCGCCCTCGGGGCGGTCCTCATCCTGCTCGTCGTGGTACTGGCGTCGCCTGTACACCGCTATGTCGCCACGCGAAGCGCGCTGAGTCAGGCCGAGCAGGAGCGCCGGGCCAACCAAGCCGAACTCGTCCAGCTCCAGAAACAAGTCGCGCAATGGAACGACCCGGCCTACATCGCCCAGCAGGCTCGCGCCCGGCTGCAGTTCGCCATGCCCGGCGACACGGTGTACGTCGTAGTGACGCCGAACACCAAGCCGGCGACCGGTGCGCCGGCCCCTCGGGACAGCACCGCAACCCGCGTGCCGGGGGACAGCTGGAACGAACGTTTGTGGGGAAGCATCCGCACGGCGGACAGTTCGCCGTGACCGACGGCGCCGCGGAGCTGGGTCCGGAGCCCCGATCGCTCGCGGAGAACGACCGGGCAACCGTTGCGGCTCAACTCGGCCGAACCCCGCGGGCCATTCGCGCAGTGGCGCATCGGTGTCCCTGTGGGCTTCCCGACGTCATCGAGAGCTCTCCTCGATTGCCCGACGGCACCCCGTTCCCCACCCTGTACTACCTCACCTGCCCCCGGGCGAGCGCGGCGATCGGCCGCCTGGAGGCGTCGGGCCTGATGGCGGAGATGACCGACCACCTGGCCTCCGACACCACGTTGGCCGACCGGTATCGGATGGCCCACGAGTCCTACCTACGCCGTCGCGAGCAGCTCGCGGCATGTCGCCGAGATCGCCGGTACGAGCGCCGGCGGTATGCCCCGGCGCGTCAAGTGTCTACATGCGCTCGTGGCGCATTCGCTCGCCGTTGGACGCGGCGTGAATCCGTTCGGTGACGAGGCGCTCGACCGGCTGGTGCCGTGGTGGACGTCCGGGCCATGCGTCCCGGCCGCAGTCACCTGACTCGGGTCGCCGCAGTCGACTGCGGCACGAACTCGATCCGGCTGCTGATCGCCGATGTCAACCGCGACGAGCTGATAGACGTCCACCGTGAGCTCCGCATCGTCCGCCTCGGGCAGGGCGTCGACGGGTCGGGTCGGCTCGCGCCGGAGGCGATCGCGCGCACCGAAGCAGCGCTCGAGGACTACGCCGACCTGGTGCGCCACCACGGCGCCGACGCGGTGCGCATGGTGGCGACCAGCGCGACCCGAGACGCCGCCAACCGGGACGAGTTCGTGGGCATGGTGACGAACGTGCTGGGCGTCCCACCCGAGGTCATCAGCGGCAAGGACGAGGCTGCGCTGTCGTTCGTGGGGGCGGTGCACAGCTTGCCGAACCTCACCGGTCGGGTCGTGGTCGCTGACATCGGTGGCGGTTCCACCGAACTGATCGCGGGCCCGGCCGACCGGTTCGCTCCGCTACAAGTGCACAGCATGGACGTCGGCTGCGTCCGGATGACCGAGCGCCATCTCCGGGCTGATCCCCCCAGTGCGGACCAGATCGCCGCGACGGTGCACGACATTCGCGACGCGTTGGACCACGCGGCGGAGGACGTCCCGCTGAACGAGCCGGCCGCGCTGATCGGAGTCGCGGGCACGGTGACCACCGTCGCTGCGGTGGCGATGGGGCTGGATTGTTACGACCCGGGGCGCATTCACGGGGCTACGGTCACGGCGCCTGCCGTCGACGCGGTTACGTCGATGCTGCTCGCCATGACCCACGCTGAGCGGGCGGCCCTGCCGGTCATGCACACCGGAAGGATTGACGTGATCGGCGGTGGCGCGCTCATCCTGCACACCCTGATGACCGCGATGGGGGTGTCCAAGGTTGTTGCGAGCGAGCACGACATCCTCGACGGGATTGCCCTGCGGCTCGCCGCCTCGGACGTCGGCGCGGACGAGGCCGCCCGGCCCGGGTGACTTAGCCCGGGCACCAAGCCCGGTCAGTCACGAGTGAGGGCTGGGGGCGGCTCCCCGCCGATCAGGTTTCGCCAGACCACGGCGGCCCCGCGCGTCGTCACGTTCTCGGCCACAGCCACGCCGACCGCGGAGATCGTCGTCCAGACGATGGCCTCCCTCAGGGTGGCGTTCGGGTCGGAAGGTGACCGGGGCGGATTGCCCGGGCCGACCGTCGTCCAGATCCGCGCGACCGCCCTTCGGGTGGCGATCCCAGCCGGGATGCTGATCGCATACGTGAGGATCCGCCAACCCACGATGCTGCGAGCCTTGGCCATGGTGTCTCCGGGGGACGGCTGGACGGTGTGACAGAAACTCTAGAGTGGCGTGCCACGCTGTCGTCCATGGTGGTACGACCCGGCACCGGCTGGCCAGGGGACTGCGCGACGCGGCGCACTGCCGTCGCTCACGACGCTGCGCAGGTGCGCAGCCTGGCCGGGTCCGTGTCCGCGCTCGCCGAGCTGAGCGCGCGAATCTCGGTGTGCCGGGCCTGCCCGCGGCTGGTCGCCTGGCGGGAGGAGGTCGCTTCGACGAAGCGCCGCGCTTTCGCCGACCAGGAATACTGGGGCCGGCCGGTGCCCGGCTTCGGGGTTGACCGACCGGCCATCGTCATCGTGGGTCTAGCCCCAGCAGCGCACGGGGCCAACCGGACCGGGCGCAACTTCACCGGCGATCGCTCCGGCCAATGGCTTTACGCAGCGCTGCATCGATGTGGGCTCGCCAACCAGCCCACGGCAGTGGCCGCCGACGACGGGCTCGCACTGGTCGGCACCCGAATCGTCGCGAGCGTCCGCTGCGCCCCTCCCGCGAACCGGCCCGCGCCCGAGGAGCGGGATGCGTGCCGCCCGTGGCTGGTGCGCGAGTTGCGTCTCGTCTGGCCCCACGTGCGGGCCGTGGTCGTGCTCGGCGGATTCGCCTGGGCAAGCCTGTGGCCGGGCTTGCGCATGGCCGGTGTCTCGGTGCCCGACCGGGTACCGCCCTTTGCGCACGGTCTCGAGGTACCGGTCGATGGTCGCACCGTGCTCGGCTGCTATCACGTCAGTCAGCAGAACACCTTCACCGGACGGCTGACCGAGCCGATGCTCGATACCGTGCTCGGCCGTGCGGTGACGCTGGCGGGTGGCCTGGCTTCGCTGGAGGTCTGACGATGCGGGTGATCGACGCTGAGGCCGTGGCGGCCCTCGGCTGGCCGGCGGCCATCGCCGCAATCCGGGCCGCTGCCGCCTCGGATAGTGGTACCACTGGCCCGCCGCGCACGGTTGTCGACGTACGGGCCGGGCAGCTGCTCTTGATGCCGGCGGAGGTCGACCAGTACGCGGGGGTAAAGGTGGTCTCGATTGCTCCCGACAACCCGGCGCACGGTCGCCCCCGCGTGCAGGGTGCTTACTTGCTGTTCGACGCGACGACGTTGCGCATTGTTGCGGTTCTCGACGGCGTCGCATTGACGACGCTGCGCACAGCTGCGGTGTCCGCGTTGGCCGTCGACCTGCTCGCTCAACCGGGGGACGCGCGGCTGGTCGTCTTCGGCTGCGGACCCCAGGCCCGCGCGCACATCGAGGCGCTACCGCACGTCCGACCGGTCCGCTGCCTGACGATCGTCGGCCGGACCGCCGGCCAGGCCGAAGCTCTGGTCCAGCGTTGCGCGGCGCACGGCCTCCGCGCGTCGGCCGGCGGTCCGGACGTCATTGCCGAAGCGGACATCGTGGTGTGCGCGACGACCGCGCGGACGCCGGTATTCAACTCGACGGCACTTCCGGCCCATGCCGTGGTCGTTGCCATCGGGTCGCACGAACCGGACGCTCGCGAAGTCGACAGTGCCATGGTCGAGCGGGCGACGGTTGTCGTCGAGAGCCGAGTCGCGGCCCTTCGCGAAGCTGGTGACATCGTGCTCGCGGTCGCCGACGGCGTGCCGAGCGAACGGGCCATCGACGGCGACCTGGCCGAACTCGTCAGCGGCCACCTGACCGTCAGCGCGGATCGACCTCGGCTGTGGAAGAGCGTCGGAGAGGCCTGGGAGGACCTGGCCGTTGCCGCCGCAGTGTACGAAGCGGCTACTCGGTAGCGTCGAGTCTCATGGCGAAGCTGAACGAACCGACGCGGATTCTCGTCGTCGGCGGGGGCTATGTCGGCATGTACACAGCCCTTCGGCTGCAGAAGAAACTGGCCCGAAAAGCCGAGATCACCGTCGTCGACCCGCAGTCGAACATGACCTACCAACCGTTCCTACCCGAAGCCGCGGCCGGTTCGCTCGAGCCCCGGCACGTGGTGGTGCCGTTGCGCAAGGTCCTGCGTCGCTGCCGGGTGATCACGGCAACTGTTACCCGCATCGAGCACGCCCGGAAAGTGGCTACCGTCCTGCCCTCCGAGGGCGAGGGGTACGAGATCGGATACGACCTACTTGTCGCCTGCCCGGGCTCGGTCTCCCGGTTACTGCCCATTCCCGGGCTGGCCGAGCACGGCATCGGCTTCAAGACGATCGGCGAGGCCATCTACTTGCGCAACCATGTGCTGTCCCGCCTCGACCTGGCGGCGTCGGTGACGGATCCGGAGCGACAACGACGCGCGCTGAGCTTCGTGTTCGTGGGTGGGGGGTATGCGGGCGTGGAGGCGATCGCCGAACTGCAGGACATGGCGCGTTACGCGTTGCGCTATGTCGACGGCATCGACGAATCCGACATGCGGTGGATGCTCGTCGAGGCCGCGACCCGGATCATGCCTGAAGTGTCCGTCGCTCTCGGGGCCTACACGGCCGACCGGCTGGCTGAGCGCAACATCGACGTGCGCCTGTCCACTCGATTGGAGTCAGTCGTCGACGGGCACGTCGTGCTCAGTGACGGCGACGAATTCGATGCCGAGACTGTGGTGTGGACGGCCGGGGTCAAAGCGAACCCGATGCTCGCCGCGACCGACTTGCCGCGCGACGATCAGGGCCGATTGCCATGTCACGCTGATCTGACGGTGCGCGATGTCGACGACGTGTTCGCGGCCGGTGACTGTGCCGCGGTACCGGACCTGTCCAAGCCCGACGAGCCGGGGGCGGTGTGCACTCCGAGCGCGCAACACGCGCTGCGCCAAGCCAAGATCCTGGCGAAGAACATCGTCGCGACCCTCCGGGGCCGCGCCCGCCACGACTATGTCCACGCGTATGCGGGGTCGGTCGCATCGCTCGGCCTGTACCGCGGGGTGGCCGAGATCTACGGCATCAGGCTGCGTGGCATCGTCGCCTGGTTCATGCACCGCACATACCACGTCATGCGCATGCCGACGTTCAACCGGAAGGTCCGGGTGCTGGCCGACTGGACCGAGGCGTTGTTCTTCCAACGCGAAGTGGTAGCCCTCGGCCAGCTGCAGCAGCCGCACAGCGAGTTCAAGCAAGCTGCGGGATTGCACCCGCTACCGCCCGGATCGTCCGCTGACGCCGAGGCGTCGACCTAGAGGAGACCGCGTGTACCGGATCGGACTGGTCGTACACACCGGACGGGCCGAGTCCGCGGACCCGGCCGACGCCGTGCGACGGTGGTGCGCTGCCCACGGCATGACCGCCGTTGATGTCGATGTCTGGAGCAAGCCACGACGGCACAGCAAGGATGAAGTATCGGCAGTTGGCCGGCTGGATCTCGTTGTGACGATCGGCGGCGACGGCACATTCCTGCGCGGCGCCCGCGTGGCGGTCGCGGCCGACTGTCCGGTCATGGGGGTGAACGTCGGCCGGGTCGGATTCCTCACCGACGTCCGGCCCCAGGATGTCGGAGCGGCGCTCGATCAGGTGCGCGCCGGGACCGTGCGAGTCGAGGATCGGCTCACCTTGACGATGCGGGCGTCACGCGCCTTGAGCATCCCGCCCGGCCTGGACAGCCTGCTCCACTACGGGCGCGGCCCGATGTTGCCGCCACCGCCGGTCCGGGACGGCTCAGCTGAAACCGTCGGTTGGGGGGTTGCCCTCGATGTGACGGCAATCAACGACGTGGTGTTCGAGAAGCTCGCCCGCGACCGCCAGGCGAGCCTGGGCGTGTACTTGAGCAGCCGGCTGTTCGCGACGTACTCCGCCGATGCCCTCATGGTCGCCTCACCGACCGGCTCGACCGCCTACAGCTTTGCGGCGGGCGGTCCCGTGCTTTCGCCCTATCTCGACGCTCTCATCTTCACCCCCGTCGCGCCGCACATGATCTTCGATCGGAGCATCGTGATCTCGGCGCAGGAAGTCGTGGCGGTGCGTGTCCTCGACGGTTCCAGCCAGGTCGCGGTAAGCGTGGACGGCCAGCTACGCGGCGTCCTCGACCCAGGCGACTGGATCGCCGTGTACGCAGCCTCGAGGCGGGCCAAGCTTCTCCGGTTCAGCCAGGACAACGACTTCTATGACCGGTTGCGCGGCCGGTTCTCACTCGCTGACGCTCCGGCCGCGGTAGCCGATGACCATGGTGGAGCGCCACTCGTCTATCGACCATCCGATCCGCTTCCGCCTGACCTGGCGCGCCTTCGGCTGCCGCCGGCTGAATGGGCTCAACGGGCGTGAGGGGCTGTCGATCTGTGGCGCGTTTGCGTCCGACCCCGTTGCTACCGTTCACACCACTGGAGAGGACTACCGTGCGATCGCGGAGCGATCATTAGGCTGACCGCGCCCCCGTGGCCCAATTGGCAGAGGCAAACCCCTTAAAAGGGTTCAAGTGTCGGTTCGAGCCCGACCGGGGGCACCAACCCGAAAGCGGCGGGCTGCTGGCGCCGTCACCCGGACAGCTCACCGAGCCACGTCTGCGGCCCGTTGCTTCGCCAGGTAGCGGACTAGCTCGGCCCTCGGCATTGCCCAGTACGGTCCGGGTATGCAGTGTCGGATCAACGAGGTGTCGATCCACTACGTCGAGCACGGCACGGGTGTGCCCCTGATCGCCTTGCACGGTGCTGGCGTCGATCATCGCGAGATCGAGGCGGCGATCGAGGCCGTCATCCCGGACGACGGTTACCGGCGGATCTATCCCGATCTACCGGGCATGGGTCGCACTACCGGTACCGATGCCCTGACCGGCAACGACGACGTGGTGGCACTGCTGGCCGACTTCATCGATCACCTCGTCGACCAGCCGTTTCTGCTACTTGGGCACTCCTACGGCGCCTACCTCGCTCGTGGCATTGCCGCACGGCGACGGGACCGGGTGCGCGGTCTGGCCTTGTTGTGTCCGATCGGCGAAAGCTCGCGCGACGTACCTCCGACGACCGTGGTACGAGCGGATGCCGATGCCTACCGCGAACTTGAGCCCGACCAGCGGGTGGGATTCGATGACTACTTCGTCGTGCGCACACCGGCGACTGCACGCCGCTATCGCGAGCACGTGGTCCCGGGTATGACGCGCGTCGACGAGGCCACGCTCGGGCGCATCTTCGCCGGGTGGAACGTTGCGGTCGGGTCGGGCACCTTCGAGCCACCGAGCCTGATTGCGGCGGGACGACTCGACTCATCGGTCGGGTACGTCGCGGCTGCCGACCTACTCGAACACTATCCGCACGCCACCTTTGCGGTACTCGACAATGCCGGCCACGCATTGCCGCACGAGCAGCCTGCGCTTCTGGGCGCACTCCTGCAGGACTGGCTCGATCGAAGCACACGACCAAATGACTGGTAGGCGCCGGCCACCGTGGGCTCGGCCCACCTCGGGTAGCAAGGCGCCGTTGACACCGACCGGGGCACTGCGCGGGCAGTGCCGGGTAGGGAAGCAGCATTCAACTCCGTTGTGCCTTGGCGAATGCCTTCGAAGTCCGGTCATTCGCGCGACTCCTCGCGCCGGTGCGTCCCGGCGTTACCGGGCGTGCCTGTTGGGCGCGCCAGCGGGCGAGGAGCGCCGGCATCTCGGTTTGTAGGAATTCGAAGAACGCGAGTGACTCCGACAGCCTCTTTCCCGCGTCGGTCGTCGGCCCGACTGCTTCGACTCCGGCCCGGGTCGTCGCTATCCACTGGTCGAGTACTTGCTCGCGCCGGGCGACCATTTCATACCAGCTGTCGTTTCCGAAGACGTAGTGATCGCGGCGCGAGCCCGGTTCGCGTTCCCGGTGCACGATGCTCAAACCGCTGAGATAACGGACGGCCCCGGATACCGCCGCGCGACTGATCTGCAGTTGCTCGACGAGCTCGGCGGCAGTCAGCCGAGCGCCGTCGGCGGCTAGCAGCGCCGCGAAGACGAGCGCAGGCATCCGGGGCATGCCGGCGGCTACCAGCGCACCGGCGAACCGTTCAACGAACCGGCGAACGGCGCGCGGATCGCGGACTGGTGATCTACGCGATCCAGCGTTCACAATTTCGTGAAAGTTATGTATTTTAAGAAAGTCATGGATGCAATCTACGCCGACGGTCTGACCAAGCGCTACGGCGAGACGCTCGCCCTCGATCGCCTCGACCTGGCGATCGCGCCGGGTGAGGTGTACGGCTACCTGGGCCCGAACGGGGCCGGCAAGACCACGACGATCCGACTCCTGCTAGGGCTGCACCGTCCGACGGCGGGCCACGCGGCCCTGTTCGGGGTGGATGCATGGCGGGATCCGGTCACCGCACACCGTCGGGTGGCCTACGTCGCCGGCGAGCCGGCGCTGTGGCCGTCACTAACCGGCGCGGAGACGCTACATTTCCTCGCCCGGTTGCACGGTCGTATCGACGAGACCTATCGCGACGAGCTGATCGCCCGCTTCGAACTCGATCCTCGCAAGAAAGTCCGCGCGCTATCGAAGGGGAACCGGCAGAAGGTTCAGCTGATTGCCGCGCTCGCCACCCGGGCCGATCTGCTGATCTTCGACGAGCCGACCAGCGGCCTCGACCCGTTGATGGAGGCGGAATTCCGGCACTGCGCCGAGCAGGCCAAGGCGCGCGGTCAGACGATCCTGCTCTCCTCGCACATCCTGAGCGAGGTCGAAGCGCTCTGCGATCGGGTGGGCATCTTGCGGCACGGGCGGCTCGTCGACGAGGGCACCCTGGCCCAGCTGCGGCATCTTCGCGGCCATACCGTCGAGGTCACCTTCAACGGTCCGGCACCGACGATGCCGGCGCTTCCCGGCGTCCAGATCCAGCGCGTCGGCGACAACGGGCTGCGGTTCCAGACCACCGAGGGAGTAGGTCCGGTGATCGCCGCCCTTGCCGGGCGTCCAGTCGCGACGCTCACCAGCCGGGAACCGTCGCTGGAAGAGATCTTCTTGCACCACTACGCCGAGCCAGGTCGGCGCGAGGGCGACGGCGACCCGGCCAGGGTCGCCGTCAATGGCTGAGGCCGTCGCGTCGCTGCCGGGCACCCGACACACCGGCGTGCTCACTGCGCTGGCCCGCCAGGCGTTGCGCGACGCTCGCGTGCGAACGGTTGCGTTCGCGTATCTGTTCGCCGTCTACGCATACATTCAGCCGGTCGGTTACCGGCACACCTACCCGACGGCCGCCAACCGGCGGGCGTTCGCCGACAGCTTCGCCGGCAATCCCGGCCTGCGGCTGCTTTACGGGCAACCCCACCAGATCGACACCACCGCCGGCTATACCGCATGGCGGGTCGGCGGTGTGCTGGCCATTGCCGCCGCCGCGTACGGGCTGCTCGCGGCCGTCCGGGTCGGTCGGGCCGAGGAAGAGTCGGGCCGCACCGAGGTCGTGCTCGCCGCGCCGGTGAGTCGCGCCACGGCGAACACCGCCGGCTTGCTCGCAGTCGCGACCGGGATCGCACTGCTCGGGCTCGCCGAGTTCGCCGGCTTGGTCGCGGCGGGCATTCCGGCCGGCGGCGCGGCCTACCTGGCGCTGGCGTCCGGCATGACCGCCGCCGTTTTCACTGGCATCGGGGCGCTCGCGAGTCAACTCCTGCCGACCCGGCGAGGCGCGCTCGGCCTGGCCACAGCCGCGCTCGGACTGCTGTTCGTGCTGCGGATCCTCGCCGATACGGTCTCCGGCGCCGGGTGGCTGCGCTGGGCCACCCCGCTCGGCTGGGCCGAACTCCTCCGGCCCCTTACTGGTCCGCAACCGCTGGTCCTGCTGCTACCTGCGGTGACCACCGCGCTGCTGCTCGCTCTCGCGGGCGGCCTGGCTCGCCGGCGGGACATCGGCGCCGGGCTATTTCCCCGCGATGACAGCGCCGATCCTCGGCTGTGGCTACTCAGTTCGCCGACCGCGCAGGCGCTGCGCGCCCAAGCAGGGGTTGTCATCGCCTGGCTGGCCGCGACAGTGGCCTTCTTGATGGTCCTGGGCGTCGTCTCCCACAGCCTGTCCACCGCCGACGTGCCGGCGAACGTCCAACGCCAGATCGCCAAGCTCGGGTCGGGATCGATCGTGACCCCCGCCGGATATATCGCCTTCCTGTTCCTCTTCGTCACTCTCGCCATCTGCCTGTTCGTGTGCACCCAGATCAGCGGGCTACGCCAGGACGAGGAGCAGCACCTCGAATCCGTGCTTGCGCAACCGGTATCTCGTTCGAGCTGGCTCGCTGGCCGCCTCATCCTCGCGGCGTTCGCGGCAGCCGCAATCGCCCTCGCCGCCGGGATCGCCGCCTGGGTGGGGGCAACGGCAGCGGGCGTGCATGTTGCGCTGCCAAGCCTGCTCGAAGCCGGCGGCAATGCCCTCCCGATCGCCATATTGTTCCTAGGCCTGGGCGGGCTGGTTTACGCTCTGGCCCCTCGCGTCGCCGCCGGCATCATGTACGGCCTGGTCGCGGCCGCGTTCTTGTGGCAGCTCGTCGGCGCCCTGATCGGGCCGCCGCACTGGGTCCTGGACCTGTCCCCGTTCGCCCACCTCGCTCTCGTACCCAGTCAACCGTTTCAGCCCGTATCCGCCGCGGTGATGGTGACCGTCGGCGTACTCGGGGTGATCAGCTCGCTCGTCGCCTTTTCCCGCCGTGATATTGCGGGGCAGTAAAGACCACTCGGCTCGGCTGCGCCTCCGAGCGGCGCGCAGCAGCGCCGCCGTCCCAGGTGTTACGGCCTGACGGAGTCCTGGGTCAGCCGCTCTTGCGGCGGAATGTCCGCTGCACGTGGGCCGGGCCGTGCTTGCCGTGCACCTTCGACGGATCAGCCTCGTTCGGGTCGGCCGCGCGCCCTTGCTGCATGTCACGCTTTCGTTCCAGGGCTTCGCGGAACTTGTTCTTCACGTCACCCGGCGCCTTGTCGGGTTTGGCTGCGGAACTCATGAAGCCAGCCTGACACGCATCAGCCCATTTCGTCTGCTGCGGGCGAAAACTGGTGGCCCGGAGATCGATCCCGCAGCCCGGCGTCCGGGAACTCCGGAGGTATTCGTATCGTTGTGCACGTAGACGCCGCGGCCAGACCGCGGCGCGACGAGTAGCGGCGAGCAGGAGGACATTACTCGTGGCCAGCAACCCCGTTCTCAACAAGTTCAAGGTCCCGGGAACGGCATCTAGCCCAGGTACCGCGAAGGCGAATCCGACCGTGACGCCGTCCGCGGGCGATCTGGAGCACATATACAACCAGCCTGCCTATGGCGGTCCGATCTACCCGCCGACCGGGTTCGGTCCCGGCGGGGGCGGCGGTGGGGGCGGCGGTGCCCCAGCCCGCTATATGACCCTCGACGACGTTGTCGTTCGCACGGCTGCGATGCTGGCCGTATTGCTGACCGCTGGCGCCATCTCATGGGCGTTGACGTCCAACACGGCGGTGGCCGGTGGGCTGCTGTTGGTCAGCCTCATGGGCGGCATCGGTCTAGGCCTGTACATGGCCTTCACGATGCGGGTCAACGCGGTCAACGCGCTGATCTACTCGGCGTGCGAAGGCTTCCTTCTCGGCGCGATCAGCCGCATCTTCGAAGAGCGCTGGCCTGGGATCGTGATCCAGGCGGTCACCGGAACGATCATGGTCGCGGCGGGCATGCTCATCGTCTACAAGACGGGGGCCATCCGGGTCACACCGAAGTTCACCCGGGTCTTGGTCGGAGCAACGATCGGCGTCTTCGGGCTGATGCTCGTCAACCTGATCGCTTACCTGTTCCATCCGGGCGGCCTCGGGCTGCGCGATGGCGGAGCGCTCGCGATCATCTTCAGCCTCGTCTGCATCGTCGTCGCGGCGTTCAGCCTGGTCCTCGATTTCGACATCATCGAACAGGGCATCAAGCACGGAGCGGATGAGAAGTTCGCCTGGTACGCCTCGTTCGGCCTGATGGTCACCCTCATCTGGCTGTACCTGGAATTGCTGCGCTTGCTGGGTTATCTGCGCAGTAGCTGACCGCTCAGCACTCTGGCCCCGTCGTCTTTTGGCGGCGGGGCCAAGTCATGCGCTCGCCACTATGTGGCATGCGTAGCTTCCCGCGCGCTCATGGTGCCAGTGGGGCGGGCGAGACGCTCAGGAGTGGGCGGCTGTCCCAGGAGTGCGCACGAAGCGACGCATGTTCTTGCCCAGTGGACCGACGAGACGGCGGCCTGCAGCAGCCCGGCTACGAAAGCCGTTCCAACAGCATGGCCATGCCCTGCCCGCCACCGACGCACATCGTCTCCAGCCCGATCTGCTTGTCGTGCCACTGCAGTGAGTTGATAAGAGTCGTCGTGATGCGTGCCCCGGTCATCCCGAATGGGTGCCCGACCGCGATCGCTCCGCCGTTGACGTTCAACCGGTCGAGGTCGATGCCCAACTCGCGGTAGGACGGGATGACCTGGGCGGCGAAGGCTTCGTTGATCTCCACCAGGTCGACGTCGTCGATGGTCATCCCGGCTCGGGCGAGCACTCGCCGAGAGGCCTCGACCGGACCGAGCCCCATGATCTCCGGCGACAGGGCCGACACCGCGGTAGCGATGATGCGAGCCAGCGGGGTGATCCCTAGCTCGGCAGCCTTCCGGTCGCTCATCACGACCAGGGCGGCGGCGCCGTCGTTGAGGGGGCAACAGTTGCCCGCCGTGATGCGCCCGTCCGGGCGGAACACCGGCTTCAGCTGCGACACGGCGTCATACGTCACGCCCGGTCGTGGCCCGTCGTCGGCTGAGACCACCTTTCCGCTCGGCGTCGTCACCGGCGTGATCTCCCGAGCCCAGAAGCCGGCTGCGATTGCCTGTTCGGCCAGGTTCTGCGACCGCACGCCGAAGTGGTCCATGTCCTCGCGGGTGATGCCTTTGAGCTGAGCCAGGTTCTCCGCGGTCTGGCCCATCGCCAGGTAGATGTTCGGAAGCAGGCCGTCCTCGCGAGGATCGTGCCAGGTCGTGCCACCCTGGGCGGCCTCGACCGATCGCTCCTCGGCCTCGGCGAATATCGGGTTGTGCGTGCCCGGCCACGTGTCGGAGTTCCCGCGGGCAAACCGGGACACGGTCTCGACGCCGGCCGAGACGAACACGTCGCCCTCGCCGGCCCGGATCGCATGCATCGCCATCCGGGTCGTCTGCAGCGAGGAGGAGCAATAACGGGTGATCGTCGCTCCCGGCAGCTCGTCGTAACCGAGGGAGACGGCGACGACGCGGGCCAGGTTGAAGCCCTGCTCTCCGCCCGGCAGGCCGCACCCGAGGAGCAGGTCGTCGATCTCATGCGGGTCGAGGGCGGGCACCTTGTCAAGCACTGCCCTGACGATTCCGGCGGCGAGGTCATCCGGACGCATCTCGACCAGCGAACCTTTGGCGGCCCGTCCGATCGGGGATCGAGCGGTCGCGACGATGACGGCTTCGGGCGCGGGCATGCTCCGATCGTCCCACCAGCCCGGCGAGCTGTCAGGCGTCGGTGGTCGCCGTCACCGATTCGAGGTCCGGGGCCTCGACGGGCGGCCGGCGACGAATAATCCGCGCCCAACGGCCGCGCCGGCCGACCGGTTCGCCGTGCAACTCAGTCGCGACGACCTCGGTACCTGGATGCATGGCTGCTGTCGCCGCCGCACGAGCGACCGGCCGAGTCCGGCGCAGCGCAAGCGGAGTAGCGCTCCGGCTATCGGTGTAGATGCCGAGCGCGTCCAAGACCGACGGAAACAACGCGTCCGCCGCCTCGGCGTACCCCTCCGCGGACGGGTGAAACTTGTCGTCGCTGAACAGGTCGTCGCGGCTCGCGAACAGCGGACCGAGCAGGTCGCCGAGCGACACCGTGCGGCCGCCTGCCTCCACGACGGCGATCGTCTGCGCCGCGGCGAGATTGCGCGACATCCGTCGGACCAGGGTGCGCAGCGGCTGGCCGATCGGGCGGATCGTGCCGAGATCGGGGCAGGTCCCGACGACGACCTCGGCTCCCATTGCGCGCAGGTCTTGCACGGCGGCCGCGAGATGACGAACGGCGTCCTTGGGCTTGATCCGATGGGTCACGTCATTGGCCCCGATCACGATCACGGCGATATCGGGTGGCTCGGACAGCCGAGCGACCTGCTCCTCGAGTTCGGACGATTCCGAGCCCACGACGGCGACATTCGCGATCCGCACGGGCTGATGGGCGATAGCTGACAGGGCCCGCGCACTGCGCACTGCCGGCGTGTCGACGTCGCGATAAACGCCGTAACCGGCCGCCAGCGAATCGCCCAGCCAGGCCACCGTGATCGGATCCCGATCGACCGGGACATCGGGCGCAGCCCAGATCGTGTCGTGCGCGGCCGGCGGATCCGACTCCGGAGCTGGAATGCGACGCCGGGCCAGCCGGGATTGGCCGACCAGCAGACCGTAGACGGTCGCACCGACGCCGAGGCCGAGGGCGCCGAGCCCACCGCCGCCGTACGCCGCGATGCGGCTCGCGCGGCTGGCCCGCCCCATGCCAAACCTCCTGCCTTCTGTATGCCGGCCTGCCCCGAGATTAGCCTCGGCGACGTGGCCTACTACGAATCGGTGGTTGATCTGATCGGCAACACCCCACTCGTCCGGCTCCGAACGGTCACGGCCGGGCTATCACCGACCCTGGTGGCCAAGGTCGAGTACGTCAATCCCGGCGGTTCGGTGAAGGACCGCATCGCGGTGCGGATGATCCAAGCCGCCGAAGAGTCAGGCGAGTTGCGACCGGGTGGGACGATCGTCGAACCGACGTCCGGGAACACGGGCGTCGGCCTCGCGATTGTCGCCCAGCAGCGCAGATATCGCTGCGTGTTCGTCTGCCCGGACAAGGTCAGTGGCGACAAGATCGACACGCTGCGGGCCTATGGGGCCGAGGTGGTCGTGTGTCCCACTGCGGTAGCCCCGGATGATCCGCGCTCGTACTACTCGGTGTCGGACCGCCTGACTCGCGAGATACCGGGCGCTTGGAAGCCGAACCAGTACGCGAATCCGAACAACCCGCTGTCCCACTACGAGACGACCGGCCCGGAGATATGGGACCAGACCGAGGGCCGGGTCACTCACTTCGTCGCCGGGGTGGGCACCGGCGGCACGATCAGTGGCGTCGGGCGCTACCTGAAGGAAGCATCCAGCGGACGGATCTGCGTGATCGGTGCCGATCCGGAAGGCTCGGTGTATTCCGGCGGCACCGGACGCCCGTACCTCGTCGAAGGTGTCGGCGAGGACTTCTGGCCGGCGACGTTCGACCGAACGATGTGCGACCAGATCATCGCGGTAACCGACAGCGACTCGTTCGCGATGACCCGGCGGCTCGCCCGAGAAGAGGGCCTGCTCGTCGGCGGTTCGTGCGGCATGGTGGTCGTCGCTGCGCTCCGCGCGGCTGCGAACCTCGGCTCGGACGATCTGGTCGTCGTGCTGCTACCGGACGGTGGTCGCGGGTACCTCTCGAAGATCTTCTCCGACGCCTGGATGTCGGACTACGGCTTTCTGCGCGCACCGGGTCAGACCACGGTAGGTGACGTGCTGCGGGCGAAATCGGGCGAGACGCCTGCGCTCGTCCATGCCCACCCGAACGAGACCGTGCGCGAGGCAATCGACATCCTGCGCGAGTACGGCGTATCGCAGGTGCCGGTCGTGCGGGCCGAACCGCCGATCACGGCCGGCGAGGTGGTCGGCTCGGTCGGCGAGAAGCAGCTGCTGGACGCGTTGTTCAAGGGCACAGCAGCGCTGGCGGATGCGCTCGAACGGCACATGGCGCCTCCACTCCCGATCATCGGGTCGGGTGAGTCGGTGACCGACGCGGTATCGGCCCTGTCCACCGCGGACGCTCTGCTTGTCCACGTCGACGGCAAGCCGACGGGAGTGATCACCCGGCAGGACCTGCTCGGCCATCTCGCCGGTTCAGACGGTTGAGTTCGTCTTACTGGGCACGGGGCCGACGGCCCGCGGCGCCCGCGCGGCTACGGTGAGCGGATGACCGGCTTCAACACCCGGGCCATCCACGCGGGTCAGGAGCCCGACCCGCTGACCGGCGCCGTCACCGTGCCCATCTACGCGACCTCGACCTACAAGCAGGACGGGGTCGGCGGCCTGCGCGGCGGATACGAGTACAGCCGCAGCGCAAACCCCACCCGGACCGCGCTGGAAGTGGCGGTCGCGGCGCTCGAGGCTGACAGCGCACGCGGCCTGGCCTTTGCCTCCGGGCTTGCCGCCGAAGACACCTTGCTACGAACCGTGTGCCGTCCCGGCGACCACGTCGTGCTGCCGGACGACGCGTATGGCGGGACGTTCCGCCTGGTCGCGCGGGTGCTGGACCGCTGGGGACTGGAGCACACGGCAGTGCCACTCCGGGATCGAGATGCGGTGCGCGCTGCGGTCCGGCCACGCACCCGGGTCATCTGGTGTGAGACGCCGACGAACCCGTTGCTCGGTATCGCGGACCTGGCCGCACTGGCCCAGCTCGCCCACGACGTGCGGGCCCGGCTCGTTGTCGACAACACGTTCGCCACGCCCTACTTGCAGCAGCCCATCGCCCATGGAGCGGACGTCGTCGTGCACTCGACGACGAAGTACCTCGGCGGCCATTCCGACGTGATCGGTGGGGCGCTGGTGACCGCCGACCCCGAACTCGCGCAGGAACTGACGTTCCACCAGAACGCCATGGGCGCGATCGCCGGCCCGTTCGACGCGTGGCTGGTGTTGCGTGGCCTGAAGACGCTCGGGGTGCGCATGGACCGGCACTGCGCCAACGCCGACCGTGTCGCGACCTACCTGCTCGGCCATCCGGCGATCAGCCGGGTGTACTACCCCGGGCTGCCGGATCACCCGGGCCACGAGGTCGCCGCTCGGCAGATGCGCGGATTCGGCGGCATGGTGTCGTTCACCTTGCGGGCCGGCGAAGAGGCGGCGCTGAAGGTGTGCGCGCTCACGTCACTGTTCACGTTGGGTGAGTCGCTCGGCGGCGTCGAGTCGCTCATCGAACACCCTGGACGGATGACGCACGCGAGCGTGGCCGGTTCCATGCTGGAGGTGCCGGGCGACCTCGTCCGGCTGTCCGTGGGCATCGAGGATGCGGACGACCTCATCGCTGACCTTGCCCAGGCATTGAGCTAGCCGCCCATGAGTTGCCGCGCCAGCGTCGTCTGGGACGAGGGGGTCCTCGGCTATAACTTCGGCAACCATCCGCTGAACCCGATCCGGCTCGAGTTCACGATCGCCCTCGCCAGCGAACTCGGCGTGTTCGACGCCGTGGAGGTCGTCGCGCCGCGGCTGGCCACGCGCGAGGAATTGCTCGTTGCCCATGACGCTGACTACCTCGATGCGGTTGCGGCGGCCAGCGAGGATCCGACGTTCAGCGGCTACGGACTTGGCACCGACGACGATCCCGTCTTCAGCGGGATGTACGACGCGTCGGCGCTTGTCGCCGGTGGCTCTCTGACTGCCGCCGATGTGGTGTCATCGGGTGCCGTCGAGCACGCGCTGAACATCGCCGGCGGGCTGCATCACGCGATGCGCGGCTATGCCTCGGGATTCTGCGTTTTCAACGACGCGGTGCTGGGGATCCGACGGCTCTTGGCGGGCGGCGCGCAGCGGGTCGCTTATGTCGATATCGACGTGCACCACGGCGACGGCGTCCAGGCCGCCTTCTACGACGACCCGCGGGTCTTGACCATCAGCCTGCATCAGGACCCGCGGACGCTCTTTCCAGGCACCGGTATGCCGTCCGAGCTCGGTCGGGGCGAAGGGGTGGGGTCCTCGATCAACGTCGCATTGCCGCCAGGTACTGACGATCAGGGTTGGCTGCGGGCGTTTCATGCGGTCGTGCCCGGTGCGGTGCGGGCGTTTGCTCCGGATGTCCTCGTGACCCAATGCGGGTGCGATACCCATCACGAGGACCCGCTCGCGAACTTGGAGTTGACGGTCGACGGTCAGCGGGCCGCGATCCAGTCCTTGCACGGCCTTGCCCACGAGGTGACCGGTGGGCGGTGGCTCTCCTTCGGCGGCGGGGGATACGGAGTGGTGCGGTGCGTTCCGCGCACCTGGACCCATTTGATCGCCGAGATCTCCGGACGCCCGGTCGATCCGCTGACCGCGATTCCGGCGTCGTGGATCGCGATGGTGCGTCGTCGCCGGCCGGAGCGCCCGCCCGAGCGGATGGGTGAGCTGGCCGAAGGCCGCGTGCTATCGATCGATCCGTGGGTGCCCGGTGGCGATTCGTGGCTGGATCGGGCGATCGCGGCCACCCGGCAGGCCGCGTTCCCGCTACTCGGCCTTGATCCGCACGACCCCCGCGACTGATCCATGCTGGAGCGCGACGAGCCAAGTCAGCCGGCGCCGTACCCGGCGCACTGGGAGGCCGACGTCGTCGCGGCGGATGGTGGCACGCTGCACCTGCGACCGATCACTCCGGAGGATGCCGATGCGATCGTCGCGTTCCATGACCGGCTGTCGAGCCGAACCCGGTACCTGCGGTACTTCTCGGCGCATCCGCGAATCTCCGAGAAGGAGCTGTACGGGTTCACCCACGTCGACCACCACGACCGGGTCGCGATCCTTGCTCTGCTCGGCGAGAACGTCGTCGCCGTAGGCCGGTACGAACGGGAGCCCGGCACGGACGAGGCTGAGGTCGCGTTCGTGGTGGCCGACGAACATCAGGGCCGGGGGATCGGCTCGGTGTTGCTGGAACACCTGGCCGCCGCCGCCCAAGAGAGCGGCCTCTCTCGGTTCGTTGCGGTCGTGTTGCTCGAGAACCAGGCGATGCTGCGGGTCTTTCGCGACGCCGGCTACGAGGTCAGCCGAAGCTTCGAGGCCGGTGAAGTGCACCTGGAATTTGACGTCCGCTCCACCCCGCTGACCGAGTCGGTCATGCGCGAACGGGAGCAGCACGCTGACGCCCGGTCTATCGCCCGGTTGCTGTCCCCGGCCTCGGTCGCGGTCATCGGAGCGAGCAGCGATGAGGGCAAGGTCGGCAACGCCGTATTCCGGAATCTGCTGCGCGCCGGTCTGCACGGCACGCTCTACCCGGTCAATCCGGACGCGCATCACGTCCACGGCGTTCGGGCGTACCCGAGCGTCCTCGACGTTCCCGATCCGATCGAGCTCGCGGTCATCGCGGTACCCGCATCGTCCGTGCTCGACGTGGTCGAGCAGTGCGGGCACAAGGGCGTCCACGGGCTCGTGGTCGTCAGCGGTGGCTTTGGCGAACGCGGCGACTCCGCCGAGCGGGAGGCCGGCCGGACGGCCCAGCGCCGTCTCGTTGAAACGGCGCGCGCGCACGGCATGCGGGTCGTCGGCCCGAACTGCCTCGGCTTGGTGAACACCGATCCCGCGGTACGACTGAACGCCACCCTCGCGCCCCGATTTCCCACCCACGGGCGGGCGGGTTTCTTCTGCCAGTCGGGCGCGCTGGGCGTTGCCGTGCTCGGGGAAGCCGCACGCCGCGGGCTCGGGGTCTCGACCTTCGTGTCCGCGGGGAACCGCTCCGATGTTTCCGGCAACGATTTGATGCAGTATTGGCAGACCGACGATGCGACGGATCTCGCCCTGCTGTATCTGGAGAGTTTCGGCAATCCGCGCAAGTTCGTCCGGGTCGCTCGGCGGCTGGGTCGTCGCAAGCCCATCGTGGCGGTGAAGAGCGGCCGCGGTTCGATGGTTGCCGGGCTGCAGCACACATCGGTCGACGTGCCCGAGGCGAGCGTCCAAGCCCTGTTCGAGGCGTCCGGCGTGATCCGGGTCGACACGCTCGGCGAGTTGTTCGACGTCGCGGTGCTGCTCGCTTCGCAACCATTGCCATCGGGTGATCGGGTGGCCGTCGTCGGGAACTCGACCGCGCTCGCCGTCCTGGTCTCCGACGCGTGTAACACCGAGGGACTGCAGCTGACCCGACTCGTCGACGTCGGGGTGGACACCTCGCCCGAGCAGCTCGGTGCCGCGGTTCGCACCGCGATCACGGACGATGAGGTCGACGCGGTCATCGCGGTGTTTGTGCCTCCGCTGCAACACGTTTCCGGTGAGCGGCACGCGGTAGCCCTGCGGGAGGCGGCGGCAGTGCGTGACGACAAAGCCGTGCTGTCGACATTTCTGGGCTTTGACGGAGTGCCGGCCGCGCTCGCCGCACCAGGCGATTCGGCGCCGGCCTATGGCTCGGTGCCCTCGTACCCGTCGCCGGAACGAGCAGTGCGGGCACTAGCTCGGGCCGTCCGGTACGCGCTATGGCGGGCTCGTCCCGCCGACGTGCCGCCGGAAATTAGCGGGGTGGACGTCGCGGCCGGCCGGGCCGTCGTGGACACCGCGCTGGCCGATGTGCCCAACGGTCGCGCGCTCGATGATCGTGAGACGGTGCGGTTGCTCGGCGCATACGGCGTAATCGTGGTGCCGGCCGCGGATGTCTCGGGAATCGAGCGGGCTTTGACGGCGCTCGCAGACCTCGGTTCGCCAGTGGCCCTACGGGCCGGGAATGCAGTGCGACTCCACCTGCAGAACCCCGACGACCTGCGCGCGGCATGGGAATCGCTCGACCTGGCTCCGGACGCTGCAGTCACCGTTCAGCGCATGGCTCCGCGGGGCCGCGACGTGGTGATGGACTTGCAGGACGATCGTTCGTTCGGAGCCCTGGTGTCGTTCGGCGTGGGCGGCGTCGCTACCAAGCTCCTCGGCGACCGGGCCTACGCGGTCGTGCCGTTGACCACTGCCGACGCGTCGGCACTGATCACCGGCCCGAGAGCGGCTCCGCTGCTGACCGGCTATGACGGCGAGCCGCCGGCCGACACGAGCGCACTCGCCGAGCTGGCGCTGCGCGTGTCCGCGCTGTCCGACGAATTACCCGAAGTCGTCGAGCTGCGGCTGACGGGCGTAGCCGCGCCGTCCGGCGTATCGGTCCTGACGGCCATGGCCCGCGTGGCGCCGTCGGTGCCGCGGGCTGACAGTGGGCCGCGCCGGTTGCGCGGGTTCTGACGAGAGCCTCTAGCTCGGACCCGGGCCGTGCGAGTTGAGTCCCGGCGGGCCTGGCTTCTGCAGGATCACGCGGGCTTCGTCCTGCAGCACGGCCCGGGCCAAGCGGGCCGCCTGCCCGTTCGTGATCTCGCCGCAGCCCCCCAGGTTCCCGACCACGGTTGGTGCGTTGGCGGTCGCGGTGCTTGCGAGGATCACTACGGTCGGGCCGAGGTCGGCCGTGCAGGCGGTTTTCGGGGCCGGTAGCGGACTGTCCTCGAGCCGGCGGGCAAGTTGCTCCGCGGCCGTGCCGGTGACCTCAGTCATCCCAGCGAACTTCGGCGTTCCCGCTTGGTAGAGGCATATCCGGATGGCGGTGATCCGATCCGGGAAGAGGCGCCCGTTGCTGGCGCTCGGCATCGCGATGGTCGCAGGTGGGATGGGGCAGGCTAGGGCGCCGGTGACGGCGGGTGGCGACCCGGTGCCCGGGCTCGCCGCTGGCGCGGCGGCGCCACCCGCTGACGTCGGTGACGGCGCCGCCTGAGGGCCGCCGGCCGCAGAGCCAGCACTCGTGCTGTTCCCGGAGCGCAACGTGAGTGCAGTGATGCCGCCGCCAATCGCGATCACGACCGCCACGCTCCCGGCGACCGCCCAGACCATCCGACGACGCGATCGTCGAGCGGCGTGCGCGGAGGCGATGACGAGGTCGGCGCTCGGCTGTTCCCCCTCGCCCTGCCGGAGAGCGGCTCGCAGTTGCTCCTCGTTAGGGCTCATGTCACACCGCTTTCGACCCGTAGCCGGGCCAGGGCTCGGGCACATGTGCTCTTGATCGTGCCGACCGCGACGCCAAGCGTGGCGGCCGTCTCCTCCTCGGAGAGATCGCAGTAGTAGCGCAGGACGATCGCTGCGCGCTCGCGCGCGTTCAACTCGCGCAGCAGCCGACGTATCTCGTCACGTTCCTCGCTCGCCGCAAACGCGGCGTCGGGCCGGCTTTCGTCAGGCAGCACGTCCGACGGCCGTTCGCCCCACCATCGCCTGCGCGTCGTGTCGATGTGACTGGTGACGAGGATCCGTCGGGCGTAAGCGAGCGGATCGGTCACTGTGTCCCACTTCAGGTACAGCTTCGTCAACGCCGTCTGCACCAGATCCTCGCCACGATGATGGTCGCCGGTCAGGAGGCGGGCGGCCTGCAGCAGCGTCGAACCATGCGTGTCGACGAACGTCCGAAACGCGGCATCGTCAGCCACTCACACCTCCTCACGGTCCTAGACGAGGTGGTGGTGCTCGGACGTTCCCCAGGTTGAGCTCAGAGTGCGGTCCACATCGCGCGATGGGGCAGGCCGTTCGCGACGAATGGGTCACCCGCCGCGCGCCATCCGTTGGCGGCATAGAAGCCAACCGCAGTTTCCCGGGCCTGGCACCACAGCGATCGCCCGCCTGCTCCGACGACGTAGTCGTGTGCCCCCTGCAGAATGGCTCGGCCGATACCCTGACCGCGCCGGTCGGCCGCCGTCGCCATTGCGCGCAGCCGCCACTGCGGCGTAGGCAGCGCAACTGGCCACGGGAACGGGGTCGGATACACGAAGCACGTTCCGAGCACCACGTGGAAGTCGTCCAAGGCGCCGATGTGCACGGCATCGGGGATGTCATCACCGGGCAACGGATCCTCCGGACGGAGGGCCGGCCGCAGCACTGCGCGCCGGAGCGCCCGTGTCCGAGCCGGATCGACCACCTCGACGAAGAGCCCCACGAGATCGTTCTCAGCTCGCGCGGCGGCGACGCCCGCGCCGGGCCCGCAGGTAGTCCGACACGACGTACTCACCGAGCCGTCCGCGTGACGGCATGAGCACCCGCCCGCCGTTGCGCCGCCCGAGCTCGTGCATGAAGGCGACCAGTCGCGGCTCGTCGTCGAGCATGAAGACGTTGATCACTGCTCCGCGTCGTGTGCACCGCTCGACCTCAGCCAGTGTGGCGGCGATGGTTTCCCGAGTCGGCGGCCACGCGAAGTCGGCGAATCCGTCCGCGGCGATGTGCGCAGTCGGCTCGCCATCGGTGATCACCATGATCACCGGCTCGGCGGAGCGGTGTTTATCGATGTGTCGGCGGGCCAGCATCAGGGCGTGCTGCAGGTTGGTGCCCTGGACCCGATCCCAGTCGTGGTCGATGAGTCCTCGCGGTGACATGACCCGGGCATAGTCGCTGAACCCGATGATCTCGATGGCATCCTGCGGGTACTTGGTCGTGACGAGTGCATGCAGTGCCATCGCGGTCGTCTTCGCCTCACCCCACGTGCCGCGCAGCTCCATCGAGTAGGACATGTCGACCAGCAGTGCGACCGCGGCGCAGCTGCGACGCTCGGTCTCGACGACTTCGAAGTCTTCGGCTCCCACGTGGATCCGGCTGTCGTCCCGAACGTCGGCTGCGGTCCGCAGCACCGCGTTGCGAACGGTGCGGACGACGTCGAACGGCTGCTCGTCGCCGAACTGCCATTCGCGACTTGCGCCCGTGATCTCGCCGGCGGCGCCGGCGTCGCGAACGTCGTGGCTCCCTCGGCCCCGCGAGTCGAGTTGGGCGAAGACGCGTCGCAAGGCGGTCGTCCCGAGCCGGCGCATCGCGCGCGGGGTCAGCTGCAGGCCCTTGCTCGTGCGTTGCAGGTAGCCCTGATCCTGCAGTTCCCGCTCGATGCGCCGCAGCGCGGCGAGTTGATCCGCGGCCGATCGCCCCAATGCGCGCTCGACCATGTCCTCGTCGATGTCGGCGAGGCTTGCCCCGGGGTAGTCCTGCAACGACAGCTCGGTGAGTTCGTCGAGGTCGGCCAGCTCCGCGAGCGCCCCGGTGGCGTCCGCATAACCCATCGGTTGGTCGCCGCTCATCCGCTCGCCACCACCCCAGGGCAGATCTGGGCGGGCCGCGCGCAGCGACGTTTGCAGCCGGCCCATCTCCTCGGCCAGGCCGGCGTCGCGGAGCGCCTGGTCCATCAGCCCAGCGAGTTCTGCGCGCTGCTCCGGGGTCAGCGAGTCCAAGAGACGTTGCGCCGCGGCCGCCCGCCGGGCCAAGGAGTCCACCAGCTCCTCGAGATTGCGGGGATTGTCCGGAAAGAACGACCCGTACTCGCGCATGAAGTCCTCGAACTGTTCCTGCGTGTGCTCACCCCGCGCGTCAGCGTCGAGCATGTCGTTGAGCGCGTGCATCATCTCCCGGACCCGAGCAAGATCCGCTGGAGTGGCCGACTGCATGGCGTCGCGCAGTCCGGCGAACTGGGCGTCCAGCACTTCGCTGCGCAGCAGGTCCTGGATCTGCTGGTACTTCTCCCGCGCCTCCGGCGAACGCCATTGGTAGTCGGCCAGGGCCCGCACCGCCCGTGAGGTGTCCTTCGGCAGGGCGTCGAGTTCGGCTTCGGCCATTCGGGCGCTGTCGTCCGGATCCGGGAAGAGCGCCGTCCGCTCCTCGGCCACCGCAGCGTCGAGCAGCTCACGCACTTGGTCGAGCGTGCCGTCCAGCCGGTGGTCGCGGCGCAGCTCGCGGGCGCGGTTGCGCGCGGCCTGCCGCAACGCGTCGAGCCCGTTTCGGCCGCCGGGGCCGAGCCGCATAAGCCGGTTCAGCGCACTGCGTGGTGACATGCCGGCCAGCACGTCGTCGCCGATGTCGTCGAGTGCTTGGCGGATGTCGTAGGGCGGCTCCAACGGGTCAGGGCCGCCGTGCCACGCGCCGTACCGGACCCCGCTCATTACATTGCCTCTTCGCGCCAGGGCCGGCTCGTTTGATGATCTTGGAGATACCGGCGCCAGAGGGCATTCGAGCGCCCCTGTCCAAGACCACGAATACGAACTGGGCGGTTAGGCACCGTAGACCGTCCGGTGACCTGAGGTCTCCTTGGCGAGCCGCTTGTTCAGGTACAACCCCTCGAGGGCGAACTCGACCACGGCGGCCGCGATCCCGACGACCGCGGGACCTTCGCCGATGCCCCCCGGCTCCAGCCGTTCCAGCAGGCCGGCCAAGCCCGGTACCGATCCGATCTGCTCGAGGAGAGAGTCCGCCGAAACGGTGTCACCCGACTCGACGAGCAAGCCGCCGTCGAAACGCTCTTGAAGCGGCCGCAGGTCCAGCCCGGCCAGCCGGGCTCGGTAGGTCTCGGCAAGCGCGCGGCGGAGCAGGTGATCGAGCACCTCGAACTCCCGGCCTTCGTCGGCGTCGTCGAACTCGACCTTCCCGCGTGACGCGGGGATCACCGCCGGCAGGTCACATACGCGGGCTACGGCGACTGCCTCTCCGGCGATGGCCGCGCGGCGCACAGCGGAAGCGGCGACCGTCTCCACCCCCGCGATGGCAAACCGGGCGGAGACGCCGGAACGTTGATCGACTTGCGGCGCGTCGCGGACCGCCCGAGCAAACCGCCCAATCACTTCGAGCAAGTGCTGCGGAACGAGCGGCGCGGAGTGGCTCGCGTCGTCCCAGACAACGGCCGCCTCCTGCGCCACGAGAGCAAGTTCGTCGTCGAGAGTCAGCGGATAGTGCGTCCGCACTTCGGCCCCGAAGCGGTCCTTGAGTGGCGTGATGATCCGGCCGCGGTTGGTGTAGTCCTCCGGGTTGGCGCTCACCACCATGAGCAGGTCCAGCGGCAGGCGCAGCTGGTAACCACGCACTTGGATGTCGCGCTCCTCGAGTACGTTCAACAGCGCGACTTGGATGCGTTCGGCCAGATCGGGCAGTTCGTTCACGGCGAAGATGCCACGGTTGGTACGCGGCACGAGGCCGTAGTGGACCGTCTCGGGGTCGCCCAGCATCCGTCCTTCGGCCACCTTGATCGGGTCGATGTCTCCGATGAGATCTCCGACCGACGTGTCCGGCGTCGCCAGCTTTTCCCCGTAGCGCTCGCTGCGATGCCGCCAGCTCACGGGCGCCGCGTCGCCGAGTTCCCCGACGAGTGACCGGCACCGACCACAGACCGGCCAGTAGGGATGGTCGTTGATCTCGCATCCGGCGATGATCGGTGTCCATTCGTCCAGCAACCCGACGAGTGTGCGGATTACTCGGGTCTTGCCCTGTCCTCGTTCACCAAGCAACACGAGGTCGTGGCCCTGCGAGCAATGCGCGCTCTAATTCCGGGGTGACGGTGTCGTCGAAGCCAACGATGCCCGGCAGGGAGGGTTCGCTCGCCGCGAGCCGATCAATGAGGTTCTGCCGGATCTCCGCCTTCACGGAGCGGTGCACGTGGCCGGTCGCGCGCAGCTCGCCCAACGTAGCGACGGCGAGCAGCTCGGGTGGCAGAACGGGAGAAGTCACATTTCGACGCTACGTCCCGAACGACCGATCCGGCTAGCGGCCGAAACCCATCGCGCTGCGCGTTCGCTATGAGGAGAGAAATCCCCGCGACGGGTGCCCTCGTACGCCTATACCGTTTGGCCATGGATGTTGCGGTTCAGGCCGAGGGCTTGCGTAAGTCCTTCGGCTCGACCAAGGCTCTCGACGGGCTCGACCTCACCGTGCCGCATGGCACGATTCTCGGCCTGCTGGGTCCGAACGGCGCCGGGAAGACGACCGCGGTGCGGGTATTGACGACGTTGCTGATTCCTGATGCCGGCCGGGCCTTCGTGGCCGGTGTGGACGTCGTCGCAGATCCGACCAAGGCGCGGCGGCTCATGGGTCTCACCGGCCAGTTCGCCGCACTCGACGACTACCTCACCGGCCGGGAGAACCTGATCATGTTCGGCCGGCTGTACCACCTCAGCCGGGCGGAGGCCAAGCGACGGGCGGACGAGCTGCTCGAGCGCTTCGACCTCACCGACGCCGCTGGTCGGTTGGCCAAGACGTATTCGGGAGGCATGCGTCGCCGGTTGGACATCGCGGCGTCGCTGATCGCCCGGCCACCCGTGCTCTTTCTGGACGAGCCGACGACCGGTCTGGATCCGCGCAGCCGCCTGGGCATGTGGCAGGTGATCGAGGATCTCGTTCGGGACGGCACGACGATGTTGCTGACCACCCAGTACCTCGAGGAAGCCGACCGATTGGCTGACTCGATCGCGGTCATCGACGCTGGACGTGTCATAGCCGAGGGAACGTCGAACGACCTCAAGGCTCAGGTGGGCGGCACTCGCCTCGTGCTGGTCGTCGAGTCCGCCGGGGAGGTGGGCCGTGCGGTAGAGATCATGCGGAAGGTCGGCGACGGCACGGAGCCGACCCTGGAAGAGCTGACGATCTGCGTTCCGGTCACGGAAGGCGCGGGGGTGTTTGCCGAGGTCGTGCGCGACCTCGATGCTGCGGGCGTGCGAATCGCCGACCTCGGCCTGCGTCGCCCCACCCTGGACGACGTATTCCTCCGCCTCACCGGCCACGCGGCCGAGCGCGTGGATAATCCGCCAACCGAGGACGACGGAGCGACCGACCGATGACTACCGTGCAGGCTGCCGTCCGCGAGCGCGCGGCGCGACGCGGCACGATCTTCGGCGACTCGTGGGTGATGACGATCCGCCTGATCAAGCAGATCGTCCGCGTGCCTGACCTGCTCGTCTTCTCCATCGTGCAGCCGGTGTTGTTCGTGCTGTTGTTCCGATATGTGTTCGGTGGCTCCATCGATGTCGGCGGTTCCCAAGCGGACTACGTCGACTACTTGATGCCCGGGATCTTCGTGCAGACGTTGCTGTTCAACGGCGCGGCGACCGGAATCGGGATGGCCGACGACGTGCAGAAGGGCCTGTTCGACCGCTTCCGGTCACTGCCCATGTCTCGAGCTTCGATGTTGCTGGGGCGGGCGATTTCCGATCTCATCCGGGCCACGCTGATCTTCCTGATCATGCTGGGCGTCGGCATCCTCACCGGTTTCCGCTTCAGCGGCGGATTTTGGGGCGCCATTGCCGGCACATTCATCATGCTTGCGTTCACGTTCGCCTTCAGCTGGATCGGCATCCTCATCGGCCTCACCGTTAAGACGGTCGAGGCGGCGCAGTCAGGCGGCTTCATCTGGCTGTTCCCCTTGACGTTCGCAAGTTCGGCCTTCGTTCGCACCGACAGCATGCCGACCTGGCTTCAGGGCTTCGCGAACATCAACCCGGTGACCGTGTTGGTCAACAGCGTGCGCCGCTTCTACCTGTCGGATTCCCTCTGCGCGCAGTTCGGGGTGCCCGCTCTCGGCGGGCAGTTGCTGCAGGCTACGGCATGGTTCTTCGGGATCTTGCTGGTGTTCGTGCCGTTGTGCATTCGCTCGCTCCGCCGGAGGTCTCGCTGAGTCCATGAGCGAGCGAGTGGCGAACGCGCGCGGTGGGGCGGGCAGTCGTGAGACGATCGACTCGCTCGACGCCCGACTGCTGCGTGAACTGACCACCGATCCACGCATGGGCGTGCTCGAGATGTCTCGTCGGCTCGGCGTCGCGCGCGCCACCGCCCAAGCTCGACTGGATCGGCTCGTCGCCCGCGGAGTCATCGCGAGCTTCGCCCCGCAGATCGATCCGGATGCGCTCGGCTATCACGTGACCGCGTTCGCCACCCTCGAGATCCGGCAAGGCAACGGCGCGTCCGTGCTGCGCCATCTGGACACGATCCCGGAGGTGCTCGAGGTGCACACGATCACCGGTCAGGGCGACATGTTGTGCCGGCTCGTCGCCCGCTCGAACCCGGACCTGCAGCGGGTGATCGACCGAGTCAATGCCGACGCCGATATCGTCCGCACGTCGACCGTGATCGCTATGGCCAACCCGGTGCCGCACCGGGTGATGCCACTCATCCAGCGGGCCGAGGACGGCTGAAACCGGTTGGCCCGGCCTGGGGACCTCAGCCGGTGAACGGACGGGCGGATAACAACGTGACCTGCATCTTCTTGCCAGTCGGCGTGTCGTAGCTCACCGTCGCGCCTTCGCGTGCGCCGGTGAGCGCTCGTCCCAGTGGTGACGCGGCCGAGTACACCTCGAGGTCGGTCGTCGCGGCTTCCTCCCGGGAGCCGATCAGGAACTGTTCGACATCCTCGTCAGCATCGAAGCGCACCTGTACCACCATGCCCGGACCCGCTGTGCCGTTCCGCATCGGAGCCTCGCCCACTGTGGCGTCCCGCAGCAGGGCCTGGAGCTGGAGGATGCGGCCTTCCTGCTTGGCCTGCTCCTCGCGCGCGGCCTGGTAGCCACCGTTCTCACGCAGGTCGCCTTCCTCGCGGCGATCGTTGATCTCCTTGGCGATGGCCGGGCGGTTGGCGATCAGTTCGGCAAGCTCTTTGCTCAGCCGGTCGTGAGCCTCCTGGGTCAACCAGGTGGCGGTGTCATCGGTGCTGGGCACGGGCTCTCCTACAGGCGGATCAGGTGGAAGCAGAACGTCGAAACTAACATTGTGCCCGGTGACTTCGCGAAATGGCGACCGGCGCAAACCGTGGTCCCAGGGACCTCGTCCGGCGCATCGGCAACAATGGACCTCGTGACGACGTCCGAGGGACTGCGCCTGATGGCGGTGCACGCTCATCCGGATGACGAGTCGAGCAAAGGCGCGGCGACGATGGCGCGCTATGTCGACGAGGGCGCCGAGGTGCTGGTGGTGACCTGTACCGGTGGGGAGCGGGGGAGCATCCTCAATCCCGCGTTGCAGGGTCGTCCCGACATCGAGGCCAACATGGCCGACATCCGCAAAGCGGAAATGGCTCGGGCGCGCGCCATTCTCGGCGTCAAGCAGGCGTGGCTCGGGTATGTGGATTCCGGATTGCCCGAAGGCGATCCGCCGCCCCCGCTACCGGATGGCTGCTTCGGACTCGTGCCCGTCGAGGAGGGTGCGGAACGTCTTGTGAAGGTGATCCGTGCGTTCCGCCCGCATGTGGTCACGACCTACGACGAGAACGGCGGTTACCCGCATCCCGACCACGTCATGTGCCACAAAGTGTCTGTCGCTGCGTTCGGGGCGGCGCCGGATCCGGAGGCCTACCCGGATGCCGGTGACCCATGGCAGCCGCTGAAGCTCTACTACGACGTTGGCTGGAGCCGCGAGCGGTTGGCCACGCTCCATGACGCGATGACCGCCCACGGGTTGGAGTCGCCGTTCGCAGAGTGGCTCGAGCGCTGGAAGCAGCGCGACAGCAACCGCGACGAGCGCCGAGAACCTACGCTCACGACGCGCGTGCCGTGTGCCGAGTGGTTCCCGCGCCGGGATGCGGCGTTGATCGCGCACGCCACTCAGGTCGACCCGGAGGGCAGCTTCTTTCGAATCCCGCTGGCCATCCAACAAGAGGCGTGGCCCACCGAGGACTTCGAACTCGTTCGGTCCCTCGTGGACACCACGTTGCCCGAGGACGACCTGTTCGCCGGCGTGCGGGAGAAGGTGGCGAGCTGATGTACGGTCGCTGCGGCGGAGCTTGTCCTGCTCGCGGACAGCGGCGAGGCCAAGAAGGCCGGCCCGCTCGCTCTCGCGGTCGTCCTGGTCCTGTTTGTTGCCTGCTACTTCCTGTTCCGGTCAATGTCGCGTCACCTGCGTAAGGTGCGAACCGAGTTCCCGGTCGGTGCTCCCCGCGCCGAGCCTGCGGCCGGCAGCGCGCCGAGCAGACCGGCCGACGGAGTGGACGAGCAGGCTGCAGGCTCGCCGGGTCCAGCCGATTCGACGTCGCCCAGTCCGCCCGAAGCCAATCCACCGCCCGAGTAGGAGTCACTCCCCGGCGTTGACCGGGCCGAGTGTCGCCTGCGGCGTATCAGTCGGAGGGGCCGACGCGGCGGCGGGCGGCTTTGAGCTCGCCGCGGCGCCGTTTGTCAGCCACGCGGGCCGCCCGCGCTGCCCGGCTCGGCCGGGTCGGCTGGCGCACGGTATCGGGCACCAGTGCCGTAGCAATCCGCTTCGCGAGCCGCTGCCTGGCGGCTACCCGGTTGCGCAACTGCGATCGATGTTCCGACGCAAGTCACGCTCACGGTTCCGTCCGTTGTCAGCCGCAGGCGGGCCAGCAGCCGCGCCCGCTGCGCCTCGGTCAGCACGTCAGAGGCCGCGACGTCCCACCTCAGCTCGACCCGGCTGTCGGCCGTGTTCACCGACTGGCCGCCGGCGCCGGGGGAATGGCTGAATCGCTCGACGAGCTCTCGCTCGGGAACGACGAGTCCGCGAGGCAGACCCGGGCCACGGGAGATATGCAGATCGCCCGTCGGCGGGATCCGCGACGAGGTCGGCATCAGCCGCGCTGCATCACGGCCCGGCCGACGCCCCTTGCACGTCGGCCATCCAGGTGGTGACCTCTGCCGGGTGGCGAGGGAGTGACGCCGAAAGGTTCATCGGTTCCCCGTCGGTGACGGCGATGTCGTCCTCGATCCGCACCCCGATGCCCCGAAGTTCGCTCGGCACCGTGCGGTCGTTGACCTGGAAGTACAGACCGGGCTCGACAGTGAGCACGTGTCCCTTGACGAGCGTCCCACGGGTCGAGACCTCGCGCCGGGCGAGGGCGCAGTCGTGCACGTCGATGCCCAGCATGTGCGACGTTGCGTGCAGTGTGTACCGGCGGTGCAGCCCGGCTCCGGGACGCTCCGGGTCGTCGGCGCAGGACACGTCGGCCGTGACGGGCAAGATGCCCCACGAATGCAGGTAATCGGCTAGGACCCACATCGCGGCCCGGTGTGCGGCCAGGAAGTCCGCGCCCGCCTTCACTTCGGCGATCCCAGCGGACTGGGCCTCGTAGACCGCGCGGTAGATCCGTAGCTGCTCCGGCAGGTAACTGCCGTCAATCGGCAGGGTGCGCGTGACATCGGCGGTGTAGAGCTCGTCGGTTTCCACGCCCATGTCGGCAAGCAATAGCTGGCCGGTCAGCGTCGGTCCGTTATTGCGCCACCAGTGCAACGTCGTCGCGTGAGGGCCGCTGGCCAGGATCGACGTGTAGCCGACGTCGTTACCTTCCAGCCGAGCCCGGCGCCAGAACGTTCCCTCGAGCCAGCGCTCGGCGCGCGGCACGGCATTACGCGCGAGCAGGGGCAACTCGCGAACGACATCGGCGAATCCGCGGGCGGTCGCGTTGCAGGCGTGCTGGAGTCGGGCGATCTCCCAGTCGTCCTTGACCAGTCGCAGTTCGTCGAGCAGCTCACCGAGTCGGGACCGGCTTGCGCCGGGAAGCAGCGCGTCCACGCTGGCGTCGAAGCCGGTCAGGACGACGGCGTCCCGATCGCGCCAGGCTTCCAGCTCACGCGCCAGATCCCCCAGTGGCCGGGTGGTCAGACCGAGCACCCGCGCGGTGTCGGATGGACTTGGCACGTTGCCAACCCAGAGAGCGCCATGCAGGCGGCTGGTGAAGTATGCGATGTCCCCAGGAGCCGCGTAGTCCCGAACGTAGAGGACAGCGTCATGCCCGAATGGATTCGGTGTCATCACCAGGACCGCGTCGGCGACCGTCTCTCCGGTCAGCCAGGTGAAGGAGCTCGCCGCCCGGAACGCGTATTCGGTGTCGTTGGCGCGGGTCTTCAAAGACCCGGCCGGGACGACGACGAGCTGGCCGGGAAACGCCCCGGAGACGGCTGCCCGGCGCCGCGCAGTGAACGGCGCGCCGTCCGCACGGGCTGGATGCGGCATGGGCGGTGCCGGGTCCCAATCCAACGCGATCGCCGCCTTGAGCTCATCGGACATCGGAATGTCGTGCGAAACCGTCTCGGCCGCAGCGGGCTCGGTTGGCGAACCTTCGGGAACAGGAACGGATTGCTCGTCGGTCATGGTCGGGAGTCTAGGAGCGGACCGGGCAACCTGCTGCGGTTGAAAGGGGCCGAAACGCTATGAGGTCGACGGTTCCGGCTCCGGCAGCTTCGCGTAGTACGACGCGGAGTGCCGCTGGATTGTTACCGACTCCAGGCCGAGGCCGCTGACCGTGACGTCGTCGACGGCGATCAGCCGATGTGTCGTCGGACTGAAGTAGAGGATGGACGACTCCAGCGGCAACGGTTTGCCGCCCTCGAGGGTTCGCAGCCCCGCACCGCCCGAAGACCCTTGCGTGAGCTCCAGCGTTGAGCTCGACAGCTGCTGGTACGCACGTTGGTGGGTGTGCCCGTCGAGGACGAGCGGAACGGTGTCCGCGAGCGGCTTCGCCATCGCCGGCTCATGAACGAGAGCGACGTCGACCGGCCGACTGGCCGCTTGGATCGCGGTCGCCAGCCGCACGCCCGCTTCGGCCAGTGACTCCTTGGTCTCCGGCGAGTCCGTGTCGCTGCCGGCCCGCTTATCGGGGGTGAACCGGGGATCGCCGATGCCCGCCCATCGGATGCCGGCGACATCCACGACGTGGCCGTTGTCCAGCACGCGCACGTTCCTCAGGGACGACAGGTAGGCCTGAGTGGCGGTGCGCGAGTCATGGTTGCCGCGAACGTAGATGTAGGGCACGGGCACCTGACTGACCGAGGCGTACAGCGCGTTCTCGACCGCCGTGCCGTGGTCCGATAGATCGCCCGTGTCGACGACGGCCTTCACTCCGAACTGGCTGATCAGGCTCTCCATGACATCGAACGCTTCGGGATTGTCGTGAACATCCGACACCCACAGCACCGAGATGGCGTCGCTTGGTGGCGCGCCCGGAAGCGACGAGGCCACGTCATAGAGCTTGGAAACGTTGGTGACAATCTTGGCGAGTTCCGCCCGGTAGGAATCGAAGCGCTCGCGGATGTCCTGGATATCGCCGATCAGGGCGGGAGCGGACGCGAGCAAGCCAGTGAACCGGGGTTGGGCGAGCGCTTTGGTGTTCCAGGTGACCGCGGTGATGCCGCCGCTGACGATCAAGGCGAGCACTGCGGTGATCGCGGCTGCGGCAATAGGCCGCCACCTTCGGAAGGTCAGCGCCACGATCACGCCGGCCCCCAGCAAGGCGGCCACCGCGCTCTTGAGGCCGAGGATGAGCAGCGCGTGATGGACGTCCCGGCTGATCTGATTTTCAAGCTGCGCGCCGGCGAGACCAGTGCCCAACGCGTCGCGGGCCTGATCGAGGCGAATGCCGGTAATCGAGGCCCGGATACGCAGCGGGCCCCAGTGACTGTCCATCGTCAGCTTGCCGACCGGGGGTACGTCGATCTCCGTTCCGCCCCTGAACGACGGCCGCAGCGACAGGTCGGCCCGAACGGGTCCGATCGCCTCATGCACGGTTCCGAACAGCGCGACGGCCGCCGTTGCGCCGGCGAGGGCGAGCAGCACGATCGCCAGCCGACGATCCCAATGGCGCGCGTGCTGCCATCTCCATGACCGGGCGAAACCACCGCGCAGTGCGGCAAGTCGAGCGTGCAGCGAGATCGAACGCCTACCCTCGGCGTCCGGTTCTGGCTGCGCGGGGGCCGGCGGCCCCCCGTGGTCGGTCACCCATCCATGGTGACGGCACGGTTTGGCCGGTGTCCCGGCGCGGTGGGTTCCCGATGGCTGGACAAGTGCCTACGGTGGGCGTATGCGACGTTCGAGAAGTTTTCTCATAGCCTTCGTGGCGGCGATCGTCGAATTGGTGATTATCGCCGCGAGCGGGAATCAGTGGGTGACAAATCGGGTCGCGGACAACGCCACCGGCACCGCGTTGGGCAATGTTCTGGCGCACGACGCCGTCGGATTTCCCTGGCGCTTCAACCCGCAAACCGACCGGGAGCGAATCTGGGCCGCCCAACTCATCGGGATCGGTGCCCTCATCGTCCTGCTCTTCGTGTTCGTGCTCGTGCTGACTGCGCGGTCGTCGCGCTCGTTCTGGGGCAATCTGATCGGCATCTGGGGCTCGACGACGCTCGCGGGCCTGCTGGCCGCGGGGCTGCGTCAGTGGGTCGCCTTCCCGACGCTGTATCCGAACGGACATGACGCGCAGGGATTTGGACGATGGGCCAACGCTTTCGTCGAAGGGCCCTCGGCTACCGCGGCCAGCTTTGCGTTAGCCAGCGGACTGCTCACCGGGTTGATCGCGGCCGCGGTGGGCTCGCTCACCAGCGTCCCGGTGGAACCAGAAGTGGCGGCTCCGGCTGCGGCAGCGACCCGGGCACCTTCGGTCTGGTCGCCAGAGACCGCGCCTCCGTGGGGCGACGCGACTGCCGACCAGCCGACGACCCGCTGGTCCGATCAACCGACGGACGACCGAACCGAGGTCTACGACAAGCCGACGGAAACCTACGGTGATGCCGAGCGTGACCGCGCGGCGGAATCAAGCAGCGCGCAGCCACGCCGGTACGCCCCCGAGGGAGGTGGTGCTGAGTACTACAGCCCGCGCACCTCGGCGGAGCCCGCCGGTGATGACTACCCGCAGCCTGGCTCGACCACCGAATTGCCCACCGTTCCCGCGCGGGAACGCCCGCGCAGTGAGTCCAGTCAGCCCGGGACGGACGGCAGCCCCTAACCGCCAACCTCGCGGCGGCCTGACCAACCTAGCCGCAGCGTGGCCGCAGCCGCCTCCAGGTGCCCGGTTCTACCGGCGCACGATGGAGCCGTGAGCAACCGTCTAGCGTCTTCGCCGAGTCCGTACTTGCAGCAGCACGCCGAGAACCCGGTCGACTGGTGGCCGTGGTCGGATGACGCCTTTGCTGAGGCGCGGCGGCGCGACCTGCCAATACTCTTGTCGGTCGGCTATGCGGCGTGCCACTGGTGCCATGTCATGGCCCACGATTCGTTCGAACGGTCAGACGTCGCCGCGGTGATGAACGAGCACTTCGTCAACGTGAAGGTCGACCGCGAAGAGCGGCCAGACGTCGACGCGGTCTACATGCAGGCCACCATCGCGCTCACCGGACAGGGCGGTTGGCCAATGACGTGTCTGCTTACCCCGGATGGTGCCCCGTTCTTCGCCGGCACCTTCTTCCCGCGCGCCCAATTCTTACAGCTGCTTGCCGCCGCGAGCGAAGCCTGGCAGGAGCATCCGGACGATGTGCGTCTGGCCGGCGCCCGGATAGTGGCGGCACTGTCACCGACGCAGAGCCTGACGAGCGACCGGCCGCCCGACGGGACACACCTCGACCGCGCCGCCGCTGTTCTGGCGGCCGGGTTCGACGCACCTCGCGGCGGCTTCGGAGGCGCGCCCAAGTTCCCGCCGTCGATGGTTCTCGAGTTCTTGCTCCGCCATTACGAGCGCACCGGCGATCCGATGTCCCTGTCGATGGTTGGCACTACCTGCGAGGCGATGGCGCGAGGCGGGATCTACGACCAATTGGCTGGCGGCTTCGCCCGGTACAGCGTCGACGCCGGGTGGGTTGTCCCGCATTTCGAGAAGATGCTCTACGACAACGCGCTGTTGCTGCGCGTCTATCTGCACTGGTGGCGGCGCACCGGTTCAGCGTTGGCGGAGCGCATTGCCCGAGAGACCGCGGACTTCCTGCTGCGGGATCTGCAGACTCCGGACGGCGGGTTTGCGTCGGCGCTGGATGCTGACACCGACGGCGTCGAGGGTTTGACCTACGTATGGACACCGGCACAGCTGGGCGATGTGCTCGGGGCCGACGCGTCTGCCGCCGAGGCCCTGTTCGCCGTTACGCCCGAAGGAACGTTCGAGCATGGCGCGTCCACTCTGCAACTGCCGGCGGACCCGGAAGATCCGGCGCGCTGGATGGATATGCGCCGTCGGCTGCTCGCCGCGCGCCGTCGGCGAGCGCAGCCGGCCCGGGACGACAAGGTCGTCACGGCGTGGAACGGACTCGCGGTGGCAGGTCTGGCCGAGGCTGGGGTGCTGCTCGACCGACCGGTCTACCTGACGGCGGCGGTTCGCTGCGCCGATCTCCTGATCGGTCGCCATCTGGTGGACGGGAGGCTGCGTCGGGTATCTCGCGATGGTCGAGTCGGTGAGGCCCATGGCGTCGCCGAGGATTACGGCGACTTCGCCGAAGGGCTGCTCGCGCTGCATCAGGCGACGGGCTCGGCGGACTACCTGTGCACCGCTGGATCGCTGCTCGACACGGCGGTCGAGCGATTCGGCGACGGACGTGGTGGCTTCTACGACACGGCCGACGACGCGGAGGCGCTCATCCAGCGGCCGCAGGATCCGACGGACAATGCAACCCCCTCGGGGTCGAGCGCGCTGGCCGGAGCGTTGTTGACCTACGCCGCGCTCACCGGTTCGCTCGCACACCGGCAGTCGGCGGAATCCGCACTGGGAATCGTCGCGTCGGTGGGGGTCGAGCAACCCCGCTTCCTCGGCTGGGCCCTTGCCGTGGCTGAGGCGCTCATCGCCGGGCCGGTGGAAGTGGCTATCGTCGGCGAACCATCGCGCGCACTGAGCGACGTTGCCTGGCGGTTGCGCCCGCCCGGGGCGGTGGTGGTCACTGGGCAACCGGATGCGCCAGGCATTCCGTTGTTGGCCGCTCGCCCGACGGTCGAAGGTCGGCCAGCGGCTTACGTCTGCCGCGGCATGGTGTGTGATGCGCCCGTCACCGAAGTAGCGGCGTTGCGTCGCCAACTGGGGGAGCCCGCGCCGGCGAGTTCGTAGCGCCAGCGCGGGCGATCGTTCCGTGTTTAGACCTCGGTATTTAGACCTCGGTGTTTAGACCTCGGTGGTGCCAGGCGTGTCGGACTCACCAGTCAGATCAGGCCCTTCGGCGCGCAGCTTGTCCACTTCGGACATTGCGCGGCGCAGGCTGCTGAGCCACTCGTCGGTGTGCTCGCCGACCAGGCGCACGGACCAGGCCAGCGCCTCCGACCGGGAGCGCGCGACGCCAGCGTCAACCAGCGTGTCGAGCACGCGCCGCTCGCTCTGCCGAAGCCGCGTCATGACCGGCACGGACAGGTGCGTGAACAGCAGCGTGGTGTCGCCAATCGACGCTCCCCACGCCACCTTGCGCCCGTACCGCGCCTCAGCTTCGTCCGCGATCTGCATTCGCTTCTCCCGGGTTTCCTCCCGGAAGCGGCTTATCCGCCCTTCGGCGCTGGCGCCGTCCCCACCTTCGGGCGCCGCCGCGGGCGCCGGCAGCTCGCCGATGACCGTGATTTCTTCCCGGTCGACGGTCACCTGCGGTGCGCCGGTGAACCAGTCGTCGGGAAGGCGTCCGGTGAGCCAGGCGGTCAGGTCGTCGGTTGGTGGCAGATCGGCTTGCTGCCAGCCACCAGGCCGGCCGAAACCACGGCCACGCCCACGCCGGTGTCCGCCACCGCGCCCGAACCCGCCGAAACCGGGTCCGTGGCCGTGGCCACCAGGGTGGTGATGCCGCCGCTCGGCATCGGATGTGTTTTCGTATCTCATTTCTCGCTCCTTAAATTACATAATTACATGCTTGCACACGTGTCAACCCGCCGTCCAGTCCTCGTATTCCCGAGCCCGCTGCGCGCGGCGAATGGGGCTCCGGCCCCGCTATGCCGGATAAGTCCGTGCACAGCGCAGCGCCACCGCGATCTTCGGCCACGGCGGCCTGACTCCTGCGCTGGCGGGTCTAGGCTGCGTGATCGTGGGCGTCCGTAGCGCTGTCTACTCCATCTACGAACGTCGGCTCCGTAGTCAGCTCGCCGGAAAGCCCATCCCGCAGCACGTTGCGGTCATGCTCGACGGAAACCGTCGCTGGGCGCGAGCAGCCGGATTCGAGGATGTGACCCAGGGTCACGTCGCCGGCGCCAGACGCATATCCGACCTCCTCGAGTGGTGCACCGAGGCTGGGGTCCAGCACGTCACCATCTGGCTGCTCTCCACGGACAATCTCACGCGGCCGGCCGGTGAGCTGGAGCCGTTGCTGCGGATCATCGAGGGTGTTGCGGCCGAGCTCTCGGCCGATGGCCGGCCTTGGCGGATCAACCCGGTCGGGGCGCTGGATCTGCTTCCTGAAGCCACAGCCAGCGCGTTGAAGTCGGCCGCCGAGCGCACCTCGACTCGGCGAGGGCTGACCGTGAACGTCGCCGTCGGATACGGGGGACGACGCGAGATTGCTGACGCGGTGCGCGCCCTGCTACAGCAGCACGCCGCTGCGGGTAGTTCGCTGGAAGAAGTCGCCGAGTTCCTGGACGTCGATCACATCGCCGAACATCTGTACACCCGGGGGCAGCCCGATCCGGACATAGTGATCCGCACCTCGGGGGAACAGCGGCTGTCCGGCTTCCTGCTATGGCAGTCTGCCCACTCGGAGTTCTACTTCTGCGACGCGCTGTGGCCTGACTTCCGCAAGGTCGATTTCCTTCGCGCGCTGCGTGCCTACGGAACTCGGCAACGCCGGTACGGCGGCTGACCTCGCCGCCGCACTTAGCGCAATTAGCCGAATCCCGCGCCAAACCGCGTGCCGGGCGCGCAGGCGCTGGCGTGGCCCGGTAGCGTTTCTCGGTGGTGATCCGGCCAACCGGACCACCCGGGAGGTCCCGCACCGTGCCGACGACCAACGACCGGGCCGGACCGGCGCCCGCTGGACGTTGCGCGGTGCTGCCGCCGGATCCTCGACGGAGTCCCGTCGTGCCGATATCTGGTGCCGCGCCTTTCCGCATCGTGTCGCCCGCCGACCCCATCTGGAGCGTCCCATGAGCGCCGCCACGTCTGATCCTGAGCTTCCCCGCGTGTTCGTCCTGGATACCTCGGTCTTGCTCGCGGACCCGGGAGCGCTCGGCCGATTTGGGGAGCACGACGTCGTGCTGCCACTGGTCGTCATCAGCGAGCTGGAGGGTAAGCGTCACCACCCGGAGCTCGGCTGGTTCGCTCGGGAAACGCTCAGATTGCTCGACGATCTGCGCGTGCAGGAAGGCCGGCTTGACGCGCCGGTACCGATCGGAGATGACGGCGGACATCTGCACGTCGAGCTGAACCATGCCGACCTGTCTCGGCTGCCCACAGGCTTTCACGTCGACAACAATTCGGCGCGCATCCTGGCCGTCGCGTTGAATCTTGCCGCCGAGGGTCGGGACGTCACGCTGGTCACGAAGGACATGCCGCTGCGGGTCAAGGCGGCCTCAGTTGGGCTGCGGGCGGACGAGTACCGCGTTCATCCGACCGTCGCGTCCGGGTGGACGGGTATGGCGGAACTCGCCGCATCGGCCGAGACCGTCAATGCGCTGTACGCTGCCGACCGCGTTCCGCTGGTCGCCGGCGATTACGAAGATCTGGCCGCGGCGGCCGATCTGCCATGCCATACCGGACTGGTGCTCCAGTCGCCGCGGGGCTCGGCACTCGCGCGGATCACGCCCGACAAGCACATACGCCTGGTACGTGGCGACCGGGAGGCGTTCGGCCTGCATGGTCGTTCGGCCGAGCAACGCGTCGCGCTCGACCTGCTACTCGATCCCGACATCGGCATCGTGTCGCTCGGTGGTCGCGCCGGCACCGGCAAGTCCGCGCTCGCCCTGTGCGCCGGACTGGATGCGGTCTTGGAGCGGCGCGCCCACAAGCGCGTCTTGGTGTTTCGGCCGTTGTACGCCGTGGGTGGGCAGGAGCTCGGTTATCTGCCCGGCACCGAGAACGAGAAGATGGCGCCATGGGCGCAAGCGGTCTTCGACACACTCGGCGCGTTGGTCAGCCAGAACGTGATCGATGAGGTGCTCGACCGCGGCATGGTCGAGGTGCTGCCACTGACACACATTCGGGGCCGATCGTTGCACGACTCGTTCGTGATCGTCGATGAAGCCCAGTCCCTCGAGCGCAATGTGCTGCTCACGGTGCTGTCTCGGATCGGCACCGGCTCGCGGGTCGTGCTGACCCACGACGTGGCGCAGCGCGACAACCTGCGGGTAGGCCGGCACGACGGAATTGCCGCCGTGATCGACGCACTACGCGGCCATCCGCTCTTCGCGCACGTGACCCTCACCCGGTCGGAGCGATCGCCCATCGCGGCTCTCGTTACCGAGATGCTCGAATATCTGCCCGGATAGTTGGCCAGTCGCTCGGGCAGGTTGCTCGTAATCTTGACTTATCGCTCCAGGGCGACGATCAGTCAAAGATCATCGGCGGTGGCTGGCAGTTACGGAGCTCCGGAGTATGGCCGGTACCGGGGGATGCGGTCGTTAGGGCCCGGGATGGGTCATCGAGAGCACGTCGAGCACCTCGTCGAGCTTCTCGGCGCTGATCGCCCCGGAGTCGACATGTCCCCGTTCCACCACCACCTGGCGGATGGTCTTGCGCTCGGCAAGCGCCTGCTTAGCGATCTTGGCTGCCTCGTCGTAGCCGACGTAGTGGTTCAGCGGGGTGACGATGGACGGCGATGACTCGGCATACTCACGGCAGCGTTCGACGTTGGCGACGATGCCGTCGATGCACTTGTCGGCGAATACCCGGGACACGCTCGCGAGCAATCGGATCGATTCCAGCACGTTGCGCGACATGACCGGCAGCATCACGTTCAGCTCGAAGTTGCCGCTCGCGCCGGCCCACGCGACGCAGGCATCATTGCCGATCACCTGGGCGACGACCTGACACACCGCCTCACATACGACCGGGTTGACCTTGCCGGGCATGATCGACGAGCCCGGTTGTAGGTCCGGGATCCATATCTCGGTCAGCCCAGTCCGCGGGCCCGAACCCATCCACCGGATGTCGTTCGCGATCTTGTTGAGGCTTACCGCGATTGTGCGCAGCGCGCCGGACAGCTCGACCACGCTGTCACGGGCGCCTTGCGCCTCGAAGTGGTTGCGCGCCTCGGTGAGCGGCAAGCCGGTCTCGGCGGCGAGGATACGAATAACGTCCGCGCCGAAGCCCACGGGCGCGTTGATTCCCGTGCCGACGGCGGTGCCGCCCAACGGCAGCTCGGCGAGCCGCGGCAATACCGCCTCGAGTCGTTCTACCCCGTAGCTGACCGCAGCCGCATAGCCGGCGAATTCCTGACCGAGCGTGACTGGCGTCGCGTCCATGAGGTGCGTGCGACCGGACTTCACCACCTCGGCGTAGTCGGCGGCCTTCGTTGACAGGGATCCGGCGAGGTGGCGGAGGGCCGGGATCAGATCGGCGATGACGGCCTTCGTCGCGGCGATGTGGATCGCCGACGGAAACTGATCGTTACTGGACAGCGGATCGTTCACATCGTCATTCGGGTGGATCCGGACTTCGCCGCTCAGTAGCTCGGACGCCAGCCGGGCCAGCACCTCGTTGGCGTTCATGTTCGACGAGGTGCCGGACCCGGTCTGGAACGTGTCGATGGGAAACTCGGCATCCCAATCTCCGCGGGCCACCTCGGCCGCGGCTGCCGCAATGGCGCCTGCCTTGGTCGGATCCAGCAGGCCACGCTGGGCTCGAACCTGAGCGGATGCGCCCTTGATCATCGCCAGGGCGGCGATCATCTCCCGCTCTAGCGGCAGCCCGGAGATGGGGAAGTTGTCGATTGCTCGTTGCGTCTGGGCGCCCCACTTGGCCTCGCGCGGCACCCGGACTTCCCCCATGGAGTCCTTCTCGACGCGGTGGTCGTGGCCAGTCGTCATCGGATCGCCCGCTCCTCAGGATCGGCAGATGGGCCGATCGTATGGGTCGGCCGAGCCCGCGGGGCGGAGTGTGATCGGGAAGACGGTCGTCGCCCGCTAACGTGCTGGCTGGCCGTACCCGAGTTCAGCCGCGGTCTGGCGAGCCCCCTCATCGATCGGGACGGCGACGACCGCCGTGCCATATGCACACAGTTCCGTCCAGGTGTCGGCCATATCCGAGGTGTCGAAGCGCATGCAGATCACCGCGTTGCCTCCGCGAGCGCGCGCCGCTTCGAGCATGCGGTTCATCACTTCGTTCCGGCTCTCCGCCAGATTCTTGGTCATGCCTTGGAGCTCCCCGCCGAACATCGACTTCAGGCCGGCACCCATCTGGGAGAAGGCGTTCCGCGACCGCACCGTCAGGCCAAACACCTCGCCGATCACGCGTTGGATCTGCCATCCGGGGATTTCATTCGTCGTCGTGACCAGCATGTTCGCGCCTCTCTCGAGTGCCGCAGCGGACTTATAGACCGTAGCGTGGTCGATTTAGTCAGGCGCGGTCAAAGTTGATGGAGGAATAGGCACGCAGTTTGCCGAGCTGGTGCAATGAGTCGATCACTCGCACGGTGCCTGACTTGGATCTGAGCACGATCGATTCGGTGCGCACGGCATCGGCGTAATAGCGCACACCGCGCAGCAATTCGCCGTCCGTGATACCGGTGGCACAGAAGAAGATGTCCTCCCCCTGGACCAGGTCGTTCGTGGTCAGCACCCGGTTCAAATCGTGGCCAGCGTCGATTGCCTTCCGCCGCTCCTCATCGTCCCGCGGCCACAGCCGACCCTGGATCGTGCCACCCATGCAGCGCAGCGCGGCTGCGGCAATGATGCCTTCTGGCGTTCCGCCGATGCCAAGCAGCAGGTCCACGCCAGTGCCGGGCCGTGCGGCCATAATCGCGCCAGCTACATCGCCGTCGCTGATGAATTTGATGCGTGCGCCGGAGTCGCGCACCTCACGGACGAGGTCCATGTGGCGGGGCCGGTCGAGGATGCACACCGTGACGTCTTCTGAATGCTCGTTCTTGGCCTTCGCTACCCGCCGGACGTTCTCCGCCGGTGGGACCGTGATGTCGATAACGTCGGCGGCCTCGACCCCCGTCGCGATCTTCTCCATGTAGAACACGGCGGACGGGTCGAACATCGTGCCACGCTCGGCGACAGCGATCACCGCCAGCGCATTCGGCATGCCTTTGGACATCAGGGTCGTGCCGTCGATGGGGTCGACGGCGACGTCGCAGAGCGGGCCGGTGCCGTCGCCAACTTCCTCGCCGTTGTAGAGCATCGGCGCGTGGTCTTTCTCGCCCTCGCCGATGACGACAACGCCGCGCATCGAGACGGTGCCGATCAGGGTTCGCATGGCATCGACGGCCGCCCCGTCCCCGCCGTTCTTGTCGCCGCGGCCGACCCAACGTCCAGCGGCCATGGCGGCTGCTTCGGTCACCCGCACGAGCTCCAGAGCCAGGTTGCGATCCGGGGCCTGGCGGGCGACCGCCAGTTCCGGGGGAACAAGGCCGGAGCTGTCCGGCGGCTGGGTCACGGTAAGCCTCCCGGCGTGAGTCCGGCGACGACGGCCTCCGCTGCCGGCCGAGGTGATTACGGCTGGCGGATGCCTAGTCCCGCCATCTTCTCAGAATGCTGGGCGTTCAGGTCTGGCGTGAGCGGTTGTCTGCAGCGGACTCGTCAGAATGCGCTGAAGCTGAAGCCTTCTCGTGCGCCGCAATGACCGCGTTGAGCCGATCTGTCGCGCCTGACAACCAGCGCTCGCAGATCTCGGCGAGTTCCTCACCCCGCAGCCACAGCGCCAGTGACTCTTCGAGCGTCTGGCCTCCGGACTCGAGGCGACGGACGACATCGCTCAGCTCGGCGCGCGCGTCCTCATACCCCATTTCCCCGCGGTCAGCCGCACGCGGGGCCTCGACGCGGGCATCGTCGGCCAAGCCGCGATCGTCAGTGCTCATTGGGCCGACCCTAGGCGGTGTCGGTGATCGCACCGAACTCACCACGGGCGACCCGAATCCGCAGTGGCCCATGCGCTTCGGTCGGATCGCGCACCACGCGGCCACGAGCCGTCCGAACGACCGCATACCCGCGGTCGAGCGTGGACTGAGGTGAGAGCGCGCGAACCCGGGCCTTGACGTGTTCCAGGTCGGTTATCGCGGCCGCGAGCCGGCCGGTTACCTGCCGACGGATTCGATCCCGCTGCGCCGCGTTGTCAGATTGCGCCTGGCGGAGGTACGTCCGCATTGCGGTGCGTAGCCGATCGGGTACCGACGCGATGGCTTCCGTCTCAGCCTGCACCCGGCGGCGAACCGACGCTCGCGCCCGACCTCGAAGATCTCGCACGCGAGCCAGCTCGTCGGCCAGGTCCGGCACAACCCGCTTGCCAGCGTCGGTAGGCGTAGATGCCGCGACGTCGGCGACGAGGTCTAGTAGGGGTGTGTCGCTCTCATGGCCGATCGCGCTCACCACGGGAGTACGGGAAGCGGCCACGGCCCGCAGGAGCGTCTCGTTGCTGAAGGGCAGCAGATCCTCGACGCTGCCACCCCCCCGGGTGATCACGATCACGTCGACCTCGGGATCGCGGTCGAGCCGGTCCAGCGCGGCGACAACCTCGGCGACCGCGGCTGCGCCTTGCGTCGCGGCGTTCTCGATGCGGAACCGGACGGCGGGCAGTCGCCGCCTCGCGTTCTCCACCACATCGTGTTCGGCCGCGCTGGCCCGCCCGGTGATGATGCCGACGCGGCGCGGAAGAAATGGCAACGGGCGCTTGCGCTCACGCGCAAACAGCCCTTCGGCCGCGAGCAGTCGCCGAAGCGCCTCAAGGCGGGCGAGCAGCTCGCCGAGCCCGACCAGGCGCATCTCGCTGGCCCGCAGACTGAACACGCCGCGCTCGAGATAGAAATCCGGCCGCGCGTGCACCACGACTCGAGACCCCTCCTCGACGGTGTCCGGCAGCACGCCCCGGCCGCAGGTCACGGTGAGCGAGATCGTGGAATCGGGATCCCGCAAGGTGAGGAACTGGGTGGCGACGCCGGGACGACGGGTCAGCTGAGCGATCTGTCCATCCACCCAGATCTCGCCCAATCGCGCGATCCAGGCGCCGACCTTCTGGGCCACCACCCGGACCGGAATCGGATTGTCGGGTGAGGACGTCAGCCGCGCCATCAGTCTCGGGGCAGGTCCGTGTCCACGCCGGCTGTCGGGTTTTCCCCGACGGGCGGCGTGCCGGGCGGTTCGCTACCGTTCGGCGATTCGCTGGTCTCCCCGGCGGCCGCCGTCGGACTGTTCCGTGGGGTGGCTGGTGCCTTCTTGGCCGCCGCCTTCTTGGCGGCCGCCTTGCCGGCCGGCGGCCCCAGCGGTCGGTCGGTGGCCAGGGCAGCGGTGTCGAGTGCTTCGGCGATGCCGTCCGCCTCAGCGTCTTCGAGTGCCGCCAGCGCCTCAGCCTCCAGTAACTCGGCCATCGCCTCCCCTTCGATGGCGTCAGTGAGCTCTTCCACCTCCGACGCCTCAGCGGTCGCAGGACGCGAGCGATCGCTCGAACGAGGCTCGGCCGCGGGGGATTCATCAAACGTCGCCCACGACGGGGGCTCGTCTGGAATCCCACGCAGCTGGCCGAGGATCTCGTCGCCCCTGGCGATGAACTCGGCGTACTGCTGTTGGGCTCGTAGCGATAGCTGAAGCGCGGTGCCGGCGGCGATGACCGGTAGTTCGACGAGTTTGCGAGGCAACTCGCGAGCCGCCGAAATGGCCGCCGCGGCCATTCCGATGGAGGCGCGAGCCGGTGTGGGTAACGGCGACATGCCATCAGACTGCCGCACGAGGTGCCGTCCGTACCATCGAGGTATGACATTCGACCCAGCCGAGGCGTCCACCGCCGATGCCGCACCGCAGCGTCCGGGTCGGGTGTTGCTTGCTCGACCACGCGGTTATTGCGCCGGAGTGGACCGCGCGGTGCAGACCGTCGAACACGCTCTCGACCACTACGGTGCACCGATCTACGTCCGCAAGCAGATCGTGCACAACCTGCATGTCGTGCGGGCACTGGAGAAGCGCGGCGCGATCTTCGTCGAGGAGACGGACGACGTTCCCGAGGGCGCAACCGTGGTTTTCTCTGCCCACGGCGTAGCCCCGACGGTCCATGAAGAGGCCGCGCGCCGGCAGCTGCGCACCATCGACGCCACCTGCCCGCTCGTGACGAAGGTGCACAACGAGGCCCGCCGGTTCGCGCAAGAGGGCTACGACATCCTGCTCATCGGCCACAATGGGCACGAGGAGGTCGTCGGGACGACGGGGGAGGCACCCGAGGCCATCCGCCTGGTCGACGGCCCTCGCGATGTCGCGGATGTCGAGGTCAAGGATCCCGAGCGCGTCGTCTGGTTGTCTCAGACCACGTTGTCCGTCGACGAGACCATGCAGACCGTCGATGCGCTGCGCGGGCGGTTCCCCACCCTGCAATCGCCGCCAAGCGATGACATCTGCTACGCGACGCAGAACCGGCAAGCGGCGGTCAAGGTGATCGCTCCGGAGGTCGAGCTATTCCTCGTCGTCGGGTCAGAAAACTCGAGCAACTCCGTGCGAATGGTCGAGGTCGCGCGAGCGGCCGGGGCCAACGCCGCGCGTCTGGTCGAGAATGCCGATGGCATGGACGTCACCTGGCTGGATGGAGTGCAGACCGTCGGCCTGTCCTCCGGAGCCTCCGTCCCGGAGGTGCTGGTACAGGAGGTCGCAGCGTGGCTGGCGGACCACGGCTACACGGACATGCAGGAGGTCAGCCATACCGAGGAGCGGCTGACGTTCGCCTTGCCGCAGGAGCTGCGTCGCGATCTACGAACGGCCCGGCGTTAGACGCGCGGCCGTTGGACCAACTGCGCGGGGGTCTCCTTCAGCGCCGCATGATCATGCGGATGCCAGCGATGATCAAGACCGCACCTGTCGCGCCGGCGATCGCCGGAAAGCCGTAGACCAGCCAGTTGATCGCTGAATCGATCAGCCGGGATCGGTTGGACAGGCCGCCGGAGCGGACGTAAAGCACGACCGCGGATGCAACGAAGTAGACCAGCGGCGGGGCGACCACGACGGAGAACATGGAGTGGCGTCGCACGATCAGGATGGCCACCACCGACCCGACGATGAGCGCGATGTTGAAAGCGCCTTTGATCGTGGTTCCCTGCAGCAGATCGATGAGACCACCAATGCCGGTGATCCCGATGAGCACCAGAACCGCAAGCCATCCGGGGACGCCGCGCTCTTCCGTGGTGGCGGCCGGTTCTTCTGTGGCGGCGCCGGCCGACCATCCATCATCGGCGGGCGCCCCGGTCACCGTAATGTGCGTCGTCTCGTTCCAGCCGTCGTCGGTGTAGCCGCCCGTGTCAGGCCGCACGGTCGCATCCACGCGCTTATCCTCTCGGCCTTGGCTGTCCAGGGCGGCCAGGACGCCACGTTCATTACTCCGGCTTGACATTTGAGGGTACCCGCAACCATGCCGCTGAGCGCTTAGTCACACAACCGACCTGATGCATGGGCATCAACGGGTTCCCTATCACGGCTGGCTGAGGTACCCGATCTCCAGCGGCGCATCACGCGCCGGTTGCCTCCGGCGCCGCTCCGGGAATCTCAGCCTGGTCCGGCGGCGGGACGCCCGAGCGGGGCTTCGGCAGGGCAACGAGTCGCTGCTCGGCGAACTCCGGAACCTGCGTCGATCGCACGCCGAGATTTACTTGGCGCGGCGATTCGACAGGGTTGTTCGGATCGACCACGTTCAACTCGGTCATTTTCCGAGCGGTGACGAAAACCCTGCTCTCTAGCGACGACACCGTCTGGTTGTAGGAGCCAACGGCGCTGCTGAGCGCACGCCCGAGCTTGTCGACGTGGCCGCCCATCGTCGACAACCGGGTGTACAGCTCTCGCCCGAGTTGGTGCACGGCCGCCGCATTCGCGGCCAGGGCATCCTGCCGCCAGGTGTACGCGACAGTGCGCAACAGCGTGACAAGCGTCGACGGCGTGGCCACCACCACGTTGCGGGCGAACGCGTGTTCTAACAACGTCGGCTGCTCTCGCAGCGCTGCGTCGAGGAAGGCGTCGGCCGGGATGAAGCACACAACGAACTCCGGCGATGGCGCGAAGCGTTCCCAGTACGCCTTAGCCCCCAGCGAATCGATGTGCTCACGCAAGTGGCGCGCATGCGCCTTCAGACGGTTCGCGCGGGTGGCATCGTCGCGGGCTTCCATAGCCTCCAGGTAGGCGTTGAACGCGACCTTGGAGTCAACAACCACGTTCTTGCCTCCGACCAGGCGAACCACCAAGTCGGGCCGTACCACGCCGTCCTCGCCGGGGGCGGTGACCTGGGTGACGTAGTCGATGTGCTCCGTCATGCCGGCCGCTTCGACCGCGCGCTCGAGTTGGAGCTCGCCCCACCGCCCGCGTATCTGCGGCGCCCGCAGGGCGGTGACCAGCTGGGCGGTCTCGGTTCGCAGCTGCTCAGACGTCTGACGCATCGTGCCGATCTGCTCGAGCAAGGCTGAATACGATCCTGCTCGATCGCGCTCGACCGTGCGCAGCTGCTGCTGCATCGCGTCCAGCGACTCGCGCAACGGTCCGACCACGCTGTCGATGGCCTGCCGCCGTTGGGCGAGGTCCCCGTCTGCCGCGGCTCGCGCCATGCCCAGCCGAGCCTCGGCGAGCGCGACGAACGCCTCGTTGTTGCGCTGCAATGCTTCTGCCGACAGTGCGCCGAAGGTCTCCCGCAGCGCGGTGTCGGTGCGCGCGGCGAGCGTCGCCCGTTCTTCCGCGGTCGCGCGCTCGACGCGCAGGGCCGCGTCGAGGCGGGCTACGTCGGCTTCCGCCGAGGCCACCCTCGTCTGACTTCGATAGCGCGCGGACAGCCAGCCGACAGCCAGCCCTGCGACGAGGGTGACGAGAGCCACGGCGGCGATGTCCATGCGAACAGGCTGGCATCGGGCGCTGACAATTTCTGCGAGCGACGCGCGGGCAGGCTCGCGTCTCTCCGTAGACTGGCCGCCCGTGGGCCTGACGATAGGCATTGCTGGGCTGCCCAACGTGGGAAAGTCCACGTTGTTCAATGCGCTGACCAAGAACGATGTGCTGGCCGCGAACTATCCGTTTGCCACCATCCAACCGAACGTCGGAGTCGTCGGCGTGCCGGAGCCGCGACTGCCGGTGCTCGCCAAGATCTTCGACTCGGCCAGGATCGTTCCGTCCACGGTCTCGTTCGTCGACATCGCCGGCATCGTCAAGGGCGCCAGCGAGGGCGCGGGACTAGGGAACCAGTTCCTGGCGAACATCCGCGAAGCCGACGCCATCTGCCAGGTTATCCGGGCGTTCACCGACCCGGACGTGGTGCACGTGGACGGGAAGATCTCGCCCAAGGATGACATCGAGACCATCAATACCGAGCTCATCCTCGCCGACCTGCAGACCATCGATAAGGCTCTGCCCCGGCTGGTTCGGGAGGCGCGAAACAACAAGGATCGGGCGGCGGTGCTCGCGGCCGTCGAGCATGCCCGGGACGTGCTGGACTCCGGCCAGACCGTGTTCGCGGCCGGCCTCGACCCGGCGCCGCTCCGCGAGCTGCAGTTGATGACCGCGAAGCCGTTCCTTTACGTCTTCAACATGGATCCCGACGAGCTGACCGACGCGGCGTTCACCGCCGAACTGCGCGAGCTCGTCGCGCCTGCCGAGGCCATCTGCCTCGACGCGAAGACCGAGGCCGAGCTCGTCGAGTTGCCTGATGACGAGGCGCTGGAGCTGCTGCAATCCATGGGTCAGCAGGAATCCGGCCTCGACCAGTTGGCTCGCGTCGGCTTCACGACGTTAGGGCTGCAGTCGTTCCTGACTGCGGGCCCGAAGGAGGCCCGCGCTTGGACGATCCCGCGCGGCGCCACGGCTCCCCAGGCCGCGGGCGTGATCCATACCGACTTCGAACGGGGCTTCATCAAGGCCGAGGTCGTTTCGTATGACGACCTCGTCGCCGCCGGATCGATGGCCGAGGCCAAAGCTAGAGGTCGGGTCCGGATCGAGGGTAAGGACTACGTCATGGCCGATGGGGACGTGGTGGAGTTCAGATTTAATGTCTGAGGACAGACGAGCAAAAGTGACGACGCTGCCCGAGAGGCTCAAAGCCAAGCCCGGGAAACACCGCGTAAAGCTCAAGATCAACGTCGCGCATTGGTCAACCAAGCTCCGCTAGGCTCCCCGGCGCCGCAGAAGAGAGTGTTCGCTGCGGGGTAGCGTTCGCAGCGCGTGTTCGATCAGGAGAGTGCCTCGATGGGTGCGACGTTCACGAGATCCTTCACGGCATGGGCGAGTTGCCCATCGAGCGTGATCAAAGCGTCGGCCTGTAGCTGCGTCAGCGCGACGTACTCGGCGTCGAACGTGTCAGACCAACCGAGCTGCTCTGCGACCTTCCAAGCGGCGTTCTGAAGGACGCGGTCACCGAGCAGTCGAATCCGCAGCCCGCGCACGTAGTTGAGCCGCTGATCGGCACCCTGCTTCGTCATCTCACCTCGGTTTACTGCATGGAAGAGGAGCGAGAGCAGTTGGGAGCGAAGAAGGGTTGGAGCCAGGATCTGATGCCCGTCACGAATCACGGTCTGGTCGTTAGCCAGGCGAATTGCGACCTCGGGACCGATGACGTACCTGGTCATGGAAAGTAGCTCCTCTCGTTGCGCCCACGCTCGGTGTTCGCTCAAAGTATGGAGAACGGGAGCCCCCTCATCGGCACGTAAGGAGCCGGGGGTGGTGTGGTGGAGGCATACCCCAAGGACATGCAGGGCAGGAAGGTATCTGCGTCCTTCCTTTACAAGGGTACCCGCAGCCTCTTCGAGCGGGCCGGGTTCGAGTACCAACGGCCGAAGGGCAAGAACCACTGCGTGATGCGGCTGAACGTCCCACCTTTAGAACAACCGCGCCGGCGCGCGCTCTTTGCGAACCTGGCAACGGTGAGCCACACGCTTGTGACGCATGTGCCGTCGTAGATTCCGGACACCCGGGGTGGCGACGGAGGCTGTCTGATGGCATCGAAGGCGGATTACGAGACGCAGAGCAACGCGTACGAACTGTTCATCCTGGTCCTGACGATTCTCTCCTTGGTGGTCATGGTGGCGCTGCTGCTGCCTACGCTGTCCAAATCGACGACCCAGCTGCTCGAGATATACGACAATGGGATCTGCGTGGTGTTCTTGCTTGACTTCGGCCTACGGTTGAAGCGCGCACCGTCCAAACGTGGCTACTTCTTCCGTGGACGCGGTTGGCTGGATCTGCTGGGCTCGATACCGAGTTTCGGCCTCTTCAAATACACAGCTCTGTTGAGACTCGCTCGGCTCAGCCGCGTTGCCCGAATTACCCGGCTGCTGCGCGGCAAGAGCAAGCGTGACCTGGTGAAGGACGTACTGGACAACCGTGGCCGATACGCAGTCTTCGTGACGCTCTTGGCCGCGATGATCGTGTTGGCGGTGTCCAGCGTGCTCGTACTGCAATTGGAGAGCAAGTCGGCTAATGCCAATATCAAGACCGGCGGCGAGGCCTTGTGGTGGGCCGTCGTGACGATCACGACGGTGGGCTACGGAGACTATTATCCGGTGACGCCAGGCGGGCGACTTGTCGCCACGGTAGTGATGTTCTGCGGCGTTGGGATCATCGGATCGCTGGCGAGCATTCTGGCAAGCGTGCTGGTGCCTACACCGAAGGCGTCTGACCCATCCGCCAATAATCAGGCGGACCCCAATAGTCAGGCGACACTCACCGACATCCGGCAATCACTTACCGAGATTCACCGCGAGCTGGCGGCCATTCAGCGTGGCGGAACGGACGAGCTTTCCACGGGGACTTAGCCACCCGGCGGACACTCGTTCGTGCGGGTATGTCCTGCTGTGAGTGGGGATTCTCTAGTGACCGGCTAATGTCGGACTGGCTACTATCGAACACATGTTCGAGATTGTTGAGCTCTACTGAGTCAAACTTTTTGGCAGGGTCGCTTTTACTGGCCGGCTGGGAGGATTGGCTGATGAGTCGGCGCGGGCATTCGCAGTTGCCGGTCGAGGAGCGGATGCGTGTTGTGCTGGCGGTGTTGTCGGGTGAGTTGACGATTGCTGAGGCAGCCAGGCGGCACGGCACGACGGGGAAGACGGTCGCGGAGTGGCGGGACCGGTTCTTGGAGGCGGGGCAGGCTGGGCTGGAGAATATGATGCCGGGCCCGGCCGGTAGGAACGGCAACTCGACTGAGCGAAGACAGCGAGCCGAGATCGAGCAGCTCAAGCTTGCGCTGGCGGAGGCGACGGTGCAGCTGCGGATCTGGCGGCTGGGGGCTGAGCATGTGCACGAGGTCCCTTCGGAGACCTCGAGGCCCTAAGAGCGGCGGAGGGAACGCCGGTTTCGAGGTTCGCTGGGCTGGCCGGCATCCCGGAACGTACGTATCGGCGTCGGTTGGCTCGGCTGCGGGCCGAGGATGTCGGCAAGGGGCCGTGGCCCGCGCCTCGGGTCGACGCGATCGAAGCGTTGGCAGCGAAGTATGCCGGTGACTGGCCGGCGTGGGGGCATCGCAAGGTCGCGGCGATGATGCGCGCCGACGGGCACGCGGTGTCGACCTCGACCGTGCAACGTGCCTTACGCCGGCGGGGGTTGCTGCTGCCGCGCGGGTACCGGGCTGACCGCAAATCGTGGGCGGTGCTTCGTCGGCGCGTCTTTCACGACCCACCCACCCGCCGCAACCGGGTCTGGCAAACCGACTTCAGTGAGTTCGAGACCCCGACCGGCGGGATCTGGCGGATCAGCGCGGTGATCGACTACGTCACCAAGTACTGCCTGGCGGCCACCGTCACCACAACCTGTCGCGGCGCGGACGCGCTGCGGTGCGTGGACCTGGCCGTGCATGAGGCGCAACGCCTGCTCAACCTCACCGACCTGCGCGGCGACCGGGGCGTGATGGACATCATCGACGCGGCCGGGGTGATCATCGGCGAGGCCCCGGCACCGATCGCCCTCGTCTCCGACAACGGATCGTGCTACCGCAGCAGCACGTTCCGGGCCGCGTTCGACGGTGACGATCCCGTACTGCGTCACGTCCGGACCAGGGTCAGATCCCCGCAGACCAACGGAGTCGTCGAGCGGTTCTTCGAAACCCTGCAAATACGAGCACCTCTACCGCGCCCCGATCGACGACGGCGACGCCCTCGCCGATGGAAGTCGCGCGATTCCGCCAGATCTATAACACCATCCGACCCCACCAAGCTCTCGGCGACCAAACCCCACGACAGACGTATCTACCTGCCGAGGCCAACTAACCGCTGGCATGCTCGCACACGAACGACCTGAGACCACGACGTCGACGCCGAGCTAAACCCTGCCAAGTTCTTGACTCAGCACAGAGCCCAAGACCCCTTACATCGCGCGCAGGGGTAACACCGGCGGGCAGCTGCAGTTCAAGCGCCGCGCTCGGTGGTGGCGTCCTGCGCATTCGCTCTATCAGCCGGCACCCGACGGTGCCGTCCGCTGTACCGCTCGCGCTCGCGCCGCGGCCGAGGCGTCTCACGGGGACCAGCGACAATTACCTGCCAGCCGTTGCTGACATTGCCGGTTGCCTTCGGCTTGTTCTCGCCACTGGTCGTCATCATGTGACCCCGCGCGTCTAACGCTGTGTGGCTCCGCTGAGGTCCGAGCGGGCCAACACGCCGAGCGGGACTATATCCGCGGGCCGTTGTGGCCGGTGCCCCACGGTCATCGCGGCCCGTTATGGGGCCGCACAGCCCAACCCAGGCCGATCAATGACGGCACCGAGAGACGCTCACCCTTTGGTCGCTACCCGGCCGGGACGCCCGCCTGCCTCCCGGGCGGGTCATGTTCGGGATAGATAACGGTTCTCTCATCACTCTGGTCAGGCCGATCAAGGTCGGATTAGGGTCGCGTCCGGCCCCCCGCGGCCCCCGCGCGGGGGGGCCCTCGAACAGAGGCTCGTGTCCGTTGCTGTGGGGTATGTCTGGCTTCGTCGAGCGGCGCGCCCGTTCGTCTTGCGTGTCTCCTGCGGGGTGGACCAGACTGTCCGGCGCGGCCCGGTTCTCGGCAAAGGAGCTGGTCACGGGGGGCCGACCAAACGTCAGCACGAACATGAGAGGCCCCGCCCGGTAGCCCGGGGGCGGGGTGCCCTCGCTCTTTGCGTCGCGTGGCTCTCGTCCCTCGGGAAGGTCGGCTCGGCGCGGTACTCGTCTAGTCGCCAATCCATCGGCCGCAGGTACGACCTGCCCGGTACACGCATCATGACCCGTGCATACGACAACGCCCACCCGGTGGTCCGGTGCGGAGCGCCCTTTGGTGTCTACAGCCGTAGACGTTCAGTGTGCAGTCAAGTACACAGATGTAGTGGCTACGCCTCGGCGGAGATCGTGGCTGTACAGGCTGGTCCTGGCCGTGCTGCTGATTGCTGCAGCGGGTGCGGCGGTCTTCATAGTGTGGGGCCTGCCAGCTGTGCTGACACGGCATCCTGATCTCGCCAGCGCGAGCGATCGGCACAAGGCCATCAGCCGCACTCGTACTGGGCTGATTGCCCTTGTCGTCGCGGCCGGCGCCGCTGGAGGCCTGGCCTACACGGCCCGGACTCACCGACTCAGCCGAGAGGGCCACTTCACGGATCGATACTCCAAGGCCGTCGAGCAGTTGGGCGACGACAAGCTCGAGGAACGGCTTGGCGGCATCTATGCACTCGGACGCCTGATGGCAGACAGTGACCGTGACCAGCCGACGATCTTGGAGGTCCTTGCCGCCTGGGTGCGAGACCGTACGGACTCGCGGAAGGTGCCGGAGCAAGAACAGCCGGATAAGGTGCAGATCGATATACAGGCAGCGCTCCGGGTGATCGGTCGACGTCGATCTTTGCCCGCTAGTGAGGAGCGGCCGATCAACCTGCGCTGGACGGTCCTTCGGCAGGCAGACCTCGTAGCGGCTCGCCTCACACGTGCCGAACTCAAGGGCGCACACCTCGACGGCGCCAACCTCACCGAGGCAGACCTCGACGGCGCCGACCTGACCTGGGCACACCTCGACCGCGCCGACCTGACCTGGGCACACCTCGACCGCGCCAAACTTACCTGGGCACACCTCGACCGCGCTTACCTCAGTGGGGCACATCTCGACCGTGCCAAACTCAGTGGGGCACACCTCGAAAACGCCTCGCTCGGCGGGGCACACCTCGAAAACGCCTCGCTCCGCGGGGCGCACCTCGAAAACGCCTTCCTCACCTGGGCACACCTCGACCGCGCCGACCTCAGGGAGGCACACCTCAAGACCGCCGACCTTATCGGGGCGCACCTCGAAAACGCCTTGCTCGGCGAAGCGCACCTCGAGAACGCCTTCCTCATCGGGGCACACCTCGCCGGCGCCGACCTCAGCGAGGCAGACCTCGCCGGCGCCGACCTCACCAGGGCACACCTCGACCGCGCCAACCTCATCGAGGCGGACCTCGTCGGCGCCGACCTCAGTGGGGCAGACCTCGCCGGCGCGATCCTCAAGGAGGCACACCTCAGCGGGGCTGACCTGAGTAAGGCCCGGAGCCTCTTGCAATCCCAACTCGACGGCTCGATTGTCGACAAGGACACCAAGTTGCCTGAGGGTCTTCATCCGCCAGGAGAGCCTTCCCCACCCGTTGGATAGAGGGCACTATCCTGCCGCCTGCGGCAGCGCATTGCCACCGCGGCGATGAGCACGAGGACGAAGGGCACACGCCAACGGCCCCGCCCATTCTCCCGGCGCGAGGGGCTGTTAACTGTCGGTTCTACGCGGCGGCTCGCGGCGGGTTTCCCTGTCGGCGACGGTCTGCCATTCGCCGAGCCCACCCCGCAGCGACCCGGGGGTGGCGTGGACGAGCGCGACCTAGACGTGGCGATCCCGCTCGGCGTTGCGCTTGACGAGCGACAGAGCGGCGAGGAGCGTTCGGCGTCGGCGAAGTGCTCGCCCGCGGCGGTGGGTCGTTGTGGTGTGCTGTGCATGCTAAGTGTTCTCGTAGACCGCGATTGCTCGTAGCGGGAACGAGGCCATGCCACGTACCGGTGCCGGCAGGGCAGTCAGCCGAGCGCCGGCGTCAGGCACGACGTGCAGGTTCGTCAAATGCTCGATGATCGGGATGTCGGCACCGAGCAGGTGGTCATGTGCTGGCCGGTCGATGTCGGTCGGGTCGTCGATATTCAGCGAATCGATTCCGACGACGGCCACATTCGCATCAACGAGGGCGTCGACCGCGTCGGCGCGCAAATGAGGGCAGCCGAAGTCCAGGTATCGATCGGTGCCCCAATGCCGAGACCAGCCGGTGTGCACAAGTACGGCGTGGCCCCAGAGCCGGTCCCGCTCGCCCAAATCGTCAGCGGACACCGCCAAGCGATCGAGCACTCGGATCATCACGATCGGAACGTTCACCAACCGCTCGACCGGCAGTCGCGCCACGTCGGCCCGATCGGCGTGAAAGTGGAACGGCGCGTCGATATACGTACCGGTGTTGCCAACCAGGGTCAACGACTCGATCTCTAGTGATACTCCGGATCCCAGCCGCTCGGCCGACTCCTCGCGCGAGACGATCGTCTGTAGCTGTGGGACGGCGACGCCGGGATAGGTCAGCATCCCTGGCACGATCTCGTGCGAAAGATCGATGATCATCCGGCGACTGTAGCCGGGAGGCCCGCACCGCAACGGGCGCGAGCCTTTCGTCAGGAACTGGCCCCAAGCATCGATAGCGCCTGGGCCTGACGTTACGACGGGACTGTGGACATCATCCGATCAAGCGGCCTTAGGGATCGGGTGGTGACGATCGCTGCGGTGGTACTGCCTCTCGCCGTTGCCGCGGTGTTGGTTCCCTTTCCATCCCGAGCCGCGTGTCTCGCTCGGGCCGGCGAATCGACGCTCAAGAGGTGCGGGGAGCCTGACTCTGCAATCATGGGGACGCCTCGGCGCTTCGGCGCGGGGGGACGCCTGGGGAGCGCCGAGGCGCCCACTTCAGTGTGGATGCACCGTGCCCACGCTGCCAGTGAGGGTCAAGGTAGCCACAGCTTGGCTGGCGTGACCGACCGAACCAGAACGAGAGCGGAGGAGTTCGTCGCCAGCCAGCCCATCATCGGGAGTCCGCGTGCACGACGACCGTCGCTTGGTAGAGGGCCGAATCGACCGGGTGTTGCACGAGCGGATCGCGCCTGCGGTCTACTCCGCCACCACCCCGATGCGGCTGAGCGGCTGGCCGGTCCCGGGCGAACCGGTCTCGATACGCGACGCAGCAGCGGCAACCTACGACCCGATCGCGGTCGGTGACGCCTGGGGCACGCCGTGGTCGACGCTGTGGATCAGAGCCGAAGGCGTCGTACCGGCGGAATGGGCCGGGTGTCGAGTCGAAGCGTTGTTCGACCTTGGTTTCGCCGGCGACTGGCCCGGATTCCAGGCCGAAGCGCTCGTCTACGACGCCTTGGGGAGCCCGCTGAAGGGCATTCACCCAGGGAACCGATACGTGCCCGTCGTGTCGACGGCCGCAGGCGGCGAGCAGGTGACGTTCCTCGTGGAGGCCGCCGCGAACCCCGACGTCCTCGGACAAGGATTCGTTCCGACGGACGTTGGCGACCGGTTGACCGCCGGCGACACCCCGTTGTTCCAGCTGCGCCGGGCTGACCTCGCGATCCGCAACGACGACGTGTGGCAGCTCCAGACGGACTTGCAGGTGCTGTCGGAGCTCATGCACGCGCTGTCGACGGACGATCCACGCCGCCACGAAATCCTTCGCACCCTGGAGCGGGCACTGGACTGCCTCGATACCAACGACATCGCCGCCACGGCGTGCGCGGCCCGGGCGGTCGTCGCGGTTGCCCTAGAACGTCCGGCGAACGCGAGCGCGCATGTCGTCAGTGCGATTGGCCACGCGCATATCGACACCGCATGGCTCTGGCCGCAACGCGAGACCAAGCGCAAGGCCGCCCGAACCTTTTCGAATGTCACGGCGCTGGCGGAGGAATACCCCGAGCTCATGTTCGCGTGCTCGCAGGCGCAGCAATATGCCTGGATCAAGGAGGAGTATCCCGAGCTATATCAGCGCATACAGCGCGCGGTCGCCAAGGGGCAGTGGATACCGGCCGGCGGCATGTGGGTCGAAGCCGACGGCAACCTCCCCGGCGGTGAGTCCCTGGCCCGGCAGCTCGTCGTAGGTAAGCGGTTCTTCCTGGACGAATTTGGCTACGACTGTCCAGGCGTCTGGCTGCCCGACTCGTTCGGGTATACGGCTGCCTTCCCGCAGCTCGCGCGCCTGGCGGGGATGCAGTGGTTCCTGACCCAGAAGATCTCCTGGAACCAGACGAACCGGTTTCCGCACCACACCTTTTGGTGGGAAGGCCTCGATGGCACGCGGATCTTCACTCATTTCCCGCCGGCTGACACCTACAACGCGACGTTGACCGGGCACGAGCTGGCGCACGCAGTTCGAAACTTTGCCGACAAGGGTGGCGGAACCCGATCCCTGCTGCCTTTCGGACACGGCGACGGTGGCGGTGGCCCGACCCGCGAGATGCTGGAACGGGCTCGGCGGCTGCGGGACCTCGAGGGATCTGCCCGCGTCGTCATCGAAGATCCCGACGCGTTCTTTCGGGCCGCACAGGCGGAGTACCCGAACGCTCCGGTGTGGTCGGGTGAGCTCTATCTAGAGTTGCATCGAGCCACCTTTACGACTCAGGCCAATACCAAGGCCAACAACCGTCGCTGCGAACATCTGCTGCGCGAGGCCGAGCTCTGGTCGGTCGCAGCGTCATTGCATAGCGGGGCCACCTACCCGTACGAACAACTCGATCGGTTGTGGAAGACGGTTTTGCTCCACCAGTTCCACGACATTCTCCCCGGCAGCTCGATCGCGTGGGTGTACCGAGAAGCGGAGGCGGCGTACCTCGTGGCTCGGAACGAGCTCGAGCAGATCATCGCTCGGGCCGTCGATGCCCTCGCGCGCGGTGACGGTGGCACCGAAGAGCCGTGGGTCTTCAACCCGTCGCCGCGCTCCCGGGCCGAGGTCGTGTCAGTGCCGGGGACCGTCGCGAGGCGGACGACTGGTCAAGTGCTCGCCGACGGGACCGTCGCGGTCTTCGCGCGGGTTCCGGCGGCTGCCGGTGCACCCCTCGCGGTGGCGGAAAGCGCGCCGCCTGCGGAGGTCGAGACTACGGAAACGACTCTCGACAACGGTCTGCTCCGGATCGAGGTGAACGGTCAAGGCCTGCTGACCTCGATCCGCGATTTGATCGCCGACCGCGAGGTGCTCGCCCCGGACGCTCGCGGCAACGTGCTGCAGATGCACGCGGACCTGCCGAACACCTGGGATGCGTGGGACATCGATCGGCACTATCTGCGCCGGCATGTCGATGTAACTCAGTGTGATTCGCTCGCCGTCGTCGAGGCCGGCCCGCTCGTTGGTGCCATTCGGGTCGAGCGGTCTTTCGGCTCCTCCACGGTCGCGCAAACCGTGCGGTTGACGGCCGGAAGCCGCCGTCTCGAACTTGACCTTGACCTGGACTGGCACGAAACCGAGCAGATTCTCAAACTCGCGTTTCCGTTCGACATCCACGCCGATCGCTCGTCCGCAGAGATCCAGTTCGGCCACGTACACCGGCCCACCCACGACAACACCAGCTGGGACGCCGCACGGTTCGAGCTGTGCTGCCACCGATTCGTCCACCTTGCCGAGGCGGGCTACGGCGTTGCGCTCGTGAACGAGGCGACTTATGGCTACGACGCGCGACGGCGTACGCGCGCCGATGGAGGCACGACGACGACGGTGCGCATGAGCGTGGTTCGGGCGCCGCGCAGCCCGGATCCACGAGCGGATCGGGGCCGGCACCGGCGGCGTTTCGCGCTCATCCCAGGAGCGACGGTCGCCGATGCGGTCGCGGCGGGTTACGCGATGAACCTGCCCCTGCGGATCACGTCAGGACGCGGCGCCGTACCGCAGCGGCCGCTCGTGGACATGGATGGCCACGCCGCTGTGGTCGAGGCAGTGAAGCTCGCCGACGACCGCAGCGGTGACATCGTCGTTCGGCTGTATGAGTCGCTCGGCGGCCGGACACGAAGCGTTCTGCGCGCATCTTTCCCGGTCGCCGAAGCCGGCATTGTTGATCTCCTCGAGCGCGCTACCGGCGAAACGCTGGCGGTTGATGCTACTGGCGACGGAGCCGCCATTCCGATCATCCTGCGACCATTCCAGGTCCTGTCGGTGCGTCTCCGTCGGCATTGACGCCGGCCGGGCGCACCTGCGGGACACCAGGGCGTGTCCCGCAATCCCACGCTCTGCTGCGCGACGCTCGGATCGGCGTCTGGCTGCGTTGTCGTCCTCGGCAGTGGTTCCGCCACAGCTCTCGTCCTCCGCCTTGCCAGCCGCCGCCCGACCGCCGCTCGCGACGAGCAGGGACTGCGGGACACGCCCTAGCCTCGATGTTTCACCTGCCCTGGTTAGTTGATCTTGTCGGGTGGTGTTTGAGCGGTCGGCGGGTGTTGGCAGCGGTGATCGCCGACGCTGTGACGTCGGTTGTCCGAGGTCCTGGATCGAGGTGGATGGTGTCGGGGTCTTTAGGTTTGCTGTAGGGCTGTCCAGCCGGTGTCGATGAGGTGGTTCCAGGGCCAGCCGCGGGGTAGTCGCAGTCGTCGTCGGCGGCCGGTGTGGATGATGCGTCCGGCGACGGCGAGCAGTCGTAGCCGCAGGTGTTTGGGTTCCCAGCGACGGGCGGGTTCGCGCTGGTCGAAGGCCAGCGTCTGGGTCCAGGCGAGCAGGTCGGCGGCGAGGGCGACGATTTCGAGCCAGATCTGGTTGTGGGCGTAGCCGTGGAAAGGCAGGTTGCGCAGGCCGGTGTCTTTCAGCGCGCGGATGCGGTCCTCGGCGCGGGCCCGCAGCCGGTGCCGGACCTCGAGGGCTGGCAGTGTCCAGCCGGGGCCGCGGGTGTTGGTGGTGAAGCAGGTGATCCGCCACCCGTCGTGGTCGGTCAGGCGCAGCTGCGCGCCGGGGTGCGGGCGTTCTCTGCGGGCGATGACCCGCATACCTTCGGGCCAGTGCTGCGGTCCGAACCGGGCCGGGGACCGCGTCGGCGTGGTCGGCGTCGGCATCCAGGCGGTGAGCTCGGCAACCTGCGCGCCGTCGCGAGGGTTGCCGTCTGAATCCATCGCTGCCCGCCACGCCTGCGGCGGGATAGCTTCGACCGCGGCCTTGACGGTGTCCAGGGCGGGAAACCCGACCGAGTACTGCACCCCGGCGTCGGTGACGTGATGCAGCAGCGCCTTCGAACACGCCCCGGTATCGGCGCGCACCAGCACCTGGCCACGCTCGATCGCGGGCAGTTGAATCAGCGCCGCGTCCAGCGCGCGGATATGGGCGGCGCTGTCGTGTGGGGAGGCCTTGCCCGGCCGCAGATCCAGCGTCAACGCCTCACCGGTGCCGTGCTCGCCGTGGTCGACGAACGCGCACATCGGCGCGAACCCGAACGTCTTCTTGAACGTCGCCTCGGCGCCTTGCTTGTCCGAGTGCGCGGCCACCAACGTGGCATCGATGTCAACGATCACCTGGCCGCCGTCGCGTCGGCCGGCACGACCGGCCAGCGGCCGGCGCCGGGCCCAGACCGCCGCGCGGGCCTGCGCATGCGCGGCCCGGATCGCCGGCAGTGACACGTCGATGTCCGCGGCCAAAGCCGCGATCAGCCGCGACACCGTCGGATCAGAGGCGACCGGCCCGAACACCTGCGGCTGAGCGCGGACCACCGCCACATCGGCCAGGCAATCGCCACCCAGCGCGACCGCGGTCGCGACATCGACCAGCACCTTGCCCGGACCATGAACCGTGCGATCCGAGCGCCACGGCCGAAGCGCCCGGGCCAGCGTTGAATGCAGACCTGCCACCCGGATCGTCTGCCGCAACAACAGACCGCCCGAGGACGACACCAGCGACTCACGCGCGGAATCCAGGACAAGACTTGGCGCCGGGTTACCCTTCACCTACGGAGTGCCTTCCAGCCGGTGGACTTGAGACGTCGCAATCCCAACAATCCCGTGCAGGACAGGCACTTCCGTGCTTCACACGCCGTAATCAGAACCCGCGACGTGAAATCCCGAGGCTAGCTAGGCTAGTGCGGTGACCGCCGCCACCGCTTCGCGTGACCGCGTGGCGAACCGGGCTGCGGCAACCATCCCGACCGTTCTCGGAGCGTTTTTCTGGTTCGGGATACCGGTGCTCTGCTTGGTCATGCTGGGCCTCGGCATCGACCACCTCGTCCGTCACGTCAACAACGTGCCGGCTGGCACCCGCGGTACGTACGTCGTTACCTCGCACAGCTGCCAAGAACATCTGTGCGTCACCGCGGGAACGTTTACAAGTACTGACGGGCGGATCGTCGAACCGAACTTGCTCGGCGACTATCGGTGGAAGCCGGGAATCAAGTACGGCGTCGTCTACAACATCAACGCTGCCGAGGTCATCGGCCTCCCCGCGCACTGGGACCTGAGCGCGACGGTCATCGGCATGGGGGGCGCCGTGAGCTCCCTCGCGCTGTGGGGCTGGTGCCTGCGCAATTCGCTGCGACGCCGTCGGGCTGGTCCAGCGGCCGGGGCCGACTGATCCGAGCGTCGGCGACTCCGCACCCTCGCTGACCGCGCCCCGCGACGCGTTCGGTTGCCGTGGCCGCACCCATAGACTTGGTCTTTCGAGCGAGCAGGAATCGAGGGTTGCTGCGTGGTGATCAGGCAGCGCGGCGACCTGCGCAATGTCGCGATCGTCGCTCATGTCGACCACGGGAAAACCACCCTGGTCGACGCCATGCTCTGGCAGTCCGGAGTATTCACCGAGCATCAGGCCGAGACCGGTGATGTCCGCGATCGGATCATGGACTCGATGGACCTCGAGCGCGAGAAAGGCATCACCATCCTCGCCAAGAACACAGCCGTCGACTACACCAGCCCGACGGGCGACAAGGTCACGATCAACATCGTTGACACGCCCGGTCACGCGGATTTCGGTGGCGAGGTCGAGCGGGGCTTGTCGATGGTCGATGGCGTCGTCCTGCTGGTCGACGCGGCGGAAGGTCCGCTGCCGCAAACGCGATTCGTGCTCCGCAAGACGCTGGCCTCGAAACTCCCGGTCGTTCTCGTCATCAACAAGGTCGACCGCTCCGACGCGCGCATCGCCGAGGTCGTTGACGAGACATACGAGCTCTTCCTGGACCTGCTCGACTCGCCCGAGGACTCGGCCGAGGCGCTCGACTTCCCGATCGTTTACGCGTCAGCGAGAGCCGGTCGGGCATCGCTCGAACGCCCAGTGGACGGCTCCCTGCCCACCGAGGCCGACCTACGCCCGCTCTTCGCCACCATCCTGGCCACCATTCCCGCTCCGGTGTATGACGACTCGGCGCCGCTGCAGGCCCATGTGACAAACCTTGACGCATCGCCGTACCTCGGCCGGATAGCGCTATGCCGCGTGCACAACGGCACAATCGCCAAAGGCCAGACCGTCGCGTGGTGCCGCACCGATGGGACCGTGGAACGGGTCAAGGTCAGCGAGCTGTTCACGACGCGCGCTCTCGAGCGAGTGCCCACCGAATCGGCGGGTCCTGGCGACATCATCGCGATTGCCGGCATCGCGGACATCACTATCGGCGAAACGCTGGCCGATATCAACGATCCGCGTCCGCTGCCCTTGATCACCGTAGATGAACCGTCGATTTCCATGACGGTCGGGATCAACACATCACCGCTCGCTGGGCAATCGGGTACCAAGCTGACCGCGCGCCTGGTCAAGAATCGGCTGGACGCAGAACTTGTCGGCAATGTGTCCCTGCGAGTGCTGACCACGAGTCGTCCCGACACGTGGGAAGTACAAGGTCGCGGGGAACTCCAGCTCGCAGTCCTCGTGGAGCTCATGCGCCGCGAAGGATTCGAACTCACCGTAGGCAAGCCGCAGGTGGTGACCCGGATCATCGACGGTCGGGTGCACGAGCCCGTAGAGCGGCTCACCGTCGACGTACCCGAGGAGTACGTCGGCGTCGTCACCCAACTGCTTGGCCTGCGGCGATCCACGCTGACTCAGCTGGTCAACCATGGCAGCGGGTGGGTTCGCCTGGAATATCAGGTGCCATCTCGCGGCCTGATCGGATTCCGTACCGAGTTCCTGACCGAAACCCGCGGCACCGGCCTCTTGCACCACGTATTCGACGGATATATGCCCTGGGTGGGCGAGTTGCGCACCCGTCCTACGGGCTCGTTGGTCGCCGATCGGGCGGGTGCCGTGACGCCCTACGCGCTGTTCAATCTGCAAGAGCGGGGCACGCTGTTTGTCGGGCCGACGACCCTGGTCTATGAGGGAATGATCGTCGGAGAGAACGCGCGGGCTGACGACTTGGACGTGAACGCGACCAAAGAGAAGAAGCTGACCAATATGCGGTCGTCAACCGGCGAGGAACTCGTTCGGCTTATCCCGCACCGGCAGCTGTCGCTCGAGCAGGCACTGGAATTCTGCCGTGACGACGAATGTGCCGAGGTGACTCCGTCGGCAGTACGGCTTCGGAAGGCGGTGCTGTCCGGGCAGGAGCGGGAGAAGCTCCGCGCCCGCGCCCGGGCCTGACACCAGAGCCTCGCCTGATCGGCGCGGTCTTAAGAACTCGCGCCCCACCGCTACCCCGAATGAACCTGACCTTGGTCAGCCACCGACCGCGCGCAGCAGCTGGGCCTTCGTCATCCTCGAGCGGCCTCGGATCTTCTTGCGCTTGGCCTCGGCGTAGAGCTGATCCCGGGTTCGGCCGGCCGCACCCGAATGCGACCGCAGGCCGCCCCGCCGTCCGGAAGAGATGTCATCTACCGAGGTCGGGCCCGCTTCTCGGGCTTCTCCCGTGCGAGCGCGCTCCTTGTTGACCGTGCGGGCGGCGATCTCCTCGGCCACGTCCTCTGGGCGGCCCCGGTCCCGGAGACTTGACTTGATCTCCTCGTACTGGCGCTCACGCTTGGCGCTCCACGCAGTTTGTGGCATACCTGCGCTGTACCCGGACGCGTCCGCTCGCAAACCGGCCCGCGTCGGCGGGACACGCCCTAGTCTCGAACCCGTGAGCGTCAGCGAAGTCCCGAGCCCACTCGTGGAGCGGATGCGCGAGTTCGGAACGACGATCTTCGCGGAGATGTCGGCGCTAGCGGTTGCCACGGGGAGCATCAATCTCGGCCAGGGGTTTCCGGACACGGACGGTCCGGACGTCGTGCTCGACGCAGCGGTCGACGCGATTCGTAGCGGCAAGCACAATCAGTATCCCCCGGGTCTGGGCGTACCAGAGCTTCGGGACGCGATCGCGCGCCATCAGCACCGGTTCTACGGCCTCACCTATGACCCCGCGACCGAAGTCCTCGTGACGGCAGGTGCGACAGAGGCGATCGCCGCCGCAATCCTGAGCCTGACCGAGCCCGGCGATGAGGTCGTCGTGTTCGAGCCCTACTACGACTCCTACCCGGCGTGCATTGCCCTTGCGGGCGCGCGTCGGCGGACGGTAACCCTGCGCCGTTCCGGCGACCGGTGGACGTTCGATGCGGAGGAATTGCACCAGGCGATCACACCTCGGACCAGGCTGATCTTGCTCAACACACCACACAATCCGACCGGCAAGGTCTTCGACGGCACCGAGCTGCAGCTCATCGCCGACCTGGCCGTCGAGCGAGACCTCATCGTCGTCACGGACGAGGTGTACGAGCACTTGATCTTCGACGGTAGGACCCACATACCACTGGCCGGCCTCCCCGGCATGCGAGATCGCACGGTCGCGATCGGCAGCGGCGGCAAGACGCTCAGCGTCACGGGATGGAAGATCGGCTGGGCGTGTGCGTCGCCGGCGCTCGTCGCGGCCATTCGCACGGTCAAACAGTTCCTCACCTACGTCAACGGCGGACCGTTCCAGCCCGCAGTAGCAATCGGGCTCGATCAACCTGACGAATTCTTCGGGCAGATCGCGCAGACCCTCCAGGAACAACGGGACCTGCTATGCGGGGGGCTCGCCGACCTCGGGTACGACGTTGTCGTCCCGGAGGCGACATACTTCGCGACGGTCGACGTCCACTCGGACGCCATCGCCTTCTGCCGGCAGCTGCCCCAGCATCATGGTGTGGTCGCGATCCCGACCAGCGTGTTTTATGACTCCGACGGCGGCGACAGGTTGGTGCGCCTTGCGTTCTGCAAGCAGCCCAACGTGCTCGCCGAGGCCCTCACCCGGCTGAAGGACGTGGAGAGATGAAGGTCGCAGCCATTCAACACGACATCGTGTGGGAGGACGCCGAACGTACCCGCAAGAACGTCGCGCCGCTGATCGCTCAGGCGGCGGCCTCCGGCGCCCGGCTGATCGTGCTGACCGAGATGTTCGCGACCGGATTCTCCATGCAGCCGGAACGCATCGCCGAGTACCCCGGCGGTGCTAATGAGCAGTTCCTGGTCGACCAGGCCCGGGAGCACGGGAGCTACCTGGTCGGCTCCATCGCGCAGTGGGACCGTGCCGACGGCCGCGCGCGCAACGTTGCCGTGTTGGCCCAGCCCTCCGGCGAGTACAGCGCTACGCGAAGATCCACCCGTTCAGTTACGTCGGCGAGGACAAGCACTACGCGGCCGGCACCCAATTCCTCACGGTCGACGTGGTGGCCAACGACGAGTCGCTCCGGGTGAGTCCGTTCGTCTGCTACGACCTGCGTTTTGCTGACGAGTTCTGGGCCCGAGCGGACCTGACCGACATCTATGTCGTGCCGGCGAACTGGCCGGAGCCGCGTCGAGAACATTGGCGCACGCTGTTGCGAGCGCGCGCCATCGAGAACCAGGCCTACGTACTCGGCGTCAACCGGGTCGGCACGGTCAAGAACGATCGCTATGTCGGGGACAGCGCCATCGTGGACCCAGCGGGCCTCGTTCTCGTCGAGGCGTCGATGGGTGAAACGGTGTTGGTCGCCGATGTGACGGCCGAGCGGGTCGCGGATGTCCGAAGGCGCTTTCCGTTCCTGGCCGATCGGCGTACGTGATGCGCCCCAGGTTCACGCACCGGTTTCGCGTCGCCACCGTCGTGTCCGGGCCAGAGGACGAGGTGCTGGCCCGGCTCGCGGGCCTTCCTTCGACCACCCGGGTGCGCACCGTCTCGACCACGGCCGGCGTGGTGGTCACCTTGGCAGCAGGAACGACGCGGGCCGCTGGCCTGGCGCCGGCGCACGCTCCGCTCGCTCCTGCGCCAGCTTGACGTTGTGGCCGCCGGGACCGAACGCACCGACGCCAGCCCGGCCGAGCTGTCCGGGGCGCGTCGCCCGCAACTCACTCACTCGAGTTGGCCGGAATCGTCGAGGTACGGCCCGGTAGGATAATTACGAAGTGTATTCGATCGATTGCGTGACGTAACAGTGATCTGCACCATTGTTAGGCCGTGATCACGAATCGGCAACTTCTTGTCCCTGATGCCCAGTTGGCTCCTTCCGCATGCCTAGAGTGAGGATCGATCTGAGGTGGGGATGACCAATGGCTATCCCCGTGGGTTCATGGTGTGGTGGTCGCTTGAGTGCTTTCACGAAGGGTCACTCGGGCGACTATCAACATCCGGGGTGTTCAGCGGATCGGCTAGCGAATAACGTGCCTCGCTAGCCACAAGCTGTGAGACCAACCGGCACCATCCCGGCTGGTTGGGTGAGAAGGAGGTCGCACCCTCGATGACGATGCAACCGGAACTCGATCAGGCGGTTGCCCAGGCTGAAGTGGGCATGACCGAGGCGCCGGCCGCCGTCGAGGGTCGGTCTCTGTGGCAGACGTCCTGGCGGCGCATTCGCCGCAGCAAGGTGGCCCTGATCAGCCTGGCCTTCATCGTGTTCCTGATCCTGTTGGCGATCTTTGCGCCGTTGATCGCCGGCATCGAGGGTCAGGATCCGTACACCTTCCACAACAGCAACACCGTGCTCGACGACGGATCGATCAGCTTCACCCCTGGTCTCCCGCTGCCGGGCTACATGTACCCGTCGGCGACCCACTGGCTCGGGGTCGAGCCGCAAACCGGCCGGGACATCTTCGCCCGGTTGGCGTACGGCGCCCGGGTGTCGCTGACCATCGCCATCCTGCGCCACCCTGGTGTCGGTCGTCTTCGGCACGGTGCTCGGCGCGATGGCCGCCTACTTCGGAGGGTTCCTCGACTCGCTGATCAGCCGGGGCATGGACCTGCTGCTGGCCTTCCCGATCTTGCTCTTCTCGTTGACGTTGACCCCGATCCTCCAGAGCCGCCTTTCCAACACGTTCCTGGGCAAGGGCAGCACGTTGCCCATCGTGTCGCTGGTCGTGATCCTGGGCTTCTTCGGCTGGCCCTACTTAGCCCGAATAGTCCGCGGCCAGGTGCTCAGCCTGCGGGAACGGGAATTCGTCGAGTCGGCGCGCGCCATCGGGTCGTCGTCCGGGCGCATCATCATGAAGGAAATCATCCCGAACGTCACGGCCGTCGTGCTGGTCTACGCCACCTTGGCCATCCCGACGAACATCACGGCCGAGGCGGCCCTGTCGTTCCTCGGCGTCGGGGTCCGTGACCCCACGCCGTCCTGGGGCCAGATGCTCAACCAGTCCCAGAGCAACAACTGGTACCAGCTGGATCCGTGGTTCCTGATCGTGCCCGGCGTCACCCTGTTGCTCACGGTGATGGCGTTCAACCTGCTCGGCGACGCAGTGCGTGACGCTCTTGATCCCCGTGCGAGCCGCGGCTAGCTCTGGCTTTCATCAGTGCACCGAGGGACCCATAAGGCCCTTCCGATCACCACAGAAAGGACACGAATGAATCGTCGCAGAGTCATGGTTGCGACCGTGGCGGGGACGGCGGCCGTTGCGCTGATCGCGGCCTGCTCGAGCTCGAAGAGCAACGGAGGTGGGGCCACAAGCGGCGGCGCAAGCTCCGCGCCCGCGTCAGCGGGGAACGCTGCCGGCCTGGGCAAGGTGATCCAGCCCGGCTACACCACCAAGGGCGGGACGGTCAACATCCTGTCCGACGCCAACTTCGAGCACCTCGACCCGGTGAACAACTACGTCACGAACTCCGGTGAGCTCGGCCGGCTGATCTATCGGACGCTGACCTTCATCGAGGACACCCCCGGCGGGAAGCCGGCGATCAAGCCCGACCTGGCCGAGAACCTGGGTACGCCGTCGGCGGACAAGAAGACCTGGACCTACAAGCTCCGCACCGGCCTGAAGTACGAGGACGGCACGCCGATCACCAGCAAGGACATCAAGTACGCGGTCGAGCGGTCCTTCGCGACGGACATTTACAAGGACGGCGCGACCTACATGACGGACCTGCTCGAGAACCCGAACGGTTACGCCGGCCCGTACGCAAGTCGGACCAAGGACCTAGCAGGGGTGCAGACTCCGGACGACAACACGATCGTGTTCAAGTACGCGTCCGCGCAGCCTGAGTCGGACTGGATCCTGTCGCTGTTCTACACGGCGCCGGTGCCCAAGGCCAAGGACGACAAGCAGAACTACGACTTCCACCCGGTGTCGTCCGGCCCCTACAAGATCTCGAGTTACACGCCGGACAAGTCGCTCACGCTGGTCCGCAACTCCAACTGGGATCCGGCGAGCGACCCGAACCGCCCGGCCCTGCCGGACAGCTTCGTCGAGACCTTCGGCATCGACCTGCCCACGATCAGCCAGCGGCTGATCGCTGACCAGGGTGCGGACAAGAACGCCGTCACGCTGGAGAACTCCGGCGCCCTGCAGAACGCTGACCTGCCGAAGATCAAGGATCCGAGTGTGAATGCGCGGTTCACGAACGGCGCGACCCCGTGTGTGGACTACGAGGTCTTGAACGTCCAGAAGATCAAGGACGTCAACGTTCGTAAGGCCATCGCGATGGCAATCAACCGGCAAGCGATTGCGACCATCTATGGTGGCGCGATCTTCGGCTCGGTGATCGACACGATCGTGTCGCCGTCGATCCAGTCGACCGTCCCCAACTTCGCGGCCCCGAACCTGGGGCTCAAGCCGACTGGTGACCCCGCGGCGGCCAAGGCGATGTTGAACGGGCAGACCGTGCCGACCATCCACTACGGCGTGGCCAACACCTCGGTGAAGCAGAAGACGGTCGCGACCCAGATCCAGAACGACCTCAAGGCGGCCGGCATCACCGTGGTCATCGACCAGATTCCGCAGAGTTCCTACTACAAGACACTCCGCAGCAGCAGCCCGCCGGACATGGCTCGCGCCGGCTGGTGCTGGGACTGGCCGACCATGGCCTCGGTGACTCCGCCGGTGCTCGGCGGTAACGCGGACCTGACGTCCTGGAACGCGAACAACTTCTCCATGACGAAGGACACCGCGGTGTTCAAGAACATCGCGACCGACGTCTCGTCCGCGAACAGTTCCGGGCTGAACGACATCACCAACCAGCAGCTGTCGCAGGTGTGGCCGATGCTGACGACGATCTCGTCCAACGACCCGAACGTCGTCGGCTCGAACATCCGCAACGGGGGTGTCTCGACGATCTTCGGTGAGATCGACCTGAACACCATGGGAGTCCAGCACTAGTAGTCAGCGCATCCCTGCAGGAACTAGGGAGTAGGAGGACGAGTCGGGCTGGCTCCCGCCACGGGCGGGGGCCAGCCCACTCTCGCGACGATGCTCAGGTTTCTTATCCGGCGCTTCCTGGCCCTGATCGCGCTGCTCATCGCGACGAGCATCGTGACCTTCCTGCTGTTCTTCGCCGGCCCGTCCGACGTTGCGGCCAACTCCTGCGGCAAGGGCTGCACGCCGGAGCGCATTCAGCAGGCTCGGGTTTCCCTCGGCCTCGATAAGCCCCTTGTCGTCCAGTACCTGGAGTACATGAAGGGACTCGTCGCTGGGCGGGAGATGGGTCCGCCCAACGGTAGGTACTGGTGCAGCTGGCCCTGCTTCGGTACGTCGTTCCAGAACAATCGGCCGGTCTGGGACATCATCAAGACGGCGCTGCCCTTCACGTTGTCGATCGCTATCGGCGCCGCAGCGATATTTCTGATCTTCGGCGTGGGGATCGGCGTCACCGCCGCCCTGCACCGGGGAAAATGGCCGGACAAGGTCGCCGTGGCCATTTCATCGCTCGGTGTCTCATTGCCCGCGCCGTTCATCGGGTTGTTGTTTCTGTGGATCGTGGTCAGCAAGTGGCAGCTCCTCCCTTACACGTCCAACACGGTCACGTCACCGTGGAACCCGGATCCGTGGACCTGGTTCAAGAACTACCTCCTCGCCTGGCTCACCCTCGCGCTGATCTTCGGGGCGAACTACGTGCGCCTGACGCGGGCCAACATGATCGAGACGATGGGTGAGGACTACATCCGCACCGCCCGGGCCAAAGGGCTGCCGAGCCGGACGGTGACTCTCAAGCACGGCCTGCGCGCCGCGATCACCCCGGTCGTCACCGTCTTCGGCCTGGACCTCGGCGCGTTACTCGGCGGTGCCGTGCTGACCGAGACGATTTTCAGCGTGCCCGGGTTGGGCCGCACCGCGGTGAACGCGACCTTCAACCAGGACCTGCCCATCGTCATGGCCGTCGTCCTGTTCTCGGCCTTCTTCATCATCTTCGCCAACATCATCGTCGACATTCTGTACGCTGTGATCGACCCAAGGGTGAGGTTGAATTGATGGTGCCAGTGTCGCGGGCAGTCGAGCGCCGTGCCGGGTGCTCGTGACCGGGGCTGAGCGCGTCGCCATCGACGTCGAGGCCGTCACCGCCGAGCCGGCGTCCGACGCCTTCCTGAGTGTGCGCGATCTCCAGGTCCAGTTCCCGACCGAAGACGGCATCGTGCAGGCCGTCAACGGCATCAACCTGGACCTCGCTCGGGGCCAGACGCTCGGCATCGTCGGCGAGTCCGGCTCGGGCAAGTCAGTGACGAGCCAGGCGATTTTGGGGCTGCTCAAGGGCACCAGCGCGCAGGTCACCGGTTCGATCACGCTCGACGGTCAGGATCTCGTCCGGGCCAGCGAGGCGGACATGCAGAAGTTGCGCGGCGACGTCATGTCGATGATCTTCCAGGATCCGTTGTCGTCGATGCACCCGTTCTACCGAGTCGGCGACCAGATCCGCGAGGCCTACCTCGTGCACAACCACGTGGGTAAGAAGGCCGCGCACCAGGCGACCGTAGACATGCTCCGGCGCGTGGGCATACCGAATCCGGAAAGCCGGTACAGCGACTACCCGCACCAGTTCTCCGGCGGAATGCGTCAGCGCGCCATGATCGCCATGGCGCTCATCTGCAACCCGAAGCTCCTGATCGCCGACGAACCGACGACCGCACTCGATGTCACCGTGCAGGCGCAGATCCTCGAGTTGATCAAGGATCTGCAACGCGAGTACAACTCGGCGGTCATCTTGATCACGCACGACCTCGGAGTCGTTGCGGAGACCTGCGAGAGAGTGCTCGTCATGTACGGCGGTCAGTGCGTCGAGATGGGCACGGTGGACGAGATCTTCTACCACCCCGAGATGCCCTATACCTGGGGACTGCTCGGCTCGATGCCGCGGATGGACCGCACGCGACTGGCGCGACTCCAGCCGATCCCGGGCCAGCCACCGTCGCTGATCCAAGTGCCGAAGGGCTGCGTCTTCAACCCACGCTGCCGGTTCACCGACCGCGTACCGGGGAATGCGTGCCGCGAGGTGCGCCCGGATCTCGTCGCGGCGGCCGGCAGTCACCCCGTGCGGTGTCACATCGACTCGGCCGAACGCAAACGGATCTGGTCCTCCGAGATCGCGGCGAAGCTGTGAGCGGGCAATGGCAGGAAGCGGCGGCCGGATCGGCAACGGGCGAGGCCGGCGTATGAGCCACCAGGCGCCCGAGGATGGACAACCGCCGACGATGACCGACGGCACCGCCGAGACAACCGAACGCACGGCCGATACCTCGGAAGCGACCCAGCCGGACGTCCACCCGGCCGCCGACGACCCGCATGCCCTGCTCAG
>CAWDGB010000017.1:0-104784 GCA_963801715.1 uncultured Actinomycetota bacterium | reverse complement strand
GACGGATCTTGAGCGGCGTCGCACCTCCGAGTCTCCACACTGCCAGTGATGGGGCCACGGCGGGTAACGGGTGGAATCGGGCGGCGTTGGTGGGCATGGCTAGCGCCGATTTGGGCACTGCTGGCATCCGTGGGCACGAGTTTGGGGCCCATTTTGGGGCCCGCGAGCCATTCGGTCTTCGTGACGCCTCGCAGCGAGCACCGGAACCGGTGCGCGGTGTGTGAGCGAGGTCGTCTGATCTTCGACTGCTAAGTGCGTTTTGTCGCGGGCGATGTGTCAGTGTGGCTTGCGAGCGCGGAGGCTGAAGATGATCGGTAGCAGCTCGCGGTCTTGACGCCAGCGCATCAGGCCGTCCTCGTCGCGGGAGAGCAGCCGTCGGCCAGTGTCGGACTCGACGGCCACATGCTCGCCGAGGTGCTCGATGACGAGCCCAGCGTTGACCGCCGCGGTCACCAACTCGCCGAGCGAATGGCCGTACTCGATGGTCACGTTGTGCTCGGTGACGGCGTCCGGATCGGCGTAGGAACCGCCCTGGTCGTCGAAGCGCCGCGGCCCGTCGTTGACGTAGGGAAAGTCGAGCTGCAGCGGGTCGACGGACGCGGCCATGTTGAACAGCGGGTGCGTGTCGACCAGAACGAGGCGGCCACCCGGCCGCAACACCGACGCGGCCGTGCGCATCCACGCGTCCATGTCCCCGATCCAGCAGACGACGCCGCGGCTGGCATAGCAGACATCGAACCGGCCATGCAGCCAGTCGGGGACGGCCAGCACGTCAGCCTCGATGAACGTTGCCCGATCGGACAGTCCGGCTGCCTCGGCGGTTGCGGCCGCCTTGGCAACGGCAATATCGGAGAAGTCGATCCCGGTCACACTGCCCGCGCCGGCGCGCAACCAGGACAACGTGTCCATGCCGGTGTGGCACTGCAGGTGGATGAGGTCACGGCCGGTCACGTCGCCGGTGACGTCGAGGTCGAGCCGGTACAGCGTGGACCGGCCGGCGAGAAAGCCGCGCGTATCGTAGACATCGTCTTGACCGTGCACGGCCGCACGCTCGTTCCACCAGCTCCGATTGACGTTCACGCAGCTACTGTGCCGCATCGCGATCCCTCCGAACGCACAAACATGCAGCTCATCTTCGGTGCTGGGCCGCAGGCCGTAGTCATGGCAGCTGCGCGATTGCCGCAGTGATCGTCACTGCCCTGGCGGCCGCGCCGATACTCTTCCTCGCGCCGCGCCACCGGTGATGCGCGACCAAGCTCCGGACGCTGCCATGAGGCATTGCGATGCGATGTGCATGCCCCGAGTGCCCACCGGCGTGACATTCGCCCAGCCGGCGGTCGGTGCCCGCAGCAAATCGGAGCCGACGAGAGGACTTGAACCCCTAACCACCCGATTACAAGATCGGTGAGTGATGCCGACTGGAATGTCTGCGCGCGGAAACGGAGGCACATACAGTGTTTGCACTGTCATTCGTGTCCACCGATGGCAGATGGTCATAGACAGATTCATGGACAGACCGTCCATAGTGGATAGTGCACTGGATCGCTGGTGATTGACCGACAGTTAAGCTGACGCGGGTCCAGCATGAGTCGACGACATTTCCCTGCCGTTCAATCGCTCGGCATAGGTCAACCGCCCGACCGAGGACAATCGAGCTTATCGGGGCGGGACGAGTGATCCGAGGCTCCGGCCCGCGAGTGGTGCTCGAGATCGGCAAGAGCCGGACGGCCCTCGCCGACAAGGCGCTCCTACCTCGACTGATGCCGCGGCCGGCGAACCGGTTGACCGGCTAGGAGGCAGCGCTCGCCTTCTCCGCGTCGGTGGCTTTGCGGACGACGACGCGCGTCCAGGCGCCGAGGTAGATGCGTTCGTCGTCGGCGAGTTCTCGTGGCTGCTGAGGTTCGAGCGCGTCGTCGGGGTAGGCCCTACCAGGCGCGCCGACGTAGGTACCGTTGGTCGAGCCGAGGTCCTTCACCGACCATCGCTCACCATTTCGGATCAGCTCCGCATGGCGGTGCGAGATGGCGCCGTCGCTGGAGCAGTCGATCTCCGGGTTGATGTTGCGGCTCTTCGAGCGGCGTCCGATCAGCGCCACCCTATCCTTGAGCCGGACCACGGTGGGCAGCCCGCTGGTGGGGCAGGCGCCCGCGGCTTGCTGATGGGTGAACCAGTCCGGGTCGATCCATATCTCGGCGACCCAACCGACGTGCGACGGGTCGGCCGGTGCGCTCGCGGTCGGCCCGATGCGCCCCGAGCCCGGGTCGATCGGGGCGGGCGGTGGCGGCAGCTGGCCGGTGGTGAAGTCGTACCCGCAATCTTCGCAGAACAGCGCGTCGGACGGGTTGGCGGCGCTGCAGTTCGGGCATTGCTTCGGCGCGACGCCGGTCGGTGGCAACGACAGCGATGACGGACTCGCGGACGGTGTGGCCGGCGGCGGAGTCGACGGCGCAGCGGGAGGCGTCGGCGTGACGGGGGGCTTCGACGTCCCGGCGAACGCTGACGGGCCGGGCTCGATCGGCGCGCCGCACACGTCGCAGAAGTCGTCCGTCGACGAGGTGTGCCCCTGCGGGCAGACGGCGCTCATCTGCAAGGCCTCCTGGCGGATTGCGCAACATCCTGCGCCATAGCGCCGCGGCATGTTGCACGATCAAGGAAGCATGCGCTCATGAGGACGGCCGCACGCGCGTCGTCTTGGTCGAACTGGTGTCGAGCGCCATCTCGTCGAGTTTGGATACGTCACGCTTGAGGCGCACCGTTCCAGTGTCGGCGTCCTCGATGTCGACGATCTTCTTCAGCCGTCGCGTCGCCTCCTCGTTGCCGGTCTCCGCCGCGAGCTTCGCCGCGCGGCCGAGTTTGAACGTGGCCGTGTCGATGTCACCGTCGGCTTTCGCCGCGAGACCTTCCTGAATGACCTGGGCCAGCTCCGCCTGCCCCGTGTAATGCGCGACGGCTGGACTGATACGCGCGGTCAGCGCGCTGTCGTCAGACCACAGCGCCTTGACCAGCCCCTGCGTGACCACCTCGCCGCCCACCTCGATCTGCACGCGCGCGGCAAGCTGCTCGGAGCCGACCGGCTTAGCCGCGACCCGGACGGCGACGTGGTAGTCACGGGACTCGTCGCCCCACGCACCGGTCGGGTATTCGGTGATCAGGGGGGTGACGTTGACGCGCCGATCGGTCAGGTCGTCGATGGTCGGCGCCACCTGCCGAACGAAGAGCAGCTCAGCGCCCTGTGGCGCCCACACCCGCAACTTGGCGTCGGCAACACCGCGTCCCATCGCCGTTTGCATCATCGCCAGGAAGTCGGCCGCCATGTCAGCCGGATCGGCGATCAGGTCGACCGACCCGAGCAGAGCGGTGGCGATGCCGCGCAGCTCGCCGACGTCCCAGTCGGCGCCGACACCACGGCAGTCGCACTGGAACTCGCCGGTGACCGCCTGCACCGCCGCGGCGAGCTGCTGGGCGGTTTCGCCCTCGTTCTTTCCATCGGTGAGCAGGATGGCGTGGCGCTGCGTCGCCGGCGCCCGATCGAATGCCTCGTGCGCGGCCACCAGCCACTGGCCGATCGCCGTGCCGCCTTGCGGTGTCAGCCGCGAGACGGCCTCCGCTGCTGCGGCTCTGGTGCCCTGGTCGGCCTGCACCATGCCGGTACGCGGATAGACCGGCTGAGCCAGCCCGACGCCGGCGATGACCGCGAACCACGTCCCGTCCGCGATCTCCTCGATAGCCGCTGCGGCCGCCTTTCGCGCCGCGATGATCTTCGCTAGCGGCGTACCCATCGACCCCGAGCAGTCGATGATGATCGCCTCAGCGGCACCCCCGCTCTCGCCTGCCTGGCCGGTTCCAGCCGAACTCACCGTGACGATGGCGTGGACGTCGGTGGCGCCATCGGGCAGGTACTCGTTCTGGAAGACCTCGGCGGTCCAAGTAGGCGTGGTGGACATGCGATCACTCCTCCGGTGCGATACGAGCCAGTGTCACGGTGATGTTGTCGTGGCCGCCCTGCTCGTTGGCCCACTGGACCAATCCTTCGGCCCGGGAGAGCGGCTCTGACGGTTGCGCGGCTACAACCTTGTGCAGCTCGTCGGCGGTCGAGCAGTAGTTCCACAGCCCGTCGCTGCACACGAGCAGCCATCCCGGGGTCGTGGCGGTCGTCGTTGACGTAGAGGCGTCGACGTCCGGAGAGTCGGCTCCGAGCCACTTCGTGATCGCGTGCGCCCTGGAGTCAGCTTCAGCGCTCTCGCGCGGGATCCCGCTGGCAATCTGCTCGGTGGCCCACGAGTTGTCGACGGACAGCTGCTCGGCTGGCCCCTCATCGGGCAGCCAGTAGGCGCGACTGTCGCCGACCCATCCGGCGACGATCACCGCCCCGTCTGCGACGGCCGCGACGAACGTGCACGACGGGGGATTGTCGGCGCCGGCCGATGCCGTGGCCTCGACGGCGATGTCGGCCGCCGACGCAGCGGCCTTGAGCTGCTTGGCCCAATGCGCCTGCCGTGCCGCGGTCGCGCCGCCGGGACGGGGCGCCGCGGCGAGCAGGTCGCGAGCGGTGTGGGCCGCGGCCAGGGAGGCGGTGTCGCTGTCAGTGGAGGTGGTGACGCCGTCGCAGACAACCAGCGCCGTCCAGGTTCCGTCAGATGCCAGGGCGCAGGCGTCCTCGTTGCGGGCATGGTGGAGCCCCTTGTCGCTGACCCCGACCACGGTCGGGCTCGGCTGCTCGACGACGTGCTCGCGGCCGTTGGAGGCCCGGGCGCCGCACACGGTGCACCACCCGTCTTCGCCCACCTCGCCACCGCATGCGGTGCAGCTGCGAGCCGGCGTCTCGCTGGACGACGTGACCTGTTCTGAGGCTGTTGCGGCGAGCGTCGCGCCGCAGTTCTCGCAGAACGCGTCGCCTGCAGCGATCGGTTCGCCGCACTGCGGGCAAGTCATACCAGCGACCTCGGCCGGACGGCGTTGGCGGCGTCGACGAGGTACATCCGCTCGGCCCTGTTCGGAGTGAGCGCGGCGAGTTGCCGATAAGCCTGCTCGGCGCCGGCCCGCAGATCGCGCTCGGTCGCCGCGACGCCGGCGATGTGCGTTTGCGGTTCCGGGCCGGACTGCTGGACCTGGTCGAGGGCTTGGGTCAATACCTTCACCGTCAGTTGCTGGCGGTCGCGCGGATCGATCGGTACGCGCTCGACCGTGTCGACCGCGTCGGCAAGCGCGGGCAGGCCCTTGTTGCTGCCGGCGAGAACCTCGGCCTTGGTCCGGCGGGCCGTTACGTATGCGGCGCTGGTCGGCCCGACCAGGTCGAGGGCGCTCAGCGCGCCGTCGACGTCTCCGTCGGCGAGATCGGTGCGGGCGAGGCCGAACGCCGCCGGGAGCGATGTAGTTCGCATCGACGATTGTGCAGGTGCGATAGAGGCCCTGGGCGAGCTGGCGTTCGCCTGCGGTCTCGCAGGCGAGAGCCAGTGCCAACTTTGGCGCCAGTTCTCCGGGCACCTGGCCGAGCACTGTGTTGAACGCGGCGGTCGCCGCGGTGGAGTCACCCCGAGCCAGCGCGGCAAGCCCGGCGAGCCAGACGGCGCGCCACTCCCATGGATCGTCGCTCAGGGTGCGCTCGATCGTGGCGTCGGCCACGTCGAACCGCCCGGCGTCGATACCGGCCCGCGCGCGAGCCAGCAGCACCTCGACGGTGTCCTGCGGGGCGCCGTCAAGCGCCGCCAGCCGTTGCAACGGATCGTCGATCGACACGCTGGCCAACCATGCCGCGGACGGATCGGACTGGTTCGACGAGCAGGGGTGGCAGCTCCTGCCATTCGAGGGTGGCCCCCGATGCCGTCGGCGCCCCGAACAGCACTGACGGGGTGGACTGGCGCGCCGGCCCGCCCGCCCGGTCGCTGGCCACCACCTCGCGCAGCACGGCAAGTAACTGCTCGCGCAACTCGTCCGCGGATTGGAAGCGGTCGTTCGGGTCCTCGGCCGTGGCCTTGGCGAGCACCCGGTACAGCGAGTCATAACGCTGAAACACGGCTGTGTCATCGACCGGCGGCAGGCTCTTGACGTAGGTGGACTGATGGCCGCGGAACTCCAGGAGCAGCACGGCCAACGTCCGCCCGATCGTGTAGATGTCGCTGGCCACACTCGGGCCCAGAGTGGCGATCTCCGGAGCCTGATAGCCGACCGTGCCGTAGATCGCGCTCTCGTTGTCGTCGATGCGGCGCACGCCGCCGAGGTCGATCAACTTCACTGCGTCGCCGAACTGGATGATGTTGTCCGGCTTGAAGTCGCAGTACAGGAGTCCTTGGCTGTGTAGATAGCTGAACGCCGGCAGGATCTCGATCATGTACGCGATGGCCTGGTCGGCGGGGAACGGGTCGTAACGCCCGTGGTTGGCGTCCATGCGGACCTTGAGGATCTGCTTGAGCGAGCTACCGCCGACGTATTCCATCACCGTATAGCCGGCGTCCTCGTACATCGCGAAGTTGTAGATGTTGACGATGAGCGGATGCTGAACCTCGGCGAGGAACTGCCGCTCTGCGACGGCCGCCTGGTATGCATCGAGATCGCCGGCATTGAGCAGGCCCTTGAGTACGACCCATCGGTCTGAGACGTTCTTGTCCGCGGCAAGGTAGATCCAGCCGAGGCCGCCGTGGGCCAGCGGGCCGACCACCTCGTACTGGCCGCCGACCAGGTCTCCGGCGGAAAGCTTCGGCGCGTAGGAGAACTCGGTACGGCACTTGGGGCAGAAGCCCTGTGTGCGCCCAGGCCTTCCGTCCCGTGATCGACCCACGGGCGCGCCGCACTTGGCGCAGAACCGCTTCTCCTCGGCGACCTCTGGGTTCGCCATGATCACCGAACGTGGATCAGGCACCGGTGCCGGCGGGATGGACGTGATTCCGGCGCCCAGCCGGGACGAGCGGGTATGTGCCGTGCCGAGGCTGCGGGTGGGGCGGGTACCTCCTCCGCGGGCCGACCCGATCGGCGCGCTGGACAGACGCGACGAGCTGCTCGTGCGGGTGCTGCCGGTGCGAGCAATGGGCATTGAGGCGCTCGGAGCGGCGCTCGGTTCTGCGACGGCCGGGGCTCCGCAGACGTTGCAGTAGCCGTCCTCTATCTGTCCGGCGCAACCGGGCTGGGTGCAATTCACTGCGACTCCTCGGAGGCGGCGGCTGTGTCCGGAGCGGGTGCCCTCCGCATCGGCGTTCCAGGCGGTGTAACAGACGACCCGATGCCGGGCACGGGCGGCTCGGGTGGTGCGGCAATCGCACTTACCGCGACCTGCACCTCTCGTACGTACTCGGCGACGAGCGGGCGGGCCGCGGCCAGATCGCAAGGGGCGCGCCACAGCAAGTCGCGCAATGCGGCAAATCGCTCGCCGAGTGCGGAATCCTCGGCCAGCCCCGCGGACGCGGCCTTGGAACGATACGCCTCGGCGAGCCCGCGCAACTCGGCTCTCTCGGTCAGCGGCGCGCTGAATCGGCGGCCGGCCTCGGCCAGCGCTGCGGCCGCTCGTTCGAGACGTTCGCGATAGTCGGTCAGTGCGGCCTGCGTCGCCTTCCAGGTGCCTGGGGCGTCGGGGCCGTCCGGGATGGGCGGTACCGCCCCCAAGGCGGCGATGTCCGGCACGGCGAGGCGCGGCGGCGCGGTGATCTTGTCCCGACACTTCTCCGCAGTGGCTCGCACCTGCCTCTCGATCGCAGCCAGCTCGGCAATGCGGGCGGCCAGCGACGCCGACTCGCGCCCCACGGAGGCCCGTACCGAGGTCTCCTTGATCAGGTCGCGTTCGAGGATCTCGGCGGCGTTCACGATGCGAGCCACTTCCCTGCCCAACGCGGCCGGGTCGGCGTCGCCACCCAGTGCGACCTCGAGCTGGTCGGCGAGGGCCTCGGCGTCACCGCTGTGGCGCGCCAACGTAGCCGCGAGGTCATGGCAGCGGGTGAGCGTCTCGCGCAGCGGACCGATGCGATCGGCCACCCCGGAGCCCGCGATCGTGTCGGCGTCGAGGCGTGCGGCAAGTCGCGCCTCCAGCGCGGCGGCCAGGGTGGTGGCCTCGCTGAGCGAGAACGCCGACGGGTTGCCGAGCGGGTCCGGCAGCCGTCCCCAAATCAGCTGCGCGATGAGCGCCAGCTCCTTCTCGGTCACGCGCCCGCTGTCCCATACCCGGATCAGCTCGTCGGTGCGCCGATCGATCGACTCCAACAGCGACAGGGCCAAAGTGAGATCGCTGGTGAACGTGTCGGGCGCAGACGACACCTGCGCGCGCCGGTCGAGCGAACCCAGTGCGGTCTTCAGGTCGTCGCGCCAGCGTCGCAGCTCGTCCAGAAACTTCAGGACGCTGCGTGCGCCGGCAGGCGCGGTGAGCGAGCCGGGAGCGGTGGGTGGCGTGGCCAGGGTGGTCACGGTCATGGCAGCGCGCGCCCGTATACGGCGGGCGGTGGGTTCGGCACCGGGGCGGGAAGCCACCTGCGGTAGATCGTGGCCCAGCGACCGTCCGTGCGCATGTCCTGCAGCAGGGCATTGACGAACCGAACGAAGTCCACGTTCTCCGCCGGGATGCCGAGGCCGTACGGCTCCTTGGTGAACTGATCACCGGCGATCCGCGCGTACGGATCCTGGCTGGCGAACCCCGACAACACCGTGTTGTCCGAGACGATGCCTTCGACAGAGCCCTGCTGGAACAGCACCATGCAGTCGCTGATGTTGGCGACGTGCACCTGGACGACCTTGGGATAGAGACTCGTGAGGTTCTGGCTGCCGGTGGAGCCCGTCGCCGTGCAGACCTTGCGGCCGTTGAGCTGGCCGACGTCCGTGTACGGCGAGTTCTTGCGCACCAGCACCTGCTGTCCGGCGTGGAAGTACTCGGTGGAGAACGCGATCTGGCTCCACCGCATGCAGTTGATGGTCATGATGTCAGCGACGAGATCTACCCGTCCCGACCGCAGGTCGGGGATCCGCTGCGCGAAGTTCTCGACCCGGTACTCGACCTTGCCCTTGATGTCCTCGCCGAAGATCGCGTGGGCCACCTCGTTGACCATGTCGATGTCGAAGCCTTCGAGTTGGCCGGTGATCGGATTGCGGAATCCGAAGAGCAGGTTGTCGGCCGAGACGCCGACAGTGATCTTGCCCTTGTCCCTGATCTTTTCCATGGTCGAGCCACGAAAGTCGCCAGGTGCGGGCAGCGGGCCGCTCGGCGCGTAGGACTCGACACGCGTGTTGTCGTTGTTGTTGCAGCCCGCACGTGTCGGCGTAGGGCTGGGGCTCGGTGCTGCACTGGACGACGGCGCGGGCGCGGAGGGCAGGGTCGGCGTGCTGCCTGCGCTGCAACCTGCCACCAGGGCGGCAGCCGCCGCGGTCAATGTCCCCGTCAGCAGGAGTTTCTTCATCGGTACTCCCGCAGCCGGAGCGAGATGCCCCGTATCGAGGCGACGGCGGCGGCCACCCCGACTATCAGCGCGATCCACGCGAGTGGAGTGAGCGGAGCTCGGGCCGTGCTGAGGTCGTTGCGCAGCTGGGCCGAGCGTCTGGCCGAGTGCCTTGGCCGACGCTGTGTCGAATGTGCCGAACACCGCGTTGGCATCGGTTGCCTTGCCCCCGGTGGCGAGAGCGACGGCGCCATCCCAGTTGCCGCGGTCATCTTCCGCGCGAATTTTTTGATGCACACTCTGATAGGCGGCGAACGCCGTCTTGGCGGCTTGCTCGTCCGCACCGCCTTGGTCAGCGGCGTCGTTCAAGATCATGGTGGCATTGCGCGCCAGGCTGTTGAAGCTCTGGTCGTACGCCTGCCCTGACCCGCGGGAGATCAGTGTGAGACTCTCCGCGCTCTTCGCGTCGAACGCGTCGATGCGCGCGGTGGCCAACTCGACCGTCGCGAAGTAGGCGTTCGAGCGAGTGTGATTGGCCTTGCTCTGACTCCACGCCATGGTCGCGACCAGGACGACACCCACCACGATGACGGCGGCCGTCGCGGTGACCAGCGGGAGGTTCAGCAGCCGGCGGGTTCGCCCCGCCAGCCATATCTGGGTGAAGAGCAGGATGCCGAGAGCTGCTAGCAGGCCGATTACCAGCCAGTACACGGCATGCGCGCTGCCGGAGTAGGAGTCAGCGATGCGCGCCTGCTCGGTCTTGACCAGGTCTTCGAGCGGCGGCAGCGCGTCGGTGCGCAGGAGCTGGGTGGCCTGGCGCAGGTACGCAGCCCCCAAGGGATAGCCGATCCGGTTGTTCGCCCGGGCCGACTCGACCAGGCCCGTGTACTGCGTGACGACGTCGTTCACGTTGGCCAGTACGGTCGCGTCTTGCGCGCTGACGCCCGAGGCTTCGGCCAGCGTAGTCGACGCCGTGGCGATTCCCTCCTGGTATGCGCTGCGTGCCGCCGGCGGCTCCAGCCCGCCGACGAGGAATGCGTTGGTCAGGTTCGCGTCGGCGAAAACGAGGTTGGTGCGGATCGCCTGGATGCGCACCAACTGCGCGGCGTCCGAGCGCGCGCTCGACAGCGCGCTGGCCCGGCTCGACGCGGCAATGAACGCGAACAGGCCGAACACGAGGCATCCGAGCACGACGAAGGCGCCGTAGAGGCGCATGCGTCCTGCGAGTGCCCTCGAATGTCGCGCGGGCAACCTGGCGCACGACCTGCCGGGCAGGTGGCGGCTGCGGTATGGGCGCGCCGGCTGGCTGACCGGTGTCGATGACAGTCATCAGATCGTCCGACTCGTCGTCATATCTCCCTCTGGCGGATGCACCGTATCCGGTAGCTCACCTAGATCGTCGGGGGCAAGCTCGCGAAGCTGTTCCACGGTCGGATCGGCCTCGTCGCGCAGGCGCCATGCCTGACGAACGACCGCGGCCTCGAAGAGGTTTCGGACGAAGCGAGCGTTGCCGAATCCGGTGTCGCGCGGGGTGCACGTCAGGATCTGCCCAGCCGCGCCAGGGCGTCCGCGGTCGGTGTGAAGTCGGAGTCGGAGCTGATCTTGGTGAAGATCTCGACGAGCTGACCATCGGTGTAGTCGTCGAAGGTCAGCGTCAGCCGGAACCGGCTCGCCAGCCCGGGGTTGGCGTCGATGAAGCCCCGCATCGGCTCGGGGTAGCCGGCGACGATCACCACCAGTTCGTCCCGGTGGTCCTCCATCTGCTTGACGAGGGTCTCGATGGCTTCCTCGCCGAACTCGTCGTCGGCAAGGGCGTACGCCTCGTCGATAAACAGGGCGCCGCCTATCGCCCTGCCGACGACCTCGGCGGTCTTGAGTGCCGTCTGCCCGACGTAGCCCGCGACCAGCGCCGAGCGGTCGCTCTCGATGAGTTGCCCGCCTTCGAGGACGCCCAGTGCCCTGTAGATACCGGAGACAAGCCGGGCCACTGTCGTCTTGCCGGTGCCCGGGTTGCCGACGAACACCAGGTGGCGTGTGATCGCCGGGTCGCGCAGCTTCTTGGCGGTGCGCAACTTGGCCACGCGCAGCACCTCGGCCTGGTGGCGCACCTCGGTCTTGACGGCGTCCAGGCCGATCAGGTCGTCGAGCTGGTCGAGCAGCTCGTCCAGCGTCTTGGTAGGCGGCGCGGCCTCGGCGGCCCGCGACGCGGCAGCCGCGGCGGGCGGGGCGGCTGTGGCCGGCGCCGCGTTCCGGTCTTCGCCGCCAGAAGTCGGATAGCAAGGTTGGTGACCAATACCGGAGCCGGGCGCTGCTGAGCTCCCGGGCGCGGCGTCCTGCTGCACGGCCGCGATCACCGAGGCGGTGCCCATCGCCTGCAGGCTCGGCTCGCCCAGCGCGCACGCGGCTGATGCCAACTCGGCCAGCGCCTGCGCGTAGGTCGCTGCCTGCTCGCCGCCACGCGCGACGAGGCGGGCAAGCACGGGCGTCGGCCGCCTCGTGAACGACTGGCCGGCACGTGCGGCTGCCTCGAAGCCGCTGGTGCGGCCGCCGAACGCAGCGCCCCAATCGGCGGCCGCACCGGGGGCCCGCTCGGCCGCCGTGGCGGCGAGAGCCGCTGCCTCGGCCATTACGCTTGCCTCGGTCTCACCGCTGGCGACGCCCGCCGCGACCAGTCCAGCCACTGATGCGCGCACCGCGTCGACGGACTTGCTCATCGCTGCCCCTCCCCAGCCCGATCTCCATGGCCGCCTCGAGCGATGACTCAACCAGAGCGTGCAGATCGGCGGTAGGGCCGGCGATTCGGCCTCATCTCAGCTTCGGGTCGAGGGCGAGCGCGCCGGAGCCGAACTTCTCCGCAAGGAAGCGCCCGTGCGCGATCAGGGCATCGGCATCAGCCCGGCACACCGCGTCGAATACGTCGTCCATCTTGGAGCCGAGCAGGTCGAGTTGGTCGCAAAGCACCGTCAGCGACGTCTTGCCATTGCTCACCGGACGGTGGTCGGCGAACGAACGTGGCAGCCGCATGTACGCCGCGACCGCCTCGGGCATGTAGGACGTGGCGGTGCGCAACACGTCGTGGGCGGTGATGCTGCCGGGCCCGAGGTTCGTCAGCCGCGGCACAGTCTCGCGCACCACGAAGGCGACCCGGTCCACGCGGGCGGTGACCATGTCGGGCACCTTGCCCTTCGCGGCAGCCTGCAACTGGTCCAGCGAGGCCAGGATCTCGTCATCGTCGGACCGTGCGGGTACCACCGGGGCAGGTGCCTGGCTGCGGAAAAGTGCAGCCAACCGCTGAAGAAAGCCCACGTCGATCAGATTGACAGGTTCAGGTCGCCGCCGTCGCCGTCGGCAGTCTTCCCGTCGCTGACTCGGACTCGCGCGAGATAGGACTGGGCCTTGTCGATCTCGGTCTGTAACGTGCCGACGGTCTGCTTCATCGAGTCCAGGGCCTGCGTCTTGAACGAGTCGATGGCGTCCATGGACTGGTAGATGTTGTCGAACGAGCGCTGCAGCGACTCGATGCTGACCGCGGCGTCGGCCGACTGCTTCTGGATGTCGACACCCTGGGTGGCCAGCAGTTGCGACGTCGACTCGATCAGGTTCGACGTTGTCGTGTTCAACGCGGTGATCTGGTCGAGCACGAGCCGCTGGTTGGCCAGCGCCTGGGCGACGATGACGGCCGTGCGCAGCGCCGAGATGGTGGTCGTCGTGGCCCGGTCGACGCCCTTGATCAGCTCCAGGTTGTTCTTGCGGACGAGGTCGATTGCCAGTAGCCCTGGATCGACACGGCAAGCTGGGTGAGCAGATCCTGGTGCTTCTGGCGGATGTTGAATAGGACGTCGTCGCGCAGCACCTTGGCCTTTTCGGGGTCGGTCCGCTCGACCTCGGCGATCTTCGCGGCCATCGCGGCGTCGAGATGCTCGGCGACGTAGGAGTACTGGGCGAGACGCTGCATCGTCTCCCAGAGATGCACCTTCTCCTGGTCGAGGGCGGCGTTGTCCTTGCGTAACTCGTCCTGGCCGTCGAGCAGCGCCTTGAGGATGGCGTCGATATGCGACTGCGCGCTCTCGTACTTGTGGAAGTAGTCACGGACCTTGTCGCCGAACGGGATCATGCCGAGCAGCTTCTTGACGCCGGTGGCCTGCTTGGGGTCGAGGTCCTCGACGGTGCGCCGCAGGTCGACCAGCGTGCCGGCCACCTTGCCCGTCTCCGAGGTCTTCTGCATCGCCCGTACAGGCGACTGGAGGAGCTTGTTCGACGTCTCCGCCGAAGCGCGGATCTCGTCGTTGCCCATCGTCCGCACGTCGTCGGCCTTGGCCGTGAACGCCGGCGAGTGGATGTCGAGCATCACCACCGAGTCGACGTAAGCAGCAACCTTCTGATCCAATGCCGGCAGGGCCGCAGCGGGGATCGGGACCATGCCGCCGGCCTTGGCCGGCTCTACCGGCTTGACTGGTTCGGGCGCCGTCAGAGTCAGCTGACTCGGCGGGGTCAACGCAGCTGCGGCCGCGGTGTCTGACATCACGCACTCCTCGATCGGGCGGCCGGACGGATCGCGTGCCCGCCCACCACTTTGTAGCAGAATTCGCGATCGCACCGGCGTTCGTCGCGCCGATCGCCCCTCGAACGCGCACCCCAACCCCGAGCCCAGCGCGGGTCTAGCCCTCGTTGTCATACCTATGTGCGCCGCAGGAGGAGTGTCGGTGGTGCGTCGCACGGCGGTAGGACGCCTCCCTGCACGAGCACTGCGCGCTGGCGTACCGGCAGGTCCATCACCGCGGGCAGCAGCACCTGCTGCCGCAGCACGTCCGCTTCGGGTGGGGCATGGCCGGGCTCGACGGTCGCGGTGCTCTCGTGCGGCCGTCGGGACCGCTCACGCCAGTGGTTCTTGGCGAGGTGCGGCTCGTCGATGCCGTGGCGGAGGCGTCGGTGCGGTGTCACGTATCTGCACGTCTGTCATGCCGCGATGCTCTCACGGTCCCGCTGTCGGAGGCTGGTCGTGGCGAATCGGCGCATGGTGGTGGCCAGCCATCCGGAGATGCGTCGCCGATCACGGATGTGGTCGGCCATTGGCACAGGACCCGCCAGGCGGATTAGGCGGCGCCGTCTTGATCGTCTGGGTCAACGGGTAGCGGCGACCGATGCCCGGCAGCATGCCGGTGTAGCGGTTAGCGATCTCGACAATATCCAGCCCGGCGCTCGGCATGTCGGTACCTGTCTGTTGGGCGAGCATCTGCTGCTCCTCCTCGTGTGCCAGTCGAGCGCCCGGGCCGCAGCAATGAATTCCACGAATCCGGCCGAGGCCGAGGTGGCTTGCCGGGCTGAATCCGGCGGGGGTCAGCGCGCGACGGAGGTTCGGTCGAGGTTCAATCCGCTTAGCGGGTTCAGCCAGGTGGCTTCGCCCCAAAACTGTTGGTCGGTGCGTCCACCGGAGGCCGGGATGTGAACGGATACGGAGGTGCCTCCTGGCGGGTCGACCGGGGCTGGTCGGGCCGAGGCGTAGCCGGGAATGGCCAGTGTGGCGGCGGCGAGTGCGGCGACGATCAGCGAGCGTGAGGTGATCACGGCTTCTCCTAGGGGGATGGCGGTGCATCGTGACTTCACGAGGCGTGTGATGACGTCAGAACCGTCCACCGCCCTGGTCGAAGACCGGTTGCGGAATTTGCGTGGCCGGTTGTGGCGCGGTTGACGAAATTGGGGAACTGCGCGCCACTCGGGTCTCAACCGAAGGTCAACCGCCGATGCGAGGCACCGATGTGCCTCCAATCACTTGCAACGTGCCCGGACTCCAGCGCACCTCGCGCTGCCGACGCGCCGACTAGTTCGGAGATGCGCGTGCAACTCAGCCGAAGTGCGCGAGCCGCCCGTAGCGAGGCGGCTAGGCAACGGCTTCGATTTAGTGAAGTTGATCAAGAGCGGGTCATGGACGCTGCGATCGTTGTGCGGCTGAATGGATCCGCAGGCCGCGACTTGCCGGTGTTTGTGTGCGGCTCGGAGATGGCGTCGAGCCTCTGTCGGTAAGCACAGGCTGGCGACAGATCTCAACCGAACTCCAACTGAGAAATGCGATCCTCGCCGGGTTTGGACTTGTCGTACGAAGGTGGCCGAATGCGCACGAGCCGCACTGTCGACGCCCTCCTGACCCGGGAGGGTGGTCATACCATCCGTGGTGTGCAGTTCCGCGTGCTTGGCCCGCTCGAAGTCACGGATGACCGTGGGCCTGTAGCGCTGGGTGGTCCAAAGCAGCGTCGACTGCTAGCGGTACTGATTTCGCGGCTGGGTGAGTCGGTGTCCGCGGACGTTCTGGCGGAGGCGGTGTGGGAGGGCAGGGCGCCGCGGTCGGCTGCCAAGACGTTGCAGGGATATATCGTGCATCTGCGGCAGGCGTTGGCTGCCTCCGCGGGGGATTCAGAGCAAGTTGCGTCGATTGTCACCACGTCCGCCGGCTACCGTTTGGAGACGACGGCGGATGCGGTGGACTCGGTCCGTTTCACCGGGCTGGTGGCCAAGGGTCGGCAGGCGGCCGCGCTGGAGGAATGGCCGTCGGCTCGCGTGTTTTTGCGCGAGGGCCTGTCGCTGTGGCGTGGCAATGCGTATGCGGAGTTCGCGGACAGCGAGTTCGCACAGGCTGAGGCGACGAGGTTGGAGCAGCTCAAAGTCGTTGCGTTGGAGACGAGTTTTCGGATTGACCTTGAGCTCGGCGAGGCCGCGGGACTGGTTCCGGAGTTGGAGAAGGCGCTGGCGCAGCACCCAACGGGTGAACCGCTGTGGGATCTGTTGATCCGTGCTCTGTATCGTGCTGGGCGGCAATCAGACGCTTTGGCCGCTTATGGTCGGGCGCGGGAAATCTTGGCTACTGAGCTCGGTATTGACCCGGGCCCGGGCCTACAGGCGGTGCACGCCGCGGTCCTGGCGCAAGATCCATCTCTTGACTCGTCACAAGTCGTGCGCAGCAGGGGCGGATTGTCATCGCGGCAGCCCACGGCTGGTGTCTATGCCTTTGACGGCCGCGAAGATGACTTGGCCTGGCTGCGCTCGCAATGGCTGTCCACGATCGAGCGGGGCGGGCGGATCGCTGTCGTATCTGGCCAGAGTGGGATCGGCAAGACCCGGCTGATCGCGACCTTCGCCAATGAGGTGGAGCGTCTTGACGCGGTGGTCGTGCGGCGAACCGGCTTGACCGCGCCCAATCCGGCCACCATCGCCGCTGTCGCGGCCGGCCGTCCCGCGCTGGTTGCTCTGGACGACCCGCTGACCGGACTCGATCCCTACGCCGTGGCGGACCTGCCCGTGCTGATCGTTGCCGGTATCGACAAGGAACGGGCGCCGGCTCACGTGCCGGAAAGTCTTGCGTCGGCCGAATGGCGCGAACTGGTCCCGCTTACCGACGATGTGTGCGCGCGGATCGCCCACCGGTGGCTGGCGGATGACGGTGACGGTATCGACCTGGACGTCATCCTGCACGCCGCGGGAGGTATGCCCGGGCAACTGCACCGGCTGCTTGCTGAGGCGATCGACGAGCGCTCCCATAACGAGATCGACAGCGCGGCCGGCGATCTTCATTCCGCGCGGGCCGACGTCACGGCCCGGCGCGCACGGTTGGCCCGTGGCGTTCGCAACCTTCGGCGGGGACGGGCGCTCTGGGCCGCTGACCTTGAAGCTGTGACCACGGCACGTTCGCGAAGCCCTTACCTCGGTTTGGAAACTTACGACGCGGATGACGCCGCGGTCTTTCACGGGCGGGACGGTGTTATCTCGCAACTGGTGGCCCGGGTCGCAGACACCCCGTTGGTCGCGGTCGTCGGAGCATCGGGCAGCGGCAAGTCGTCAGTGGTGCGGGCCGGTCTGCTGGTTGCGCTCGCGGACGGCTGTTTGCCGGCCAGCGGATCCTGGCAGCAGTTCATCACCACCCCCGCCGACCGGCTTCCGGATCCCAGCGTTGCGGCGTCAGTCGTCGTCGTAGACCAGTTCGAGCAGGCCTGGGCCGTTCATGACGAGCAATCGCGCCGCCACTACCTCGACGCCGTGATGGCGCTCACGGACGCCGGGCATCGGGTCGTGCTGGCGCTGCGCGCCGATCACGTCGAGCGCTGCTCGGAACACCCGCGGCTGCGCGAGGCGCTGGCCGACGGCACCGTGCTGCTGGGACCGATGAGCAGCGCCGAGTTGACCGAGGTGATCATTGGTCCGGCGGACGTCGCGGGCTACAGCGTCGAACCGGGCCTGGTGGATCTAGTTCTCGATGATGTACGTGGACTGCCGACTCCGCTGCCGCTGCTGTCCACGGCCCTTGCGGACACGTGGGAGATGTCCTTCGGAACGACGCTTGACCGTTGATGTGTACACCCGCACCGGCGGCGTGGCGGGATCCCTCGCGCGGCGCGCCGAGACCGTTCTGGCGGCGATGGACCCGGCCGAGCAGGCCGCCGTGCGCCTCGTGTTCCTGCGGTTGGCGGCCGGCGAACCCGGCAGGCTGGTGCGCCGCCGCTGCCCCTACCCGGAGGCCGCCAACGACGAGCCGGCCCGACGGGCCATCGATGCCTTGGCGGCAGCACGGCTGGTCACTATCGACGCCGCCACCGTCGAGGTGACCCACGAAGCTCTCTTCGCTAACTGGCCGCGTCTTGCCAACTGGCTCGAGGAGGATGAACAAGGTCGGCGGCTGCGGGCGCATCTAGCCCCCGCCGCTCAGGAATGGGACCAGACCGACCGTCCCGACGTCGACCTCTACAGCGGCGTGCGCCTCGATGCCGCGCTCGACTGGGCTGGCGAACATTCCACCGACCTCAATCCCGTCGAGCAGCACTTCCTCCAGGCGTCGCAGGCGCGGGCCGACCGCGAGCTGCAAACCGAACGCGCGCGCGCAACGAGGGAAGCGCGAGGCCGCCGCCGGCTGCGCACGCTGTTGATTGCGGTAGCGGGAGCCGCGGTGGTGGCAATCGCCGCGACCGTTGTTGCGTTGGTGCAACGGAAGAATGCGGACCAACAGCGGCACTCGGCGACGGAGCAGGCCCGTCTGGCGGTTGCTCGTCAGCTCGGTGCGGCCGCATTGGCTAATCAACCACTCGACCGTTCGCTCTTACTCGCCGTTACCGCGGCCCGTATGGACAACGATCTGAAAAGCCGCAGCGACCTGCTGACGGCGCTGCAACGGGCGCCAGCGGCGAAGAGCGTGTGGACCGGCGCCGATGAGCCGCTTTACAGCCTCGTCGAGTCTAATGACCATATCGCCGTCGCGGCTGGCTTCAAGAACTTGGAAGTGTGGGACCTGACGGGACCGCGGACGCACCTGAGGAATCCGGGGGTGGGCTACCTGCAGGCCAATGAGCTCTCCGGGGTTCCGGTGCTTGCTGCTCGCCCGAGAACCGAGCAAGTCGCGGTAGGCAACATCGAGAGCTTTCCCATGGACGCGCAACGCTCTTCCATCCAACTCTGGGACTTTCGGCGGCAGCAGTCGATCGGGCTAGACGCGCCGGGCTCAAACTTGCGATTGAGCTCGTTGTCGTGGTCGGCAGACGGACGCTGGCTGGCCGCTGCGCAAACCGCTGGCGACGTGCTGGCGTGGACCGTCGCCGATCGGAGCCGGCCACCGATGCACATCAAGCGTGTTCATCCGATCGCAGCGACGCACAACCCGGGGTTTCCGGTGACTTACTCGACTTTCCCTGCCGTCGCCTATGCCGGCGGAGACAAGTTCGTCATCGTCGAGGCATCGGGACATGCGCAGATTTCGCGGCTCGGCTCGCCCCAGCCGGTACGAACCTTCTTCGTTGAACCGGATACCACCGCGGTGGCCACTGACCGGCGTGGCTCCACCCTGGCCATCGGGCACGCCGATGGCAGCATCGCACTGTTCTCACTTGGCACCGGACGCCCGCTGCCGGCACCGACCGGACACGCAGGACGGGTCGAGAGCATCACTTTCTCCGCCGACGGGCATCTGCTCGCCACCACCGGAGATGACGACTATGTGAATCTCAGCAACCTTGGCACGGGACGGCCGCTCGGTCGGCTCGCCGGTCACACCGCAGCAGTCACAGGTGCCGTATTCAGCGCCGACAACAGCACCCTATACACCAGTTCCCTCGACGAGAACGTGATCGGCTGGGACATCACGCATCTGAATAATCTTGGCCAGCGGCTCCTGTCACCCGGCTACGGTCCCAACGAGGCTCCGGTTACTTTCATCGCGGTGAGCCTGACCGGTGAGATCGCTGCCGAATACGCCGATGGCACCGTGCGATTCTGGGCCCGTGGTAGTAACTCGCCGAGCCCGCCGATCCAGGTGACCGATGGCCGCCCGGTTGGTGGCGCGTTCTCCCCAGATGGGCGGCTATTCGCGACGGCGGAGGTGTTGGGGCCTGTGCCGTCAGTTGGTGTTGACCCTCGAACGAGGGGCGAGGCCCATCTGATCGATGTCCAATCCAGACGCGTGATCGCGACGCTCGCCCAGCCGCCGGCTGGAGTGTGGGCCGTGGCGTTCAGCCCAAGTGGAAACGAAATTCTTTTGATCGACGACGAAGGAACCGACGGATTACCCGGAAAGGCCTTCGTGATCGATACCGCATCGCGAACTCGAATCGGCAAGCCGTTCCCGGTCATCACCAACCCCCGCCTGGTGGCCTGGAGCCCGGACTCACGCAAGATCGCCGTCGGCGGGCAAGGCATACAGGTCACCGACATGGGCAGCCACAACGAGCTTTGGCGACGCGACAAGGAGCTTCAAAGCCTAGCCTGGTCACCAGACGGCTCAACGATAGCCACGGTTGAGCGGTGCGAGGAGGAAGGGCTTTGGGGCGGCTCGCACGACCTGATTTGCGACATCCCACATGGGCACCTTCAGTTGTTGCGGTCCTCAGATGGCGCCAAGAACGTAGGAGGATGGGACGACCCCACGGTTTCATCGAGTTTTGCCTACAATCCCGACTGGTCAATGATCGCCGCGGGACGCGCCGACGGCACGGTCGTGCTGCGGAACGTGGCCACCGGCCAGCAAGTCGGCCCACCTCTGGTAGCAGCGTCCAACAAGCCAGCCAGCGTTCTCTTCGACGGCCCCGGGAACCTCATCGTCTCCACCGAGGACGGCGGGCTCTGGCGTTGGAACGTAAGCCTGCCCGCGATGCTGGACCGCGCCTGCGCGATCGCCGGACGCAACCTCACCAGCCAGGAATGGGTCGACCTCCACACCAACCACCCCTACATCAAAGCGTGTCCCTAATGCGCCGAGCGATCGCCAGGTGGCCCTGTTCCCGCCCGAGAGCAAATCGGCCGACGTAGCGGTACTTCATATCGTTTCATCTGTGCTCAGCCCCAAGGGAACGTCCTGCGCGCCTGTCAGGACGGGTATTGAGGCGGCCGGTTGCGTAGAAATGATCTTTACTCCTGCCCCAGGACGGTTGGTTAGGCCTTGATCGATCCCGCGTACATCCCGCGAGTTCCGGAGCGGCGCAGCAATTCGACATGTCAGAAGCCTCACAGGTTTCGATCTGGTGCCTTTGTAGCTGTATGTCCCGAACATGTTGGCGAAGAATCCGGCGGGGTGCGCGGGCCAGTACCGAGCCGACGGTTCTGCGGACCGTTCGCTTTGCTGTTCGGCTGCCAGCGGAGAGCGTGAGAGTTTTCCCAACAATAGCTGGGAATTCTCTGGTGGCGGGTGTTGGGTTCGAACCAACGTAGGCTGAGCCGACGGTTTTACAGACCGCTCCCTTTGGCCACTCGGGCAACCCGCCTGGTACTGCTGAACGCGTCGCCGGCGGGACCGGCGACGGTTGGTCAGCCTACACGGGGCCGACCAGGACCGACCGCCCTCCGTCCGTCCGATACCGTCGGTTCGGCAGGACCGCAGCGAGGAGGGACTCACGATCATGGCCGATGCGTCGTTCGACGTGGTGAGCAAGGTCGACCGCCAGGAGGTCGACAACGCGCTCAACCAAGCCGCGAAGGAGGTCGGCCAACGCTTCGACTTTCGCGGGACCAACGCGAGCATCGCGTGGTCCGGCGAGTTGGGGGTCACCATCAAGGCCGACACCGAGGAGCGCGCGAAGGCGGCGCTGGAGGTCTTCAAGGAAAAGCTGGTCAAGAGATCGGTCTCGTTGAAGTCGTTGGACGCGGGCGATCCCAAGCAGTCGGGCAAGCAGTACGTCATCGCGGCAACGCTGAAACAGGGTCTCGACTCCGACCGTGCTCGCAAGATCGCCAAGCTGGTGCGCGACGAAGGACCCAAGGGCGTGCAGGCCCAGATCCAGGGCGACCAGCTCCGCGTCAGCGGCAAGAAGAAGGACGACCTCCAGACTGTCATCGCGCTGCTCCGCAACGCGGACCTCGATGTCGCCCTGCAATTCGTCAACTATCGCTAGGGGCCACGACACCGATCATGAAGGGCATCATCCTGGCGGGCGGGTCCGGGACCCGTCTGCATCCCATCACGCGTTCGATCAGCAAGCAGTTGCTGCCGGTCTACGACAAGCCGATGATCTACTACCCGCTGTCGACCCTGATGCTCGCCGGGCTTCGCGAGATCTTGATCATCACGACGCCCCACGACCAAGAGCAGTTCATTCGGCTGCTGGGTGACGGATCACAGCTTGGACTGACGTTGACCTATGCCGTCCAGCCCGAGCCGAACGGTCTGGCCGAGGCATTCCTCATCGGCCGTGACCACATCGGTGATGACAGCGCCGCCCTGATCCTGGGCGACAACATCTTCTACGGCTACGGTCTGGGCACGCAGCTCAGCGCAGCCGCGGACCTGACGACCGGGTGCCTACTGTTCGGGTACCACGTGCGCGATCCGGAGCGCTACGGCGTGGCCGAGGCGGGCGCCGACGGCCGGCTCATCTCCATCGAAGAGAAACCCAGCCGGCCCAAATCGAACCTCGCCGTCACCGGGCTGTACTTCTATGACAACGATGTCGTCGACATCGCCAAGCAACTGCAGCCGTCGGCGCGGGGCGAGTTGGAGATCACCGACCTGAACAACGTATACGTCGAGCGGGGAACAGCGCGGCTGATCGACCTCGGGCGCGGCACTGCATGGCTGGACACCGGAACCCACGACTCCCTGGTGGAAGCCGGGCAGTTCGTGCAGGTACTCGAACATCGGCAGGGTGTTCGCATCGCCTGTCTCGAGGAGATCGCACTCCGGCAGGGATACATCGACGTGGCTCAAGCCCGGCGGCTGGGTGAGGAGCTCGCCAAATCGGGCTACGGCCAGTACATCCTCGCGATCGCCGACTCGTTCAGCGGATAGCGCTCCGCCGTAACCCCGGCCGAGTCGATTACTTCCAGAACCGCGGGTCGGACTTGGCCATATTCTCCAGCCGGGCGATCCGCTGCTCCATCGGCGGGTGGGTCGAGAAGAGGCTCGCCATGCCCTGACCCCGGAACGGGTTCGCGATCATGAGATGGCTCGTGCTCACGAGGGCCGGCTGCTGCGGTAGCGGCAGGGCCTGGGTCCCGGCCTGTAGCTTGCGCAGCGCGCTCGCCAGGGCCAGCGGGTCGTCGCTGAGGACGGCGCCGGACTGGTCGGCCTGATACTCCCGGGACCGGCTGATCGCCATCTGAATGAGTCCCGCGGCGATCGGGGCCAGAATCAGCATGATCAGTCCGACGAACGGATTCCGATCGCGGTCGTCGTTGCCCCCGCCGAAGAACAGCGCGAACTGGGCGATGTAGGTGATCCCGGCGGCCAGCGTCGCAGCTACCGACGAGATCAGGATGTCGCGGTTGTAGACGTGACTGAGCTCATGGCCGAGAACGGCCCGCATCTCGCGGCGGTCAAGGATCTGCAGGATCCCCTCCGTCGCGCATACTGCGGCGTGCCGCGGACTACGCCCGGTGGCGAACGCGTTCGGCTGCATCGTGGGCGACACGTACAGCCGCGGCATGGGCTGGTGTGCTGCAGTGGCCAACTCCCGGACGATCGAGTACATCGCGGGCTGCTCCGCCTCGCTGACTGGGCGGGCGTGCATGCTGGCGAGTGCGATGCGGTCGGAATAGAAGTAGCTGATCCCGTTCATCACCACGGCGATGATCAGGCCGATGGTCAGACCACGCGCACCACCGATCGCGCCGCCGATCAGGATGAACGCGGCCGACAGCAGACCAAGCAGCGCGGCCGTCTTGACCCCGTTGGCGAGTCCGTTCACGTAATTACAACGTCCGACGGCCCGTCTCGCGTTCCCCAGTGCCCCGCGTCGGCGACGTCAGTCGGTCGGTCGCACATCCCGGGTCAGAGAGCCCATCGGAAGGACGCCATGAGCGCCTCGACCCGACGCAGGACCTCGAGCTCCGGGTGGTCGCCAAGGCTGAACTCCGCCAGTAGACCGAGCTGCCTATCCGGTGACGGAACGAGGTAGCGCATAGTCCAGCCGCCCGGCTCACCGTCTGCCGGACCGTCCGGGTCGAGGAGTTCGGCGACTCCGGCCCGAGAGTGTTCACGTGACTCGTCATCGAGCCAGCCGATCGTGAGCACACCGCTCGCCGACTGGAAGTTCGTTTCGTCGAACACAGCCGTCGACAGCACCGCCAACAGCGGCGCCCCACCCACCTCCTCCGGTAGGCCATCGGGACTAGGTGTCACGACGAGCCAATCTCGGCAGTCCATCTCGAATGCGGGCAAGACCACGTCCCAGGACATTCTTTCGACCTCCTGAAGGCCGGTTTCCTCGCTGCTCGGGCGACTGATACCCAGCACATCCCATTTCCTCACTCGGTTGGCCACAATCTGCAACTCAATCCCGCCGCAAACGAATACTTGTCACGAGTGAAGCATCCACCCGTATATCTGCAGAAACCTCGCAATCATGGCGCTGCGCTATGGCGCGGTAGAGGCACGGCGGGACTTGCTCGCGCGGAGAATCGCCAGCGTTTGCCGGGGATGGGTGCGGTGAGCCCGGGACGAGGCGGTGACTCCGCGGAGCCGAAGCCATGCGGGGGACAAGAGCAGAAAGCTGATCCTGGCAATTTCGCGCGACATACGGCACGGCGCCGAACTCGACAAGTCCGCGCCACCGAGCGGCGCTACTCCGAATTCGCAAGCGCCGAAATTTCGACGACACCGAGGCAGGAACGGACAAATGTGTCGGATCCGTCATGTGGCCAATAGCGGCCGACGCGTTCCGCACGTCCCAGGACACAGACACACAGACACACGCAGATGCGATCAGCTGGCCAAGTCCGCGATGGGAGTCCAGGCGACGCGGGCCGGGCTACGCACGGCCGCGCGAACGTACCCCTCGTCGCGATGGTCGACCGTGTCTCGAGCCAGCGAGGCGCCGACCGAACCCAGCTCGTCGACGTTGTCACGGAAGCGCGCCGCCATGGGCCTGGTCGCCGGGCGGAGCGCGCCACCCGCTGCCTTAGCCTCCTGCACTGCCTGCACTGGCTCCCGCCATACGTCATTCCGGTACGCCCGGCCGAGCGCTCGACCATAGGCGCGCACAGCGACCCCAGCCCGGCTTGCTTCAGCCGGCGCATGGGTGGCGGCTCGTACGGCTGACCGCATCCCACGCGCGGCCCCCGCCAGCGGTATCGCGCCGAAGGCATCCAACGCCAGGTCCGTTACGGTGACGTGCTCCCCGAACTGCGCGCTGCGGTCAATATCAGCCCCGAGCGCAACACCGGACGTGACCATCGACGTGGCGAACAGCGCCGGTGCGGCTGGCGGACAAGCGGCAAGGGCCACCACGCCGAGCACCGCGGTGATCGTTGACATGTCTCCGAAGACCCGAGCCGCCGCATCGACGGCCGCGTGCCATCCGTGTGGGTTGTGCAGATGGTCGGTGTCATCGACAACGGCCAGCCGATCCACGCAGCGGTTGATGTCCGCGACCCACTGGTCGTAGCGACGTTTGTATCGGCCGGCTGCGAGCAAACAGGCCTGTTCGGCGCCGCGGACCGCGGCCGAGGGCGGTGCGCCGGGCCGCGCAACGATCACGCCATACGCACGGACCGCGTCGGCGGCAGCCGACTGCGCAGCAACCAGATCACGGTGGGCTTCGTCGACCTGTGCCGCATAGCTCGACAATGCGGCAGCGTATCCCTCATATCGAGCCGGTACCTCGTCCAAGTGGGCCTCGGACGGCTCGGCAAGCTTGGCCGAGAAGGCGCGACCCGCCTCGCCACACCAGAGTGAGCCGGGCTGGGCAATGCTGCGAAGCTGGCGCAGCGCGCTTCGCAAGGCCTCCGCGGTAGCACGCAGTGCCGCGGCGACCGCGCGCAACTCGTCGCCGTGGCCAGCCGGTGACGCCATCGCCGCACAGATGGCGGCCGCCAGTACCGGGCTGCCGAGCGGTAGGTCCAGCGGCCTCGCATGCAGTCTCATCTCCCGCCGCCGATGACTGCAGCGCGACCGACCCCGGACTCCACCGTCGCGTAGGCGACTGCGGCTTGGCGGACAGCAGAGCTGGCGGCGTCGAGGTAGCCGCAGACGAGTCTGCGTTTGCGCGACCAGTCCTCCTGGACGGAGTGGAGAGCAGCGGATACAAGCGGGTCGGGGCAGCGACCCGCCAGGTCACCGCCGGCATCGGCCGCAAGCCGTGCCCGCACCTCGGCCAGCCGAGTGGCGAGCAGCTGCAGCCCGCCGAGGTCGACCTGGATCGTGGTCATCGGCGCCTCCTGACAGTCCGGGGCTGGTGGAGGACGAATGTAGGCGGTGATCCCGACGGAGCCTCCGCGGTTGTCCACAGGCGGCGCGGTTGTCCACAGGCGGCGCGGTTGTGGTCCATAAGGTGGCGCGCTTGTCCGTAAGGTGGCGTGGGGTGCCCACCGGCCGCGTGGGCCGCCTGGGTGACCACCGGGCGGCAGATGCGGCAGCGCGGCGTATCGGTGACACAGTGCCGGGTGAGGGACACCGCCAGCGCCCACGGTGGGGTTTTCCGTAGGATGTATGAGGCGGGTTTACGACGCCGGGACGACATACGGTTCCCCGACCGGCGCCGCCGGCCCGTCGCCTTCCGGTGGCCCGCCGCCGGAACGGGGGTTGTCCAAAACTGGGGAAACCGGAGGCGATCGTTCGCAGATGTCCAAGAACGTCGAGCAGCTCGACCGTGTGGTCATTCGGATCGCTGGGGACTCCGGCGACGGCATGCAGCTCACCGGTGATCGCTTCACCCAGGAGACCGCGAGCTTCGGCAATGACCTGTCGACGTTACCGAACTTCCCGGCCGAGATACGTGCTCCGGCCGGCACCCTGCCCGGGGTCTCGTCCTTCCAGCTGCACTTCGCCGACCACGACATCCTGACGCCCGGCGATCGGCCTGACGTCCTGGTGGCCATGAACCCGGCCGCGTTGAAGGCAAACCTCGTCGACCTGCCTAAGGGCGGCACCATCATCGTCGACACCCACGACTTCACTGACCGGGCCTTGGCCCGGATCGGCTGGACGAGCAACCCGCTCGACGACGGCACGCTGGACTCGTTCACCGTCCACGCGGTCGATCTCACGCAACTCACCCTCGACGCGCTCGCGGGGACGTCGCTGTCACGCAAAGACGCCGGCCGCAGCAAGAACATGTTCGCGCTGGGCCTGCTGTCATGGATGTACTCGCGGCCCGTCGAGGGAACGCTGCAATTCTTGCGGCAGAAGTTCGCCAGCCGGCCCGACATCGCCGACGCGAACATCACGGCGTTCAAAGCGGGCTGGAACTTCGGTGAGACAACAGAGTCCTTCGGGGTTTCCTACGAGGTGAAACCGGCGCCGCTGCCGGCCGGCGTGTACCGGAACATCACCGGCAACATGGCCCTGTCCTACGGGCTGATCACCGCGGCCCAGCGGGCCGGGTTGCCCTTGTTCCTCGGCGCCTACCCGATTACGCCAGCGTCAGACATCCTGCACGAGCTGTCCAAGCACAAGCGATTCGGAGTACGCACCTTCCAGGCCGAGGACGAGATCGCTGGCATCGGCGCGGCAATCGGAGCCGCCTTCGGCGGATCGCTCGCTGTCACCACGTCGTCCGGACCTGGGATTGCGCTGAAAGGCGAATCGATCGGCCTCGCCGTATCCCTGGAGATACCTCTCGTCGTCTGCGACATTCAACGCGGCGGGCCGTCTACCGGGCTGCCGACCAAGACCGAACAGTCCGACCTGCTACTGGCCATGTTCGGCCGCAACGGTGAGGCGCCCGTGCCGATCGTCGCGGCTCAATCACCAGCCGACTGTTTCGCCGCGGTACTCGAGGCCGTGCGCATCGCACTGCGCTACCGCACGCCGGTGTTCCTGCTGTCTGATGGATACCTGGCAAACGGCTCCGAGCCCTGGCGCCTCCCGAATGTCGCCGATCTGCCTGACCTCTCAGTGCCCTTCGCGACCGAGCCGAACGGCGCCAACGGCACGTTCCTGCCCTACCTTCGCGACCCAGACACGTTGGCTCGGCCGTGGGCGATTCCCGGTACACCCGGCCTGGAGCATCGGGTGGGCGGCATCGAAAAGGCCGACCGCACCGGCAACATCTCTTACGACCCCGACAACCATGACTTCATGGTTCGCACGCGACAGGCCAAGGTCGACGGGATTGCTCGCACCATCGCGCCGCTGACGGTCGACGACCCCGACGGGGACGCGCGGGTACTGGTCATCGGCTGGGGATCGACCTACGGAACGATTGGCGCCGCGGCGCGACGGGTGCGTCGAGCCGGATACGCGATTGCTCAGGCTCATTTGCGGAACCTGAACCCGTTCCCGTCGAATCTGGGCACCGTGCTTGCCAGCTACGACAAGGTCGTACTGCCGGAGATGAACCTTGGCCAGCTCGCGATGCTCATTCGTTCGAAATACCTGGTAGACGTCATCAGCGTCACGCAGGTCCGTGGCATGCCGTTCCGCGCGGCCGACCTCGCCGAGATGCTGCAAGGAGTGCTGACTCATGACTGACCCGGCTGTTCCAGGGGGCACCAGGCTTGACCTCAAGCCCAAGGACTTCAAGACGGACCAGGAAGTGCGGTGGTGCCCTGGCTGCGGCGACTACGCGATCCTTGCCGCAGTCCAAGGGTTCATGCCGGAGCTTGGCATTCCTCGGCACAACATCGTTTTCGTCTCCGGCATCGGGTGCTCGTCCCGGTTCCCGTACTACATGAACACCTACGGCATGCACTCGATTCACGGCAGAGCACCGGCTATCGCGACCGGACTTTGCTCGACGCGGCCGGATCTGTCGGTGTGGGTCGTTACTGGCGACGGCGACGCGCTGTCGATTGGCGGTAATCACCTGATCCACGCGCTCCGGCGCAACGTCAACCTCAAGATTCTGCTGTTCAACAACCGGATCTACGGGCTCACCAAGGGCCAGTACTCGCCGACGTCCGAGCAAGGCAAGGTGACCAAGTCGACGCCGTTCGGCTCGCTCGACAATCCGTTCAACCCCATCTCCCTGGCCCTCGGCGCCGAGGCCACCTTCGTCGCCCGCACGCTGGACTCGGACCGCAAGCATCTGACATCCGTGCTTCGGGAGGCGGCACACCATCAAGGCACCGCGTTCGTGGAGATCTACCAGAACTGCAACATCTTCAACGACGGCGCATTCGAGATCATCAAGGATGCGGCGACTCGCGATGAGTGGATCATTCCACTCGAACACGGGCAACCGCTGCGCTTCGGCGCCGAGGGGCGTAGGGCGGTCGTCCGCGACCCACAGACCGGGGCGCTCGCGGTAGCCGACGACTTCGCCGAGGATGATCCGCGCATCGTCGTCCACGACGCCCGGACCGACGATCCGGCCTATGCGTTCGCGCTGTCACGACTCTCGTCGAATGACGTTCGGTACGCGCCGATGGGCGTTTTCCGTGATGTGACTCGGCCCACATACGACGGGCTGATGGCCGCACAGCTCGACCACGCCCTAGCCAAGGACGCGGCCGATACGGCAGCTCTCGACGCGTTGCTGCACGGCAGGGACACCTGGACCATCGCCTGATCGCCCGCTAATTGTCCTGCGCCGCAGAACACTGGACAAAGCCACCCGCAGCGCAATGGCCCGAGGCACCCACGGCCGGAAGCCGTAGCCTCTACCGCGTGGAAACCGACGCCGAGACGCGCCGGGGGCTGCTTTATGGAGCGGCAGCGTACCTGCTCTGGGGCACTTTCCCGCTGTACTTTCCACTATTGAAACCGGCCAGTGCGCTGGAGATTCTCGCTCATCGCATCTTGTGGTCACTTCTGTTCGTCATGCTCGTGCTATGGCGTACCCGAGCGTGGCGTTCGGTGCGGCGGGTTCTGGCTGATCGGCGTCGGCGCACGTTGCTGATCCTGGCCGCGGCGGTCATCAGCGTGAACTGGTGTACCTACATCTGGGGCGTCAATTCCGGGCAGGTCGTAGAGACGAGCCTCGGCTACTTCATCAACCCACTCATCACCATCCTGCTTGGCGTGTTCGTGCTGCGCGAGACGCTACGACGACCGCAGTGGGTGGCCGTGGGCATTGCCTCGATCGCCATCGTCGTGCTTGCGGTCGATTACGGGCGCTTGCCGTGGATCGCGCTCGTGCTGGCGATGTCCTTCGGTATGTACGGGTTCTTCAAGAAACGAGCAGCCGTCGGCGCGGCGGAATCGCTGGCGGTCGAGACCGGTGTCCTGGCCCTGCCGGCATTGACCGTGTTACTGGTGCTGCAAACGCAGGGCACGCTGGTCTTCGCGCACCACGGCGGAGGCAACACCCCGCTCCTCGCCACAACCGGCGTCGTGACCGCTATTCCACTTCTGTTCTTCGCCGCAGCTACCCGCCGACTACCCCTCTCGACTGTCGGCCTTCTGCAATACCTGGCGCCGGTACTGCAGTTCGCGGTCGGCGTCGGCATCGACCATGAGCCCATGCCTCCGGTCCGGTGGGTCGGTTTCACGCTGGTGTGGATCGCGCTGATTGTTCTCACCGTGGACGGGATACGGAGCCAGCGTCGGCGCCTGCCGCCCGAGCCGGTCGAGGCCGAGCCCGTGTTGTCCCGGTCCGGGTCTACCGCATGATGGGCAAGCCGGAAGGATGGCCGGGTGCGGCTGTTCGTAGCGGTGTGGCCGTCAGATCGGGCAATCGCTGACCTGGCGGCGGCGGTCGCGGCGCTGCGCCTGGACGGTGTTGCGCCGCGATGGCTGCCCGATAGCCGCTGGCACATCACGCTCGCGTTTCTCGGCGAGGTCGACGAAGCAACCGTGCCTCGACTGGGCACCGTCCTGGGCCGGGCCGCTCAGCGAGCAGCTCCCACCGAGCTCCAGCTAGCGGGCGCAGGGCGGTTTGGCCGCGGCGTGCTCTGGTTGGGCGTGGCCGGTGATGTGGCGCCGCTGACCGAGCTGGCCGGCCGCGCCGCAGCAGCCGCGCGACACACCGGCATCGAGGTAGCAGATCGCCGGTTTCACCCCCATCTCACCATCGCGCGTGGCCGCGCTGGAGCTGATTTGCGGCCGTGGGTGAAGGCGCTCGCGTCATACGCCGGACCGCCGTGGCCCATGGATCGGGTCAGCCTGGTCCGGAGCAAGGTCGGCCCACGGCCGACCTACACCGAGCTCGAATCCTGGCCGATCACCCGTCGCTAGGGCAACATGGCGGCCGTGACATCCGCAGATCTGTTCACTCGGCTTACCGCGATGCGCGCGTCAACGTCGGCGATGATCGCCGACTTCGACGGGCAGCGCTGGGCCGATGCCGACATGGCCGCGCCAATCGCCTTGCCGAACTGGACACGCGGTCACGTGTTGACGCACATCGCCCGCAATGCGGACAGCATCGCGCGGGCACTGTCCGGTGCGTTACGCGGAGAAATCGTGAAACGGTATCCGAACGGCCCCGAAGGTCGGGCGGCCGGCATCGAAGCCGGTGCCGGGCGCCCGGTGCTCGAACAGCTGGCCGACGTGCGTGAGTCGGCCGACCGGCTCGACCGGCTGTTCGGCGCGGTGGCCGATGCCGATGCCTGGGATGCGACGGCAGACAGCCGACCGTGCCGCAGGTGGATCAGGGCGCGGTGGCAGGAGGTCGAGGTGCACCGGGTCGACGCCGATTCGGGGTACACCGTGGACCAGTGGCCGGCCGATTTCGTCGCGGTGCTCTTGCCCCGGCTGGCTGATCGGTTGCCGGATCGCGCCCGACGACCCCTTCGGCTCGAGGTGACGGCTGACGGGTCGCTCAATTCGGAGCTCGTCGGCCGCGAATGGGCCGTGCCAGGCGAGGATCCAGTCGACGTGCGCGGCCCGGACTGGGCCGTGCTTGCGTGGCTCACCGGTCGAACGTCAGCCGCCGACGAGGCGCTGACTGCGGCGCCGGACCTTGATCCTTGGCTGTGATCGATCGGCTTGCGGGCGACTCAGCTAGTGCGGGCAACCACCACGTCGGTCAACGCCTCGAGAGCGTCCCGGGCCGGCCGGGCAGGCAGCGCAGCCAACATGGCCCGGCTCGCGTCGGCGTAACTCTGCAGGGTGCGTCGCGCCTCGGCCACCGCGGCCGAAACGCGCAGCAGCGCCAACGCCTCGGCATGAAGAGAATCGTCAGCCAGCGGGCCGGAAACCAGCTCGCGCAGCCGCGCATCGTCGGGATCCGCGGACCGCAAGGCATACAGCACCGGCAGGGTTCGAACGCCCTCGCGCAGATCGGTGCCCGGCATCTTGCCCGATACCGTCGACTCGGAGGCGATGTCGAGTATGTCGTCGGAGAGTTGGAAAGCCACTCCGATCTGCTCCCCGAACCGCCGCAATACGTCGACGATCGATCGGTCGACGCGAGCGAACTCGGCGCCGAACTGCGCGGAGGTGGCGATCAAGGATCCGGTCTTGTCGGAGAGCACCTGCAGGTAGTGGGTGATCGGGTTGGTGTCCCCTGGGCCCACAGTTTCGCGAATCTGGCCGGCGACCAGCCGTTCGAACGTTCGGGCCTGCAGCCGGACCGCCGCTGGACCGAGATCGGCGAGCAGGTCGGACGCCCGCGCGAAGAGGAAGTCGCCGGTCAAGATCGCGACGGTGTTTCCCCACCGAGCGTTGGCCGACGCCGCACCGCGTCGAACGAGCGCCTCATCCATGACGTCGTCGTGGTACAGCGTCGCGAGGTGGGTCAGCTCCACCACCACTCCGGCCGTGATGATCTCCGGAGCGCCCGGGTCGCCGAAGTGGCTCGACAGTAGCGTCAGGAGCGGACGGAACCGCTTCCCGCCGGCGTCGACCAGGTGGCGCGCGGAAATGTCAAGAATCTCGTTATCGGATCGAACGGCGGCCCGCAGACCGGTCTCGACCTCGTCCAGTCCTGACCGAACCGAACGCTCCAGCTCGGCGTCCTCGAAAACGACGCCGATGGGGGCAGGACTCACCCCGGTAACACCGTCTGCAGATGCGCGGCGTTGTTGGCCAGGTCGAGGATCGGCTGGGGGAAGATGCCGAGCCAGATGGTGACAGCTGCCGCGAGGGTGAGCGCGATCGTGGTCAGCGGCGACGGAATCGTGATCGTTGGGCCGTTCTCCGGCGGTTCCGCGAAGAACATCAGCACGATGATACGCAGATAGAAGAACGCTGCGACGGCCGAGGTCAAAAGGGCGATGACAACGAGCGGTGCGGCTTCGTCGTAAGCCGCACGGAACACGTAGAACTTGCCGATGAAACCCGCAGTCAGCGGAATGCCTGCCATCGACAACAGCAGAATCGTCATCAGCGGTGCTACGAGCGGACCCTTGCGCGCCAACCCGGCCCACTGCGATAGCTGCACCGCCTCGCCATTGGCATCACGAACCAGGGTGACGAGACCGAACGCGGCGATTGTGGCGAACCCATACGTCACGAGGTAGAAGAGCGTGCTTGCTATGGCATCCCGGGTCACGGCCACGATGCCGACCAGGATGAACCCAGCGTGGGCAATCGAGGAGTAGGCGAGGATCCGCTTCACATTCGTCTGGGTCAGGGCGAAGACGGCACCCACGACCATCGACGTTATGGCAACAGCCCAGATGATGGGCCGCCAGTCCCACTTGGTCGATGCGAAACCCACATAGAGAACTCGGATGATCGCGCCGAACGCTGCGACCTTCGTGCATGCCGCCATGAACGCCGTGACGGCGGTGGGTGATCCTTCGTAGACGTCCGGCGTCCAGCTGTGGAACGGCGCGACGCTGGCCTTGAAGAACAACCCCACGAGGAGCAGGGCGAGCCCGAGGTAGAGCAAGGCATCCGGCTTGTTCGACGTAGAGGCGGCCGCCAGGATCCCGGAGAGGTCGACGGAGTTCGCATACCCGTACAGCAAGGCGATTCCATACAGGAAGAACGCCGAAGCGAACGCACCGAGCAGGAAGTACTTCATGGCGGCTTCCTGCGACAGCAGCCTGCGGTAGCGCGCCATCCCGGCCATCAGGTAGAGGGGCAGGGACAGCACCTCGAGGGCGACGAACATGAGTAACAGGTTGTTGGACACCGGGAAGATCAGCATGCCGCCGACAGCGAACATCGCGAGCGGAAAGACCTCGGTCTGGATCCGGCCGGAGCGAGCCAGCTCGCGGTCACGCGGCGATCCCACGACGACGGCAGCCTGCGCCACGATCGGGCTGCGCTCGAGTGACCGCTCGGCGATGAGGAGCACGGCCAACAAGGCCAGCACGAGGATGGAGCCTTGGAGAAACAGGCCGGTGCCGTCGATGGCCAGCGCACCGGCCACCGTCGTCAATGACGTGCCTCGCAACAGAATCACGGCGATAAACGCGGCAACCAGGCCGGCGACGGACAGGCCAAGTTGCGTGGCGTATCGCTCGGTACGCGGGACAAACGCCTCGACCAGCACACCGACGCACGCGACGCCCAGCACGATGAAAATCGGCCACAACGCGTGGTAGGCGATCGAGGGCGCATTCAGCTGCGCCGGAGCGGCGGCGAGAGTCACTTCTGTCCTCCGACTGCGGTGCTGGATGCCGGGGCTGGATCGACCTGACCAACGTTCAGCAACGTGGCTCTTATCGCGGGATTGATCACGTCGATGACAGGCTTCGGGTAGACCCCCAGGAACAGGATCAAAACGATGAGCGGGGCGACTGCGAAGGCCTCGCGCACGTTGATATCCTTAAATTTTCGGACCTTCTCGCTCACGACGCCTTGCATCGTGCGCTGGTAAAGGATCAGGACGTACAAGGCCGCCAGGATGATTCCGGTCGTGGCGAGGATCGCCAACCCCTTGTGCCGCGTGAAGGTGCCCACCAGCACGAGGAACTCGCTGACGAAAGTGCTCATGCCCGGCAGGGCGAGCGCGGACAGGCCAGCGAGTAGGAATAGCCCGCCCAGAAGCGGCGTGACCTTCGCCGCGCCACCATAGTCGGCCACCAGGCGGGACTTTCCGCGCGCGATCAGGATGCCGACGACCAGGAACAGGGCGCCGGTCGAGAAGGCATGGTTCACCATGTAGAGGACGGCTCCGGTGCCACCTTGAGTGGTGAAGGCGAAGATGCCGATGCCGATGAATCCGAAGTGCGCGACCGACGTGTAGGCGACCAGGCGTTTCATGTCTCGCTGACCGATCGCGAGGAACCCCGCGTAGAGGATTCCGATGACCGACAAGATCAGCACCATGGGCGCGAAGTAGCGCGACGCCTCGGGGAACAACGGCAGGCAGTACCGCAGGAAGCCGAACGTACCCACCTTGTCGAGCACGCCGACGAGCAGCACAGCACCGCCAACCGGTGCCTCAGCGCCTGCGTCGGGCAGCCAGGTGTGGAACGGCACCAACGGTGCCTTGATCGCGAACGCAATGAAGAAGCCGAGGAACAGCCACTTTTGGGTGGCGCCGTTCGGCACGTGGCCAATCAGGGCAGTGAACGAGAACGTCCCGGTACCGGAGGTCAGATACACCCCGATCACCGCAGCCAACATCAGCAGGCCGCCGACCAGCGAGTACAGGAAGAACTTCATCGCGGCGTACTGGCGGCGCGGGCCGCCGAAGCTGCCGATGATGAAGTACATCGGCACGAGCATCGCCTCGAAGAACACATAGAACAGGAAGACGTCGGTGCTGATGAACACGCCGATCATGAAGAACTCGAGCAGCAGCACCAAGCCGAAATACGTCCGAACGTTGCGCGGCTTTTCGTTGAGCTCCTCTGCGTCGGACTGGCTGTCGAACGAGTTCCACGACGCCAGCACAACGGCCGGGACAAGAATTACCGCCATGGCGACGAGGACCAAGGCGATACCGTCGACGCCGAAGGAGATGTCCACGCCGAATGCTTCAATCCAGGTCCAGCTCCCGACGAACTGGAACCGCGGCGCGCCAGCACCGGTGTCGAAAGCTACGCCGAGCACGATGATGTAGACGACATCGATCAGCGTCACCACCAAGGTGAACCACTTGATCAGCACGGCATCGCGCTGCGGCAAGACAAATACGACCAGCGATCCGACGAGCGGCACGAGCAGCAGACCGACGAGAGCGAAGCTGTGCATCACGCCACCGCCTGTCCAGGACAACGCCGCGCGAACCCCACGGTGTTATGAATCGCGCGGGCGCTCATGCGAATCTCACCGCCAGCAGCACCGCTACCACGGCGATCGAGCCGCCGAGCATCGACAGCGCATAGCTGCGCACGAATCCTGTCTGCCATCGTCGTACCCGGGAGGAGGTGCCGCCGAGCCCGGCGGCCACGCCGTTCACGACGCCGTCGACGCCCCGGTTGTCGAGGAACACCAGCGCCCGCGTCGTCCACTGGCCGGGGCGCACCAAGACCGACTCGTTGAACGCGTCGGCATAAAGGTTATGGCGCACCGCAATCGTCACCGGAGAGCCCGCTGGTTGCACGATCGGAACCGGGTGCCTCGCGAAGATCCCCCAGGCCGCGGCGACGCCAAGCGCGACGATGATCAGTGTCACGGTTATGAGCAAGGCCTGTGAGACCGGGTGCACCCCCGCCTCGATCGTCGGGCCGAGAGAGGACTCCAACCAGTTCTGCACGCCGTCGTTGACGGTGAGCAGGAATCCGCCGACCAGCGACAGGATCGCCAGCACGATCATCGGCCCCGTCATGATCGGTGGGGCTTCGTGCGGGTGCACGTCGTCCTCCCAGCGACGCTCGCCGAAGAACGTCATCACGAGCGCTCGCGTCATGTAGAACGCGGTCAGGCCGGCCCCGAGCAGCCCGACGCAGCCGAGCAGCACGCCGGATGTGCCACCCTTGTCGAACGTGGCCTCGATGATCTTGTCTTTGGTGTAGTAGCCCGTGGCGAACGGGAACCCGATGATGGCGAGATATCCGCACAGGAACGTGAAAAAGGTGATTGGCATGACCTTGTACAGGCCGCCGAATCTTCGCATGTTGATGCGGTCATTCATGGCGTGCATGATCGCGCCGGCCGAGAGGAACAGGGCCGCCTTGAAGAAACCATGCCCGAGCAGGTGGATGATGCCGTAGGTGTATCCACCCTGGCCCAAGCCCACGGCGAGGAACATGTAGCCGATCTGGCTGACCGTCGAATACGCGAGCACCCGTTTCAGGTCGTCCTGGCCGAAGGCGCAGATACACCCGTAGAGCAGGGTGATAGCGCCGACGATCATCACAGCGGTACGAGCGGACTGCGAGTCGTTGAAGATCGGATTGGACCGCGCGATCAAGTAGACGCCGGCGGTGACCATGGTTGCGGCGTGGATCAGAGCCGACACGGGCGTCGGACCCTCCATGGCGTCCGGCAACCAGGTCTGCAGCGGGAACTGGCCAGACTTGCCGCACGCACCGAGCAAGAGCATGAACCCGAGAGCGGTCGCGACTCCGGTGCTGGCCCCGGTCATGCTCGCGAACACGCCGGCGAACGACGTGGTACCGAAGTAGGCGAACATGATCATGATTGCGATGGACAGGCCGACGTCGCCGACCCGGTTGGCGATGAACGCCTTCTTGGCCGCGGTCGCCGCCAACGGACGGTTGTAGTAGAAGCCGATCAACAGATACGACGCGAGGCCGACGCCTTCCCAGCCCACGTAAAGCACGAGGTAGTTGTCGGCGAGAACCAGCAACAGCATGGCGGCGATGAACAGGTTGAACTGCCCGAAGAACCGGCGCCGGCCCGCGTCATGCGCCATGTAGCCGAGCGAGTAGATGTGGATGAGGCCGCCGACGCCCGTAATGAGCAAGACGAAGACCAGTGAAAGCGGATCGATCAGGAAGCCGACCTCGACCTGAAACCGTCCCACCGGAATCCACTTGTACAGCTGAAGGCTGACTTCGCGATTGCTCTCGGCCTTTACCGAGAAGAACAGGGCCACGCTGTAGACGAACAGCGCGGGCGGGACGAGGGCGCCGAGCCACTGACCCCAGCGGTCCACGTACTTTCCGCCCAACAGCAGGATCGCGGCGGAAGCGGCGGGGACGACGACGAGCAACCAGGCGATCGACTGCAGACCATGCGCGGTCGTCATGAAAAGGACGCTCCTAGGAGGGGAGTGAACGGTGCTGCTCGTCGCGAGCGATGGCCAGGTGGGCGAGACGCAAGGCGGAGGGGTGCCGATGCGCAGCAAGGCGAGGCAATGTTCAGTGCCCCCTAGTACTTCAGCAAGTTGGCGTCATCGACCGAGGCCGATCGCCGGGTCCGGAAGATGGTCATGATGATCGCGAGACCGATCACGACCTCGGCGGCGGCGACCACCATCACGAAGAACGCGATCACCTGCCCGTCGAGCGTTCCGTTGATGCGGGAGAACGTGATCAGCGTGAGGTTTACGGCGTTGAGCATCAGCTCGATGCACATGAAGACGACGATGGCGTTGCGCCGGACCAGCACGCCGACCGCGCCGATCGTGAAGAGCGCCGCGGACAGAACGAGGTAGTAGGTCGGATTCATCGCGTGCCCTCCGGGGACGAGGACGGGAGCGACCTCTGTTCTGGGAGCTCGCGCCCCCCAGGGGTGGAGGACATGACCGATTCCGCCGACGCGGAGCCATCAGGCAGCAGGGCCGGAGTGCCGATGGCGTTGCCCGAGGAAAGCACCCCTGGGCCCGGCAGGGGCTGGGGCCGACCGGAGCGGATCCGCTCGCGCGCGGTGGCTTTCTGCGTTGGCTTGGGGCCGTCGCGCTCGATGTGGGCGAGAATCATCGCGCCGACAGCCGCGACGATGAGCAGGGCGGACGTGAGTTCGAATGCGAACAGATACTTCGTGAAGATCAACGCAGCGAGCGAGTTGACGTTGGTACCGCCGACGTTGGCCGTCTGCAGGTTCGCCGGCGTCGTGTCGGTGAACGCCCGGCCGAGGGTGAGCGCCACCAGCGAAGCGAACGCGATGCCGCCGAGCAGAGCGGCCCAGCGCTGGCCGCGCAGCACTTCGACAAGCGAGTCGGAGGAGTCTCGTCCGACGAGCATCAGCACGAACAGGAACAAGATCATGATGGCGCCGGTGTAGACGATGATCTGCACCAGCCCGATAAATGGGCCCTGCTCGACGATGTACATCGCGCCGAGGCACATCATGGTGCCCGCGAGAGACAGCGCTGAATGCACCGCGTTGCGGAACAGCACCATGCCGATGGCTCCGGCCAACGAGAGCGGGCCGAGAATCCAGAAGGCGATCGCCTCGCCGAGCGGAACATCGCCGGTCATGAGCGGTCCCGACGCAACCGCGACCGATGCACTCATCATGGCTCTCCCCACATCTGGGGTATTGGGCAAAGGCCTACCGTAGCGAGAGCTCGCAGCCGATTGGCACGCGGAGCCAAGCCGTCGGTGGGCTGGTTCATCCGTGGTGCCGTCCGACCTCGATGGCGACTCCAGTGATGGGCCGGCCGGCGACGTTGGCGGCGCTCTGCGGAGGCCCTTGCTGCAACGGAGCCTGGGATTCGGCTAGGTAATAGTCCTTCTCGTCACCGAGGCGCATTGGATGCGGGGGCGCCTCCATGCCGGGAAGCAGCGGCGCCATCAGCTGCTCCTTCGTATAGATCAACTGCTCGCGGTCGTCGAGGGCGAGCTCGTACTCATTGCTCATCGTGAGCGACCTGGTGGGACAGGCCTCGATACACAAACCGCAGAAGATACAGCGCAGGTAGTTGATCTGGTAAATCTCGCCGTATCGCTCACCCGGCGAGTACCGCTCGGTGTCCGTGTTGTCGCCGCCCTCGACGTAGATCGCGTCAGCTGGGCACGCCCACGCGCACAATTCGCAGCCAACGCACTTCTCCAGTCCGTCGGGATGCCGATTGAGCACGTGGCGGCCGTGATAACGAGGAGCCGTCGGATAGATGTCGAAGGGATACTGCTGGGTATAGACGTGCTTGAACATCGTCGAGAACGTGAGCCCGAAGCCCTTGCCGAACCCGGCGATGGTGCCGTTCGGCTCGCTGGTGCCTGGCCCGCTCCGCGCGTCAGCCATCGCGGTTCTCTCCCTCGGGTAACACTCCCCGCCCGGCCGTCACGCCAGCGGGTACCCGGTCACGCCCACGTGGCGATTCAGGAATCCGCAGATCCAGCGGCGGGGTCGGGAACGCCGGTGCGAGCTTGGCCTCGGCTTCGTCGGCGGCCTCCTGCTCGGCCTGGCGCCGATTGTTGGATATGTCGATGATCGTGAACACGGCCAGGATGATGAGCAGCGCGGGCACGACCACGACGAAGGTCGACTTCCACGCGGGCCAGTTCCGGTCGTTGAGCACTCGGATCGCAGCGACAGCGAGGATCCAGGCCAGGTTGATCGGCAGCAACACCTTCCAGCCGAGCTCCATGAACTGGTCGTAACGCAGGCGCGGCAGCGTGCCCCGCAGCCACACGAAGACGAAGATGCACAGCACGACCTTGCCCGTGAACCAGAGAAGCGGCCACCATCCGGAGTTCGCGCCGTCCCACAACGACAGCGGCCACGGAGCCCGCCATCCGCCGAGGAACAACGTCGTGGCGAGCGCCGACACCGTCACCATGTTGATGTACTCGGCCAGGAAAAACATCGCGAACTTGAATGACGAGTACTCGGTGTGGAATCCGCCGACCAACTCGGACTCGGCTTCGGGCAGATCAAATGGCGCGCGGTTGGTCTCACCGACGACGGCGACCGCGTACACGAGGAAGGACACGACAAGCGGAATGACGTTCCACAAATGCCGCTGTTCGAAGACGATTCGCGACGTCGACATCGTGCCTGCGAAGAGGAACACCGCAACGAACGAGAGGCCCATCGCCACTTCGTAGGAGATCATCTGCGCCGCGCTGCGGAGCGAACCGAGCAACGGGTAGGTCGACCCGGATGCCCAGCCAGACAGCACGATGCCGTAGATACCGAGCGAAGAACAGGCAAACACGACCAGCACGCCGACCGGCAGATCGGTCAGCTGCAACGGAGTCTCGTATCCGAACATCGAGACCACGGGGCCGAACGGGATGACCGAGAACGCCAAGAATGCCGGCACGACGGCCAGGATCGGCGCCAAGAAGTACACCGGTTTGTCAGCCAGAACCGGAATGATCTCCTCTTTGAAAGCCAGCTTCATGCCGTCCGCGAGGGACTGCAGCGTGCCCCATGGGCCAGTTCGGTTCGGGCCGATCCGGTTCTGCATGCGGCCGACGACCTTGCGTTCGAACACGATCGCGAACAGCGTCATCACCACGAGGAACACGAAGACGCCAACGACCTTGATCAGGACGATCCAGAACGGGGTACCGCCGAAACCCGGTACATCGGGTGTCACTGTGCACCTCCTTGGGACATCGCGACGACGCCAGCCGGGCGAATGGTCACCGCGTCTCCGGCGACGGCCCCGAGGCTGGACCGTACCGCGCAGCCGCGCGCATTGGTCGGCAACCACACGACGTCGTCGGGCAGGTCGGCGATCTCGGCCGGGACCGTGACGGCACCGCGCTCGGTCGAGACCGTCAGCAGTTGTCCCTCGGCGACGCCTGCGCGGGTGGCAGTCGTCGCGGAGATCAGCGCCCGCGCCGGCTTCGCCGTACCGGCCAGGTTCTCGTCGCCGTCTGACATCCGCCCGGCGTCGAGCAGCTCGTGCCAGGTGGCGAGGACGGTGCCGTTCTGCGCTGCCGATCCTCGCCGGGTCGGCGCCGGCGGCATGGGCGGCCGCGCCTTGGTAACGCCAATCCGGTCGATCTCGGCGCGAGCAGCTTGGGTTGTCGGGATTCGCAGGTCGACGTCCAGCTCCTCGGCCAGAGCGTGGAGCACCCGGCCGTCAGCCAACGCCCCGGTGCCGGTCAGCGTCGACTCGAACGGACGCCGCCGCCCTTCCCAGGTGACGTAGCGGCCAGACTTCTCGGCCGGCGGCGCGACCGGGAGGACGACGTCGGCCCGCTCGGTTATCGCACTCGCCCGCACCTCGAGGCTCACCAGGAAACCGACTCGTTCCCACGTCTCGGCGGCGAGCGCAGGATCCGGGAGGTCGTCGGGATCGAGGCCGCCGACGACCAAGGCAGCCAGCTCGCCGTCTCGGGCGGCGGCCAGGATCCGGGAAAGATCACGTCCCGGCACGGTAGGCACGCTCGCGGCCCAGGCCCGCTCGATCTCGATCCGTGACTTGTCATCACTGACCAGCCGGCCACCCGGTAGCAGCGTGGGCAGCGCCCCGGAATCGACGGCGCCCCGCTCGCCCGCGCGCCGCGGCACCCAGGCCAGGCGGGCACCGGTGCGCTCGGCCAGCGCGGCCGCCGCGGACAGCGCTCCGGGCGCCGTCGCCAGCCGCTCACCAACCAGGATGACCGAGCCGTCGCGGCTCAGCTCATCCCGCAACGGGCTGTCCGGCGCCAGCAGCGCTTCCGCCTCGTCACCTGGCCGAACCTGAATGAGCGTGCCGTCGAGCTTGATGAGCCCGTGCGAGGCGAACGGCCCGATGGAGTGCACTCGAGTACGTCCCAGCCGAGTCGACTTGCGCAGCCGCAAGAAGACGATCGGGCTCTCCTCCTCCGGCTCGAGCCCGGCCAGCAAGACGGTCGGGGCCGCCTCCAGCGTCGCGTATGAAACGTGGGAGGGCCGGGTCCCGGCCACCTGCGCGCCGAGGAAGGCCAATTCTTCGTTGCTCCCCGGCCGAGCGCGGAAATCGATGTCGTTCGTGCCGAGCGCGACCCGGGCGAACTTGGCGTACGCATACGCGTCTTCCTCGGTGAGCCGTCCGCCCGGAAGCACACCGACGCCCCCGTTGTCGAGCGCCTCGGCCAGACCGGTGGCGGCCCGCTCCAGAGCCTCGGGCCAGCTCGCCGGCACGAGGCCGCCGGATTCGTCACGCACCAACGGGGTCGTGAGTCGGTCGGATTGCGTCGCATTGTGGAACGCCCATCGGCCCTTGTCGCAGTTCCATTCCTCGTTGACCTCTGGATCGTCGCTGGCCAAGCGCCGGGTGATCGTGCTGCGTCGCCAGTCGTTGCGCAGCGCGCAGCCGGACGAGCAGTGCTCGCAGACGGTGTCGGTGCTCATGAGGTCGAACGGGCGGGCCCGGAAGCGGTAGGAAGCGCCGGTTAGGGCGCCCACCGGACAGATCTGCACGGTGTTGCCGGAGAAATACGACTGGAAGGGCACCTCGTCGGATGTGCCGATCTGCTGCTGGGCGCCGCGCTCGAGCAGGTCGATGAACGGGTCGCCGGCGATTTGGGAGGAGAAGCGGGTGCAGCGCTGACAAAGCACGCATCGCTCCCGGTCGAGGAGCACGTTGGTCGAGATCGCGATCGGCTTCGGGAACGTCCGCTTGACGTCGTGGAACCGGGTATCGGCCCGACCGTTGCTCATCGCCTGGTTCTGTAGCGGGCACTCCCCACCCTTGTCGCAGATGGGACAGTCCAGCGGGTGATTGATCAGGAGCATTTCCATGACGCCCTGCTGGGCCTTGTCGGCGACCGGCGAAGTGAGCTGGGTCTTGACGACCATGCCGGGCATGACGGTCGTGGTGCAGGCCGCGGCGGGTTTGGGCATGCCCCGGCCGTTGCCCATGTCGGTGACCTCGATAAGGCACTGGCGGCACGCGCCGGCCGGATCGAGCAGCGGGTGATCACAGAAGCGCGGGATCTGGATGCCTAACTCTTCGGCGGCGCGGATGATCAATGTGCCCTTGGGCACGGAGATTTCTACGTCATCGATCGTGACCGTGATCAAATCCTCGGCGTTGGCCGGCCGCTGTGGCGCAAGGGTCATGTCAGTTGGCTCCTGCGAGGACGGGGGACTGTTCGGCGGGAGCGGCAGTGCCGGCAATGAGGCCCAGGTACTCGTCGCGGAAGTACTGAATCGATGACGTGATCGGGCTCGTCGCACCATCGCCGAGTGCGCAGAACGATCGACCGAGGATGTTGTCGCAGAGATCGAGCAGAGTGTCCAGGTCCTCTTCCCGGCCTTCGCCGTGCAGGATCCGTTCGAGGATCTGAGCCGTCCAGTAGTTGCCCTCACGACACGGCGTGCACTTGCCGCAGGACTCGTGCTCGTAGAACTGCGTCCACTTCAGGACGGCTCGCACAACGCTGTCGTCCTCGTCGAAGATCATCATCGCCGACGTGCCGAGCATCGACCCAGCCGTGACAGTCGAATCGAAGTCGAGTGGCACGTCAAGGTGTTCGGCGGTGAACAGTGGTGTGGACGAGCCGCCCGGCGTCCAGAACTTGAGCGGCTTGCCGCGGCTCATTCCGCCGGCCATGTCGATCAGCTCGCGCAGCGTCGTTCCCATCGGGGCCTCGTACTGACCCGGCCGGGCGATGCGTCCGGACAACGAGTAGATGCACGGACCGGGTGAGCCGTCAGGACCCATGAGCTTGAACCAGTCCGCACCGCCCAAGACGATGTACGGAACGCTGGCCAGGCTGCCGACATTGTTGACGACGGTTGGCGCGTCGTAGAGCCCGTTGGTGGCTGGGAACGGCGGCTTGAGGCGAGGCTGGCCCCGCTTGCCCTCCAGCGAGTCGAGCAGCGCCGTCTCCTCGCCACAGATGTACGCTCCGGCGCCGCAGTGCACGGTGATTTCGCAGTCGAAGCCAGAGCCGAGGATGTTCCGGCCCACATACCCGCGTTCGTACGCTTCGCTTAGTGCGGCGAGCACGCGCCGGATCGCGTGCACGGCCTCACCGCGGATGTAGATGAACGCGTGTTCCGCGCGGACCGCATAGCAGGCGATGATGGTGCCCTCGATCATCGAGTGCGGGTCGTTCATCATCAGGGGCAGGTCACGGCACGTTCCGGGCTCGCCCTCGTCGGCGTTGACCACGACGTAATGGGGCCTGACCGGCTCGCCAGGCTTGGCCTGGGGGATGAAACCCCACTTCATGCCGGTAGGAAAGCCAGCGCCGCCGCGCCCGCGCAGGTTGGAGTTGCGCACAGTTTCGATCAGCGAATCGGGGTCTTGCGTAAGGGCAACCCGAAGCGCCGTGTAGCCGTCGAGCGCCTCGTAGTTGGCGATCTTCCACGGCTGGCTGGTTCCGAACCGCTTCGTGAGCACCGGAGTAAGCGGCACGTCAGCCCTCCTTCTGTCCAGCGGGCGGTACGGGGTTCGCTGAGTCCGACTCGGCCGTCGTCAGCGGCGCATCATGGGCGCTTGTCGGCTGACCGAGCGCTTCGGTACCGGGCGCTGGCCGCGGCGTGTCCTGGTCACGATTTGCATAGGACGGCGCAGACTCCTCCCTTTCCAAGGCGAGCCGCACGCCTGCCTCGGTGGGTGCTCCGGTGGCCTCCCAGTCCAGGGCCTCCGCCCTCGGGTCGGGGAATCCGGCGATGAGTCGCTCGATTTCGCGGAACGTACACAACGGCGCGCCGCGCGTCGGCGTCGGGCGCTCACCCGCCCGCAGGCCTCGCACCAGCGCCATCGCCGAGCCGACCGTCTGGTTGTCGAAGAACTCGTAGTTGACCGTGACGACGGGGGCGTAGTCGCAGGCGGCGAGGCATTCCGCGTGTTCCAAGGTGATCGTGCCGTCCGCGGTGGTCTCGTTCATGCCGATGCCGAGTGCCTCGGACAGCGCAGCGTAGATTTCGTCTCCACCGAGCAGCCCGCACAACGGGTTTCGGCACACGCTGACGAGGAATTCGCCCGTTGGGGCGCGCTTGAACATCGTGTAGAAGGTGACGACCGCGGCCACCTGCGCCTTGGTGAGGTCGAGCATCTCGGCGCAGAACGCGATGCCATCGGGTGTGACATAGCCCTGCTCGGACTGCATGAGATGCAACATCGGCAGTAGCGCCGAGCGAGCCTGACCGGCCGGGTACCGAGCGATGATCTCGGCCGCGGCCGCGCGAACGTCGTCGCCGAAGACGCTCGCATCCCCAGGGCGGTCGATGTTCATCACCGAAGTCCGGAAGTTCGCCGGCCTGGTCTCCGTCATCGGTCGCACCCACCCATGACGGGATCGATCGAAGCGACCGAGGCGATCACATCTGCGATCAAGCCGCCTACCGCCAGCGCCGAGGTGGCCTGAAGGTTGATGAAGGACGGCTCGCGCAGGTGGATGCGGAACGGGCGCGTGCCGCCGTCGCTGACGATGTGACAGCCGAGTTCTCCTCGTGGGGCCTCGACGGCCTGGTGGACCTGACCCGGCGGTACTCGGAAGCCCTCGGTTACCAGCTTGAAGTGGTGGATCAGGGCCTCCATCGAACCGGCCATGATCTTTTGCACATGCTCCAGCGAGTTGCCCAGGCCGTCCGGGCCGAGCGAGAGCTTTGCCGGCCACGCGATCTTGGGGTCGTCGATCACGGTCGGTCCAGGTGCCAGTCGATCGAGCACCTGCTCGACGATCTTCAGTGACTCGTGCATCTCGGCGACGCGCACGACGAACCGCGCCCAGCAATCGCCGCGATCATCCGTCGGCACCTCGAAGTCGAACGTCTCGTACCCAAGGTAGGGAATTGTCTTGCGCAGATCCCAGGGCAGGCCGGCAGCGCGCAACAGCGGGCCGGTCACGCCCAGGGCGAGGCAGCCCTCGACGCCAAGCCAACCGACGTCCTTGAGCCGGCTGACCCAGATCGGTTGTCCCCGCAGGAGTTTTTCGACGCCGACCAGCTCCTTGCGCGTCTCGACCAGCCAGTCCCGGACCTTCGCCTCGGTGCCATCGGGCAGATCCTGAGCCACGCCACCGGGACGGATGAACGCGTGATTCATTCGCAGTCCGGTGATGAGCTCGAGCACGTCGAGGCACCGCTCCCGGGCGCGGAATCCATTGGTCATCGCGGTCAGCGCACCGATCTCCAGACCGCCGGTTGCCAGCCAAACCCAGTGCGAGGCGACCCGGTTGATCTCCATGAGCATCACCCGAATCAGCTGTGCTCGCTCGGGAACCTCCACGCCCAGCAGCCGTTCGACTCCCAGGCAGTACACCGCCTCGTTGAACAGCGGCGCCACGTAGTCGGCGCGGGTCAGGAAGGTCACGGCCTGAGTCCAGGTGCGGAACTCGGTGTTCTTCTCGATCCCGGTGTGCAAGTAGCCGATGACCGGGCGGCAGTCGGTGACGGTCTCGCCCTCGAGTTCGAGGACCAGCCGCAGCACGCCGTGCGTGGACGGATGCTGCGGGCCCATGTTCAGAACGATGCGTTCCTCGTCGATGGGGTCGCCGCCGCCGAACGTCGTGTCCCAGTCGCCACCGGTGACGGTGTAGACGCGGCCTTCGGTCGTCTCGCGTGACGGGGAATAGATGTCGTTCATTCCGGCCTCACTTCTCCAGCGGCGGGGTACCCGCCGAATCGAGAGCGGAGCGAGCGATTTGACAGGCCCCTCATCGGTAGGCCCGCCGTTCGTCCGGGGGTGGGATTGTGGCGCCCTTGTACTGCACGGGGATCCCGCCCAGTGGATAGTCCTTGCGCTGGGGATAGCCGTCCCAGTCGTCCGGCATCAGGATGCGGGTAAGCGCTGGATGCCCGTCGAAGATGACGCCGAACATGTCGTAGGTTTCTCGTTCCTGCCAGTCCGCCCCGGGATACACGCCGGTCACGGACGGCACGTGCGGGTCGTCGAGGCTGGCTGAGGTCTCCAGCCGAACCTGACGTCGATATGTCATGGACGTCAGGTTGTAGACGACGTGGAACCGGTTCACGCTGCCGATGTAGTCGACGCCGGAAAGGTTGGCCAGCAACTCGAAGCGCAACGCGGCGTCGTCGCGCATCGTTCGGGCGACAGACCGGATGTGCTCCTTGCTCACATACAGCGTCAGTTCGTCCCGATCGACGACGATCTTGGTGACCGCGGCGTCGAATTCGGGGTATGCAGCTGCCAACGCGTCCACGATCTCGTCGAAATAGCCGCCGAACGGGCGAGTGGCGGCTGGTGCACTCCACGGCTCTCGGATCAGGCCACCGAAGCCAGTCGTGTCTCCGGAGTCGGAGACTCCGAACATGCCGCGACCCTCGACACCGAACGGCGAGTCGACCGTCGACCCGGCGACCGGGGTAACTCGCTCGATGTCGGCCGCCGGCTGCTCCGTCGCCGCGGCCGGCGTTTCGCCGGCGGGTCCAGTCATCGGGCGAACCTCTGGCTGGACGGGACGAGCTCCACCTTCTGATCGGCGAGCCGCTTCGCCCGCTTGGGTCCGAGCGGCTCATTCATGATCTTGTGATGCAGCTTGAGGACGGCATCGATCAGCATCTCAGGCCGCGGTGGACAGCCCGGGAGGTACATGTCGACCGGGACGACGTGATCGACGCCTTGCACGATCGCATAGTTGTTGAACATCCCGCCAGAACTGGCGCACACGCCCATCGCCAGCACCCACTTCGGTTCGGCCATCTGGTCGTAGATCTGCCGCAATACCGGAGCCATCTTCTGACTGACCCGGCCGGCGACGATCATCAAGTCGGCCTGGCGCGGTGACGGCCGGAAGACCTCCATGCCGAACCGGGCCGAGTCGTACCGCGGGGCCCCGAACGTCATCATCTCGATGGCACAGCACGCCAGACCGAACGTGGCCGGCCACAGCGAAGACTTGCGGGTCCAGTTGACGAGCTTCTCGACGCTGGCAAGCAGGACGCCGTCAGGCAGCTTTTCTTCTAGGCCCATGTCAACCTCCGCTTCGCTTGCCGCAGGTATTCCGCCCGAGCCACGCGATAGCCATCGTGTCGCTCACTGGTTGCGCTCGTCATCGCTTAGTTCCAATCCAGGCCGCCCCGCCGCCACACATACGTGTATGCGATGAACACGGTGACGATGAAGAAGATCATCTCTACCAATCCGAACAGGCCCAGCTGCTTGTTCGCCACGGCATACGGATACAAGAAGATGATCTCGATGTCGAAAATGATGAACAGCATCGCGGTCAAGAAGTACTTGATAGGAAAGCGATTTGGCCCCTCAGGCGACGGCGTCGGCTCGATGCCGCACTCATAGAAGTCGAGCTTCGCGCGGTTGTAACGCTTGGGCCCGGTGAACGGGGCGATCGACACCGAGAAGATGGCGAAGAGGGACGCGAGCGCGAACAACAACACGATCGGCAGGTAGGGCGCTAGCACGGTAACTGCCTCCCTCTCTCGTCGTATTTGATTGGATGGCCGGCGAGGGTTTAGCGTCGCCAGGCTAGTGCTTAGCGGACAGTCAGGCAGAGGTGAGGCATGCCTAACGCACCGCTGGGATCAGTCGGGTCAGGACGGAGATGGTCCGGTCGGATATATCGCCGTCGCGGGGGTCGTAGAGGTTGGCGAGCAGCTTGAGAAGAAAGCGCATGAGAGCCGGATGCGGCAGACCGTGGCGGGTGCACGCACGCATGACCGCTGGCTGGCCGATGAGCTTCACGAAAACGCCACCCAGGCGGTAATAAGCGCCCCACTCGGCCGCCATCGCTGCTGGATAAGAAGCGAGAGCGCGCTCTCGTTGTGGACCCGACGGGCGGCCCAGCGCCTGAACCGCGGCCTGGGCCGCGAGCTTCCCAGACTCCATCGCATAGGGGATGCCCTCGCCGTTGAACGGGTTGACCGAACCGCCGGTGTCCCCGACCAACAGCAGCCCGCGGGTGTAATGCGGTGTCCGGTTGAACCCCATGGGCAGACCGGCACCCCGAATCGGGCCGGTCGCGTTGACCTCGCGCAGCCCCCAGGCCTCCGGCGTCGCGTCGAGCCAGCGGGTAAGCATCGCTCGATAGTCGGTCCGCTGGAAGCTGGCGGAGGAGTTCAACACGCCGAGGCCGACATTCACCGTCCCATCGCCCATACCGAAGATCCACCCATAGCCGGGCAGCAGCTTGGCGTCATCCGCGCCCATCGGGCCGTCCCACAGCTCCAGCCACGACTCGAGGTAGTCGTCATGGGTACGGGGGCTGGCGTAGTAACGCCGGACCGCCACGCCCATCGGTCGCCGGCCGTTGCGGTGCAGGCCCAACTGCTGGGCCAACTTGCCGGACACGCCGTCGCAGGACAGCACGATCGGCGCCCGGTAGGTCACGGGCTCCTTGTCCGGGCCCGCCTTCGCGAGCACGCCGGCCACCCGGCCAGCGCGGTCGAGGACGGGCTCGGTGACCGCGGTCTGCTCGTGCAGGACGGCGCCTGCCGCTACAGCCCGATTCGCGAGCAGCGCGTCCAGATCGGACCGCGGCCGGACCAGGCCGTACGAGGGGAAGCTGGTGAGCTCGGGCCAGTCGAGGTGGAGTCGCAGGCCGCCCCCGATGACACGCAGGCCGCGATTGTGGACCCACCCGGCGTCCGGGCTGACATCGATTCCCATGTCGATGAGAGCGCGCGTTCCGCGCGGCGTGAGGCCGTCGCCGCACACCTTCTCGCGCGGGAATGTGGTCTTTTCCAGCAGCGCGACGTCGAGCCCGGCGTTCGCGAGCCAATACGCGGCGGCGCTGCCTGCCGGGCCGGCACCGACGACGACGGCGTCCGCGTCGTAGCGGCGCTCCTCGACCAGCGCCGACTGGGCGGCAACGGCCGCCGTTGGCGCCTGCGTGACGGTCACGAGCTTGCTCCCAGGTCCTCGTCCAGCCGTTTGTGAACGCATTCACGAGCGTTAAGCACCGAGTGTAGGCGCTACCCTCCCGCGCGTGGACCGACGGGGCGGGCGGTTACCGTCTCCCCCGTGACTGTGCCCTCCGAAGCCCTAGTCGCCGACCCTCACTCGCTGGGAATGCAGCGCCACCCGGAGGGTGGGTGGTACCGCGAGAGCTTCCGGCATCCCGAGCTGGTGACGACCGGGCGAGGTCAACGAGCGCTCGCGACCTGCGTGTCGTTTCTCCTGCTACCCGGTGAACGGTCGTCCTGGCATCGGGTGGTCTCGGACGAGCTGTGGCTCTGGCAGGGCGGCGGCCCGGTTCGCCTGACCGTCGGCGGACGGGCTGACACACCGGTGCCGGACTTCATGTGCGAGCTCGGCGCCGGTGGCCAGTATCTCGTCCACGGCGGCGAATGGCAGACAGCAGAGCCCGCCACCGACCGTGCGACCCTGGTCGCGTGCGTTGTCTCTCCCGGCTTCGACTTCGCCGACTTCGAGCTGACGCCCCATCCGTGACTGTCACCGCGCTGCTCATCGGGCTGACTGCGCGCGATCTGATGCCGTAGGCACGTGACCGAACTCGAGGTTCACGTCGCTCGCGCGTCCGAAGTCAGCCCGGTAACGCTGTACCGCATCCTGCAGTTGCGGGTCGACGTCTTCGTCGTCGAGCAGCGCTGTGCATACCGCGAGCTCGACGGGCGAGATCTTGAGCCGGATGCCTGGCTGCTGTGGGTGGCCGAACCCTCCGGTACCGTCCTCGCCACGCTACGCATCGTGCGTGACGCGTCGGCGGTCCGGATCGGCCGAGTTGCAACCGCCCGGTCCGCGCGGTCGCGCGGACTCGCCGCCCGACTGATGTGGCGCGCGCTCGAGCTGAGTGACAGCGCGGGAGACGACGTCGTCCTCGATGCGCAATCGCCGTTACGTGCGTGGTACGAGCGGTTCGGATTCGCGGTATCCGGCGAACCCTTCGACGAGGACGGCATCCCGCATGTCCCCATGACCCGGCGCCGTCGCCCGGCGTGAGAATTTGAGCGATATCGTCACCGAGGCGCTGTCGGTAGCTGCCTTCGCCATAGCCTTGGTGGGCGCGATCGTGCGCCCAATGGGCTGTCCGAAGCGGTATTCGCCCTGCCAGGCGGCCTCATCTTGTCGGCCACCTCTGTGCGGAGGCGGGCGTATTCGACTACCTGGGCGCCGCGGCCGCCCGAATGAGCCGACGTCGTGTACTGCGCTTGCTCGGCATAGTGGTCGCACTCGCGGCTGGAGTCACCGCGGTCCTGACGCTGGACGCGACCGTTGTACTACTCACCCCTGTCCTGCTGCGTACGACCCAGCAGTTGCGCCTCCGCAGCCGGCCGCACCTCTACGCCTGCGCCCACCTGGCCAACTCAGGATCGCTGCTGCTGCCGGTGTCCAACTTGACCAACCTGCTCGCCTTCGCGGCGACCGGACTCTCGTTCGGACGATTCACGGCCCTGATGGCACTGCCCTGGACGGTGGCGTGCCTGCTCGATTGGCGGGCGTTGCGGTGGTTCTTCCGAGCGGACCTCAGGCTGAATTCCGATACTGGCGTGGAGGTTCCGGCGGCCCCGCGGTACGCCTTGATGATCCTGACCGGAACCATCGCCGGCTTCGTCATCACGTCGGCGGTCGACGCACCTCCGGCCTGGGCCGCCTGGCTTGGCGTAGTCGCTCTCGCCATTCCGGCGCTGAAGGGCAGCCGCACGACATGGTGGCGGATGGTTAACGAGACCAGCCCCGGGTTCGTGCTGTTCGTCCTGGCGTTAGGCGTGATTTTCCAGGGAGTCAATACCGGCGGAATACACGACGCGCTGGCGCATCTCGTGCCGGACGGTACCGGCTTGCTCGACCTGATCGGACTCGCGCTCCTCGGTGGCCTGCTTGCCAACATCGTGAACAATATCCCGGCCACGCTAGCGCTCCTGCCCCTTGTCGCGGCTTCTCCGCTGTCCGTACTGGCCGTGCTCATCGGCGTCAACGTCGGGCCCAATCTCACGTTCGTCGGCTCGTTGGCCACGTTGCTGTGGCGGCGGCAGCTCGCCGAGCCGGATCACCAGTCGGCTCGCACGTTCCACCTACTCGGCGCACTGAGCACCCTCCCGATACTGCTGGCTGCGACCGTGGCCCTGTGGGCGTCGGCGGCGATGATCGGCGGATGATCATCGGGGTCACGGGGAACCGTCGCCGAGCCGTTCCAGGAGTTGGATCGCGTCATATGGCGCGCGCACCTTGACGTCGTTGTCGAAGTAGGCGAAGACGTCATGGCCGGCAGCGGTCCAGCCGCGGATCCGCTCCGCCCACATCGTCAACGCCTCGCTGGAGTAGCCGCTGACGTAGAGCTCCTGGTCCCCGTGCAGGCGCACGTACATGATGTCCGACGTCACGTCATGGAACAGCGGCCACCGTCCCGCCGTGTCGGCGACCACTAGGGCCACGTCGTGGTCGCGCATGAGCTCGACAAACTCAGCCTTCTGGTAGCTCGCGTGCCTGACCTCGAGGGCGTACCGCAGCGGCCGGTCGGCGTCAGCGCGGGTCAGCGCGCGATCCGCAAGCCGCTCCTCGTGACGCTTCGCAAGTCGGGCTGCGGCGAACGTCGTGCGCGGCAGCATCGCGAAGAATTGTGCGAGCCGTGACTGGTCGAATCCGAGATTAGGTGGCAGCTGCCAGAGGATTGGTCCGAGCTTCTCCCGCAGCGCGAGCACACCGGACGCGTAGAAATTCGCGAGGGGTATCTCGACGTCGTGAAGCTTCTTCATGTGGCTGATAAACCGAGGCCCCTTGACGGAGAAAACGAACTGCGCTGGTGTATCGGCGTACCAAGCCTCATAGTTCCGTGGCCGCTGAAGGGCGTAGAACGAACCATTGATCTCCACCGTGGTCAGCCGGTCGGCGACATAGCGCAATTCGTCTCGCTGTCGCAGATCCTTCGGATAGAACACGCCGCGCCACGGCGGGTAACGCCAGCCGGAGATACCCACTCGGGCGACGGCTTGTCGCCCGCTTCGGTCGTTACGCCCCACGCGCCCATCCTCAGCCATTGCACAGCCAGACTGCCATTCTCAAAGATCCCGTTTATAGTCCGGCCATGACGGACACCGGGGGGAAATCCGCATCGGCAGGCAACGAGCCTCCGACGACGGGCGACGCGGTTCCACGTCGTCGCGGCGCCTTCTTTCGAACCCGGACGTTCGGACGATGGACTGCGCGGCTGTTGTCTCTGCTCGGCATCGCGCTCATCATCCTCGGCCTCACCGGTTGGTGGCTGACGACCCGCGTCCTCGACGACGACGGCTTCGGCGACGTGGTCGCGAAAACCGTCCAGCAGCACGCCGTGCGGGACTATATCGGCGACCAAGCCACGTTGCAGCTCGCGAAGTCCAACAAGTTGATCACCGCTGCGCGACCGGTGGCAGCCAAGGCGATCGCCGAGGCGCTGAACTCGCCAGCAGTCATTGCGGCCGTTCACTCCTTCGCAGCCGGCGCGCATCACCAGATATTTCAGATCAGCAACACGTCCCTGTCCGGTGCCGCCGCGAGCAACGCAGCGGCGAGCATCAAGGGCGCCTTGCAGGCCGTCGACCCGAAGCTGGCCGACAAACTCCCGGACAATGTCCTCAATGCGACGGCGAACATTTCGCAGAACCGAGCGGTGGATGCTGCCGCTCGAGTCAGCACATGGGTTCCGTGGCTCTATATTCCGGTCGGCATCCTGGGCGTCGCGATCCTTCTGCTCGTGCTCGCGAAGGCCAAGGAGCCGGTGCGGGCGACCCGGTTCATAGGCTTCACCATGGCCCTCGCGGGCGCACTGCCGATCGGGCTGGGTATCGCCACCCCGCTGTTCGGGTATCTCGGGGCAAGCGCCGACCCCGGCCGAGGGGCAGCCGTTGCCGCTTTCATCAAGGTGCTGCTCGGCCGCCTGGTCGGAGCCGGCTGGGCCATGTCGATAGTCGGCCTGCTCCTGGCCTACGCGCCGGGCCGCGACGGCGCCGCCATCGGGACCCGAGTCGCCCGCGTGCGCTCGTGGTTCCGCTGGGCACGCACGCGGCCGTGGTGGCAGCTCTCCGGTGCCCTGCTGGCCGTCGCGGTTGCTGCGTTCTTGATCACTCGACCGGGCGACCTCGCGTACTGGGTCGGGCTCATCCTGGCGGCGATCGCCTGCTACGTGGCGTTCGTCGTGATCTTGGGGATGCTCGGGGCGATAGTTCCCGGCCGGCAGATTCGCCCGGTCCGCAAACGCCAGATCGGTGCAGTCGTGGTGGGCATGGTCGGGTGCATCGTGCTGACAACTGCCGCGACGGCCACCGCCGTGGTCATAACCAACCAGCCTGGGAAGGCGAACCCCAGGGCAGACGGCTGCAACGGATCGATCGAGGTGTGCCTCGAGCCGTTGAACCAGGTCATGTTTGCCGGCAGCCATAATTCGATGTCGTCCAGCGCCTACAACTTCTTCGGCGCGGAGCACACCGTGAGCATTCCTGAACAGCTCAACCTGGGCGCACGGGCCCTGCTTATCGACGCCTACTACGGCCATCAGGAGAACGGCGTCGTCCGCACGAATCTCGCTGGCGGAGCCAATCGAGCCGACATCCAGGCTCAATTCGGTAACGACGCCGTGAAGGAGCTCGACCGGCTCGGGGCACTCACCGGGACCGCGGACACATCTGGCAAGAAAAGGGATGTCTACCTGTGTCACGACCTTTGCGAGCTGGGAGCGATCAAGGCGTCGACCGTCTTCTCGCAGATCAATGACTTCCTGAAGCGCAATGTGACCGACGTGATCATTCTTGATGTCGAGGACTACGTGCAACCTGCTGATCTGGAGAAGGCCCTCAAGGCCGGCCACCTTTGGAATCGCGTCTACACGCCGGACCTCACCAAGCCGTTACCGACAATGCTTGATCTCGTCAATCCGATTGGTGGCAAGATCGAACGTCAACAGCGGGTAATCGTCACATCAGAGAATTACGCTCATCGGGCACCATGGCTGCTCGGAAGCTATGACCTGATGCAAGAAACGCCCTACACATTCACGGCGATCAACCAGTTCAACTGCCAGCCCAACCGAGGTGCCAGCACAAATCCCATGCTGCTCGTCAACCACTGGCTACGACCGAACGGCCCACCCGACCCAGACGAGGCATCCAAGGTCAATTCCATGGCGACGTTGACCGGGCGTCTCGAGCAATGCGAGGACGTTCGCCGGACACTGCCCAACATTCTCGCGGTCGACTTCTTCAGTATTGGCGACACGGTCAAGGTGGTCGACAACTTCAACGCCGCGGTCGCGAGCGTCACGGGAACCGCCGGACTGGTGGATCGGGTGATCGAGGCGCAACGTAGTGATCCCAACCTCTCGGACGAGGATCGAGCCGGTCTGGATCAGTGGAAACGGCTTCCGTTCGTCTCTGCGGCCGACGCGCACGCCCTGCTCGGCCCAGTCGCGAAGAAGCTGAATGTGCCGGCGCGGGTCAAGGCTTTGGAGAACGCGCTCGCGACGATCGGTCCGTCCGCCGTATGGTCCGCGCCGTCGCCGTCGCCGTCGCCGTCGTCGTCCGACCACGCCGTCGAACGGACACAGCTGAGCGCCCGCTGGCTCAGCCCAGCAGGCGATGATCTTGGACTTATCGTCGCCCCAGGGCTACGAGTCCAAGATCACGGCGGGCACAGGGAAGTATCCAGCTCGAATTTGATCTTGGACTTACCACCGGCGCGGCGCCGCCTCAGGCGTCCTCGATCGACCCGTTGCCTTTCCGACGCGCGGCGACGGTCCGTACCACGGCGATTACGACGACCACCGCGACGATCGCCCCGATCCACGCACGACCGCCTCTTGGCATGGTGACCTCCCCGAGAGAATAAGCTGACTAGGAAACCTCGAGCCTGTCGCGCCTAACGTATCGCCGACCGAGGCGACCTCAAAGGACCGAAGCCATCGCGACCCTGCTGTCGGCACGACACCAAGGGCCAGTGCGACACGCCGCCCAGGCCAGCGGCGACATGGGAGATTACAACTCGACTGTCGGCCAACGCAAAGGCAATCGGCACCGCAACGGCAAAACACACGGATCGGGGCACCGTTCGTCGACGCGTGACGGATGATGATGCAAGTGATCAAGCCGGAGAGCCCACCATTCGTGTTGATCGGCGGCATACCGGGATCCGGCAAGTCCACGCTCGCTATTGCATTGGCAGCCGAACTGGAGCTACCTCTGCTGGCCAAGGACGAGATCAAAGAAGCACTCATGGATGCGGTTGGCGAGCCGCTGACCGTTGCCGAGTCCCAACGGCTCGGCCGGGCAGCCGTGCTCGCCATGCTCCGCGTCGCCCGGCGATGTCCAGGCGCAGTGATAGACAGCACTTGGTTCGGCTATACCGAGCCGCTAGTCCGTCAACTCCCCGGCCCCGTCGTCGAGGTCCGCTGCCACGTTCCGGTCGCCCTGGCGCAAGAGAGGTACCGGGCCCGCATGGCTAACCGGCACAGTGGACATCTCGACCGGCAACGGAGCGAGAATGAGCTCTGGGGAGAACCGTCAGAACCGCTCGGGGTAGGCCCGCTGGTCGTGGTCGACACGTCCGGCGTCGTGGACATATCTGCGCTCGCGACCGCTATCGCAGCGGCAGGGGCGGCCGGGCATGATCAGAAGGATGGCCGGTGATGAGTACCTGCTGGACAACGCTGACGCCGAGGCCGGTGATGGGTTCGATGCGCCAGTGTCGCATCTCAGGACGGGTGTATCACCCGGTACTTGATATGAGTGACACCTGGCGAGGGAACCACCTTCACCGGCAGCAGCGTGGGATCGCCGACGTTCTGAAGCAACCGCTCGCCAGTTCCGAGAATGATCGGCACGATGTGCAGGTAAAGTTCGTCCAGCAAACCTGCGGCCAGATACTGCTGCACCGTGCTCGCGCCGCCGGCAATCGCGACGTCACCGTCGCCGGCCGCAGCTCGCGCTTGCTGCAACGCCGACTCGATGCCCTCAGTCACAAACGTGAATGTGGTGCCGCCTTGCAGGCCCAAGGCCTCGCGGGGATGGTGCGTGAGCACGAAGACCGGCACGTGGTATGGCGGATCTTCACCCCACCAGCCCCGCCACGTCCCGTCCCATCTCCCGGAGCCGCCACCGAACATATTGCGACCCATGATGTAGGCGCGGACGTCTTGCACCACTTCGTCAACGACCTCGGCGTCGGCCGTGTGCTCACCGCCAGCTAACCCGTGTTGAGCTCGCCAGCTGTCGGTTGCAAATACCCACTCATGCAGCCGCAACCCGCCCTCACCGATCGGGTTGTCGAGACTCTGATTGGGTCCGGCGACGAACCCGTCCAGAGATATCGACACGTGGCAGGTGACGGCTCCCATGGCGCAAGCTCAACACAGCCGTCAATGGGGTAAAGCGGCGTCCGCTCAGCCCGGGCTGCCCGGCGGCGCATAACGGCGCAGGCGTGGTCCACGCGCCGCGATGGCCACCGAGTCGGCATCGACCGGATGCGCACCGCTGTCCGGCGCGGCGACGAGACCGGTCTGATCCGCGTCCACTCCGGTATGCGGCCCGGTTGTGTCGTCAGTGCCGTACCCGACGTTGTAATGGTCATAGAGCAACTGCTCGTCCTCGATTGTCAGCGGGACGTTCGGATCGTGCGGAGGCGCTGCGGCGAGGTCGTCCTTGCTGTATGGCACCCACAGGACCTCGCCGTCGAGTCGACTCTCGGCGAGCGGCAGCAGATAGTGGTGAGCACCGAACAGTCCGCTCGTCACCGAGACCCACGTTGGCACGCCCGAGGTGTCGTCGACGAACAAGCCAGCCACCTTGCCGAGCTTCTCCTCGTCCTGATTCGTGACCAATGCCCCGTCCAGACGTTTGAAATCCATCGTCGTCACGCGCGATGTTGTACCCAGTCGATCGCTGACTCAATCGCGATTCGTACGGTGGGCACATGGCCCCGCGCTACGACGTCGTGGTCGTCGGCGCCGGGCCCGCCGGATGCGTGGCCGCGGCCGCGGCGCTACGAGCGCGGCCGAACGCCACGGTCGCCATTCTCGATCGCGCCAGGTTCCCGCGGGACAAGCCGTGTGGTGACGCCGTGGCCGGCGAAGTGGTGGACCTGCTAGACAACCTCGGGCTTGACGGGGCGGCCATCGCCGCCGGTTACCAACCCGTTTCCCGTTTGCGAGTGCGGTCGCCTCAGGGATTCGTCGTGGATCGGCCACTACGCCGACCGGCGTTGGTCATCCCCCGCCTGGTTCTCGACGCCCGGCTGCTCGACCAGGTCCGCGGGCGTGGGGCCGACGTCATCCAGCAGCACGTCCGAACAGTGGATGTGCGAGCTGACGGGGTTGTCATCGACGATCGACTCACCGCCAGTGTGCTCATCGGCGCCGACGGAGCCGAATCAACCGTCCGTCGGGCGATCGGAGCTCGCCCGAACCCGAGCCGAACCGTTGCGGTGGCCATTCGGGGCTACGCGCCGGAACCGCCCGGACAACGCGGGACGCAGGTACTCGCGATGGGCGCCGGCCGTTGGCCGGCCTACGCCTGGAGCTTCCCGATCGGCGACGGCACGGCAAATGTCGGCTACGGCGAGGCGCTGTACCGCGGGCCGGTGCGACGCGCCGATCTGGTCGCTGGGTTGCGCGAGCTGCTGCCCGGCGCGGAGCCCGACCCTGCCTCATTGCAAGCACATCGACTGCCGCTCTCGACCGGTCGACCGCCGGTCGCGGCTGGTCGCGTGCTGCTGGCCGGGGACGCCCAGGCCCTTGTCAACCCGTTGACCGGCGAGGGCATCTACTACGCGGTGCTGTCCGGGGCGCTCGCCGGCGCCGCGGCGCAGTACGAGTCCGGTGCGGGAGCCGTGTACCGCCGGACCTTGCGCCGACGGCTCGGGCGGTACCTGCGCCACACCACGGCATTGGCTCGGGCAGGTGGGTGGCCGATCGTCCTGGATTCCGCCGTCGCCGCGGCTGGGCGTGATGCGCGAGTGTTCGACGACGTGGTCGACCTCGGCTTGATCGACGGTCAGCTGACCGGCCGCATCGCCGTCCGGACCGCGATCGAAATGGGCCGATTCATCAGGCGGCACTGAACGCTTTCTGAGAGAGATCACAGCTGGCCCCGGTACGGTCCTGGCCTTCCGGTCCGCAGAGTCAGGAGGCCACCGTGACCAGCAGCTTGGATGAGCGCCTCGCAGAGGCCACCGTCGGCGCCCTCGAGCTATTCGGCGTTTACCTCGGCACCCGTCTCGACCTCTATCGCACCCTCCACGACGGCGGACCACAACGCGTTGACGAGTTCGCCAAGGGCGCGCAGGTCGATCCGCGTTACGCGCGCGAGTGGCTGGAGCAGCAGGCCGTGGCCGGCCTGATCGAGGTCGACGATCCGGCCCGGTCAGCCAGCGAGCGGCGCTACCTGCTACCCGCAGAACACGTCGGCGCCTTGCTTGACGAACAGCACACCGCTCACGTGGCGCCGTTCGCCGAGATGGTCGTCGGCGTCGCGCAAACTCTCGACGACGTGGCGGCCGCCTACCGCGACGGCACCGGCGTGCCTTTCGAGCGCTACGGTGCACGCCTGCGCCAGGGGCAGGGTGCCATCAACCGGCCGGCGTTCAGCTCCGACCTCACCGGGATGTGGCTGCCGGCGATTCCGGACGTGCATGCAGCCTTGGGTGCGCCAGAAGCCACGATCGCCGACCTCGGCTGCGGGGTGGGCTGGTCGACGATCGCACTCGCCCGGGCCTATCCGCAAGCAAATGTCATCGGCGTCGATAGCGATGCCGCCTCGATCGCCGAGGCGATCGAGCATGCCGAACAAGCAGGCGTGAACGTCCAGTTCGTCGAGTCCGATGCCGCCCACCTTCCTCGCCTCGGTCGCTTCGATGCGATCTTGCTGCTCGAGTGCCTGCACGACATGGCGCGCCCCGACGAGACACTTGCGGGCTGCCGGGCCGCGCTGAAGGTCGGCGGATCGGTGATCGTGGTGGACGAGAAGGTGGCTTCGGAGTTCACGGCACCCGGCGATCTCATCGAGCGAATGATGTACGGCTGGAGCATTGGCCATTGCCTGCCGGCCTCGATGGCGGATCGGCCGTCCGCCGCGCTCGGCACGGCCTTGCGTCCCGCCGTCGTCGACGAGCTTGCCGCGAGCGCAGGCTTCGCCGGCAGCGAGATCGTCGATGTCGACGCCGGATTCTTCCGCGTCTACCGGCTCCGCTGAGGGCCGCCGGTGCGGCCGCGTACCACGCTCACCGCGCCAGCTGATCGACAGCCGCGGCGAACAGCCTTGGCATCCGTCCGGCCAGCGGAGTGATCGTCCGCGGGACAAAGGGCAGCCGCCGGGCCTGCAGCAGCGTGTGAGTGAGCAGCCGATATCGCCGCGACGCTCGCCGCCACGCCGCGTCGTAGTCGAGAGGCCGGTCCGCGACCAGGCAGTTGGCCAGCTCATCGGCAGCAGCTAGCGATATGGCGATGCCCTCGCCGGTGAGCGCGTCGACGTATCCGGCCGCGTCGCCGACGAGCAGCACCCGGCCGGCTACGACGCGCCGACACCGTTGGCGAAGCGGCCCTGCGCCGCGTACCGGCGTCAGCGGGCGGCCGACCCGCAGTCGCTCGGCCAGCGCCGGGTGCGTCGCGAGCTGGTCGTCGTAGCTGGCCCGCCGCGTGGACAGGAACGCCACGCCGAGAGTTTCGCGGTCGACGGGCGTCAGGTAGGCCTCGCTTGACGGCCCCCACCACACCTCGACGTGATCGGTCCATGGCGTGATCGCGAAGTGGCGGCGCAGCCCGTAGCGCGCGGCCTGGCGCGGCGCTGGTGAACCGAGGCCGGCGAGCCGGCGCACGGTGGAGTGCAACCCGTCGGCACCGACCAGATACCGGGCCCGGATGCCGCCGGCCGCCACGCCGTTATCGTCCTGGCGGACGTCGCTCACCATGTGCTGCAACACCGGAACGCCGGCCGAATCGACCGCGGCCCGAAGCTGATCATGCAGGATGGTTCGGCGCACTCCCCGGCCCGGGCCGCGGCGGAATTCCGTGCTGACCGCGTGCCGCTCGTCGCGGTAGGTGATCCCCACGATCGGTGCACCCGGCGGGTCGACGCCCAGCCGATGCAGCGCCGCCAGCGCCCCGGGCATCAGTCCCTCCCCGCACGCCTTGTCGAGCGTGCCGGCGCGGCGCTCACACACAACGACGTCCAGCCCGGCCTGGGTGAGACGCAGCGCGGTGGCCAGGCCGGCGGGGCCACCGCCGACGATCAGCACGTCAAGCATCGGTCGGCGCGAGCCCGTGCAGCGCGGCGTCCTCGACTCGGATCCGCACCGTGAGCAGCGCAGCGTTGAGCACCGTAAATGTCACCGCGGTGATCCACGCGGTGTGCACGAGGGGAAGCGCAACACCTTCGGCGACGACCGCGACGTAGTTGGGATGAGCCAGCCATCGATAGGGCCCGCCGGTGATACGCCGCGCACCTGGCACAACGACGATGCGGGTGTTCCATTGCGGACCGAGCGTGCGGATGCACCACCACCGCAAGCCCTGCGCCGCAACGACGACGGCCAGCATCGGCCAGCCGAGCCAGGGAATGAACGGTCGGTCGCCGTACCACACCTCGGCCACCGCGCCGACGAGCAGGCCGGTGTGCAGCGCAACCATGAAGGGGTACTGGGCAAAGCCCACCTCATGACCACCGTGGGCCAGACTCCAGGCCATATTGCGTTTCGCGACGAACAGTTCGACGAGCCGTTCGGCGCCGACGGCCAGGATCAACAGCAGATACCAGAACACTGTCGACGGACCCTCGTCACCAGCGCAGTAGGACAAGCTCGGAGCAGAACCCCGGCCCCATCGCCATCAACATCCCCCACGATCCTGGAGCGGGGTCCCGCGCATCGAGCGTGTCGCGCAGGACGTGCAGCACCGATGCGGACGATAGGTTGCCGACTCGCTCCAGGGACCGCCACGTCAGGTCGAGCTGACCGTCGAGCAGGCCAAGTTCAGACTGGATCGCCTCGATGACCTTCGGACCACCGGGATGGCTCACCCAGACATCGACATCATCGATCGTCAAATCGTGCGTCGCGAGCAGGCCTCGAACGTCGTCGCCGAGATGCTTCTCGACCAACTCGGGCACCTCGACGCCGAGCACCACCTTCAGCCCGGTGGACCCGACATCCCAGCCCATGGCCCGTTCGGTACCCGGATAGAGGTGCGAGCGTGTGTCGACGACCCGTGGCCCGCGTACACCCGCCGCTCGCTCGCTGCCGACGAGTACGACAGCGGCGCCGCCGTCGCCGAACAAGCCGGTAGCCACCATGTTCGCCGCCGACGCGTCGCCCCGCTGGATGGTGAGCGAGCACAGCTCGACCGACACCAGGACTCCGACCCGATCCGGCCAGCCACGCAGGTGATCGTGCAGGCGAGCCACCCCGGCCGCGCCGGCAACGCATCCCAGCCCCATGAGCGGAATCCGCTTCACATCCGGGCGGAGGCCGAGACGGGCGGCGATGCGGGCGTCGAGCGACGGGACGGCGATGCCGGTCACTGTCGTCGACATGATCACGTCGACATCGTTGACATCGAGCCCGGCGTCGCGAAGGGCGCCGGCAACCGCGTCGGTCCCGAGCTCGACGGCCACCTCGATGAACGCGTTGTTGGCAGCGGTGAAGTCCGTGAGCCCGAGGTAATCCTCGAGAGGCAACGCGAGATGCCGGGTCGCGACCTTCGCGCTGTCGTGCAACCGGCTGAGAAGCGAGTGGTACTGCTCGGGTATGCACACCTTGGCGAACAGGTCGGTCAGTTGCTCCTGGGGGTATTGGTGCGGCGGCAGGACGCCATGGACCGCTGCCACTGTCGTCACCGGACCAACATTACGTGTCGCAACTACGATCGGCGCGTGGTCGATCGGGTATCGCCCGCCCGCCGGCCGGCCGGAGCGTCCGTAGCGCGAGGGCTGCTGCTTGCCTGTCATCCGGCACCGACGGCCGCGGTCACCCTCATCGGTGTCCTGATCGCCGTCGGCGTCGGGCTCACGGCGGGACGCGTCGTGCTGCTCGGATTGGCCGTGCTGACCGGCCAGTTGTCGATCGGATGGTCCAACGACCGGATCGACGCGCAGCGTGATGCGGCCACCGGCCGCAGCGACAAACCAGCCGCAGTCGGCGCAGTGTCGCTTCGAGTGCTCGACGTCGCCTGCCTGGTCGCGGTGGTCGCGACGGTCGTCTTCTCCTTCTCGCTGGGGTGGCGTGCGGCAATACCCGCGCTGCTCGGCACGGCCGCCGGCTGGGCCTACAACCTCGGGTTGAAGGCCACGGTCTGGTCCGGGTTGATGTACGTGATCTGCTTCGGCGGACTACCGGCCATCGCTTACCTGGCCTTGCCCGGGCATCCGGTGCCGCCCTGGTGGGCCGTGACGGCCGGGGCACTGCTGGGCCTCGGCGCGCACTTTGCCAACGTGCTACCCGACCTGCTGCAGGACGAGGCGACGGGTGTGCGCGGCTTGCCCCATAGGCTCGGTGCCCGAGCGTGCGTCCTGCTGATGCCGGTGCTGTTCGCGGCCGCTGCCGTCGTTCTGGTGCTCGGCCCGCACGGCTCGCCGTCGACCGCCGCGTGGGTGGCGCTCGGCGTATCCGTCGGGTTGGCAGCGGCCGCGGCCTGGATCGGGTTGCGGCGTCCGGCTAGCTCCTTGCTGTTCTACGCCGCGATCGTGATCGCGTTGCTCGATGTGGTGCTCTTCGTCTTCGTCGCATGACCGGCCGCCGCCGGCTGGCCAACCGGATTTTCGTATCCTCAGGCGGGCCCCCACGACTTGGACGGTGATTGTGGAGTACGGCGTTCATCTACCGCTCGTCGATCTTGGTGAGGGTTGGTCCCTGGCCGGACTGCGGACCTTTGCCCGCGTCGCGGCCGAACTCGGCTACTCGCATTTGTGCGCCAATGATCATCTCACGTTCAGCCGGCCATGGCTGGACGGCCTGACCGCGCTGACCGCCGTCATCGAGGAGTCGGCGGACATGACGCTGGCGACGAGCATCGCGTTGCCGGTACTCCGCGGTCCGGTCAACTTGGCGAAGTCGCTGAGCGCGATCGACCTGCTATCCGGAGGTCGCCTCGTGGCCGGGGTTGGCCCGGGATCGTCAGCGGCAGATTACGCACTCGCCGGGGTGCCGTTCGAGGAGCGCTGGCAGCGGTTCGATGAGGCCGTGGCCGTCCTCCGCCACCTCTTTCGCGGCCGGGGGGCGTGGAGCGGCACCTTCTACCGTTCGCCCGATTGGCCTGTCCAGCCCCTCTCCTCGCAGCCGGACCGTCCGCCGATCTGGATCGCCAGCTGGGGCAGCCCCGCTGGGCTACGGCGTGTCGCCCGCGTCGCTGACGGTTGGATCGCGTCGGCATACAACATCTCGCCGGAGCGCTTCGCCCAGTGCCGCACGCAGCTGCGTGAGCTGGACCCCGGCCGGTCAGATCCGTTACCGAATGCCCTGGCGACCGCGTGGTTCTACGCCACCGAGGACACCGGCGAGGCCGACCGCATGCTATCCGAGGTGCTTGCGCCCATGGTCAACCGACCGATCGAGTCACTGCACCACCTTCCCATCGGGTCAGTAGAAGCGTGTGCGCAGCGGCTTACCGCCTTCGGCCACGCGGGCGTCGAGCGGATCTTCCTATGGCCGCTGCGAGATCACGTACGCCAGCTCGAACTGTTCCGCCAGCGAATAGCGCCGCTAATCGCCGCGTAGCGCATTCGTGCGCCGCCGTCGTCTGCGGCCAGTGCGTAGCCGAGGAACGGACGCAGGACATCAGTGCCGACCCTGAGCCGATCCCGAAACTTCCCTGGACCGCGGGTACGGAGGACCTGTCTACCGGTGCCAGGCGGGAGAACTAGATTCACCGTCATGCGGAATTTCCTGGTCACTGACGAAGTCCGGCGCTACGCCGTCGAGCACGGCACCTGGCGCCCGGGGGACGTCGCGCGGAAATTGCACGACGACACCGTGGCGCTCGGTGATCCCGCTGGCATGCAGATCGGCGACGATCAGGGCCAATTGCTGACGATGCTGGCGAGGCTCATCGGCGCTCGGCGCGCAATCGAAGTAGGTACGTTCACCGGCTACTCGAGCATGTGCATCGCCCGCGGCCTACCCGAAGACGGATGGCTGCTGTGCTGCGACGTCAGCGTCGAGTGGACCTCGATTGCCCAGGACGGGTGGAACCGGGCAGGTCTGGCCGACCGGATCGAGCTGCGCATTGCACCCGCGCTCGACACCTTGCGCGCACTGCCGATGGCAGCCGACATCGACCTCGCCTTCATCGATGCCGACAAACCTGGATACGTGGCCTACTGGAGCGAGCTCGTACCACGGATTCGCTCCGGCGGCCTGCTACTTGCGGACAATGTGCTCTGGAGTGGGCGGATCGTTGATGCTGATCCAACCGATACGAACCTCGCCGCGCTTCGGGACTTCAACGACTTCGTAGCCGCCGACGACCGGGTCGAGGTCCTGGTCTTGACCGCGTACGACGGCCTTACCATCGCCCGCAAGCGCTAACCAAACGATCACGCGGCGGGTCGCGTGGCGAGCGACTCGATTGGCTGCACGGGATGAAATGCCGCTGCGCAGGTCGCCAGCGAGGTGGAACAATTGGTTTCGAGTCGAGGCAGCCGACATCAGGTTGCCGACCACTCGGCTTCGGAGAACCGCCGTGGGGACTGATCGACCATCGCTCGAGCATGGCAATCGCACACCCGGCCCGGTCCAGCCGCCGGCGGCGTTCCTCGGGACAAGAACCCCAACCTATCGACGTTGCGTACCTCGCCGACGGCCGACATGAGCACGGTCTGGCGGTGGTCTGGCGACGGAGTCGTCGCCGTGCATTTCGGCTATCTGGCCTACCTGCTCGTCGGCGGATTTGTCGCCTGGCGTTGGCCGAAGACCATCGTCCTGCACGCCATCGCGGCGCTCTGGGCCGCGCTGATGGTGGCCACGCCGCTTGATTGCCCGCTCACCATTGCGCAGGAAGAGTTCCGACGGCGCGCCGGCCAGCCCCCGCTGCACGCAGGATTCGTCGACGTCTATATCAAAGGCAGGCTCTATCCGGCCGATCGCACTGGCGTTGCTCAGATCGTTGTGGGGATAGTCGTCGCTGGCTCGTGGCTCGGTTTGGCGGCCCGGCAACATCGACAAGCTCGGCGTCGAGCCGGCGGGCGTCCGTGGTATTCAGCGGCAGGCCACGGGGCCGTCCGGGACAACTAGGGCGGACATGCCTTAACCGTCGGCGAACCGACCGCGGGCCTCGACTGGAATCAGCGGCCGCTCGGCGCGCACCTTCAACTGCTGAACGGCCCAGCTGTTGCCGTCAGGATCGTCGAATCCGAAGAACGTGCCGCCATCGCGCTCGTCAAAGACGCTGATTTCGCTAGCCTCGACGCCCCGAGCCAACAACTCCTCGCGCGCTACGACGGCATCCGCGACGACAAGCTGCAATCCCTTCATCGACCCCGGTGCCATTGCCCGCTGCGCCGGCAGGTCGCCGAAGACGATCGAGCATCCCGACCCCGATGGGGTCAGCTGCACGACATGCATGAACTCGGTGCGAGTGTCGTGGTCGAGATGGAAGCCAACCTGATCTCGGTAGAAGGCGATCGAGCGGTCGATGTCGCTGACCGGCAGGACGACGACCTCGAGTGTCCAATCCATGGGCGGACACTACCTTCCAGGCCCGATGGCCGGCTGGGTGCCGATCAGTTCGTCCGGCGGCCACCGCGACGGCCGGCGCCGAGTACGACGCCCGAGACGGCCAGCATGAAACCGACAACGACGCCCACCAGGACAACTGAGTCGTCGATGGCCGCTGGCGAATGGGCCGTGACCTGAACGTCCGTGGTCCGTGCGCCGGCCGGTGTGGGAGTGGGCAGCGCTCACGGTAGCCGTCGGCGGGCTGGAGCTGCTCAACCCTTCCGATCAGGCCGGTTCGCGCGAGCGGGGCCGATATCAATGTAGGCCCAGCTGCTGCCTCGGCGTCGTCCGACAATGACGCGACGCCATCTCCGTCGGCCGAGACCGAGACCTCGGCCGGTGGGGCCGCCGAGCCAGTCGGCGCGCACGCGCGCTGTCTCGGGGTCGGGTGTCTGGGGCCATGACCGCGCTGCCAACCGACCTTCTGCCCATTCGTCGGCTTGTCGCATGGTTTCGCGTCTGCCTGCGCCCCAGGAATGATGACAACCAACGTGAGGCCGGCGACGCATATCGCGACGATGACGCACGCGAAAGGGCGGGCGGCGAAGCTTCTCATTTGTGGGTCGATTCCCCCGTCACACGCTGGCCCACTGAATACTGCATTTGCCGACGCCCGTCGTCGGCCCTGGCTCGTTCTTGAGCCGACTCAGGAGCATAGCCCAGCGTGTGGGGATCCCGTAATGGACCAAGCGCAGCCCGTGGTCTGTTCGACGCGCCAGTCTGACCCGATGTGGACGGCGCCCGACGCAGGTGCGTCACGCGGGGCCCAGCTGGATTCAGCGTCGAGCGTGCGCGTCACCGCGCCGTAAATGCCGCGCGGAACCGTTCCAGCGCGACATTGCTGTCATCGGCCGGCCAGGCTTCGAGGGCGACGACGCCCGCATAACCGGTCGCGTGCAGCGCGGCCGCAACTGCTGGGTAGTTGATCTCGCCGGTTCCCGGCTCGCAGCGTCCGGGCACATCGGCGACTTGTACTTCGCCGATATGGTCGATGCTCCGGCGCAGCAGATCTATGAGATTGCCCTCGCCGACCTGGGCGTGGTACAGATCCAAGTTCATTAGCAGGTGCGGACTGTCAACTGCCGCGACCAGGGCATGAGTGTCTGCCGCCCGTGCGAATGGGGTTCCGGGGTGATCCACCTGGGTGTTGAGATTCTCGATGGTGAACACGACGCCCTCCCGCTGACCAAGGGCGGCTATCCGCCGGAGCGTACGTTCGGCCGCGAGCCACATTGGCCCGGTGACCACCTCCACCGGACGCACCGGCAGACCACGACCGTCCAGCCCGGTGCCGTGCAGGTTCAGATTCGGAGTCCCTAACCGCCGCGCCACCGGAATCGAGCGTTCGGCCGAGCGAAGTAGCGCCTCGGCGCCCGCAGGATCAATAAGCTCACCCTCGACGTAGCCGGTCATCGACGTGAATCGGGCACCGGTGGCCGCGAGCGCGGCAATGTCCTTCGTAGTCCAATTCCAGATTTCTACCGCGAAGCCGAGGTCGCGAATGATGTGCACGCGCCGCTCGAATGGCTCGTCGCGAAACACCATTTCCGCACACACGGCTAGCACGAATCCGTAACTATCGTTCATGACGGATCGATCGTTCCGACGGAGACGGGTAGGCCGGTCTTGACGGACTCGATGCTGGCCAAGGCCAGCACCAGGGCCCGGCGCGCGTCCCTCCCGGTCACAGCCGGCTCGCGGCGGCCGCGGACGGCGTCGGTGAACTCTGCGAACTCGGCGGTGTAGGCGTCGCGGAACAATTCGACATCGCCGCGCACGGTGTCGGCATGGCGGCCGTCACGGCTGTGATATCGCAACGAGTTGCGGGCAACATCGCCAATGGTCGCCATGCCGGCCGAGCCGAACACCTCGCCGCGCACGTCGTAGCCATACACCGCGGAGAAGCTGGCTTCGGCCGTCGCGATGGCTCCGTTGTCGAACTTGATCACGACGATGGCCGTGTCGAGTAGGCCGGCGTCTTTGAACTCCGGCGCGACCAACGCGTCGGCCGACGCGTAGACGGTTGTAGCGTTCGCACCCGGATTAAGCCAAAGCAGCGTGTCGAAATCATGGATCAGCGTTTGCAGAAAGATGGTCCAGAGCGGCACGCCACCTGGGTCGGCCAGGCCCGGGTCGCGCGTGACCGATCGGATGAGCTGCGGCGGCCCGATCTTGCCATCGAGGACAAGCTGACGCGCCGCCGCGAAGTCTGCGGAGAACCGCCGGTTGAAGCCGACCTGAAGCGCAACGCCAGCGGCCCGAGCCGCTTCGATCGCCCGGTCGATGTCGGCGATGGTGAGACCCATCGGTTTCTCGCAGAAAACCGCCTTCCCGGCAGCGGTCGCGGCCAGGATCAGCTCGGTGTGTGCCTCCGAAGATGCCGCGATCACGACCGCCTCGATGTCGGACTCGCCGAATAGCTGCGCCGGGCTCGCCACGGCGCGGCAGCCTAGCCTCGACGCAACCGCATCGGCCGCGCCCGGACGTGAATCCGCGACCGCAAGCAGGCGCGCACCCGGTACCCGCCGGGCCAGCAGTTCGGCGTGGGACGTCCCGATGCGCCCGACGCCCACCACACCGACGCGTACCGGTTCCGCGATAGCGGCACTGTCAGCCATCTGTCAATCGTCCCCTAGCGGCCTGCGCCGGGAATTCAGACGATGATTCCGGCGCCCCCGCTGCACGCTCGCGGCGCTCTCGGCGTTGCGAACGCCAACTGCAGACGCGTTCTGGCCCGGGAGTTACCCGTGATGTGGTGCACGGGCCCTACGGTCCCGGGCCGTGGGCGTGGTCAAGAATCGACGACGTCCACGGGGCCCGGCTCGCCGTCGAACACGTACCGCCCAGCCTTGTCGTTCAGCACGCAACCGCCCCGCCCGAACTTGCTCCGGTCGAGCGCAGGCAACATGCCCATCTGCCTGCTTCGCGGAGCGATTGGCACTCCTACCCGCCGGCCGCAGGAGTCGGGTACCCCGCCAGGGTGCGCTTGGGCTGGGCCCGGATCAGTCGCCTACCGCTCGACAGCGATTTCCCGGCCGTGCGCCGCAAGCGCCCATATGACGACCACGTTCAGCGCGATGAGGACGATGGCCCACACCGGGTAGTAGGGCAGCCACAAGAAGTTCGCAAGCGCTATCAGGGCCGCCAGGACGATACCGACGATCCGAGCCCACAACGAGCCGCCCAGCAGCGCGATGCCCGCCAGCAAGACAATCACCCCGAGGATCAGATGAATCCATCCCCAGCCGGTGACATTGATCTTGTAAATGTAGTCCGAGTTGACCACGTAGAAGTGCTTCTTGATGATGGCGGACAGTCCTTGAAGGATCTCGAACCCTCCGCTGAGCATCATCATGATGGCCGCGAAGTACGTGAACCCGACCGCAGTCGCGCTTCTGCCCCGTGCCACGATTCCTCCTTTTACGCGCTCTACGCGCAGATATCGACGACGTCGCACCCTACAACATCACGCTAACGGACGTGATCTTGGACTGAATGCCCTATCTAGCAACGTTATGTCCAAGATCATTGACTGCGACCCGCGGCCCCCTCGGTCGGTGCAGATGGGTTCGGAACGTCGGATGCCCTCACGGCAGAAGGACGGTCATGTCCAGCCCACCCGTCGGAACCGGGGCGGCAGACAGGGTCCCGCCATGCGATGCCGTGATAGAGGACGAGAGCTGTGGCGAAGTCACTGCCGAGGACGGCCGGGGTCCCCGCGAAATCGCGCAGCGATTTCGCGGGGTGGCGATAACGCAGCCAGCCGTCGATCCGAGTGCCGCGCAGCAGAGCGTGGGATTGCGGGACACGGCCTACTCAGGCTGGCGGAGCGAAGAACTCCAGGGCGATCCCGTCGGGGTCCCGGAACGAAACGCCCGATCCGTAGCTGGCATCCTTGATGCCCTGGTGGGCAACGCCCAGTTCGGTGAGCCGCGACGCCCACGCCGCGAGTTCATTACGGTCGTGGCACGCGAACGACACGTGATCGAGCCCGGTCCGGCGCTCGTCGAATTTCTCGTCATTCGGTTCCCGGTGGGTGTGCAGGCCGAATAGCTGGCCGCCGTCGAGCGCGAAGACCGTGTGGTGGAAATCACCGCTGTGCTCGTCCTCGTCGAGGACCGGATCCGATCCGAACAGCGCTGAATACCACGCGGTGCTCTGCTCCAGATCGCTGACGGTGATCGCGACATGCGCGATTCCTGGAAAAGCGGGCACCATTTTGCCCCTTTCTACGTAAGGAGGCACGAGCGAAACTCGTGCCAGATTTCCTCTACCACGGGGAGCCCGCTGAGTCGGTTCACTACGCCACACCTCGCGGCGGCCGGTGCGAGGCGCCGGGAAATATCAGCCCAGGCTGCTCGCCAGCGAAAACCACGCCGCTCTCCCCGATGGGCGAGAATGTTCATGCTTGCCCAGGCACCCATCTCGCTCATTACCGTCAGCCGGGTTGCCGCGGCGCGATCAAATGACTGCCATCCAGCTAATAGCCAGTGATCGTTTCGTCACCTTTCGAACTCAGGCCCGGTCTCCCGGCGAATTTCATTCGCAGACTCTTACGCATGTTCGCTAGGCTCGGTAATACAGGCGCACTTGACGAATCTCACCTAACCGGATGCCGATCGAGCTGATGTCACCAGCGTGATGAAGGGTCCCCTGTTCAACGCAATGCTGAGCGTGCGCCTTACTCCTCGGCCCGTACGACGACTGCCGGCGCGATCGCTCGGCGTCCCATTGCTCGTCACCGCCCTGTTGTGCATCGGCTACCTGATCTGGGCTCCCACGGCGCCTGACCTCCTGGCGCAAGTCGCCCGAGCGGGGGTCGCGGCCCGGTCCGGAAGTGTCGGGTGGTGGACCGGATGGTTCGGCGGTCTGTCACTGCCGAGCTACAGCGTGCTGGTGCCGTCCTGGATGGCCACCCTGGGCGTCCAGGTCACCGGCGTGGCCGCGGTAGTAGCCGGTACGGCAGGCGGCGCGTTGCTCATGCGGGATGCTCCGCGCCCGCGAGCCGGAGCGGTGGCATTTGCGATCGCGTCGATTGCCGACCTCGCGGCCGGCCGGGTCACGTTCGCCGTTGGACTCGCCATTGGCACCTGGGCGCTTGTGGCCGTGAGAAGTCGACGGCAGTTGCTCAGTGTGGGGTTGGGTGCCGCCGCCTACCTGGCCAGCCCGCTCGCCGGCCTCTTCCTCGGCCTGATCCTCCTCGCGGTGATCTCGTCGGATTCCGCACGTCGCCGGGTTGCCGTGACCGGCGCCGGCGTCCTCGTCCTGCTCGGCGGAATGATGGCGATGCTGTTTCCAGGCACCGGCGTCATGCCGATCTCGGCGCTGGACCTACTCCCACCGGGGGTCACCTGCGCGGTCGTCGCAGTCGTCTGCCCGACGCCCGTCGTTCGGCGTTCAGCCGTGTTTGCCCTGCTGGCCATGCCGATCGTCCTAGTGTTCCCGGGCGCGGTTGGCACGAACATCACCCGGCTAGCTTGGGTGTGCGCTGTACCGGTGATCGTGGGATATGCGACGTTGTCCCGACGATGGCTGGCTGCTGTCGGCGCGGTGATCGCCATCTGGCCGATGGCGGATCTGGTGGAGCAGCTACAAACATCCGTCGACCCGTCGACGCGTGCCGCTTTCTACCAGCCGCTCGCCGACGCGATCCGCCGCTCTCAAGCCGCAGCCGGCCCGGAAGCGATCGGGGAGCGGGTCGAGGCTATCGACACGGCAAGCCACGGCGCGTCGGCATATCTCGCTCCGTCGTTCGCGCTCGCACGCGGTTGGGATCGGCAGGCAGACCGGGCGTACAACCCGTTGTTCTACTCCACAAAATCGTTGACTGCCGACAGCTACCACGCCTGGCTGCACGAACTCGCCGTCGGGTGGGTGGCGCTCCCGAGGGCACCCTTGGATTACTCGGCCGTTGCTGAAGGTGGCCTGGTCCGCGCCGGCCTCCCGTACCTTCGGGCGGTGTGGGGAAGCACGGATTGGACGCTCTATGAGGTCACCGATGCGGCACCGCTCGCTACCGGGGCGCAGGTGCTGTCTGTCGCGGACAGCAGCGTCACGCTTGCCACCGGCAATGCGGCTATGGCGGCCGTCCAGATCCGGTGGTCGCCGTACCTGACTGTCGTCGATCCGGGCACCGAACGACCTGATCCCACAGCTTGCGTGATCAACGACGATGGCTGGATTCGCGTCTACCTGCCTCGCGAAGGAGCCTTCCAGCTGGTGAGCCGCTTCGATATCGACGCCCGGTGGCGGACCGACGTGGGTGGCTGCCCGGCGACCTAGCTGGGGCCGGGTCGCGTGTCGATACGCGACACGCCGCATGGTTGCTGAACCGATCCGCCGAGCTGTGCGTGTCGTGTGTGGACGGGTGGCTGCGCCGGGCGGGCTGGCGTCACGCGCCCGGGACCGGAGGAATCCGATGACTCAACCACGCAGCGCGGCGCGGACGCGATTGCCGAGAGGACGCAGGGCGTGGCAAGCAGCCGTGATTGTGACGGCAGGGGCGCTGACCGCGCTGGGATTAGCGGCGGCGTCGGCCGGCGCCTCGCCGCCCCGTGGAAGTTACCAGCAGATCAATATGGTGTCCGACCAGCAGGGTGTCGCTCCGTTGACCGATCCAGATCTGGTCAACGCCTGGGGCCTGTCGGCCTCGCCTGGAACCGATGCCGCGCCGGGTTCACCGCTGTGGGTGTCCGACAACGGCACGGACAAGACAACCCTGTACGCCGGGGCCAGCGCGACGACGGTGACGAAGGTCCCCACGTTCCCCAACGGCATCGATGTCACTTCCGGAGCCCCGACCGGTCAGGTATTCAACACCGACTCAACGGGCTTCGTCGTGCACGATGCGAACGGTCACTCGGCTCCGTCGTTGTTCATCTTCGACTCGGAGAACGGCGGGATCGACGGCTGGAATCCCGGCGTTGGAGCCACTATGCCCCGGCACCATCGACCGTGACCGAGGTCGCGGTGAAGAATGGCGCCAACGCGGTCTACAAGGGGCTCGCCATCGCGGTGGCCTCGGACGGGCACACCTACCTGTACGCGGCCAACTTCCGATCGGGGCGGGTCGAGGCCTACGACGACACGTTCACCCCGGTCGAGCTGCCCGGCGGGTTGTTCGTCGATACCCGGATCCCGGCGGGTTACGCGCCCTTCAACGTGCAGGAGCTGGCCGGGCAGCTCTATGTGAGCTACGCCAAGCAGGACGCCACCCTGCATGACGATGTCGCTGGTCGGGGTAACGGCTTCGTGGACGTGTTCACCAATGACGGGGCACTCGTGAAGCGGCTGGTCACGCGCGGCCAGCTGAACTCGCCATGGGGGCTCGCGCTCGCACCGGCCAGCTTCGGGCGGTTCGGCGGCGCGCTGCTCGTCGGCAACTTTGGCGACGGCCGCATCAACGCGTACAACCCGAAGACTGGGACCCACCTGGGCCAGCTCCGAGACACGAAGAACAAGCCGATCGACATTGACGGCCTGTGGGGTTTGCGGTTTGGCAACGGGAACGCCGCTAAGACCGGCGAACTCGTGTTCAGCGCCGGACCGGACGGGGAATCTCACGGCCTGCTCGGCAAGATCGTCGCGGTCAGCTGATCGATGTACGGCCTAACTGCTAGCCGGGTCACGACGGGTCGGCGGGTGACTGAGTCCGCCTCAGTCGCCCGCCGGCCCCGATGTTCGAAGCACCGCGGTTGGCGCGATCGCGGGACGCGACCGCCGATGGACGCAGAATGAGGAGTGGCCGCATTTCGCCGGATAGCGCTGCTCACTGCGGCTGCTGCTGCTGCTCGCCGCGGCGTGCAGCAGTGGGGAGAGTGGGCGACCACGTTCCGCAGCGCCGGCCGCGTCAACGTCGGCCCCTCGCTCGGCGCCCGCTGGTACGGGCGTGGTTGGCGAGGCACCGACTTCCCCACGCAGCCCGGCTGGCGTACCGCGATTTGCGCACATCATCGTTGTCATCCTGGAGAACCACGCGTATAGCGAGATCGTCCAGGCGGGTGACGCACCGTTTCTGCACGCGTTGGCGGCGTCCGGCGCAGTCCTGACTCAGTCGTATGCGATCACCCACCCGAGCCAGCCCAACTATCTGGCGCTGTTCTCGGGCTCGACGCAACAACTGACGGACGACTCCTGCCCGCACAATTACACCGGACCGAATCTGGCCGGCGCCTTGCTGGCGGCCGGGCGGACCTTCGGTGGCTACTCGGACAGCCTGCCATCGGTCGGGTTTACCGGCTGCAGCAGCGGACCGTACGTTCGCAAACATAATCCGTGGGTCGACTTCCCCGCGCTGCCCGCCTCTGTCAACCAGCCGATGTCAGCCTTTCCTTCAAACTTCGGCCATCTGCCCGACGTGAGCTTCGTCGTGCCGAACCTCGATCACGACATGCACGACGGGTCGATCAGCCAGGGCGATCAGTGGTTGCAAACGCACCTGGGCGACTACGCCCGCTGGGCGGCCGGGCACGACAGTCTGTTGATCGTGACCGCGGACGAAGACGACGAGGGGCACGGCAACCGGATTCCTACTATCTTCGCTGGCGCCCACGTTCGGCCGGGCCCGTCAGCCGTTCGGACCGATCACTACGGGCTGCTGCGGACCTTGCTTGCCAGCTTCGGCCTCCCTGCCTTCGGGCAGGCGATCGAGGCCCGTCCGATTACGGCCATCTGGTCGCCCTGATCTTGTGCCGCGTGGCTAAGGCCGATCTTCAGCGCAGGCCGCTCGATTGCCGGATCGCCAGCAAGTGGAACTGCCACGCGCCCAAGTCGACGAATAGCCCGGCGCTGGCCTGCGTGCCGTCCCGATCGAAGGAAACGTCCTGCCAGTCCACCAAATGCCAACTGCGGCCGTCCAGTCTCGGCCAGTCCAACCGGACGCGCCCTTGTGCCGGCTGCCCGGACAGGTTGATCACCACCAGGTGTCCGTCGCCGCCGTCCTCGCCGCTCCACAACCAGGCGAGAAGGTTGCGGCAGGACTGGTTGTCCGGCCAGCCTTCGGTCTCGAGCAGCCGCCATTCGCCGGAACGCACGCGGTCTTGATCGACTGCAGCCAGTAGACGTCGGTACCACTCGGCCAGCTCGACGTTGACCGTCTCGTCCGGGCGACGGGAAAGGAAGACCGGTGGCCGAACGCGCCGCCCCTCGAATTGCCCTTCGTGCCACAGCGTCGCGCCGGGCAACGTGGCAATCGCGACCGCCGCCGCGGGCTGAGCTACGGGTGGCATTCGGCTGGCAATGCGGGGCTCGTCGTGGCTCTCCTCGATGATCTCGGACCTGCGGTCACTAGCACGAAGGCGGGACTGGTGATGATCTAGGAGTTAGCCTCACTTATTTGGCATTAACTCAAAGATCAACTCCCGGGCGGCGCCAGACGCCATGCCAGAATCACGCCGCCCGACTACCGCCCATCACAGGGGCTCGCGTCGAATGACTGCCACGCTCGGCTTGGTCACCCCCGCCAGCAACACCGACACAAGAATCCCGAGGGGCAGCGTGCCCCAGTAGGACTGATGGAGCCCGACGTTGCCGGCAAACAGCATCAGCAACCACGTCGCCGGAAATGTGGCGACCAGAAAGAAGATGACACCGAACACCAGGGCCTTGAACACGGCGCCTCCACTCGACGTTCTGACACACGGGTCCTGTGTCAGGCACATCATGCGCCGATTCACCGCCAACAGTGCGCGACACGCGATCAAGGCGCAGCGACGAATCTCGCGCCTCTTTTCGACAGGCGCGCTGCGGCTGGCCGACCAACCCGGACGTCGCCCCGCACTGCAACGCACCACTCGCGCAGAGGCGATCACCTAGCGTGATGACCTCACCGCACGCCGTCCGATCACCGGAACCGGCCATCGGATGCAGATCCCTGCTGCGGCCGTGACTCACTCCGGCTGGTCGGCGCTCATCGGCGGCGTACAGCTTGCGGCACCTCACCGGCGTACGGCGGCCGTCCGTCACTAACTCAACGGTACGGTTGGAGACCACGTGATCGCTGAGAGGCGCGGTGATGATCAGCAAGACGCTAACGATGGCTGGATTGCGCGACGCCGTCGACGCCGGAGACATTGACACCGTCGTACTCGCAATGGTCGACATGCAGGGGCGATTGCAGGGCAAGCGCTACGACGCGGAGTTCTTCCTCTCTGAGGTACTGCCCAACGGTGCCGAGAGCTGCACCTACTTGCTGGCCGTAGATATCGAAATGAATCCCGTTGACGGCTACGCCATCTCCTCCTGGGACCGCGGCTACGGCGACTTTGCTCTGACACCGGACCTGAGCACGCTGCGGCGTATTCCGTGGCTTCCGGGTACCGCGTTGGTGCTGGCCGACGTCCGCTGGCCGACCGGAGAACCGGTAGTCGAATCGCCACGACGAATTCTGCAGGACCAGACCGCTCGGCTGGCAGAACGCGGTTGGCAGGCCATGCTTGGCAACGAGCTGGAATTTCTCTTGTTCGTCGACAGCTACGAGTCGGCCGGTCGCAAGGACTACCGCCGACTGCAGCCCGCCAATCAGTACAACGTCGACTACTCGATCCTGGGCAGCTCCCGCGTCGAGCCCCTGATTCGCGCGATCCGGCTGGGCATGCGCGACGCCGGCATGCGCGTGGAATCGTCGAAGGGTGAGTGCAATCCGGGGCAGTACGAGATCGCTTTGAAGTATGACGAGGCGATGCGCACCTGCGACAACCATGTGATCTACAAGAACGGCGCTAAGGAGATCGCGGCTCAGCACGGATCTGCGGTGACGTTCATGGCCAAGTTCGACCAGCGGGAGGGGAGCTCCTGCCACGTTCACATGTCCCTGCGTACGCCGGATGGCCAGCCCGTCTTCGCCGGCGAGCGGCCCTACGGATTCTCGCCGGTATTCGAACATTTCTTGGCTGGGCAGCTCGCGGCACTCCCTGAACTCACGCTATTCCTTGCGCCGAGCATCAACTCGTACAAGCGCTACCAGTCCGGATCCTTCGCACCGACCACGCTGAAGTGGGGGATTGACAACCGCACCTGCGCCTTCCGCGTGGTCGGGCACGGTCCAAGCCTTCGCGTGGAGTGCCGGATTCCTGGCGCGGACGTCAATCCATACCTTGCCGCCGCAGCGATGATCGCCGCCGGTCTACACGGCGTGGACAACCAGCTACCTCTTGAGCCGGCATTCGACGGAAACGCATACACCGCGGCCGCGGACCGTGTTCCGACGACACTTCGCGATGCGGCCGACCTGTGGCGTAATAGCGCGCTCGCCCGAAAGGCGTTCGGGGACGAGGTCGTGGCGCATTACGCGAATGCCGCCCGCGTGGAAATCGCCGCCTTCGATTCAGCCGTCACTGACTGGGAGAAGGCCCGCAACTTCGAGCGAATCTAGGATCCCGCGAGGAACAGGCCTAAGCCAGGTCGATGCCATCCAGACCCTGCGGCCCCCGGCCGGCTGGCCGGACGAGGGCGGTCAGCTCACGCTTCGACCGAGTCGAGCCGGCTCAATGGCGGTCCGCTGGCCCCGGTTGCGCATTGCCTTCTGGAGTGCGACGGAATGATTCCGCTGCTCGATAGCATCGTCGAGCGGGTCGAGAGTGACCGGAGCTCCGACGGCATGCTCGAGGGCGAGCGCAAGCAGTAGGTCGGCCAACCACGGATTCTTCGGCAGCACTGGCCCGTGCAAGTACGTGGCGAAAACGCGATCTCGAATGGCGCCCTCAGTCTGATCGCGCCCGTTGTTCCCGGCGCCAGCGAGTACCCGGCCGAACGGTCGTGCTCCCGGGCCCAGATCCGTGACGCCAGAGTGATTCTCGAAGCCGACCACGGTCTGCGTGTCCTCGCCAAACGTGACGTCGCACGCGGCATGTTGCATGAATCGCTGCGGGCCACCTCGCGTCTCCAGGTCTAGGACGGCCGCGCCGTCGAGAGCGGGTCCGGAGGAGGGAATGTACCGGTGGCCTAGTAGCTGGAGGCCGGCACACACGGCGAGCATCGTTATCCCGGCATCGGCCGCCTCGCGAAAGGAGGACGCCTTGTGACGCAAATCGCTCGCTACGATGCCCATTTCGACGTCCTGACCGCCGTGGAAGAGGACGATGTCGAATTGGGTGAAGTCCGGATGCTGGCCAATTCCGACATCGACGGTCTCCGTCGGGATGCCTCGCCATGCGGAGCGGCGCCGTAGCGCCATGAGATTGCCGCCATCGCCTGCCACATTCAACAGCGCCGGGTACAGGTGGGCGAATCGCAAAGTAGGAAAGTCAGTCATGTGCGCCAGTACCTTTGCACCCAACCCCGCCGGAACATCTCCTGCCGAAACTCGATAGTCGGCGTATAGCCGCTGACGATACTCAGCCGTTCACCGGCTGGAAGTCTCGCGAGCGCATGGTCGAGGGCAGCCGGCCGATCCGGTACCACGGTCATCCGTTCCGCCGGCACGCCGGCGTATTTCAACCGGGTCGCAAGCTCATCGCATCGCAAGCCAGAGACCGTAACGTGCTGCAGCCGCTCCGCGATACTTTCGAGGTCGACATCCCATAGCCAGCCGAAGTCTTCGCCGTCGACGAGAGTGTTGCTGAACGCGGTCAGCAGATGTCGCGGTTCACCGGCCCGGTCGAGTGTGCGCAACGTGGTGTTGAACGACGTCGGGTTCTTCGCGAACACCACCACCATGTCGCAACCGGCTGCATGGATGTGTTCCATTCGGCCGAATGCGGGTTGCACCGACGCCAAAGATGCCGAGGCGTGGGGCACCGGGATGTTGAGTGCGTAGCAGATCGCCAGCGCCGCAGCCGCGTTGTAGGCGACGTGGACACCGGCTTGCGGGATCGACAACTGATACTCGCCCGCTGGGGTGCGAACGGTGCAGTCGGTCGCCTGTAGCCCTTGTACGCGTATTTCCGTGACCGCGACGTCGAGGGAGGGCCGACCATATCCGCATTTATCGCACCGGTAGGAACCGAGGTGGCTCAGATACACATGGTCGTAGCGGAGATCACCTCGACATCGCGGACATCGAATGCTGTCGGCTGCGCCGCTGATTCGGTCGAACGACTCGGCGACCTCCAGGCCGAAGGTCAGCCGTCGCCCGGTCCGGTCATGGGCCATATCGGCGACCATCGGGTCGTCGCCGTTCACGATGACTGTGGCCTCCGGCTCGAGAGTCACTGCGACCGACTCAATGGCGCCAGCCAGCGCGTAGATCTCGCCGAAACGGTCGAGCTGGTCGCGGAACAGCGACGTAACGACGAGCACTTCCAGGGACATCTCCGGGGCCACCTGGAGGAGCGCGCCCTCGTCCACTTCGGCCAGGAAGATATCGATCGGCAGCGTTCCCGAGACAGTCGCCGCGTTCACCGCGAGGGATGTGACCCCCTGAATGAGGTTTGCCCCAGCGGAGTTGTGGGCTACGGCGTGCCCTTCTCCTCGCAGCAGGGCAGCGGCCAAGCGCGAGGTCGTCGTCTTGCCGTTGCTCCCAGTCACGCCCACGGCGCGGACCGGCTGCGCCGCGACGAGGCGGGCAAGTACTTGGGGGTCGATTCGCCGCGCGACCATGCCCGGAAGCGACGCGCCACCGCCTCGCCCGAGCAACCGGGAAGTCCTCGCGACGCCTCTTGCCCGCGGCGATAGCGGCGATGAGGCGCGGCAGATGGTGACGCGCCGTCCGGGTCAGTGGCGCATCGCTACTCTGCGGACGAGACTGCCTGGCACCCGGCTGCGTCATCCGCTCAATGCCGCGGCCAGCTGGTGGAACTCATCGTCCCTCGGCGCGGTAATCCGGAGGCCAGTGACTCGTCCTCGCTGCTTCTTGGAGAAAACCCGCACGGCGATCCCGGCTTCGGCCAGTCCGGCATGCACGTCGATCGCGTCATCAGTAGCCACGAAGCGGTAGTGCACGGGCACGTCCGTTACCACCCCAGCGAATCTCTTCTGCAGCAGAACCTCCATCTCGGCGGCCGTCGTGAGCAGGCGGTTCCTCGTCATGGCGACCCATTCCGGCGACCGCAACGCTGAGCTGGACACCAAGGCGTCCAAATACGATATTGGCCAGTTCAGCCGCTCCGCCGAGATGCGCTCGCGCAGAGCCGAACTCCCGCTCCACAACGCACCGGTCCTGGTCCCCGCGATGCCGAACAGCTTGTTCGGTGACTGCAGCACAACGACATTGGGCACGTCAGCGAAGATCATCGATTGCCGCACACCGTCAGTCGTGAAGTCGATGTACGCCTCATCGACGATGAGCGTCGAGCGAGAATGAGCGCGGCACACAGCGGTCAGGTCGTCAGCCTGGATATAGATTCCCAGCGGATTATTCGGATTGGAAATCACTACGTAGTCGTAGTTCGCCATGCCCTCGGCGATTCGGGCCAACCGGGTGTCCGGTGTGTCGCTCGCACCGGTCGCAGCGGCCAGGTGGTTACCGAACGACCGAATGCTGTCGGTGTAGTCCGGAACGACGACGGCGACGCGGTCAGCCGGCAGCAACCGCCCGAGAAGGCGAATGAACTCGGTGATCCCGCGACCAGCAACCAGCTCATCGGGCCGCACGCCAAGGTATTCCGCGTAAGCGGAGGCGAACATCTGTTCGGCGTCGTACGGGTGAGGGCGCAGGCGAGTGATGTCAAGTTCCCGCAATGCGGACGCAACGCTCGGCGGCGGGCCGTACCGATTGACGCAGGTGCCTAAATCCAAATAGGCGCGGTCGGCAGAGAGACCGCGGAGGTCCCCACCTTGCCGCAAGGTCGCGTCCGGCGACACCTTTGTCACGCCTCCTCCGATGGCTTCCGACCTGTCGCAACGCGACGTCTAGTCGCCGTGGAACCACGTAGGCGAGTCCATATGCTAGTCGACGGCCTCCAGACGGCGTCTGAATGTGAGACGGCGAGCCGTATCGTCGGCAAAGAGCCTCCAGTCACCGAATCGTGGGGCGAGCCGTCGCGTGACGATACCTGGATCAGTGAGCACTGACGACGTAGGGAGTGCCGCGATCGTCGACCACGACGCGGCCGCCGAGCGGTTCCGCCAGCGTAATAGTGCGGGTGCCAGGCGCACCCGGGATCGGCGGTGCCGGCACGAGGGCTGACGCTCCCGACGCGGGACACGCTACGTTCGGGGGCGGCGTCTGCGGCTCGAGCGTCATAGTGACGGCCAGCACGATCGCGGTCGGCGTCTGGGCTACTCGCAGGCTGCTGCTGTAGCCGGGATCGCAGGGACCGGTGGAGTCGTGATGGGCGATGAAGCTGATCGTCAGTCGGCGTCCGTCCGCGCCCGGCACAGCACGTCCGGCGTCGTACATTCCCACTTCGCTCGGGAGCTCATACCGCGCACTGGGTGACACCGCGAGGACATAGACGTCGCCAGTCACGTCGCGCAGGTGCATCCGCCAGGCCGGCAACGAGTGGGTCCCACGGTCAGTGGGGAAGTTGTAGTCGGTGAGCGCGATAGCAGTAACGAACACCGTCGCACTCGTCGGCGGGCCCTTGGCCATCCCCTTGTTGGCTGACCTGAGTTGCTCGAACGCCTGCCTCGCGGTCAGCAGCGGATACCCATCGCGCACGGCCGGACTGGGCGGCAGCGAGGTCGCCAGTTGGACTCGGCCCTCGGCAAAGGCTAGCTTCCGGTCGCCGTCGGGAAAGGCTTGCGGTCCGAGGGCTTCTGGGCCGAGCAGGATGATCGGCCGAGGACTGGTGGCGGCTGGGAACGACGCCCACATCCTCGCGGCGGCCGGCACGGCCGACCTGCTCTCGCTCGACTGGGGTGTGCTCGGTGGGGCTCCGCGCGCCGAGGTTGATGCTTCGTCCCCAGGACCAGTGACTTCGGCGCAGCCGGCGACGACAGCTGCCAGGAGCGAGACAACGGCCACCAAACGACCACGCACACCTATCTGACGTATTGACCCATCGCCGCCGTTCCACGCTTGGCGTGTGGCGGCTGCGCCAACGCGCGGCGCCGGGTGGCTACGCAGCCACCTGGTCAAGCTGCGCCGTCCGCACGGCCGGCTCGTGGCGCGGCAGAGCGCGGAAGCCGTGCCGCTTGCGGAGCAGCATCCACACCGGACCGGCCAGAATCGCCACGGCGAGGAGCAGCGCTGCCGTGAGCCCCGTGCCGACGCCCAGCAGCTTCAGGGCAGAGGCGAGTAGCACGAAGGCGAGTGCCCGCCGGATCAGGGCACCACTTAGCCGCGTCGACAGCTTGGCGCCGATGTACGCCCCCGGAATCGAGCCGACCAGGAGCGCCGAGGTGATGCTGAGCTGGAAGTCGCCGAAGATCAGATGGCCGATCGCCGCCGAGGCCACGAGCGGCACCGCCTGGACGAGGTCCGTGCCCACGAGCTCACTCGCGCGCAGCGTTGGGTACAGCAGCATGAGCGCAATGATGATCAGCGAACCCGAACCCACGGACGTGATGCCGACGACGAGTCCGCCGATCGCGCCGATCGCAATGGTCGGTAGCGGGCGGACGTCGATCACCGGGGGACCGATCGGATCGGCCTCCCGCCGACCGTCGCGATGCCGGGCCCGTTCGGCTAGGCGCAGATAGGCGCGCACGAACAGCCCAGTCGCCGCGACGATCAAAGCGACGCCGAGTGCTCTCTGCAGGAACACCTCGATCCCGGCACTCCGGCCCAGGGCCTTGGCGACGAGAACGCCCGCAAAAGCGGCTGGAACCGACCCGACGCAGAGCCATCGCACGAGGTCCATGCGCACAGTGCGGTTGCGAAGATGAACGGCCGACCCGACCGGCTTCATCACGGCGCTGGCCACGAGGTCGCTGGATACTGCAGCCAGCGGGGATACCCCGAAGAACAGCACCAGCATCGGCGTCATCAACGCACCGCCGCCCATGCCGGTCAGACCTACGACGATGCCGACACACAGCGCCCCGATTGCCAGCGTCCAGTCCACCGCTATCCCTTCCGGGAGGGTCTTCGGCTAAGTCTACCGGAACAACAGAGATGATCGGATTAGCGGGGTATTTGATTAACGCGCTCAACGGCTCAATGCACGGTCCAGCTCGTGATCTTGGAGTTATCGCTCTAGACCAACGACAAGTCCAAGATCATCAACCTTTCTACCAGTGGTCGTCGTTTCGCTTGCGGGTTACCCATCGGAACAGCAAGTAGATGGTGAGCGCGAAGGCGAGCGAGGGAATGATGCTCAACGCGCCATAGCGCGGAAACTCGCTGGTCGGATGCGACGACGGACCCGAGTAGTACGCACCCGCCTTATCCACCGCTTCTTGCTTGTGCAGCAGGAGGGTGACCGCGATGGGACACGCCACCAGGATGCCGACCAACGTGGAAATGACCAAGACGTTCCCGATTGCGGCCAACCAGCGGTCGATCGGATTGTCGGCCCCGTAGGGGATCGCGTCGCTCGACCGACGCGAGTCCACCATCATCGGGCGCGCGTCGGCCTGACGCTTTCTCGAATTGCGGAACGGATCGGTCAGGCTGGTTTCACACCAAGCGCACATTGTGGCGTTGGGTGCGTTCTCCGTACCGCACAGCCTGCATAGAGTGGTCTCGGGCACAGCCTGCCTGTGATCGCTCTCCGGCGGCCGACTCCTGCGCTACCCGGGCTGTCACCGACCGCCACTTCGTGACGCCACGCGCTTCAGCTTGTCCCGCACGTGACATTCTCGCACATCGAGGCTTCGTGACTAGAGGACGGACGTCGAAGCGAAGGCGTCCAGATCGTCGAGTGACGGCACGAAGTAGTACGCGCCGGTGACCGGCCGACTGTACCGAGTGAGTTCATCTCGGACGCCGTTGGTCAAGCCGGCCATGCTCTCGAGCATCACGGCGAGGTGCCGCTGCTCGGCGCTGAAGCCGACGAACATGGTGCCATGTTCCCGCACCGAGCCGAACGCCGTATTGCGACGAAATATCTGGCCAAAGTCATCCTGGTCAGTTCGGGCGACATGGGATGTCTCGGGACGATCGACCAGTTCCACGCTATCGACCTTCGTCCGTCCGATGACCTGTTCCTGCCTCTTGACGTTCAGCGAGGTCCACGCGGCCCCGTCATGGACCCATTTCTGCAGCAGCAACACCGAGCCACCCGCTCCCGGTGCCCCTGCCGGGACGAGGACCGTCTTCGGCGCGACCGACAGTGGCGGGTTCTTCGTACCGTCGATGAAGCCGGTGAGGTCCAGATCCCGGTGATAGGACCAACCCACGGTCTCATCGACCAGCGCGACGGAGCGGCTCAGCGCAGCGATCATGCCGATGGCGGCGTCGAATACGACGTCGTACGCGCCGCCGGCGATCCAGAGGGCTAGGTCGTGCTGGGTGGCGGGCATGGCGTAGCCGTCGGCGGCGACCACCGGCGAGGCAAAGCCACTGACTTCTGCCGGCGCGGACGAGGGAGCGACCGCGGACCACAGTTCGGGTCGGAAGGCCGTGACGAGGTTGACCCCACCCATCGTCGTCCGCGGCTCGGTCAGGCTGGCAACAGCGGTAACCAGAGCGGCTGGTTCGACGCCGGCGAGAAGATCGAATTCGAGGTAGCTGTGCGACAGGTTGCCCAGCGCGAAAATGCCGGATTGCGGGAGGGCCACACCGATCTCCTCACTCATGGCGCGCCTTCGGCAAACCGTAGCCGAGGCTGATCACGCCGCGCTGCTGGCGACTCACGACAGACGTCGCCGTCGCCTGCGCTCAGGCCGGCGCGACAGCTCTCGCGGATGCCGCTCCGGGCACGATCGTGCGGAGCTGGCGGAGCCCGTAGTGCACGCGGGTGCGAAGTGTCCGGATGTTGACGTCCAATTCGGCGGCTACCTCGGCGTAGGGACGGTCTTTGACGATCACCTCGAGAATGGCAATTCGATGATTGACTTTGATTCGGTGCAGCGCGTGTCGCAGTTCGGAGCGCAAGGCGATCCGATCGATCGGGTCAAGGCCGGCCCACGGTTGATGTGAATCCGGTTCGGAAGCGCTTAGCGGAGGCCGCCGAGCCCGAGCCCGGGCCAGGTCGACCGCGACATTGCCGGTGATCGCGACCAGCCAACTATCAATCGGCCCGACGGACGGGTCGAAGGTCGCGCGGGCTCGCCACGCTCGTACGAAGGCCTCCTGGACTGCGTCCTCAGCGAGATCCCGGTCGACCACGACGCGCATCGCGCGAGCAAACATTCGCCGTTTGTGGCAGGCATAAGCCACTTCGAGCCACCCGTCATCGATCACCCCAACAGCGTGCGGGCGTTTGGGCGAATGGCACATCGGTGCCGGTTGCCTATTCCAACCGTCGGCCCTGCCCATTCGAAGGTGAGACGATGATCGACGTGGTTCCGCGCCTACTCGAACGAGCTGCGGAGCTCGATCGACTGCGCTCGGCGGTCGAACGCGCGGCGGCTGGGCGCGGCGTGACCGTGCTCGTGATGGGCGAACCCGGAATCGGAAAGACGAGCCTGCTCCAAACGTTCGTTGCCGGGCTGCGGACCCGGACTCGAGTCCTGGCGGGCGTGTGCGAAGACCTCTTGACGCCCCGGGCGCTCGGCGCGTTGTGGGACATCGCCCGAACGCGTCCGGGTCCGCTCGCCACCGCACTGGCGGACCGTGCGAACCCCGACCTGCTGCCTGCGGCGGTGATCGACGAGCTGGCCGGGCTGCCATCACCGACCGTCCTGGTCATCGAGGACGCCCACTGGGCCGACAGCGCGACGCTGGACGTGCTCCGGCACGTCGCCCGCCGCATATCGGAACTTCCCGCGGTCCTGATCGTGACATACCGCGACGCTGATGTGGGCATAAATCACCCATTACTGTGGCCTACTCGGCGGACTGGCCGGGGCTCTGCGCCTGCCTCTTGGGCCGCTGAGCGCGGGCGCCGTGACCGAGCTTGCCGCCGATTCGGCCGTCGATGCCGACGCCTTGTTCCGGCTCACCGACGGGAACCCGTTCTTTGTTACCGAGGTTCTGGCGTCTCCAGAGTTGAGCGTCCCGCCCACAGTGGCCGACGCGGTGCTGGCGCGCGTTGGCAAGTTGAGCCCGCGCGCCGAGGCGGCGCTGGAGTATCTGGCGGTCGCACCGACAGGCTTCGAGATGTCGGTGCTGTCCGATCTCGTCGACGAGATGACGCCCATCGCCGAAGCTGAACGGTCGGGCGTGTTGCGGATGCGCGGAAACATCGTGGTATTCCGGCACGAACTGGCACGTCGCGCGGTGTACGAGTCAATGCCTGTGAGCGTGCGGCTGGCCCGACACGCCGACGTTTTGCAGTTGTTGTGCGGCCGTGCGGATTCCGATCCGTTCCAGGTGCTGCACCACGCAGCGGGTGCTGGCGACGAGGAGGCCATCGTTCGGTATGGCGCGAGGGCGGCGCGCGAGGCGTCGCGAGTCGGCTCGCATCGCCAGGCAGCGCAGTGCTACGCCCAGGTCTTGAGGCACAAAGAGTTACTGCCGCTAGCCCGCCAGGCCTCGCTTACCGAGGCGTACGCGTGGTCATTGTCAAACTCCAACCAACTGCACGCAGCGGCGCAGGCCGCCGCATCGGCGGTCGAAGCATGGCGAGGCGTCCGGGCCGAGTCTCAGCTCGTTCGCGCGCTGGTGGCCTTGTCTCGTCAGCAGTGGCTCACCGAGCAGACGTCGGCGGCTCGCGAGTCCGCCGAGGAGGCGCTGGTGCTGTCGCAACGGGCTTGCGGCGCTCCTGACCAGGCCCTGGCGACGCTCAATCTGGGCGGTCTGCTGGTACTCGTCGATCGAGAAGAGGAGGGTCTGCCAAAACTTTCCGACGCTCTCGACCTCGCCGAACAGTCGCATGCCGCTGATGTAGCGGCCTTGTGCCGTAACTACCGAGGCTCCGCCCACCTGCAACTTGGTCGAATCGACGGCGAGGAGGAGCTGCGAACGAGCATCGCGACGGCCCGCAAACTCAACAATCACGAATACGTCATGCGTGGGTATTACAACCTCGTGGAGGGCTTATGGCGACTCGGGCGATACGACGAGGCGTCCGACTATATGGAGCTGGCTCGGGACTACAGCCAGAACCGGGACTTTCCCGTTCACTCGTACATGCTCGACGCGCGGCGATACCGCCTTATGGCGATGCATGGGCGCTGGCCTGAGGCGGTAGCCGGATTGCGGTCCTTGCTCGATGGACAGAACGACCCCGGCATGATCGGGCGGGAAACCCTACCGATACTCGCCAGATTGCTCGTCCGCCAGGGCCATCCCGACGCGAGCCAGATACTTGCCGAGGCCGTCGAGCACGCGGAACGGGCGGATGTGCTGGACTGGCTGGTGCCGACCGGACTCGCCTGGATCGAGCGCGCCTGGCTGACCGGACGCCCGGAACAGGCCAACCGGTTTCAGGATCTGCTGCTGGACCGTACTGACCGCCAGGGCATGTCGGTGCAGCGTGGCGAGCTGCTGCGCTACCTCAGCCGGGTCGGATACCTGAGTCGACCATTTCGCGGGTGTCCACCGGCATATGCCGCCGGACTTCGAGGAGACTGGCAAACGGCAGCGGCCTCCTGGGAACGCGCCGGCAACCGGTACGAACAGGCGTTGGAACTCGCCGACTCAGGCGAACCGGTGCCCACTCTCGAAGCGCTGCAGCTGCTTCTCGAGCTGGGTGCGGAGCCGGCCGCTGCCCTCGTGCGCCGGCGGCTGCGGGCGCTCGGTGTGGCCAGGATTCCCCGCCGGCGACCGCTCGGTCGCGAGGCTAATCCCGCTGGCCTCACAGACCGTCAGATCGAGATCCTCCGGATGCTGAGTACCGGCATCTCCAACGCCGAGATCGCGCAGCGCCTCGTAGTTTCGCCGCGGACGGTCGACCACCACGTCTCCGCGATATTGCAGAAACTGGGGGTGCGAAGCCGGCGCGAAGCGGCGAATCGGCTCGCTACTCTTGACGCCGCCGACCCCGGTCGTCGGCCTGTGAGCCAAGTCTCGTCGACGTCCTAACCCAAGTATGAATATTCCTGGTCCGTCCATCGTGCTTCTGGCATGTCACTCCCTTGTCTTTCTCGGACCTACCGCCCGGCTGGCCGGCTGATTGTCAGACCGGCCCACTCGACCGATCACGATGCGATCCGGGAGGTGGTCCGCGCCGCATACCAGCAGTATGAGCCGGTCACCGGCTCCGAGCTGTTCTCGCGCTACATCGCCGATCTGCTTGATTTCGAACGGCATTCCCGTTACGGCCGGCTGATCGTCGCCGAACTCGACGGCAGTGTCCTTGGTTCCGGAGCCTTCTATCCGGACGTCTCCGCGCAGGGTGTCGGTTGGCCCCGCGGCTGGGCCGGCGGTCGTGCCCTCGCGGTACATCCGGCGGCCCGTGGGCATGGTGTCGCACAGGCTCTGCTCGCCGCGGCGGAATGCCTCGCCCGGGACCATGGCGCACCGGTATTCGCGCTGCACACCGCGAGCTTCATGACGACGGCGGTGGCGCTCTACGACCGGTTGGGCTACCGCAGAGCACCCGAATTCGATCGTGACCTTGGAGCCTTCCTCGGCCTGGAAGGCCAGGCAACCTTCCGCTCCATCGCTTACATCCGCGACCTCCTGGCGGACCGGTCGTCAGGAACGAGCCCGGAGGACACGACTCGCCTGGCGACCATGGCCCAGGTCTGAGATCCGGCCAACCGAACGATCCAGCCAGACAGCGGGTGGTCCGCCGCTCGCTGGCTGATCGTGATCGGCGTCAGGCGTTGGCCGACTCCAGCTGCGGTAGCTCGCTGACCGTCGCGGAGCGCCGGGCGCGACCGGGCAAGGCCAGCGCACCGGTCGCGCCGACGAGGCAGATGGCAGCGGCGACCAGGCAAGCCACATGGAACCCGGACATGAACGACGTATGCAGCGCGCTGAGCAGTACCTCACGCGATGAGCCGCTGGTCTGGCTGATCGTGCCGAGGGCGGCTGCGACCGACTCCTGCGAGGCCTTGCCGACCGAAGTCGGCAGCGTGGCGAACGAGCTAGCCGCGATGTGGCTGGCGTACAGGGAAGTGAAGATGCTGCCCAGCACGGCGACACCCAGTGTGCCGCCGGCTTCGCGCGTCGCGTCATTGACAGCTGACCCGACGCCCGCCTTTGCCGGTGGCAGCACGCTGAGAATCGATTCGGTAGCCGGCGCGGTCGTCAGGCCCAGGCCGAGGCCGATGAAGACCATCTGCCCGACGATTCGGTCGTAGGTCATGAACGTCGGCGAGAGCGCGATCCAGCCGAACGCGACGCCAAGGAACAGCAGGCCGGTAACGACGACGACGCGGGTGCCGATACGGGTCGCGAGCGCAACGCCAACCACCGACCCGAGGGCGATCGTCATCGCCACTGGCAGGATCCGCACTCCGGTAGCGAGCGTCCCCCAACCTCGGATGAATTGCATGTATTGCGTCACCAGGAAGATGAATCCGAACAGCGCAAAGAACGCCACCGTCACCGCGCCGCTCGCCGCCGAGAAGGCCGGCGTGCGGAACAACGACACATCGATCATTGGCTGCCGGCGGCGGCGTTCGATAGCGACGAAGCTTGCGACGAGGATCGCGACGGCGACGAAGCTCCAGATCGTGAGCGGATCACTCCACCCTCTGCGGGGGGCCTCGATGATCGTGTAGACGAGCAATCCGATCGCGGCTGACGAGACGATGAGTCCCGGCGGGTCGAGCCGGGCCTGATCCGGATCGCGGGATTCCGGAACGAGAACGAACGCGGCAACCATCGCGACGACGGCGACCGGTACGAGGGCGATGAAGACTGCCGGCCAGCTGTAGTGGGCGAGCAGGAAGCCACCGGTTACGGGTCCCACCGCGACCCCCAAGCCAGTGACGGCCCCCCAGATTCCTACCGCCTTCGCCCGCTCCCGCCGCTCGGGGAAGGTGTTGGTGATGATCGACAGCGTCGTCGGGAAGATGAGGGCCGCGAATGCACCCATCGTGAAGCGAACAGCGATCAGCGCGTTCGCTGACCCGACGAGGGCTCCGATCGCGCTGGCCGCAGCGAAGCCGCCCAGCCCGATCAGCAGCGCGGGCCGGCGGCCGAACCGATCACCGAGCGAGCCCGCGGTCAGCACCAATGCGGCGAACGCGAGGTTATAGCCGTCGACGATCCACTGGAGGTCCTGGGTGGTCGCGTGCAGCTCCCGACCCAGGTCGGGCAGGGCCACGTTGACGATCGTGGTGTCGAGGTTGATCGCGAATGCCGCGACGCAGACGGTGGCGAGGATGAGATACCTGCGTCGAACGCTTAGCTGAGTCATGGTGTCTCCCTGCTAGCTTCCAGCCATGTTGACGACGTCAACATTGACGAGCATGCCATCGCTTGTGGACACTGTCAACATGGAAATCCAGGAGAGCTCAAGGGCGAGTCGCCCATACCACCACGGCAACCTGCGAGAAACCCTGATCGACGCCGGCACTGAGCTCGCTCGCACCGGCGGCCCCACCGCGGTGGTGTTACGTGCCGTATCTCGCGAAGCAAACGTGTCGCACAACGCTGCTTATCGTCACTTCGCCGATCACGAGGATCTGCTGGCCGCCGTCAGTGCGCGATGTATGCGGCAGCTCGGGCTGCTCATGACCGAGCGCATCGGCGGCGTCACGACGGGCAGCAAGGTCACGCGCGCCTGGGCCAAGCTCGGGGCGATCGGGCGGGCGTACATCGAGTTCGCCATCAATGAGCCCGGCTGGTTCCGCACCGCGTTCGTCGGCGCTGTTCCCCACGACACGTCATCGATCACTACCCGCCGTGACGATCCGGACCCGCTCAACCCCTATAACGTGCTTGTCGCGCGCCTCGACGAGCTGGTCGTCGTAGGAGCACTGCCGCCCGAGCGTCGCCCGGGCGCCGAATACGCCGCCTGGTCGGCAGTCCACGGACTGTCGACACTGCTCGTCGACGGGCCCCTACGCGACATTCCGGACGATGAGATCGAACGTGCCGTCGCAACCGTAATCAGCGTGGTCCAGCGGGGCCTTTGAGGCGATTAGCACCCCGGCACCCCTCGCCGCCGCCGCTGCCGGCAATCAGCGAGCTACTGTCGAGCGGATCGCGACTACAGGAGAGGTGCATGCAAGGCTGGGGACTGTTCATCGCCGTGTTTCTGGCGTGCGCGGTCGAAGCGGTCGAGGCGGTAACGATCGTATTGGCGGCCGGTACGGGTCGCAAGGACTGGCGCTCGGCAGGGCAAGGAGTCTTCGCGGCGCTCGCGGTGCTCGCAGTCACGGTCGCCGTGCTCGGACCGGCGCTGACCGCGATCCCTCTGCAGGCGCTTCGGCTGCTCGTCGGCGGTTTGCTGCTCGTGTTCGGACTGCAGTGGCTTCGCAAGGCGATCCTGCGCGCAAGCGGCTACAAGTCGCTCCATGACGAAGCCGCGATCTTCCGCACCGAACAGGCCGCCGCGCTGGCTGCACCAGCCCGGCACCGTGGCCTCGTCAACGACTGGTACGCGTTCACCCTGTCCTTCAAAGGGGTCCTCTTGGAAGGGCTAGAGGTCGTGTTCATCGCGCTGACCTTCGGGACCAACCAACACAACCTGCCGCTCGCGGTCCTCGCCGCAGCATCCGCCGTCGTCATCGTCGCTGGAGCCGGCCTGGCAGTGCGCGCACCGTTGGCTCGGGTGCCAGAGAACGGGATGAAGTTCACCGTTGGCATCCTCCTGACCGGCTTTGGGACGTTCTGGGGCGCAGAGGGTGCCGGCGCCGAGTGGCCCCACGGCGACACGTCGCTTCCAGTGGTCGTCGCCGGTGTCGCCGTACTCGCCATCGGGCTGATCGTCCTGCTCCGTCGGACCAGCCGGCCCAAGCGCACCGTGGCGCCGCAGGCGTCGGTAGCTGGGGCCGGATCGTGATCGCGTGGCTACGCCGGTTCGGCGCGTTCTGGTACGACTTCGTCGTTGGTGATGACTGGCGAGTCGCAGTCGGCGTTGTCGTAGCGCTCGCGCTCACCTACGTGCTGTCGACGGCGACATCGATCCCCAGCTGGTGGGTGCTGCCCGTCGCCGTCGCAATCCTGCTGACACTGAGCCTGCGACGCGCGATACAGCCTAAACGTTCTGGGCCGTAGGAGTCGCCGATGATCTTGGACTTATCGTCGCCCCAGGGCTATAAGTCCAAGATCACGACCGTCGCTACGCTTCAATGTTTGTCGAGCGGGCCAACGCGGCATAACTGTGCATCCGAAGGGCAGGGCTAGGCGACCACATGACCGAATACATCACGGCAACGTTGGCCAAGGCAGAGGCCGGGGGCGCCCGTCCGGCCGAACTGGCCGCCTTAGCTCGGCGCCTCGAGCAGCTTACGCACCCTCAGGCAGGCAGGCTGTCGGGAGATTCCCTCGAGCCGCTCGGCAACCTCGATGCTCTCGACGACCTTTCCGAACCCACCGCCGCCCAAGCACGATTCGTGCTAGACCGTCTCGTCGTCGTGAAGCTGAATGGCGGGCTCGGCACGAGTATGGGCCTGTCCGGGCCGAAGTCTCTGTTGCCGGTCAAGAACGGCCGCAGCTTCCTGGACATTCTGGCTACTCAGGTTTTGGCTCTGCGAGAGCATCACCAAGCGCGTCTTCCCTTGCTGCTCATGAACTCGGCAATGACCCGCTCCCCCACACTCGAGCTGCTAGGGCGCTACCCGACCCTCAAGGACCCCTCCCTCCCATTGGACTTCCTCCAGGGCCGCGAACCGAAGCTTGCAGCCGACGACTTCCAGCCGGTGTCGTGGCCTCCCGACCCGAGTCTGGAATGGTGTCCCGCGGGGCACGGCGACCTCTACACGGCGCTTTCCGCATCCGGAATGCTGCCGGCGCTTCTGGATGCCGGCCTGCGGTGGTGCTTCGTTTCCAACGTCGACAACCTGGGAGCGCTGGTAGACCCGCGAATCGCAGCCTGGATTGCCTCCGAGCACGTTCCGTTCGCGATGGAGGCTGTCCTCGGCACGCCAGCCGATCGCAAGGGCGGTCACCTCGCCCGCCAGGATGGGCGGATCGTATTGCGGGAGACGGCACAAGTGCCCGAGGGCGACTCATCGTTCGGGGATATCGAACGTTGGCGGTTCTATAACACCAACAATCTGTGGATCGACCTGCAAGCGTTGAGCAGATTGCAGGAATCGGATCCGGCTGCGCCCACACTCCCCTTGATCGTGAACCGCAAGACTGTGGATCCGACCGACGCAACGAGTACTCCAGCCATTCAGCTGGAGACGGCGATGGGCGCAGCGATCGGCGCAATCGACGGTGCGCAAGCGATCTTGGTGCCGCGTATCCGATTTGCGCCCGTGAAGACGACGGACGATCTGTTGGTCGTTCGTTCCGACGCGTACGAGCTTCGTCCGGACGGAGCGGTGACTCCCACCTTCGACGGTGCAGCGCCGACAGTCACCCTCGATCCCAAGCACTTCAAGCTTCTCCCAGATTTCGAGCCGCGATTTCCTTCCGGACCTCCGTCGCTGCGGCATTGCTCGAAACTCGACGTCGACGGCGACGTCACATTCGGTGCCGACGTCACGATCGAGGGCGCGGTTCGGATCGAGGGTCCTTGGCGCGTGCCCGACGGAGAATTGCTACGCGGATGAGGTGGCTTGATCGGCGGGACGGTCCAGCCTGCACTTGGGCACCGCCATGAAGCTCCTCGTTACTGGAGGTGCCGGCTACATCGGCTCGGTTGTCACCGCACAGCTGATCACCGCTGGCCATGACGTCGTCGTCCTCGACAACCTGTCGACCGGACATCGCGACGCACTGGTCGACGGAGCGCAATTCATGCACGAGGATTTGAGTCACGTCGGCCAGATTCTCGACGAGTCCTTTGACGGCGTGCTGCACTTCGCTGCAAAGTCGCTGGTCGCCGAATCGGTGGAGCGTCCGGAGATCTACTGGGACAACAATGTCGTCGGGACGCTCGCCTTGCTCGCGGCGATGCGAGTTGCTGGTGTCGAGCGCCTTATCTTCAGCTCGACCGCCGCAACGTACGGCGTTCCGCACAGGGTACCGATACGGGAAGAAGATCCCGCGGCGCCGATGAACCCATACGGTCAGAGCAAGCTGGCTGTCGACATGGCAATTGCTGGTGCCGCCCGCGCGCATGGACTGGCTGCAGCCAGCCTTCGCTACTTCAACGTAGGTGGCGCTCAGGGCGTCCTAGGTGAGCGGCACAGTCCGGAGACTCACCTCATTCCCAACATTCTCCAGGTTCCTCTCGGTATCCGAGACTCGGTGCCAATCTTCGGAAGTGATTACCAGACCCGCGACGGGACCTGCATTCGCGATTATCTGCACGTCGTCGACCTCGGCCGAGCGCACTTGTTGGCATTGGACGCCGTACAGCAAGGTACCCACAACATATACAACCTGGGTTCCGGCACCGGATACACCGTCCGTGAGGTGGTCGAAAGTTGCCGTCGGGTCACCGGCCATCCCGTGCCGTCAATCGACCGCGGCCGGCGCAGCGGCGATCCCCCGGCGCTGGTCGCGTCGTCGGCGCTCATACACGCCGAACTCGGATGGAAGGCCGAACTTGATCTCGACCGCATGGTGTCTGACAGCTGGAGTTTCGCCAAGGAACACGCATGACCAGCAGGCCCACTGACCAGTTCACCGCAGCGCCCCTGCCGAAGGACCGTGCTTCTCAGCTCTTCGACGAGACGTTTGGTGCCAAGCCCGATGGCTACTGGTGGGCGCCCGGGCGAGTGAATCTCATTGGTGAGCACACTGACTACAACGACGGCCTCGTTCTCCCGCTCGCATTGCCGCAAGGCATCATCGCCGCAGCGCGGCTATCCCCGGCTCCCAGGCTTCGAGTCCGTTCGCGTCTGCGCCGCGGTGTCGCCGAGATTCCGCTGGCAGCCATTACGCCACAATCGGTCGACGGCTGGTTCGCCTATGTCGGTGGCGTCGCCTGGGCTTTTCGGCAACGCGGCCACGACATCCCTGGCCTCGACATCGTCATCGACGGCAACCTGCCGACCGGCGCCGGGCTGTCGTCTTCGGCGGCCCTCGAGTGCGCAGTGGCAACAGCCTGGAATGATCTCGCTCAGCTCGCCTTGTCCCGGCACGAGTTGGCGGCTATTGCGCGAAGCTCCGAAAACGAGGTCGTCGGTGCCCCCACCGGCGTCATGGATCAGATCGCGTCGCTCTATGGGAAGACCAACAGGCTGGTGTACCTGGACACCAGGTCCATGGCGGTCAGACATGTGCCGTTCGATCTGTCTACCACGGGTCTCGCGCTGCTTGTCATTGACAGCCGAACGCCACACGCACTTGTCGACAGCGAGTACGGGGAGCGGCGGAGAACCTGCGCGCTGGCGGCGCAACAGCTCGGCGTGCCGGCACTCCGAGACATTCCCTTCGAGAATCTGGACGTCGCGTTAGCTGGATTGCGCGACGATCTGATGCGAAGGCGGGTGCGTCACGTGGTGTCCGAGGACCAACGCGTGCTAGACACCGTTGCCACGCTTGAAACCAGGAATGACCCGCGGCAGATCGGACCAATGCTTACCGCCTCGCACATCTCGATGCGCGACGACTTCAACATCACAGTGCCACAGGTCGATCTCGCTGTCGCTGCGTCGCTCGACGCGGGAGCGTTCGGAGCCCGCATGACCGGAGGCGGCTTCGGCGGCAGTGTCCTCGCAATAGTCGACGCAGATCAGACCACCAGCGTGTTCGATGCAATCCACGCCGCTTACGCAGCGGCCGGATACTTGGCCCCCGTTGCGTTCACTGCAGCGGCCAGTACGGGCGCGCACCGCCTGTAGGCGAGGCGCACGCGACCAGACCAATACGGTCGCACGAAAAGCTGACACTAAGGCGTTGCCCGCAATCCCTGTTCGTCGCGACGGAACCAGGGAATGCTCTCTAGATCCACCGGCACCTCGACCTGGGTTGGTCCGGTCAAAGAGTGGCCGTCCACGTCGATCCAGCTTCCGGGCGGGAGTTCGACAGACCTGGTCGATGCGCCCTGACGCAGAACCGGAGCGACAAGAATCTTCTCCCCGAGCAGGAACTGGTCGTGGACGTGCTCGTAACCGGAGAAGTGATAGGCGAGCGGCCGTAGGATCGGTTCCCCACTCGCCGCAGCTTCGTTAACGAGATCGAGAATCTCGGTGGCCAAATGCTGGCGTAGCCGCACAGCGTCCTGGACGGCGTGCAGGTGCTTGGCGTCGAGCACCCGCGCCGGTGCCATGGAGAACTGCATCATTGGAAACAGTGCGGCGCATTGTGTATAGCGCACGAACAATTCTTGATCTACAGGTCGATCATCTGAGCAGTAGTTGACGTCGCCGCCCCCCACCATGTCGGGGCAGACGAAGGGGTGACCGATCAACCCCTGCGCGATGGATTCAGGAATCAGTGATGCCAGGCCACTTGCTCCCCAGAGTGGCGGTTTGTCGTGCAGCCTTTGCGCCAAGGGCTGGCCGCCCATTTTCCAGCAGGCACGAAGTTCGTTGAAGCGGTAACGCACCGCGATCCGCGCCCACGCCTCGCACTGCTCGGTCGGTTCGGCCATCCCGGCGTTCCGGTCTCCGGAGCGAAAGTCCCGCAGGTCCCCGGCGTCGAACTTGAATCCGTCGACCCCGTGTTCGCTGACGAGACGGTCGAGATCCTCGCACAACCGCGCAGCTGCGACCGGATTGCTGATATCCAGCACAGCGCTGTAGCCGTTCCACCAGTGCCGAATCGCCGGACTGCCGTCCGCGTCCCGAACCAGCAGATCACGCTTGTCCAGAATCCGGAATCGGTGCGTGTCGGGACTGACGAACGGAACGATCCACAGCATCACCTGGCAATCCCATGAATGCAGCGTTCGGATCATGGACGTCGGATCAGGAAAACGGCTCAGGTCGAACCGCCATGTCCCGTACGCCGGGGACCAGTTGTCATCGATGATGACAACTCCAGGCGGAAGCCCAGAATCGAGCATGCCGCGGACATAGCCGAGTACGCCTTGTTGGGTCGGCACATACGGCATCTCGATCCAGGTGTTGTACTGAGGCGACCCGAACATTGCGGCAGCCGGTGTTGCGCCACTGGGTGGAAAGTGGGCGCGAGAGGCCATGCGGAACGCGCCCGCCAGCGTTGGCGGCCGTCCGGCACCGACCACCGGATTGCCGCCAGTAACCCGTAGCGTGCTGTTGACGAATTCGAAGGTGAACGCGTCATCTGACCAGATGTATCGCCCGCGGTTCGAGACGAGCAGCGGGGCGGATTGATTCGCGCCGTCCTGATCGTTCGTCAAGAACCCGGCTGACCTGGCGAGATTGCGCCGATGCACCGCCGGGCCGAACGGCATGCGCTGACCGTCGGCAACAGCGCCGCCCCACCAGCACTCGCCTTCAGCAAGATCAAGAACGATCTCGTCGGTGATCGTCGTCGCCATGGTTATATGCCTATTTCTGGTGATTCACCAAAAAGCTCCTGGTTGAACGTTCCAGCTACGACGGCTAAGGTCGCATCTCGAACGCCGCACTGTCAAGGCAGCGGCGCCGCATTGTCAAGGCAGCGCCAACTGTCAAGGCAGCAATGAGCATGACGGAGGAGGCGTGAGGTCCTCAAACGCGTCGCACCGACGCTCTGGCGGGGCAGGTGGTGAGCGCCGCGCGACGATCCACGACGTTGCGCGCATGGCTGGGGTGTCCCGCCAGACGGTGTCGAACGTGATTCGCGGCCAGGGCCGGGTTGGCGCGACCACGATCGATCGGGTGCGACGAGTTATCGAAACTCTCGACTACGCACCGCACTCCGGGGCGATGAGTCTTCGCTTGCAGCGAACTCAGCAAGTCGCACACCCTATGCCGGCGGTCGAACTTGGTGTTGGGAACGCGATAGCTGCCGAGTTCGTGCAGGCGGTGGCCGTTGCGTCCGGCGCCCGGCATTACCACCTGCTGCTTACCGCGTCGGGTAACCCCCTCGCGGAGATCGAGGAGCTTATCCGCTCCAGACGGGTCGACGGCTTCGTCTTTTCTACCCTCGGCACACGTGATCAGCGGATCGAGCTGGTTGCCGACCTGGCGGTGCCGTTTGCCTGCTTCGGACGCACCGAACCGCATCTGCCGCAGTCCTGGATCGATATCGACAATGCGGTCGGTGTGGCTGCCATAACCCGAATGCTCATTACCAAGGGCCACAAGAGCATCGGCTACCTCGGCTTCGAGGGGCCGTACTACTGGGATAGAGACCGGGAGCGCGGGTATCTGACCGCCATGCGGGAAAGCGCGTTGTCGCCGCGCGTCGTTCGATCCGGCGCGTCGCGACCGGATCAGGCTATAGCTGCAACCGCTCTGATCGAGGCAGCCCATGCGCCCTCGGCCGTCGTGACCGGAAGCGATGCCCTCGCCGCCGCGCTGTACCAGGCCGCGGCACACCGAGGCATGGTCATTGGCGCCGATCTGGACGTCACCGGGTTCGACGGCAGCATGATCGGTCGCAGCCTCACTCCGACACTCACGACGCTGGCCATACCGGTAGCCCCGATCGCAGCTCGCATCGTCGACCGACTTCTTCGCGAGATCGACGGAGGCCCCACCGGTGATTCCGGTGAGCTGGCCCATCTCGAATTGGAGAGGGGAGACAGTGCGTAGCCCGTTACTCCAGCGAGGCGTCCCACTCGTGGACGTCACCGGCGTCGGCGGCCTGCTGCAGGACGTCCATCGTCCCGGCCTTCTTACCCCCGCCGAACAGCGGGCTCTGCCAACCGCAGCTGCACACGGCTCGGGCGGCGCCCTCGCCGACCTGGACGATTGTCACTTCATGCTTCATGGTGGTCAGTCCGTAGCCAGAGGCATCCATCCGCTGCCTCTAGCCTGACCGCTTGCCCTTCATCGGTCAATCGTCGGCGTCGTCCTCTGCGGTGGATCGGCGCGACCAGAGACCGGATCGCAAGGTGTCGCCGACAGCATTGGCGTTCTGCGAGGCGGAATCCTCCTCATGGCTTCTTGGCTCGGCTCGGTTGGACTCGAGGCGGTTCGTCGGGTTGCTTGGGGTAAACCGGTGGCCAGGGGGCATCCATGAGTCCGCTGGCCCGGTCACGGACATCCATCTGCAAGAACGGCTCGAGCGCCTGGGGGGCATCGTTGATCTGCAGCCAGGGATCGGCTCTGGTCGCAAGACGTTCGGGCAGCGACGCGATGGTGAGCTCATCGGGGTGGATGTGGTCAAGCTCGTCCCAGGAGATCGGCGTCGAGACCTGCGCTCCGGCGCGGGCGCGGACTGACCAGGCCCCGAACACGGTCTTGTGCGGCGCGTTCTGGTTGAAGTCGATGAATACTCGCCGGCCGCGCTCCTCCTTCCACCACGCAGCCGTGATGAGATCCGGTCGACGGCGCTCGAGCTCGCGGGCTATGGCGACGGCGGCGCTTCGGACCTGATAGGAATCCCAACGCCGGTCGAGCCGAACGTAGACATGTAGGCCGCGGTTACCTGTGGTCTTCGGGTAGCCCACGACGCCGCACTCATCGAGCAATGTCTTCAGCTCGTGCGCGGCCTCGCGAATCTGGCCGAAGTCGATTCCGGGCGTCGGATCCAGGTCCAGGCGCAGTTCGTCCGTGTGATCGGAGTCGTCAGCGCGATACGGCCAGACATGGAAACCTAGACAACCCAGGTTCAATGCCCACAGCACGTGATCGATGTCCGCGATCACGAGGGCTTGCGAGGTCGTGCCGTTCGGTGTCGAGACGATCGTCGTCTGCAACCACGGCGGGACGGATTTGGGCACCCGCTTTTGGAAGAAGGACGGCCCTCCAGCGCCCTCCGGGAATCGTTGCAACAGCACCGGCCGTCCGCCCGATCGCGCGCATCAGCGGCTGCTCGACCCGCAAGTAGTGCGCGGCCAGATCCCCCTTCGTATCGCCGCGCTCCGAGAAGTACACCCGCTCGGGATGAGTGATTACTACCCTCGGCTCAGCCCGTTCTTCCACAAGATCAACGTACCCGCCGGCACGGACAGAGATCTAGTGTCGCGCAAGCCTTCGGTCAGCGCCCCTGATCCGAGGATGCCTTGTCGCGTGGGATTTCGTTCGCGTCGAGGACGCGATGCATGAGCTTGATGAATTGACGGCGCTCGCTCGGTGACAGGGGCGCGAGGAGCCGTTCCTGAATCTCGGAGATTACCCGGTCGAGGACGCGGAGCTGCCTCGTGCCCGAGCGGGTGATCGACACGATGTTGCGGCGCCGGTCGTGTGGGTCGACGGCACGTTCGATCAGCGCGCGATCTGCCAGCTCGTTGAGCGCGGCGACCACGTCACTGCGATCAATGCCGGTGCTGCGCCCCAGGTCCGCTTGGCTAGCCGGGCCCCATTCGTCCAAGGCCGCGAGCAGCCGATAGTGGTAGCTGCGGAGTCCCGCGCCGTGGGATTCGAACCCGTCGTTCAGTAGTCCGGTCGACCGTGCGTAGGCCCGGCTGATCAGCCAGGTCGGCCGGTCCCGGATTCGCGCGGGGGCGAAGTCGTTTCGGTGCGGTTGTTCAGGCACGGCGGGATCGTAACAGTTGTGGGTCGTACCAACGTTTGTTATGTTGGTATAGCCAACGTTGGCTTGACCAACGATACAACACGTACGTTGAACTCCTTCTCGTGGTACCAGAAGAGGTGCGATCGATGAGTACGTCTCAGCCCAAGCCGCTTCGCCGTGACACAAGCAATGCCGCTGCTCAGCGGCACGTACTCATCGTCGGCAAGAGCCCGGCCGTACTTGCCAGTGCGGTTTCTCTCCTGCACGACCGCGGATACACGGCGGATGCGACCAACCGGTTTGACGACGTCATCGCCGAGTTCAATCTGCGCCGAGTGGATCTGGTTGTGTTCGGCGGGCAGGTTCCGGAAGAGAGACGAGCCGCGTTGCGACGCGACATCGTTCGCCTCAACGAACGGGTTATCTTCGTCCAGGGACTAGCCGGCATCCCCGGGCTCATCGTGCGACAGGTCGAAGGTGCGTTCGCAGTCCGAGACGAGCACTGCGAAAGTCCCCCGAGTTACCACGCTGAGGTGCGGACGATCAACTTGTCGCTGCGCCAATCGCGAGATGTCACGGTGATCGGGTGGTGGCAGACGTCCTTTGTCCCGCCGAATCCGCTCAGCGACTCGTTGATCATCATCGACAAGCGACTCCCTGACGGCGAACACTCGATCCTGCTGCCTCATGTCGTGCCGCAGACCGCCTCCTTCGTCAGCGTGCAGGTTGACGACGCCATCTGGGCCTTCAGCGTTGCGACGCACTCGCGCCCCACGTGACGCCACCCGGCCTGGCCTAGCTACAGCCCGATCCCCGGCGTTTTCAGTGCGCGAGCTAGCCGGGGATAGTGCTTACTCCCATGCCGGCGGCGACCAGCCTGCGACTGCAGCACAACCATGTCGCCGGTGGTGTAGGAGATCCTCGGCGTGAACCCCGCCTTCGCGCACAGCCAGAGCAGGTGACCGCGGCAGCGCTCGCACCCCAGCGATCCACACCGAGTCGCGCAGGTCGACGCGCGTCGCTTCCTCAAGCGTTAGGCCGTCTATGTACTCACCGTGCCGGCAACGGGATTCTGAACCGGCCTGCCGCACTCTTAAGGGTCTTTACGCCGAATGGCAGTCCACGGCAGGACGATGATGCGATGCCGGGACTCGCTGATCGGAATGCGCACATACGCGGCAATGCGCCCCATCGCGATGCCCAGCAGCTCGCCATCGATCTCGCGACCGTCGTAGAGGGCGGTGACGATCGCGCCGATCGGGATGGGGCGATCGTCGAGAGCCGACACGACGAGCAGGCGTATTGAGCTGATGATGTACGGACGATGAGTCGAAGGCGGCCGTCCGACCGCGCGCGGTGGACCGTACCGTGGATGGGCGTGGGGAGCCCGCGGTGCGGTTGCTGATCGTCGAGGACGATGCCCGGATGGCGGCTCTGCTCAAGCGTGCCTTGGAGGAGGACGGGTACGCCGTCGACGTCTCCGCGGACGGCCAGGAAGCATTGTGGTTGGGTCGCGAGAACAACTATGACGCGATCATGCTTGACGCCATGCTTCCCGGGCTGGACGGCTTCGAGATCGTGCGGCGTTGGCGCGCGGATCGGCGGTGGGCGCCCGTGTTGATGGTGACGGCCCGGGCGGGAGTGCCGGCCCGGATCGAGGGCTTGGATGCGGGAGCGGACGATTATCTGGCCAAGCCGTTCAGCTTCGACGAGTTGAGCGCCCGAATCCGAGCCTTGGTACGCCGGGGGACAGTGGCCCGGCCGGCGATCCTGGAGGCCGGCGACCTGCGCCTTGACCCAGGTGCTCGGCGGGTTAGTCGAGCCGGGACCGAGATCGACTTGACCGCAAAGGAGTTCGCGCTGCTCGAGCTGTTGATGCGGCGACGGGGTGAGGTGCTGACCCGCACCTATATTCTGGAACACGTCTGGGATTTCGCTTACGACCCGACCAGCAACGTCATCGACCAGTACATCGGTTCACTGCGTCGCAAGGTCGATCGCCCATTCGGGCGGTGCGATATCGAAACTGTGCGCGGCGCCGGTTATCGACTCGTCGACAGCGCCGACGCCGACCCCGGTCCGGTGGCATGACCGAGCAGCCACTCCGCGGATCTCGACGCCTCACGTTGCTGCTGCGTGGTGTCCGCGCCCGGCTAGCCGCAACCTACCTAGCCGCCGCGATCGTGCTCGCCGCGGCCGGCGTCGCGCTGTTTTCGATCTTCTTCGAGCGTGGCCTGTTGGCCAACGTGGATAACAGCCTGGGCAGCCGCGCGGACGCGACGGCGGCCGATGTCGTTAGCAGCGGGTTTCCGGACGCACCGCAGCGCACGCCGACCGTCCGGCGGCGGCCCGTCGCAGAGCTGAACGCGATCACCGCGATCTACAGCCCGACCGGGCGCCTGGTGGAGGCCCAGCCGGCAGTACTGCCGGGGGCGCCCCTGAGCACGCAGCAGCGGCTACACCCGGCTACGGTGCGGTCGATCCGAACTGTCAGCTATGACAGGGATTCCTTCCGGTTACTGACGGAGCCTCTGGCCCGACCCGACGGCGTCTGGCAGATCGTCGTCGCCGACAACCTCGATACGGTCACTAACGCCACAGACCAGCTAAGGCGGGTGTTGTTCGTCGCAGCGCCCGTACTACTCGCGCTGGTAACGCTCGGCGCATGGCTCGTATCCGGCTCCGCCTTGCGCCCGGTGGATCGGATGCGTGCGGACGCCGAGGCGCTGAGCGCCCACGAGGATGGCAGCCGCATCACCGAACCACCAACGATGGACAGCCTCAACCGGCTGGCCCGGACGTTCAATGCGCTGCTTGACCGGCTGCGAGTGTCACTCGACCAGCAACGCACGCTCGTCGCGGATGCGGGGCACGAACTGCGCACCCCGCTGGCCGTGCTGCAGACAGAACTGGAGACCGCGATCCGCCCGAACCGAACCCGGCAAGACCTCGTCGAGTCGATCACGCACGCACAGGACGAGGTGGCCCGACTGGCCGCGTTGGCGAACGATCTATTGTTTCTCGCCGAGGCCGACGGTGGACATCCGATGCTGCGCCGCCAACCCACCACCGTGACCGGCCTGCTCGAGGATGTCGATCAGGCCTTCCGCGGCCGTATCCTGGAGCAGCGGATCAGCTTCGACCGGACCCGATCCGGACCGGATCTCGTGAACGTCGACCCGTTCGCGATCCGGCGGATCCTTGACAATCTGCTGCAGAACGCGCTCCGGCACACACCGCCCGGCGGCCAGATCACCGTGTCCGCGATCGTCGTGCCGACTACTGACGCCGACGATTCCGGCAGCGAATATGCCGCAGACCTGGACCTGGTCGTTGCTGACACCGGACCGGGCTTCCCGGATGAGTTTCTGCCCCACGCGTTCGACCGATTCGCTCGCGCCGATAAGGGCCGCAGCAGGTCCTCGTCGGTCGGCGGCAGCGGCCTCGGATTGGCGATCGTCGCTGCCCTTGCAGCGGCCCACGGCGGCACCGCGGCCGCGGCTAATGCCCCGACCGGTGGAGCGATCGTCCGGGTGCGTATTCCATCCGACAGACACGA
>CAWDGB010000016.1:0-55624 GCA_963801715.1 uncultured Actinomycetota bacterium | reverse complement strand
CGCTTCGCGGCCGCAGGGGCTCAACTGGGCGCTGTCGATCATCTTCCTGATGATCACCGCCCGGCCGCTTCTGTTCCGGTTCTTTCTCAAGCAAGTGCACTGCCAGCGCAACGTGCAGGCGACGCAGCCGCAGTTGCGGGAGATCAAGAAGAAGTACAAGGACGATCGTCTGGCCCAGCAGGGGGAAATGATGCGCCTGCAGCAGGAGGAGGGCGTCAACCCGCTCACCGGCTGTCTGCCGATGTTGCTGCAGATCCCGATCTTCGTCTCGCTGTTCCACGTCGTGCGATACGTGTCGAATTCGGCTTCGTTGTGTCACCCGATCCAGGTGCAGAACACGAAGCTGTCGCTCTACGGCTTCACCGCGACGCAGACGTGTAGCGCCGCGGACGCCAAGCTGTTCGGCGGCCCGCTCGCCGGCTCGCTGACAGACTCGCAGCACACGATCGAGTCGACGCTTAGACCGTATCCAACGCGCCGATTGGTTTGGTGGGCGCGTCGTAACGGACGGATGTCCTTCCAGGCGGCGCTACTTTCCCCGAGCTTGCGGACGGTCCGCCTCACGTCCTTGGTTCTTGGAGCGGTACTAGCCTACGGGTGGCGCTGCTGTCTTTTAGCTGCGGTCGATGCCAGCCGCGGGCAGATACCCGACGGCACGGTCGCCGAGATCCGGCCCGGGCATTTGCCCGGCTGGACACCAGTTGTTGCCACGCGGGACGCTTGTCGGCCTGCGCCACCGACGATCAGTGCACGCGCGGAGGGGGCGCTATGGCGTAGACACGTCGAGGTAGCCCGCGGCGTCCGCCGCTGTGAGGAGCGGGTTGACCACGGCACCTGAGGCGACAACGCGGTACCAGTCAGGCCGCCGTTCCGCCCCGCGCGCGCTTCGCGTTGGCCGCATGCTCGGGTGAGCAATAGCGGGCCCCGAAGCTGCCCGCTAGCAGGCACGGCTGGCAAATTGGCGTAAGTGGAGGTCTTCGGCCAAGCTGCGGCGGCGGGTGTCAACGGCCCACCTGTTCGTTCCGTGCTGATGATCTCATCCAGCTTGCCGACCAGACGCTGTTTAGCGGACGTTTCGCGCGGCACTATCACTTAACCCACGAGACGGCTCAGCCGCATATGTGGGGCCACCTTCACTAGCATCTGCAAGGCCCCCAGGGGATCTCAGTAGGTCAAACTCCGTGCCTCGGGCACCGGGGTCCCGGCGTCGGGGAGCTCGGTCAGCGCGTGGCCCGACGTGACGGCCTGAAGGGTCAGCGCTGGCAGCTGACGGCACGGGATGCCGGGTCGGTGCCCGTGCGGCACCCGTCTGTCCCTGGGAGGCGAGTGTCCGCGCGGTTCGGCCGTGCGCGACAGAACCGAATTGGAGGTGTTGCGGTGATCGCACGCCTATTCGGCGGCATTGAACACCGTTGGACTGATCATCGGCCGGTTGAACGAAGGATTGTGCAGGCCGGAAGTCGCGGGATATATGCGGGATCGAAAGGAGTTTCAAGATCACGCCAGAGGCTTCCAGGCCAGCATACAAAGGGCCTCCGCGGTTTGGGACCTGGCGGTCTGTAAAACTGTCGGCTCAGCCTACGTTGGTTCGAACCCAACACCCGCCACCGAGAAAGCCCAACTATATAGAGAGAAACTCGATCGATACGATCGAGTGAAGCATCTGAAAGGCGACGGTTAGCCTGACCGTCGCCTTTCACGTTCCGTGCAGCGACGCGGCCGAGGTATTCCTCCTTATGGGGCAAAGCGGGCAAGAAATCAGTCTGCCGGGGCTTCACTCGCCGCCGTGATCTAGAGTTCGCGGGATCTCCGCGGGATGGACTTGACCGTCCGGGGCGACCTCGCGCATGCTTGCAAGCCGCGGCGCCGTTCGGACGTGCACACCGCCGCTGTGGCATCATGAGGGGTCGGGAGACATCGGGTGATCCACTAAACCGTTGATGTCAGGGTCTTATCCGGGATTCACGACGACATCGTCGAATTGCCCCTGTAGTTGGGCCAGGGGTCCTGTGCGCAAGATCAGGTCGACGACATTTGATTGCCGCCTGCGTCTGTCTTCTAACTAGCTCCCCGGGTCGGCGTCGAGCTTGAAAACGCTGCCACGGTCATGATCAGGATTGCGACTCCTTGAACGCTAATCCGGCTCTTCGGAGCTAAGCATGGTTCGGTCGCTCGCGGTAAGGACGTGATCCATCGGCGACCAGCAGGATGCGCAGTCGGTAGTTGGTGAAGTTGCGGAAGCCGTGGGCGAGGCGGCGGGTCTTCTCGATGAGCAGGTTGATCGCTTCGGTGCCGCCGTTGGAGACGCCGTTGGTCGAGAAGTAGGCGAGCACGTGTTGTCGCCACTGCCGCAGGGTTCGGCCGAGCCGGGCGATCTCGGGTATCGGGCAGCTGTGCCAGGTGTCGATGATGCTGATCGCGATGCGCCGGCCCTCGACGGCGAGCGTCGGCTCGGTAGGCGGCTCGTAGCCGCTGGTAGCACTGCCAGGCGAGCGTGACCTCGCCATGCGGGTCGCCCAGCGACGAGGCCGGCCTCGAGCCGGCTCTGCTGCCGTGGAGTGAGGTTCTCGGCTCCGTGGCGCAGCAGACCGCGGATCTTGTAGAGCGGATCATCCTGGTGGCCGCGCCGGTGGAGGGTCTCCTGCTGGACGCGGCGGCGTCCCTGTTCGTCGCGGGTCAGGTCCACCATCGCCGTCACGGCGCGGTCCCGGCCGTGCTGGGACGGTCGCCAGATGTGTTCGTCCACCCCGAGCGTCTTCACTCCGTGGGTGCGCTCGGGCCGGCTGGTGCGCCGGGTCGCTTCACCCTTGACCGCGCGCCACAGCGTGTGCCAGTCCACCTTCAGGTGCCGGGCCAGCGCCGAGACCGTCGTGTCATCGTGGGCCAGCGCGTCGGTCGCCCAGCCGATCGCCCGGGAGGTGAGCACCGCCCGTGGCGCGATCAGCTCATGGACCTCGGACCAGGTGTCGATTCGACAGTCCGGCTCGGAGCAGCACCAGATCCGTTTCAGCCAGACGATCAGCACCGTCACCCCGAAACACGGCGCGTCGGCTGCGGAGACCCGCCGCCGGCCGTGACCGATCGCGAGCACGCCGCATTCCGGGCAGCCGCTCACATCAGCATCGGTCTCGACGGTGATCACGCAACTTGCGGTGACCACGACGCACGTCCAGCACATGCATCCCGTCGGCGTTGAACATCGCATCGGCGCGGGGACACCAGCGTGCGGGCGCGCCGCACCTACAGTCGTCCATGTCGGGGTCTTCATTCGTCGGAGGCTTGGTCGCTCCCGATCTTGAAGACCCCGACCCCTAACTCCCGGCTACGCCACGCCGAGCACGTCAACCATGCTTAGCTCCGAAGAGCCGCTAATGCTCAGCACTACAGTCTCGGCCACGTGCCGGTCGGCGACAGCTGGGTGGAAAAATATAAATGTCATGAATGCGTTGGTAGAGAGAATTGTATGAACCGGAAACACCGGACCGTTGTGTAACGCCGAAGTTAGGTACACTCGAACTGGCGAATGATGAAATCGTCATTGTGTCTATATAGATGGTGGCGGTGTGGCCAAGAAGGCAAGGAATTGCATCTCATATAAGAATCGATTAGTCACTTCAGCGTTTGCCTACTTCAGTAGGTCTTGATATGCGAGGCGTACGTGCCCACGCGAGCATAGACTACTAAGATTTCCCAGCCAAGGAGCACGACGGATATGAGCAGGGCCACTCTCCCATCGAAGAAGAGCACCAGGCCACCGGCCAAAGCACAGCCGGCGAAGTCATAAAAGGCAAGGAAGATCAGATAGGCCCAGCTCCTCGCCCCCCGAGGTCCGATAATGATTGAAGATGGGGCGACGAATGTACATGAGTCCTCCTACTGCGTGCAGGCCCGGCGACCGGAATCGGCGGTCACTATTACGAGCCGGTTCATAGCAGCAAGCGTGTCGTTCCATGAACCGTCCGGATTGTATTCATCGACGTGACCTGAAAAATCAGAGCCAACGCCGATAACGGAGGTGATGCGTCCAGCCGAGATACCGAGACCGACCAAAAGGCGTTTGATTACCAGCGCGCGAGCTTTCGCGAGCTGTCGTTGCCCGCTGATCTCGCCATGATCGGCAGTCGTGCCCGTCAGGCGAATGTTGGTGTACCCATGAGAAATTAGGTCCGAGGCGAGTTTCTTGAGTCTCAGCTACGGTTTCCGCCAGATTGACGAGCACCGCCTCATCGGCGAGGAATTTTGCGTCCCTCCAAGTGACAGACTCAACGACTCCCCGACAGCGCGTCTTGGCCGTAGCATGAGTGGACGGCGAGTGCGTCGGCACGATAGGTGTGGAGATCGTCGGCCTAATCGTGCTCGACAGGGCGAGCGCGGCCACCGTCATCACCAGCACGACGCCGACTGCCATGGCGCCGAGTAGGGCGAGCAGGGACGCCAGGAGCTTCCACACCTTGGCCAGTGCAGCGGCCAGCGCGGAGAGCATGAGCAGTCCGACCAGGAACAGCATGAGGATCACAGCCGGGCTCGCTGTGAAGATTGCCGCAGCCTCACCTCGCGCGACACGGCCAGATGCGAAGGTTCAAACGCCGGGGCGAGAGTTACGCTCATAACGGACCTACTCCGGGCCGGGGCGAGGGCTTCGACGGACTAGGTCCGTCCAGAAAAGCAGGCTCCCCGGCGTCGCGGCCAAACGTCTCCGGGGGGTTCTGCTTGCGTGTGGCGCCGGGGCTCGTCTTGTGCACTGCGTGACAAGCTGCCTGCGTCGATTCGCGCCCGTCCATCGGCTCGCTGGCGTGGCGTCATCGTGATCGCCTCTTGCTCAAACAAGTTCAGCTTACTTCAGAGCTGTATCTCAGTTATCCTCTATATTCAGTACTGATGCAAGAGTCTTCGGATCTAATTTTGAGGGGTTGTCATGAACCTGACTGAAGCAGTAGTGTTCGAAAGTGACTAGCCGCGGCTGGCCCGGGCCGTCTTGCGCCCATCCGTTTACGCACGCTAGAGGCGGAGGCTATGGCTGAGCCCCGCGAGTCGACCGGTAGGCCCGGCGTGCTCGCTCATCGGCTGCGCGACCTCCGCGAGCACCGCTGGCCCGGCACCGTCGTGCCCCAAAGGTTGGTAGCCGAGGCCTTCGGCCTGTCGCTGCCGTCGATCTCGTCCTGGGAAAACGAGACCAAAACGACGCTGCCCCCGCGAGCGCGGCTGCACGACTACGCCACGTTCTTCGCCACCAGGCGGTCCGTCGAGGGCGGTCACGGCAGGCTGCTCGCTGAAACCGAGTTGACGGCGGGCGAACGGGCCGAACGAGACGTGCTGGACAAGGAGTTGGTCGGCCTACGAGCGAACGGGACCGGTCCGGTCCCAGTGTCGACCGCGATGCGCTTCGACTGGAAGTATCCCAAAGGGGCCAAGGTCCGGATCATCTGCGGCAAGCTCGATCCTCAAGAAGGCGTAACCGAGCCGGAGCGACCCGAAGGCGAGGTGCGATACCCCTTTCCTTTCCAGAACGAGGACAACCTCAACTACAGCGAGCTGCTCACGTTTGCCGACCCGGACGCCCTGAACGAGCTGTTCGGCCACCTGCGCAAGGTCAACCCCGATGCGGACATCCGGTACATCCGGGCCGACCGCCTAGCGGCCAATCCTCAACGCGCTGATGAGACATCCTCTCATTTGATCTTACTCGGCGGTATCGGCCTGAATGAATTCACCGATCAGATCCTCGGCGAGTTTGACCTACCAGTTGGACAGCGGCCGGACGAGCTCGGCCGCGGTGAGGGTGAGATTTTCGTAGTCGACGGCGAGCGACCAGAGAAGTACGGGCCTGAATTCACGGCGGACGGCTCACTGGAGGCGGATGTCGCCATGCTCGCTCGGTCCTCGAATCCTTACAACGAGTCAACGACGTTGACCATCTGCAACGGTGTGTATTCGCGTGGGGTCTACGGCGCCGTTCGCGCACTGACCGACGATGAGTTCCGCGCGGCTAACGTCAACTACCTGGCGCGACGGTTCGCTGGGTCGGACAAATTTGTCCTGCTGATGCGAGTACCTCTGCTTCTCGGTGCGGTCCAGACGCCCGACCTCCGCAAGGAGATAATGAGGTTATATGAGTGGCCGAAGGGTGGAGCTGCCGGCGCGCCAGGCGGCGAGGTAGCTTGACGTGTGTGCAACGCTGACGCCGACGGCTCCGGAGCCTGCGTACCGGCCGTCCACTACGCCTCTCACACAGAACTACTTCAGCGTGCCTCACCCGGCATCCCGCGCGCGCTTGACGGTATCGTCGTGTCGACCACGCGAACGCCGGACAGCGTCATTGACGCGTTCGCCTTGGCTGACTCTCTCAACGCCGAAGTCGTCGTACTGTGCAGCGACGGTGATGCCCTTGCAGACTATGCTTCAGAGCTTCCGAACGGTCGTGGCTTCGCGGTCACGCTGCACGGGCAGTGGGCAGACGGCCCACCGGCTCTCCTGCCGGCAGAGTCGAAAGTGACGGCGCCGACTCTCGAGACGTCGCGCGCGTTCGACGGGACGGATCGGCCGCGCAGCGATCTCAGCCGCAAACGGAACCTTGGGTTGGTGCTGGCCCGGCTTGCCGGATGGGACACGCTGATGTTCCTCGACGACGACATCCGAATACCTCAGCCGACGATTATCGACGATGCGGTGACTGCCCTTGACCACTCGGTGGCGGTTGGTTTTCGGGTACACGACTTCGCGGACAACTCCATTGTCTGCCACGCCCGTCGCCTTGCCGGTTGTGAGCAAGATGTGTTCGTGGGCGCCTCGGCGCTTGCCATCAATGTTGGCGGCGCCGATACCTTCTTTCCCGATGTCTATAACGAGGATTGGCTGTTCCTGGCTCCCTTCATTGATCGCCGGACCGTGTCGTACGTGGATTCAGTCACGCAAGATCGACATAACCCCTTTGCGAAGCCCAGACGAGCGCGATTTCAGGAATTTGGGGATGTGCTGGCCGAGGGCCTCGTCGGCTTCCTCCATGAAGCCACGTTGTCCCGGCCGCCATCAATCGGATACTGGAGTGCCTTCTTGGCCGCCCGGGCGGATGTCATCGCCAGCACGCTCAGGATCTGCGGCGAGATGGATCAGACATCCCACGTCATCGCCATCCAAAAATCATTGCGCGTCGCTGAGAGGGTCCGGTCCAAGATCAAGGCGATTGATCTGACCAGGTACATCGATACCTGGCTCGACGATCTGGTCGTATGGCAGGATTTCGTGACCGGATTGGCCAGCCTCGGCGACTTGCGGAAGGCCCTCGAGCACCTCGACTTTCCGATCTTTTGTGTGCGACCACCCGACCGCTCGTCTCCCGCGGGCGCTCACTGATCCTTCCTCGCCGGCCTACCCTGCTCACTCTCGGAGTCGACAGCATGACCACTGAAGTCGCGACCTGCCCGCCCGAGGTCGTGTCATCGTCGCAGCCCACCCTTCGATGTGGGACTCTCTTTCTCCGACCTTGGAGTCCGACCGACGCTCCGCAGGTGCTCGAAGCATTCAGTGATCCGATGATCCGCAAGTGGCACGGGCCCGCGATCACCTGCGTCGCTGAGGCCTCGGCCTGGATCGACCGGTGGACCGCGCGATGGGAGGCCAAGGATGGAGCGGCCTGGGCGATCACCAAACCATCGAATCCGGGTCGGGTCATGGGGTTTGTCGCGCTAGGAGACCTGGACATTAATGCGGGATTCGCCGAATGTTCCTACTGGGTCTTGCCCGACTTCCGGGGCGCCGGTATTGCGCCGAAAGCGACTCACATGATGCAGAAGTGGGCATTCCAACATTTTGGGCTAAACAGGATTGAGATCGCCCACTGGACGGGTAACTGGCGGTCCTGTCGGGTGGCCAGGAAGGCTGGCTTCGCTCAGGAAGGCTACAAGAGGAGCCTGCATAAGTATTCAGGCCTCGCCCATGACATGTGCCTGCACGCGGCCTTTACTCCCGCGCAGGCCGAAGCCAAAGCCCGCCCAAAGGATCGCGCATTCATAACACTTCTTACCCATAATCAACTTTGGCAGTCCGGTCTGGTCTTCAGCTTTGGCGTAGCCCTCCTAAGCCAGAAGAATAGTGCGACCGCCTTCTTGACACCGGCGCTGTTCGGGGTCGCCATTGTGGCGCGGTGGTCGCTCGTTCACTTGCCCATGATGCAATCCGGGTGGCATTACACGCCAACACACCTCTCACGTATTCGATCCAGCCGAGCCGTTCGGCACGACATGTCGGAACGCGAATTAGATCCACAGGAAGGGGTTTGACGGCCGAGGTTTCATTTGTCGGTCCTTCCGAGCAAGTCGGGGATCGCATAGCCCGGGGTTGGCGAATCAGTGCTAGCCCGGATCGTTCACGAGCGCTGCGGGCTGATCGACATATTGGAGCACGGAAGTGCCTGTCCTGCTTGGGATTCTTGTTCTTGCGGGCGACCGCCGGAGGACCCGCGGAGCTGGCCGGGTACATCGCGCGGGCGTCGCGGCAGGCGACGACCGCGGTTGCTGGGAACGACCTGACGTTCACCTCGTTCAAGTCGGTGTCGGTGTCGTGGGCCCTGGCCGATGCGCCGGTCGCCCGGGTGATCGAGGCGGCGCATGACGCCTCGATGGACAACACGTTGCGGTGGATCGAACGGCACGACCTATTTACCCGCTGCGGCCGCGACGGCGTTCAGCAGATCGACGTGACCGGCATGCTCGCTGCCCGATTCACCCACGGCGACGCGCGGTCCGGGGACCCCAACCTGCACACCTACGTCGCGGTCAGCAACAAGGTGCCGGCCCTGGATGGGCGGTGGCTGGCCATCGGGGCGGGTACTGCACAAGACGACTGTCGCCGCGTCGGAGCGGTACAACACCCGCCTCGAGGCACATCTTCGAGACCGGCTCCGGCTGCGATTCGCGGCCGGCCCCGGTGGGCACCATGGTCGACCGGCGCACCCTGGTAGTGATTGACGAGGCCGGCATGGCCGCCACCACCGACCTCGCTCGCGCCATCGTGTGGCTCATCCGCTGGGGCGGCACGTTCGCCTGATGGGCGACGACCAGCAACTGGTCTCGATAGCGTCCGGCGGCATCCTGCGTGACCTGGCCGAGACCCACGGCGCGGTCGCCCCGTTCGAGGTGATCCGGTTCCGTGACCCCGCCGAGGGCGCCGCCTCCCTCGCGCTGCGCGACGGACATCCGGTCGCGTTCGGCTACTACCTCGACCGCCACCGGATCCACGTCGGCGATCCGGACAACGTGTCCTCATCTGGCCGCTGATCCCGCCGGGCGCAACGAGCCCGACCGCGGTGCGGGCCGCTAAGCCGATCAGCCAAGAACGAGCATCGGGGCGCCTTTGCGGCGCCGGCTACCTCTTAATGACGAGAAGGGATCCGCGGCGCGACATGTCCCGTAATTCGAATCTACATGAGTTTAGAAGGCTCACGAAGAGTTACCCAACGCTCTTTATAGGATGGCTAACTTACCCTGGCCAAAGCTGGTTCGACCTCAGGCCTAAAGAGGCTGTCCCGACGTACTACGCTGCGGTTCCACAGCTGCCACTTCTGGAGGTCGACCATCGTGGCGCCTACACCGGCTGAGGTCCAGTTGGCGCAGCGACTACGCACGCTGCGTACTGAGGCGACGGCAACGCAGGCGGCCGTGGCCGCCGCGCTGTTCGCCGGACAACAGGTGGCGTCTGGGACGGTATCGACGTGGGAGAACGACCGGAATCCGGCGCCCTTGCCCGAGCACCGGCTCGAGCCCTATGCGCGTTTGTTCGCATCGTCCCGATCCTGGACCGATAAGCCGCATCTCGTCCCGGAGGCTGAACTCACTTCAGAGGAAAAGGCGCGCCGCAACGAGCTGCTCGACGAGTTGCGAGAGCTGTGGCTCGCCACCCGGACTGGAGCCACCCAGCAGCAAGCGGCGTCATCCCATCGCAGCTGGTTCTTCTACGACGACGGTCCGCTGACGATCATCTGCCCGGATGCTCCAAAGGACGCTATGGGTCCGCTTGTAGCACCGTCCAATCCGAACCACACCGAGCTGCACGCCTACGCCGACCTCGACGCGCTGATGGAGTTGTGGGGTCACATCCGAGCCGAGAACTCGACTACCTTTGCCATTCGATACACGCGAGCGTCTCAGTTCGACGCGGATGACCTGTCCGGCCACGTCGTCTTGCTGGGTGGGATTGCCTGGAACGACCTCAGCCGACAACTCGAGCGACGTCTACAGCGGCTTCCGGTACGGCAAGTCGAACTCGCAGGTCTCACAACCGGCGACGTCTTCGAAGTCACCGAGAACGGCAAGAAACGTGGCTTCGAACCGGTATGGGAAGATCCGAAGAAACCAGGGCGAACTGATCGAGGACGTCGCCTATCTCGCCCGGATCGTCAACCCCTTCAACTCAGAACGCACACTGACGATCTGTAACGGTATCCACGGCCGTGGCGTTGTCGGCGCGGTTCGGACCCTGACCGACGCGCTGCTGCGGGATTCTAACGAAGGCTATCCTGCTGAACGCTTCCCCCAAGGCGAGTTTGCTGTGCTTCTACGCGTTACAGTCGTCGATGGCCGGGCTTTGTCGCCTGACCTCAGACAGTCGGAGACCAGGTTGTTTGAGTGGCCGGCTGCTCGGCGATGACCGCTGGAAGCTACGTCGCGTCTCCTCCGACTCCGCACGGCCTGCGACCCAGACAGAGGTATTCACATCGCTCGTTATCGGTCGATCTGTCCGGCCAAATCGTAAGCGTCGCACGCCCGTGTAGACCTCTCGATGCCATCATCCTTCCGACGATTCGGCCCGCCAACCAGCTCAGGCATGCGATCGAAATCGCCGCAGCTGCGGGCTGTCGGCTCGTTGTGCTGGCCAGCCGAGCGGCCCGCGTCGCTGAGATCGCCGATACAGTCGGCGCAACCAACCGATCCGACGCGGTGATTGTTGAGATTCCCGAAGACTACGAACACCCATACGTGACGCACGCCGCGACCCGCGCGGCTGTCGCCCGTATAGACGCGGGTCGGAACAGCGACCTCGGCCTGAAACGCAATCTCGGGTTACTGCTCGCGGCTCTGTTGCGTTGGTCGATCGTCGTCTGCACCGGGAGACTGTCGGGGTGGTCGCTTCGAGGTCTGCGTTGTCATCACCACCCGGCTATCGGTTCCCGCGTGAGGTGATCGCGGTCGCGGTGCGCTGGTACCTGCGCTACGGCCTGTCCTACCGCGACGTGGAAGAGCTGCTGGCCGAGCGGGCGTCGAAGTCGACCACGTGACTGTTTACCGGTGGGTGCAGACGTTCACGGAAGAGTTCGTGACGCGGCCAGGCCGGCCCGGCATGCGACCGGCGATCGGTGGTTCGTGGACGAGAACTTCGGGATCGCCAACTCCACATCGCCGGCCGCGGTGGTCAGCACTCGGTCACGGTGGCCGTTGCGTTGCGTGGTCCGGCTATCGGTGCGCTCGTACGGGCCGGCGCCGATCACCGACGTGGCTTCGGCTTCGATGAGTTGTTGCAGGATCACCTGCAACGCGGTACGTATCACGTCCTCGGAGTCAGACACCTTCAATGCGTCCAGGACCTCGAGCAGAGCAGACTGGGACAGGGCCATCGTGTGGTTCTCCTTCGCAAGTTCCTTGGCGGGTTCTTACGAAGCCTCACACGATGGCCCCTCAACATTCGGGAACCCCACGGGACTTACACCACGACAGGGGACGTCACCCGGTGCCTTAGATCCGCGCCTTAGCCCGCGCGCATGAACGTGCTTAATGTCCGTTAGCGCCGGTTGCTCGTATTGACCGAGTTCGATGCGCCTGCCCTTGACACATCGTCACGACCCGACTGTTACGGGAAGCAAGTCCTCAACGTCAGCCGGAGTAGTCGGTGTCGCGCGCGGCATCCGGCGGTGCCGCATCACCGCTGACACGGTTTGCCGCGCCGAGCAGGTGCCGGGACGCGGCATCGGCCCGTCGTCCCGGTCCGAACCGTGCCACTGACATACCCCCGTGGCCGGTACTCAGATGGTCACGCCGTCACCATCGGCGGTTTGGCCTGAAATTCCGGGCGGGGCGCCCGCGCCGGGTTGTCGGCGCGCCAGGTGTCCCAGTTCCAGTTCTTGAGGAACTCCTGGGCCGCGGAAATGCCGTTGTCGAAGAGCTTCAGCTTTGCGTTGTTGGTGAGGTGGAAGTCGGTGCCGGAGTAGCCGGTCGTGTCGACGAAGACGGTGCGGCTCGCGTAGTACGGATCGTCGACGTGCAGGCTGTCGCGCGCGTTCAGCGTTGTCGTCAGCAGGGATCGAGCAAGGTCCACCGGGTTGGCGTTGGGCGACCAGTGGGCTTGGCTGATCTGCTCGCGCGCGGACAGTTTCACCCCGAGTGTGGGCCACCGGGGATTGTTGACGCGGTCGAAGGTGTCGATCGGGTAGTTCGACAGCATCCCGCCGTCGGTGCACAGCACGTAGCCCTTACCGGCCGAGTTGTCGCGGCTGGCGCGCAGATGTAGCGGCCGGAAGAAGAAGGGAATGGAGGCCGAGGCGCGAATCGCGTCGGCAACCGGCTGGGTGTCCGGGTCCAGGCCGAGCTGGTTCTTGTAGTCCCATGGCAGGCGCAGCTCGCGGCCGCGCGAGACATCTGAGACGACGACCACCAGCTTGTATTGCTGCTCCGGCGGCAGCAGAGGATCGGGTCGGGCGAGGTCTTTCCAGGTATGGACGTTGTGCTTGGCCAAGGTCTCTGTGATCCAGCTGTGCAGGACGTCGCCGATGAACAGGCCCTCATGGAAGAGCAGCCCGATGCCCTCGCCGAGCAACTTGAAATGCTTGAACAACGCCGATTCATCTTCGAAGGTGGAGAAATCCTCCGCGAGCATCAACTTCTTCAACTCATCAACGGCGTAACCGGCGGCAAGGAAGCTGGCGACGATGGCACCCGCGGACGTCCCGGCAATGCGCTGAAACTCGTATGGGTCGTCCTTCCATTCGACCATCGCCGTGACCGCGCCGAGCAGCCCGGTGCCTTTGACTCCGCCACCCTCGAGCACGAGGTCAGCCTTCGCCATGATCAACCTCCTCCGGATCTCAATCCGTCAGAACCCTAGAGGTATAGGACAGACGACTTGATAGCCCCGACCCGATAGGCATTCCCGCTCACGCCATATGCGTCGCGCATAACCAACCAAACAATATCAATTCGGATGACCATATGCCGACTGAGACCCAACGGGCCCCGCCGAAAGACCTGATCGGTATCGTTGATCAGTGGTCATATGGGCTGACTTGGCTCGAGCCGTTCACCCCCACGTCGTCGCATTGGTCTCCTCGCCATCACCGAGCCCGTCGACCGCTGCGGGAATAACGGCTGTTCAGGTGTGGACGCTCATCGTGGCGGGATTGGCAGTGGTAGCCACTCTGGTCACGGCATTTTTCGCTCGCAGAACGGGCAAAGGCCAGGTTGAAGCGGCCAAGCAAGCCGCCGCGGCTAGTGAGCGCAGCGCGGAGGCCGCCGGAAAAAGCGCGGAAGCCGCTCAAGAAGCCGTTGGCGTCAATAGGGAGACGGCGGCCGGGGTCGCCGTTCGTGCCGAGGCCGACGCTCGGGCCAAGCGGTACCAGGACGCTGCTGCTCAACTCGGCCATGAGAAGGCGGCTGTTCGGCTCGCCGGTGTATACGCGATGGCGCGCCTGGCCGATGACTGGCCCGAACAGGGTCAAACGTGCATCGACGTATTGTGCGCCTACCTGCGTATGCCATGGTCTCCTGACGAGGGCAATCAGGAGCAGGCCGTCGGCGACTACCAGGTCCGTCGCACAATCTTCTATGTTATCGAACAGCACACTCGACACGAAGCGTCAATATCCTGGTCGGACAACTGCTTCGATCTACGTGACTCAATACTGCCACCGTTTGAGATGCATAACGTTACATTTCGCAGTGTGTTCCTGCTCACCGGTGCACGATTCACCGGAGCTAGCCGCCTGGAAAATGTATCTTTCGAGGCCGGGGCAACGTTCTTTCAGGCGCGAATCGAGGGATCCCTCGTCCTACTCGACGTAGTCGTCAACGACGGAAAGGTCGATTTTACGAAAGTGACAATACCGGAGAGTGCTGAGCTTGTGGTGCAATCAGACTTTATAGGCCCGCCGGCGGTTATGACGCTGAACGAGATGACCTGTGATGGGACGTTAGAGGCGCACTTTCTCGGAGCATCGGCGCCGCAAGGTAGGGTCGACGCTCTTGGTGTGCGAGTCGGTGAAACCGGCAAGGTAGTTATCAGCCAGTGGCCACTGGTGGGCCAGCGGATCGATCCGGGCAGGGATTGTTCGTTCAAGGTGGAGCTAGACGTTGGGACCTGGGTCATACCCTCCGAGGTCATAGCCAACGAGGACCGACTCTCGCTACCGCCCGATGTGGACACCGATAGCTTCACCTGGGCTTGAACCTATATCGACATCTCGAACGGCACTACCCGGCGCGGTGCGTCGACACGCTGCGCCACCCCACCGATGGTCTGTGCGACCGGGCACTAGCGCGCTCAGTGACCGGTACGTTGCGGTCGGGCGGACTCGACCCGCGCATCTTTGCATAGACGGAGGTGGAACAGTGGCTTCCTGCACTGCTCCTAACAACTATTTGCTGTCGGCCGGCGGTAGCTATTCCCTAGGTCGCGGGTTATGCGCGGGATCAGGAATGAGTTACAAGATCACGCGAGTGGATTCCAGCCCAGCAAACAAAGGGCCTCCGCTGTTTGGGACCCGACGGTCTGTAAAGCGTCGGCTCAGCCTACGTTGGTTCGAACCCGAACACCCGTCACAAGGGAATTCCCAGCTATTGTTGGGAAAAGTCTCGCGCTTTTCTGGAGGCGCCGAGCCCAAATAGAACGGTCCACAGAACCGCTGCGGCGGTTCGAGGGTGTGGCGCCGCCCCGGTCCGCAAGTCCTTTTGTCCCAAATATCCAGGACATGCCAGGTGAAACGGGCTGAGGAGCGCCTACGGGTACTGCCCGGCTTTGGGCGCCTCGTTCCTCAGCGAGCTCGCGTGACGCGTTCGAGTACGCGGCCGGAAACGGCAAGTGCTGGGTACGCCACACGTGTCGTTGCTCGTACGGCCACGCGTAGATCGGGCTGCCGTCGCGAACGAGCCCGAGTAGGCGCAGTTCGCCGAGCTCGTCCGCGGACCACTCGTACAGGCGCCGTAGCCTCGGTGCGATCACCGCGTAGTCAAGCAACCGACCGAGACGCTGCTCGTCGGAGATGTACCACTCAACGTCGCGCGTGAGCGGGTAGTAGTCCGGGATCACGCGCCGGAGCGATAGGAACGCGCCCGCCATCCCGAGGCGAGGATCACCTAGGAAGCCGGCAAGCGAACCGAACCGCCCAAGCGCGAGGCGCGGGGCCGCAACGAGGGCGTGCGTGTAGAGGACGCGCGCCAGCGCGACGTTCATGAAGAAGCGCTCCGCAGCGTTCTCTTCGTGGGCATACCCTTCGTGCGCCGAAGATAGTCGGTCATGAGCGCGGCGTTGGCGAGCGCGCGCACCAACAGCCGGGTGTCGGGGTGGCAGCGAACTTCAGCCAGAGCCGCACAGCCTGCGACGACGGATCTCCACGCAGCCCTCCAACCAGCGCGATCGCTTCACATCCGTCTCGCAACAACCGCTCGTTGATCGCCCGCCACCAGACGCTGCCCGGCGGCGACGCGTCGAGCGGGTTAAGTAGACCGCGCTGGGCCTGCCAGCGCATGAACGACAGCGCCGCCCGCCGGAACGGCAGGTGTCGCGGAGCCCGGCCGGTCGGCCCGTGGAACAGCCGCTCCATCAATGCAAGGCGCGCGGCCGGATCGTCGCGCGCTGCCGCGATCTGCGCGTCGGCCCAAGCCAGCGCGTCGCGGTATTCGCTCACCGCCGGTTCGAGGTCGGTTCTTCAGGCCGCATGACTGCACTATCCGCGTACGCGGAAGTGTCGGTCGAGCCCGTTCGCGTATTCCTTGCCGAGCGGCGTCGATGCGTTCTCCAGCAATCATTCGAGGAACGAAACTCGCCCGAGCGCCAGCTGGCGCGAGACCAGCAGCCGCCGGTGGGGCCGCGGATCTCGACGGCCGTGAGCAGGATGTCGCGCATGACAACCCCTGGCGCACGTGCCAGCGCTGCCACCGCGGCAGGCGGCGCGTGCAGGACCGACGTGCGTCTCCCCAGAGCGTCGCGAAGAACCAGTACAAGCTTCTCGTACGCCATCCTGTCTGGCCGCCCGCGTCCGTGATGCCACACGCGCGCCCTCAGGCAGATCCGCGCGAAGTCGTCGACCTAGATCGGACGCACGATGTACCGGCCGTCGCCCGGGACGACGAGGACCGGCAGATGCCGCACGACCCACGCGACGTTGTTCGTCAGGATGTCCCGCCCAGCGCGGCCGAGACATCAGGGCCACTCCCCGCAACTGAGGTGCGTGGCGAACGGCGGCTTGGTGAGCCTCCCGTAGCGCGAGGAGACGCGCCGTACAACCGTCCTGCTCGATCGGCTCGGACACCGGCTCTTCGGCAGCATCCCTTACCGCCGGCCTCGCCGTCCTATGTGCAGTCGCCTGCGGCTCTGCTTCGGCGCGCTTGAGCTCGGCCTCCTGCGGAATGCAGCGTCTCGATCATGTCGGGCCTTTCTCAGAGCGGCGCCCAAAGCCGGGCAGCTGGTGTTTCCAGGTCGAGCATCGCGACCTTCTCTGCGAGCCTGCAGTACGCGCGCTCCGGGGACAGGGAGGCGAACAGCGAGGCCGCCTCGCTCGTAGCGACGACCTCGGGGGCGCCGACGACGAAAGTACGCCCCGCACGGATCACGTGCCCACCGCCGGCGCGCAGGTTGCGAAGCCATTCCGTCTCCTCGCCGTATAGGAGCGCGATGATGAGAGTCCGGCCCCGCCTGAACGCGAGGAGCGGCGTGCGGTACTGGCGGCCCGATCGTCGACCGCGGTGGATGATGACCGTCCACGGTGGAACGAGCCAGGCGTACAAGCCCTGAATGCGATTGGTGACGCGCTTGTTGAAGCGCGCGACCCCGCGGGAGAGCTTCATCGCCGTTCGACCTGGGCTCGCTGCCGATCGCCTTCGCCACGAGCTTCCTTGTGTTTGCGGGTGATGTCGGCGGCGAAGCCTCGGGCTTCGTCGTCCACGTGGCGCCCCAGGGAGTGGCCGAGGAGGCAGCCTCGAGCTAGTACTTCGAGGACGGGTGTGAGGTCGACTTGGACGGTGCAGGCGAAGTCAGAGGCTGTGGCGGTCTCGGGCGACACGTCGAGTGTCCATCGCACGCCGGCGAGGACGGGAACGAGGTGGAAAAGGTACGCGCGGCTTGCAGGCGAGTGCATCTCGACGGAACAGCCGCCGGCGCGGACTCTCGGATAGTGCTGGACGATTAGGTTGCCGCCGATGGACTCGACGTTGATCATGCCGCGCCCCTGCTCGTCAGCGAACACGCCTGCGCCTCGTGGCCCTTGGCCCAGGTCTGGTAGTCGGCATCGGAGAGCTCGAAGAGCCAGGCTTCGAGGTCGATCTCGTGGCTCGGCGCATATAGCGCCACGTGGGCGGTGTGGCTGATAGGCATCGACCTCTCCTTTCCGGCCGACCGGCCTTCCCTCGCGGTCGAGCGTCACCTCGCGGGCGACGAAGGCCGCTCCGGGGGGGAGCTGACGACTCTCGTCGAGTTCCAGGCGGATGCCCTCATCCTGGGCCTGCATCCCTCAGACGCCGCCAACTGGCGCGAGCGACGCTTCAGCACGAAGGTGCGCGAGCGGTTTCGACCTGTGCCGAACGTGTGTGTGTCGTCTCTCCGACGCTGACAGAGCTCCCGTTCCTGGCGCTCCCACGAGTTCCCGTTCAGCGGGTACCCGTGCACCATCACGACGGGATCTCCGCTGCCGTGGTCCTCGTAGTGGATCTCGATCGGAGCGTTGTTCTCCGTGCCGACTGTGATCCGCGGCATCTCACTCTCCTTGTCGACTTGCGACGTGCCGAAGCTAGCCCCTCTGTCGCACGGTCGGTAGTTCGAATGACGGACCGGCCCAGAGGAACTAGCTCAGGATTGGTTCGGCGACGGCCTCGTCGAGGCCGGCTGCAGCTTGGACGGCGAGCGCACGGGCGACCTCCTGCGAGTCCTCGAAGACGTCGAGCGCAGCGATCTTGCCCCACCGCAGGGTGATCACGTGAATGGCGTGTTGGAAGTACCCGCCGCCGTTCAGCAGCGTCGCGGTCCCGTCCCACTGCACGAACACCATCGTGTGCCACGGCGGGCCCTTCACCCAGATGTCGTTGATCTCGAGCTGGAGATTGGGCAGGACGCGCGCCAGGCGCTCGAACCACAGGCGCAGAGTCTCTCTGTCGTGGCGCTCACCGCCGATCGCATGGACGCCGCCGAAGCGGTGATGGACTCTCGGGGCGATCGAGGTCATCAGCTCGTCCCAGCGACGGTTGTTGACGTCGTCGAAGGCCTGGCGGATTCTCTTCTTGACGATCGAGCTGTAGAGCATGAGATCTCCCTCCGGATTGCGAGAACGGACTCGAAGCTAGCCCTCCGTCCGCACGGTCGTGTACGTCGAATGACGGTGGTGCGCTACGAGCCGTGCGGCGGCTCGAGCGCATCACGCAGCTGCGTGCGCGACGTGATGCCGAGCTTCGGGAAGAGCCGGTACAGGTGCGTGCTCACCGTCCGGTGGGAGAGGTAGAGCCGCTCGCCGATCTCGCGGTTCGAGAGACCCTCGGCCGCCAGCTGCGCGATCTGGAGCTCCTGGGGGCTCAACTCGGTCCACGCCTCGGGAACGCGACGGCGCGCACGCTCGCCGGAGGCGCGCAGCTCGCGACGCGCGCGCTCGGCGAAGCGCCGCAGGCCGAGGGCGTCGAAGACCCGGGCGGCCTCGCGGAGCGGTGTACGCGAATCCGCGCCCCGTCGTTGCCGGCGCAGCCACCCTCCGTACGCGAGCTGCGCACGGGCCGTGTAGAACGGCCAACCCGCGGCGCTCGACGTCATCGCGACCTGGAACCGCTGCTCGGCAGTCGCGCTGTCGGCGAGGAGCGCCGCCGCGTAGGCCAGCTGAACCTCGAGATGCGGCGCGCTCGTGTGCCGCCGCGATCTCCTCCCACTCGCCCAGAAGACCGCGAACCAGGTCGAGGTCGCCGTCGCCGCGCACGGCCGCATCCACGAGGTCGGCGAGCGCCCAGCCGCGCGCGTAGGGCTGGTAGGCAGGCGTCCGCGGGATCGAAGATGCGGACGAGATCGTGGTACGCCTCGCCCGGGCGCTCAGCTGCGAGAGCCGCCCGGCCGCGCGCGAACGCGACCAGCCCGAGCTGAGGGTTGGCGCCCATCGGCAGCGAGCGCCGCCTCGGCGTCGGCGATCAGATGATCGGCCGTTTCCTCCTCGCCCCGCTCGGCGGCAGCGATGGCATGGGCAAGCTTCGCGGCGAGCACGTAACGGAGCTGGCGCGTTTCCTCGGCAAGCCTCGCCGCCTCTGCCGCACCGGTGATCGCAATGCGAACCGCGCCGCAGTTGATGTCGGCCCAGGCTTCGAACACGAGGCACTGGGCAAGCCGCGCCAGCCGGCCGTCGGACCGGTATCCCGCCACCGCGGAGCGAAGGAACGGAAGCGCGAGGTTGTCGGCCCATACAGCCATCGCGGCCCGACCGACGGCCATCGACTGGTCGGGACCGGGCATGCCGACCGGAGACATCTGCCCGACCCGAGCGATGACCTCCCGGCCCCGATGGACCGGATCGATGAGCGCGAGCGCCGCCAGACGCTGTGGATCGTCGGCCGGCACGGCGAGCCGCTCGACGATCGCCGACACGTGTTGCCTCGTGCCTGTCGTCCAGCTGGTCCCAGTAGGAACGCACCGACACCGCACCGAGGGCTTCGAGGGCTCCCCTGTCGTCGCCGCGGTCGGCGAGGTCTTCTGCGACGCGTGCGAAGCGCCGGATCGTGGACGCGCCGGACCATGCCCTCGTGAGCGTCTCGAGATCGAACGACGCCCTCGCGGCCTCGTGAGCAGGAAGCCGTCCGAGCTGGAGCGCTGCGCGAAGGAGCCGCACCGCCTCCTCCGAGCGGCCGAGCTGGTACGCGAGATCGCCCGCCCGCGCGAGCCGTAGCGCGCGGAGCCGCGGATCGGCGGTCAGCCCGGCAGCCCGCTCCAGCGCCGCGAACGCAACGTCGAGGCCGCCGCGAAACCTCGCCCGATCCGCCGCGGCATCGAGAGCCGAGGCGACCTCCTCGTCCGGCCCTCGCGCGGCCGCCGCCCGGTGCCAGACGGCCCGGTCCGGATCGCCTGCAAGCGTCCGTGCGAGCGCGGCGTGCGCCAGCCGGCGCTGCTCGCCCGTTGCCGCCTGATGGACAGCCGACCTGATCAACGGGTGCCGGAACCGGAATCCGCCCTCGTCGAGCGTTCCGAGGCCGGATGCGACGGCCATCGTCCAGTCGTCGACGTCGATCCGCGCTCCGAGGAGCGCCTCGGCCGCGCGACTCAGCTCGGCGAGCTCGCCGTCATCGAGCGCCGCGAGCAGCAGCAGCGCTCGCACGTCGGCGTCGAGCGCGGTGAGCCTCGTCGCAAACGTCGCCTCGAGCCGAGCCGTCAGCGGCAGCGGCTCCGATGCCCTGGTCAGATCGAGATCGACCGCTGCGGCCGGGAGCTCGATCAGGGCAAGCGGATTGCCGGCCGCCTCCGCGAGGATCCGCCCCTTCAGCTCGTCGGACAGGCCGGCCCCGTGCAGTTCGAGGAGCGTGCGCGACGCGTCGTCGTCCAGCCCGGCAAGGACGAGGTCCGGGAGGCCGGCCTCGTCGAGATCATTTGGCACGCCGTCGCGAACCGCGAAGAGCAGGATCACCGGCTCCATCTCGAGCCGCCGCGCAACGAACGCCAGCACCTCGGCCGACGACCGATCGAGCCAATGCGCATCGTCGACCACGAGCAGCAGCGGTGTCTGCGCCTCGCGCTCGGTAACCACGCCGAGGGTTGCCAGGCCGATCAGGAAGACATCGGGCGCGTCGCCCTCGCTGACGCCGAACGCCACGTCGAGCGCCTTGCGCTGCGGATCCGGACGGTGATCCACGCCGGTCGAGGAACGGAAGCAGTAGCTGATGGAGCCCTCCGAAGGCCAACCGCGCCTCCGACTGCGTACCCGTCGTCGTCACCACCGTCGCGCCTCGCTCGCGCGCCCGCTCCCCGACAGCCTCGAGCAACGCCGACTTACCGATTCCCGCCTCGCCACGGACAACGAGGGCACCCCCACGCCTCGCGATCTGATCGATCATGCCGAAGAGGTGCTCCAGCTCCTGATCGCGCCCGAGGAGCCGCCGCCGGGCGAGCCCCACGGCCTTCGGATCAGCACCGGCAACGCCCACGCCCATCCCCCGCTCTCAGCGACGCCCACTGCGTCGCGATCGCTCGGCCTATCACAGGGATTGTGCGCGAGTATCAGCCGGCGCGAGCGTTCGCTACCGGAGAGAAGCTCGCTCGGTGGACTAAGCCGGGCAAGGTCCGTTGGGTTTGTCGAAGGCGGCTTCGCCTGGCTCCACACCCCCAAACTGCCTCCCACCCGCTACGAACGACGCGACGACATCCACCTCGGTCTACTCCAAGTCGCCTGCGCCCTGATCTGCGAGCACGTGCCCGGGCCGCTCGGCGGCCATCGGCTCGGCCAAGTCGATGTCTACCACCAGGCCGTTCCGGGCCGACCCGGAGTGCCGCCTCCAGCGGGGCTGCGCCGGTGCTGCGGGCCATGTCGAGCACCGGGGCACCGGGACCGACGCAGGCGTGGTCACCCGCCTGGGGGCGATGTGGTGGAGGTACCCGGCCTGGTTGTAGCCGGCGGCCAGGCGTCCGAACAGCCCGGCGACCGTCTGCTTGGTCTGGTCCACGCGGGCTCACGGGTTGGCCGGCAGCCGGACCCGTTGCGTGGCTCCCGAGGTGGACGGCGCTTGCAACACCGTGAGGTGATGTTCGGCCCGGGTGGTGAACTCCGGCTGGTGGGACCTGGCCGCCATGTTCGCCAGCCAGGTGACGTCGGCCACGGCCCGGGGCAGCCGGGCGGCGACGGTGATCCGGCATACAGCCTCCTGCACCCAGGCGTGGATCCACGCATAGCGGTCCAGGTCCTCCGCGGCGCGGCGAACGGCCTCGTCCAGCCAGCGCAGGGCCTCCGGCAGGTCGCCGCGGGCGAAGGAGACCAGCCCGAGCCCGCGTGCACCGACGGCGACCCGATGGAGCAGTTGACGAAGTTGGCCGCACTAAGGGATCAGGGCGTATTGACCGACGAGGAGTTCGCGACCCAGAAGGCGAAACTTCTCGCCCAAATGTAAGAAGACTCTGCGTACTAAGCCCGACCCAGGCGGTTTACTGGGCGGCGGTCACGCGATTCTGGCCGCCCGGCCATACATCGGCAAGCCGTCGAACGGGCCGCCGGACAAACGAGCGAGTGAGCTGCGGCCACCCGCTCTCCGCGAACCCTTTCATTTCGCCGAGTTACGGCTGGTTGGCGAGTGTCACTGTCGTTGTGGACGTCGTGCCGTTGCGAACGTACGTGACTTTCACGGTGTCGCCGGCACGTTTCTTGGTGGCGAGCGCGATCAGCGTCTCGAAGCTGGTTGCCGGCTGTCCGGCGACTTCGGTGATGATGTCGCCGACCTGGATGCTGGCGTTCGCGGTCGGGCCGCCGGGCACCACGTCTTCGACGTACCGTCCGTGCGGAACGCCGAACTTAGCGGCGACGCCGGCCGGGATCGGGGTCACGTTCGCACCGAAGTACGGGTAGGCGACGCCGCCGGTCTTGAGCTCGCCTCCGACCTCTCAGGTACGTCGGTGCCGGCAACAACCAGACCATGCTAATGCTGCGCCCGGGATCGCGTGTTCGGTTCACGCGGTGGGCTGTGTTTGAGCGCCAATCGGCTCGGTGCGCTCGGCGAGCTGTACATACGAAGCGGTCTGTCGCGCGCCCGAGTTGGCACCGCCCGACAGTCCGACCAATTCGAACGATGACGATCGACTACTGGCCAAGCATGCGCTGAAATGTGCGAGCGAGCAGCTCAGCGTTGCCACCGGCCGATAGCCAGTTGGCGCCCGGTCACCCGTTCAGAATGCGGGCTTTTGCTGCTCGAACTCCGCCTGTGTCAACACGCCCCCCTCAAGCAGCTGGCCTCGCGCGTAGCTCAAGGTGATCTTGCGGAGTTGCTGGGCCGATTTCGTCGACGGGATCGCCGAGCATTGCTGAGGTGCAGAGCAATGACGAAGGCGACGGCCCAGACCAGCGCGGCAGATGCCCACAGACGGCTCATGCTGGCCGCGAGATCTGGGTTGACCCACGCGACGACCGCCAACCATGCAGCCGCTATACCGACGGTCCACGTCGGCGTCATCCATCCGCTCGGCAGCGTAGCGGCGAACCCGGACACGAGGACGACGGCGATTGCAAGCGCGGACTGTGTCGGCCATGATCCAGACCCAGGGTGATCTCCTGGGGCGGCTCGCCCGACCGCGCCGAAGCGGCCGACGCGGATGCATACCCCAGCCATGGCACCGCCGCCCCGATCACGAGCGCCCACGGCATCCAGGCCCAAGAGCTGCCGGTGAACCTGGGCCGGGACGGCAGGATCACAACAATGAGCAGCATCGTGAGTAGTAGGCCTCCAGCCATAAGCAGATGACTGAAGGAGGAGCTCCACAGCGCTCCGAGTCCGACGGCGACCGCGACAAGACCTATCTGTCGACCGGCGACGAGGGCACCCGGACGCGAACGGATGGCAGCGACAACCAGTGGTACTGCGACAAGAAAACGAACAGCAGGCCCCAACCCGTTTCGAGCAGTAACGCCTCGTGGAACGTGGTTCCTTGCAAGAAGACAAACAGATCGATAAGCCCAAAGAAAAAGAAACCCAGAATACCGCAAGCAACGACGCCACCCAACGAAATGCGAGCAGCCGCCGTCGACGATCCTCCACCAGCGTGGTCACCTCCGCAGTTACGGGGCAGCCAGCACCCGCCCGGCAAGCGAAGGACGCAATCCGCCGGGCAACGGCGACGTTGAACGACAAGGGCGACGCCAGAACTCGGTAACCGGACCTGCCGCGGTGCGAACGTAGCCCAGTGCGCGCAGCCGTCTCGTTACGAGCGCAGGACGGCGACGGGAACATGCGCAGATCCGGAATCCGTGTTCCTGGCCGGCGACCTCGAGGCGTTCATGTCCTACATCGACGACGACATCGAAATGAACACCGCGGAGCACTCCCCGTTCCTTCCGCAGAGTACCGGGGCCGGCAACAGCTCCTGAACGACGTGGTGACCAAGATTGCTGCGGAATTGAACGGTTTCCGGTTCGATATCCAGCGGGTGCTGGCCTGCGGGGATGTAGCGGTCAGCCAGCTGCGCTATGCGGGCACGGTCAAGAGAACTGGCCGCAGCCTGAAGCGCAAGCAGCATCCGTATGGGCCGTTCGCGACGGGAAGGAGGTACGCACCCAGGAGTACATGGACACCTGGGCGTTAATACATGCGTACCAGGCCGGCAGCTAATCGCGTCGTCGCCTGCGTCGAAACGGTGGAGGCCGAACCCGTTAGCCGTGGCGAGGCCAGCCACGTCGAGCGCCGCTTCGAGCGCACCGAACGTGGAATTCGCCTCCTAGCGGATCCGAGGACTGCTGTGTAGATGTACAAGTCACGGGGCATCCACGGGACCAGTCCGGCTATCTGGCGGTCTGTGTGGGTGTGCAAGTAGACGGCGTATCAGCGACGTCGGTTGTGGGGGATCGCACTGACAGCGCTTGTCAGGTCGGATTTCCGACATGACCTCGTCGATGTGCTGGCCGCATCCGCGCCAGGTGGTCTTTCCGCAGCGGGCGCAGCGGGCCGGCGAACACATGCTGTTTCCTTCAATAACGGTCAGATGTTAGGCAGTGGAGAAACAGTGATGGCGTCCAGATTCCGGCGCTGGTTAGGACGCCGCGCAGGCCAGCGACGGAACGCCTTCTTGATCCTCTGGCTGTCCAGTTTAGGCCGCCTCGGCAGCCACTATTTGAGGTTGGAAGCCACGATCTCGTAGGTTCGCCGAATCCAGAACGCGGCTGACCTCCGCCAGCTGCGTCGCGACCTCCTCCACGGTCGCGTCCGGGCCTTGATCATTTGCAACCTTCAAATCCGACCGTCCGCATCGCGCTCAATGCCGCTAGGGATGACTGTACTGAGCGGTTACCTTTGAGCTGTTCCGGGACTTCTTGTCATCGGCGCCCGGAAATCCTGGCCGACAGCCGCCGCCGGGAAACGTGGCTGATGATTTGATCCCAGGCCGTACATCGGTGAGCCGGCCCACGACCGATGCAGCACATGCGGTACTGCCCTGATGGGCTTGCTGCTGACCTCTCCAGGCCCGTTTGGGCAGGGCGGCTTTCTAGATCTTGATCCGAACGGCTTCAGCGATGGCTATTCGCCCGCTGCGTGCAGGATTCCATTGACCGGCCAGATCTGCGCCGCGCAGCCATTCAATTCGCACCCTGACGGCACCGACGTTGGTTCGTCTCCGCATCCGAAATTGAGCGTCGTGGAGTACGGTCGCACGGCGCCGCGGGACGCGGCCCGGCTGGACATGAGGCACGGCAGTCCCTGGCAAACGGAGTCGTTGCTGAGCCGCTGCCGGGACGTTGGCCCTTCCACGGGAGCGGACTTGGCGAGGAGACTGGTGCAGATAGGTGGAGGGGGTGGGTTCATGTCTGTCGCGATGTATCCCGTGCGGGTGGACGCAACGCTCGACTCGCGCATCGGGTGGTGGATGTGGATCGTCAAGTGGCCGCTGGCGATCCCGCACGACATCGAGCTGCTCATGAACCGGTGGGTGCTGCGAGTGGCCGCGTACGCGGGGTTGATGACCGACACGTACCCGCCGTTCAAGTTCGACATGGGCGGCCGGGAGCCGGTCGGCACGATGACGGTCCCGCTACCGCCCACCGGGCCGGTTAGCCCGACGATCGCGCTGGCCGAGACGCCACCCTCTCCGGAGCAGACGCCCGGGTCTGAGCCGACGGATCCCGCGTCCCCGCCGACAGCGCCCGCGTCCCCGCCGACCGCGCCTGCGGCTACGCCGACCGCGCCACCGCCCGCTGCGCCGAGCGGACGCCGCGGGTGGACGGCTGGCCGGGTGGTGTCCTTGGTCATCGGCTCGGTGCTCGGACTGATCGCGCTCGGGGTGCTCGCCGGCGCTGGGGCCGCGACATGGGCCACAAATAGCCAACGGGACTCGGCGGGCTTCCTGGCCAGCGACACGCACAGGATCGCGACACCGGCGTACGCCATCACCAGCGGAGGCATCGACCTGGGTACCTCGACCGACTGGGTAACCCCGGGCGACATCTTCGGCAAGGTTCGGATCCGGGCGACCGCGATCAACCCCACGGCAGGCGTTTTCATCGGCGTCGGGTCCAAGACGGCGGTTGACAGTTATCTGGCCGGTGTCGGCCATGAGGTCGTGACGAGCTGGGCGAACGGGGATACCCGCTTCGAGCCGGGCAGGCCCGGGGGTCCGCAGACCGCTCCCGGCGACGCGGCGATCTGGACGGCCCAGGCCTCCGGCCAGGGCACCCAAACGCTGAGCTGGCGTCCGGAAAGCGGTCAGTGGGAGGTCGTGGTGATGAACCCGGACGGCGCCGCCGGGGTGTCAGTAGTCGCAGACGTCGGTGCCACCGTTCCTGACCTCGCCTGGATCGCGGTCATCCTTTTCGCCATCGGCGGAGTGCTGCTGCTCGCCGCGATCGCCCTCGTCGTCATCCCGGTTGTACGTGCCAGCCGGTGAGCGTTACCGGACACCAAACAGGTAGCCGCTCGGGCTCCCGCCCACTCGAGCTCCGGCAGGTGCCGGAGGTTCATCCCGTAGATGTCGGCGAGCAGGGTCGGCACGGCCCAGATCGCGACCCAGGGCGAGATCCGGCGCATGTCGTCTTTCTGCCGCACCGAGACCTCGGTCAGGTTGGCCTGGAGCGCGTTGGCGAGCAGGTTGCCGAGGCCGTCGGCCAGCTCGACCAGATGGAGCAGGTGGGCGCCGTTCGCGATAGCGTTGCTTGAGCCGCTCGCCGGCGGCGGTCGAGGAGTCTTCGGCTAGGCGGTCGAGAATCTCGGTGAGCGGGGCCACGGCCCGCCGGAACTCAAGCACCTGACGGGAGAGCCGGTAGATGCGCTCGGTCGGCCGGGACTCGGCGGGGGAGAAGACCGCCTCCTCGACCTGCTCGACGGCGTTGTTGAGCGCGCGGAGGACCGGGTCGTAGCCCTCGGCGGCGTGGTCGACGACGCAGGGAGCACCGCCGCCAGCCCGGCGCCGATTTGGCGCTCGATCGTGGTCAGCGACTGCGACACGGTCCGGCAGGGTGCGCCGGATCCCACTCCGTCGCCGGGATACGGATCACCCCCGGTGACCCCTGTGTCGCCAACCACAACTGCCTGGCGGCTACCACCAGACCATCACCTACCAGCCCCCCAGCCGGTACTGGCCCTTCCAGTGGGACGAGACCGCGCTGTTCGCCGGCGTCGCCGTGATCCTGATCGGCTTCTGCTTCTGGTGGATCAACGGCCACCGCCTACCCGGCGCACGCCGGCGCACCGCCGCACCCACCCGGCCCGACACAGCCAGCCACACCCGGAAATCTCCCGTGCCCACCCGGTAGACCCACGCGCACGCCCAGACGCTGCTCGCAAGTACTACTGCAACACTCGGCGAGACGGAGCGAGGTCTGTCAGCGACGAAGCCGCGGGGACAGCGGCTGTGCCACGGGTCGGCCGGCGTTTGCTCCGCCGCTGGAGCGCCGACCGCCCGCCGCACCCAACACCCGCCCGAAACCGCCCCAGCACCGCCACCCAATCGCGCGTATTCGGCGATCCCGGCAGCCTCAGCGAGGTTGGCAGCGAGCTGACGGTCGACGCGCGCAGCACCGTCGTTTCGGGACACGGTGAGCTGCCAGCAAGTGTGGGCGTTATCCGCGCTGATCAGGACTTCGGGCGCCTCGTGTTTGCGGTTAGCCGAGCGGGGAAGGTACCCGCCCAGCTGTCGGCGCGGCCGGTGCCGAGCGCCGCCTGAGGATCGCTACGCACCGGCTTTCGGGCCAGTTAGGGATTCAGTGGACGGACAGCCCGCCGTCGACGAAGATCGCCTGACCGGTGATGTAGCCGGAAGCGCGGCTGGCGAGGAATACCGCCGCGCCCGCGAAGTCCGCCGCCAGGCCGTTGCGACCGACCATCGTGCGCGCGGCCAGCGCCGCCACCTGCTCCGGGTTGGACGACAGCCGCGCGTTGAGTGGCGTCATTACGAATCCGGGCACGAGCGTGTTGCAGGTGACGCCGTGCGGCGACCACGCCTCCGCCTGGGAGCGGGCGAGTGACTCCAGCGCGCCCTTGGAGACCCCGTAGGCGCCGCTTTGGACGAACGCCCGGTGCGCCTGCTGAGATGTGATGTGGATGATCCGCCCGAAGCCCCGCTCGGCCATGCCGGGCCCGAACCGCTGACCGAGCAGGTACGGCGCCTCCAGGTTCACCGCCATCGTCGCGTCCCACACCTGCTCGCCCACCTCGCCCATCGGCGGCCGCAGGTTGATCCCGGCGCTGTTGACGAGGATGTCGGGTTCACCGAACACCGCAGCCGCCTGCTCCGCCGCCGCGCGTGCCCCGTCGCGGGTGCTCAGGTCGGCGCTGACCCAGGCCGCACGACACCCCTCGGCCGCGAGCTCATCGACGGTGGCGACGAGGTCCGCCTCCGTGCGTGCGACGGCCGCCACGCTCGCCCCGGCCCGGGCCAAGGCCCCAGCGATGGCCCGGCCGATGCCGGAACTGCCGCCGGTCACCACGGCGACCCGGCCATCCAGCGAGAACAGTTCGGAAAGGTAGGTCGGCCAGGCCATGCCCGCACGCTAGACGGCCCCGCCCACAGCGACAACGCAAGGCCGACGCGCACGAGGTGCGAGTCGGGAAACGGCGCTCAGGCAGGGCGCGAGGTCGATGTCACCGGACGTACAACGACCAGCGCACGCAGGATTTCCGGGAGAACTGACATTTCCACGTGGGCGCACCCAGCGGCACGGTGGCGCCGAACTGCAGTTCCCTGACGGGCTCGACGGCGACCGCCGCCGTCCTCCGCACGGCGTCTCCTGCGGTGTCCGTTCCAGGTTGCTCATGTGCGGTCCGTCTGCCGACCTGGATAAGTACAGCTAAGGCATCTGGTTTGCTTCCTGTCGCCTTGATGTTGGCGTGGTGTTCCGGCCACGAACCAGACTTCGCTGACGGGTTGATCTTAGAGTTAACGCCATATGGGGAGACCCTGAGCGCCAGATCATCGCCAGCCGTGTCAGTCTACATACCACGCTGTGTAATTGCCCTACCGCAGGATTCGTAACCGGATTCACGCGAAATTCATCTATCATGTCTGGGCCGAGGCATCTGTTCTGGTCCTCGATCGACGCGGGCGAGTGTGAGCAATGGAATCCAGCCTATGAGGAGGAAGCTTCTGGTCGGTGCACTCATTGGCGGCGTCGTGCTTGGTCTGTGGGCAATGTTCGCCGGTGTTGGTAGGGAGACGCTTCGCGGCAGCGTGAAGGAACGACACCTCAAGGCTACCGCCTTGACGTTGCCTGTTCTGTACGATGCGCAGTTGATCACCACCGTCGCCGCGCAGGTGACACTGCATGATCAAAATCCCATCCCAATGCTCAATAAGGTTCCAGCGCTTCGCGATTGGCGAAACCACACTTTGACCGACACCGCGGATGTCGTCGTCAATGTCGGTACGAAGCTGCGGTCTCTGCAGGCAACTCCCGATCCCGACACCGGAAAGCTGACGATCGTGCTCCGCGGCGATCCTGATCCCGACAAGTCCGACCTGGTGCTCCAGGCGGCTATCGATCCGGCCAGCGAAAGAATTTCCAATCATGGCAACTTGGGTGATGTGTTTGTTAACACGTTCGTCGATACGGCGAAGGCTCTGACGCAGGCGGCGGGATCGGATTTCATATCGCCGGTAGACAATACCAGCTCTGTGCTTGCGAAAACCGCGCATTTGCTCATGTACGACGCAGTCATGTCCGGACCGAACAACTGCGCAAACCTGGGGATTTCCGAACTGAACCGGGAAAACAGCTCCAAGGTTGTCAACTTCGCCACCGCAAACCCACCCAAGACGCTGAAGCAGGCCATTGCCCGGATCGTGTTCGATACGTATGCCGCTAAGCATCATGAGGCATTGAGTCCGGATGATATCGACGTCCGTTTCGAACTATCGCCGCAAGGGCTGCCGAACCCGTTCCACGATGAACTCGTCAAGGCGAGAACGAGCACGAATCGCGAGCAAATCCAGCTACAGAGCCCGGACTCGTATCCGCCGTGCAGTGTCACGCAGGGGGTGCGGTAACGCCATGGCAACTAGGGAACCTTGGGAATATGAAGGCGTCGCTAGCCAAACTACTGCGGAACTACCGTGTGCCTGTGGCTGTCACACCAGCTGGGCAGCCAATCCAACGCAGGGCGCGTCACACTGGGCGGCCCAGCATTACCCAGTTCCGACCCAACAGCCAGCAGGCGATACCAGGCAGGGAGTCGCTAAGACAGCTTGGCTGCAGCGGGCGAAAACGATTAGTGGCACCGTGCTCGCGATGCTGATCGTGGCCACCGTTGGAGCTAACGCCGCACACAATGCCGGAGCTGTGGTCTCGCGGATCGTTCCCATCATGCACGATCAACCCTTCTATTTTGATCCATTGGCCGTCGTCCACGACGTCGAGAAGGTCATCAATAGCTAAACGCGGTTGGGGTTCAACCGGCGATGATCTTGGACTAATCGCGCCCCAGGGCTACAAGTCCAAGATCACGACCGAGGTACGCCCTGAACGGCCCAGGCCGCCATGCCTGTAACGGTAGCGATGGGACGCGGGCCGGCCCGGTCATGTCATCGCCGATGGTTCCGCCGCTGCCTCGGTGCCACGAGATTTAGCGCGAGGACAGGTTGATCAGCGCGGCGACTCTGTTGCGGCCTCCAAGAAGGGTGATCAGGTGTAGCCAGCGAGCCAGGCGGCCGTACCCGCATGCGCACGTGGTGGCGGAGCTGTACCACCGCGGAGCGACAACCGATGACTATGATGCCTTTGTCGCGATAGCGGAATGGGATTGTCGGCCGCCTCACCTCTAGCCTGCGTATCTGATCGGCCGGGTACAAGGCGCGGAGTCGACATCGCGTCGGTCGACCCCGGCACCGAGAAGCTGGACAACCACCTCCGATCCCGAATTCCTCGAGGTAGACAAGTACCCGACGGCGAGCTACTGCTCCACCGGCGTCCGCCACGCCGACGCGGCTGGGTCGTCGACGGTGAACTGACGCTGCGCGGCGTGACCCGGCCGGTGCCACTCGCGGTCGCGGTGATCGGGTTCGGCGTGGATCGGCACGGCGGCCAACGCGCCGGCTTCTCCGCGACCACGCGGATCAACCGCGGCGACTTCGGCATCGACCGCTGGACCGGGGGCGGCGCCGTGGTCAGCGACAAGGTCCCGATCGATCTTGAGATCGAGGCCGTCTTCCAGAAACGAGTCGGCCCGGACGGGCCGCCAGCACCGATTCTGAAGCCGCGACACGGTGCGAGGTCCTATGCAGGTCGGGACCAGCTCGACGTACGGAAGATCGGCGCACACACCTAAACGCACATATCAGCACGCCAAGACGTCGCGTGATCTCGCCGCGGAGCGCGCCTATTCGGCGTTACCGGCTCAATGCCACGATATTACCGGGCGCGATGCGTCGACGCGCTGCGCCACCCACCGATGGACTGTACGACCTGGCACTAGCGCGTCCCGTGACCGACACGTTGCGGTCCGCGCGGACTCGACCCGCGCATCCTGCATAGACGGAGGTGGATCAGTGGCGTCCTGCACAGCTCCCAACAACTATTTGCTGCCGGACAACTATTTGCTGCCGGCCGGCGGTAGTTATTTCCTAGGTCGCGGGATATACGCGGGATCGGGACGAGTTTCAAGATCACGCCACAGGCGTCTAGCCCAATGAATAAGGGCCCTCCGGCATTCGCGACCCGGCGGTCTGTAAAACCGTCGGCTCAGCCTACGGTAGTTCGAACCCAACACCCGCCACCGAGAAAGAACAACTATATAAGGCGAAACTCGATCGATACGGTTGAGCGAAGCATCCGAAAGGCGACGGTTTGCCTGACCGTCGCCTTTCACGTCCATTGCAGCTAGGCGGCCGGAATATCAATACTTATGGGACAAAAGAGGCACCGAATCAGTCCTCCAGAGGTTCTGTCGCCGCTGTGATCGCGAGTTCGCGGGACATCCGCGGGATGGAGTTGGCCGGCCTACAGTCTGATTCGGTGCCATTTAATGTACGCATCTGGTCCATGTACGTATCTAGCTATGAGATGACTATCGCCTTTAGTGTCAGACGTTCCTCGGTCGGCGGGCGGGCTATCGAGAATCGCCCGCTCTTGGCAGCAATCAGCGACGAGCGCGGCCGAGCCGCGACGGGTGCCAGCCAACGAATTAGGCAATCGGGAAATGCGTTATCAGGTCACGTCGAGGTGCGTTAGGCCGTTCGCTACGTGCCGAGAAATGCGGCCTGCATCTCGTTCCTGGTCGCTCGTGGTTCATCCAGTAGCCGCCGGTACTTCTCACCGATCGCGTCGCGCACAACTTCGGCGAAGCGGTCCGGCCACACCGTGTTCTGGCCGGCTAACCAGCCGTCAAGTGACCGCTCGGCAACCTGCATCGGGCTGGCCTTGGGAAGGTCAAAGCCGGCGGCCATGGCCGTGTCCATGAAGCCGGGAAGGACCGTCGTCACCGTCGTCCCCTCGTCGCGGAGCTCTTCGCGCACGGCAAGAGCCAGCATGAGGCAGGCGGCCTTGCTAGCGCTGTACATCGGCGCGCTACGTGATAGGGCCACCGCCGCGGCGGAAAGCACGAATATGACACCGGTCCCCGGCCGGGCGAGAGTCCCGGCAAAGGCTCGGACCAGCCGCAGCGGACCGAACAGATTGACGTCAAGCGCCGCTCGGAACGTCTCCTCATCCTTGTCCCCAAAGACGGGCCCATAGCAGGGGAGACCGGCGTTCGAGATCAGCAGATCAACGTCCGCTGCCTCCTTCGCCGCGGCAACCACCGCTTCCTGGTCACTGACATCCAGACGCACCGGGATCACCCGCGCGGGATTGGAGAACTGCGGAAGTGACGCCGGGTTACGCGCCGCGGCAAACACGGTGTCCGCCCGGCGGACCAGCGCCGCCTCGACAAAGGCAGCGCCCAGACCGCGATTAGCGCCGGTGATCAAGACCTTGTGACCCGCCAAGTCTTCCATGGGCACCTCGTTTCGGTCGTGTCGAGAACTCAGTCCGTGCCGGGAGAACTCGCCTAGAGCATCATGGCAGCTTGCCGGCTGACGCAACTGCTCGAGTTGGTCGCGCAGTGTGGCGGAACGGGTGGGGAAAGGCCTCACCCATCAACGTCAGTCGTCGACCGTCGAGCCCCGCTGCCATGGCATCCGTGCGGTCGAGTGCACGTCCGTGTGCCCGAGTGCGGAAGCGATCGCGTTCCGCCTGCTCGCCGGGCAGCTCCTCGTACCCCGACCGCACGAGGAGTCCAGGTACGCGGTCACCGTCGCGCCGGTGCCGAACCGGTCGTATTTGGCGGCGGCGACCAGTCGAGTCAGGCCGAGTTCGTCGAGTACGCCGATCCTCCGTGCCTCAGTCTCGGCCAAGCGGTGGTGGGCGTGGGCCCAATCCTCGAGCAGCAGCTGGACACGTTCCAGCGCGCCGGCTCGGTGCGCCGGCCACCCCGGCCGGGTCGGTGAGCGCGGCGAAGAGTTTTGTTGAGGATGCGCAGGCAGGGTTTCTGCCCGCCGTACTTGATGATCACCCGGCGCACCACGTGTTCGAAGCGGGTCGCGCCGAGGCGGTGGCTGCGGGGGCAGGTCGCCGCCGTCACGGTCGACGATTACCGTCAGTGCGGCGATCCAGGTCTGCTGAGCGGAACCGTTGCTGCGCGGTGTCCAGCGCGGCCTGCCAGACGCATTCGAGAAGATCGCGCATCTGCTGACCTGACTCGACGTCCCGGTCATCAGCTGTTCGCGGCGATGCCCAGGTGCCGCAGCCGGGCCGAAGTCTCATCGACCGGTTCGGGTTCGTATCTCAAATATCGTGGGGGGCAGAGTCTCCTACTGGGGGCCGACGCCAGCCGGTTGGATCACAACGCCGTGGCTGGCGGCGACCAGGCTCGTGACGTCAGGCGGGTCAGCGAGGCGCGGGCTCAACGCGCCGTCACACCTGTTGTACTTGAATCGTTGCCGTGAACCCGCCGCTGTTGTCGTCGATGGTGGTGTCGTTGATGCCGAGATAGAGTTCGCCGGCTTGACCGGCGACGCCTTCGTAATGCGGCCCGACGTAGAACGGCTCTCCGGTTCCGGCGATCAATCCGATCAAGCCTGCGTGACGAGTTCCGCCGCCCAGGACGCACAACGGCGAGTTCGTATCCGTCTCGCCCTGCGGGCCGGTCGAGTGGTCCGACAAGTATTGGACCGAACCGGTGGCCGTCACGATGAACCGTTGTCCACGTGCGAGGTCAGAACTGGTATCAGACCAGGCTTGTGCGCCGGGCACGAAGACTGAGTGCGGTGCTGACAGCGCCCCGGCCGGCGGCGACGACGTTGCGGACGGCGGGGCTGATCCGGAGCGCGGCGCGGTCGATCCTGAGGGTGAGGCCGACCCTGAGGGAGTGGCCGATCCTGAGGGAGCGGCCGATCCGGATCTCACGGCTGCAACACCCGGCCGCTGCAACGTGAGGCAGGCGGTCTCGGTCGCCCGCTGCGGCTCATGCGGGTGCTCGACCACTACGCCGTTGCAATCACGCTGATCCTCGCCGAGCACGGCGGTGACCGCGATGTACGGATAGCCGGGCACATTCGAGTTCGGCACATTCACGACGACGTCCATGTCAACGCGACCGTTGGCGTCGGGGCCACTTTTCGAATAATAAAGCGCCGGCCCTCTGCCGCTGACGCTGCCCTCGTCGTTCGCCGACTCGAACGCGAAGACGACGATTCGCTTGTCCCACTTGACACCGCTGGCCTGAACCCGCGCTTTCAGGGTCGCCCCCGATGCGTTCGGGGTCAGAGCTCCAGTGACCATGGGCGCCTCGCCCGTCCCCATTACCGTAATCTGCGCCTCGAACGCCCAGGCCGCGCCGAAGACGAACACGGCGATGCTGACCAGCAGCATGGTCGCCCGTAGCCGTAGACGGTGAGGGGTCACCGAACCGGCCGCTTGGGGTCGCCTGCCTGCTCGACTCGCTAGCGCCGCTAACGCGAACGAGAGAAAGATCAGCGCGATCGAAGCCCGGGCGGCGCCAGCCTCGTCGCGAAACAAGCGGGCCAGCCCGCCGGTGGCGCTGCCCACCGCAGTCAACGCAATCGTCAGTGCGGGAACGACGGCGAGGACGATCCTCGCGAGCCGGTTGAGCGTTTCCGCCTCGTCGAGTCGGCGACCCGATCCTCGTTCCTGGATGCAGGGGTCGGCGATGCCGGTCGCTGACGTGCCGGCCGGTGTTGCCACCGTCACGTCGACCGCGCCGGTGCCGGGCGGGGAGGGTCGCGGTCCATGAAGTGTCGGTGCAGGTCATCTCCGTCGCCGCGGCCGACCCGAACCCCAGCCCCCGTCGCGCCGGTCAAACTGATGCCGCTGATTGTTACGACGGTGCCACCAGCGTCGTGACCAGCGGACCACATCCGCAAGGGTCCCACCACCATCGACGACAGCCGTCGGGCTAGACGCATGCCCCGGTGCCTGCTGCGTCGATATAGAACGTGATTCCGTGTTGATCTACTTGACCTGATGGATCACTTTCCGTGAGATCCAGCTGATGACTGCCGACGCCGAGATCGGTTGGTGCCATTAGCCGGCCCTCCGCGAACCACCAGGCTTCCTGGAACCCGCGAGCTTCCGGATTGGTAAAGCGCTTGATCGCTGTCCGAGTGGTCTGTAGCGATTTGCCATCCAAGGTAAGGACGATTTGGATACCGTCCATGATTTGTTGAGCGTCCTGTTTTGTAAAGGACTTGTCGCCGCCCTCGACGTCACCCTGCAGGATCACATGCCAGTCTTCCTGACAGAAGTGCGCGCCGTCCCACTGTGAGCCCACAATCGGGCGGATCGAGGCTCGGAGAGGATCAGGATTGGGCGCGCCCGGCGAAACCTTGGTGTGCAGTATGAGCATTTGGCCGCCAGTCCCGGCGGCCTGAAACACAGCCTCGGCATCCCCGCGACTGATACGACGCGGGTCGGAGGACTGTCCTCCACCAGTGTTCGTTGCAGCATTCGCGGGCATTGCACTCGCCGCGACTAGCAACGCTCCGAACCCAATGCACGTCGCGAGTTTGAACCTCATTGCGTCTCCCCGGTTCTTGGTGGGCTTTTAGCCGTGAATCCGTGCCCTCTTCAGCTTGTCGACCAAATAGATGTGTGGGCCTGCCCTAGTCCGTGTGCGACGCCGAGCAACTCGAGTTCAAATCCGATCTTCGCTGGGCGTGGCGTGCTCTCACTATTCCTCGCTGGCGACGACTCCCTCGCCCGACGGTAAGCACAATGTGGCCGAGCAGTACATGTCTTTGCCTCGAATACTTGGGCGATCAATCGAAATCGAGAATCCAGGTCTGATTGCCGTTGGCGTCGGTGCGGATGGTCAACACCCCGTGCGCATCTCGGTAGATGCCGGTGCCCCCGGTGATCGGCACGGTCACGATCGAACCCGAATTCTGTCCACCAATCGTCGTCTGGAACGAGACTTGGCCGCCGGGCAGGATCGCCACTGCCTCACAAAGCGAGTAGTCGGCGGTGACCGCGGTGCATCGATGCGGCGCAGAGCCGACAATCTTGCCGCCACTGCTGAGCTGCGCCATGAATACCGCCTCATCGCCGGGCTGCTGCGGATCGTTCGGTCCACGCTGGGGTATCGATGTGTAATCCGTTACGACCGAGCTGAACCGCAGCACATTACCGGCCAATGAGGAGGCGGGTGTCGCAGACCAGGCTGCACCAATGCCGGCAGTTGCGACAACTGCACCAATTGCCACCGAATTTCTGATTGTCCGACGCATTCTCGACCTCCTCGAGTTCCTTGCCGACGCAGTAAGTCGAAACTAAGGAACCGCCGCGGTACGGGCATCGGGGAAATCCCTATGCGCGTGCGGGCGCGTGCGCCATGCTTGACCTCGCGGCTTCGCAGGCGGAGGGGCGGATGGGCAGGGATGCTCGAACGGCGCCCGAGCCGCTAATCGGGCGGCTTCACGAGCGGGACGAGCTCGAGCACTTGGCGAGCTCGATAGACGACGGTGCGCGGGCACTAGTGCTGATCGGTCCGCCCGGCGCCGGCAAGACAGCGCTGTGGACCTACGGGCGGCAGGCTGCTGGCTCCCTGGCCCGGATCCTTACCTGCCGCCCTGCTGGCCTGGCCACTCGAGTCTCGTATTCCGGATTGTCCGACCTGCTGGACTCCCTGAGAACAGATATGGAAACGCTGCCCAGCGAGGAGAAACGTGCGCTGATGACCGCAACCCACCGGGCGCACCTCGACGACGCTGCGATTGACAATACGGCTGTGGCCCTGGCGGCTTCGCGCCTGCTCGGCCTGGCCGCCGCCCGCGACCCCCTCGTCTTGGCGATCGATGATCTGCAGTGGCTGGATCCGTCATCGACACGGGTCATTGGGTTTGCGTTGCGGCGCCTGGCCGATCATCCGATTGGTGTTCTAGCCACCCAGCGCGACACCTTCGGTGCTGAAGCGTTGCGCGCCGCGTTGCCGTACGGGCGCATCTCCTTTCTCGACATTGGACCGCTGACCGAGGACGAGATCGATCAGTTGATCAAGGCAAGAATGGGAGCGGCCCTGCTGCGGCCCATGGTGAGCCAGATCTACCGCACCGCGGCAGGTAATCCGCTCTTCTCACTCGAGTTGGCCAGAGTAGTTCTGCAACAAACGAAGCTGGTGCCGGTGGGCGTTCCGTTGCCGTTGCCGCACACGCTCGAAGAATTGATGGGTCGCCGCATCGCGGCAGTCAGTGCCACAACGCGTGATGTGCTGTTGCTAGTGGCCGCATACGCGAGCGCGACGGTGGCGACCGTTGAGGAGGTACTGGGCCACATCGCTCTTGCCGGTGTGCAGCGCGCGATCGATGCCGGGCTGCTCGAAAGCGACCGCGGCCACCTGCAATTCACCCATCCGCTCTTGGCCAACGCAGCCTACTCGACCGCCGATGGGGCCCGCCGCAAGCAGCTGCACCGGAGACTAGCGGCCCTCACCACCGACGGTGAGGAACGCGCCCGGCAACTGTCCGCCGCGAACGACCTTCCGAACCAGTACGTTGCCGACGAGCTGGAGAAAGGTGCCGCCGCCGCCTACGCCCGCGGCGCTCCAGAGGAGGCAGGCGCGCTCGCGGAGCGGGCGGTGCAGCTGACCCCAGCATCTGACCGCGCTGCTACGTTGCGACGGTCGATCACCGCCGCGGACTATTTTTGGGAAGCGGGCGACAGCGGAAAGGCAGCCGCGGCTCTGCGGCAATTGGTCGACGACCTGTCTCCGGGCTCGGACCGCGCGCTCGTTTTGCGCCGCCTGGCAAAGGTCGCCGCGGATACGGAGTCGTTCGGTGCCGCGAAAACGGTCCTCGACCTGGCGATCAGCGAAGCAGCCTATGAGCCTGTTCTGGCTGCGACCCTGCATCGCGATCGTGCGCTCGACATCATGCAAGCCGGTGACGTGCGTGAGTCGCGTCAGGATGCCGCCCTCGCGATGCGGCTCGTCGAGACGAGCGAGGATCCCGACGCCGTCGTCGATGCGGAGACGGTCTATTTGCTGCAAGCGGTCATCCGCGCCGACATGCCGGTCGACTTGAACTCTCGTCTCAGCAAGCTCGCCCTGTTGCCGGACTCGGAGGATCGCTGGCTGCCCTCCTCGTCGCGCCACGTTCTGATCGCCGCCATGTTGAAATGGATCGATGATTTCGACGCGTCGCGAAGGCTGCTGACTGCGGCGTATACGGACTGGTGGGACCGTCAATTGGACGGGCTGCTCATGCCCGCGTTCTTCCAACTCGGCGAACTCGAATGCTGGGCCGGACGGATCGAGCAGGCACGTAAACTCGCCCAGCTCGGAAAAGACAATGAGCAGCGCTCCGGCAAAGTTGCCCTCCGACCTATGTGGGCCTACCCGGCCGCGTTAGCGGCGGCGCGAGCTGGGGACCTCGAACGGGCTAGCGCGCTGGCCTCGGAGAGCCTGTTGATCGCCGACCGCACCGCTGAGGGTAGGCATCAGATGCGCGCGCTTGCGGTGCTCGGATTCATCGCCCTCTGCGCCGGCGACAGCGAATCGGCTGTTAGGCACTTCAACCGTGTTGAGAGTTTGGAGAATGAGTTCGGCTACGTGCATCCGGGTGTCATTCGTGCGGACGCTGACCACGTCGAAGCATTGATAACACTGGGCGACCTCAATCGGGCCGAATCGCGGCTTAGGACCTTCGAGAAACGAGCAGCGCTCGCCGGATCTGACTGGCCACGCGTGACGGCGCTGCGGTGTTCCGGTCTGCTGCTCTCGGCGATCGGTGAACTTGAGGCATCCGAGGCGGCGCTACGGGATGCCGTCGGCAGATGCGAGCATCTTCCCGATCCGCTCGAGCGCGGACGGACTCTACTTGCACTTGGTGTTTTGCTGCGGCGTCAACGCCGGCGCCCGGATGCGCAAGTCATGTTGCGCCGAGCTGCCGACGTGTTCGGAGCCATGGGTGCGAACACGTGGGCAGCAAAAGCTGATTCCGAGTTCGGCCGTGCTGGCGGGCGTAGTCGATCCGGATCGGCCACGCTCACCGAGACGGAGACCCAAGTCGCTGAGCTCGTCGCGGCCGGCAAGTCGAACCGGCAGATCGCTGCAGAGATCTATATGAGTCCGAAAACAGTTGAAGCCCATCTGACGAGGATCTACCGCAAGCTAGCGCTGAGATCACGCACCGAGCTCGCTGCACACGTGCTGGCCGCAAAACGCGAATCAAAATCGTGAGGGAAATCCATCGGAGCAGTACGGAATTACTCGGAACCATCCGGTGATCAACTGCTGTGCCACATGTAGCCCTGCGCCGCGGTCTCGACATGGCCGAAGTGGCCGATGTGATGCGCGAGTAGTTCCGCATCGTGTGCGGCGGCGTCGGCGAGTAGGCGTTTGCGGGTGGCGACGGTCTGGTCGGGTAGGTGGTCGAGCGTGCTGACCCAGTCTTGATGGACGAATTGAAGTTCATCGATGATCGTGTCCGCGAGCAGGGTGAGCATGCTGGCGCCGGAGTCGACGGCGACGACGCAATGCCCAGGCGTATGTCCGGGTGCTGACAGTAGGTGGACTCCGGGGACGACCTCGGTGTCGCGGGTGATGAGATCTATGGCGCCTGCCTTGTCCAGTGGAGGTAAGAGCATGCGGGCTGGCGCGGCCATGATCTCTGGTAGCTGGGAGAGGCTGTTCTCAGAAGTCCAGTAGTCCCATTCCACGGCGGACATAACGTGCCGGGCACGCTGGAATGTCACGTTACCGTTGGTCAGCAGGCCGCCGATGTGGTCGGGGTGGGCGTGACTGAGTAAGACGACGTCGATGTCATCAGGTGCGTATCCTGCCGCGGCCAGTGCGCTGATCAGATGGCCTGCCGGTGCGCCCATGACTTCCGCTAGTTTCCCGAGCCCGGTGTCGAGCAGGACCCGGGCGGTGGGTGTCTCGAGAAGAGCGCAGTGGTAGGTGCTGGAGACCTGGCCGTCTTGCAGGCGGGGACCGAGTTCGGCCTCGAGCGTGGCTCGATCGATTCCGGCGAAGATGAGTTCCGTTGGGTAGAGGGCATGGCCGTCGCTCAAGATCCGGCAGGTGACCTCTCCGACCTTCACAGCTGTCGCGGCAGTCCGTTCAGTCATGGTCGTCCTTTCTCTCGGATGGGACGCTAATTCACGCCGGGCGATCGGGCATCGGGGGATTCCCTCCCTTCAACGTCGTGTGATGCACATAGGTCGCGAGTTCGGTGCGGTTTCGCAGGCCGAGTTGTCGGTAAATTGCCGACAAGTGCGCCTCGACGGTCTTCTGACTGATGTAGAGTTGCGCGGCTATTTGCCGGTTGCCCTTGCCGGAGGCGACTAGCTCCGCGATGGTCATCTGCATGGGTGTAAGCGGCCCTCCCGCGACGGTCCTTCCGGCGTGAACTCCACTCGGGCTCACGCTGGTCCTGCCGCACCGGGCAAGCTCGGCGACGGCCTTCGCGTGCCAGCCGGCGGCGCCGATGGCGGCGCTGAGGTCGATCGCTTCTTGCAGCAGTGGGCGGGCTTGAACTCGGCGTCGGTCGTGGCGAAGCGCCTGGCCGAGGGCGAGACAGGTGCGGACTGTCTCCATCGGGTCAGGTTGGGAACGGGAGCGGGTAACGGCGTGGGTTAGGGCGTCGATTGCGCGTTGCTTGTCGTCGCGGGCGAGAAGGAGTAGGCCCCGACAACGGAGCGCCGTCGCGGAGCCCCATGCGCTTCGGGCCTGGGTTGCTTGACGCGTGAACTGCTCGAGCTGGCTTGTCGCCTGTGCGATCTCTCCGACGGCTATCAGGGCCTCGATGAGATCGGCGGTGCTGCGCACGATGCCCGGGTGCGCGTACCCGAGGTTGGCCTGCATATCTTCGACTTTGGCGAGGTGCTCGACGGCCTCGCTATGTCGGTCGCTGGTCAGGGTGATATATCCGAGCACCGCAGTTGAGCGCAGTTGATTGCGGCGGTCAGCTGTGCTCGTTGCCAGTGCCAGAGCGTCGGTGGCGAGTGCAGTAGCGGTCTCCAGCTCGCCACGGCGCGCGGCGACGACAGCGGCTAGATACGGCCGAATTGGCTTACGGGCGTTCCCGGCGGGATTACGCCGTTCGGTGATCTCGGCGATGGAACCGAGGCGGTCGGCTTCGTCGTAGCGGCCGGCCCAACACTCCAGCTCGGTTAGTTGGAAGAGTGGGGCGAAGAGAAGACCGTCCTCTTGCCGTTCCAACCTGGTCTGCCACGCACGAGTCAGCACTTCTCGTGCCTCGTCGAAGCGGTCTATCCATTTCAGCATCGCGCCAATGAGCACGAGCCGAGAGCCGCTGGGCAGCCAATGGTCGCTGCTTTCGTTGCGGGACAGCGATATCAGTCGGTCGGTCAACGTCAGTGCGTCTCTGCCCGGATCGGCGATGACGGTGCCGAGGAGCCCAACCGTTTCAGTGTCTTCGATGAGATCAGAGTCGCCGGCCCGACGGGCAAGTGACACTGCCACGACGGCGAGTTGAGCGGAGGGCTGGATGTCGCCGTTGCGCAGAGACGCGAAAGCCAAGTCCCGGTGAAGCGTGGCCTGCACGGTGGCATCGTCGTCGGCTTCGGCGATTCCGTCACGGAGCAACGAACGGGCAGCGGCGAACGATTGTGTCAGCGCTGTGCGCATCGCAAGTCGACGCACCACGGCGGCATGACCTGGACCTGGTGGCAGCGTGGCATCCAGCGTCTGCAAGTGCGCTAAGCACGCTTGGTCGTCGCCGGTATCCCAGTAGTAGTCCGCGGCCGCCTGCAGCCGCCGCGCCCATTTCTCGGAAGCCGTTGGCGGGGTCAGCTCGGCCGCTCGCTCGGCAAGCAGCGCGGCATTAGCGGGAGCTCCCCGCGCGGCGGCCGCACGGGCTGCTTCCTCGATAGTCTGGGCGGCGTCAGCATCGGGCAGCTGTACAGCGTCGGCTAGCAGCCGGCCCTTTTCCTCGGGATCGGCGGCGAGGCGCGCCAAGATGAGGTGGATGCGGCGCCGACGCGACGGATCGGCGGCCGCGTACACAGCCGCGGCCAGCAACGGGTGGGTGAATCGCAAGCCACCTCCGGTCTCCTCCACCAGGCCGGCCTCTATCGCCGGCTGCAATCCCGCAGCGCCACTCGGCCCGAGGACCGCGTTGATCAACTCGAAGGTTGGCTCGGCAGCCGAGGCAACTACCAGGAGTCCTTGCATAGGCCCGTTGCCTACCGCTGTGATGCGGTCGCCGATCAGATCGCGTTGAGAGGACGGCAGGTCCGTGCCGGTAAGCATCGTCCGCTTCGCCTGCGGGCGTAACGCTGCCCGCGCCAACTCCAGCGCGTACAGCGGATTACCACCCGACGCCTCGTAGACGGCAGCTACGGTGGCGCGGCGCAAAGCAACCCCGAAGTGGTGTTGTATTAGGCGATCGACCTCGTCGAGGTCCAATGGCCCGACCGCCGATACTTCGACTCGGTCAGAGGTCAATGCTGCCCGCACGAACCCAGGCATACCGGGTCCGCGCTGCGTAGCCACGATCCCCATCGGAGCTTCGGACAATCGCCGTACGGCGAAGCCGACCACTCGCGCAGACGCAGCGTCGAGCCAGTGGGCGTCGTCGATCGCCAACACCAGAGGCCGGTCCAGCAGTCCCCGAAATATTTCGGTGACTGCCAGCTCCACTGCGAGGGGCTCGGCGTCGGCACCGGCCTCGAGCCGTAGTACGTCGTGCAGGGACGTTTGAAGCGTGCTGTCGAGCGCGTCAACGTTGTCCATGACGCCTTCGAGCAGATCTGTGAGCGCCAGATAGGGCAACCGGTGCCCGATTTCAGTGGGCTGACACTGCAGTACCCGCGCCGAAGAACGGAGCTGGCTCAACCCGTATTGCCAGATCGCGGACTTGCCGATTCCGGCCGGTCCGGTGAAGACCACGGCCCGAGCGTCGCCACCAAGCCACTCGCACAGGCGGTCCAACGCCAATCGCTCCGCTTCGCGGCCAATCAGCAGCACCTCGCGATCGACTCCGGAATGGGGGTTCGTGCTCACCGCACAAGCATGACGCGGCGACAGGCGGGAACGGAACGCTGACAACCCTGCGCCTTCCGGGCGACGCTTACAACCGCCAACGTCACGCCAGTATGGGCGGGATCGGCGATCTCTTCGGCGCCGACCTATTGGTCGCCACCGGCGGAGCTGACCGGATCCGCCTCGGCGAACCGCCGCGCCGGCTACACCGGCCGCAGCGCGTTTGCGCCTCTAACTGTGTTTCAGCCTGAGCCGCTGATTTGCCAGTGGGAAGGTGCGGCGTTAACTGCGGCAGCGAGGAACGAAGCAAGGTAGGGAATCGGCGTCCTTCCTGGTCGGCCGAATCATTAGCGCTCGAAGTCAATCCCACTGGTGTGCGACGATCTCTGGGTCTCCGTAGAAGTCGGTCATCTCGCTGACCTGTCCGTCATCGAGCTTGATGAGGCAGGCGTTGTGTTCATCGATTGTCTCGTCCTTGACCGTGCCGGTGGCGTGGTAGTTCGCGATGACCAGCTCGACGTGCAAGGCCGTTCACGGCGGTGTTGACCAGCTCGACGTGCAAGGTTCCCTTGCTTGCTTGGACGAGCTGGCCCAGGCCGCGCAGGAATTCGTCTCGTCCGTGGAGGACCCCGGCGAGGCGGAATGATCCAGGGATAGTGAATGTCACGTCAGGGGCGAACACCTGGCGGATCGCTTCCAGATCCCCACTGGCGATGGCATCGAACAACCCGCGAACGACCTGCGTGTTCGCGACTCCACGGCTGGTCACAGCTGGCCCTCCTTCGGTGCACTCCCGTTCGGCCGGTTCGCTGTGGCATATATGAGAGTCCTCAGGAACAGGTATTGACACAACGGGCAGTGCGGCGGACCAGTGCGCCGCGCGTCGAGCCGTTACCCGGACGCACGCAAGGTGTCGGGCACCAGGGCGTCCCTTGACCGGTAGGTAGCGGCCCGAGGCGGACTCGGCTCGCGCATCGTGCCCACACGGAGGTAAACGGTGGCGGTAGTACTCCTGCCACGATCGTCAGGACATCGACGTCGAGATCATCCGTGCGGTCGCCGGCCGACCCGAGAGGTCCGGCACGGCTTTCGGCGGCTGGCAACCAGTGGCGTCCCCGAGTTGCGGGATATACGCGGGATCGGAGCGAGCTACAAGATCACGCGAGAGTCCTCCAGCCCAGCAAACAAAGGGCCTCCGCGGTTTGGACCCGACGGTCTGTAAAACCGTCGGCTCAGCCTACGTTGGTTCGAACCCAACACCCGCCACCAGAGAATCACCAACTATTGTTGGGAAAACTCTCGCGTTCTCCGTTGCAGCCGATCAGCAAACAGAACGGTCCACAGAACCGCCGCGTCGGCGCGTGGGTGGCGCGGCCGCGCGGCCCTTTTGTCGCAAATATCCAGGGCACACCAGGCGAAACTGGGCTGGAAACACACCTACCGATGGATCATGCAAGATCGTCGAGATCGACGCCGGATCCGGAATCCGCGGCACATATGCGGGATGGATCTTGGTCGTTGACAGTGCCGGTGATCTTGCCCGAAACCTTCAATGGGGGACCCGGGGGAACCGGTAGCCGGGAGGAGCAGCCGACAGCGATGAACGCCCATCAATCACCCACCGAGTCTCGCGCGCACACCCCCGAAGCCAATGCAACAGTGTCGTTGCGAGGACAATCGACGGGATTGGTGATTTCGTACAGTGCCGCCAGGAGCGGTGGCGACGTCGGGGCGACGTGGCCACCCGGCGTTGCTGGGATCGGCGACGTGGCTCAACGACGATGAGCAGATCGACGTGCTGGCCGAGATCGAAGCGGGCTGCCCGAGTGCGAGTGGGAAGACGACGAGCGCGATCCGACATCGGGTCGCAAGACGCCGAAGGCGATCCACGACGAGGGCTGTCCAAACAGCGATTTGCCCTACATCGAGCACGCCAGCCAGGCGACTCCGCAACTGGTCGCTCGGTGAACGCCGTTTCCTGGCGTCAGTGGGTGCCCATATTCCTCATGATGTCTGGAGGCCAGGGAACAGTCTCGGGCCAATCCGAGGGTGGCTCGGGTACGGCCCCTTCCGGCAACAGCTTGGTCGTCGGAGTGTGTTCCTCCGGGAAGGCAGGGGTGGCAGGAGAGGGAACATCCCGCAGGTCGGCGGGTTCTGCTCCTCGCAGGCCATCTTCAGCCGGCAGCTCGATTGGCTCGAGCCGCTTTGTCCGGACGTCGGTGCGTCGCGTCATGATTCTGTAGCTGAAGCTGATGTCAGCGTTACCCTCTCCCTGCTCTCTGACCTCGAATCCACCCGAGGTACGACCGGTGACGTAGAGCCCATTGGACTGGCCTTCTGGTGTGAGGAAGACGTGGTAATCATCGGAAAGCCCTGACACTGCGGCGAAATCAGAATCGACGTCCACCCGTGCCACGCCTTGGCGCAACTGAGCGCGGCCCACGTCCTCGAACCAGCTATCCGGTGCCTCGACGGCGTACATCGCCCGGTGCGAACCGTCGGGATGAGGGATGAGGGCAGACTTGGTGCCTGTCACAAAGAGGGAACCGTCGACGCTGAGGTTGCCAGCTGCCCCTCCTACTGTTCGGACGAACACAGGGCCGTCAAATCTGCCCGCCCAGGGAGTAAAGACAAGGCCACCGCTGACGAAGTTCGGGCCGGGGACCCCTAGGACTCCGATTCCGCTTCCGACAATCGCACGGTTGCCGCCCTGAACGCCTGCGACTCCACCTATGCCGACGACTCCACGGGTGCCCGCGCCAGTGGCTCTACCGTCCACGCCGGTGACGGTTCCCCTGCCTACGACCCCAAACGGGCCTGTACCATCCACGCCCGTGGTCGTTCCTGTCCCGACCACGCCGAACGCGCCTCCATCCCCGCGCACAGCCTGGCTGCTGCCCATCCCGCGAACGCCGATCCCGCTACCCGCCGGGCACCGCCCCAAGACGCCGACTGCTCCGGCGCGCGCCTCGCCCATGACGCCGGCGTTACTGACGCTCGGCGAAGTCGTGAAGCCGGCGACTCCGTGACCGATCGGCCTGTCCCCAGCTGCGATGCCGCGCACGCCGTCACCGGGGAGTCCGATCCCGACCACTCCTACGCCTGGGGCGCCGGCTGTCCCCCCGATGGACTCCTCGCCGACGAGTCCCGAACCGAGCTGCGCGGCGGAAAGTCGTTGAGCAACGCCCGCGTTCATCCGCAAGTTGCCGACGATCATGCAGACGGGATCGGGTTCCGGAGCCGGGTTGACGGCTCCGTTGGGCAGGACCGGCAGATTGTTCGAGCGCTTCGTCAGCGTGAGCATCGGGCCACTTGCGGACGGAATCCCCTGCTGAGCGCCCTGGTCGGTGTCCTCCTCCCAGGCCGTCGGTGCTGTCGACGAGTTTTGATTCGGAAAGACGCTGTTGACCCCGACGAGAAGAGGATCGGTATTCATGTCGTGCTCCTCCAAGAGCGGTTGGAAGCAAGTCATGCGAAGTATCTGACAGAAGGGTTCAGCAGCGATCCGAACCGCGCGCGTGTCTCACTCCAACCGCGGAGTTGGTGCAGCACCGCGAGGCGCTGCTCGCGAGCGGCGGCGGCGCGGGCCCGCTCAGCGGGTGTAGCCGGCCGACGATACCGGGACGGCATCGTCGGCTACCCAAGTCGAGCGGTGAGCTCGGCGACGCGTCGGTGCAAGTCGTCGAGTCGTTCGTGCTGCACCGCGACGATGCTGGCCAGGTCGTCGATCTGATCCTGCTGCGCGCTGATCAGCGCGAACAGATCGCCGGACGCGATCGGCGTTCCCGGCACCCGCGCAGTGATCGTGCTGTTGCTGTTCATCGTTCCCTCCCGGTCGCCGCGTGGTCAGCGGATGCGGGTACGCACCCGACTGGTTGTGCCGCCGGGCGTCGGCGGCGCGGTGATGCTGGTGGGCGCCTCCGGCCGGACAGAGGTGAAACGGCGCGGACACGTCTCGCGGGCCAGGTCTTCCGCGCGGATCAGGCCGGAGGGCGTGACCCGCCGACTCCGCTCGTCCACCGTCAGCGTCGCAGCTGTGTCTGCGTGTGCTTTGCCAGGTCGCGGCCTCAGCCCGGCCCGTCTCCCCCAGCCCGGCGCGCCCGCGACGCTCGTCGACGCTCGGGGTAGCCGAATCGTCCGGGCGGTCGAGGTCGGTGCGCGTGTCGCCCTGCAGCCCGTAGGTCGGGGCTTGCGCATAGCCGGCGGTGTCGGTGGGTGACGCAGGTTCGGCGACAAGACGGCACCCCCAAGCCGCCTGCTCGGATCACCTGTGCGGCGCAGCCCAAGAACCGATAAGTCCGAAGGTCGCTCACACGCACATATCAACGCCTGACCCGCCGATCAGCAGGACACCGAAGCCGCGTATTCGGCGTTCCGGCAGCGGCGCAGTTAGATGGTGGTCTACGAGCCGAAGGCCCAGATGCTGCGTGCGCCGCTGGTGGTATTCCTGCCTACGGAGCCCGAGCAGGTCATGCCGACGGCCTTGGGGGTTCCGGCTGGTGCGGCTGACGCCAAGCCGTGTCGGTGCTTCGCCCGTGCGCTGCGGCCGGGTCGGATGATCACGGATGGTGATGACTGCGCGAGTCTGAAGTGCGTTTGATCGCGTGACCGTTGCTGGGTCGCATGGGCATGACGGCAATCGTTGTTGATGCTGCCCTTGCGGTAGCGGCGCAGCCGGGTGGGCTAGACCGGCTGGCTGATGCCGTAGTGGCGGCAGGTCATCGACACGTTGCCGTTCACGTCCTCGGGCAGGCTGCAGGATCGCCAGGAGTTCAGCGCGGCGGCGCGTGATCTGGCCGACGAAGCGAGAGACGAGAGCGCTTGTGGTTTCGTCCAAGCGGGGTGCTGCGCGTTCGGCACCTGGTCCGGATCTCGGTGATATTCGCGGCCTGCTGATTCCCAGCTGATTCCGGTCCGTGGATCTGTCGTGTGGATGACAGGTGACCTGTCGTCGTGGTGACTGTCCGTGGGCGGTGCGGGCGGCACGATGTGTTTCATCGGCGGGACCACAGCGCATGAGGAGCCACGAAATGACCAGCATCGCCACCACCACCGTCCGGACCCATCACCGTGGCCTGGCCGTGGTCGGCGCCCTGGCCGTCCTGGTCCTCGCCGCCGTCGCCCTGCTCCTGGTCAACACCATCCCGGCGCACGACATGCACCACCACTTGGTCGCCGGCTACCACCACCTGCCGCCGTTCGTGCGGACCCTCCTCGGCGCCGGACGCCACGGGTCCTGAGCCGGGTGAGCTGGGCTAGCGGCGCAGCCCGGAGTCCGCGGGACACTCGCGCGGATGCCTCGACGTAAATCCGAGCACTCACCTTGAGAGGTACAGCATGAACCAGTCACGCACCCGAACCGGACGGATCTTCGGGCGGCTGGTCGCCATCTGGCAAGACACCCGCTACGCCTCGCAGCGGCTCACCACCATCAACCGGCCATGGATCGCCCAGCGCACGAGCGCGCGATCGAACTAATCGCGCAGCCTCGGCCTGAAACACATATTCCAGTCGCAAGACCGACGGTTGCTTCGAACCGTCGATCTTTCATTGCGCCGGCCAGTATCGCCGGCCCGGCTGGTTCGACCGCAGCGGACCCAGCAGATCGACATCGGCAAGTCCGCCCTGGTGTCCGGCGAGCGCGGATGGTCAAGACCCGATCCTGCGTGCACCAGACATAGCCACGGCAATCAGATCATCAACAAACCGTCGCGCCGTGTTCGCGTCGATCCCTCGCCTGCTCGCGGCAGCAAACGACAACGGGGGATGGCCGCAGTTGATCATGGCGGCACCGGGCGCAGGCGCGCACTGCCGTGGGCCGCGAAGTCGAGCGGACCGACATGTGCGCCAAGCTGCAGGCCCCGTTTGGGACGCCACGGATTGCGGCGTTCCGATCGACGTACTCGACGAAGCAGGCGAAAGCGATGACCAATAGCGCCGCGACGCTGAACGCTAGAGCAACGCTGCTCGCGAAGGAGCTGGTTAGGGAGCGCCGAAGCCGTGTTGAGGTCAACACTCGTCATGCTGGGGCCACCCGGTACTTGCTAAGCCAATTCCGCCGCATCACCAAGGGTCTACGCGGCGCGGGTCCGATACAGCCCACTCCGCCGACGGCGCGAGCCTGCCGACCGCGAGGCTCTCAACGCCCGAGCGGATCTCGCAGAGGCTCGGCTCACGACTACATCAATGACCGTCCGCGCCATCAAGCTGTTGCGCCCGGATGCCCGGATGCACTTAGCAGTGCTGCACTCAGTCCGACGGCTGATCCAGGACCGCGGCGTGAAAGGCAAAGGCGGCCTTGGCAGGCCGCCCACACCATCACCATTGACACCCCGAGTCTAGATCAATACGACCGCTAGCTTGGGTAACAACGTCGTGGCATTGCCAGTTTTTTTGGATGGTCGGTTCGTCGTGGAGCCGGTGACCGCGTCGCGGGAGTGGAAGTGCGGGAGTGTAAGAAGACACCGGAGTCTCGCGCAGCCTACTCGTCACGGGAGCAGGACCACCTGGCGGATCGCCTTTCCCTCGTGCAGCTTATCGAAGCCCTCGTTGATTTCCTCGAGCTTCAGTGTGCCGCTCTTCAGCCGGTCAACCGGCAGCCGTCCGCGCCGGTAAAGTGCGATGTATCGGGGTATGTCGCGGGTCGGCACCGCCGTTCCGAGGTAGCTGCCTTTGAGCGTGCGTTCCTCCCCGACGAGGGTGACCGGCGCGAGTGGCATGGTAGCCGTCGGCGGTGGGAGGCCGGCGGTGACGGTCATGCCGCCACGGCGGGTGATTCGATAAGCCAGATCGAGAGCTCTGGTGGATCCTGCCATTTCGAAGGCATAGTCAACTCCGCCGCCAGTCGCAGCGCGGATCCGGTCGGCGGCCTCGGGCTCGCCTGCGTTCATGGTCATGGTCGCACCGATCTCTCCGGCGAAGGCCAACTTGTCCTCGGACAGGTCGACCGCCAGGAGCTCATGCGCTCCCGCTGCCGCGGCACCGAGCAGCGCGGAAAGGCCGACCCCGCCGAGCCCGACGACGGCCACGGCTGATCCGGCTTTGACTCCTGCTGTGTTCACCACCGCACCGACCCCCGTCAACACGGCACAGCCGAACAGGGCCGCCTCCTCGAGCGGCAGGTCCCGATCGACCTTGACCAGCGAGCGACGGGAGACAGTGGCGTATTCAGCGAACGCCGAAACGCCGAGGTGGTGGTTGACTGGAGTCCCGTCGCGCCGGTGCAGACGACGCGCACCAGAAAGCAACGTACCCGCGGTATTCGCCACTCCGGCCGGCTCGCACAATGCCGGACGGCCTTCCGTACACGGTTCGCAATGGCCGCACGATGGAACGAACACCATCACAACATGGTCGCCGGGTTTCAGCTCCGGCTCGCCGACTCCGCCTTCGAGCGGGCAGATCTCCTCGACAATACCGGCAGCTTCATGGCCCAACGCCATAGGCACAGGCCGTGGCCGGTCACCGTTGATAACCGACAGGTCAGAGTGGCAAAGTCCGGCGGCCCTCATTCGTATCAACACCTCGCCGGGCCCGGGAGGATCAAGCTCGAGAGTATCGAGCGCAAGCGGCTTCGACGACGCATACGGCGGTGCAGCGCCCATGACGCCAAGGACCGCAGCTTTGATCTCCATAAGTCCTATCCCTCCATGGGAGCTGAGCTTGGCTGGCCTGCCGTGCCAGCGGAGCGTGTCTATTCGGATAACGACGTATGGGCCTATACGGGCAAGCCTAGGCCCGGCTATCGCCGCCGCTTCCCAGCGGTTTCAACGGTCATAGCCCACCTCAGCCCATTGCCGCGACATTCACGCCTACCTGTCGGTGCAGACCAGCGAGATCGGTCGGCGCAGCTGGATCGCTCTAATCGACGTCGTCGTCGACCCCAGCTCACGCCGCAATTCCCTTAGATCCACACGCGGCGCAGTCGGCGACCGCTTCTTCCGTTTCGTCGACCACCGGCGTTATGCCCGTGATGAGGGGGCGCAGCTCCTCCGGTATCCTGCGTACCTCTCGCAGAATATTCGGCGATCGTGAATAGACGCGGTTCAAACAGGGCACGTGAATCCCCTCGATCTGCAGTTGCGTCGCTAGAGGTGGTGTTTGATCTACGCCCCGATGTGCAGTGGCGGCGTGAGCTGAGACGGCCATCGCGTGATGCCCAACGAGTTCCGACTAAGAGCTCGAGACGAGGAGCGACGCGATGTCCGCACCATCCAGTATCGATCTGTCCCGTTGGTTGTCTGGGCAGCTGAGCCAGGCGTCGTCTGATTTGTTGCGGGCGATGCTGTCGTCGTTCGTGCAGGCGTTGATGGGCGCCGAGGCCGACGCGGTATGCGGCGCCGAGTATGGGATGCGCAGCAGCGAGCGAACTAACACGCGCAACGGCTATCGCATCGGAAATGGGACACGCGGGCGGGCACGATCGAGCTGGCTATCCCCAAGCTCAGGTCAGGGTCGTACTTCCCGGACTGGCTGCTGGAGCGGCGCCGCCGGGCGGAGGCCGCCTTGGGATCGGCCCGCTCCGCCTGGCAATCTGAATCGCCGACTTGTATGGATCCGCGGGGCGACGGCGTAGTTGATCTAGCTGGCTCGTGATAGAGCTGGCCGGTCTGACTCGTTAATCGCCTGCCACCTTCTGAGTTGGCTCTCCAGGGTTCGTCGCGGATGGTGCCCACTGTGGTGGTGCAATTAGCGCGGCTCCGGATGCGCTCTTGCGTAACCCCTCCGCCCGCCGCGAGACTTTGCCGGGTGTCATCCGATGAGGGTTGTTTTCGGGCGCACGACGCAGAATTCGTTTCCCTCGGGATCGGCGAGAACGGTCCAGGACTCCTCGCCGGTCTGGCCGATATTGACCCGGCGGGCGCCCAGCCGCAGTAGCCGCTCGATCTCGGCGTCCCGATCGTCAGCGCCGGTCGTCAGGTCGAGGTGCACCCGATTCTTGATCGTCTTGACGTCCGGGACCGGCATGAAGCACATGCCGATCGGCGCGGTCTCATCCGGTCCGATAACGACCTCTCGCGCACCCTCGGACAGGACCCGCCAGCCCAGCGCCTGCGCCCAAAAGCGTGCCAAGCCAGGAAGATCGTGAGCATCGATGACGACGTGATGCAGCCGCACAGCCATGCGGCCAGTGTGCTCGGCTCCCATCCGGCCAAGACCGGCCGGCCGGCGAGCGAGCTACGGCCTCAGGCGGGCGGCAGCTCCCGGTTGGAGTAATACGGCTTGGTGAACGGAAACGCGCTCCTGACCAGTCCCGCAGCGCCTGGAACAGCTCGCGTGGCTCTTCCGCCGCGACGGCCAGCCGATCGCGGGCGCTAGACCGCGCGGCTTGCTCCGCGCGACCATGAATCAGCGAGCCCGCCCGGACTCGCCGAAGTCAGTGGGGGTGTGTGCAATGGCTGAGGTGATCAATCGGCTCGTCAGCGCCCTGAACGCCCACGATCTCGACGCGTCCGCAGCGCTGTTCCACGCGGACTACCGCAGCTCGCAACCGGCCCACCCCGGCCGAACCTTCACCGGGCGCGAGCAGATGCGCGCCAACTGGGCGGCCATGTTCGCCGGGATACCCGATTTCCGCGCCGAGGTGCTGCGCTCGGTCAACGATGGGCAGACCGCCTGGAGCGAGTGGCACTGGTCGGGTACCCGCACCGACGGGCTGGCGTTCGAGATGCGAGGTGTCACCCTGTTCGAAATCGCCGACCACGTCATCGTGGCCGGCCGCCTCTACCTCGAGGACGTCGAGCGTGACTTGATCGGCATCGATGAGGTCGTCGAGACGCTCTCAGGTCACCGACCAGACACCGCAGGCTCATAGCACGCAGCCTGCGCGCGTCGGTCACCAGCTCCGTCAGCCGCACGAGGTCCACGTCCGCCAGCCGCAGCATGACCAGCGGCCAGCCGTCGTAGCCGGGCATGCTGAAGAACGCCTCGGGCTCGCCCAGCAGGAATAGCCGCTTCTCGGCCTCATCGCCGACAAGCAACGCGCATTGAAGGGCATCCCCGATGAGCTGTACGGGCAGCTGCGGTCGACGGCGCCTCAGCACCGCGGCGGTTGTGGCACATTCACGATGTTGTTCTTCGTTGTCGGGCCGTCGCGGTTGCCACCGTGGCCGCAGTGCGCAGGGCGACTGAATGACCGTGTCGACCAACGCACGGCCCGCAGAAGTATCCCCGCTCGCGGTGGAAGGCGTTTGATCAACCTCTCGCGACGGGCTCAGCTCGCCGATCGTGAGGATGTGTCCGCGTCGGCCGAACGGCTCACACGAGGCGAGGCCGGCTTGGGTTTTGACGCGTACTCTGCGGCGGCCACGTCGGCCGGGTAGGTGTGTAGCGCGATGGCGCCCAGGCCGAACGCGACGACGAGTGGCGCTGTCATCAGCAGGAACGTATGGCCGATGCCCAACGAACCAGCGAGTAGCCCGAACGTCACGGGCGCTGAAGCGTCCGCGCCACTGCGCAATACCGATCGGATCGCTTCGGCCCGCCCCAGGAGTGGCCTCGGCACGATATCGATCCGCGCCGCGTCCAGTGGCGGGTTGGCCGCGCCGAGGAGGGCCGAACCGGCAACGAGCAACGGCAACGTCACCCATAACGTCGAGGCGACCAGCGCTGTCACGAGGAACACAACGGCGCCACCGAACGCGCCGAGCACCGCCCAGACCCGTCCGGCGCGGACCTTCTTGCGCATCAACTGGTCGGCCACCCGACCGCCCATGAGGACGCCGGCGGCGCCGGCCAGACCAAGTACGACCAGAATGGCCGGCGCCGCGACCTGCCCGATTCCGAACGCACTGCGCAGATACGACAGACCGAACGTTGCGACACCGGCGAAGAAGTAGTAGCCGAAGGCCGAGGCGACAATGAGCACGAGATTCGTCTTGATTCGCAAGACGCGTCCCGCGGCCCGCCAGATGGGCAATCGGGCGTTCGAGTCATCCACCGACCATCGCCGGCGGGGCTCTGTCGCCTTGCCGAGCAAGGCCACGATGACCAGACCGACAGCCGCGAGCCACCCATAGGCCCAGCGCCAACCGATCAGTCCGCCGATCTCGCCGGACACCGTAACGCCGACGGTCGTGCCGATTAGCTGGGCCAGGAGGAGGCGGCCGAAGACGTGTCCACGTTCGTCGGTGGCCACCACGTCGCCCACCAATGAGGCCGCAATCGGACCAGCCGCCGCCGCGACCGCGCCGAGCATGGCCCGCGCTATCAGCATCATCGCGAACGTCGAGCTCAAGCCGACCCAGACCATGCCAACGGTCCACAGCAGCACCACGATGCGGAGCAATCCGACTCGGTTCACTCGGTCGGCCAGCACGCCGACCGGCAGGGTGGCGAACACGCCGACCACAGCCGAGATCGACGCGAGGGCACCGATTTGGGCGTGGCTGAACCCCAACCCGGTTTCGAGCAGCGGCGCGGTCGCACCTAAGGTGCTCAAATCCGCGGCTTGGAGGCCGAACACCGCGCCCAGGAGGGCGAGCAGCAAGCGGGTTCGGCTCGGCGATCCGTGGTGGCGCATGACCTCGACCGTGCTGTCGGCGGTACGGCGAAGCAGGAGGAAGGGCGACATGCACGTCCCCCTTCCTCGGACCGGGCGGCCGCCGCGGCACCCGGATCCCAGCTCCAATCCAGGTCGTATATGCCCGCTGAGCGACGCGTCCAAGCGCGTCGTGACTGGCAGATCACCGGCTCGTGGCGGCCGTCACGTCACCTCTCGGTTCCCCGCGTCGCTGATCGGTTACAGGTCGTCCGATGTCAACGTTGGAGGTCTTGCCATCCGTTGGTTCCATTCAGTTGTCACG